>NZ_FNBR01000001.1:0-754216 GCF_900102405.1 Dyella sp. 333MFSha | reverse complement strand
GCGGGGCCGGTCAGGGATGACCGGCCGTTTTCGGGGAGGCAGGGACAGCCGACTCGAAAACCCCCAGGCGAAGCCCGACCCGGCCGAAGGCCATTGATACACGGCGGCGGTAGCCGCCTTTCCTTGAGGGGTCGCCGCAGGCGTGGCCGCGAGGGTCACCCCCGCCGGCTCTCCAACGCGACACAACACACCGCGACAAAGCAAGACGCGATGGCGCAAGCCGAGCCCGCAGCACCGCCCCATGTATGCCGCAAAAAAACGCCCCGACAAAGGGGCGTTTTCGACCGCGGGCAAACGCACAAATTACTTGTAACGCACACCCTTGATCTCATACGTCTTCGTGCCATTCGGCGCGACGAAGTCGAACTCGTCGCCTTCGCTCTTGCCGATCAGCGCACGCGCGATCGGCGACGACACCGCGATCAGGTTCTTCTTGATGTCGGCTTCCAGGTCGCCAACGATCTGATACGTCACTTCCGTATCGTTATCGAGGTCGATCAGTTCGACGATGGCACCGAACACGATGCGCGAGCCCACCGTGAGGCGCTCCGTATCGATGATTTCGGAGTTGGACAGCGCCGCTTCCAGCTCGTTGATACGGCCTTCGTTGAAGCCGTGCATCTCACGTGCGGCGTGATACTCGGCGTTTTCCTTCAGATCGCCATGCGCACGCGCTTCCGCCACGGCGGCGACGATCTCGGGACGCTTCACGCGCTTGAGGTACTCGAGTTCGTCACGAAGACGGTCGGCACCGATGGCGGTCATGGGCGGACGGGTCGGGCTCATGCGTTCAGCTCCTTGTGCAGGTCCTGCAGGCTGTTCACTTCACCATCGGCGTGGAAGTCGAGCGAATGCACGAGGGCACGCGCGCCGGCCACGGTGGTGGAGTACGTGACGCGCTGCTGCAGCGCTTCGCGACGGATCGAGAACGAATCCGAGATGGCCTGCTTGCCTTCCGTCGTGTTGACGATATAGACGACTTCGCCGTTCTTGATCAGGTCGACGATGTGCGGACGGCCCTCGAGCACCTTGTTGATGCGCTCGCACTTCACGCCATGACCCTCGAGGAACGACGCGGTACCGGCCGTGGCCACGACGACGTAACCGCGTGCGGTGACATCCTGCGCGATGGGCAGCAGGCGCTCCTTGTCGGCATCGCGTACCGACATGAAGACCTTGCCCTTCGGCGGCGCCTTGATGCCGGCCGCCTCGTGACCGCGTGCGAACGCGGCGCCGAAGGTGCGACCCACACCCATCACCTCACCCGTGGAACGCATCTCCGGCCCGAGGATCGGGTCGACGTTCTGGAACTTCAGGAACGGGAAGATGGCTTCCTTGACCGAGTAGTACGACGGGATGATTTCCTTCGTCGCGCCCTGGTCGGCGAGCGTACGGCCGGCCATGGCGCGCGCGGCGATCTTCGCCAGCGACATGCCGGTGGCCTTGCAGACGAACGGCACCGTACGCGAAGCGCGCGGGTTCACCTCGAGGATGAACACCTCGTCACCCTGGATCGCGAACTGCGTGTTCATCAGGCCGATGACCTTCAGCTCACGCGCCAGCTCGGTGACCTGGCGGCGCATTTCGTCCTGCACTTCCTGCGAGAGGGAGTACGGCGGCAGCGAGCACGACGAGTCGCCGGAATGCACGCCGGCCTCTTCGATGTGCTCCATGATGCCGCCGATCAGCACGTTGCCTTCGGCATCGGCGACGATGTCGACGTCCACTTCCACGGCATGATCGAGGAAACGGTCGAGCAGTACCGGCGAATCGTTGGACACCTGCACGGCGTCGCGGATATAGCGCGAGAGGTCGGCGTCGGCGTAGACGATTTCCATGGCGCGACCACCGAGCACGTAGCTCGGGCGGACCACCAGCGGATAACCGATCTCACGGGCCAGCGCCAGCGCTTCGTCGGCGTTGCGCGCGGTGCGGTTCGGCGGCTGCTTGAGCTTGAGCTTCTCGATGAGCTGCTGGAAGCGCTCACGGTCTTCCGCCAGGTCGATCGACTCTGCCGAGGTACCGATGACCGGCACGCCGGCGGCTTCGAGCGCACGCGCCAGCTTGAGCGGGGTCTGACCGCCGTACTGCACGATGACGCCCTTGGGCTTCTCGAGGTCGACGATCTCCAGCACGTCTTCGAGCGTCAGCGGCTCGAAATACAGGCGGTCGGAGGTGTCGTAGTCGGTCGAGACGGTTTCCGGGTTGCAGTTGACCATGATGGTTTCGAAACCATCCTCGCGCAGCGCGAGCGCCGCGTGCACGCAGCAGTAGTCGAACTCGATACCCTGGCCGATGCGGTTCGGACCGCCGCCCAGCACGATGATCTTGTCGCGGTTGGTCGGGTTGGCCTCGCACTCTTCCTCGTACGTGGAATACATGTACGCGGTGGTGGTGGCGAACTCGGCGGCGCAGGAGTCGACGCGCTTGTAGACCGGGCGGACGCCCAGCGTACGACGCACGTGACGCACGGCGGCTTCGTTGGTGTCGACCAGCTCGGCCAGACGCGCATCGGAGAAGCCCATGCGCTTGAGCTCGCGCATGCGCGGTTCGTCCAGCGCGGTCAGGCCCTGGCGCTGCACTTCGCCTTCGGTCATCACAATGTCTTCGAACGCGGCCAGGAACCACGGATCGATACGGGTCAGCGCATAAACCTCTTCCAGCGACAGGCCGGCGCGGAAGGCATCGGCCACGTGGAACACGCGGTCCGGACGCGGCTCGCGCAGTTCGCGCTTGAGCGTCTGGAAACCTTCTTCGCTACCGATGTCCAGGCCGGTCGGGTTGAGGCCGGTCTTGCCGATCTCGAGGCCACGCAGAGCCTTCTGCATCGACTCGGTGAAGGTACGACCCATCGCCATCACCTCGCCCACCGATTTCATCTGGGTGGTGAGGCGCGCGTCGGCGGCCGGGAACTTCTCGAAAGCGAAGCGCGGAATCTTGGTGACGACGTAATCGATGGACGGCTCGAACGAGGCCGGGGTGAGACCGCCGGTGATGTCGTTCTTCAGTTCGTCCAGCGTGTAACCGACAGCGAGCTTGGCGGCGACCTTGGCGATCGGAAAGCCGGTGGCCTTGGAGGCCAGTGCCGACGAACGCGACACGCGCGGGTTCATCTCGATGACGACCACGCGGCCGTCTTCGGCGTTGATACCGAACTGCACGTTGGAGCCGCCGGTGTCCACACCGATCTTGCGCAGCACCGCGATGGAGGCGTTACGCAGGCGCTGGTATTCCTTGTCGGTCAGCGTCTGTGCCGGCGCGACGGTGATCGAGTCGCCCGTGTGCACGCCCATCGGATCGAAGTTTTCGATCGAGCAGACGATGATGCAGTTGTCCGCCTTGTCGCGGACCACTTCCATCTCGAATTCCTTCCAGCCAAGCACCGACTCTTCGACCAGCACTTCGTGCACGGGCGAGAGTTCGAGGCCGCGGCCGACGATCTCGACGAATTCTTCCTTGTTGTATGCGATGCCGCCACCCGAACCACCCAGCGTGAAGCTGGGGCGGATGATGGTCGGGAAGCCGACCGTGGCCTGGATTTCCAGCGCCTGTTCCATCGAGCGGGCGACCTCGGCCTTCGGGCACTCCAGACCGATCTCGGCCATGGCGATGCGGAACAGGTTGCGGTCTTCCGCCATGCGGATGGCTTCGCGCGACGCGCCGATCAGCTCGACGTTGTATTTCTCGAGCACGCCGTTGTCGGCGAGGTCGAGGGCGCAGTTGAGACCGGTCTGGCCGCCCATCGTCGGCAGGATCGCGTCGGGGCGCTCCTTGGCGATGATGCGCTCCACCGTCTGCCAGTTGATCGGCTCGATGTAGACGGCGTGGGCCGTGTCCGGGTCGGTCATGATCGTCGCCGGGTTCGAATTGACCAGGACGACGCGGTAACCCTCTTCCTTCAGCGCCTTGCAGGCCTGGGCGCCGGAATAGTCGAACTCGCAGGCCTGGCCGATGACGATCGGGCCGGCACCGATGACGAGGATGGTCTTGATGTCTGTGCGCTTGGGCATGGTATCTCTCGCAAACGAAGCGGATGGATGAACGGAAGGGCCAGCGGCGCGTCAGGACGCGCGCTTGGCCTTGTGCTCTTCCATCGAGGCGATGAACGTGTCGAACAGGTAACCGACGTCCTCCGGACCGGGGCTGGCTTCCGGGTGTCCCTGGAAACAGAACGCGGGGCGGTCCGTCAGGGCGAAGCCCTGCAGCGAGCCGTCGAACAGCGAGGTGTGGGTGACGCGCACGTTGGCCGGCAGCGTGGCCGGATCCACCGCGAAGCCGTGGTTCTGCGAGCTGATCAGCACGCGGCCGGTGTCGTGATCCTTCACCGGATGATTGGCGCCGTGGTGACCGAACTTCATCTTCAGCGTCTTCGCGCCGACGGCCAGCGCCAGGATCTGATGCCCCAGGCAGATGCCGAACAGCGGGATCTTCGTATCGAGGATCCGCTTCGTCGCTTCGATCGCGTAGCCGCACGCGGCCGGGTCGCCCGGGCCATTGGCCAGGAAGACGCCGTCCGGATTCATCGCCAGCACGTCATCGGCGGGCGTCTGCGCCGGCACCACGGTGATGTCGACACCGCGGCCGGCGAGCAGGCGCAGGATGTTCTGCTTCACACCGAAGTCGTAAGCGACGACCCTGAACTTCTTCGGCGCGTTGTAGAACGCCTGCTTGTCGAGGTCGTACACACCCTCGGACCACTGATAGGTCCGGGTGGTGCTGACGACCTTCGCGAGGTCCATGCCATTGAGGCCTTCGAAACCGCGCGCCTTGGCGACGGCGGCATCGGCGTCGATCGCGTCGCCGGCGACGATGCAGCCGCTCAGCGCGCCCTTCTCGCGAAGGATGCGTGTGAGGCGACGCGTGTCGATACCGGCGATGGCGACGATGCCGTTGCGCTCGAGATACTGCGGCAGGGGCTCGACGCTGCGCCAGTTGCTGGCAAGGCGCGGCACGTCACGGACGATGAGGCCCGCCGCGTGGACGCGGTCGGCTTCGACGTCGACATCGTTGGTGCCGGTGTTGCCGATGTGCGGATAGGTCAGCGTGACGATCTGACGGGAGTACGAGGGGTCGGTCAGGATTTCCTGATAACCGGTCATGGCGGTGTTGAACACCACCTCACCAATCGTCTCACCACGGGCACCGACCGCGTGGCCGTGAAAAATGCTGCCGTCTTCGAGAGCAAGCAGAGCAGGAGTACGCATGGGATGGCCGCCTTCGGGTGCAGCAAAGCCCGCAAGCCTGCATTTAGCGGCTCGTGGGCCTTGGGGATATAGGGGTCGCTGGGCGGGTAAGAATGATAGGCGCCAGGGCCCGTTTTGTCCACCGCAAAACGATGAACGACCCTGCGGCGGAATATCGCTGGTGAACAGGTCCGACGCGATACAATGGCGCCCGAGCCAGACCACCGAGAACCACCGCATGCTGCTCGACCCCGCCCGCCTGGACCGTCCCGACACCGACATCCGGCACGAGCCCTTTTCGTTCATGATCGCCCACGGCCAGCTGCCGGACGAGTCGCGATCCGAACTGGACCGCGACTTCCCGCAATACACCAGCGCCGGCTTCTTCCCCTACGACGCCAGCGACTGCGGCCCGTCCGTGAACGAGCTGGTCAAGCAGATGACCTCGCGCCAGTTCTCTTCCGCCATCGGTAAACACCTCGGTATTCCCGGGCTGGAGAACTATCCCACCCTGGTCACGATCTGCCGCCTGCTCAACCGCCGGCACGGCACCATCCACACCGACAGCAAGTCCAAGATCGCCACCGCGCTGATCTACCTCAACCCGATGTGGCCGGATACCAGCGACGGCTGCCTGCGTTTCCTCAGCTCGATCAATGACATCGACGACATCGTCGCGCCGGAGCTGAAGCCGCTTTACGGGGAGTTCGCCGTGTTCCGCCGGGCCGAGAACTCCTTCCATGGTCACCTGCCCTATGAGGGCGAGCGCCGGGTCATTCAGGTCGCCTGGCTGACCTCCGAAGAGGAGAAAGCCCGCAAGACCAAGCGGGGCAAGTTCTCGCGGGTGTTCAAGAAGATCTTCGGAAAGCTGGACCGGAAGGTGGGTGCCGATCGCGACCGGAATGCCTCGCATCCGGACTGAGGCGGACTGGTTCGTCGGCGGCGTGGCTTCCAACAGAGCCGGTCTTCCGTCCCTCACCGCACCCCGAACCACCAGCCGACGAACACGGCAAACACGCCGTACAGCGCGCCGATCGGCATCAGCCAGCGCGCTTCCACCGCCCCGTGCCGGAACATCGCCCACAGCGCGACCACCGCCACCATCGTGACGCCGCCGGCCACGATCAGCGGCGTATCGAACAGCCACGGCGTGGCGAACAACGCCATCGAGCTCGGAATGGTCGCCTGAATCATCATGGCGCCGGAGATGTTGGCCAACGCCAGCCGCTCCTTGCCCTGACGAACCCAGATCAGCGCGTTCACCGTTTCCGGCAGCTCGGTCGCCACGGGGCTCAGTACCAGTGCGACGATGTGGGGCGAAAGATGAAAGAACTCGCCGAAGGCCTCGAGCTGCCACACGAAGGTGCGCGACGCGATGGCGATGACGATCAACGCCAGACCGGTTTGCAGCGCGATCCAGCCCATCGTCGGATCGGCGTCATTCGGGCGGAAGGTCAGCGGCTCGAGCTCTTCCTCCTCAGGCGCCGTGCTGTCGTCACGCATCTCGCGCCACACGTAGGCCACGTACGCGAGCAGGAAAAGCACGCCGAGCCAGGGCTTCCATGCGAAGGCGATGAGACCCAGGCCGACTTTCACGACGAAGATCGCCAGGAACCATGACTGATCGCGCGCGAGACGCTGGTTATCCACACGCACCCGCAGGTCGGGGCGCTTCAGGCGCTTACGCTCCGCATACAACGCGAATCCGACCACGGCGTAAGCGATGGTCGCGAGCACCAGTGGGCCACCGAGGGCCGCACCGACGCCGATGTCCTTAGCCGCGGCATCCTTGCCGAACATCACGGCGACGAACGTCACCGCGCTTTCGGGAAGCGCCGTACCGAAGGCCGCGAGGACCGTACCGGTAGCGGTGGCGCCGAGGTTGAGCTTGCGCCCGAACCATTCGACGCCGTTGACGAAGTATTCGCACGCGAAATAGATGGCCCCGGCCGAAACCAGGAAGAGAAAGCATGTCAGCAGCATGTTTTATCTAAGGCCGAGCGAGCGAGAAAATACCGATGGCTCAACGACACCGCTCGCCCGGCCTGGGTAAGCATGTCGCTGGCCAAAGGTCTCGCCGGGCCGGCAACGCACCGTGCGTGCGTCGCTGCCGTTCGCGCCATGGGGCACAAGGCCACCAAGTCTGTTGACGCGAACTCTCCTGGGTACGGAGATGGCTACTCCCCAATGACTTCGGGGCGGATGTTAACACGTGCTCTCAGATCAGGTGAGAGCGATTCTTACGCAGAGCATCAAACCCTTGCGGCGATCACGTCGTCGATCGTCCAGGTCCCCGGCGCACGCCCGGCGATCCACGCCGCGGACTCCAGCGCGCCGCGCGCAAAGATGGACCGATCCGTCGCGCGATGCCCCAGCTCGATACGCTCGCCCTGCCCCATCAGCAACGCCTGGTGCTCGCCGACGATATCGCCGCCACGTACGACGGCGAAGCCGATCGTCCCTGCCTTACGCGCGCCGGGACGGCCCTCCCTCGAATAGACGGCCAATTCATCCAGCGTCGCGCCACGCCCCGCGGCAGCGGCATGCCCCAGTGCCAGCGCGGTACCCGACGGAGCGTCTTCCTTACGGTTGTGATGGGCCTCGACGATATCGAGGTCCCAGCCAGGCAGTGCCGCGGCGGCTTCGCGAAGAAGCCGCGTCAGAACGGCGACACCGAGACTGAAATTGGCGGCATGCAGGACGGCGATGCGTTCCGATGCTTTAGAAAGACGCTCGGTCAGCTCAGGACCGAGACCGGTACTGCCGGTCACCAGTGACGCACCACTCGTCTCGCAGTAGTCCAGCGCGGAGGCGAGACCCTCCGGCCCGCTGAAGTCGATGACGACGTCGATGTCGGAGGCGTCGTTCCAGTCGCTGAAGCGAAGCGCCGACACGTCGCCATAGGCCGCCTTGCCCAGACGCGCGGAGTTCGACGAGACGATGGCGCGAACGAGTTCGAAGCGTTCGTCGTCGCGGACAAGACCGAGCAGCGCATGGCCCATCCGGCCGGATGCGCCGCTGACGGCGAGACGGACGGGACGGGTCATGAAGTGACCCTGGACCAGAAGTCTTTCACCCCATCGATGAACGTCGTCGAGCGCGGCGTATGCTTCGCCGCCTCTTCGCCGACGAACGTCGCTTCGAGCTGGGTAAGCAACTCGCGCTGCTCCTTGGTCAGGCGAACCGGCGTCTCGACCACGACGGTGCACACCAGGTCACCCGTACGACCGCCGCGAACGGACTTCACGCCCCGACCGCGCATGCGGAACTGATGTCCCGTCTGCGTCTCGGGCGGCACGTTGACGGCCACTTCGCCCTCGAGCGTCGGGACCATCAGTTCGGTACCGAGCGCGGCCTGAGCGAAACGAATCGGCACTTCGCAATACAGATCGCTGCCATCGCGCTGGAAGATCGCGTGCTCGCGCACACGCACTTCCACGTAGAGATCACCCGACGGCGAACCGGCCGGACCGGCTTCGCCTTGCCCGGTCAGACGGATGCGGTCGCCGTTGTCGACACCGGCCGGAATCTGCACCGACAGCGTGCGTTCTTCTTCCAGACGGCCTTCGCCGTGGCATTTCTTGCAGGGCTTGTCGATCTTCTGGCCGGAGCCGTGGCAGGTCGGGCAAGCCTGCTGAATCGAGAAGATGCCGTTCTGCATGCGCACGCGGCCATGGCCGGCGCAGGTGCTGCATTTGGAGACCTTGCCGTCTTCCGAACCGCTACCGTTGCAGTGATGGCAGTTGACCTGGGTCGGAATCTCGATCTTCTTCTCGACGCCGAACACGGCTTCCTCGAGATCCAGATCCATCATGTAGCGCAGGTCGGCACCGCGACGCGCACGCTGGCGTCCGCCGCCACCGCCGAAGATGTCCCCAAAGATATCGCCAAAGATATCGCCGACGTCGCCAAAACCGGCGCCGCCGCCACGACCGAAGCCACCGCCTTCGAAGGCGGCATGGCCATGCTGATCGTACGCCGCGCGCTTCTGCGCATCGGACAGTACGTCGTAGGCCTCCTTGGCTTCCTTGAACTTCTCGATCGCAGTCGGATCGTCCGGATTGCGGTCGGGGTGGTACTTCATCGCCACGCGACGGAAGGTCGTTTTGAGGTCGCCCTCGGTCACGGTGCGCTCGACACCGAGAATTTCGTAGTAGTCGCGCTTGCTGCTCATTACACGCTTGCTTTCCCTGGACGGACGAACGCGCCGAGAGGTTTCCCTTCGACGCGATCATACCGGTTAACCGTTGTCACACCGCGGGCGCCGGGCCCGCGGTGTGCCGTTGCTCTACAGGACGAAATTACTTCTTCTCGTCCTTGACCTCGGTGAACTCGGCGTCCACCACGTCGTCCGGCTGAGCCGAGCCGCCGCCCGGTGCGGACTGCTGCGCGGTGTCCTGCGTGCCGCCACTGGACTGAGCCGCGGCGGACAGCGCCTGAGCGACCTGCTCCAGGTTGGTGATCTTCGCCTCGATGGCGTCCTTGTCTTCGCCGGTCAGCGCCTTCTCGAGTTCCGACACCGCGCCGTCGATGCTGGCGAGCTGCTCGGCCGGGATCTTGCCGCCGTGCTCCTTGAGCTGGCTGCGCGTGGCATGGACGAGCTGGTCGCCCTTGTTACGCGTCTGCACCAGGTCGTGGAACTTACGGTCTTCTTCGCGGTTGGCTTCCGCGTCGGCGACCATGCGTGCGACTTCGTCATCCGACAGACCCGAACCGGCCTTGATCTCGATCTTCTGCTCCTTGCCGGTGTCCTTGTCCTTCGCGGACACGTGCAGGATGCCGTTGGCGTCGATGTCGAAGGTCACTTCGATCTGCGGCTGACCGCGCGGTGCCGAACGGATGCCGGAGAGGTCGAACTTGCCCAGCGACTTGTTCGCATTGGCACGCTCGCGCTCGCCCTGCAGCACGTGCACGGTCACGGCGGTCTGGTTGTCGTCGGCGGTCGAGAAGGTCTGCGAGGCCTTGGTCGGCACCGTGGTGTTCTTCTCGATGAGCTTGGTCATCACGCCGCCCATCGTCTCGATACCGAGCGACAGCGGGGTCACGTCGAGCAGCAGAACGTCCTTGACCGTACCGCCCAGCACGCCGCCCTGAATCGCGGCGCCGACGGCGACGGCTTCATCCGGGTTGACGTCCTTGCGCGCTTCCTTGCCGAAGAAGTCCTTGACGGCTTCCTGGACCTTGGGCATGCGGGTCTGACCACCGACGAGGATCACCTCGTTGATGTCGGAGATCTTCAGGCCGGCATCGTTCAGCGCCGTGCGGCACGGATCGATGGTGCCCTTGACCAGGTCTTCCACCAGCGACTCCAGCTTGGCGCGGGTCAGCTTGATGTTCAGATGCTTCGGACCCGTCGCATCGGCCGTGACGTACGGCAGGTTGACGTCGGTCTGGTGCGCGGACGAGAGCTCGATCTTGGCGCGCTCGGCGGCGTCCTTCAGACGCTGCAGGGCGAGCTGATCCTTGCGCAGGTCGATGCCCTGCTCCTTCTTGAACTCTTCCACGAGGTAATCGATGACGCGGTTGTCGAAATCTTCGCCGCCGAGGAAGGTGTTGCCGTTGGTCGAGAGCACTTCGAACTGCTTCTCGCCGTCGACGTTGGCGATTTCGATGATGGACACGTCGAACGTGCCGCCGCCCAGATCGTACACGGCGATCTTGCGGTCGGCCGTCGAGGTCTTGTCCAGACCGTAAGCCAGCGCGGCAGCGGTAGGCTCGTTGATGATGCGCTTGACCTCGAGGCCCGCGATCTTGCCGGCGTCCTTGGTGGCCTGGCGCTGGCTGTCGTTGAAGTAGGCCGGCACGGTGATGACGGCCTCGGTCACGGCCTCGCCAAGGAAATCCTCGGCGGTCTTCTTCATCTTCATGAGGACCTTCGCGGACACTTCCTGCGGGGCCATCTTCTTGCCATCGGCCGTCTGCACCCATGCGTCGCCGTTATCGTGCGCGACGATGCCGTACGGAACCAGTTTTAGGTCCTTCTGAACTTCGGCGTCGGTGAACTTGCGGCCGATGAGGCGCTTCACCGCGTAGAAGGTGTTCTTGGGGTTGGTGACGCTCTGACGCTTGGCCGGCGCACCCACCAGGACTTCGTTGTCCTTGGTGAAAGCGACGATGGACGGCGTGGTGCGATCGCCCTCAGCGTTTTCGATAACGCGCGCGGTCGAACCTTCCATCACTGCGACGCAGGAGTTGGTCGTACCGAGGTCGAT
Source organism: Dyella sp. 333MFSha (assembly GCF_900102405.1). Lineage (NCBI taxonomy): Bacteria > Pseudomonadati > Pseudomonadota > Gammaproteobacteria > Lysobacterales > Rhodanobacteraceae > Dyella > Dyella sp. 333MFSha. Next base: position 742,821 of record NZ_FNBR01000001.1, on the reverse strand, counting down.
GCCGATGATCTTGGCCATTGAAGTTGCTCCGTATTTCTAAGCGGCCCCCGCGGCCGCGACTGGTTTGGAAAATGGGGGTGTGCCCCATCGATTCAATATCTGGTGAGACTCCCCGCGGCGCGAAACCGACGCCGGACGGGGTTTGGTTCAGTTGTCGCGAACCACCGCCACGAGAGCCGGACGCAACAGGCGGTCGTTCAGCACGAACCCCTTCTGCACCACGGCCACCACGGTGTTCGGCGCGTGCTCGTTCGATTCGACCGAGCTGATCGCCTGGTGATGCTCCGGGTTGAACGGCTGGTGCAGCGGGTCGACGACCGACAGGCCGTTGGCCTGGGTCACCTTCTCCAGCTGCTTCAGCGACATTTCCAGTCCCTCGCGCAGCGTCTTCGCGTCGGCCGTCTGATTGGCCAGGCCCAGCGCGATGCCGTCGTACACCGGCAGCAGGTCGCCCAGCAGCTTCTCGTTGGCGAAACGGCGGGCCTGGTCGAGGTCACGCTGCATGCGGCGGCGCTGGTTCTCGATCTCCGCCTTCTCGCGCAGGACCGTCTCGCGGGCCTGGGCCAGCTCGACTTCCATCGCGGCAAGCTGGGCGTTCAGCGCGTCGAGCTCGGACTGTGCGCCGTTCTCGTCGACACCGCCGTCCTGCGCCTGATCCGGCGCATGGGGATCGTTGTTCTGCATGGTTACTCCAAATGTCAGCTTCACGGCCCTCCGTCGGGAAGGGCCGAACATTCGCGGGAAATACTAAACCCGCCTCCCGTGCCGGTTTATGAGGTCGCCGCGGCGCGATTCAAGGCGTCACTGAGCAGTCCGGCCGTGGCTTGTACCACGGGAATCACCCGCTCATATGCCATACGCGTCGGTCCAATAACTCCGATCGCGCCCAGCATCCGGCCGCTGGTGCCGTAGGTAGCGGTGACGATACTGCACCCGTCGAGGGCGGAAAAACCGGATTCCTCGCCGATGAACAGGCGCACGCCGGGCGCCTGGACGCACATTTCCATCAGCTGAAGCAGATCGCGCTTCTGCTGGAAGGCGTCGAAGAGGTCGCGAAGCCGCTCGATATCGGCCAGCTCCGAGTACCCCATGAGATTGGTCTGACCGCTCACCAGCACGTCGTCCGCATCCTCGACGGGGGTGAACGACGCGGTGGCCAGCTCCACCACGCTGGCCAGCTGGCGATTGAGCTCGCCCCCGGCCTCGCGCAGTTCGGTGGCGAGGTGCGCCCGGATGTCCGCCAGACGGAAGCCGGCGAACTGAGCGTTGAGATAGTTGGCCGCCTGCTCCAGCTCCGTGGCGTCCAGCGGCCTGGCCAGCTGAACCACCCGGTTCTGCACCTGGTTGTCCGAGAACACAAGGATCACGAGGACCCGGGCATCGGGCAGATTGACGAAATCGATGTGGCGCAGCGGGAAATCGCCCTGGCGCGGCACCGTGACCACGCCGGCGAAGCGGGTCATCGCCGAAAGCAGGTTCGAGACATTGCCCAGCAGGTCGCGCGTGGTCGTCTGATGCGGTGGCAGCCCGCCCTGCAGGCGGGCCATGTCGTCGCGCGGCAACGGCTTCAGTTCGAGCAGGCTGTCGACGAACAGACGAAGGCCGCGCGGCGTCGGAATACGCCCCGCCGAGGTGTGGGGCGATGCCACGAGGCCCGCTTCTTCCAGGTCCGCCATGATGTTGCGGATGGTCGCCGGACTCACTTCCAGGCCGGACGAACGCGCCAGCGTGCGTGAGCCCACCGGCTCACCGTCGGAAAGGTATTGCGATATGAGGGTCCGCAGCAGCCGGCGCGCTCGTGCATCGATGTCGTGACCGGAGAACGGATTCATGCGCCTGGCTGGTGTGGGAAAGGGGTTGGAAGCTCGCGCTATCAATAAGGTCTCGCCGCCTCGCTTGCAAGTCTCGGCTTATGCGACTCGCCTCCCGCTACAATCGGCGCGATTCCATCCGCCGCCTGGTCCTCATGCTCACGTCGCTCTACGTCCGCCAGTTCGCCGTCGTCGAAGAAGCCGAGATCGCCTTCGGTCCGGGCCTCACCGTGGTCAGCGGCGAGACCGGCGCGGGCAAGTCCCTGCTGGTGGATGCCCTGATGCTGCTGGCGGGCGCCCGCGCGGACAGCGGCATGGTCCGGGCCGGCAGCGACCGCGCCGAGCTGGCCGCCGAATTCGACCTCACCGGCCTGCCCGAAGCCACCGAGTGGCTCCGCCAGGAAGAACTGGACGATGGCGAGACCTGCCAGCTGCGTCGGGTGATCCGCACCGAAGGCAGCTCGCGCGGCTGGATCAACGGCCGCCCGGCCAGCCTCGCCCAGATGTCGGCGCTGGCCTCGCTGATCGTCGAGATCCACGGCCAGCACGAGCACCAGGCCCTGCTTTCGCGCCAGCATCAGATGGCTTTGCTAGACGCCTACGCGGGCAACGAGGTCTTGCAGACGAGCGTCCGCGACACGGCCAAAGCCTGGCGCGACGCCGTGGCGCGCATTCGTACGCTGTCCGGCGGCGATGACCGCGAGCGCCAGATCGAGCTGCTCGCCCACGAACTGGAAGAACTCGACCGCTGGGCCCTCGCGCCCGCCGCGCTCGAAGACCTCGAAGCCCAGCATCGCCGGCTGGCCAATGCCGGCCGGCTGGCCGAGGGCGCCAATGGCGTCGTTGAAATCCTCGACGGCGAAAGCGAATTCGCTGTCGGCCGCGCCCTGTTGCGCGCCCATGCCGAGGTGTCGCGCCTGGCCGAGCTGGACGCCTCGCTCGTCCCGACCCTGGAGCTGCTCGACAGCGCCCAGATTCAGGTCGGCGAGGCCGTCGACGGCCTCAGCCGCTACGCGCAGGATGTCGAACTGGATCCCGAACGGCTCGCCGAGGTGGACACCCACCTCACGCACCTTCACGACCTCGCCCGCCGCTACCGCCTGCCCATCGAGGAACTGACGGCCAAGGCCGAGGAAGTCCGCGAGCGCCTTGCCGAACTGGAAGGCGCCGGGGATGCGCTCGACCGTCTGGGTCGCGAGCGCGATCGTCTGCGCAAGGCATGGGATGACGCGGCGTCGTCGCTGTCGAAAGCCCGCGCCGACGCCGCCGGTCGACTCGGCGGCACGGTGGCCGCGTTGATGGGTGAGCTGGGCATGGGCGGTGGCCGTCTCGAAGTGTCGCTCGAGCCGGCCGAGGGCGACGACCCGGATCCGCAGGGCCGCGAGCGCTGCGAACTGCTGGTCAGCGCCAACCCCGGCCAGCCGCCACGCCCGTTGCGCAAGGTGGCCTCGGGTGGCGAACTCGCCCGCATCAGTCTGGCGATCGAAGTCGCGACGCTGGGCAACGACAACATCGGCTGCATGATCTTCGACGAAGTGGACACCGGCATCGGCGGTGCCGTCGCCGAGGTGGTCGGCCAGAAGCTGCGCGCGCTGGGCGAGAAGGTGCAGGTACTCTGCGTCACCCACCTGCCGCAGGTGGCGGCGCAAGGTCACTCACACCTGCGCGTGGCCAAGGAGAGCGACGGCGATTCGACCCGTACGCGTATCCATCCGCTGGATGCATCCGGCCGTCGTGACGAGCTGTCGCGCATGCTGGGTGGCGTCGAGATTACGAAGGAGACGCGGGCGCACGCGAAGAAAATGCTGGATCGGGCTCAGGGGTGACCGTCAGGTCCTGATGAGCCCCCGCTCCTGAGCCATCCGATAAAGGTCCAGCTCCGACCCGGCATTGAGCTTGTTCATCACCGCCGCCCGGTGGATGTAAATCGTCTTCTGCCCGATCCCCAGTTCCGCCGCGACCTGTTTCGGCGCGCGCCCGGCCGCGAGTAAGAGGAATACCTCCCGCTCACGCGCCGTCAGACGACTGAACGGATCCAGATCCGCCGAAGGCCGTCCCGAGCGCCGCTGCCGCAGATCCGAACTGAGATATTGCTCACCGCTAAGCACCGAACGCACCGCGGCGACAAGTTCCTCGGGCGCGACACCCTTGGTCACATAGCCGCGCGCACCGCGACGCAACGCCTCGGAAACGTAAGGTTCGCCGTCGTGCATGCTCAGCACGACGATCTTCATCCCGGGCGAAATGCTCGCGAGATGCTCGATCAGCGGGAGGCCGCTACCGTCGGGAAGCGACAGATCCACCGCCACCAGGTCGGGGCGATGCTGGGTGACCGCATCGACAGCCTCGTCGGCATTGCGGGCTTCGGCAACGACGTCCAGATCGGGTTCAAGCTCGATGAGTCGCTTGAAACCCTCACGGACGATGGCATGGTCATCTACAAGAGCGATTCTTGGCATGCACAGAATGTAACAGGCAATCCCGACGCGTGCGTATGGGCGACGCCGAGCGTCGGGCCGGCACATCCGCCGTGTAACATTCGGGCATGCGACTACACGCGCCTTCCCGATTCGCCGGTCCCCTGCTAGCGCTCGCCTACGCGGCGATCTGGATCATGCTCTGGCCTACCGAGCAGCCCTACTGGGTACTGCCGTTTGGCCTGCGCTTCGGTGCGCTGCTACTCACCCGCACCCGCAACTGGTTCTGGATCCTCGGAGCGGAACTCGCCGGCAGCATGATCTGCGAATGGCGCAGCGGCCTGCCCATCGGCGGCGCCGGCTTTCTGCTCGGCGACGCGCCGGAGCCCCTGATGGTGGCCGCGTGCCTGTGGCTGCTTCGCCGCGCCCACCTGCACGCCAGCCTGGGCACCCCGGAAGACGTCGCCCGCCTGCTGCTCTCGGCGATGGTGACGGCCACGGTCGCCACCGCCGGCAACGCCGCCATGATGGCCTCGCTGCACCCGGCCGCGCCGGTCGAGATGCTGGGCACCACCTTCGGCAGCGACCTGCTCGGTAACTACCTCGGTGTTCTGCTGGTCGTGCCGGTGATGATCCTCGTCTTTCGCGAGCGCCCCACGCAGTCGTCCATGGCCGAGCTCCTGCTCGACGGCCTGCTCGTCATGCTGCCCTCGCTGGCCATCCTGATCACCCTGGCCGAGTATTCTCCGCAGCCGCAGTTCGCCCGCGTGCTGTCACTGGCACCGGTGCTCTTCTTCGCCTTCCGTCATGGCTGGCGTGGCGCGGGCCTGGCCATGCTCATCACCAGCGTGGGCCTGAATGTCACCGAAGACATGATCGGCCGCGGCGCGCCCACGGCGGCGGCCCATCTGTTCCTTGCCGTGGCCGGCACCGGCACGCTGATGCTCGGCGCAGCCACCGACGCGCTTCGCCGCAGCAGCGAGCGCGTCGCCCAGCAGAACACCCACCTCGCCGCCGCCAACCAGCGCCTGGATCAGCTGGCCCGTCAGCTGCGCGACGCCGCCCGCGGCAACCTGCAGGCGGAGGAAAACCTGCGCCGACACATGGCCGCCGAGCTGCATGACGAACTCGGACAGAACCTCACCGCGATCCAGACCCACCTGAAACTGGCACAGGCGCGGCTAGGCAGCGCGGGCATGGAGGACATCGGTAAATCCATCAACGGCATCCTTGGGCACATGCGCAAGGCGCTGCACAAGATGCTCGACAGTCTGCGCCCCTCGGTGCTCGACGAGTTCGGATTGCTGCGCGCACTGGACGAAGGCCCGATCCGCGACATGCTGACCGCTGCGGGCATCCACTATGTCACCGACCTGCGGGGCGAGCCCCGCCTGTTGGACGAGGACACGCTGACCGCGATCTATCGCGTCGTCCAGGAGAGCGCGACCAACGTCGTCCGCCACTCCGGCGCCAGCCGGATGGCCCTACGCCTCCGCATCGGCATGCGTGACAGCGGTCCGGTCGCCATCCTCGACATTCGTGACGACGGCACCGGCCTGCCCTCCACCCCCAAACCCGCAAGAACCGACGGCGGAGGGCGCGGACTACAGGGCATGAGTGACCGAATCACCGCGCTTGGAGGCCTCTTCCGGATCCGGCCCGAGCCCGTCGGACTGCACCTCCGCGTGTTGCTCCGCAGCACAAGTATCGGAATGAGCATAGGAAATTTTCCAATACCGGGTCAGTGAACACTTCGTTACGATCCCATTATCGATGTGGGGGAGCCGCCGTCGAGAGACGGTGAGCCCAGGTCGGTCGTGGGGACGATCGACCTGATGAGGCGACAGGATGTCGGCCTCGCCGGTTCGAAGTGGGCAGACGTGAATCCAGCGAGCAACTCGCGATCCACGTTCCACAACGAAGCGGATCAAGCCGCCGGTGGACAGGAGTCCGCCGGCGGCGTTTTTTATGGGCGCCCGAAATGTCGCCGCCAACACCCCTCGCCTGAATCACGCCCACGAAAAAGGCCCCCGAAGGGGCCCTCTCGCCGCGAGCGAAAGCCTGACTCAGCGCTTCTTCTTGGGCCGCACGTACAGCACCAGGCTGTGGTCTTCGATGACGTATCCGTGGCGGTCGGCGATCTCGTGCTGGAGGCGTTCGATCTCCTCGCTGATGAACTCGATCACTTTCCCGCTGTCAACGTCGATCATGTGGTCATGATGCTTGCCGCGGTCCAGCTCGTAGACGGCCTGCCCACCTTCGAAGTTGTGCTTCATTACGATGCCGGCAGCTTCGAACTGGGTCAGCACCCGATACACCGTGGCAAGCCCGATGTCCTCCTGGTGCGCAAGCAGACGCTTGTAGATGTCTTCAGCCGTGAGGTGGCGTTCGTCCGCCTCTTCGAAGATCTGCAGGATCCGCATGCGCGGATGTGTGACTTTGAGCCCCGCCCTGCGGAGCTCTTTGGTTTCCTGGTCCATATAGACCCCCTCGCGGTGCCGTCAGGCGCTTAGTGTATCATCGCAGGCTTCACGATCCGGACGTTACTACGCATGCATAAGCTCATCCGCACGCTGGGTTTGGCCATGATGGCGGTTGCCATCGCGGGCTGTGGCCTCGTCTATACCCCCGACGTGCAGCAGGGCAACCTGCTAGACAAGAAAAACGTCGACCAGCTGCAGCCGGGCATGACCAAGCGTCAGGTCCTGGTGCTGCTGGGCACCCCCTCGGTCACCTCGCCTTTTGACCAGGATCGCTGGGATTACGTGTCCACCTTCTCCCACCGCGGCCAGAAGATGACCACCCGTACGCTCACCCTGACCTTCAACAATGACACGCTGGTCCGCACCGAAGGCGATTTCTTCGCCCAGGACGCGCAGCAGCTGCTGAAGGACTCCGAGAAGTACAAGGCCAATCCGGTCGGCGGCGCCCAGGGTGACAAGAACACCAGCGCTGACGACAAGAAGGACGACGGTGGCGTGTTCGGTGGCGGCTCGTCGGACGACAAGAAGTAAGAAGCCGGCAGGTTCAGGCGCCGCGTTTCGCGCGGCGCCGCCTGGCCTCCATCGGATCCAGGATCAGCGGCCGGTAGATCTCCACCCGGTCGCCTTCCTTCAGCACACGATCCGCATCCACCTTCTTCGAGAAGATGCCCAGACGGGTCGCATCGGGCGCCACACCTTCGGGCAGTTGCGCACGGGCCAGCTCAATGGCTTGCCAGACGGTCGTCCCTGACGGCACGACGAGGCGAACTACCCGCTGCGCTTCCGGTCCCGCGTAGGCCAGTTCGACGTTCAGGTCAGCCATACTCGCGGCGTGCCTCGTCGCAGAAGTCGTCGACCATCCGGTTGGCGAGTTGCTGAAACCCCATCTTCAGTACGGACCCGCCGAGGCCGGCGTAGTCGAAATCCAGTGCCAGGGCGATCTTGCAGCCCACGTCACCCAGGGCCTGGAAGGTGAACAAGCCATCGAGCGAGCGGAACGGCCCCTCCACGAACTGCATGGTCAGCCGCTCCGGCCGCACCGTCGTGTTACGGGTGGTAAAGCTCTGCCGCATGCCGGCGAACTTGAGATCCAGCCGGGCGACCAGCACATCGTCACCCCGCTCGATCACGGTGGCAGCGTCACACCACCCGAAGCGCTTTGGGTATGCTTCCACATCGTTGACCAGGTCGAACATCTGCGCGGGCGTGAAAGGCACGATCGCACTGCGGCGGATTTCAATCATGAACTGACCTCGTCTTATGTGCCGGCAAACGGACCCGCCGGCCTTGTATCAGGGACTCGAGAGACCGATTTTAGCGGACATGGCAAAAGCGAAACCGAAGGACACGGAAAAAGAAGGCGGCGGCACGATCGCGCTGAACAAGCGCGCGCGCCACGAATACCACATCGACCAGCGCTTCGAATGCGGCATGGCCCTCGAGGGCTGGGAGCTGAAGTCGCTGCGTGCCGGCCGGATCAATTTCGGCGAAGGTTGCTACGCGATCATCCAGCACGGCGAGGTGTTCCTCGTCGGTGCCCAGATCCCGCCCCTGATCAGCGCTTCCACCCATGTGATCGCCAATGATCGCCGCACCCGCAAGCTGCTGCTCCACCGCGAGGAAATCGATCGCCTGATCGGTGCGGTCGAGCGGAAGGGCTACACGCTGGTGCCCACTGCGATGTACTGGAAGCACAACAAGGTGAAGTGCGAAATCGGCCTGGCCAAGGGTAAGCAGGAGCACGACAAGCGCAACACGGACAAGGAGCGCGAATGGGCGATCGACAAGCAGCGCGTCATGCGCTCGCACAATCGCATGGGCTGACCTGAACGGTCAGGCGGCGCCCATTGTGGGTCTCCCTCCCCGCCCATATACTGAGTGATGTAGTTCCACCACGTTTTCCCCGGGGGTGTTCTGGTTTCGACGGGGGTAGTGCGATCTACTGGTGCATGCCGAGGGGGTAGCTTTCCTCGTTAAACCAGCTGCAAAACATATAGTTGCCAATGACAACTACTACGGTGACAACTCGGTGGCTCTCGCCGCCTAAGCTGTCCGGCCCCTAAAAAAGGCCAAACCCCCGACCCGCTCTTGTGCTCATGCTCGGCGGTGTAGGGTCACTATCATGAGACCGCTGAAAGGCTCTCCGTCTGTGGGCCTGACGCTAGATCAATCAGATATGTCCGCCGGTGCGCTTAGCACGCCGTGCTGTCGGTGGACGAGATCTAACGGTGAGCTAAGCATGTAGATCTGGAGATTAAACGCCTTCGGACGCGGGTTCGACTCCCGCCACCTCCACCAACACCTGCGGCGAGACAGCGATAAGTCGTTGTTTCGCCGTTTCTTTTTGCGGCAACGCCACGCCCGAAACGCCGTTTCCTCAGGTGTCACTTTAGCTGCCGTTTGTGCCCAGACCCTTGTTTGTTCAACGTCCGTCCGGCCTCTACGTTCGCTTTCTAATGCTGTCCACGCCGGACAGGTCTGGGGCTAACCGCTCCGATGCACGCGAAGAGCCCGACACATGGCGACCAGCCGGAACTCACGGAGGTGATCGCAAATGAACGCGTACTTAGCCCTTACCCGTTGGCAAAGCACGCGGCGGCTTTCTTGGCGATGTCACGCTCCTCGGCGACACGCTTCAGCTCAGCCTGTAGGCGTCGAACCTCGGCGCTCTGATGCAGCTCCGCACGCTTGACGATCGTGGGCTTGGAGAAGGCCTTCTTCCAGCCATACAGGCTGTGGCTCGTAACGCCCAGCCGCTGGGCGACGTCGAGCACCGGCCGCCCGTGCTCTCGAACTGCCTTGATCTTGAACTGATCCGTATAACGCTTGCCACTCATAGAGACCTCCTCAATTGCCATAAATTATGGCTTCAAGTGGTCTACGAAAGTCTGGGCGGTCCAGCTCGCCGAAATCGGGGCTCGCTTTAGCGCGCAGCATTGTTCGTTAAAGCCACTCCCGACCTAGCCGTTTTAGCTACCAGCATGTCGGTTTTGAGTGGAATTTCACGGGAGTCGTCGAATGTTTTAGTGACTGTGATGGTCCCCGTCAACGCCGCCGGTTCGTTCACTGCGCCCGCAGCGTCGCGAAACAACCACGCCTGTTCGACGTCCGCTGGGGAAAGCGCCGCGGCACCGACGATGATCGCGCCCGAGAGGTCCATGTTGCCCGCTGGGTCGGTGTCAACTTTGAAGCTCCATCCATTTGGAACGTGCACGACGCTGGCCAAAGTCAGATGTTTTCCATGCATCTCCAGGCCAACGATCCGTTCGCCCGGGCGCACATCAACGCCTTTGAGTGACAGGACATATTCCCTGGCTGATGCCACAGACGACGCGCACACCAGCACCATGACCAACACTACCGCGCTGACACGATGTTTCATGACTTAAATCCTTCAGGAACGGTGACCGTACCATTGTGCAAACGGCCCTGTCACAGTTCACCTCCCGGCGAACGCGGCCGGCGTCAATCGATGACGTCGATGGCATCCGACTGCAAAAATAGGCACGAAGGGACAATCGCCCCCGTGCCCGCATCCGTCAGATGCTGCCTTGCAAGAACGACACGAGGTCGCGATTGAAGTCGTCCTTGTGCGTGATGACGAGGGCGTGTGGCGCGCCATCATATTCTTTCAGCACCGAGCCTGGAATCTCCCTGGCCAGACGGCGCGCGCTGGCGTCGATCGGGATGACCTTGTCATCATCACCGTGGATGATGAGCGTCGGGACACGGATAGATGAGATGTCCTGACGGAAGTCGGTTTTGCTGAACGCATCCACACAGTCGAGCGTGCCTTTCTTCGATGCCTGCATGGCAACCACCAGACTCGAATCAAGCGTCGCCTGGCTTACCGGATGGGACAACATGCCCTGGCCAAAAAACTGCTTGCCAAATGTTTCAAGGAACGCGGGACGTTCATCGCGGAGTTTTTCTTTCATCTCCGTGAAGACATCGCCGTCGACGCCATCGGGATTGTTGTCGCCCTTGAGCAAGTACGGTGTCACTGCCGACGCAAACACGACGCTGGTAATCCGATCGGCACCATGGCGTGACATGAAGCGCGCCACTTCACCGCCGCCCATCGAAAATCCGACAAGGGTGACGTCTCTCAAGTCGAGTGTTTCCAGCACGGCGTTCAAGTCATCGGCAAACGTGTCGTAGTCGTAGCCGGCTGCCGGATGGTCGGACCGCCCGAATCCCCGACGGTCATAGGCGATGGCACGAAAGCCAGCGTCGGCCACCGCACCCATCTGGTACTCCCACATGGCCGAACTCAGCGGCCATCCGTGAATGAACACAACCGGGCGGCCTTCGCCCACCTCTTCATAAAAAAGCGTGGTCGGTTGAGCTGTGGATTTGACGGTCACGAATGGCATGGGCAACTCCTCGGGTTGGATACCAACGCTGGCAAGGACCACATCAACAGCGAGAGAAAGACCTGCATGCGCTTGAACGACGTCCGTGAGTCACAAAGCGACGTATCGATGTCTCATGTCATGGTAGCGTTTCGGTGTCAGCGAATAGCGCCCTGCCGCGGAGCGCCAGCATGTCTCGCATGAGAAAAAAGGCCGACCTGCCTCATAAAACCTGCGCCGCCTGTGGGCTCCCCTTCAGCTGGCGCCGAAAGTGGGCGAAGGATTGGGAGCAGGTCAGGTATTGCTCCGAGCGGTGCCGACGCTCGAAACCCGATATCAAAGGGTCTGTCATTCCCAGCCTTCGGTAGTCACGCCACCTTGACCCGAAATCACCCGGCCGGTTGTGTTACATCCAAACACACAGGCAAACCGTCACGTTGACGGAAACACAGCGATGGTGCATCAACAGACATTGGATGCCCCCACTGTGCAAACCTCAGAAAAAACGACCTGCCTGCTCGTCGAAGACAACGCCTTCGTATCCGATGCGTATCAAATCGTGCTTGAAGGTGGCGGCTTTCGTGTCTGCCAGGTCGCCGCATCCGAACCCGACGCCATCGATGCCATCCTCACACGCAGGCCTGACGTCGCTCTGGTCGACATCGACATCGAAGGTGGCGATTCGCTCGGCGTCGCCACGGCGCTCATCGCCAAGGACGTTCCGGTGGCGTTCGTCACGGGGCACCCGCGGTCCGTCTTGCCAGCGCCCTTCTCCACTTTGCCGTACCTGCAAAAACCGGTCTCGCGCGCCGCGTTGCTTGCGCTCGTCCAACGCCTGGAAGAGATGCGGGACAGATGAGCCGCCCGGGCCGGCCGGCCAGCGGCTTTATTCGCGAATGATTTGCCAGGTTCCGTCTGCGCCTTCCTGACGGACCTGTACGTCAAAACCCATTTCCTCGAGCGCGCGGGCACGGTCGCACGCGGCATGCATGGCTACCAGCCCGTCCTTGTAGGACTCGCCGTCCCTCCCCTGCTCCGACACGTGCCAGTGGCCGCCCGGTTGCGAGGGGTGCAGGATGAATATCCGAACGAGTGACATGAGCGCTTTTCCGGCAAAAAAACTTCCGGAAGAATACTGATTGCTCTGCGCCCTCTCAACGGCAAAATCCATTCGACCGCGTAGTGGAAAGGCAGTGGCGGACTCTGCGGGCGCGGAGCGCATGGCCAATCCTCATCTCAGGCGCGAAACGGCCATCTGACCAAGGCTCCAGACGCTCGCCCAGGCGAGCTGAAGCGTGGCGTGAGCACTTCCATCGGCACCGTCTTCGACCACCACGCCACGGTGGTCGAACACTTGAAACGAGCCCCGAAACCCCTCGCCTGGTAAGGCATGAACGGAGTACCCGCATGTTAATCGGACAGACATCGTACAAATGTACAGCACTTGGCTGAATTTGTCTTCCCGCGTCTGGCGACTCGCGTCCCCGCGCCGTCGAAGGACGGTGCATCCAGCACCCTCAAAAGTCTCGCCAAACCGACGCCGCCATGGCGACCGTGGCCGGTGAGGAGGGCGACAGCAGGACCGGTGGGGTCGGGGTGCGGCCGGCTGGCGCAGGACGTTCGGCGTATGGAGCGGTGTCCTCCCCCGCAAAGCGGAAGACAGCGACCTGGAGCATCAGGCCTTCAGCAAGCTCGCTGGCTTGCTGACTGGCCGCACTGGCTTCCTCAACGAGGGCCGCATTTTGCTGGGTGACCGAATCGAGCTCGGTGACCGCCATGTTGACCTGGTCGATTCCCGCCGCCTGCTGGGCATTGGCCGTGGCAATGTCGGTGACGAAGCTTGCCACTTTGACCGCGCCCGCTTGCATATCGGCCAGAGCATCCGTGGTACGCGTCAGGAGCGCAGCGCCAGCCTCCACGCGCTCACCGCTCGATGCGATCAGCACCTTCACGTCCTTGGCGGCCACAGCACTTTGCTGGGCGAGACGACGGACCTCCCCGGCCACGACCGCGAAGCCCCGTCCATGTTCCCCGGCGCGTGCGGCTTCGACGGCGGCATTCAAGGCCAGCAGGTTGGTCTGAAACGCGATCTCGTCCATCGTGGTGACAATGCCGCTGATTTCGCGACTTGCATCGCTGACCCTGATCATCGCATCCGACGTTTCCCCCGCGAGCCCGCGCGTCGTCGCTGCCTGGGACGTCAACAATTCGGCCAGCGCCCGGGCCGCCGCAGCGGACTCGGCGTTCTGACGGACCGAGGCGGTCATCTCTTCCATGGAGGCTGCGGTCTCTTCCAGACTCGATGCCTGCTCCTGGGTGCGCGAAGACAATTCGTCGTTGCCGGCAGCGATGTCCTTGGCCGCGGCGTTCACCTGGCTGGCGTTGTCGCGCACTTTCCGGACGATGCCGGCCAGCGTCGTGTCCATCGCGACGAGCGATCGCAGGGTGTCGCTGACCTCGTCCTTTCCTTTGACGTCGATGGCGTGCCCTAGTTCGCCGTCGCTGATGGAGGCAGCCAGTTCGCGAGCCTGAATCAGGGGTCTCATGATGGAACGCGCCAGGAAGACGCCGCACGCAACGAGGGCCGCCGCGCCCACCACGAGCCCGATGACGACCAGGACGAACGCGTGGCGCTCGATGTTCTCCGACTGGGCGAACGCCTGCGCGGCTTCGTTGACGTTTTCCTGCACGATGGCGTCGATCGCACTCGATTCGGCGGTAAACGCCGGGCCCACCGCAGTGAGCATGTACTGCACCGCTTCGTCCCGTTTCCCGCTCGCCATCAGCGGATCGAGACGTGCGTTGAGCTCACGGGCGTGCGCCTGCGCCGCAATGAACCGGTCAGCTTCCGCTTTTTCCTCAGGCGAGGAGACCATGTTCGGGTAGTAGCTTGCCCAGAGGGCGTCTATTTTTTTCGCCGCCGCGGCGTTGTCCGCCTGCTCCGCTTTCGCCGCGTCCACCGTGCCCACCAGCAACGCCCGGTTGAGCCCGGTGCGCGTCCCATTGAAAAGCGCACGAACCCCGGTGACATCCACGATTGGCTCGAGTGACGTGCGGTAGATGGCTTCCGTCTGCGCGCCGGTCTGGCGAAGAGCCATCAGCCCCCCGACGCCGACCGAGAGGGCGATGACTACGGAGATGGCAATGAGAAGCGCGATGCGCTGGCGAACAGTCATGGGAACACTCCAGGCGGGGACATTTCGCTATCGGCGCGCGCCCACACTGCTGAAGTAAATTTGACAAAATTGATGAAAAGCGTTCATGCGCGATTAAATCGACCGAAAGGCTGGCGAAAGGAGGTCGTATTCAGGGCCGCGAGGCCCGACTTTTTTTGGTTCCTGACGCCGACCGCACCCGCTACGATTACCTTGTCTGGCAACACGGGGTGCCGTACCGACCCGTCGCCACGGGCTCTATAAAAAAAGGCCCCGCTCCGTGCGGGGCCCTCGTGCATCATGCGGCAGCGTTATCGAGAAGTTGCCGGACGCTGTGCTCGGCCTGGGAGCCCGATGCGATGTCGATACGTCGCGACTTCATCGCCTCCGGAACCTCGCGCTTGAGGTCGATCGTGAGTAGTCCATTGACGAGGCGGGCGCCGGCCACCTGCACGTGCTCGGCCAGTTCGAACCGACGCTGGAAGGGACGCGTGGCGATGCCCCGATGCAGGTACTCGCCTTCCGGTTCTTCCTTGCGTTCACCCGACACGGTGAGCCAGTTCGCTTGAGCGGTGACCTCGATATCCGCTTCGCCGAAGCCGGCGACCGCCATGGCGATACGGTACTGATCATCCGCAAGCTTGATCGAGTCGAAAGGCGGGTAGTTGTCGGATGTCTGGCCCCTTGCGGCCGCGGCCTCGAGCAGATCGAACACGCGATCGAAGCCGACGCTGGAACGATGTAGCGGTGCAATATTCAGAAGAGTTCGCATGACCATATCCTCTTGAGCAACATGGGATGGGTTCTCTCTGCCACCCCCTTTCGGCGAGTGGCGAGGCCGACCCCGAAGCGGTCGGCGGGCACTAATCTATGCAGCGACTGAAAAATTTCAAGACCCGGAATTCAGCCGTTATTTAAGTGGTTTTCCGTGCCGATCAGGCCCGTGAACGAGGCAGGGCCCGCCCATCCCACATGCACGCGGCATGCCGGCCGTGTCACAGTGCATGCAAGACCCGTGACGTGCGCCGATCCCATGACCGCCCTCATCGCCCTCATTTCGCGCCGCTCGTTATGCCTCGGCGCCCTCGTCGCCCTGAGCCTCATCGGCACCGGCGGCGCGATGGGTCAAACATCGCCGACGACACCCGCGACCGTGACGGCCCCAGTGACCGTGCAACCTCTTGCCCTGGAGGAGATCCTGGCACGCGCGGACGAGGACCAGGAGCTGCTCAGTCAGGTGGGACGATTGCTCGCCGGCCCGGATCCGGTGACCGCGATGAGTCCGACGCTCGACGCGATCACCCGTTCCGTCGACAGCCAGGCTCGTCTCGCTTCCGTCGGCGACCTTCGCGGCGTACCGGTGATGCGGCTCGAAAGCCTTGCGCGCCAGTGGGCATTCAACGCGCGGCGGTTCAGCCGCTGGGAGGCGTCGGAACAACGCGCGTTTTCGCCGTATGCCGACCAGGCGATACGCCTGGCGCAGCGACGCGCCGTGTGGTCCGCCACGCGCGCGCAGGGCATCCTCGACGGGCTGCCCCCGGTGCTGACTCAACGGGTCGATTCGATATTGCAGCAGATCGAAGCCTCGGAGGCTGCGCTGAGCGCCGCGCTGTCACGGCAGGATGCGCTCAAGCAACGTGCCGGCATGCTGAAGGCGCGCCTGCAAGCCGGTGAGACGGCCACGGCTGATGCAATCGACCGCATCGACCGTCAACTGCTTCGACTCGATGTTCCGCCGCTATGGTCCGCCTCGACCTGGACGTCGCACACCAACGCAAGGACCGCGTTCGACGCTGCGGATCAGGGCCTCGATATCGAAAGCCAGTTCGCCAGCGATTACCACGCGGCTGGAGGAAGCAATCAGGATGCGCTGAAGCTGGTCCAGTTCCTGCTCGTTCCACTCATCGGCTGGCTTGCCTTCGAGGTGCGGCGCGCTCGACAAACAGCCAGTTCCACGAGCGTCGCACGCGCACTACGGCGTCCGCTATCCACGTGGCTGTTGCTCTCCATGCTCGCCGTCCTCGTGCTGGAGCCGGACGCACCGTTGCTGGTGGAGGAGTTCGTGCTGTTGATCGCACTCATTCCCGCGTTGCGTCTGTTGCCCGGCGGCATCGTTCGCCAACTGGGCGGATGGCCCTACGTCGCCGTCGCGCTGTATGTGGTCGACCGCATGGGTGTGGCGGTCGTCGGCGACGCGTCGCTCTACCGGTTATTCGGTCTGGGCCTGGCATGCATGGCGCTCGCACTCACGCTATGGCTGCTCCACCGCGCGAGGGCTTCGACAGCGCTATCGCAACCCGGCTTGATGCGCTTCGTCCGCCCCGCTGCGAGCGTCGTGGCGATTCTGCTGGCCATCGCCGTGGTAGCCAATGTGATCGGCAATGTCACGCTGGCCGAAACGCTGACCAGCGGGGTGATCGACACCGGTTACATGGCGCTCGTGCTTTATGCCGCGGTAGCGGCCATCGTCGGTATCGCGGGCGCACTGGTGGCTCGCCCCGCCGTGGCGGGAAGGCGCTTCTTCGTGCGTCACAGCGGGTCGCTTCGGCGCATCGGAACCCGGGCCCTGATGATGGCCGCGCTGGTCGGCTGGCTGTTCTACGCCATGACCCGTTTCCGTGTGCTGCGTCCGCTGTACCGCGCGGGGGCGTCGATCTGGGAACTGGGCATCGATGTCGGCGAGGTGTCCATCCACATCGGCGACGTCGTCGTCTTCGTGTTCGCCACCTGGCTCGCGTTCTGGTCGGCCCGGGGCTTGCGCATGCTGTTGCGGGAGGAGCTGCCCCGGTACGCCTCGCTCCCACGCGGCGCCGGCAACAGCATCGCCTCGCTCACCTACTACGCGATCCTCATCCTGGGGTTTCTCCTGGCGCTCTCCGCCGCTGGCTTCAAGGTGAGCCAGCTTGCTCTCATCTTCGGCGCGCTGGGCGTGGGTATCGGCTTCGGATTGCAGACCGTGGTCAACAACTTCGTTTCCGGCCTGGTGTTGATGGTCGAGCGCCCCATCCAGCCGGGTGACGTGGTCGATGTGGCCGCGAGCTCAGGTACGGTTCGCGCCATCGGCCTGCGCGCCACGGTGATCCGAACCTTCGAAGGTGCCGACGTGGTGGTACCGAACGGCCTGTTACTCAGCGGCAACCTGACCAACTGGACGATGTTCGATCGCACCCGGCGCATCGAGGTCATCGTCGGCGTCGCCTACGGAGCCGACCCCGGCAAGGTCATCGAGGTCCTGCTTACCGCCGCCGGTAGCACGCCGGGTGTCTCGGAAGACCCGAAGCCCTCCGCGCAGCTCATCGGATACGGCGACAGCGCCCTGCAGTTCGCGCTGCGCGCATGGACCCACGATCTCGGCGCGCTGGGCGATGTCCGCAGCGACCTGCTCGCTCATACCCTGGCCGCTGTCGACGCCGCGGGCATCGAGATTCCGTTTCCACAAGTCGAGGTCCATCTGCGCGCCCCGATGGCGCCCGAGTGACAGCCGCCGATTCACGGCGGAGGCTCAACCGCCGGTACGCACCTCATGGAGGCGCGCGCGGCCGCCCCACCACAGCCCAAGCGATCCCATCGAAACGGCGCCGAGACACAGGAACGCGCCGTGGAATCCGATCGTCTCGGCAAGCCATCCGCCCAGTGCGGGACTGAGTGCCGCACCGACGCCCTGCATCGTCATCACCGCGCCCTGCGCGACGTTGACGCGCCCGGTGCCCTGCATCAGACGCGCGACCAGCGCAGGCACGGCCACGCTCTGCAAACCCGCGCCGATACCATCGAGCACCTGTACCGGAAAGACGCCCCAGCGGTTGATGAAGAACGCCGCGAGTGCCCCGCGCAGCGGCAACGCAAGGAAGGTCACGAGGATGACCTGCCAGTAGCCCCGCGTGCGGATCAACCGCATCGCCAGCAGTGAGGTTCCCACCATCACCAGTTGCGCCACGACGATGGTCAGAGCCGTAAACGAGCTGGGCTCGGCCTGGTGCGCGGCGACCACCGCCATACCGTAGAGCGGCAACATCGCCGCGTTGCCGAGGTGAAACAGCGCGAGCGCGGCGGCCAGGATCAGCAGCGGCCGGCAGGTCACCAGGATCGATACGCCCGAAGGCGCGTCACCGTTATCCCCGTCGTCCGATTCGAGGCCACGCGCGGCACGGTGATCGATCGCATCGGCCGGAATCAGGAGCGTCGACACCACCGCCAGCACGCCGAATACGGCGGCAACCAGGAATACACCACCGAAACCGAAACGCCAGCCGATGAACCCGGAAACACCGGCGCCGACGACGTTGCCAGCGTGGTTGGCCACCTGGTTGCGGCCGAACTGCCGGTCGAAGCCCCGCGCGCGGGCCATGCCGAGGGTGACGCCTGCGATCGCGGGCCCGAGCAGCGCGCCGGCGATCGCCGTGGCCACCTGCGAGAGCACCACCATCGGAAACGAATGCGCGTACCAGACGATGCACGACGCGATCACCGTGCAGATCGACGAGACGACGATCGCCAGCCGCTTGTACCGCGTCGCATCGACCACGGCACCCGCCGGCGCCGTGACCAACAGGCCCGCGACGCCACCGATCGTCATCACGGTGCCGATGGCTCCGGTCCGCCAGCCGGCGGACTGCAAAAACACGCCCAGGAACGGACCGATGCCGGCCTGCACATCGGCCACGAAGAAGTTGAGTGCTTCGAGCGGTCGTCGGCCGCGCATGGTTCGTTCCTGAGCGAGTGCCACGTGCTTCTCCCGGCGTCAGTGCTTCGGCTTCTTCGGCATCGGCTTCAGCGAGTCCGCACTCGTACCGATCGCTTCCGCATGAATGACCGCGCCATGGGCGGTATCGGTCCAGCGACCTTCCACCGCGATGGACTTGCCCGGCGCGAGCATCCGTCCGAGTTCGGTCGCCGCGTGCGGCGGAAAGCGCACGATCACCCCGTCATCGAGCAGCACGCCATGAGCATTGCCCTTGGGACCATGCAGCAGACGCGCGATCTCGCCCTCGTACGACCAGCGGGAACCATCGTCATGTGGTTTGGGCTTTTCTTCGCCGGGTTTCGGACCCTCATCGACAATGCGCTTGCCTTTCGCGGGATCGATCGCCACCGCGACGATCACGTCGGCGCCGCGCACGGCCACGCCGCGTACTTCGAGCCGGCTACGTGGTTTGAGAGCTCGCGCCAGCGCCCGTGACAGATGGGGCGGCGTGTGGATTTCGGTGCCGTCGGTCAACAGCAGTCCATCGATATCGCCGTGCGGGTTGAGCAGGAAGCGGTCCAGCGTGCCGCGGGTAACGGGAAGGTAATCGGGATCGAGCCAATGCATGTGCTACTCCAGGGATAAAAAAATCGGCAGGAATCGCCGCCGCCCATGGACGGGCGGCGGCGCCTGGATCGGGGTCAGGGCGTGGGAACGGGCGGCGTGGGCGCCGGTGCTCCGCCCAACGCGACACCCGGTTGCGGCGGCACCGGCGGGCGGGGTGCCATCGGGCCAGGCTGCGGCGGTGCGGCGACCGGCTGTTCGCTACCGGGCGTCGTGCCGAGAGCGGTCACCTGGATGGAACGGCCGTAGGGCGTGTTCACGCCGAAACCTTTGACGGCGATTCGTGCATGCGGCTGCATCAACGCGCCGGCACGCACCGCCGCTGGAGGCGGCACGCGCAGGATCGAGCCCTCATCCAGCAGCACACCGGCCACGTCACCGCGCGGGCCGTACAGCGGCTGCTGCACCAGGCCGTGCGCTTCCATCGGCTGCAGCGCCGGTGCCGCTGGCGGAGCCGGTGGTGCGGCCGGCGGCGTGTCGGTCAGCTCCGTGCCGCCCGCCGTGATCGAGTCAGCCTGAAGCAGCGGCAAATCACCCACGCGGAAGCCCCGGGCGGTGAGACGATCGCCCCTATGGAGCTTGCCCGCCAGCGCGGCGCCCATCGTCGGCGGCATGCCGACCTGCGTGTGATCGTCGAGCAACACGCCGTCCACGTCGCCATTGGGATTGACGAGAAAACGGGCGACGGTGCCGGTCACCTGGGTGCGATGCGCGTCGGCAAGCGGTGCCGGCGGCGCGGGCGGCGGCGGCGGGATCGCCGAGGGGGACGGTCGATCCTGGGCGACGGCGCTGCCGATGGCCAGGGCGAGCGCGCAACCGAGCAAGGGAAAACGATTCATGATGAACTCCTGCATCGCGGTGGGGAGGCCGCGATGAAAACCGTTGCATCGTTCGTGCCAGCCGCGAAAGCGCTGAAAAACAGGCCTGTCGACACATCTGCGTCGATGGAAGTGTCCCCCTCGGGGACACCCGGTGTCCTCGCCACGGACACTATTCGAGACCGTGGTCCAGCAGCTTGCGGTAAAGCAGCTGACGACGGATGCCAAGGCGACGTGCGGCCTCCGCGCGATTGCCCTGCGCAGCCGCCAGCGCCTGTACGATCATCGCGCGCTCCAGCCGCGCGAGAGCGACAGGCAGCGACTCGCCCTCGCCGACCTCACCGCGCCCGCCTTCCGCCGCCGGCAGCGCGCCGTCGGCAAGCATGCCGTCGAGGTCGGCCGCGTCGACCACCGGTCCGGGCACCAGCACCCGGCAGCGCTCCATGACATTGCGCAACTCACGGACGTTGCCGGGCCAGCGATGTCGCTCCAGCCGCGCTACCGCGGCGGTCGACAGCCGCTTTGGCCGCGACTGGCCCGCATCGAGGAACGCCGTCGCCAGCACCGCGATGTCTTCGACGCGTTCGCGCAGCGGCAACAGTTCGATCGGCAGCACGTTGAGACGGTAGTAGAGGTCCATCCGGAACTCGCCGGCCGCCACGCGTTCGTCGATGTGCCGGTGCGTCGCCGCGATCACGCGCACGTCGATCGGTACCGGCTGGCTGCTTCCCAGCGGGGTGACCTCGTTTTCCTGCAGCACGCGCAGCAGCTTCGCCTGCATCGCCAGAGGCATGTCGCCGATTTCGTCCAGCAGCAGCGTGCCGCCATCGGCCTCGCGGAAGTACCCCTTGCGATCCGCCGTCGCACCCGAGAACGCGCCTTTGCGATGCCCGAACAATTCGCTCTCGAGCAGGTCCGGCGGTATGGCCGCGCAGTTGACGGCGACGAACGGCCGCTCGGCACGCGCGCCGGCGCGATGCAAGGCGCGCGCGACCATCTCCTTGCCGGTTCCGGTTTCGCCCGTGATCAGCACCGGAATATCGCTGGCGGCGGCGAGGCCGATGCGCTTGTGCACCTGATGCATCGCTTGGCTGTGGCCCAGCATGTCGCCGTCGTCCGCCACGGAGGCGCCCGCCGGTTCGACCGGGCCCGCCGCCATGGCGCGTGCCACGGCGGCGGCGAGATCCTGCCTGCCGATGGGTTTGACCAGATGGTCGAACGCACCCAGCCGCATCGCCTCGATGGTGTTCTGAGCTGACGCGAACGCGGTGAGCATGATGATCGGGACGGGTGACGCGGGCGCGTCGGCGTGACGTGAGCGCAAAAGCGCGAGGCCATCCATCCCCGGCATCCGATAGTCGACGAACGCCATATGGACATCCCCGGCGCGTAGCCTGGCCAGGCCTTCCTCCGCATTGCGCGCCATGGCGACGCCGTGGCCGAGCGACGTCAGCGTCGCGGCCATGGTCGCGCGGAAATCGTCGTCGTCGTCGATGATCAGGATCTGCGCCATGGGATCTCCAGGCTGAAGGCGTGGACGCCGTCGTCGCGCTCGTAACGCGCATGGCCGCCATGACCCTCCGCGATCTCGCGCACCAGGGCCAGGCCCAGGCCGTTACCGTCGACCCGGCCGCTGACAAACGGTTCGAACAGGCGCTCCTCGATCTCCGGATCGAGCGACGGACCCGCATTGGTTACCGTGATGCGCAAGGTATGGCCATCGTGGACGACCGCCATCGCGACGTCGGCCGCGTGCTGAAACGCGTTGCGTAAGAGGTTTTCCACGGCGCGGCTGAGCTGCTCGCGGTCGATCGCCCAGTGAAGGTCAGGAGCGTAGCGGCGCTCGACGGTGACCGGCCCGACCTCCTTCCACGTCGCCCGCTCGATCGATGCGACCCATGCCTCGATCGCGGTATCTTCCAGACGCAGGCGGATCGGCTGCACCATGCCGAGCAGGCTTTCGACCAGATCGTCCAGTTTCCTTACCTGCGCCAGCACCATGGTCAATGGGGCGCGTTGCTCGTCGGACACGGCGGGTGCGGCGAGCGCGTTCTCCGCCGCCAGACGCATCGTCGCGATGGGGTTGCGAATCTCGTGAGCCACGGTGGCCGTCATCCGCCCGAGACCGACCAGGCGCTCGTGTCGGCGCAGCTCCGTCGACAAGGCCTCTGCCTCGCGATGGCTGGCGTCGAGCCGGGACGCATAGGCGACCACGGCATCCGCCAGACGATCCACCTCCGGCGAACCGGTCCGCGGCAACGCGGGCACACCGGAGGACCGCGTCAGCGCATCCTCCACGGCGTCCAGCTTGCGCCGCCAGCGTCGCATGATCGCCACCAGGCCGATGGCCGAGGCCAGCGCCAGGGCGAACGGGAGACCGATCCCGGCGGCCAGCAGGCTCGACGACCGCCCTGGCGCGCGGGCCAGACGGGTCATCGTCCATACGGCACGCGTCGTGTCCAACGGGCACGCGGTGATTAGGACGGTTTCGCGCTCGCCCTGACGCACGTAGGACTGCTCCCGCCGCGAGCCCACGGCCACGCTGGCGGTGGTCACGATGTTGCCGCTCTCGGCCTCGGGCACGTCGGTCTTGTCGCCCGAGCCTTCATACGTGGGATAGGCGTATGCGGTAAATCCCCGACCCGATTGCCATGCCCCGCCCTCGACGCCACTGGCGTCCTGCAAGACCAGTTGCAGAACGACGTCGAGCAGACCATTGGACGGCGACGAGGCACGCGCGGCGGGACTGGCACCGCGGTAACGACTGACCACCGCCGCGCAGTCGGCGGACAACGCCTGCCGGGCATGCGCGACCTGCACCGATCCGGTCTGACGCCAGGCCACCAGCAGCAGCACGCCCATGCCGACGCAGGCCAGCGCGACGAGGGCCCAGATGACGAAGAGCTGGCGGGAAAGCGCGTTGAACACCGGTGTCGGCCTGAACGGGGTGCGGCATCGTAGTCGTGGCTTGAGCACGACGCCGTGAACGGAGCGGACGCCACGGGTCCGTGCGGAAACATGGGCGGGCTGACAGCGCTACCATAGGCGTCTTGTCCCTGCCGCTCGGAGTCCCCGTG
Organism: Dyella sp. 333MFSha; assembly: GCF_900102405.1. NCBI lineage: Bacteria > Pseudomonadati > Pseudomonadota > Gammaproteobacteria > Lysobacterales > Rhodanobacteraceae > Dyella > Dyella sp. 333MFSha. Next base: position 719,397 of record NZ_FNBR01000001.1, on the reverse strand, counting down.
AACGTATCCATTGCCCCCGGCGTCGAAGTCGGCAACTCGCTTCCCTTCGTGCTTTTTGGCGGCATCAACGTCCTCGAAGACCTCGATTCCACCCTGCATGCCGCCGGTCACTACGTCGACGTGACCCGCAAGCTCGGCATCCCCTACGTCTTCAAGGCCAGCTTCGACAAGGCGAACCGCTCGTCGATCCATTCGTATCGTGGCGTCGGACTGGAAGAAGGCCTGCGGATCTTCGAACGGGTAAAGAGCGAGTTCGGCGTACCGGTGATCACCGATGTACACGAAGTGGCCCAGGCGTCCGTTGTCGCCGAAGTGGTCGATGTGTTGCAGATCCCAGCGTTCCTCGCCCGCCAGACCGATCTGGTCGTGGCCATCGCGAAGACCGGTCGGGCGGTGAACATCAAGAAGCCGCAGTTCATGAGCCCCACGCAGATGAAACACGTGACCAGCAAGATCGTGGAGGCGGGTAACGAACGCATCATCCTCTGCGAGCGCGGCGCGCAATTCGGTTACGACAACCTCGTGGTGGACATGCTCGGTTTCCGCGAGATGATCGAATCGACCGGAGGCTATCCAGCGATCTTCGATGTCACCCATAGTCTGCAGCGCCGTGACGCCGGCAGCGAAGCCAGTGGCGGACGTCGCCGTCAGGTGATGGAGCTGGCCCGTGCGGGCATGGCCGTGAGCATCGGTGGCCTGTTCCTGGAAGCACATGCCGATCCGGACCATGCGCGTTGCGACGGTCCCAGCGCCCTGCCGCTCACGGCGCTGGAACCGTTCCTGGCGCAGATCAAGGCGATCGACGATCTGGTGAAGGGTTTCGCACCGCTCGATATCCGCTGAAACGCCACTCTACGCGCTGACGGCCTCACGAAGCGCTCAAGGCAACGGTGGCCGCCACGATCCTCTGGTGGCCACCGACAGCGACCTTTCGCATTCCACCTAGCGCGCGATAGCTTCCAGCCACGAACCTTGAGCCAGAGCAGCCTGATGTGGCGACAGCGCTCCGATGTCGCGCGCGGTATTCAGCGTCTGGCTGGCGAGTGCGACGGCCCGGCTTTCTGTATCGACCCGCTTTCCCCTTTCATCCATCCATCGATAGACGTCTGCAAGATGGAAGAGCGCTGAAGTCCCTTCGTGCACAGCACGCGGGAACGCTTCGTCCGTCTGCAGAATGCGCCTCGCGTTCTGTCGCGTCTGGCCCAACAGCGCGGCGATCTCCGTCAGACCAACGAGATCCGGCGCCGCCTCTACCAGATGAATTCCCGGAATGGCGCGGCGTACATCTGCGACAGCGCTATAAAGCGCCTCCTCCGCCGTTGCCGCTTCTCGCCCGAAGTCGAGTGCGATGCGTCCGAGCTTACCAATGCCCACGACTGCGTCGTCGCAGCCACTTTCTTCCAGCACCTGCACGTAGTCCGCTGGGTCGGTGTCCGGATGATCGAAAGCGAATTTCAGTACGAAGTTGAACTCAGGCATGTCTGCTCTGTCCTCAATGCAGTCCATCGCTAGAAGGCGCCGCGCTCATGGCGAGCCGCTTGCGCCGCCAGGCAGCGATCTACGATACGTCGCAGCTTTCTTGCGTGCGTCTCGGGATTTTGGGGAGCACCCGCGATGCTCGTCATGCAGAATTCGCCACAGGCGCACAACCGATTGTTGGCTGGGCAGTACATCACCCCCCAGTGCGATCGCTGACTCTCGACTCGCCAACCGTTGCTCTCGGCATATCGCAAGGCGTCTTCGACTTGCCGCTTGCTGTGCGTATTCCGTGGCACTCCGCGCTCCCATGTAAATTAGGCTCCCGACCCCTGATTGTCAACTGACAATAAGGTCGCCAAGGCGCACGCCGACGATTTTCCGCGTGGCGCACCTGGAGAATTTGCCTCAACACACTGCGGGCGTCTGTCAGATTCGCCTGCGCGATGGCAGTGACTAACCCTTACGCGAACGCTGCCGCGCGAGCGCACGTATGGACGTCTGCGCCGGTCACGTGACGTTGCGATGACGCGTTTACTTCTTAAGTAATTGCCACGAAACAGCAACACGCAATTTCGGCAAGAGTGACCCATACGCCAATTCCGTCAAGCTTCCAGTCCCCTTCCCGCTTTTCGATCGTGTCATCCTCGCCGAAATTCTCATAACTCGGACAAGGAGCAGGGGCGTGAACGGAAGCACGGCACTAAGTCACAGGACCAGCGAGGTCTGGTACAGATGGGGTCAATACGTTGCGGTGGCCGCAGCGTACGAAGCGGTTTACGAGATCGCCTATTACCTTTCGTTTCAGCAGTTCCTGCTCACCACGGGGCTGCGGCTGGCCTGCATGCTGTTGTTACCTTCCCGCTTCTGGCCGGCGCTGGCCATAGGCGAGGCCGTTCCCCTTGTCGAGACCGCTGCATTCTGTGCAAATCAGTTCGGGATGCTGTGGGCGATCCTCGTTTCCGTTCCGACGGTTGTTCTGTGGTGGCCGTTACTCAAACCTCTCCGTAAGCGCTGGGCTCTGCACGATGCCAGTGGTCGCATAAGCATGCCGGTCATCATCGGCGCGACCGTCAGCGCGGCGCTGATCACGGCGACCATCACCACACTCGCACTGGTCGCCGCCCTGTCACGCACGCCGGAAAAGTGGCCTGTCACTTCGCCCACGCCGTTCTTCTTCGGATACCTTCTGGGCGCCTATCTGGGCGCGCTCACAGTGACCCCCGTCATTCTCGCGCTGCAGGAACGCTACCGGGCACTCCGGCAACCCCTCCGGGTCAATCTGATCTGGCGAAGCACCCTGGTTCGCGACATGCTCGCCTGGGTAGTTCCCGCTCTCGCGGTGCTGACCTGTCTTGCGACCGTGACCGACAATGAAAGCATCCGGCAGATAATCCGTCTCGCCCTGCTCTGGCCGATGGTCGGGCTGGCATCCCGACATGGATGGCATGGAACCGCTCTGGGAGGCATGGCGGCCAGCATGGCTCTGGCGCTTACGGCGACGGGACAGCTTGATGAGGGCGCACTCGTCATACAGGCGTTACTGGCGTCATCGCTGACCGCCATGTTGTTGTGGAAAGCCCGGACGCCCGCTTTGGAACAGCAAGGCGTCCGGGTGAAACGTTTCTGACGCGTGGCTCAGGGGCCGCGGATAGAGCACTTCGTCGGATCGTTGCACTCCGTGACGACGAGCAGTGAAGCGGCACCATCAGGCTGCGGAGCCACGACTACCCTCATCGCATCATCGCTGTACACGGACGTACTTTCAGCGGGGATGGCCGCCGTCTCGCTCACCCTCCTCCAGCGTGACGCATCGACGCCGATGGGCAGATCGAGCGTTTCGCCGTCCACAACGGCAATCGCCCCACGCACCGTACCGGCCGCGTCGTTGACCTGGACATAACGAACGCCCGCACGGTCAAAGAGGTAAACGTGATACTGCGAACTTGCACTGACGTCCGTCGTATTCGGCCAGGACTGACCGAGGCCGACCGCCGTGGAAGACGGCGTGCTCGCGGCGGCCGTACCGCAGCCGATGACCAGAGCGACAGACAGGAGGGTACGGTTGTATATCGAGCGCATATGAATTCCTTGTCGAGCGTTGATGGGAGTGCCAAGACTAGCCGAATATCGTGACCGGTCGCGTGTGCTGTCGTGCAAAAAAACCGATGCACACCCAGCAGTCAGCCATGACGGTGCCGCGCGCTCACTGCGACGTTGCAAGCCACTTCAACAGCGCATGCGACAGCTCTTCACGTCGGTCCGAATATGCATGATCGGCAGGAAGGTGAAGCGTGGTCACCTTCGTATCGCCGGCCTCATGCATCGTGGTGACGCCCTTGCGGAGATCACTCGCGTGAGGGAGGTACCGCTTCCACGGGAAACGCCGCGGCCACGCGCGCGCACCACGCCGCATAAGCTTCGTCACCTGTGGGCTTGGCGGAAGCCAGCAGGTCGCCCAGCTCGGCGTTGTTCGGGTACACCGCGGCCAGCAGTGGAAGCAACCGGGTCGAGAAGCGCCCCGCCTGAACCAGCTCGCGCATACGTTGCACGGCCGGCTTTTCAAACTCGTCGACCAGCGGGGAGCCCATCCGGCGGCCCTTGCCCAGTGCGGTGAAATACATGAACTGCGCCGGCTCGCTGTCAGGCACTGAAACCGCCAGCGTTTGCAGCCAGCCGTAGATGTTGCGCTCGCCAAACAGCGTCTCGCGCGCTTTCGCCACGCTGGCGAGGGTCAGTGCGAGGTACTGCGCCAGACCGCTGACGTATTCGTTGACGTCGGCACCGGGCAGCGCATACATCGGGACCCGGGGCTCGACGATCGCGCCTGTCGCTTCGGCCAGGGAGGCGAGCAACTCCCCCGACAATACGACCAGCGCGTTGCCCACCTCGCGTTCATTGAACCGCCGTTCCACCCGTTTCAACGTGACGCGGTCGCTCAGACGACGCAGGCGGCAGACGACATGGAAACCGTCCTGCCCTGCGCTGACCTCACCCTCGACCGCCAGGTCGAAGTCCTGGCCGAGATAGTCGAGCTCATCGTCCGACAACGGTTGCCCGAACAGGACGAAATTGTGCTGATCGGCCACCGGAAGATTCATGGCGACCCTCAGATCGCTGCAATAGACCAACTGCTCGAGCAGCAGGAGCGGCAGTGCGCGCGACAGCCGCCCCCGGTCGTCCTCGCGCCCGCTGCGAGCCACACCGCCTGCCGCATCGTCCACGGCCGCCAGGGGTAGCAAGACGATGCGCGGACCATCGCCGGAGCGCGGCGGCGCGGCCCACTCCATGCCGTGCATATCGAGCAGCCAGGGCGGCTGCACCATCTGGAGGAGCGAAATCTCCGGGGTGTGATCGAGTGGCTTCGACGGTTCCACCGTCATCTCGTCGAATGCCTGCGCGAAGTGCTGGAGGTTCTGGGCGTACGCCGGCTGACCCAGCGCGAAAAGCTCGCCGAGCAGGAGCTGACCCCGTTCCGCGTCGCCGAGTTCGACATAGGCTTGCAACAAGTTGAAACCCACCCGGACGTCATCGCGCTGTGGATCGAATAAGGGTGCCACGCGCGTGACGAGATCGTTGAGCAGGCCGTGCTGGCCCAGCGTACCGGTGACGGCGAGCATCACGTCCGTCCCGTGCGGAGCCTTCGCCAGTGCCCGGTCGAACCATGCAAGCCCGTCGTCGCGCAGGCCGGCCTGGATCGCTGTCTGACCCAGCAGCAACTGCGGCCGGAACGCATCGTCGCGCTCGGCCAGCGCCCGCAGGAAAGCTTCCGCTGCCTCAGCGCCCGCGGCTTCGGTCCGCTCAGCGACGCGCCAGCCAAGGCCGTTGTCCTGATTGGGATCGAGCTGCAGCGAGCGATCGAGGATCGCCATGGCCTCGGTGTCCTTACCTTCCGCGCTGGCCACCTTCGCGAGGTTGGTCAGCAGCGTCGGCGTCTCGCCGACCTTGTCGATCGCCTTGCGCAGCGTACCTTTCGCATCCCGCGTGCGCCCCAGCTTCAACTGGACGATCGCCCGCGTAACGAAGCCGCGCTCGATCATTGGATCGATCTCGAGCAGATGCGCACTGGCTGCGTCGACGTCGGATGCGAGATCGTCGCCCAGGGCCGAGATGACGAGGGAGTAAAGCGCGTCCGGCTCGTCCCACTTGGACTGGAGGTTCGGCTGCAGTACCTCCCGACGCCATTGCTCGAACGGAATCTGATAGGAGCGGCCGTATGTGTCGACGAAGGAAACCATGCGCCCGTCATTGGCCGGCGCCGCAGCGGGCGCCTCAGCGGCCTTCTTGCGCTTCCTGAAAAATCCAAACATCCCTAGTGCTTCCTGTCGAAATGAATTACTGGCCGGGCGGCACGCGCCGGATGGTCTGCACGTAAATATGCAAGGTCGCGCTTCCGCCGTCGAGCGCCAGGTGGTCATGGGGTGTACTCCCATGGGCGCGCGACGCAGCGCCGATCGACGGGAGTCAAATCGCCCAAACTTGCATAACTACCCAGTTTGCCCCACGCTCTGCCCGATGCCGCATCGGGCGCCGTGGTCGACTGGAGGTGGGGATGAGTACTGTCCGTGGCCGTTACGGCCGCCGTGTATCGCGGATGCTCAGCCTCGCGGCGCTTACCCTCGGCGCGCTGAATCCGCTGCCCGGCCTCGGGGTCGACGCGCCGCCCGGGCACACGGTCACCTACGACCGCTACTCCCTCATCATCGACGGCAAGCCTACCTATCTGTGGTCGGGCTCCTTTCACTACTGGCGCCTGCCATCGCCCGATCTCTGGCTCGATGTCCTGCAGAAGATGAAGGCCGCGGGCTTCAACGCGGTCGAAATCTACTTCCACTGGGGCTACCACTCGCCTGAGCGTGGGGTTTATGACTTCAGCGGCATCCGCGACGTCGACCGCCTGCTCGACATGGCCCGCGACGTCGGTATCTACGTCATCGCGCGCCCGGGCCCGTACATCAATGCGGAAACGGACGCCGGCGGATTCCCCGCCTGGCTGGTGACCACCGCCGGCAAACCGCGCACCACGTCGCCGGAATACACCGCGGCGTACCGCGAGTGGATGACGCAGATCGATCGCATCATCGCGCGGCATCAGGTGACCGACGGCCGCGGGACGGTGCTGCTCTACCAGGTCGAGAACGAGCTGTACGACGAGAACTCCGATACCCGCCGCTATATGCAAAACCTCGAAGATGAGGCGCGCGCCGATGGCATCACCGTGCCGCTCACCGGCAACCACAACGGCAATTTCGTCGAGGGTCTGGGCGCCACGGACATCCCCGGTCAGGATTCGTACCCGCTCGATTTCGACTGCACACGTCCCGACCGCTGGAACGGCATCTACGACTTCAGCGAGGAGCGCCGTGAGCTGAAGCATGCGCCGCTGTTCTTCCCCGAGTATCAGGGCGGCGCATTCGATACCTGGGGCGGACCGGGCTACGAAGCCTGCCGGAAGTTCACCGGCCCTGCTTTCGAGCGCGTGTTCTACGAGTCGATGATGGCCGCCGGCTCGACGATGCAGAACTTCTACATGACCTACGGCGGGACCAACTGGGGCTGGTTGTCGTCACCGGGCGTGTATACGTCGTACGACTACGGCGCGGCGATCACGGCAAGTCGCCAGCTGACGAGTAAGTACGACCAGCAGAAGCTCCTTGGCTTCATGACGCGTGCCGTCGCACCGCTGGCACGGACCGATGCCACCGGCACCCATGTGCCGACCAATCCGCGACTGAAGGTCGTGGCGCGGATCAATCCCGACGACGGCACACGCTTTTATATCCTGCGACACGCCGAGCCGCAGGACACCACGAACGACGCCACTCACCTGACGATCGCCACCGATCCATCGGGCGCCCACGAGACAACGATTCCCCAGCAAGCGGGAACGGCCATCCATATCGATGGCCGGGATTCGAAGATCTTGCTGGCCAACTATCGGTTCGGTCGCCAGGATCTGGCCTACTCCACCTCCGAACTGATGACCGACCTGACCATCGGCGATCGTGACATCGCGCTGCTCTACGGTCGTCACGGTGAAGACGGCGAAACCGTCCTGCGCTACGGCTCGGAGCCGAACAGCGAGGTCATAGCGGGCAAGGTCGCCACGCACTGGGACCCTGCAACGCACACGCTCCGGCTCAACTATCGGCATGACGATCTTGCCCGCGTGCTCATACACGATGGCGACAGATCGCTGCTGCTCCTGATCGGCGACAACGATGCGGCGAAACGCTTCTGGCAGGCAGATACGAAGGATGGCGCCGTTCTCGTGCGTGGCTCCTATCTGGTTCGCCATGCCAGGGCCGAAGGCGACCGTGTTTACCTCAACGGTGATACGGAAGAGGCGGGCGACGTCGAATTGTTTGCGCCGGCGACCACTCGCGGCCTGTCGTGGAACGGCAAAACGGTTCCGGTAACCACGACACCATCGGGCAGCCTGCTCGGCCACCTCGATGGCCCGGTACCCGTGACGCTGCCGGCACTGACCACGTGGCATGTCTCGAACGGTTCGCCGGAGATCGATCCCGGGTTCGACGATGCCGACTGGCTCCCCACCGATCGCACCAGCTCGCCCAATCCTTACTGGGCGCACACGCTGCCGATCCTCGACAGCGACGCGTACGGTTTCCATCACGGCAACGTGTGGTACCGCGGCCATTTCCGCGCGACCGGGAAGGAAACCGCCATCCGCTTGTCCGCCAGCATGGGTGTTCACCTGGGTAACCGCGGCATCTTCACCGCCTGGCTCAATGGGCATTTCCTTGGCAACAACCCCAGTGGCGCACAGCAGTTTGCCATCGATCCCGACTGGCTCAGGAAGGACGGAGACAACGTGCTTGCCGTGCTGGTCGACAACCAGGGGCATCTTCAGGAAGAACGCAGCGGCACGTTCCGCGAGCCGCGCGGCCTGATCTCGGCGACCTTCGCCGGGCCTGCGGACGACATCCACTGGAAGATTCAGGGCAACGCCGGTGGCGAAACACTGCCCGACCCCGTGCGTGGTCCATTCAACGCGGGTGGCCTTTACGGCGAGCGGATGGGCTGGCAATTGCCCGGATTCCCGGATGGTCAATGGGCGAGGACGACACTGCCAGCGAGTACCGATAAACCTGGCGTCGACTGGTACCGGACCTCGTTCCGGCTCGATCTCCCCGCCGATCAGGACGTACCGATCGCCCTGCGCATCCACGATATCGCGCCGCATCACTACCGTGCCGTCGTCTTCATCAACGGCTGGCAGATCGGGCGCTACATCAGCGACGTAGGTCCGCAGACGGAATTCGAGCTGCCCTCCGGCCTGCTCAACCAGCGCGGCGAAAACACCATCGCCATCGCGTCGTGGAGCACGGCGCACGACGGCGGCCTCGGCGAAGTGTCGCTCGTGATGCAGGGGAACTACCGTACGTCGCTCGTTTCGAAGTCGGTCAAGGCGCCGGATTATCGGGACGTCATGCGGGCACCGAAGTCCGGCAAGGCGCGCTGATACCGGCGAGGTGTCGTGCCGTCGGCTAAAGACGATCGACAAAAGCGCAAGATCTTTCGAACGAAGTACGCCGAAAGTGGGACGTCGTAGTCAATTCCGCACGGACGACGCATGTGACGATCCAAAGACACAGTTCATACACAGGAGGAAACGCCAGCGGACGATACTGCGGCGCGTCCGATGGCTACAGGGGGATTCAGCCGCCCAGTCATCCAGAGGGACCAACATGCAGAACCACGGGCAGCGTGCAAAGCATCATGGCGAGCGTCGTTTGCTTGCCACTTCACTGATACTGGCTTTGAGTGTTCCATTCGCGGCAAGCGCGGCGGATTCGTCGACGCAGGCATGGGCATCCACCCGCACCGAGGCCTTCCAGTCCGGTGCCGCACAGTTCCAGGGTTACGCCGAAGACGGCCAGACCGTATCGATCGCGGTGTCGCTCAAGGTGCGCGATCCTGACGCCTTGAACAACTACACGCGTGAACTGTTCCGACCCAACAGCCTCGTTTACCACCGTTTCCTGACGAAGGAGCAGAGTGAGGCCACCTTCTCGCCCACCGCCGAGCAGGCTGAAGCGGTCGCGGCGTACCTCAAAAAGCAGGGTTTCACCAACGTCGAAATCGCACCGAACCGCCTGCTCGTCACCGCCGATGGTGACGTAGGCAAGGCACGTTCCGCTTTCCGTACGACGATCGCTCGCTTCAACGTGCAAGGCGTGAACGGCATCGCCAACGACAGCGCCGTGCAGGTACCGGCGGAACTGAGCCAGATCGACCAGGTGGTCGGCCTCGACACCACCCGGAAGATGCAGACCTATTCCTTGCCGGCCGCGCAGCTGAAACCGGCGTACGTGACCACATCCAGTGGCGGCCATGGGTACTACCCGCAGGAATTCGCGACGGTCTATCACGCGGGCACCGTGGCCCGCGCCAGCAAAACCGCTGCCGCCGTCATCGGCTGGGGCAGCATGACCAACGCGCAGGCCGACCTCGCCCACTTCATCTCGGACAAGGGCCTTCCCGCCGTCCCCAGTTCCATCGTCGCCACCGCGTCGAGCAGCGATGATTCGGGCCAGGTGGAATGGGCCATGGACGCTCAGGCGATCACCGGCGTGAGCGGCGGCGTCAAAAGCCTGACCTTCTACACGTCGGGCACCAACTCCAACTCGGCGATCCTCAAGGCGCTCAACCGCGCGGTCAGCGACAACACCGCCAAGGTGCTCAACATGTCGTGGGGTGCGGCGGAATGCGGCAGCACCACCAAGGGCTTCGCGGATTCCGTCTTCCAGCTCGGTGTCTCGCAGGGTCAGACGTTCGTCGCGTCGTCGGGCGATAACGGCTCGTATCCCTGCAACGCCAGCGAAAACGGTGCCTACGGCAGCAAGACCATCCTGAGCGTGTCTTACCCTGCGAGCTCACCGTACGTTGCCGCGATCGGTGGCACGACGCTCAACACCGACACCTCCGACAACTACGTGTCGGAAACCAGCTGGCCGTACAGCGGCGGCGGAACCAGCACCGCGGAAGCGACGCCATCCTGGCAGACGGGTGCGCACCGCCAGGTGCCTGACCTTGCGTTCGATGCGGACTGGGACAACTCGCCCATCATCTTCTACCTGACCAAGAGTTCGACCTCGGGTGTGGGCACGTCAGGCTATTACGCCAACGGTGGCACGAGTCTGGCCGCGCCGCTGTTCAGCGGATCGTGGGCACGCCTCGAAAGCGCGAACGCAAACGCCATCGGCTTCGCGCCGCCGGCGATCTACGCCTATGCCAGGTCGACCACCACCCCGCTGCCGTTGCACGACGTCGCCAGCGGCACCAACGGAGGCTATTCCGCCACCAAGGGCTACGACCTGGCGACCGGCTGGGGAAGCTTCGACATCCAGGCGGTGGCTAACTTCATCGCCGCCAATCCCGGCTTCATCAACGCGAGCAATCCCTAACGGGACGGGGCGGCCTCGGCCGCCCCGTTTCCGAGCGTCCCTGCCCCCGGGTCAACCGCGTCAGGAACCCGTGACAGGCAACTCGATATACGTGCCGTCCGCTCCACCCAGCGATACCTTCTGCGTCGCCGGCTGGAAGTCCGCCGGCTGCGCGAACAGGATGTTGGGTACGAAGGTCTGCGGATTGCGGTCGTACAGGGGGAACCAGCTGGACTGTACCTGGATCATGATCCGGTGGCCGGGCTCGAACACATGGTTGGCGTTCGGCAGACGGAAGTCATACGCCAGCGGCACGTTGGGAGTAATCGGCTTGCCGACGGTGAAGCCTTCCCGATAACGGCCACGGAAGATATCCATCGCGATGCCGAGTTCGTAGCCGCCCATCTCCGGCTGCTCGGCGACCTGATCGGGATAGACATCGATCAGCTTCACCACCCAGTCGCTGTCCGTACCGCTGGTGCTGGCCACGAGGTGAACGTTCGGCTCGCCGCTGATGCGGACCGGCGCGGTAAGCACCGGGGTCGTGAAGGTCAGCACATCGGGGCGCGATGCCGCCTCGCGCTGGTCGCTGGTCAGCCAGTGCTGCCAGCCCGTACCCGACATCGGACCGACCGGACGCGGACGGTACGGCACCGGATGTGCCGGATCGGAAACGTACTGCGCCGTAGCGGACGGCTCTCCCGCCCCTGCGCCCAGCGCAAGAGTGCCATCCGGACCAGGCACGAGCCGCGTCGGCCGTGAACCGCCCGTCGCGTCCATCGGCCATGCCGGACCCGTCTCCCAACGGTTCTCGCCGGTGACATAGGCGTTGACCGGCGCTGTCGTGGCCGGCGCGTCTTTCAGGAAGTGCGCGAGGAACGGACGGAGGATCTTCTGGCGAAAGTAGAGCCCCGTGTCCGTGCCGAAGCGGACTGCGCCCAGGCTGCTGCCGTCGCGGACTTCCTGGCCGTGGAACCATGGGCCCGCCACGAGGAAGAGCTTGTGCGCGTCGTCGTGCGGTTTCATCGCCTTGTAAACGGCAAAGGCACCGTAGATGTCTTCCTGATCCCACAGGCTCGCCACCAGCATCGTCGGCACCTTGACGGGTTCGCGGGCCAGCGCCTTGTCCACCGCCTGATCGGACCAGAACGCATCGTAGGCCGGATGCAGCGCCACCTTGTTCCAGAAGCCCAGCTGTTCCATCCCGTAGCGCTTCGCGATCGCGCCGGCCGACACGCCTTCCAGGAAGAACTGGTAGTCGTCCGCGTAGTTGTTCCACCACTTGTGCGTGTTCTTGCGCGAGGCGGTCTGCTCATAGATGTATTCGAGGTTCTGCTGACGGAACGCGCCGTGATGGAACCAGTCGTCGCCCATCCAGCCATCGACCATCGGGTTCATCGGCACGGCCGCCTTCAGGGCGGGATGCGGATGCACGAGCGCCATCAGCGGTTCGAAGCCGTCGTATGAAATACCGAGAATCGCCACACGGCCGTTGCTCTCCGGCACGTGTTTCACCAGCCAGTCGATGGTGTCGTAGGCATCGGTGGAATCGTCGACCGGAGTCGGGTTCTGCGGCCCGCGCAGCGGACGATTCATCACGTAATCGCCTTCCGAACCGTACTTGCCGCGAATGTCCTGCGCGACGCGGATGTAACCGTCCTGCACGAGCACATCGCTGGCGTCGTCGTCGTGACTGACCGCGACTCCGAGGTGACCGCTCTCGACCGCGCTGGTCATTTCGGACGCATCGTAGGGGGTGCGTGTGAACAGGATACCCGCGTTTTTCGCGCCCTTGGGCACCAGGATCACCGTGTGCAACTTGACGCCGTCACGCATGGGGATCATCACGTCGCGCGTCTCGTAGTCGAAACCGTCGTACGTCGGCTTGAAGTCGGCCGGCGTCTCGCTGGGCAATGCCGGATACGTGCCCCTGGAGGGTGGCGGAGCATCGCCGGCGAAGGTCGAGGTGGCGACGACGGCGGACAAGGCGGTGACCAGCAGGGAGTAACGGAGCGTCGTGATGGCTTTCAAGGCGATTCCTGGTTGGGCATGGACTTACTGGCACGTGGGAGGCATGCGTCCGACAGCCTCCCGGATCTGTACGGCGGCGGTGTCGGCCTCGCCGATCTGCTGGCAAAGGGCCCTCACCCGCGTTCGTCCCTGGGCCCGAAGCCCCGCGCATTGCCACGCACGGGGCGCATCGAGCGGCAGCACCGCGTAAGCCACCTTGCCACATTCGTCGTGTGCGCGGTCAGCGAGAGACCGCCCCGCGAATTCTTGCGGCGTCGCGGTCATCGCGGGATCGAAGTAACTGTCCGGAAAAGCCGCCGCGTAGCGGACCACGTCGACCCGCTGCACAAAGTCACCGACGCTCATATCGAAGGGTCCTGAGCAGGGTGCGCGCTGTGCGACATCGCGCACGGCGGCCAGCAGATAATCACGCATATCGGTCTGCTCGCCGATCGCCTCGGTCACTCCCGCCAGCATCGGCAGCAGGGCTTGCGCCGCCATGGCGGCGAGGTCATGCGCGTGGGCAGGGTCGCAGCGGGCACGCACGGAGGCGGCTACGAGGAAGACCGTGTCCTGAGCGAACGCCTCGTTCGCCCGCAGGAGTGGACCGAGCCGGTCCGTGCCGCTGCCCTGGGCACTTACAGCGACCACCCGTGCCGTCGCGTTCGTGGTCGCGGAGGCGGTCTTCCCAACCGCCTGCCGCCTTGCCGGCGGCATGTCGGGCGGTCCCGCGATCGAAAGCAACGCCACCAGCGCCGCCGTCACGATACCCGCGACAAGCATCCACACCCGCGGTCGTCCCGCCCATGGCACCTTCATTCGAACGCACGCCTCAGGCGCTCTTCGTCATCGTTGCGATACGGCTCGATGGTGGCGCCGTCCATCGCGTACGCGGAAGCGGCCATCGCGTTCTCGGTCACCTGGGTGTGCATCACGCCCTTCAGCGTCACCGGGTCGTACAGGCTCGGCGTATCGATGCCCTTCGCCAGGCGCACGTGCACCAGCATGTTCGGTGGCGGCGGAGGGACGTGGATACACGCGCCGTAAAACGGCACGAAGAAGAACTCGGTCATCCTGCCGTCGTCGTCCGTCTCCAGTGGCACGACATAGCCGGGCAAGCGGATCTTCCTGCCGTCGAGCGCGGCCACGGTATGCAAGGTACCGACCTGCTTCATACGCTGATTGCCGACGTGCAGCACCGGAGGTGCGTCCTCCAGCGCCTTGAAATCCTCCGGCGGCACCATCCGGCTCCAGTCGAGATCGGCGAACCCGTTTTCGTCGGGCAGGCCGAGCAAGGGTGCGGCGGGTGCTGCGGCCACGGCCGCGTTGCCACGCGACGCCGCGAAAGCATTCGCCGCAGCGATACCGTCAGCACCCGCTCGGGCTCGTCGCGCGCGACCTTCATCGGCAGCCGCCTGCGCACGCGCGAGCTCGGATGTCGCCGCCGTCGCCGGGCCCTGCGCCGCGGTGTCGTCAGTACCGTCGCGAGCACACCCCGCAACGCACACGGCAAAGGCGAGACAGCACAGGCGCGCGATCACAGGCGCACCTGCAGGCCATCGGCCAGGGAACGTCGATACGCGATCCATCCCGGAATGCATCCCGACAACGAACCGAGCACCAGCACGCTCAGCAGCAACCACCCTTCCTGCGCCGAGGGCGTGGCATTGAGCACGATGCCCGCGTTCGCCAGCAGATAATCGTGCGCCAGCAGTGTCACCGCAAACAGCAGGACCCCGCCCGCGACCATGCCGATAAGAGTCAGCAAGGTGCTCTCCGCGACCAGCAACGCGAAGACCGTGCGTGTGGATGCCCCCACCGCGCGCAGTACCGCCATTTCACGACGTCGTTCGTTGAGCATCGCCAGCAACGCCGTCAACATGCCCGAGATGCCGACCAGCACCACCATCGCGCTGACGACGCGCAGGGCATTCTCAGCGGTACCCAGCAAGTGCCACAGCTCGCCCAGCGCGACGCCCGGCAGCACCGCGAGCAGCGCCTCGTCGGGATATTCGTTCAGCGCACGCTGCACGGCGAAGGCCGACAGGCGCGAACGCAGCCCGACCAGGCAGGCGGTGATCGCCTTCGGCGTCAGGTCCCTGTGTCGCGCCTGATCGGCGCTGGACGTCATTCCCGGCAGACGGACCCCGGAGCGCCAGTCCACGTGAATAGCCTCGATCGCCTCCAGACTCACCGCGATCGTCGCATCGACCGGTGTGCCCGTCGGCGCCAGCACGCCCGAGATACGAAACGGCTTGTCAGAATGCAGCGCCGTTGCGGGGCCGCCCAGCCCGTGGGCGAGGACGATGGTGTCTCCAACGCCATAGTGCAGACGACGCGCGACCTCCGCGCCGATCACCGCGTCGTAAAGGTCGGAAAAGGCATGTCCGGCCGCGAATGCCAGCGGCTTGCGTGCCCCATAGCGGTAGTGCAGGAAAAAATCGGAGGTCGTGCCCGTGACCCGGAAACCGCGGTGCGAATCGCCCAGCGACAGCGGCACGGCCCAGGCCACTTCAGGCATCGCACGGATGTCCTGATAGGTCTTCCACGTGATGTTGTTCGTCGCCTCCCCCACATGAAATACCGCATAGAGCAGCAGATTCACGGGACCGGAGCGTGCGCCGACGAGCAGGTCGGTCCCGGAGACG
Organism: Dyella sp. 333MFSha; assembly: GCF_900102405.1. Classification (NCBI taxonomy): domain Bacteria; kingdom Pseudomonadati; phylum Pseudomonadota; class Gammaproteobacteria; order Lysobacterales; family Rhodanobacteraceae; genus Dyella; species Dyella sp. 333MFSha. Next base: position 703,853 of record NZ_FNBR01000001.1, on the reverse strand, counting down.
GTGCTGGCGAAACTCTGCCGCGCGTCGGTGCGGACGCGCTCGACGCCCAGCAGCAGAAAGACACTGAGGGCGATGGTGATCACGGTCAGCGCGACACCGGTGCGACGCTGGCGCAGGCTTTTCAACGTGATGCTGAAGACGTTCATCAGGCGACCAGCTGGTGAGAAGGAAGGTTGCCCAGGGCCAGGGCACGATCGAAATGGCGCGCCAGTGACATGTCATGGCTGACGAAGACCACGCCGGTGCCGTGCCGCGTGCACTCGCCCAGGAGGAGTTGCAAAAAGCTGTCCCGCGCGGCGGTGTCCAGCGCCGAGGTCGGCTCGTCGGCGACGATCAGTTCAGGGCCACCGATGAGGGCACGCGCGGCGGCCACGCGCTGTTGTTGTCCGACGCTGAGCTCGCTGGTTTTTCGTCGCGACAGGGTGCGCCGATCGAGGCCAAGGGCGCCGAGCAGTCGCGATGCTTCGATACGCGCATCGCCTGCGCGTGCCGTACGCGCGGGCGACCACGCGCACCCGAGCAGTACGTTTTCGACCGGATCCAGAAAGGGCAGCAGGTTGAACTGCTGGAAGATGTAACCGAGGTGGTCCGCACGGAAGCGGTCCCGCGCCGAGGCGCTCAGCGACGACAACGGCGTACCCAGCACATTCACTTCACCGGCGGCTGGCGAGAGGACGCCTGCGATGAGCCCGAGCAAGGTACTTTTCCCACTGCCGCTGGGCCCGCACAGGAACAGCCGCTCGCCGGAGGCGACGTGGAAATCGTCCAGCATCAGCACCGTATCGGAAGACGGCCACGCGAAACGCAGGCCTCTGCACCGCAGCAGCACCTCATCGCCGTAAGGAATCATGGCTGCACGTCCACCCGTACGACGCCGGGGTCGAGCACCTGCTGGTGACTACCGTTCGCGGAGAGCACGTTGACTACGACGGTCTGCAGGGAAGGAAACGTTTCGACCAGTCGTACATCGAACGCGTCGAGCTCGTCCGGGTGCGCGCAAAGCAGCCGATAGTCGGCGTGCAGCTCGGCGTGCGCGCCCGAGGTGTCCTTAGCATCGAAACCATGGGCGTCGACGTGTGCCTCGGCGACGTGGCAGTCCGCGGCGCGTGGCGCTTCCAGCCAGCGCCCCGATTGCAACACCGCCTTCACACGAGCGAGTGCCGCCCGCTCCGGCGGTGAGCCCGGCGGATGTTCGAAGCCGACGGCGTCGTGCCCGGCCAGATCGAGCCCGGCGGCGACCATGTTGTTCTCGATCGAGATATCGACCGTCGCCCGTCCGTGCACGTGCGCACCCAGATGCCGGACTTCCGCGCCAGCTGCGCCAGTCGCAAGCACGCTGCCTAGCAGCACCCACCAACGCACAGCCATGCCATCACCTCTTATTGTTATGTTATAACATAAGCTACATGACAAGCATCGCGTCGCGCCAGCCCTCCTCGTCACTCGATCGTTTCGCGTCTTTCTGGGCGATCGGGTGCGCTATCCACTGCCTCGCCCTGCCCCTGGTCCTGTTCGCCGTACCGTCGCTTTACCTCGCCCTGTATTCGTTCGCATCGCCCCACCGCGAGCTCGCCATGGCACTGCTGCGGCTGATCAGTCTGGAGCCCTGGTTCATTGCGACCGGCGCGTTTATCAGCACGCTCGCCATGGTCAGGGCATGGCGGCGACACCGGCGAGCCGGACCGCCCGCGCTGGCCGCAGCCGGCATCGCGACCTTGTTTGCCGCGTGGTACTTCGCCGCGTGGGCCGACGGGTGGATGCACACCGGCGGCGTCATGCTGGGCGGCGCCCTGCTCGTCACCGCGCATACGTGGAACGTGAAGTGCGTCCGATCGGTAAGGCGTGACGTTTTGTGAAGCCGCCGCTCGGCTCGTTACACTACGTGGATGTCGAATGCGAGCCACACACGGACACACCCTGCCCTGAGCGCGGAACCCAGGTGGATCTCCGGCAGTGCGTTTCTTGCCGTAGCGGCGGCCTACGCCGCGGTATATGAGATAGCCCGTTACATATCGCCATCCAGCCAGTGGAATCTGATGGCTGGGCTTCGCCTCGCGGCGATCCTGCTGGTTCCTCGTCGCTACTGGCCCGCCCTGATCGTGGGCGAGTGGGCGCCGCTCATTCAGAAATGCGCGATCAACGCCGGACGGTTCGGCCTGGAGTGGGCCATTCTCGGCGGGATTCCCCTGATGATCGTCTGTATGCCGCTGGTCATGCTGGCCCGGCGACGGGGCCCGTTTCCGTTCTGTGACGGGGAGATCCACCTTCCCAGCGTCCTGCTGGTAGCCGCGGCATGCGCACTTGGCAGCGCCGTGGTCGATACGGCCGGACTCAGCGCGGCGATCGATGCCTCCCGCGGTACATCGCCGACCATCTATCTGCGCGACTCCTTCTACGCCTATCTGCTGGGTGACTTCTGCGGGATGGTACCCGTCGTGCCGGCGTTATTCGCCTTGAAGGATGTGTTCAACGCGGGACGGTCCGGTGCCTGGCGACGCGTGCGAAACATCCCGCTCACCAGCGCGCTCGTCGCACTTTGCCTGGCCGGCTGGATCGGGATAGTGCTTATACAAGAACGTCTGCACCTGCACGGCGCGGAGCTGCAGGCGCTTCGTCTGTGCGCGATGCTGCCGGTGCTCGCGCTGACGCTGCGCTTCGGCTGGCAGGGCGGCGCGCTCGCCGGCGTCCTCGCCCTCGCGGCGGTGATGTCGACGGCAGGCGAGTCGACCGACGTGTCGATCATCGAGGCGCAGGTGGTCATGTGCATCGCCATGGCAGGCGCCTTGCTGATCGGCATGCCCATCGCGCGGCGTACGCGCGAACGCCACGCGGGCCGCGTCACGGCGACGGCGGGCTGACTGGATAGCCCCAGGGGGCCGGCCCCAACACCTCCGCCAGCCACTCGACGAAGGCGCGGGTCTTCGCCGGTGCGTGACGCGTCGACGCACGGATGACATAGATGCCTGTCTCGCCCCTCGCCCGCCACCCGTCGAGTACAGGGACGAGACGTCCATCCGCAAGCTCATGCGCCACGAGCCAGTCGGCGGCCATCAGCACGCCTGCCCCGGCGACGGCGGCACTGACGAGGGCGTGTATGTCGTCCGACTCGATACGTCCCGCCACTTTCACCGCCCGTTCCTCGCGGCCGCGCTGCAGATGCCATACGGGGTGCGTGAACATCGGCGTGAAACCGAGGCAGTCGTGCCGGGTCAGATCGTCGGGCGTCGTCAACGGCGGCCGTCGCTCCAGGTACGATGGCGCAGCGCAGATCATCCGACCGGCGGGTGCGACGCGCTGGCTGATCAGTCGGCTGTCTTTCATCTTGCCGATGCGCACTGCCACGTCGAAGCCTTCCGCAACCATGTCGACATAGCGGTCGCTGAAGCTCGCCTCGATAAGCACGGAGGGATGCAGTGCCAGAAACTCCGTGAGTCGCGGCGCGACCCACATGCGTCCGAAAGCCGGTGCCAGGGTGACTCGCAGCAACCCCGATGGCGCATCGGCGAAATCGCGCGCCTCGTCCTCGGCCGTCCGCACCAGGTCCATCGCCTGCCGCACGCGCTCGCGAAATTGCATGCCCGCTTCGGTCGCGCTTACCCGCCGGGTCGATCGCTCGAGCAGGCGAATGCCGAGACGTGCCTCGAGGGCAGCCACACGGCGCGATACGACGGAGGCATCCCGCTCCAGCCGGCGGGCGGCGGCCGTGAAGCTCCCCGTGTCGACCACGGCAAGGAAGGTGAGCAGCTGGTCGGCTTCGAGCGCGTCCATTATTGCATCCGGTGCAGGAATGTCTTGCTTCTACCACCGATTTCGCGCACCGGGAATCCCTCAGACTGATCGCATCCCCCAACCCGGAGACGCCGCCGTGCGAGCCTTTCAGCTGACATCCGCTTCCATCGACTCCCTCACCGCGAGCGAGCTGCCGACACCGAAGCCCGGTCCGGGCGACGTTCTCATCCGGCTACGCGCCGCGAGTCTCAACTTCCTGGACGTCGCGGTGGCCCGCGGCGACTTCGGGCCCGACCACTTTCCGCGGATTCCCGTGGCCGATGGCGCCGGCGAAATCGCCGGGCTGGGCGATGGTGTGGAAGGCTGGGCGGTGGGCGATCGTGTCGCGCCCGCGCTGATGGCTCGCTGGCTCGCCGGCCCGATTCAGCCTTCGTCGCATGACGCCGTTCGCGGCGTCACCGTCCCGGGTTCCCTCGCGCAATACACGGTCGCCCCGGCGTCGTCGCTTGTCCGTATCCCGGATGGACTGACGTGGGAAGAAGCCGCGACCTTGCCCGTCGCCGCGACCACGGCCTGGAATGGCCTCGTCAGAGGCCACGTGCGTCCGGGCTCGACCGTCGCCCTGCTTGGCACCGGTGGCGTGAGCCTGTTCGCGCTGCAGCTGGCGAAGGCCGCCGGGGCTCGCGTGATCATCACATCGTCGTCCGACGACAAGCTGGAACGAGCCCGGAAGCTCGGCGCCGACGAGGTCATCAACTACACGACCACGCCCGCGTGGGACGAGCGCGTGCTCGAACTGACCCAGGGCAGGGGTGCGGACCTGGTGATCGAATCCGTCGGTGCGGCCACGTTCCCCCGGTCGATGAATGCCGTCGCCTTCGCAGGCACGATCTTCGTCATCGGTTTCGTCGGCGGTGCGGAACTGACGATCCCCGTGCTCCCCATCCAGCTGAAGACGATATCGATCCTCGGCAACAACACGGGATCGGTGAGCGACTTCGCCGCCGCGGTGAGGGCCATCGAGATGGCGGGGATCAAACCGGTCATCGACAAGGTATTCGCTTTCGACGACGCGAAGGCGGCCTTTCACTACCTTGCCGACGCGGGACACGTCGGCAAGGTGGTCATTCGGATCGACTGAGGGACAGGGCCAAGAGCATCGCTCCGGGTCAGCTCCCACCGCAGCTTGCCGTGGTGGGAGCGAGCCTGTCGGTCGTGTCAGCCTGTCACCCCAACCAGACCGCCGAATTCGCCGGCAACATGTGTCCACTGTCCAGCGGCACACTGGACACCAGAACCTCGCCGCCGGGCAGCGCGACCGGATGATCATTGGTGTTCACCACCACATGCACGCCGCCGTTGGCGAAAGCCACGACACCCGGCTCCGCATCCCGCCACACCAACTCGCCGTTACCGAGATCCCGTTGACGACGCAGCCGCAAGGCCGCGCGATACAGCTCCAGCGTCGAGCCGGCATCGCCCTCCTGCCGGTCCACCGCATAGCGCGCGAACGACACGGGCTGCGGCAGCCACGTCGCCGTGCCCGGACCGAAGCCGAACGCGGGAGCCGCGCTCTGCCACGGTAGCGGCACACGGCAGCCGTCGCGACCGATCTCCTCGCCGGAGGTCCGGAAGAATGCCGGATCCTGGCGATGCTCCGCCGCGAGGGTCGTGTGCTCGGGAAGACCGAGCTCTTCGCCCTGATAGATGTACGCCGAGCCCGGCAACGCCAGCGTCAGCAACGCCGCCGCACGCGCACGGCGCAGGCCAAGCGCTTCGTTCGGCTGCTCGCCGGCCGCGTCGATGCCCTTCGGCCGCGCACCCGGCACGCTCAGGCCATAACGCGACGTGTGCCGCACCGTGTCGTGGTTGGACATCACCCACGTCGTCGGTGCACCCACCTCGGCACTCACGGCCAGCGAGCGCGTGACCACGTCACGAAACGCCTGCGCATCCCAGTGGGTGAGCAGGTAGTCGAAGTTGAACGCCTGCTGCATTTCATCGGCGCGCACATAACGGGCGAGGCGTTGCGGCGGATGCACCCACGCTTCAGCCACCATCATGCGGTCGTTGTCGTACTCGTCCAGCACCTGACGCCAGCGGCGATACACGTCGTGCACGCCTTCCTGGTCCCACATCGGGCCGTTGTTGGAGTGCGCACCTTCCTCGCCTTCGACCATCGAGGTCTGCCCTGCCCAGTCGGGCAGGCCTTCGGCCTTGATCAGGCCGTGCGCCACATCGACGCGAAAACCGTCGACGCCACGGTCCAGCCAGAAGCGCAACACGTCCTCGAAGTCGGAGCGCACTTCGGGGTGGTCCCAGTTGAGATCCGGCTGGCTGCGATCGAACAGATGCAGATACCACTGGCTGTCGCCCGGTGCGCGCGACCATGCGTTGCCACCGAAGATGCTCTGCCAGTTGTTCGGCGGCAGCTCACCGTCCTTACCCTTGCCGTCGCGGAAGATGTAGCGCTGGCGTGCGGCACTGCCCGGCAACGTCGCGACCGCCTCCCTGAACCACGCGTGCTCGGTGGACGTATGGTTGGGTACGAGGTCGACGATGATCCGCAGGCCCAGACGATGCGCCTCGGCGAGCATGCGGTCGAAGTCCGCGAGCGTGCCGAACAAGGGATCGACATCGCGATAATCCGAGACGTCGTAGCCTCCATCGTGCTGCGGCGAACGATAGAACGGCGAGAGCCAGATCGCATCCACACCGAGCTTCGCCAGATACGGCAGTCGCGAGGCGATGCCGGGAAGGTCGCCGATGCCATCGCCATCGTTGTCGGCGAACGAACGGGGATACACCTGATAGATGACGGCGTGCCGCCACCACGTGGTCTCATCCTGCGGAGCGGATCGTGCAAGATTCGTCTGCGTCATGAAGTCTCCTCTCGTGGCTGGTCGCAGTATTCGTGTAAGGACAACATCGCTCGCCAGCGGTTCACGCGGCGCGCGTTTCGCTCTTCAAGGGTAGAAAGGTGCCGTCATGCAGCGATTCTTCAACCTCTTCGAGGCTACGCCCCTTGGTTTCGGGCAGACAAACGAAGACGAAGAGGAAGCCGAGCGCGTTCAGGCCCGCATAAACCCACATGGCGCCGCCCACGCCGAGCCAGTGCGTCATCGACAGCGCCGTGCCGGTGAGCAGCAGGTTCGAACCCCACAGCATCGCCGCGTGCGCGCCGGTGGCGCGATCGCGGATGCGCAGCGGATAGATTTCCGATCCCACCAGCCAGCCGATCACCTGGATGCCGCCGGAATTGAAGATCATGAAGGCGATGAGGCACGCCACGACGAGCGCGCCGCGATGATTGCCGCCGAGATTGAAGTGAAACACCGCGCCCAGCAGCACCAGCGCGATAGCGGCGAACGGCATCATCCACAAGGTGAGCGTGCGGCGACCGACATGATCGACCACCAGCTTGCCGAGCAGCGTCATCAACAGGTACGTGATGGCGACGCCCAGCGCCGCGAGCAGCGCGGATGAGTGGCCAAAACCTGCCTGCGTCAGAAACGTCGGCGTGTAATAGATCATCATTTCGATACCGGAAAGCTGCGTGAACGCCGCGACACCCAGCCCGGCAATCACCGCCGGACGGAGCCACTTCGCGCCGAGATCGCGCCAGCGCGAGGCGCCGCGCGCCTGCGAGCGATCGAGCACTTTCTCGATCTGCGTCACCTCGCGGCGCACCTGCGACTCGCTGTCGCGGATGCGCATCAGCGTGTCGTGCGCTTCGTCGGCACGGCCTTGCTCCACCAGCCAGCGCGGGCTGAACGGCGCAAACAGCATGCCGACGAACAGCAGGAACGCGGGAATCGCCGCGACGCCGATCATCCAGCGCCAGGTCCAGTCGTTCTGCAGCACCACGCCGACGATGGCGGCAAGAAGAATGCCGACACCGATCGACACGTTGAAGAACGTCACCAGTCGTCCCCGACGATCGGCAGGCGCCAGCTCGGCGATGTAGGTCGGCACCACCTGCGTGCAGGCGCCGACGGCGATGCCGAGGAAGACACGGGAAAGCGCGAGTTCCCACGCACCTCGCGATACCGCGGAGGCGAGCACGCCGACGACATAGAGAATCGCCACGGCGATGATCGTGCGGCGACGGCCGATGCTTACCGAGAAGCGCGAACTGGCGAGGGCACCGATCACCGCACCGAGCAGGATGGCCGCGGCGACGATTTCCTGTGCCTGCGCATCGAGCTGGAACTCGGTCGATATCTGCAGCAGCGCACCGGAAATGATGCCGGTGTCGTAACCGTAGAGACCGCCGGAAATCGCCGCGAGCATGGCCACGAGAGTCATGCGCCACGAAGCGGCCTTAGGGTTTAGATCGATTGAAATCTCATTTGCTTTACTGGCGTCCAAGAACTGCCCCCGTAGCGAGTGGAGTGAGGCGCGGCGACAACACGCGCAAGAAGAATGTTCACGGCCGCGGCGCGAAAAACAACGTCGAGCGCACGCGGGGAACCGATGAAACTGCGACCACCTTAGCTCAGCACGGCGGGAGGGTTCAAATTTCAGACGCGCTTTTCAGCGCTCAGGACGGGTTTAGACGTGTGGCGTTTGGTCGCGATTCGCTCCCGGAAGCGCCCACCAACTTACATGTAACTAACAAGTGAAGGCGCATGGTGGACGCACCTGTCCGGTGCGCCGGACAGCATCCCTTGCGCGTGCCTTCGCCAGGGCGGTCCCACGCCCCATCATGGAATGTCATGCCACCGCAGAAACCCGAAAATCGCTTCCCCAAGGGTGCTCCGGCCGACCGTTCGTCCGCCGCCTTCGTCTCTTACGTCTATTCGCATTCGCGTCGCGCGCCCCTGCCCGAAGTGCCCCGCGATCCGGCCAGGCCGGGCAAGGCCAAGTCGGGAGGCAACGCGTAGTCCCCGCTAGAATCCCACCTCATCCGTGCAACGCATGAGGTGGGATCCATGAGCGACCCGACGCTCGACGAACTCGCGACCGAAGAGGCGCGACTGCAGTTCGACACGCTGAGCCTTGAACAGGCATGGGACGTCGGTTGCGCACTGCGCGAGCTGGCTGTGCAGCGATCCGCGAAAGTCGCGATCGAGATCGCGTTGCGCGACCGCGTGCTGTTCCACACCGCCCTGCCCGGCACGGATATCGCCAACGCCAACTGGGTGCGACGCAAGCGCAATACGGTGCTCGCCCTCGGTACCAGTACCCTCGTCGTCGGCATGAAACTCGCCAAAGCCAGTCAGACGCTCGAAGAGCGCTACGGCCTGTCGCCCGCGGAGCATGCTTCCGACGGTGGCGGCTTTCCGCTTCGCCTGCGCGGCCTCGGCGTCATCGGCGCGATAACGGTATCCGGCATGCCATCGTTGCAGGACCACCGGCTGGTCACGGACGTTCTTGCGCGCTTTCTCCAGCGTTAGGCGAACTCGCGCTCGCGTAGTAGCGCACCCGATAGCCACGTCGTTCGAGGGCGGCCTCGAGATGGCCTGCGTCTTCGAAATGAACATGACTCAGGGCGAGAGCCGTTTTCATGCGTGAAAGGGTTCCGAAAAAGGGGTCATTTCAGTCTAACGCGTCGAAAAGCCAACGCCCGTCACATAACCCCCTGTGCGTTGTGCCGTTCTTCGCCGTATCCTTCCCGGACAGGGGTATTTTCGGCAACCGATGGACCAAACGACGCTTCCTCCGGCCCGACCGGGGGGCGGCCCCTGCCCGACCACTTTCCGGGAACACCAGGTATGGCGCAGACGTCGACGAAAAGCATCCTGCATGTACGGCCCGCACATTTCGTGTCCGCGGTCGCCACCGGGATAGCCGTCACAGGACCCACGGACGACGGCTTCGTCCACCTGCACTTCTTCCGGGAGACGCAGCGCATCACCAACGACGATGTGCCCAGCCGCAGCAGCGCACCGAACGAGGTGGAGCTGGCCTGGGGCCACGCGGAGCCCAACATCCATCTGGTCCGCGAGGAAGTGGCCGTGATCTCCATCCCGGTGGGACGGCTGCCGTTCGTCAGCACGGCCCTGAACAAGGCGGTCCGGTTTGTAGCGCGGGTGATGGCGCCCAGCGTGGGACAACGGCGGGAGAGCCGGGGGACAGCGGAGACGATCGCCGAGTTCTCCCAGGGGACGGTGGGACCGGTGCCTACGCGGCCAGGTGTGACAGCTTGACGGGAACGCTTTTTGCCAGAGGGTAGTGCCTCCGGGCCCGCGACGACTGGTCGCGGGGACCGAAGGCCGCCCCGGGACCGGGCTCCCGTATGATGGTGCGCTGCATCATGCCACCCGATTGCCATGCCGAAACAGAAAACCCGCATCGTCGATCTGGCTGCCGCCGCACGTGTCAGTGCCGCGACGGTCGACCGCGTGCTCAACGGACGCGGGGGCGTCAGTGAGCGTGCCCAGTCTCGCGTGCTCGAAGCCGCCAAGCGGTTGAAGATAAACCGGTTAATCGAGGTCCCGCCCGGCCGCTGGCTGCACGTGCCGATTCTGATGCAGTCGCCCACGATCCCCTTCTACGACGAGCTCGGCCGCCGGTTTGAGCAACATCGTCTGGCGATGCATGCCATGCGGGTACGCAGCCAGGTACATCATCTGTCTGAGATCGCGCCCGAAGCGGTCGCCGCCGAGATCGACCATTACGCCGAAGGCGCCGATGCGCTGATCGTGACCACCCACGACCACCCGCTGGTACGTGATGCCGTGCGTCGCGCGGCGGATCGCTGCCCGGTCGTCACCCTCGCCTCGGACCTGCCCGATAGCGGCCGCCTCGCTTATGTCGGCACGGATACTCACGCCGCCGGGCGTCTCGCCGGCGAGCTGATGGGTCGCTTCCTCGGTCCCGCGGGCGGCTCGATCCTGTTGATCAAGGGCTACCACCATTTCCGTAGCCATGAGCAGCGCGAGCGCGGTTTCGTGGAGGCGCTGCGCGAGCACTTTCCCGACGTGCAGATCATTCACCGCGCGGACAGCCAGGAAGACCCGGAGAGCACCGGGCGCATCGTGACCGACGTGCTCAACGCGGTGCCCAACCTCCGTGGAATCTACAACACGTCCGTAGGCGACGACGGGGTCGCCAGGGTGCTGACCGAGCGCACGCGTCCACGCGAGGTGGTCTTCATCGGCCACGACCTGACGGAAAGTAATCGCCGTCTGCTCGAACTGGGCCTGATGGACGCCGTGCTCGACCAGAACCTGGCGGCGCAGGCCGCCCGTGCGCTGACCCACGTGCTCGCGCGTTTCGGTCGTGCGGCGGCCCCGCCGACCCACCCGCAGCCCACGGCCATCCTCATGCGTGAGAACCTTCCGGCGAGGCCGAGGGACATTTGATGTAAAACCATCAACTTTTGAGGTTGAGGGTTTTACATCAAAACCGCTTTCTATAATTCGCGTCGTCGTGCCGCATGTGCCGCCGTGACGCAGCGCTCTTTTGTTTCTGCTCCAGCTCCCCGTGATGGCCGATGCGTTCGGCTGACAATGCGCTCCGCATCTGTCGACGCTTCGCTTCTCCCGCCATCGCAAGAGGAAGCAGTCCGATGTCAGATATCCACGGGTCCGATCCCCGTGCCGTTCCGCCGATCAACACCGGCCGCCGCCGGCTGCTGATCTCCGCGGGCATGATCGCCGCCGCAGGCGCCCTGCTCCCCTGGACCCGGATGGCCTATGGCCAGTCGCCCGCTCAGGCCAGCCCCGCCGAACTCGACGCGTTCCTGACCCTGGGTCGCCGCCTTACCGGCCATCCCGAGCTTCCCGCTGACGTCTCCGCACGGCTGTTTGCCGCGCTGGCCGCCGGCGACCGCAACTTCGGTCCGCAGGTGACCGCGCTGATCCGCGCCATGGATGCCGCCGGCATCGACGACATGCACAAGTTCAAGGGCTCCGCCGTCGACGCCGATCCCGCGCTCAAGGCGCTTGCCGTGTCCATCGTCAGCGGCTGGTACCTCGGTTACACCGGAGAGCCCAAGGGCACCGGCAAGGACGACGGTACGCAGTTCATCACGTACACGGGGGCCCTGATGTTCAAGCCCACGATCGACGTAACGGTGATCCCGACCTATGCCCGCGCCGGTACCGACTACTGGTCGGCCGCCCCGGCCAGCATCGCGACGGACTGACCGCGCGAACACGGCGCCACGTACGGGCGCTTGCGCCCCCACGCACACGCAGGACACACCATGAATACGCAATACGACGCCGACGTCGTCGTCATCGGCTCGGGCGCGCTCGGCAGCAACGCTGCCTATGAGCTGTCCAGACAGGGCCACTCGGTCATCATGTTGGAAGCCGGCTCGCGCATTCCGCGCTGGAAGATCCTCGAGAATTTCCGCAGTTCGTCGCGCAAGTCCAACTTCAACGATCCCTACCCGAACGAACCGTGGGCACACACCACGTTCGAGCCGGACTATATCGAGAACACCGGCTCGTTCGAATTCCGGCCGGGCATGCTGAAGCTGGTCGGCGGCACGACGTGGCACTGGGCGGCCGCGTGCTGGCGTTACCTGCCCAACGACATGAAGCTGAAGACGCTCTATGGCGTCGGTCGCGACTGGCCCATCGGCTACGAAGAGCTCGAGCCCTACTACCAGCGCGCTGAAGAAGCGCTGGGCGTGGCCGGCAACGGCGAGGAAGACCAGAGCGGCCAGGGCGGCAAGGCATGGCCGCCGCGTTCCAAGCCGTACCCGCTGCCGCCGGACGCGACGACTTACATGAACCAGGAGCTCAACAAGCGCCTGGGTCCTGCGGGTTACCACTACATCCATGAGCCCAACGGCCGCGTGACCAAGCCATACGACGGCCGTCCCGCGTGTTGCGGCAATAACAACTGCATGCCGGTCTGCCCCATCGGCGCGATGTACAGCGGCGACATGCATGCCACGCACGCCGAGCGCGCGGGTACGAAGCTGCTCACCGAATCCACGGCGTACAAGCTCGAGAAGGGCGCGGGCGGCAAGATCGTCGCCGTGCATTACCGCAAGCCGGACGGCACCGACGCGCGTCTGACCGCGAAGTACTTCATCGTGGCCGCGCACGGTCTGGAAACGGCCAAGCTGCTGCTGATGTCCGACGTCGCCAACTCGTCCGACCAGGTCGGCCGCAACCTCATGGACCACACCGGCATCGGTCTGTTGATGATCGGCGACCAGCCCCTGTGGCCGGGACGTGGCGCCGTGCAGCAAGGTGGCATCTTCAACTGGCGCGATGGCGACTTCCGCAAGCGTCACTCGGCGGTCAAGCACTCGATGTCGAACGCCGTACCGAACCGCGTGGTCACCGAGCGGCTGCTGAAGAAGGGCGTGATCGGCCCCGAACTGGACGAGCGCATCCGTCACGACGCGTCGCGCTGGATCGACGTCGGTACCGTCTTCGAGATGCTGCCGAACCCGGCCAACCGCGTGACGCCGAGCGACAAGAAGGACGCCCTCGGCATCCCGATGCTGCGCGTGAATTACGACGTGGACGACTATGCGAAGGCCGGCAAGGTCATCGCCAAGGAGGACTACGCCAAGTTCGCCAAGCTGTTCAACGCCGAGATCGTCGAAGACGAGAGCGGCTGGCAGAACCGCGACCACATCATGGGTACGGTGATCATGGGTTCGGATGCGAAGGACTCCGTCGTCAACGGCGAATGCCGCACCTTCGACCACGACAACCTGTTCCTGGCCACCACCGGCGTGATTCCCGCCTCCGGTGTGATCAACCCGACGCTCACCGGCGTCGCGCTGTCGATCCGCATCGCCGACACGATTCACAAGGAAATCTGATGGCCACGAATTCCCTGTTTCGCGGCCTGCTGCGAGCTGCCGTCCTGGTCGGCGCCGTCGCCGTCTCCGCGCCGTCACTTGCCCAGGACGACAACGACGCGCTGATCGCCCGTGGCAAAGGCGTCGCCATCGCGGCCGACTGCGCCGCCTGCCATACCTCGTCGCCGGACAAGCCGTTCGCCGGCGGTCGCGGCATCGGTTCGCCGATGGGCAACATCTACGCATCCAACATCACGCCATCGAAAGACGATGGTATCGGTGGCTACAGTGAGGCGCAGTTCGTCCGCGCGGTACGCGAGGGCGTCAACGCAAAAGGCGACCACCTCTACCCCGCCATGCCATATACGGCATATGCGGGCATCACCGATGCCGACATGCACGCGCTGTATGTGTACTTCATGCAGGGCGTGGCGCCGGTGGACAACAAGGTGAAGGAAACCCGCCTCGCCTTCCCGTACAGCATGCGCTGGACGATGGCCGGCTGGAACCTGATGTTCCTGCACAAGCCCGCGGCCATCGACGCCACGGGCACCGAACGCGGTCGTTATCTTGTCGACGTGCTGGGTCACTGCAGCTCGTGCCACTCACCGCGTAACCTGCTCATGGCGGAACGCCAGGACGCGTACCTCGGCGGTGCCACGATCGACGGTTGGTTCGCCCCGAACATCACCTCCGATCCGGTCAGCGGCATCGGCGGCTGGTCGGAAGACGAACTGGCGTCGTACCTGAAGAACGGTCACGTGCACGGCAAGGGCCAGGCCGGCGGCGGCATGGCGGAAGCCGTGGAACAGAGCCTGCGCTTCTTGTCCGATGACGACATCAAGTCGATGGCGGCCTACCTGAAGACGGTCAAGCCGATCCGCGATCCGGCGGACACCAAGGCGTCTTATGCGTACGAAGGTGGCAGCGCCCTGCCCCCGACGACGACGCTGGAGCCGCTGCGTGGAGATGCAGCCACCGGACCGGATGTGCGCGGCGTACATGACACCGTGGACGGTGCCGCGCTCTACAGCGGCGCGTGCGCCAGCTGTCATCAGCCGAGCGGCAAGGGGACGGAGAATCAGTACTTCCCGTCGCTGAGCCACAACCGTGCGGTGGGCCTGTCGCGTCCGGACAACCTGATCATGGCGGTGCTTCATGGCCTCGACCGTCAGGGTGCCGACATGCATGTGTCGATGCCGGCGTTCGAGTACGACATGACGGACGCGCAGGTGGCAGCGGTCGTCAACTATGTGGAAGAGCACTTCGGCAATCCGGCGGTTCACGCGACGGCCGAGGATGTCGCGACGATCCGTGCGGGTGGTCCGAAGCCGTTGCTGCTTAAGCTCACGCCGTATCTGATGGTGGCGGGCGTGGTTGTCGCTGTCCTGGTGCCTTGGCTGGTTGTGTTTCTGGTCCGGCGTCGGAAGCGTAAGTCACGTCGCTGATTTTTTGGTGGTGTGGTGTTTGAGGGGTGCCGCAGTGATGCGGCGCCCTTTTTTTGTGGACTCGGGGCGAGGGAGCCGTCGGCTGCCATGCCAACATCTTCCGAAACGACCTGGTAGCACCTCGTCCGAGGATTCACACTGGACTCTGCCGATCATTCTCCGCAGCGATCTCCTGCAGATCCAGATCCCGCTCCAGATAATGCAGCAGATCGTCATGAATCCGCCCTGCGCGGTGCAGCTTGAGCAGTTCAACACGCCCCGCCGCGATCGCCGCCAGAATCACGTCGTAATGTGACTCCCGCCCGCCGGTAAAGTCCTGCGGCGCGGCAGCGAACCGCTCAGCGATCGTCGCGCGGTACGTGTACTGCTCCAGCAGACGCGGATGAATCAACGATCCATCCGCGCCATAGGCACGCGCCTTCACCGCCTCGAGCTGCGCGGCATCGACCAACGCACCTGCCTGCCCTTCGGTCAGATGCGCCATGTCGACATGCACCACACGGTCCAGGCCGAGCCAGCGAATCACCGGCCCCATCGTGCCGCCCTGCAACACCACGGTGACGAGAATTACCGCGAACGCAGCGGCCAGGGTCAGGTCGCGACCGGGCATTTCCTCAGGCAACGACAGTGCGATGGCCAGGGTCACCACCCCACGCATCCCCGCCCAGCTCAGCAAAAACGATTCACGTGGCGACGGCGGCGCGGCTCCACGTCCGATCAGATGTGCGAGCGGCCGACGCAGATAGTCCGTGGCATACACCCAGACAAACCGGGAAAGAATCACGGCGGCCACCACCGCGAGGATGGGAAGGCCCAGCGCCTGCAGCGCATCGCCGAGGCCGCCCAGCCGCTCCACGACACCCCGCAGCGAAAAGCCGATCAGGATGAAGACGAGTGCTTCGAGCAGGAAGATCATTACCGCCCAGAAGGTTGTGGCGCGCACGCGGATGTTCGCCGAGAACACCTCGTGCTGGTACCAGCCGAAAATGATGCCGGTCGTCACCACCGCCATCACGCCGGACACGTGCACGGCCTCACCGCCGATGTAAGCGGCCCATGGCGAGAGGCATGACGCGGTGATGGCGAGAAATACCTGATCCATCCGGCGCAGCACCAGGACGACGACCGCACCGATCAGCGCACCCACCGCGATGCCACCCAGCGCCAGGCCGGCGAAGCTCATCACCGCGCCCTGAGCGCTGAAGGCACCGGTCAGGGCGGCGGCCACCGCGAAGCGGAAAAGCACCAGCCCGGTCGCGTCGTTGAGGAGGCTCTCGCCTTCCAGCAACACCATCGGCCGACGCGGCAGCTTCACCTTGCCCAGCACCGCTTTCGCGGCGACAGCATCCGGCGGCGAAACGACGGCGCCGAGTGCGAAACATGCCGCCCATGGCAGCGACGGCAACACGGCATGCACCGTGACACCGACGGCGAAGGTGGTGAACACGACCGCCCCCACCGCCAGCCAGAGGATGCCGCCGAGGTAGCGGCGGAAGTCCGACCAGACCGTGTAGAACGCTCCGTCCATCAGCAGCGGCGGCAGGAAAACGATCAGCACCAGCTCGGGATCGAAGCTCACCGCCGGTATGCCAGGCAGGAAGGCGATGCCGATGCCACCGGCCAGCAACGCCGCCGCGGTAGGCAGGCGAAGACGTCGCGCGATGAGCTCGAGCGCGACGATCGCGACCAGAAGGATCAGGACGAATTTGAACGTTTCTGTCGATGACATGGTGAGGCCGACGCGGCGGGACGTACCGCTTGTGGCAAGGATAGTCGAGGTGACCGGCGATCAGTCTTGGCCGTCCGCGCGGTCAGCAACCAGCCGTTGGCATCGGCGAAGTGGCCGGTTGGCATCGCGCCTTCCAGCGTGACATGCAGGCCCAGTGCGCCGGGCACGCGACGCAGGTCGGGGAACCAGCGGCGGTCACGGTCGACGAGGATCAAGAGGCCCTCGTGATCGCCCAGAGGGGCGAACAGGTCGGACGACTCGCCGAACGGTGCGATGCCGAATCGCGTCACCATGTCCCGCACAAGCGCGCGCACATCGTCGGTGGGCAGGCCCACTTCGCTGACGCAGGCGATCTCCATGCCGTGGAACGGGCCATCGACACCGTCCTCATAGGCGTCGTCGAAGGTGTCCGCCAGTGCGTCCCGCGCGATCAGCTCGAGCACCGCGTCGTGCGGACCGGCGAAGTAGACCGAATCCGACCGCCAGGCACCGCCCAGCCGGAAACGCTCCTCGTCCATGGGATCCCGCAGCACCAGGGCTCGCTCGCGCAGCCAGGCAAAGGCGGCTTCGAAGCGGCGAGGCGATACGTTGAACGCCAGATGGACCGAGCCCGTATCGGCCGTCGCAGGCACGATCTCGAGGGTCGTCCAGCCGACCCGCACGAGCCGCCCTTCGACAGGGAGCTGCATGACGTCGCGATAAAAGGCCACACAGGCACCGACATCGACGGAAGGAAGGGTGATCCGGGTGATGCGCATGGGGGTCTCCTGCGATGTGCGAGACACCCATTGAACAACCTCAAGCGCGCTCGAGGTCAACCCCCTCCTTTACATGCGGCAGACACATCGTGGGGGTACGCTCCGTCCATGACGAACCGCGATGAACTCCGCCAGATGCTCGAACGCCTCGACAGCGAGGTGACCACCGGCTTGCGCGACAACCCCGACCGCGACGCTTTCTGGCCGGAGTTCGCGATGCAGTCGAACGCCGTGCTCGAAGCCGCCGGCAACGAGCACTTCGACTGGGTCAGCGCGGAGATTGCCGACATGCTGCACCGGCACGGCATCCCCGTCCCGGAAGCCTGAGCTTCAGCCAGCGCTCCAGTCCACGTCCTTGAAGGACTCGGCGAGAAAGTCGACCAGTCGACGCACCTTCACCGGCAGGTGCTTGCGCGACGGATACACGGCGTGGATGCCGATGACGCCCGCCGCGTGCCCCGGCAACACCTCGTGCAAGCGCCCCGCGCGCACGTCGTGTCCCACGATGAAGTCCGGCTGCAACGTGATGCCCTGACCGGCCAATGCCGCAATACGGCAGGTATCGCCGTTATTGCTTCGAATCACCGGGCGCACCGTGACGCGCTCCACCGCCCCCTCGTGCACGAACTGCCAGTCATCCGGCCAGTAGCTGTAGCCGAGCACGGCGTGATGGGCCAGGTCGGCGACACGTCCGGGCGCGCCGTGGGCGGCGAGGTAAGCGGGGGACGCACACAGGATCATCCGCGTGGTCCCCAGCGTGCGACTGACCAGGGTCGAGCTGGCCAGCGTGGAGATGCGAACGGCAAGATCGTAGCCTTCCTCCACCAGGTCGACCATGCGATCCGACAACGTGATGTCCAGCGACACCTTGGGATGCGCCTGCGCGAACCGCGCCCACAATGGCGCAAGATGCAGCACACCGAAAGTCAGCGGTGCCGTGATGCGAAGCAGGCCACTGGCCTCGCCATGCCGGGCGGTGAGCTCCGACTCCGCCTCGGCGATCCCGGCCAGCAGCTCGCGCGCCCTTGCGTAGAAAAGACGCCCCTCCTCGCTCAGCGACAGCCGCCGGGTGGTCCTGTGGAGCAACCGCACCTCCAGCCGTTTTTCGAGGTCGGCGACATGGCGCGAGATGGCGGCCTTGGTGAAGCCGGTGGCCTGAGCCGCGCCCACGAAGCTCCCGGCATCGACGACCGCCACGAAGCTGCTCATTTCCTGGACCTTGTCCACGTCCTACCCCGTATGCCGTGACATCCGGAGTGTCTCATAAAGCGCAACACTGGGTCGTTCAAAACGCCGTTTATCCGCGCCGGAGGAACCAATATCGTGACGATATCCGCAGAGGAACCGCCTGCCATGTCCACCACTCCCGTTATCTTCATCTCCCACGGCGCGCCCACGTTCGCACTCGATCCCGGTCTGCTCGGGCCCGCACTGCAACGCTTTGGCGCCGGCCTGACCGATATCCGTGCGGTACTCGTCGTCTCGCCCCACTGGCAGGCCCAGGGCCTGACCGTGATGACCGGTGAGCGGCCGGCCACGTTGCACGACTTCCGCGGTTTCCCCGAGGCGCTGTATCGCCTGCAATACCCGGCTCCGGGCGCGCCCGACGTCGCGAGGGAGACGGCCCTGCTGCTGCAAGAGGCGGGCTATACGGTGCACGCCGATGCGACGCGCCCGCGGGATCACGGCGCCTGGTCGCCGCTGCGCTTCCTGTTGCCCGCCGCCACGCTGCCCGTCTTCCAGCTCGCCATGCCGTACGACCTCGACGCTGCCGGTGCGCTCGCGCTGGGTCGTGCGCTGCGTCCCCTGCGCGATCGCGGCGTGCTGATCGTCGGCTCGGGCAGCCTCACGCATAACCTCTACGACATCCGCATGACGGCAGACGTCGCGCCGTATGCCCAGGCCTTCGCGGACTGGACGAGCAAACGCCTCGTCGCGCGCGATGCGGGTGCACTCGAAGATTATCGGCGGATCGCTCCGTCCGCCGAGCGCGCGCATCCGACGGAAGAACATTATCTGCCCTTGCTCGTGGCTTTCGGCGCCAGCGACGAGGCCGACCGGTTCGAGGTGCTGCACGGCGGAATGACCTACGGCGTGCTGTCGATGGATTCGTATGCATGGAGCGCCGCGACGTAACCGGACTGGACACACTCGTCGATGTCGGTCGCTTCGTGCGATCGCCGGCAGCGGACGTCTGGATGGCAGACCGCCCCTGCCGGAAGTCATGCATTGTTCTGACCGGACCGTTTTGTCAGACTCGATGAACCGTCCCTGAAATAGGCTTCGCCCGATGCGAACCCCGCGCCCTGCCCTCCACTCTGTCAGGACCGCGCTGTCGGTCGGCCTGGCGTCCTGCTGTCTGGCTCTGATCGCGGCCCCTGTTGCCGCACAGCAGACGACGCTCACGCCGGAACAGAAGGCGACCATCGCCAAGCGCATCGAGACCGAGCAGCAGCTCGAGGACATCGCCGTCGTCGACCGCAAGGTGATGGTGAAGATGCGCGACGGCAAGCGCATGGCGGCGGACGTCTATCGTCCGAAGAACGCGACCGGTAAGGTGCCGACGATCTTCGTCCGCACTCCCTACAACTTCAATTTCTGGGACGTGAAGCTCGGCGCGCCGCGCGACATGACGCGTCAGCTCGCCGCCGTGAAGCGCGGCTACGCGTATGTCGACATGAACGAGCGTGGCCACTACTTCTCCGAAGGCAATTACGACATCCTCGGCGCGCCGCTCAGTGACGGCGTCGACGCCGTGCGCTGGATGACCTCGCAGCCGTGGTCCAACGGCAAGGTCGGCACCACGGGCTGCTCGTCCACCGCGGAATGGCAGATGGCCGTGGTGGCCGAGAACGAGCCAGGTCTGGCCACGTTCAACGTCCAGGGCTTCGGTGCGGGCGTCGGTCGCGTCGGCCCCTACTACGAGCAGGGCAACTGGTACCGCGGCGGTGCGGTGCAGATGCTGTTCCAGGCCTGGATCTACGGTGAGCAGAACCAGGTGCGCCCGATGTTTCCGGCGAACACCTCGCAGGCCGATCTGATCCGTGCATCGAAGGCCTTCGACCTCGACCCGCAGATGCCGCCGGTGGACTGGGACCAGGCGTTCTGGCACCTGCCGGAAAAAGACATCCTCAAGGCGGTCGACGGCCCGAAGGGCATCTTCGCCGATGTGATGGACGTGCCGACCGGCGGCAACATGATCGCGCGCACGCCCAACAGTCCCGCCTGGTACAAGGGCGGTCTGTGGCACGAGAACATGAAGATCAACAAGCCGGGCCTGTGGTTCATGAGCTGGTTCGACGTGTCCGTGTCGCCCAACCTGGCCGCGTACAACCACGTGCGTGCCACGGCGCCGAAGGAGATCGCGGACGAGCAGTACGCGGTGATCGCGCCGGTGCTGCATTGCGCATTCAGCCGCGCGACCGAGCACACCATGATCGGCGACCTCGACGTCGGCGATGCGCGCTTCGATTACGACAGCCTGGTCTACGGCTGGTTCGACAAGTTCCTCAAGGGCGTCGACAGCCCCGTCGTCGATAAGCAGCCCAAGGTCATGTACTACGTCATGGGCGAGAACAAGTGGCACAACGCGACCATGTGGCCGCCGGCGAACGCGACCACGCGCGATCTGTTCTTTACCAGCGGCGGCAAGGCCAACACGCTTTACGGCGACGGCAAGCTGGTCACGGCGGCGGGAGGCACCGATCAGCCGGACCACTTCCTCTACGATCCGATGAACCCGGTGACGACACTGGGCGGTGGCGGTTGCTGCCAGGGCAATGCCGTGAAGTTCGGCTCGTTCGACCAGAACCCGCAGCTCACGCGTAACGACATCCTCGTCTACGACTCCGAGCCCTTCAAGGAAGGCACGGAAGTCAGCGGTCCGATCACCGTGACGCTGTATGTGTCGTCCGATGCGAAAGATACCGACTTCACCTTCAAGGTGATGGACGTCGGCACCGACGGCAAGGCCTTCAACCTGACCGAAAACATCCAGCGCATGCGTTACCGCGAGGGCTACGACAAGCCGCCGGTGTGGATGAAGGATGGCGAGGTGTACAAGGTGACGTTCCAGCCGATCGACACCAGCAATTTCTTCTATCCCGGACACAAGCTGCGTGTGGCGATTTCGAGCAGTAACTTCCCGCGCTTCGACCGCAACCTGAATACGGGCGGGAACAACTTCGATGAGACCAGCGGCGTGATCGCGCATAACGCGGTGCACCACGACGCGGCACACCCGTCGAAGATCACGTTCACGGTCGTGCCGCGGTAACCAGCGTGCCGCGATCCACGTAGGAGCGCGCCTCGCGCGCGATTGGGCACGATCGAAACGTCCAGTCGCGCGAGGCGCGCTCCTACGATTTCAGATGGCCTTGCAGGTCGGCGACATCTTTGCTCCGTCGCGGGTCACGCACTGCGCAAATCCACCGGGCAAGCCATCCACCCGCCGCTCTTCGCGCACCGCGAGCACGAAGCTTCGCAACGGCTTATCGCCGTCGAACACCGTGTAATGACACTGCCCCGAATCGCTCGCTTCGCAGGCGAAACGCGCGCGTCCCATGCGCACCTCCGTTCGGCTGTCCAGGTTCACGTGGCCGTTTTCCTTCGCGGTCACCACCATGACGCGGTTCTGCGAGTCCGTGCAACCGGCAAGATTCAGAAAGCAGTAAAAAATCGCGAGGAACCATCGCATGACGTTCTCCTTCGTCACATGGCCCGGAAGATGGCCATGAAGGGCTGACTGACGCTCAGCGTTTCGGGACGACCGCGCAGGCGAAGACAGCCTTTACCGCTGTCGTCTCGCTCTACCGATGCCACCTGGCGCAGATTGACGATCGTGGACCGGTGGATTTGCCGGAACGTCCTGGCATCCAGCTGACGCAGCAGGTCGCGGATCGGCCTCGTAAGCAAGGCATCGCCCTCCGCGGTGGCCACCAGCGTGTATTTGTTGTCGGCGCGGAAATAGATCACGTCGTCGACGAGAATCAGACGCGTGGCCTTCCCCGCTCCCGCCGTGATCCAGGTCAGCGGCTCATCGGTGGGCTCATCGAAACGGCCGATCAGATCCTTTGCCAGGTCGCCCGTGCGGCGTGAATGACGCTCCGCTTCGGCGAGCCGGCTGCGCAGGCGTCTCACGGTCTGCACCAGTCGATCCGCCACCACCGGCTTCAACAGGTAATCGACCGCGCCACGTTCGAAGGCATCGACGGCATACTGGTCATACGCGGTCACGAACACGACGAGCGTCGTCGGGCTGGCATCCGCCGCCGCCGCCGCGACTTCCATGCCGGTAAGACCCGGCATTCGGATATCGAGAAAAGCGACGTCGGGACGGTGCGTCGCGATGGCATCCAGCGCTTCGCCGCCATCTTCGCAGACCGCCACGATGTCCAGGTCTGGCCATGCCTGTGCCAGTTCACGCTGAAGCGCGGCGGCGAGCAGCTTCTCGTCTTCGGCCACGATGCACTTAGGCACGGTCGTTCACTCCCCGGGCCGGCAGCATGATGGTCGCCGCGACGCCGTGCGGAAAATTGTTGCCGATAGCGAACGTGGCCAGGGCACCGTAGGTCAGGCGCAGTCGTTCACGCAGATTCTTCAGGCCGATACCGGTGCCCGAACCCTCGCTGCGGAAGCCGACGCCATCGTCGGCCACGGTGAGCGACAGCGAGGGACCATCCAGCGTCGCGCGGATCCAGATGCCGCCACCACCGGGCTTCGGCTCGAGCCCGTGCTTGATCGCGTTTTCCACCAGCGTCTGCAGCATCATCGACGGCATCGGCGTATCCGCGATAGGTGTCGGCACATCGACATGCACGGTGAGGCGCTCGCCCATGCGCTGCTTCATGATCTCCAGCCACGCCGTGGAACGTTCGAGCTCCTGCGCCAGCGTCGAGAGCGAACCATCGGTGCGCGGAAGCGAGCGACGCAGATAATCGATGAGATGGCCCAGCATGCGATCGGCGCGCGCCGGGTCGGTACGGACGAGTTCCTGGGCACTGGCCAACGTGTTGTAGAGGAAGTGCGGTTCGACCTGTGCCTGCAGCAATCCCAGCTGCGCCGCGGTCAGTTCCTTTTCCATCGTGGTCTGGCGCACGTCGGCGCGTTCGCGGTTACGACGTTCGGCCAGTCGCTGGGTCAAGGCGCGGACCAGGGTCTCAACGTACTCGAGCGAGGCGCCACGGTCGGGATTGAACCAGTCGCTCCAGGCACCGGCGTCCGGCTCACAGACAAACATGACACTGCATGATCCGTCGGCGGGCGTGATGGTCGCCGAGATGCGCGTCTGGACGTCCATCGGCAGCCGGGGCATCTGGCGCCCACGAAGACGCGGCCGTTCGTGTTCCGGTCCGCGAATGACGGCGCGCACCTGCAGGCCGCCGCGCGCCGCCGCGACCTCGTGAACGTCAGGCAGATCGCGCATCACGCTTTCGACGAGGGCGTAGGCTTCGTCGGCGGGATGAGGCACCTCGACACGACGGCGCTGACGGTTCGACAACGTCTCCGCATCGATACGGCCGGCGATGGTCCGCACGCGGTAGAGATGCGTGACGCCCCTTCCGAGTGCGATCAGCAGACCGACGAACCACAGAAAGGTAAAGATCCATGGCAGCTCGCCATGGTTCCAGCCAAGCGCGTTCCAGACCACGAGCATGACGCACCATGCCGCGACCCACGCCACCGCGATGCGCCCCAGAAATCTGACACTCCTGCCCCATGCCATCGCAGCCACCCGCGTCCTGAAAGTGCGGCGAGCATACGACGCTCCCGGCGCCCGGTGAGGGCCGATCCGACGAAACCGGCCATGGGCCGACGAAACCCCGTTCCCGCGCCGCAGCATGACCTTGGCTGCTCGATGGGCCATGCTCGGGAAACGGCCCGGCGGTGGGGATCGCCGGCCAAGACAATGACAAAGGGGTTAACGCATGGCTTTGTTGCTCGTCGTTTTCGCTGTCGCTGTTCTCGCCATTTTTCTCGGCATCAACATGCTGCCGAAGAATCACCCCGCCAACTGGCTGCTAGGCATTGTCGGAGGCGCCTGCCTCGTCCTTGCCTGGTACGCCATCTTCCGTCCGATGCTCATCGCATCCGGCGGTGGCGACCCCTCGCTCGTCGCGGTCGGACTCACCGCCGCGGGCATCGTTTCCTGCGTGCTTGGCCTGGTGTGTCTGGGCGTATGCGTGTGGCGCGACCCGGCACGCTTCTGGGTGCTGTCCATCGTTTTCATCGGTGTCATCGGCGCCACGCAGGTCACTGCGCTGGCGTGATCAGGATGGCATGCGCGATCCGCCCGCGCAGTGGTATCCGCGGGCGGAGAGCAACGCGTTGCCGTCGACGATGCGCAGTTCGGCAGGCGCGCCGAAGGGAAGCGTGACCTTGTCCGGCCCATGGCCGAAATGCAGACCGCGTACGAGCGGGGTCTCGGCAATGTCCGCGAAACGCTCGAGTGCGTGTTCCATGTCGTAGCCGTTGTCGTACTCGCTGACGCGTTGGCCGCCCAGGCCACCGATCAAGATGGCCGACTGCCGGTCGATGACGCCGCTCAGCTTCAGCTCGTAGAGCATCCGCTCGATACGAAAGGCCTGTTCGCCGCTCTCCTCGATATAGAGGATGCCGCCCTCGATGTCGGGCAGATAAGCCGTACCGGTGAGGCTGCACAGGGACGAGAGGTTACCGCCCCATAACGTGCCGCTGGCGCGCAGGTCGGTCTGGGTATCCGGGCACAGCCACTCGAAATCCGTACGCGGCGAGAGCACCGTGAGCCAGAACTGCCGCCAGGTGGTCTCGCGCAGGTAATCGGCGCCGAAGTCCGGCACGAGCATGGGCCCATGGAACGAGCTGATTCCGCTACAGGCCAGCAGGGCGCACTGCAGCACCGTGAACTCGCCGTGGCCGACGAAGGCGCACTGCTCGTCGGCGAAGCGCTCCCGCAACCCGGTGTAGTCGAGGCGATCCAGCAGCGGCACGGCACCGTAGCCACCACAGGTGGCCATCACGATATCCGGGAGCGCCCGCCCCGCATCGGCCAGGCGATTGATCTCCGACGCGCGCTCGGCATCGCTCCCGGCGAAACGCAGCGAGACGCGGTCGAGCACATCGGTGCCCAGAATGGTATGGCCTGCGGCCTGGAGACGTTCGATCCCGCGCTGACCAGCAGCGCGGTCTTCCGCATAACCAGAGGGTGCGATGAGCCGTATATCGAGTCGTTTCGGCATATGAAGCAAAGTATGGACGCCCATACCAATACCCCTACGCCGACCGGAAGGCAACCCGGAGTTGGACGGACCGCCTCTGTCCGACGCTTACCCCTCCGTCACCAGCCGTCGTACTCCTCGGCAACCGTGAGGTCTTCCGCCGGTGCGCTTCGGGTCAGTGTCTCGCGTGGCTGCTCGCCAAAGACGCTCCGGTATTTCTCAGCGAAGCGAGACAGGTCCCACATGCCGCAGCTCAATGCCACCGACTTGACCGAACGACGGCCGGCCTCCGCGGTAACCAGACTGCGATGGGCCGTACACAGCCGTAGCATCGCCAGGTAGCGGTTGGGCGGGATACCGAGCAGGTCGTCGAAGGCGTAGCGCAAGCCGCGTTCACTGGCCCCTGCCGCCTGACAGAGCTCCTGCGAGTAGATATCGCGGCGCAGGTTGGCCCGCATGAAACGTTCCGCCCGCCGCATGACCTGATAGTGCGCACGCCGCCCGCGCGAGGCCACCGGGCGATCTTCCGGGGACGACCCGAGCGCGACACGGATGTGTTCGTCGAGGAGATCCTCGACCGGACCGAAAGCCAGGTCGTCGGACTCACGCAGCCTGTCGGCGATTTGCCTGTAAGCCCGCTTGAGATGATCGGAGTTGACCGAAAACAGACGCAGTCGCTGGGCCGCCATGTCGACGTCGGCATGGTCGGACGCGAGGAACCGGGAGCGGAACCGTGCGTACGGGGCCACGACCAGGGTAAAGCGCGTGCCTCGCTCGAACATGAAATCTGTCGGCGTTCCCCTGAGCAGGGTCACCGCCATTTCCGATTCCACGCTGATGCCCTGGCACCAGCTTCGTTCACCTGCCTCGTGCAGGTATACGAGCATGCAGGCATCTTCAGGAACGGTCAGTGTCCCGCGCACGTCGAAGTCCAGGTGCGCGGTGACATAGGTGACACCGTCATGAGACTTCGAGGACAGCGCGGCGCGAGGTCGCGCCGGACTCAGAGTGAGAAGATCGACGTCGCATACGCCCAGGGCGGCGCCCAGCGTCACCAGGTCGTAATCCTCGAGCCCCTGTACATCGGAAGGACGATTCATGTGCGGTCCTCCCAGCGATTCATCGTAGCCATACGTCTACACCCCCACCGTCCCGGGGACAGGCACTCTGCCTGTCCGCAGCATCTCCCTAGCCAATCGCCCTCACACATTCGAGTGAGACGACGTCAGACCGTATAACTACTCATGTAAGGCAAGAAATGCTAGTGGTGTGTGAATTTGCCGAATAGGCCTAACGTTCACTCAAGCATTTGATGAAATTGGCAAAAGTGCCGCCTGGGCCAGTCCTGCGACGACGCCCAGCGAGGGGTCCCCATGCACCACCGCCACACCGGGGAAGCTGGCGCCCACCCGCGCGCGCACCTGTGGCGAACGCGAGGTGCCGCCGGTCAGGAAAACGCTGCGAGGCGCCTCGTCCAGATCCGCACTTGCCTCGCTCAGCAAACGCGCCATGCGATCGAGGAAGTCCTCGGAAGCCGCGTCGAAATCCGCCGACACCGCATGGATCGCCAAGCCTGGCTCGATGAAGTCCAGCGAGGCCGTTGTGGAGTCGCTGGCCGACAACCCGATCTTTACCCGCTCCGCCGACTGGTTCAGGCGCGTCGTCGAGCCCGTGCCCTGCAGTGCCTGCAGGCGCGAGCGGAACGGCTCATCGACGAAGCGGTAGTCCTGTTTGCGGAACTCGCGCTGCTTGGGCAGGTTGTGCACGCTGGCCGCTTCGACGAAGTGGTGCACGGGAACGCCGGTGGTGTCCTTGCCGAACAGAGGCATGAAGCTGTGCAGGCTCACGCCGACATCCAGATCGGTACCCCCGCGCGGCAAGCCCCAACTGCGATGCATGACCGGCGTCTCGCCCGCGCCCAGCTCGGCATAAGCCACGTCGGTGGTACCGCCGCCGATGTCGACGATGATGGCCCTCTGCCGCTCCGGCAGGGACAGGTGGTAATGCATGGCCGCCGCCGCGGGCTCCTCGAGAAACGAGACCTCGTCGAAGCCGGCGATGCCCGCCGCCTCGCGCAGGATCGAGAGCGCCTGCTCGCCACCCGCCGCGCCCATCGAACTGCGGAATTCCACGGGGCGACCGATCACGGCCGCCCGTACCGGGGTGCCGAACTGGCGGGTCGCCACCAGGCGGACGTGCTCGAGAATGTGCGCCGCGATGCTGACGATCGTCTTGCGGACACGGGGATCCAGCTTATAGCCGAACATCGACTTGGGCGATTCGATCAGGTTGCCTGTGCCTTCTTCGAGGTAGGCCTCGACCGCCTCCTCGCCGAACAGGGCGTCCTGGAAGCTGGCCACCGATGCCGAGGCCTCCCGGGTCCGCTCCTCCATCCACTGGCGGCGGACCACACGGATCGCGTCGCGGCGCAGATCGCCTTCCGGGCGAGGGGTACGCCCTGACTGGCGTTCATCCGCACGCGAGGCGCGCACGAAAGCGTCCACCTGGGCCTCGAGGGCCGGCGTCAGCACGAAGTCGTCGATATTCGGGACGACCTCGGGGAAGAACACGGCGGTGCGAAATTGCTGGGCGTCGCCGAAGCGGACCAGTTCGAGCTGGCCGTCGACGACCGCGGCGGCGGCCGAGTAGCTGGTGCCGAAGTCGATGCCGATGCGCATGTAGGCGTTTCCGGACAGGAAAACCGTCCATTATGACCATGCTTGAGGCCGGGCGACAGGGCCGGCGATGCGGCTACACTCGGGGACCACCTCATCCACAAGGGTATGCCCGCCGATGCGTCGACTCGCTCTCGCCTGCCTGACCGCCCTGACCCTGGCGGCCTGCCAGTCCCACGACGAAGACAAGACCGCCGCGGCACCCGCGCCGGGCCCGGCCAGGGTGTCCACCTCCCCGCCCCCGCCGTTGCCCGCCGTCGCAAACGAACACCACGATTTCAGCCCGGAGATCACGGCCGGCGACTTCGCGTCTCACCTGCGCACGATATCCTCGGACGAGTACGACGGCCGCAAGCCGGGCACGCTGGGCGAGCGCCTGACCACCAACTACATCGTCGAGCAGTTCAAGCGCATGGGCGTCGAGCCCGGCAACAAGGGCGACTGGCTGCAGACCGTGCCCGCGGTCTCCACGGCGTTGAACGACCAGGACACCCTGAAGCTCGATGTCGCCGAGGGCGGCGCCCAGGAGGACTTCGCCTTCGGCAAGGACATGGTCGTGGGCACGCTCCAGGCCAGGGCCGATGTGGAGCTGAAAGATTCGGACGTGGTTTTCGTCGGCTACGGCGTCAACGCGCCGGAGGCCCAGTGGAACGACTTCGACGGCGTCGACGTTAAGGGCAAGACCGTGGTCATCCTGGTCAACGACCCGGGCTGGAACGGCAACGACCCCAGGCTCTTCAAGGGTCGCGAGATGACCTACTACGGCCGCTGGACATACAAGTTCGAAGAGGCCGCACGTCAGGGTGCCGCCGCCGCGTTCATCGTCCACCAGACCGAGCCGGCCGCCTACGGCTGGAACGTGGTGCAGAGTGGCTGGACCATGCCGCGTCTGGATCTGCCCGAGAGCGAGGCGCCGGGCCCCCGACTGCCCGTGGCCGGCTGGCTCACGCATGAGGCCGCGCAACGACTGTTCGCGAAGGCGGGCAAGAATTTCGACGACCTGGCCAAACAGGCCGATGTACGCGGTTTCAAGGCTGTGCCACTGGACGCGAAGGCGAACATCCACCTCAACAGCACCATCTCGCATTCGCTCAGCAACAACGTGATCGGCATGATCAAGGGCAGCGAGAAGCCCGACGAGGCCGTTGTCTACACCGCGCACTGGGATCACCTTGGCCACGATCCATCGTTGAAGGGGCACCAGATCTACAACGGCGCCGTCGATAACGGCACCGGCATCGCCGCCATGCTCGAGATCGCCGGCAAGTTCGCGCAGGAGAAGCCGAAGCGCACCGTCGTGTTCGCGGCGGTGACGATGGAGGAATCGGGTCTGCTGGGCTCTCAGTTCTACGTCGCCCACCCACCGTTCCCACTCGCGAAAACGGTCGCCGACATCAACATGGACGCGCTGCCGGTCACGGGAGCCACGAAGGACATGGAAGTGACCGGCCTGGGTCAGGGCACGCTGGAAGACATCTTCGCGGATGTGCTGAAAGCCGATGGCCGTGTCGTCAGTGGTGACGCCACGCCCGAGAAGGGCCACTACTTCCGCTCGGATCACTTCAACTTCGCCAAGGCCGGCGTACCCGCCCTGGCCGCCGGTGGTGGCATCGACATGGTTCAGGGCGGCAAGGCCGCGGGTGAAGCGGCGGCCGAGGATTACACGAAGAATCACTACCACCAGCCCACCGACGTGTACGACATGCGCTGGAACTTCGACGGCGTGATCCAGAACGTCAAGGCGTATTACGCGCTTGGCGAAAAGCTGGCCGACAGCGATGTATGGCCGGAGTGGAAGGAAGGCAGCGAGTTCAAGGCGATACGCGAAAAATCGCTGGCGGCGGGTACCAAAAAGAAATAACAAGGTAGGAGCGCGCCCTACCCCGCGCGGTAGGAGCGCGCCCTGCGCGCGAAAAGCCTACGCAGCGAAAAAGCGGCACCCCTTCACCGGTGCGTCGGCTTCTCGCGCGCAAGGCGCGCTCCTACAATCATGCGCTCCTACCGTCAGTAATTAACCTGCAGCTGCACCCTCAGCAGCTGCCCGTCGATCCGCCGGTACGGCGCCGCACTCACATCGGTACGGCGCATGTTCGCCCACGCCACCGCCAGTTCCACGGCGCTCGACGGCTGCCACTCCACGCCCAGCTCCGTCTCGTCCACCGACATCTTCGGCGCGTTGTTATCGAACTTGGCCGCGCCGCGATACGTTTGCCATTTCGCATAGGGAATCAGCGATCCATAGGCATCGCCATCGAACTTGTACATCACCTGCGCATAGCCGCCCCGCAAGGACTTCGTGCGGACGGTGCGGCTGGCCACATCGAGTTCCGGCCCCTTGCCCACCGTCCACTCCGCCTGAAAACCGAACGGCTGCGGGTAATACACGACGTGCGCGGCGACGCGACGATCCGTCGAGCCTGCTTCGGACGCGTCGACCACCGGCGTGAACGTGCGGCCATCGATCGTCGCCGACGCGGTGCTCACCTTGTAGCGACCCGAATACGCATCCGCGCCCACTTCGAGGAACTGCCCGTTGGCGAACTTGAACGGATACGAGAAGTGGATGACCGAGTGCAGCTGGTCGTTGCGATCCGGTCGGTTGGCGCCCTGCCCGTTATAGACGCCGATACCGAAGACACCGTAATCGCCGGAGCCCTTGAGTCCTGACTTGACCAGGTACGCGTAGCGCTCCTTGATCTCCTTCGGCGTCCAGTAGAAGAACACGCCCAGGTCACGCTCGTCGCGCACGCCGGAGTTGAGCGCGTCCGCGCGATCCAGCGCCAGACGATTCTGGCTCGACTGCAGGTCTTCCCAGCCGTACGGAATCTTCGACTGGCCTGCGCGGATGCGGAAGGTCTTGTCCTTGTCCAGCCAGAGGTCCGCGTAGGCATCGCGCAACTGAGCGAAGTTGCCCGTGCTCGAGCCCGACGGCGTGCTGGCGAGGTCCGGCTGGATGTAGATCGACATCTTGTCGGTGACATCGCCGCTGATCACCACACGGGCCCGACGGATGCCGAAGCCCTGTTCGCGGCCGATGTAGCGATCGCCGGGCGACTTCAGGTCCTTCGCGTCATCGCCGAGCTCCTGGTTGTAGCGCATCTGCACGTAGCCGCGGATACCGATCTTGTCGTACCAGGCTTTCGACGACGAAGCCGGCTTTGCGGCACTCGCCACGCTTGCCGACGCCGACGCGGCTCCACGTGGAGCGGCGATCCCCGCGTCCGCGACAGCGGGCGCCGTGACGGCGGCAGGCGCCGGGTTGTCGCTGACCTGGGCGAACCTGCCCAGACGCGTGCGACCCGGGCCGGGTTCCGCAAAGATCTGGCGGGTCTCCGAGTCCACATACAACTCGATGGCTGCCTGAGGCACGCCCTCGGCGGCCGCGGTTCCGCACATGGTCCAGAAGGCGGCGGCAAGGGGAAGTCTCTTCATACCAGCGTGCTCCGAAAGTATTGAGAAAAACCTCAAACGTCGTCGATCATGACGTTTAATGGTTATAAACACCGACAAGGGGTCGGACGGGGCGCAAGGTATCGAGCCCTCGTTTCACTTCCGTGACAGCCCGCGATTTCGTGACGCGGCAGTAAGTTTTTGCAATGCAACGCTTTCGTCATGACAGCGTCACAGGGGATAATTTGCGGGTTCGGGCCCCGCCAGGGGATTTGGCACCGTACGAACGGTTCGTACGTTGGCGAGGCTCGTTTTCCCACCCAAGTACCCCCACCCAGGCGGAAACCAACACCATGTCCCATGCCAGCACGCGCCGCATGCCGCGTCGCCTCGCCATTGCCCTGAGTATCGCCACCGTCCTTGCGGCCGGTTCGAGCTTCGCCCAGGACGCCACGCCCACCAGCCAGGCCCCCGGCAAAACCAAGTCGGCCACACTCGAGACGATCAACGTCACCGCCGAAAAGCGCACCGAAGACCTGCAGAAGGTGCCCATCTCGATGACGGTGGTCACGGCCGAAAAACTCGAGTCGTTCGGCCAGGCCGGTGACGGCGTGCTGCAGCTCGCTTCGCGCGCGCCGAGCGTCTATGCCGAGACTTCTTACGGTCGCGAGTTCCCGCGCTTCTATATTCGCGGTCTGGGCAACAGCGACTTCGACCTCAACGCGTCGCAGCCGGTGTCGATGGTTTACGACGACATCGTCCAGGAAAACCCGATTCTCAAGGGTTTCCCGCTGTTCGATCTGGAGCAGGTCGAAGTACTGCGCGGCCCGCAGGGCACCCTGTTCGGCCGTAACTCGCCGGCTGGCGTGATCAAGTTCGAGTCGCGCAAGCCGACGCAGGAAACCGAAGGCTACGCCCGAGTGTCTTATGGCTCCTACGGCACGGCCAATGCCGAAGCCGCTCTCGGCGGCAAGCTCAGCTCCAGCTGGTCGGGCCGCGTCTCCGCACTCGCGCAGCATCGGGACGGCTGGATCGACAACGACTACAAGGGCAAGAAGGACGACCTCGGCGGTTACAACGATCGCGCGGTCCGCCTGCAGGCACTTTACAAGGCGACCGAAGATTTCGACGCCCTGATCAACGTCCATGCCCGCTGGCTCGACGGCAGCGCGATGGTCAACCGCGCCAACGCGATCACCCCCGGCGGCGATCAGTTCGTGCCCGGCTTCGATCGCGACTCCGTCTCGCAGGACGGCAACAACAAGCAGCACCTGTTTACCTGGGGCAGCAACCTGCACCTGAACTGGCACTTCGGCGACCTCAACTTCGCGTCGATCACAGGCCTCGAGCGCGCGACCACCTACAGCCTCGGCGACGTCGACGGCGGCTACGACGCCTCCGAAACCCCGGCCCGGAGCAGCTTCACGAACCGCACCACGCCGTTCTTCTCGGAAACGGCCGACGCCCTGCCGAAGGACCGCCAGATCACTCAGGAATTCCGCCTGTCGAACGACGCATCTGATCGACTGAAATGGCAGGTCGGCACGTACTACTTCGACGAAGACATCGCGATCAGCAACTTCTCGTACGACACGCTCAACAACCACGTGCTCAACGGCTGGGTGGATCAGAGCCAGCGCACGAAGGCCTGGGCGGTGTTCGGCTCGGCGGACTTCAACTTCACCGATACGTTCGACCTACGCGCCGGTGCGCGCTGGTCGCACGACAAGCGTGAGTTCAAGGCGGAGCGCTTCCTCGGCTTCACGGGCCCGGTGGGTCCGCTGACCTCCGATCCCACCGATGCGCGCTGGAGCGGCGACCTGACCGGGACGTGGCAGCTGTCGAAGAACGCCAACGTTTATGCTCGCGTGGCCAACGGTTTCCGTGCGCCCAGCGTGCAGGGCCGGATCAACTTCGCCAACAGCATCTCGACGGCCAAGCCGGAGACGATCACCTCGTACGAAGTGGGCTTCAAGTCGACCACGGACGACCAGAAGCTGCGCTTCAACGCGGACGTCTACAAGTACAACATGCACAACCAGCAGCTGACGGCCGTCGGCGGCGCGACCAACGTCACGCAGCTGATCAATGCGAAAAAAACCGAAGGCTACGGTGCCGAGTTCGATCTCGAGGCTTACCTGACCCCGCAGTTCTACATGACCGCCGGCGGCAGCTATAACCACACCGAACTGAAGGACCGCGATCTCGCCATCGCACCCTGCGGCGGCGGCTGCACCGTGCTCGACCCGCTCAACCTGTCGGGCAATGCGCTGATCAACGGCAACACGCTGCCCAATGCCCCGAAGTGGATCGGCACCTGGACCGCGCGCTATGGCATCCCGTACGGCGAGAGCGGCGAGTTCTTCGTCTACACCGACTGGAACTACCGCAGCGAAGTGAACTTCTTCCTGTACGACTCGGCGGAGTTCAAGAGCAAGCCGTTCCTGGAAGGCGGCATCCGTGTCGGTTACAACTGGGACTTCGGCAAGCGCGAAGTCGCGTTCTACGGCCGCAACATCACCAACAAGAAGGTGATCACCGGCGGCATCGACTTCAATAACCGTACGGCGTTCGTCAACGACCCGCGGATTATCGGTGTGGAGTTCCGCGCGGAGCTGTAAGGCTTCGGGCGGCATCGTTCGCCTGACGGCCGGCTCTTTTGGAGCCGGCCGTTTTCGTATGGGAAACGCGAGCAGGGCTCCCGCTAAACCTTTTGGGAAAACCCCGCATCAGAAGGGGTGCCTGCCGACGCACCGCACCAGCACAGCGCGGCACGGCCATTCGGCCTAGGCCATAAGTCATATGGAAATTAACGAAATTTCCGTTGACGACTGAAAATCTGGTGTTATAGTTCACTACAACACCGGTCACCCACAGCACCACAGGAGCATACGTCATGAAATCCCCGAACTACATCGCCCTCGCCGCTTCCTTCGCCATCGCCGTCGCCAGCCTCGCCGTCTTCAGCAGCACGTCGACGACCGCCGCGCCGCTGGCTGTGATCAACGGCACCAAGGTCACGAACATGGCCCCCGTCGTCGTTTACGCCGACACCGGCGCCACCGTCGCCGCCCTCTAACCTCAACACCTGCACGGCAAAGCCCGCAGCACGTCATCGGAGTCGTCCCATGAAAGCGCCGAATCTCATCGCACTGACCGCCTCTGTACTCATCGCCGGAACCAGCGTGTTCGCCCTGCGCTCCTTCGATGACCGTGCTGCCGCCATGATTGCGGCACCCCATTTCGTCAACGGCGTTCGCGTCGTCGACCTGCCCGCCCTGGAAGTCCGCCCCACCGCCGCCGATGTGCGCGAAGCGGCTCTGGGTAGCGAAGCCAGCCTCGATTCGGCCGCCGCCGCGCTCAAGCGCGGCGCGGAGGATCGCGCCGCCGCCCTTATCGGCGCGCAGCTGGCCATGCCCTACTATTCGTTTGGAAATGCACTGCGCCGCACGGCGAAGGATTGAACTACATGTCCATCACCTGGAACGACAGCGTCCCGATCTACCGCCAGCTGCGCGAACGCGTGGTGGCGATGATTCTGGACGGCGCCTTGAGTGAGGGCGACCCGCTGCCGTCGGTACGCCAGGTCGCGGGGGATTTTCAGATCAACCCGCTGACCGTTTCGAAGGCGTATCAGGAGCTGGTCGACGAACAACTGGTTGAGAAACGGAGGGGTCTTGGCATGTTCGTGATTGACGGAGCGCGCGACGCGCTGCTTAAAAGTGAGAGAGAGCGCTTCCTGCGCGAAGAGTGGCCGGCGCTGTTCGCCCGCCTCCAGCGCATGGGCCTCGACCTGAAAACCCTGATGCGTGAAGCCCATGGCTCCACAGAGGATCCGTCATGACCGCGGTCGTTACCGCCACCGGCCTGACCAAGCGCTTCAAGTCGTCCCTGGCGCTGGATGGCGCCTCCTTCCAGATCGGTTCGGGCCGCATCGTCGGCCTGATCGGCCCGAACGGCGCCGGCAAGACCACGGCGCTCAAGGCGATCCTTGGCCTGACCACCTTCGACGGCGAGCTCAACGTGCTCGGCCTCGACCCCCGCAAGGATCGCGGCAAGCTGATGGAACAGGTCTGCTTCATCGCTGACGTCGCGGTGCTGCCGCGCTGGCTCAAGGTGGGTGACGCGGTGAACTTCGTCGCCAATACGCACCCCCGGTTCGACCGCAAGAAGTGCGACGCCTTCCTGGCCCGCACCAAACTGCAGCCGGGACAGAAGGTGAAGCAGCTGTCCAAGGGCATGATCGTCCAGCTGCACCTCGCACTGGTGATGTCGATCGACGCGAAGCTGCTGGTCCTGGACGAGCCGACACTGGGCCTAGACATCCTCTATCGCAAGCAGTTCTACCAGAGCCTTCTGGAAGACTACTTCGACGAAGAGAAAACCATCCTGGTGACTACCCACCAGGTCGAGGAAATCGAACACATCCTCACCGACCTGATGTTCATCCGCGACGGCAAGATCGTGCTCGATACGGACATGGACAGCCTGGGCGAGCGCTTCGCTGAAGTTCTGGTCGGCGCCGAACACGCTCCCGCCGCACGCGCCCTGCAACCCCTGGATGAACGCCAGGTGTTCGGCAAGAGCATCTTCCTCTTCGACAACGTCAACCGGCTGAAGCTGGAAGAGCTGGGCGAGGTACGACGTCCGTCGATCGGCGACCTCTTCGTCGCCACCATGAAGGGCACTTACGCATGAAAACCTTCTACTGGATGGTCAAGCGCGAATTCTGGGAGCACAAGGGCGGGTTTTTCTGGGCCCCGGTGATCACCGGCATCGTTTTCCTCGTGCTCAACACCATGGGCATCGCCGTGGGCGAAGTGTTCGGCCGCAGCAGCAAGTGGGGCGGCTTCAAGTTCGACCAGATGCACTTCCAGGGCGGCATGGACGCCGAGCAGCTACGCAATGCGGGTGCGGCCGTCGACATCATGTTGTACGCCGTGGCTGGCATCGTGCTCGCGGTCACCGCCATCGTGATTTTCTTCTACTGCCTTGGCGCGCTGTACGACGACCGACGCGACCGCAGCATCCTGTTCTGGAAGTCGCTGCCGCTGTCCGATACGTCCACCGTGCTGTCGAAGGTGGCGAGTGCCGCGCTGGTCGCCCCGGTCATTTCCATCGTGGTCGGCGTGGTCGTGGGTCTTTGCCTGGCGATGGTGCTGGCGGTGGTCGGGTCCCTGCATGGCCTGGGCATCTGGCGCCTGCTGATGGAGGCTCACCCGATTCAGGTCGTGCTGAAGCTGGTGCTGCTGATCCCGCTGTATGCGATCTGGGCGCTGCCCACCATCGGCTGGCTGCTGCTCTGCTCCGCCTGGGCTCGTGGCAAGCCGTTCCTCTGGGCGATCGCCCTGCCCCTCGGTGCCGGCGTGATCGTCAGCTGGTTCGGCCTGATGGGCCTGGCGGGTCTGGAAAGTGGCTGGTTCTGGAAGAATATCGTGGGCCGCCTGCTGGGCAGCCTGGCTCCCGGTGGATGGGTCGGCAATGCGTCCCCCATGATCGTCCCCGGTCACGACAATCCGGCCGACCTGCTCGAAAGCCTGGATCTGGCCTACCACTACAGCGCGCTGGCCAGCCCCTCGCTCTGGATCGGAGCCGCGGCGGGTGTGGCGATGATCGCCGGTGCCATCTGGTTCCGCCGATGGCGCGACGACAGCTGATCCATGCACCAGGCAGCGGCCCCTTCGGGGGCCGTTTGCTTTCAGGCGCCGCTGCTGACCGCCGCCCAGGTACGAGGCGCTTTCCGATTCGTGCGCCAGCGCACGGGAATACGCTGGATGGCGGGTTGCGAGCCATCCGCGCTGACGCTACAACAACGTAACGAAGCGCCCGGCGTGGGGACCGCCGCATCGTATCGACCCAGCCACGGGATTCGGATATGACGGCAGTGGAAACTGAAAGCGAGGCGCTGGCCCGCCGGCGCTCCGAAGCCGGGGTGGCAAGCGGCGAGCCCGTCATCGGACTGGCGTTGTCGGGCGGCGGCATTCGCAGCGCGACGTTCTGCCTGGGTCTGCTGCGTGCGCTGGCGCGTAACAAGGTGCTGCACCGTTTCGACTATCTGTCCACCGTCTCGGGCGGCGGCTACATCGGATCGGCACTGGGCCGATTGTTTCATGCCGGTGCCCATGGCGACGCCGCCTCGGTGGAAGCCGGTGTCGCCAATGACCGGTCGTTGTTCCTGTGGTGGCTACGCAACAACGGTCGCTTTCTCGCACCAGCCGGGGCTCGCGACCTGCTGCAGGCGTTCTCCAGCCAGCTTCGCGGCTTTCTCGCCACGCAGGCGGAGGTCCTGGTGCTGATGATGCTGGTCGCCTGCGCGGTCACCCTTCCTCACCTCGCCTATTCGTGGTTCGTCCCCCTCACACAAAACATACCCCTGGCCGTCAGCCTCTGGTGGTGGCTTTTACCCGTTCCGCTGGCTGGTGTGCTTACGGCTTGCTACGGGTACTGGTTCCTCGGGAAGGAAACGGGTAGCGGGGTAGCGACCGCTCTGATCGCCGCCGGCGTGGGCATCTACCTCGGACACTGGGCCTACACGGCTCAAGGCGGATCCGCTCCGGCCTCGTTCGACCAGATTTTGCTGGGCACCGCGGCCTTCCTCCTGCTACCCGCGCCACTCGCATGGCTCTGCGCACGGGTCAGTGGCCTGCGAAGAAAGGAAGAAGCCAACCGCGTGCGCTACACGACGGCGCTGGCGATGTGCCTGAGGGCGCTTGCCGCGGTCTTCGCCCTCGGCGCATTCGACATGCTCAGCTGGTACCTGAAGGTCTGGCTCGTCGCGGCACTGAGCGGGAACGCGACGGGTCACGTCGCCGCCGGCGTCGGAATCACCACGCTGCTAATGAGCCTCGCGCGCTACCTCATGCCCATGCTGCAAGACGGCGGTAAAGGCGGCATGGTGAAGATCTCGTGGGGTGTCGTGGCGAACGTGCTGGGTATCGCCCTGACGCTCGCCCTCACGCTGTTCTGGATGACGATTTTCCAGACGCTGATCTTTCCTGCGAAGGATGATCCACTCAGCATCCTCCTGCGCAATGCGTATGCGCGGTGGGCATGGGTGGCGATCGTCAGCGCCATCTACATCCTGCTCAACGGACGGGCCCTGCAACAGCTCAATCGATCGTCGCTGCACTACTTCTACCGTTCGCGCATCGCACGGGCGTATGTTTCCGTCGGCAATGTCGCGAGCGACGGGGCGCCCAGCCCGCGATTCCCGGCCAGCCCGCTCGTGGACAACACGCGCGAACTCACCGAAGAAGTGACCAAGGTCACCCGGCTGCTGGATGGCGACGACCCTGGAATGACAAGCTACACGCCGCATCGCTTCGGCGGCCCCATTCATCTGGTCAACTGTTGCATCAATCAGACGGTGGACGACCGCACGAGTACCTATAACGCGGATCGCAAAGGCGTCAGCCTGACCGTGAGCGCGCTCGGTGTGGAAACAGGAACCCACGGGCCCGTGGCCGGATCGGAGGTGTTTCTCGAGCACACCACACTGGCCGAATGGATCGCTATTTCGGGCGCGGCCGTGGGCTCGGGCATGGGATCATTGACCCGGCCTGGCACGGCGGCGATGTCCTTTCTGAGCGGCCTCCGCCTCGGCTACTGGCAGGCCAACCTCACGGTCGGTTACGTACGCGGGCGAGCATGGTTCGCCAAATACCGCGCGATGCTGGCCGAGATGTTCGCGCGCTTTCCCGGCCTGCGCAGCCGTGACTGGTATCTGTCCGACGGTGGCCAGTTCGACAACACCGGCGTCTACGCGCTGCTCAAACGACGCCTCTCGCTCATCGTGCTGGCCGACTGTGGCGCCGATCCCGATTTCCGCTTTGCGGATGTCGAGAATCTGGTGCGCAAGGCGCGCATCGACTACGACGCAACGATCGCGTTCGTGGATCCCGACCAGCTGGCGCCAGCGGCCGGCCCGCTGGCGGCGTTGTTCGGCTCGCCGAACACCCTCGAAGCCGCACCGGGCGACGCCCACCTGATGCTGGCCCGCATCACCTATGTCGATGGCACGCGTGGAACGCTGCTGGTGGTCAAACCACGCCTCCCCACCGACCTGCCGCTGGACGTCGCCGGCTACGCCGGCAGCGACAGCAGCTTCCCCCAGCAAAGTACGACCAACCTGTTCTACAGCGAAGCCCAGTGGGAGAGTTATTGCGAACTCGGTGCGCTGCTTGGCGCGCCGGTCGATGCCGCCATGCTGCGCCACGCCGGCGACTGGGCATGGAGCACACCGGTCCTCGGCGCGAACTGCGCCACGCTCTCTCCGGCGGCGACGCCAATGACCCGTGGACAGCGACTGGCCACCACCGTCGGTACCGGCATCGGTGTGGGCGCCCTGCTGACCGCCCTGCTCGCCGGATGGCAGGCGTGGGACGCCCATTCGCAGCAACGCCTGTCCCTGCAAGCGGAAAGCGCGAATCTGGCCCGCCAGCTCAACAGCGATACCCGTCTGCTCATCGATTACCTGTCCACGCCCACAGTCAAGGGCGGCGAATTCGACAGCGAGATGGACGCGCAGGTCAACATGCTCACCGCGGTGATCGGTGGCCTGACCTTATCGGACGAACAGAAGCGCGTCTTTCAGGATGTCAGCGACCTGCTGCAGCCTATATGCCTCCGCACATCGGATGCCGGGCTCTCGACCCAGTGCAGCCGCCAGGCGTTCGCCCTGAGCGCCGACGGGATGGCGTCGAAAGGCGACTGGGACCGGGCCATGGACGACTATCAGGCCTGGCGTGACGCAGAGCGAGATGCGGTGTTGCAGGCCCGACGCGCTGCCGACGTGCTCGCCCGCACGCCGCCGGCGACGCAAGCCTCGACGCCCGGGGCAGCCTCCGCACAATCGACGAGTGCCGTCACCGGCACGGTTGGGAGCGCGCCGCCACCGCCCGCGCCTGCGCCGTCGGCCGCCCCGTCGGCGGTCGGACCCCGCGACGCGGCGATCAAGGCCTGCGGCAGCGCACGCCAGCCTTTCATGCTCTATACGCAGATCTACGAGGAAAGCCAGCGCGTGATCGTGCTGCGCGAACTCGCGGCGGTGCGCCAGCTCGGCATCGTGGCGGCGGGCGTCGAGAACGTCACCGAGACGGCCAGACGTGACGGTCGCCACGGCCCGTTCGAATGGAAGACGCCCACCCTCCTCTATGCACCCGATGGTAAGGACTGCGCCACTGCACTGGTGAACTGGGCGAACGCGACCATGCCTTCGCTCGCGCACAATCCCGCGCGCGCCGTGCCGCTGCCGATCGGCACGGGTAGCGCGAATGTTCTCGAACTGTGGGTGCCGCGGCCGCTGGCCGCTCGGTGACCCATGCGAAGCTGGCCGGTCGTCGAAACGTCGAGCGTCAGAAGGACAGCTCCAGCCCGACAGTCACACTGCGACTCGGAGCTGGCTGGCGGCCCCACGGGCTGGTATCGATTCCCCTGTACCAGTACTGCTTGTCAAAAAGGTTGTTTACTGCGAGCGATCCCGTCAGCAACGACGTGCCACGCGTCATCAGCACCTGCGTCCACTGCGCGTTCCATACGGCGTAGGAAGGAAGCTGACCGACCGAGGCGATGGCGTTCTCCGTGCGCGTATTGGCCGCGTCGGTGTACGCGCTGCTGAAGTAATAGCCGGACAACGCGACCGTTGTATGACCCCGTGTATACGAAGCGCCGAGATTGACCTGGTTACGCGAGGTGTATGGCACACGAAGGCCTTCGTACAGACCGGATTTCTGCTCGGCGTCGAGGTAGGCATAGCCTGCGGTGAGCTTCAGACCGTCCAGCACTTCAGGCGACCAGGCGACATCCGCCTCGAGGCCCTGATGCACGGTCTTGCCGATATTGCCGTAGGTACGCGTGGTGTTGTCGAGCTGGATCTGCTTATCGAAGTCGATCCGGTAGACGTCGGCGTGGATCGCCGTGCGCGCGGATGGGTTGAACCGCGCACCGAGCTCGTAATTCCATGCGAGTTCGGAATCGAGGTTATCGCCGAACACGATCTGGGTCACCTGCGGCGCGCGCAGGGAGCGCTGCGCATCCGCGTAGACGTACCAGCGCTCCGATGCCTTGAAGCCCACGGTCAGGCCGGGCAGCCAGTTGCGCACGTTGTTGGTGAACGACACACCGTTGGCGCGATTGAGATAGGTCGCGTCGAGGTGCTCGTAACGCACACCCGGGGTCACGGTGAAGCGATCGTCCGCGAAGCCGATGGCGTCGCTGAGGTAACCCGCCCAGGCGCGGTCGCGGAACTGCCAGTCGCGGACCAGCGTGTAGACGCCGTTATCCAGGCCCGTGTTGCCCACGAGAAAATCGATATTCTCGTGGACGGCACGGGCGCCCACGGTGATCTGCTGGGTCACCGGTCCATCCACGTGCAGGCTGAACTGGGGTTGCGTGCCGTAGACCTTGAAGCCGCGCGGTGCACTCTGCAGCAACTGCGGCGGCAGATCGGGGCGCCAGGTCTCGGTGGCGAGACGACGCATGCCCACGATGAAGTTGCGCTCGCTGTCCGCGCTGAAGTTGGTCCAGCTGAACTTCGAGCTGTCGAAGGCCCACCAGGCACCCAGATCCTGCTCATACGTCAGCGAGGCACGCGTGGTGGTGCCATGGAAGCGATCGAGCGGACGTGTGGCCTGCCGCGGGTCGTCAAGGTAATCGGCGACAGACAGTGCACCGGCCATATCCATGCGCGCCACGTAGCGCTGCACATCGGCCTTCACTACCTTGTCGTCCGCGATCCACCATTCGGTCCGCAGACGTACGTTTTTCACGTCGGTGCCGCTGTGTCCGCGAAAGTATTCGCCTTTGAGGTAATCGGCGTCGAGCTGCATGCCGAAGTTCGGCGTGAGGTAGCCACCTGTCGATACCGACGTGTCGCGGAGCATCTGGCCACGGCCGTAAGCGGTGATCTTCTCGCCGACGGTCGTCGTCCAGCGCTCCGGGATAGGCTTGCTGACGAAGTTGATCACGCCACCGACGTTGTTCGGGCCGTACTGCACCGCCGCGCCGCCACGCACGATGTCGATGCGGTCGATCTGGTTCATGGTGACCGGGAACAGCGAGAGGCTGGTCTGTCCGTAGGGCGCAAGCGAGAGCGGAATGCCATCGAGCAGCGCCTGAACACGACCGCTGCGGCTTTCATAGAGACCACGCAGAGCGATCTGGGGCAGTACGCCGGTACCGGTCTCGTCGAAGATCTTCACACCGGGCACGCGCTGCAAGGCATCGTCAAGAGACCGGTTCGCACCTGTCGACAGCGCTTCGTGGTCGATGACCTGGCGGCTGCCCGCATACGTCCTGACGTCTTCCACGCGCGACGCGCCCAGCACGCTGCCTGTCACCACGACCGGGTCGAGCTTGCGTGTCTTGTCCGTCGCCGTGTCCTGCGTGGTGTCCTGCGCCGCCGCGGCTTGCGCGGCGAGCGCGAGGGCCAGGGCGAAAACGATCTGGCGCTGGCGGATGCGGTCCTTCATGTAGCGTTTCCGTTGGAGAAGAGAGAAGTCGGACGTCGCGCAGCCCGGCGACGCGGTTGCGTAAGGCAGCCTGGAGCAACCCGCGGTTTTCCCCGAAGAGGGCCACGGGCAACCCGGAGCCGGGAGCGAATTCGGAATGCCGGTCTG
Organism: Dyella sp. 333MFSha; assembly: GCF_900102405.1. Lineage (NCBI taxonomy): Bacteria > Pseudomonadati > Pseudomonadota > Gammaproteobacteria > Lysobacterales > Rhodanobacteraceae > Dyella > Dyella sp. 333MFSha. Next base: position 660,593 of record NZ_FNBR01000001.1, on the reverse strand, counting down.
ACGCCTCATTGCGTCCTGTCGCATCGATGGTGAAGCGACCACGGCGAACGATAATGCGAATTATTATCGATAACAAGGGGTGGCGCTCGCACGTGCGAGGCGGGAATGAGCGATGCAGTCGCGTCGTCGGGAGAGGTGGCGATCTACCGTGCCAGACCCACGTGTAGGAGCGCGCACTGCGCGCGATCCGGCGTCGTCTGACGCCTATCGCGCGCAGGGCGCGCTCCTACCTTGATTTCCTTGGGCTGACCTGGCGGGTCAACCGCCTCCGCCACCGCCGCCGTGGATCCCGCCCTTGGTCAGTGCCGCCGGATCGAGCAGCTTGGCCAGCTCGGCTTTGCTGAGCCCCGTGGTTTCGAGCGCCACATCCATAATGGGACGCTTTTCCTTGTAAGCCTGCTTGGCGGTCGCGGCGCCCTTCTCGTAACCGATCACGGGATTGAGTGCGGTAACCAGGATCGGATTCTTGTCCAGGGCTTCGCGGATGTGCTCCTGGTTGACCTTGAAGCCGGCGATCGCCTTGTCGGCGAGCAGCGTCGTCACGTTGGCCAGGATCTCGATCGACTGCAGCAGGTTGTAGGCGATGACGGGCAGCATGACGTTGAGCTGGAAGTTGCCCGACTGACCCGCGATCGCGATGGTCGCGTCGTTGCCTATGACCTGAGCGGCGACCATCGCGGCTGCCTCGGGGATCACCGGATTGACCTTGCCCGGCATGATCGACGAACCCGGTTGCAACGCCGGCAGCTCGATTTCACCCAGGCCGGCCAACGGACCGGAATTCATCCAGCGCAGGTCGTTGGCGATCTTCATCACCGCGACGGCGAGCGTGCGCAGCTGGCCCGACAGTTCGACCGGTGCGTCCTGTGCCGCCATGCCGGCAAAGTAGTTTTCCGAGGACTCGAATTTTAGCCCCGTCAGCTTCGACAGCTCCGTCGCCACGGCCGGGCCGAACTTCGGATCGGCGTTGATGCCCGTGCCCACCGCGCTGCCGCCCTGCGGCAGACGACGCGTGCGCTTCAGCGTATCGGTAATGCGCTCGGCGGCATCGCCGATCTGCGCCGACCACCCCGAAAGCTCCTGACCGAAGGTGATCGGCATCGCATCCATCAGATGCGTGCGACCGGTCTTTACCACTTTCCTCAGTTCCTTCGCCCGGCCGTCGATGACCTTGCGCAGATGCTTCAGCGCGGGCAGCAGCTTCTCGCTGGTCGCCAGCGTCGCGCTGACCAGGATGGCCGTCGGAATGACATCGTTGGAGCTCTGCCCCGCGTTGACGTGATCGTTCGGGTGAACCGGGCTCCCTGCCGCCTCGGCCAGGTGTGCGATCACCTCGTTGGCATTCATGTTCGAGCTGGTGCCCGAGCCGGTCTGGAACACGTCGATCGGAAAGTGCTCGTCGACCTCACCGGCTGCCACGCGCTCGGCGGCGGCGCGGATGGCCTTGGCGGACGCTTTGTCGAGGTGGCCAAGTTTGACGTTGGCCTCGGCGGCGGCCGATTTGATCAGGCCCAGTGCGCGGATGAACTCGCGCGGCAGGGTGAGGCCGGAGACAGGGAAATTGTCCACCGCGCGCTGGGTCTGGGCCCCGTAGAGGGCTTTGGCGGGGACCTTCAACTCACCCATGCTGTCACGTTCGGTGCGGAACCTTGTCATGCGGGAAGCTCCTGGGGGGGATTCCCTTACATTAAGCCTCGCAAGCACCCATCGCCAGCCGTCTGGCTCCCGTCGGGCCGCCGCTAAGTGGTAGAGGCCCGTTCTGGCGGGAGCCCGCCTCCTGGCCGTTCGCGGTAACCGGACCCCACCACCCCGCCGGGTTATAATCTCCGGCTGCTCCCGCCAAGCCTCAGGAACACCCCATGTCCCACGCCACGCTGACCGCCCTCTCGCCGCTGGACGGCCGCTACGCCTCCAAGGTCGAGCCGCTGCGCCCGATCTTCAGCGAATTCGGCCTCATGCATCGCCGCGTACATGTGGAAATCCACTGGCTGCTGGCCCTGGCCTCGCATCCGGGCATCATCGAGCTGCCGGCCTTTCCGGCCGACGCGGTGAAGACCCTGCTCGCCATCGCCGACGACTTCTCCATCGAAGACGGCGAGCGGATCAAAGCGATCGAGGCGACCACCAACCACGACGTCAAGGCGGTCGAGTATCTGATCAAGGAGAAGATCGGCAACGATCCCTCCCTCGCCCAGGCCAAGGAGTTCGTGCACTTCGCCTGCACCAGCGAAGACATCAACAACCTCGCCTACTCGCTGATGCTGCGCGACGCCCGTGAGTCGGTGCTGCTGCCGGCGCTGGATCAGGTCATCGCGAAACTCCGCGCACTGGCTCACGAACACGCCGGCCTGTCGCTGCTGTCGCGCACGCACGGCCAGACCGCCTCGCCCAGCACCATGGGCAAGGAAATCGCCAACGTCGTGGCGCGTCTCGAGCGCCAGCGCAAGCAGCTGGTCGCGATCGAGATCCCGGGCAAGATCAACGGCGCGGTCGGCAACTACAACGCGCACGTCATCGCGTACCCCGCGGTGGACTGGCCGGGTCTTGCCTCCCACTTCGTCGACGGTCTGGGCCTCACCTTCAATCCGTACACCACGCAGATCGAACCGCACGACGGCATCGCCGAGTTCGCCGACGTGCTGCGCCGGATCAACATCATCCTGATCGATCTCGCGCGTGACATCTGGGGTTACATCTCGCTGGGATACTTCCGCCAGGCACTGAAGGCGGGTGAAGTCGGCTCGTCCACGATGCCGCACAAGGTCAACCCCATCGACTTCGAGAACGCCGAAGGTAACTTCGGTCTCGCCAACGCCCTGCTCGGCCACTTCGCCGAGAAGCTCCCGATCAGCCGCTGGCAGCGCGACCTCACCGACTCCACCGTACTTCGCGCGCTGGGCACGGCCTATGGTCACTCGCTGGTCGCCATCGAGTCGCTGCTCAAGGGTCTGGGCAAGCTCAACGTCAACGCCGAACGCGTCTCCGCCGACCTCGACAACAGCTGGGAAGTGCTGGCGGAAGCCGTGCAGACGGTCATGCGCCGCTTTGGCCTGCCCGAGCCGTACGAGCAGCTCAAGGCACTGACCCGCGGCCAGGGGATTACGAAGGAGTCGATGCGCGCGTTTATCGCTGGCCTCGACCTGCCCGCCGACGCGAAGCAGGCGCTGGCTGAGCTGACGCCGGCCAGCTACATCGGACTGGCGGACAAGCTGGCCAAGGCGATCTGACTCAAGTAGCAAGAAGCAAAACGACAAGCCCGGCGTAGCCGGGCTTTTTTCGGTCAGCTTTTCAGAATTGTTCGATGGACCACAGCGGCTGGCTACGGTAGCGTGACTGCACTGCGCCGTGGGCCTTCAAACTAAGGAGCGTGAATGAGAGGCAAGTTTAGTGGCTTCGCCGCCATGGCAGTGCTCGCGGCATCGCTTCAGACGCATGCCGAGGATGTGAGCACCGCTCAATCAATTCGGCTCAAGGCCCCCAGGGGAATTTCCGACGCTTTCTATTCGTGCATTGGCAAAGCAGGATCCGACAAGGACAAGCTCAGCGACTGCATCGACGTCGAAAAGAAGGCCCAAGACGTTCGCCTCAACAAGGCATACAACTCGCTAATGGCTCATATCGACGAGAAGTCGAAAGCCAGTCTTCGAGCCGCGGAACGGGCATGGCTTGATTTCAACAACAAGTCGATCATCGCGCAGACGAGTATCGGCGCATCCAGCCAGATCAACGATTTAGACGTAGCGGAATCGGAACTCTTCCGGTATTGCCTGCAGGCTAACACGCTTGAGCATTATCTTTTCGGCATCGGCTATTAGTGAAAGCAGCCGACATAGCCAGCGCGTACCAGCGTGCGCTTAATGAATACGGGCGAGGCGACGCACTGCGGCGTGCTGAGCAAAAGGTCGCGGATCGAAACTTCGACCCTTCCAGCCAAGGTGCCGATGACGACGTCAGGGAAGCGCTGCATGTCATTGGCGGTACATCTGCCGTGCATTCGACGCCTGTATCCGCCGTGCTTCGCGTCGGATCGCACGGCGCGGGGGTCACCGCGCTACAGTCACAGCTAAACGAGCTGAGCACACCTTCAAATGGCAATCTCACCCTGCAAGTCGTGCACAACCGACCAGGCTAGTTGCAACGTAGCAAGGCATCGGTAAGAGGCGGGGAAAAGCCGATTTACGGCGAACATCGATTGTCGGCCCGGGACTCAGATAGGAACCTTGGCGGATGTTAATGACGCGAGTGATCGTCATCGCAGCGATGGTCGCGATCATCGCAATGACGATCACGATCGTCGTGGTAACCCGGACCACCGCGGTCTCCGTAGCCACCGTGGCGATGGTCGCGAATGATGCAGCCGCTCAGGGAGAAAGCGGAAAGCAGAACCAGTGCGATAAGCAGCGGACGTTTCATCAGAGCCTCTTTCGATCGCGGCTTATTGCCTTGGACGTAACGTACGCGTGCGTCAATCAATGCGGGATGAAGCGCAGGAAGCGGTGTTCTGGCTTTTCGCGCGCAGGGCGCGCTCCTGCGACGCAGGCTCCGGCTGGGCGGTGACGCAGCGCGGAGGCGGGCTGCGCGGCTACAATGCCGGCATGGCCATCCAGACCCCCACCCGTAAGCCCCTCCCGATCGAAGTGCGCGGCAGCGCCAGCCAGCCGCTTGGCATGAGTGCCGCGCAGTTTCTGCGCGATTACTGGCAGAAGCGTCCGCTGCTGATCCGTAACGCCTTCCCGGACTTCGAAGCGCCCATCGAGCCCAACGACCTTGCCGGCCTCGCCTGCGAAGAGGGGGTGCTCGCCCGCCTCATCGTTCATGACGAAAAGCGTGACCGCTGGACGGTCAGGAGCGGCCCCTTCGAGGAAGCCGAATTCGGCAAGACGCCCAAGCGCGACTGGACCCTGCTGGTCCAGGATGTCGACAAGTGGGATGCCGACGTGGCGGGCCTGCTCGAGCACTTTGCGTTTCTGCCCAGCTGGCGCGTGGACGATGTCATGGTGTCCTATGCCGAGGACGGCGGCGGCGTCGGCGCGCACGTCGACCAGTACGACGTCTTCCTCATCCAGGGCATCGGTCAGCGCCACTGGGCGATCAGCGACGACCCGGACGCACCGCTCGACTTCCGCAACGACGTCGAACTGAAGCAGCTGAAGGAATTCCTGCCGACCCACGAGTGGCTGCTCGAACCCGGCGACATGCTTTACCTTCCGCCAGGCGTGCCGCACGACGGCGTCGCCCTGGGCAATTGCATGACGTTGTCGGTCGGCATGCGCGCGCCCTCGCAGGCCGAGCTGACCGGCGACCTGGCGGACTTCCTCGCCGAACGCATGCCCGACGAGCTTCGTTACACCGATGCCGACCTGACCCCGGTCAAGCGCATCGGCGAGATCGACACGGCTGCGCTCAACCGCCTGCGTCAGGCCCTGCCCTTCGCCGCCGCGCTCGATCGTGACCTGCTGGCCGACTGGTTCGGGCGCTTCATCACCCGCTACCGCAATGCCCAGTCCCCGGCCGCGCCCCCGAAGGCGACCACCGTCGCCGCGCTGGACAAGGCACTGGCCGGTGGCTCGGGCCTGATCCGTCACCCCTACGCGCGGCTTGCGTGGGTGCGTGGCAAGAAGGACGCCACCCTCTATGTCAGCGGCAGTGCCTATGCCTGCCCGGCCGACCTGGCCGAGCGACTGGCCACCGAGCGGGACGTACGCCTGCAGCGCGCACCCTCGGCTGCCGAACGGGAGGTTCTGCTGGCTCTGGTCAACGACGGCGCGCTGGTCGTTCGCAAGGGTCGCTCCCGGTGAGCGGCGCGGCGGACACCGCGCTGATCGTCGAAGACCGTGCCGGTCTCGAGATCGCGCATGTCCGCCTGCTGACCCAGGCCCGCTACCGGGCCGCGATCTACCTGCCGCGCATGGACGTCGGCATGCTGGACCATGAGACGATCCTCACGGAGCTTCGCCGCCTGGCCACCAGCGGGCGGCAGGCGCAGGTCCGTATCCTCACCCATGATGCCGAGCAGGCGCACCGCGAGGGTCACCGGCTGATCGCGCTCGCCCAGCGCCTCCCCACGGCCGTCTCCATCCGTGTGCCGACCGATGAAATCCACGTGGGCTACGCATCGGCGTTCATCTGCGATACGACAAGTGGCTACCTGTTCCGACCCGTCGCGAGTCGCTTCGAGGCACGCGGCGACCTCGACGCACCCGGTGAGACCTCTCGCCTGATGGCCTATTTCGAGGAAGTCTGGGAGCGGGCCGAGCCCGCGTGGCAAATAAGACCACTTGGGATCTAGCTGGCATGAGAAACGTCGATTCAAGTTGGCGTGATGCCGCAGCACGGAGCTATACTTAACGGATTCTTATGCCGCGGCACGCCCTCGTGCGGCCAGCGGCAGCCCGTCCTTTTCGTGTGTGCCGGTGGTGACGTGAGCGCAAACCTGATCCGCGAGTTTTCCGAATCCTCCCAACTCGCCGGCGGTAACGCCGACTACGTAGAGCAGATCTACGAATCCTGGCTGGCCGATCCCGGCTCCGTCACGGCCGAGTGGGATGGCTATTTCAAGACGCTGAAGGGCCGCGAGGCCGGCGACGTCGCCCACTCCGCCGTGATCGCCCGCATCGAGGCCGCGCAGAAACAGCGTCGCTCCGCGGTCGCCGCACCCGCCGTCGGTTCCGCCGACGATGCCTACGCGCAGAAACAGGCCGGCGTCCTCCGCCTTCTGACAGCCTATCGCTCGCGCGGCCACATTTCCGCGCAGGTCGATCCCCTCGGCCTGACCGTCTCGGACGTCGACACCCCGGACCTCGGTCTTGCCTTCCACGGCCTCTCCGACGCCGACCTCGGCACCGAATTCGACGCGGGCACCTTCGCCGGTGGCGGCCAGCGCATGACGCTGCGCGACCTGCTGGCGAAGCTCAAGCAGATCTACACCGGCACCATCGGCGCCGAGTTCATGTACATCTCCGACTACGACCAGCGGTCGTGGATCTACTCGCGTCTCGAGAAGGCCGCCGGTTCGCCGGGCCTGCAGAACGCCGAGAAGGTCCGCATCCTCGAGGCGCTCACCGCCGCCGAGGGTCTGGAGCGTTACCTGCACACCAAGTACGTCGGCCAGAAGCGCTTCTCGCTCGAAGGTGGCGACAGCCTGATCCCGATGGTCGACGACGTCGTCCGTGCCGCCGGCGACAACGGCGTCAAGGAAGTCATCATCGGCATGGCCCACCGCGGCCGCCTCAACGTCCTGGTCAACATCCTCGGCAAGGCGCCCTCGCAGCTCTTCAACGAGTTCGAAGGCAAGTTCGAGCATGACGACAGCGCCATCCACACGGGTGACGTGAAGTACCACATGGGCTTCTCCACCGACGTCAAGACACCCAACGGCGGCGTCCACGTCGCGCTGGCGTTCAACCCGTCGCATCTGGAAATCGTCAACCCGGTGGTCGCCGGCTCGGTGCATGCGCGCCAGTCGCGTCGCCGCGATGTCGCGCGCGACAAATCGCTGGCCGTCCTGATCCACGGCGATGCCGCCTTCGCGGGCCAGGGCGTCAACATGGAACTCCTGCAGATGTCGCAGGCGCGCGGTTTCGCCATCGGCGGCACCTTGCACATGGTGGTCAACAACCAGGTCGGCTTCACCACGTCCAAGCGCGAAGATTCGCGCTCCACGCTGTACTGCACCGATCTGGCCAAGATGGTCAACGCGCCGGTGTTCCACGTCAACGGTGACGACCCGGAAGCGGTGATCCAGGTCACCCGCCTGGCTTACGAGTTCCGCAAGCAGTTCAAGAAGGACGTGGTCATCGACCTCGTCTGCTACCGCCGTCATGGCCATAACGAGGCCGACGAGCCGGCGGCGACCCAGCCGCTGATGTACCAGATCATCCGCAAGCGCCCGACCACGCGCGACCTCTACGCGCAGTCGCTGGTCAAGTCCTCGACCATCGGTGCCGACGACGGCCAGAAGATGCTCGACGATTACCGCGCCCGCCTCGAAAAGGGCGAGCCGCTGATCGCGATCGATCCGAACCCGACGCGCGACATCCCGGTGGACTGGAGCCGCTTCCAGAACAACAAGCTGTCGATGTCGGTCGACACCGGCGTGCCGCGCGAACAGCTCGGCAAGGTGCTGGATGCGCTGCTCGACATTCCGTCCGACGTCACCCTGCACCCGCGCGTCGCCAAGATCTACGAAGACCGCCGGAAGATGGCCGCCGGCGAGCTGCCGGGTGACTGGGGCTTCGCCGAGAACCTCGCTTACGGCACGCTGATCGCCGAGGGCAACGACCTCCGCGTGGTCGGTCAGGACGCCGGCCGCGGTACGTTCTTCCACCGTCATGCCGTGCTGCACGACCAGAAGAGCGACGACACCTACCTGCCGCTGTCCAAGGTGCGCGCCGACGCCCGCGTCGACGTCATCGACTCGCTGCTCTCCGAAGAAGCCGTGATGGCCTTCGAGTACGGCGAAGCCACCACCTCGCCCGATCAGCTCACCATCTGGGAAGGCCAGTTCGGCGACTTCGCCAACGGCGCCCAGGTCGTCATCGACCAGTTCATCAGCTCCGGCGAAGCCAAGTGGGATCGCCTCTGTGGCCTGTCGCTGTTCCTGCCGCACGGTTACGAAGGTCAGGGCCCGGAGCACTCCTCCGCGCGCCTCGAGCGCTTCCTGCAGCTGTGCGCGCTGGACAACATGCAGGTCTGCGTGCCGACCACCCCGGCGCAGGCGTTCCACATGATCCGTCGTCAGCAGGTGCGCCCGGTGCGCAAGCCGCTGATCGTCATGACGCCCAAGTCGCTGCTGCGCCACAAGCTGGCCGTCTCCTCGCTGGACGAACTCGCCCACGGCCAGTTCAAGCTGGTGATCGGCGAGCATCGCGAGCTGGTCGCCAGGAAGGTTCAGCGCGTCGTGCTGTGCTCGGGCAAGGTCTACTACGACCTGCTCGAAGACGCCGAGAAGCGCGGTCTCACCGATGTGGCCATCGTCCGCGTCGAGCAGCTCTACCCGTTCCCCCGTCCGGAAGTCTCGGCCGAACTGGAAAAGTACCCTTCCGCGAAGGAAGTGGTCTGGTGCCAGGAAGAACCAATGAACCAGGGCGCGTGGTTCCAGATCCGTCATCACCTGCAGGCCTGCATCGGGTCGAAGCAGAGCCTGTCCTATGCGGGACGCTCGCGCTCGCCCTCGCCGGCCGCCGGCCACCTCAACACCCATATCGCCGAACAGACGGCGCTCGTCGAGCAAGCCCTCGTCGCGCCCGTCGGCACCGATCACGCAGCGGAGTAAGACAAGCATGTCCATCGAAGTCAAAGTCCCGGTCCTGCCGGAATCGGTCTCCGACGCGCTCATCGCCACCTGGCACAAGAAGGCCGGTGATGCGGTCAAGCGCGACGAGAACCTGCTGGATCTCGAAACCGACAAGGTCGTGCTCGAAGTGCCCTCGCCCGTCGACGGCGTGCTGAAGGAAATCAAGTTCGAGGAAGGCGCCACGGTCACCAGCAGCCAGGTCATCGCCGTGATCGAGGAAGGCGCCGCCGCTGCCGCACCCGCCCCGGCCGCCGCGCCGGCCGCCGCCGGAGCACCGAAGGCTGAGAAGACCGAAGCCGCCGCCGCACCCCAGGGCGTCGACGAGCTGTCGCCCGCCGGCCGTCGCGTCGCCGTGGAAGAAAACATCGACCCGTCCAAGGTCGCCGGCACCGGCCGCGATGGCCGCGTGACCAAGGAAGACCTGGTCAACGCCGGCAAGGGTGGCTCCGCCGCTCCGGCCGCCTCCGCCGCTCCGGCCGCCAGGCCGACGCCGGGTTCGCGCCCGGAAGAGCGCGTCGCCATGACCCGCATCCGTACGCGCATCGCCGAGCGCCTGATGCAGTCGAAGAACTCCATCGCGATGCTCACCTCGTTCAACGAGGTGAACCTCGCCGAGGTGGTCAAGCTGCGTAAGTCGCTGGGCGAGCAGTTCGAGAAGGCCAACGGCGTCAAGCTGGGCTTCATGAGCTTCTTCGTGAAGGCCGCGACCGAAGCCCTCAAGCGCTACCCGGTGATCAACGCCTCGGTCGACGGGTCGGACATCATCTACCACGGCTACCAGGACATCTCCATCGCCGTCTCCACCGACAAGGGCCTCGTGACCCCGGTCCTGCGCGACGTGCAGGACATGTCGTTCGCCGACGTCGAGAAGGGCATCATCGGTTACGCCAAGAAGGCGCGTGACGGCAAGCTCGGCCTGGACGACCTCCAGGGCGGCACCTTCACGATCACCAATGGCGGCACCTTCGGTTCGCTGCTCTCCACGCCGATCGTCAACCCGCCGCAGAGCGCCATTCTGGGCATGCACACGATCAAGGAGCGCCCCATCGTCGAGAACGGCCAGGTCATCGCCGCCCCGATGATGTACATCGCCCTGTCGTACGACCACCGGATCATCGACGGCCGTGACGCCGTGCTGTTCCTGGTCGACATCAAGAACCAGCTGGAAAACCCGCAGCGGATGCTGCTCGGCCTGTAATGATCGGCTGAACGTCACACGTGAAGGCGGGAGTCGAAAGACTCCCGTTTTCGTGTTCCGACCCCATATTGGGCGGTAGCCAACTACCGCAGAAACATCCGGAGCAAGAGCTATGAGCGACAAGTTCGACGTCATCGTCATCGGTGCGGGTCCCGCGGGCTATGTGGCCGCGATCCGCGCCGCGCAGCTGGGCCTGAAGACCGCCGTGGTCGACGCGTTCGTCGGCAAGGACGGCAAGGCCGCCCTCGGCGGTACCTGCCTCAACGTCGGTTGCATCCCGTCCAAGGCACTGCTGGATTCGTCCAAGCAGTTCCACAACCTGACGCACAACTTCAAGGACCACGGCATCACCGCCGAGAATCCGAAGATCGACATCGGCACGTTCATCGGCCGCAAGGACAAGATCGTCAAGCAGTTCACCGGCGGCGTGACCATGCTGTTCAAGGCGAACAAGGTCACCTCGTTCTTCGGCAAGGGCAAGCTGCTCAAGGGCAACGAAGTCGAAGTCACCGGTAACGACGGCACGGTCTCGACCATCTCGGCGACCAACGTCATCCTCGCCTCGGGCTCGGTGCCCATCGAACTGCCGTTCGCCAGGTTCGACGGCAAGCACATCATCGACAACGCCGGCGCGCTCGACCTGACCGACGTGCCGAAGCGCCTCGGCGTGATCGGCGCCGGCGTCATCGGCCTGGAGCTGGGCAGCGTGTGGAAGCGCCTGGGCGCCGAAGTCACCGTGCTCGAAGCGCTGCCGAAATTCCTCGCCGTGGCCGACCAGGACATCGCCAAGATGGCCGCCCGCGAGTTCGCCAAGCAGGGCCTCGACATCAAGGTCAACGCCAAGGTCACCTCCGCCGAGGTCAAGGGCGACGAAGTGCACCTGGGCTACACCGACAAGGACGGCGCGGCGCAGTCGCTGGTCGTCGACAAGCTGCTGGTGGCCGTGGGCCGTCGCGCCTACACCGCCGGCCTGCTGGCTGACGATACGGGCGTGAAGCTCGACGAGCGCGGCCGCATCGTCGTCGACGAGCACAACCACACCGGTGTCGACGGTGTCTGGGCCATCGGCGATGCCGTGCGCGGCCCGATGCTGGCACACAAGGGCTCCGAAGAAGGCGTCATGGTCGCCGAGCTGATCGCCGGGAAGCCGGGTCACATCAACCTCGACACCGTGCCCTGGGTCATCTACACCGAGCCGGAAATCGCCTGGGTCGGCAAGACCGAAGAGCAGCTGAAGGAAGAAGGCATCCCCTATAAGACGGGCGCCTTCCCGTTCGCCGCCAATGGTCGCGCTGTCGCGATGAACGAGGGCATCGGCCAGGTCAAGATGATCGCCCACGCCGAAACCGATCGCATCCTCGGCGTGCACATGGTCGGCCCGGTCGTGTCCGAGCTGATCCATGAGTGCGTCGTGGCGATGGAGTTCAAGGGCTCGTCGGAAGACCTTGCCCGCATCGTCCACGCTCACCCGGCGCTGTCGGAAGTCGTGCACGAAGCTGCCCTGTCGGTCGACAAGCGCGCTATCCACAAGGGCAACTAAGCCCGCGTGAAACGAGCCCGCCCCTGCGAGTAGCATGGGCGGGCTTTTTCGTTCCGGAAGCGGCGCCTTTGTAGGAGCGCGCCCCGCGCGCGATGGATGTCATCGCAAATCCCGTCGCGCGCGGGGCGCGCTCCTAGAAATACGTCGGAGATTTTTTTATGCGTGACATCAAATCGCTGTGCGTTTACTGCGGATCCAACAGCGGCTCGCATCCCGAATACACCGAGGCGGCCATCGCCTTCGGGACACGGATGGCGAAGGAAGGCATCGCTCTGGTTTACGGGGGCGGCAAGGTCGGCCTGATGGGTACCGTGGCCGATGCCGTGCTTGCCGCGGGTGGCCGCGTCATTGGCGTCATTCCGCGCCAGCTGGTCGAGAAAGAAGTCGCGCATACGGGCCTCTCCGAGCTGCAGGTGCTCGAGACCATGCACGAGCGCAAGACGCGCATGTACGAACTGTCCGATGCCTTCGTCGCCCTGCCCGGCGGCTTCGGCACGATGGACGAGATGTTCGAGATGCTGACCTGGGCGCAGCTCGGTCTGCACAGCTATCCCTGCGCCTTCCTCAATGTGCGTGGCTTCTACTCCCACGTGTCGGCGAGCATGGACCACATGGTGGCGGAAGGCTTCGTCAAGCCGAACCAGCGCGAGCAGGTCTGGTTCGGCGACAGCATCGACGCGCTGTTCGACTGGATGAAGCACTACGAGTCGACCTACACGCCTAAGTGGATCACCAAAGACGCGGTGTAGGAGCGCGCCCCGCGCGCGAAGGCCCCAAGCAGCCACCGCCAGGAAAGACACCGCCGATGCCCCTCATGAAAGCCTTCCGCATCCACAGCGACGACGCCGGCTATCGCGCCGGCATCGAAACCATGGACACCGACGCCCTCTCACCCGGCGAGGTACTGGTCAAAGCCGAGTGGTCCTCGGTGAACTACAAGGACGCCCTCGCCGGCACCGGTAAGGGAAAAATCCTGCGCAGGTTCCCATTGAACGGCGGCATCGACGTCGCCGGCACGGTCGTCGCATCCACCGACACCCGCTTCAGAGAGGGTGACAAGGTGCTCGCTACCGGCAGCGGCCTCTCCGAGACCCGCGACGGCGGCTACGGCGAATACGTCCGGCTTCCGGCCGATCTGACCATTCCCCTTCCCGCCACACTGACCACGCGCGAGGCGATGATCCTGGGCACCGCCGGCTTCACCGCCGCGCTGGCGCTGCTGCGCATGACCGACAACCGGCAGACGCCGGACCTCGGCCCGATCGCCATCACCGGTGCCACGGGCGGCGTAGGCATGCTCGGCATCGATATCTTCACCCGGGCCGGCTATCAGGTGCATGCGATCAGCGGTAAAACCGACCGCTTCGACTTCCTGCGGGGGCTCGGGGCGGTCGATTGCCTCGATCGCCACGCACTGAGCTTCAGCGGCAAGCCCATGGAATCGGCAAAATACGGCGGCCTGCTCGACAACGTCGGCGGCAAGACCCTGGCCGGCTTCCTTCCGATGATCGCGTCCTACGGCAACGCGGCGATCTGCGGCCTCGCTGGCAGCCCCGACCTCGCGACGACGGTTATGCCTTTCATCATCCGCGGGGTCAGCGTGCTGGGCGTGGCGTCCGCCGGTACGGGCCGGGCCATTCGCGATGAGGTATGGCAACGCCTTTCCAGTGACTGGAAACCACGCCATCTCGACACCATGTGCACGAAGGAGCTGGCACTTGAAGACGTGGCGAGCGTTTTCGACACCATGCTCGAGGGCGGTTCCTTCGGTCGAACCGTGGTCAGGATTGGCGGTTAAGTCGCTGTCCCGGAAGGTTTACGCCGCCGCACCATTGATACGGGCGCAGCGGTCGGTAGAATGGCGCATCGCCAGAGGCGCAACGCGCGACAGAATTACGTCGCCGTGGTTATCGAAGACGTTCGCCCGGATGGCGCACGTCACCAAGGAAAACGCATCGGGCATCGACCCGGGGGAAAGTGAATGGCTCGCATCCTGATCGTCGACGATTCGCCGTCGCAGTTGCTGGGAATCAAGCGCATCGTCGAGAAACTGGGCCACGAGGCCATCACCGCCGAAGACGGCGCCCAGGGCGTCGAAGTGGCCAAGCGTGAAATACCCGACCTCATCCTGATGGACGTCGTCATGCCCAACCTCAATGGGTTTCAGGCCACGCGCACCATCAGCAAGGAAGAAACGACCAAACACATCCCGATCATCCTGGTGACCACCAAGGATCAGGACACCGACAAGGTGTGGGGCCTGCGCCAAGGCGCGCGTGCTTACGTCGTCAAGCCGATCAAGGAAGACGAGCTGGTCGCGGCTCTGAAAGAGCATCTGCCAGGCTGATCCAGCCTGACGGCTGTCGAGCGGGTCTGCTCAAGGAGGTTGGCTCCGTTGGGAGCCAACCCCGTTGGCGTAAAAGCAGCCCGCGAAGGTCTTACCCCTTCCGCGGGTCGAACCCCGCGAACGCATCCTTGAACTCCGCGTAGGCCGCCTGCTCTTCATGAGTCTCAGGCACCGGCACGCGTATCTCCAGCACGACGATCTGGTCACCCGGCTCCGAACCCGGCAAACCACGCCCCTTCAGCCGTAGCTTGCGGCCCGACTGCGAGCCCGAGGGAATACGCAGGTCCACGTGACCGCCCAGCGTCGGCACGGGCACCGTGGCACCCAGCGCGGCCTCCCAGGGCGTAATCGGCAGCGTATGCGTGACCGTCCGCCCGTCCAGCCGGAATCGCGCGTCGTCGCGGATGCCGATCTCCAGTAAGAGGTCGCCTGACGGGCCACCGCCCATACCCGGGTGACCCTGCCCGCCGAGCCGGATGGTCTGCCCCGGCGTGATACCCGCCGGAATCTTTACCTCGAGCACGCGCTCGCCGCCGTTGGAATCGTTGAGCACGACCCGGGTCTTGCCGCCGTTGAAGGCGGTCTGCAGATCGGTCTCGATCCGCGCCTGGATGTCACGCCCGCGACGGGCCTGACTCTGCTGCTGACCACGACCGCGACCCGCGCCGCCGAACAGGCTCTCGAAGAAGTCGCTGAAGTCGCCGTTGCCGCGGCCGCCCATGTCGCCGAAGTCGAACCCACCACCACCCTGGCCAAAGCCCGGCGGCGGACGGAACTGCTCCCCCTGGCGATAGCCGCCGGCGCGGAACTGGTCGTACTGACGACGCTTCTCGGGATCCTTCAGGGCCTCATTGGCCTCGTTGATCGCCTTGAACTTCTCTTCGGCACCCGCCTCTTTGTTCTTGTCCGGGTGGTATTTGCGGGCAAGCTTGCGGTACGCCGCCTTGATCTCGGCGTCGGTCGCGTCGGGCTTGACCCCTAATGCTTCGTAGTAATCCTTGAACTCCACAGGCTCTCCCGGGCTTGTGTCGACACCAATAAAACGAAATGCCCGCGGCGGACAGCGTCCACCGCGGGCCTGACCTGCAAGCTTAGAGCGAATCAGCCCACGGCGTTAACTACAATACGCCGAGGAGCGCTTTCCGCCTTCTTCGGGATGGCGATTTCCAGCACACCGTTGCTTCCCGACGCGGTAATACCTTCGGCATCGGCGCTTTCCGGCAGGGTGAAGCTACGCTTGAACGCACCCGCGGTCCGCTCGACCCGGCTGAACTTGCCCTCGGTCTCACTGGCGAATGCCTTGCGCTCGCCCTTGATGCTGAGCACGTTCTTTTCCATCTGGATGTCGATGGCGGCCAGATCCACACCCGGCACATCGGCAAGGATCAGGAAGCGACCGGCTTCCTCACGAATGTCGACACGCGGCGCCCACGCGCTCTCGGCCTGGCTGGCCGGCGCGGGAATCTCGTTGCCGAAGAGGTGATCGAAGACGTTGCGGACATCGCTGGCGAACACCGGCGCACGACGGAACGACACCTGACGAAGCTGGTTCATCTGTTTGACTCCCAAGAAGTTTTTCGGCCCGTGGCCGTCTGCGAAGAAAGATATGACCGACCCGGCGCGATTCAAGAGGGCGACGGTTGCGGTTGCCGTCGCTTCAGGGAAATGGCCTTCACGTACACTCGGGGCTTTCCTCCACGAAGGACCTTGCCATGACCATCGCAGTTGGCGACCGCATTCCCGAGGGCACCCTTACCGTCTTCAAGGACGGTATCGAAACCGTCACCAGCACCGACGTGCTCGGCCAGGGCAAGGTCGTGCTGTTCGCCGTACCCGGCGCCTTCACCCCGACCTGCTCCAACAAGCACCTGCCCGGCTACATCCAGCACATGGAAGATTTCCGCGAGCGCGGGGTCAAGGTCGCCTGCCTGTCGGTCAACGACGCCTTCGTGATGCACGCCTGGGGCGAGTCGCAGGGCGTCCCCGAGGACCTGGTGATGCTGGGCGATGGCAATGCCACGTTCGCGCGAGCGCTGGGCCTGGAACTCGATGGCACGAAGAACGGCATGGGCATTCGCGCAAAGCGCTTCGCCATGTACATCGAGGATGGCGTGGTGAAGGTGCTCAATGTCGAGGCACCGGGCGAGTTTCGTGTGTCGATGGCCGAGACTGTCCTGGCCGCGATCGACGCCTGAGCGTTGTGGCGTAAGCCGCGTCCTGCGCACGGGCTCGGCTTCGCCATCGCGTTGGCTGTTCGCGCTGAGGGATGGGCGCCGTTGGGTGTCATTCTCGTCGCTAAGTCCTCCTTCGGCCTTCGCCTACGTGCGGAAGCGCTCCGAGAACGACACCCAACAGCGCCCTCCAACCCATGAGGCTGCGGAAAGGAACGCGACAAGCAAAGCGCTGCGTGAAGTGTCGCCGCGCAGCTCCGCTCGCCTCCCAACCCGCCGCATCGTCGAAAGGGAGTCGTCGGCTGCCGTTTCCTGGAGCGATTCCGCACGTAGGCGAAGGCCGGAGGAGGACTTAGCGAGAGGAAACGGCAGCCGACGACTCCCCCACCTCGACGCGCGAAAAAAAACCCCGCGTCTCCGCGGGGTTCTTCTTTTAGCCTTCCGTCGGCTCAGTCGGCTCGTCCGGGTCATCCGCACCCGTCGGCCCACTCTCCACCGGCGGCAGATCGGCCGCGACGTCACCGTCAACCACCACGTCGCCCTCGCCTTCGATCTCGAGCTCTTCCTCGGCCTCGAGACGGACGATACCGATCAGGGTCTCGTCCTTCGGCAGCTTGATCAGCGTGACGCCCTGCGTGTTACGGCTGAGCTGGGAGACTTCCGAGACGCGCGTACGCACCAGCGTGCCCTGGTCGGAGATCAGCATCAGCTGCTGGGCCTCGGTGACCTGCGTGGCGGCGACCAGCTTGCCGTTGCGCTCGGAGCACTGGATGCCGATGACACCCTGAGTGCCGCGGCCCTTCTTCGGGAACTCCTCGAGCACGGTCCGCTTGCCATAGCCACGCGCCGTTGCCGTGAGGATATCGCCCTCACCCTTCGCGACGATCAGCGAAACGACTTCGGTGTCCTCGGCCAGACGCATGCCGCGCACGCCGGTGGCCGTACGGCCCATCGAGCGCACGGTGCCTTCGTCGAAACGCACGACCTTGCCGTTGGACGCGAACAGCAGCACGTCGCTTTCGCCCGAGGTCATCGCCACGTCGACCAGCGCATCGCCCTCGTCGAGGTTGATCGCGGCCTTGCCCTTCTGCAGCTGGAATGCGAACTCCGTGAGCGGCGTCTTCTTGACCGTACCGTTGCGGGTGGCAAAGAACACGAAGCAGGTCGGGTCGTAATCGCGCACCGGCAAGACGGCCTGCACCTTCTCGCCCTCACCCAGCGGCAGCAGGTTGACGATGGGCTTGCCACGCGCGCCAGGACCGGCTTCCGGCATCTGGTAGACCTTGAGCCAATAGACGCGACCGGTGCTGGTAAAGGTCAGCAGCGTGTCGTGCGTGTTGACCACCCACAGCTGCTGCACCACGTCTTCGTCTTTCAGCGCCGAGGCCGAACGACCCTTGCCGCCACGCTTCTGCGCGCGGTACAGGCTGGCGGCCTGACGCTTGATGTAGCCGGTGTGCGACAGCGTGACCACGACGTCTTCCGGCGCGATCAGGTCGAGGACGTTCAGGTCCTCCTGTGAGTGCTGGATCTCGGTGCGACGGGCGTCGCCGTAATCCGTGCGGATCTGCTCGAGCTCGCCACGAATGACTTCGAGCAGCACCGCCGGGTTTTCGAGAATCTCGATGAGGCCACGGATGGCTTCGAGGATTTCCTTGTATTCGTCGGAGAGCTTTTCCTGCTCCAGACCCGTGAGGCGATGCAGACGCATCTGCAGGATCTCCGTCGCCTGGGCTTCGGACAACTGGTAGCCGTCGTCACGCAGTCCATCGCGCGGATCCATGTCTTCCGGACGCGACGATGCCGCACCGGCGGCATCGAGCAGCGCCTTGACCAGGCCCGGCTCCCAGCGACGGGCGACCATACGCTCGCGTGCTTCGGTCGAGGAAGCCGACGTGCGGATCAGTTCGATCATCTCGTCGATGTTGGCGAGCGCGACCGTCAGGCCTTCGAGGATATGCGCGCGCTGACGCGCCTTGCGCAGATCGAAGATGGTGCGACGGGTGACGACTTCGCGGCGGTGACGGATGAACGCCTCGAGGATGTCCTTGAGGTTGAGCAGCTTCGGCTGGCCATCGAGCAGCGCGACCATGTTGATGCCGAACGTGACCTGCAGCTGCGTCTGCTGGAACAGATTGTTCAGCACGACGTCGGCCATCGCGTCACGGCGGATCTCGATGACCACGCGCATGCCGTCCTTGTCGGACTCGTCGCGCAGCTCGCTGATGCCTTCGAGCTTCTTTTCCTTGACCAGCTCGGCGATCTTCTCGATCAGACGCGCCTTGTTGACCTGGTACGGCAGCTCGTGGATCAGGATCGTCTCGCGGCCGTTGGCCTCGGTTTCGATCTCGGCGCGGGCGCGCACGAGGATGCGGCCACGGCCGGTACGGTAGGCCTCGACGATGCCCGACGAGCCGTTGATGATGCCGGCGGTCGGGAAATCCGGGCCCGGAACGAAGGTCATCAGCTCGTCCACACCGAGCGAGGGATCCTCGATCAGTGCGAGTACGGCGTTGATCACCTCGGTCATGTTGTGCGGCGGGATGTTCGTCGCCATGCCGACGGCGATACCGGCCGAACCGTTGACGAGCAGATTGGGCACGCGCGCGGGAAGGACCAGCGGCTCGCTTTCGCTTTCGTCGTAGTTGGGCCCGAAATCGACGGTCTCCTTGTCGATGTCGGCCAGCAGCTCGTGCGTGAGGCGCGACATGCGCACCTCGGTGTATCGCATGGCTGCGGCGTTGTCGCCGTCGACCGAACCGAAGTTACCCTGGCCGTCGACCAGCATGTAACGCAGCGAGAACGGCTGAGCCATACGGACGATGGCGTCGTATACCGACGAATCGCCATGAGGATGGTATTTACCGATCACGTCACCGACGACGCGCGCCGATTTCTTGTAAGCACGGTTCCAACCGTTACCGAGTTCGTTCATGGCGAACAGAACGCGTCGATGCACCGGCTTCAGGCCGTCGCGGACATCGGGGAGTGCGCGGCCGACGATGACGCTCATGGCGTAATCGAGGTAGCTCTGACGCATCTCGTCTTCGATGTTGACGCGGATGATTTCTTTGGCGAGTTCTGCCATCAAACGGCTTCCTGGATGTCCATCAAAATGCCCCCGCCGCCCGCATGTGTCGCGGTATGGCGACGCGGTCGACCCAACCCATCGATGATATCACAACCGGAGCCGAAAAGACAGCGAAAAACGGCGTAAAAACAATGACTTACGCGAGTGTTTTCGGGGCGCGGAAAAGCAGGGTCCTAGCGAACAGATAATTCGCCGTCGCCCCCGCCGCAGAGCCGAGCGCGACAGCCACCGCCGGCCAGGGCCGCAGGCCCGGAAACGCCTGCAGCACCAGCAGATACACGCCGTTGTTGATCACCGCGCCGACGGCCATCAAAGCCATCCAGTGCAGCCATTCCGCGCGTGCGCCGCGACCGGAATCGCGATGCGCGAAGGTGTGCCGGCTGTTCCACCACCAGGTGAACGTCGCGGCGGACAGGAACGACACCACGCGCGCCGTGTAGACGTTCCAGCCGACGAAGCCGACCAGTGCCTGCGCCATGCCCGCGTCGACGCAGAGACCGAGCACACCGCCCGCCGCGAACAGAGCGACTTCGCGGCGGATGTGCTTCACGGAAACAGGATCCGCATCTGCTCTTCGTCGGGCCTCAGGATCACGCCGCGCTCGGTGACGATCGCGTCGATCAGCTCGGCGGGCGTCACGTCGAACACGGGATTCCAGGCGTCCGCACCTTCAATGACAGTGCGCGTGCCGGACATCGACAGGAGCTCGGCCGCATCGCGCAGTTCGATCTCGATATCGTCGCCGTTGGCCGTCGCCATGTCGACTGTCGTCGACGGTGCCACCACCATGAACTTGACGCCATGATGCCGCGCCGCGATGGCCAGCTGGTAGGTACCGATCTTGTTGGCCGTGTCGCCGTTGGCCGCGATGCGGTCGGCGCCGACGATCACCCACTTCACCTTGCCATCCTTCATCAGGTGCGACGCGGCGGAGTCGGCGATCAGCCGTGCGGGGATGCCGTCCCGAACGAGTTCCCACATGGTCAGGCGGGCACCCTGCTGCCACGGCCGCGTTTCACCGGCGTAGACCTGCTCGATATGGCCGGACGCCACACCGGCGCGAATGACGCCGAGCGCCGTACCGTAGCCGGCCGTCGCGAGAGAACCCGTATTGCAGTGCGTGAGTACGTGCGACCCGGGCTCGATCAGCGCGGCGCCGAGTTCGCCCATGTGACGATTGGCGGCGAGATCCTCGTCCTGAATGGCTTGCGCCTCGCGTTCGAGTGCGTCCGTATCGGCCCCATCGAGGATGCGCCGGTTCATGCGATCCAGCGCCCACATCAGGTTCACCGCCGTGGGCCGCGCGGCGCGCAGAGTCGCCAGGGCCGTGGGCAGGTCTTCGCCGGCCTTCGCCGCCAGTACGACACCCCAGGCAGCCGCGATGCCGATGGCCGGCGCACCGCGCACGGCGAGGTCGCGAATGGCCGTGGTCACCTGATCGGACGTCGTGCTGTCGAACCAGATTTCCTCGGCGGGGAGACGGCGCTGATCGAGCAGGCGCAGACGGTCGCCGTGCCACTGGACGGCGCGAATGGAATCATGGGAGGCGGTCGTATTCATCGGAGCATTATCGCACTCCCACCGGCCGGACGGAGCCAGCGCGGAAAACCCTGCGCATTCGCCACCGAGGCCGTGCGCCGACCGGAAGGACTCAGCGATCCGCCAGCCACTCATGAATGGCCGGGGGCACCAGCTTCTGCGCGCGGCCCGACACGTATATACCGATGTGACCGCCCTGGAAGGCCAGCGCCGTGTAATCGGTGCTTCCGATCGCGTCCCCGAGCGGTTTCGATGCGGCAGGCGGCACGAGGTGATCCTGCTCGGCGTAGATGTTCAGCACGGGCTGAGTGATGTTTTTCAGGTCGATGCGGTGACGGCCGACCTTCGCCTCGCCCTTGATCAGAAGGTTCTTCTGGAAGAAGTCGCGCGCGAACTCGCGGAACGCCTCGCCCGCCTGATCCGGCGAATCGAAGATCCACTTTTCCATGCGCAGAAAATTTTCGACTTCCCGGGGATTATCGAGGACGTCGACCAGGCCCACGTATTTCTGCTGATTGAGCCGCACGGGTTTCAGCGTCAGGTAGGCGAAGTTCATCAGGTCGGCGGGGATGTTGCCCATCGTGTCGACGAACAGGTCGATGTCGACGTTACGCGCCCAGTGCGACAGCATGTTGTCCGGCGTATGGAAGTCCACCGGCGTGACCATGGTGACGAGGTTGCGGACCTTTTCCGGATGCAGCGCGGCGTAGCAAAGAGAGAACACCCCGCCCTGGCAGATGCCGAGCAGGTTCAGCGATTCGTCGCCATGGCGGTCGCGAACCGCGTCCACGCAGCGATCGAGGTAGCCGTCGATATAGTCCTCGAGGGTGAGCCAGCGATCGGCGCCGTCGGGGTAACCCCAGTCGATGAGGTAGACGTCTTCTCCCTGATCGAGCAGGTTGCGCACCATCGAGCGGTCTTCCTGCAGGTCGACCATCCACGGCGTGTTGACCAGCGCATAGCAGATCAGCAGCGGCGTTTTCGCGGTGGGCTTCTTCTCACCCCTGAAGTGCCAGACGGTGAGCTTGTCTTCGGTATAGACGGCTTCGCGCGGCGTCGTACCCAGTTCGATGGGGCCGACATGTCTGAGCGTTTCCATGCCGGCTTCGAGCTTGCGGCGGAACGCGTCGACCTCGGCCTGTGCGCGGGCGGGATCGAACGAGAACGGGTTATCGGTCATCGGCTGCCGCCCCGGGAGGTGGCTTTCCTGGCCGTGACTTTTTTAGCGGCGGCTTTTTTAGCTGCGACTTTCCGGGGTGCGGTCTTTGAGGGTCCGCCCTTCGAGGGCGCCGTCTCCACGGGCACGGATGTCCTGGGCTCGGCCTTCTTCGGCTCACCACCGCGCAGCGATGCAATCTCCGCCTTCAGCGCCTCGACTTCAGCCGCCACGCCCTGCAACTGACGCAGTTCACGACGCACCGCCTGCAGCCGCTCGCCGAGACGATCGACTTCAGTTCGCGTCGGCATGCCCGTCTGTACCGCAAAGCGCTCGACCTGCTTCTGTTGCAGCAGCCTGAGGCGCATCTGCGCGTTCACCAGGGACGCATAGACGTCCTTGAATTCTTCCGACAGCGCAGCCTCACCGTAACTTTCCTCGGCGAGGTTCACCCAGCGGTCGTATACCGAGCGCATGGAGTCCGCGTCCGTCGGCGGCGCCTGCTCGCGGAGCGCCGCGCCGGCGCGATCCTGCACACCCTGCAACAGCGTCTGGTAGCGCTGGTAATGTTCCGCGTAGTCGATCCAGGCGCGCAGCAAGGCCTGCTGTTCTTCCTGCTGTTCACGCGTCAGGCCGAAGGCGGGCATCGACAGCGTTTCACGCGCGACGCGCGCCCAGTCATCGAAGTTCTGCGTACCGGGCTGGGCGGAAGCCCCGGGAGGCGCGCCATAGCCGAACGGTCCCGCTCCGGCGGCGCTTGCGGCGAACGGTGGCATGCCCGGACCGCCTGCGCCGTAAGGCATGGGACCCGGTCCCGTGGCGCCGAAGGGCGGCATGCCGCCCATGGGAAACGGCGGCGCACCGGCGGGCTCGCCCGACGTGAACGAACGCATCCAGTCACCATAGCCGCCCAGACCGCCAAACATGCGGCTCATGATGTCGGCAGGAGGCACTCCGGGAGCGGTATCGCCCTTGGGATCGAACTGACGGGACCACGCCTCTAGGCCGTCGCGCACGAGGGCCTGGTACTGGTCAATGAAATCGTGAGGTTTATCGGCCATGGGTCTATGTTACGGCACCCGTCGGGCCGCTGCGCCCCGGATCAGGGGGCGATCGTGAACACCGCCTCCTGTTCGGCCCGCGAGCTGCCACCGACCCATACCGTGTACCGGGTCGCCTCGACCACCTGCCTGCTTCTCGCATTCCAGAACGACAGCTCCGGGAAGCCGAGCTGGAAGGATACCCGCTTCGACTCACCCGGCTGCAGGGGCACCCGTTGGAAGCCCTGCAGCCCGCGCACCGGCTGGGAAACACTGGCGCCGACGTTGCGCACGTAGAGCTGCGCCACCTCCGTCGCAGCACGACGACCCGTGTTCGTCACCGTGGCCGTCACGGTGACGAGGTTTCGCGCATCGGAGCGATTCGCCTCCGCCAACGGCACGGACGCGCGCGAGACGCGGACGTCCGAATAACTGAACGTCGTGTACGACAGGCCGTAACCGAACGGATAGAGCGCATCGTTGGGTGCGTCGATATAACGCGATACGTAGGTCGTGTCGTGCGAGGGTGGCTGATGCGTATCGATATCGCCTGCGGGGCGCCCGGTCGGCAGTGCGTTGTAATACAGCGGCTCCTGCCCTTCCGTGTACGGGAAACTCATGGTCAGCTTGCCGCTCGGTACCACATCGCCGAACAGTGCATTGGCCACCGCGTTACCCGCCTCGGCACCCGGGAACCACACCGCCATGATTGCCGGTACATGCGCGTCGGCCCAGGCAAGTACGAGCGGCCGCCCGGAGAACACCAGCAGCACGACGGGCTTGCCGGTGGCGACCACCTGCTCGAGCAACTTCTGCTGATTGCCGGGCAGCCCGAGGTGCGCGCGGGCGCCGGCTTCACCACTCATGTCGGCGGCTTCACCGAGTGCCATCACGACCACGTCCGCTTGCGCGGCGGCCTTGAGCGCCTCGGCAAAACCGGCGTCGGAATCGTCGTCGATCCCGGTGCCCTTCGCGTAGATCAGCTCGCCGCCCTGCGCTTTCATCCGGCCGGCGAGCCCCTTGCGTACCGTGGTGAAGTCATCGAACGTGCGCGCCCCACCCCACGGGCCCTGCATCTCGCTGACCGCATCCGCCAACGGACCGATCAACGCGACCTTTCGCGCACCGGGACCGAGCGGAAGCAAGGGCGCGGTACCCACGCGGTCGTTCTTCAGCAACACGAACGACTCCTCCGCCGCACGGCGCGCCAATGCGTGGTTGGCCGCCGCGGGCGCCTTCAGCTCAACGGTGCGTGCATAGGGATGCTCGAAAAGACCCAGCGCGAACTTCACCCGCAGGACGCGACGCACCGCCTCGTCGACTGTCGCCATCGAGAGCTTGCCCTGCTCCAGCAAGACCGGAATCTGGGTGTCGTAGTAATGGCTCATCATGTCCATCTCAACACCCGCCTCGAGCGCCTTGCGCGCCGCGGCAGCCGCATCGGACGCGACGCCGTGGTGAGTCAGTTCCATGATCGCCGTGTAGTCGCTGACCACGAAGCCGTTGAAGCCCCACTCCTTCCGCAGCACATCGGTCATGAGGTAGGGATCGGCGGTGGCCGGCACGCCGTTCAGCGCGTTGAACGCACTCATCATCGTCGCCGCACCCGCTTCGACCGCCGCGCGATACGGCGGCAGATATACCTGGCGCAGGCGTACGTCGGACATGTCCGTCGTGTTGTATTCCCGACCCGCTTCGGCGGCACCATACGCGGCAAAGTGCTTTACCGAGGCGGCCACGCTATCCGGGCTCGCCAGGTCATCACCCTGATACCCGAGGATGTACGCGCGCGCCATGGCGGAGCCCAGGTAGGCGTCCTCTCCCGCGCCTTCCGCCGAACGCCCCCAACGCGCATCGCGCGAGATATCGACCATGGGTGAGAACACCCACGTCACCCCGCCGCCGGTCGCTTCCAGCGCAGCCATCCGCGAGAGGTCGTGCACGAGCCGCGGATCCCATGTCGCCGACAGTGCGAGAGGGATGGGATAGATGGTGCGGTAGCCGTGGATGATGTCCGCGCCGAACAATAACGGGATGCCAAGACGGCTTTTCAGAGCGGCCTCCTGAAAAGGCCGCGTCTTTTCCGCGCCGACCAGATTGAGTACCGATCCCAGCTGGCCTCGGCGCGCCAATGCCATCGTGTCGACCTGCGTACGCGTTTCGGGATTGGGCGCGAAGGCGTCGTTATCGCCGCCGGCCGACGCGCCCTGGGCCGCGTACTGGACCAGCTGACCGATTTTCTCCTGCAACGTCATACGCGCGAGGAGTGCGTCGACCTTGTTCCCGATATCGGGCGAGGCGATCTGCGCATTGGACGGCCTTGCAGCCATGTCCGCAGGCAGCGCCGTGTCGGCCGCGACGGGTGCCGTGGCGGTACCGAGCAACGCGACGCAGAGAGTGAGGCGAACGGTGTAAGGCATGACGGCTCCGGAAACGATAACCGCCCGAGACTGCCAGCGAAACGTTTACATCGCCATGGGCGCGCGTCGCGGACGGACGAATTCAGCGCGCCCCGAAACCCTCGAGAAACAGATCGACCCGATGTGCGGTCCGTGCCTTCACGGACGCATCCTGCTCGACGGCGAGCGAGATGGCCATGATCACGCAGACCAGATCGCCGATGGTCACGTCCGGGCGCATGACGCCCGTCTCCTTCGCCCAGAGGAGCAGCCGGCACCCTTCCGCCGTGCTCGCGTGACATCCCGGCGTTTCGCTTCGCAGCACCGCGCCCAGCGTTGCCGCCAGTCCCCGGTAGTGCGTCGTATGAGCGACGAGTTCGGTGACAAACATCCGGATGGAGGCCATGGGGCCGAGCTCGTCACGCTGACGGCTGGCATCGGCGATCGCCAGAAGACGCTCGTCACTCATGGCCGCGAGAAGGTCTTCCCGGGTAGGGAATCGACGGTAGAGCGTACCGATGCCGACGTTGGCGCGCCTGGCGACCTCCTCCAGCGAAGCATCCGCACCGCGCTCCACGAAGACGGCTTCGGCGGCCTCGAGAATCCGCGCACGGTTACGGGCCGCATCCGCGCGCAGCGGCGCCTCGTCACTGACCCTCTTGTTGTTCATCGACGCCCTCGATTGCAAAGCGGATGATGCCTCCATATAGTAAGTGGAGCAATCCTCCACTTACACAAGGATCAGATATGGCAACGCGGTTTGAGCACAAGGTCGTCGTCATCACGGGCGGCAGCGAGGGCATCGGTCTCGCCACGGCGCGGCAGTTCGCCGCCGAGGGCGCGAAGGTCTATATCACCGGACGCCGGCAGGACCGTCTCGACGAGGCGGTGGCCACGATCGGCCACGGCGCGGTCGGCGTCCAGGGCGACGCCTCGAACCTGGACGATCTCGACCGGCTATACGACCGGGTGAAGCGGGACCACGGCACGCTGGACGTCGTTTTCGCGAACGCCGGTGTGGCGGAAGTCGAACCGCGACCCGTGGGATCGATCGACGAGGCGGGCTTCGATCACGTCTTCGGGCTCAACGTGCGCGGCCTGCTCTTCAGCGTGCAGAAGGCGCTTCCCCTGCTGCAGGACGGCGGCGCGATCGTCCTCAACGGCTCGGTTGCCGGCAGCAAGGGTTTCCCGGGCCAGTCGCTTTACAACGCGAGCAAGGCGGCGGTCCGGTCGTTTGCGCGCAGCTGGACGACAGACCTGAAGGACCGGGGCATCCGGGTGAATGTCGTGTCGCCGAGCGGCACCGAGACGACGCCGATGCGTCGCTATCTCGAGGCACGCCCCGGGGTCGAGGACATCATCAACCAGATGGTGCCGATGGGACGGCTGGGGCAGCCGGATGAGGTCGCACGGGCGGTGCTTTTCCTGGCGTCCGGCGAAAGCAGCTATATCGCCGGCACGGAATTGTTTGTAGATGGGGGGTCGATGGCGGTGTGAGGCTCGGTGACAAAAAAAACGGCGCCTTTCGGCGCCGTTTTTTTACACACACGAGGCGATGAATCAGCCCGTGACGTTTTCATCTTCGGTGACGGCCTTCATCGACAGGCGGATACGGCCCTGCTTGTCGACTTCGAGGACCTTGACCTTGACGATGTCGCCTTCCTTGAGCTTGTCGGAAACCTTCTCGACGCGCTCGCTGGAGATCTGCGACACGTGCACCAGACCATCCTTGCCCGGCATGATCGTGACGAATGCACCGAAGTCCATCAGCTTGGCGACCTTGCCTTCGTAGATGCGGCCCGGCTCGACGTCGGAGACGATCTGCTCGATGCGCTTGCGGGCAGCTTCGGCTGCTTCGCGGTTCACCGAGGCGATCACGACGTTGCCGTCGTCCGTGATGTCGATCGTGGTACCGGTCTCTTCCGTGATCGAACGGATGGTCGCGCCACCCTTGCCGATCACTTCGCGGATCTTGTCCGGGTGGATCTTGATCGTGAGCAGGCGCGGTGCGAACTCGCTCATTTCCGAGCGGGCTTCGGTGATGCACTTGGCCATTTCGCCGAGGATGTGCAGACGACCGCGCTTGGCCTGGGCCAGCGCCGAACGCATGATCTCTTCGGTGATGCCGTCGACCTTGATGTCCATCTGCAGCGCGGAAACGCCATCGGCGGTACCGGCCACCTTGAAGTCCATGTCGCCGAGGTGATCTTCGTCACCGAGGATGTCGGACAGCACGACGAAGTCGTTGCCTTCCTTCACCAGGCCCATGGCGATACCGGCGACGGCCGACTTCAGCGGAACGCCCGCGTCCATCATGGCCAGCGACGAACCGCAGACCGATGCCATCGACGAGGAACCGTTCGACTCGGTGATTTCGGAGACGACGCGGATCACGTACGGGAACTCTTCGATCGTCGGCTTGACCGCCTGCACGCCGCGCTTGGCGAGACGGCCGTGGCCGATTTCGCGACGCTTCGGGCTGCCGACGCGACCGGTCTCGCCGACCGAGAACGGAGGGAAGTTGTAATGGAAGAGGAACGTGTCCTTCCACTCGCCTTCCGGCGCGTCGATAAGCTGCGAGTCACGCGTGGTGCCGAGCGTGGCAACGACCAGCGCCTGGGTCTCACCGCGGGTGAACAGCGCCGAACCGTGCGTGCGCGGCAGGACGCCGACGCGCACCGAGATCGGACGGACGTCGTCGAGCTGGCGACCGTCGATACGGACCTTGGTGCTGAGCACGCCGTCACGCAGGGTGCGGTACTCGACTTCGCCAAAGGCGTTGCCGATGTCGCCATCGGTCCAGCCATTGGCTTCGGCGTCGGTGGCGATGGATGCCTTCACGTCGCTCTTGAGCGCGCTGATGACGTCACGACGCGCCAGCTTGTCGCGGATCTGGAAGGCTTCGGCGAAACGGTTGCCGACGGCGGCCTTGACCGCGTCGTACAGGGCCGTCTTGGCTGCCGGGGCTTCCCACTTGAACGTCTTGGCGCCGGCTTCGGCGACGAAGGCGTTGATCGTGTCGATCGCCGCCTGCATCTGCTGGTGGCCGAAGACCACCGAGCCGAGCATGACGTCTTCGCTGAGCAGCTTGGCTTCCGACTCGACCATCATCACGGCGCTGGACGTACCGGCCACGACGAGGTCGAGGTCCGAGGTCTTCAGCTGCGTGGCGGTCGGGTTGAGGATGTACTGGCCGTTGGCGTAGCCGACGCGCGCCGCGCCGATCGGACCCTTGAAGGGCACACCGGCGAGCGACATGGCCGCGGAGGCACCGAGCAGCGCCGGGATGTCACCGTCGACTTCCGGGTTCAGCGAGACGACCTGGGCGATGACCTGGATCTCGTTGCGGAACTCTTCCGGGAACAGCGGACGAAGCGGACGATCGATGAGGCGCGAAGTCAGCGTCTCCTTCTCGGTCGGACGGCCTTCGCGCTTGAAGAAGCCACCCGGGATGCGACCCGCGGAGTAGAACTTCTCCATGTAGTCGACCGTGAGGGGGAAGAAGTCCTGGCCTTCGCGCGCCTTGGGCGCCGCGACGACCGTCACCAGGACGACGGTGCCGCCCATGCTGACCATGACCGCACCGGAGGCCTGCCGGGCGATTTCGCCCGTCTCCAGTGTGACTTCGTGAGAACCGTACTGGAATGACTTGGTTACTTTCGCCACTTCGATCTCTCCTCGTCCTGTTCCGGTGAATTAACGGCGCAGGCCGAGGCGTTCGATCAGGGTCTGGTAGCGAGCGAGGTCGTTCGTCTTGAGATAGGCAAGCAGCTTCTTGCGCTGATTGACCATCTTCAGCAGACCGCGACGCGAGTGGTGATCCTGCTTGTGCGCCTGGAAATGATCCTGGAGCTGAAGGATGTTGGCGGACAGCAGGGCGACCTGGACTTCGGTCGAGCCGGTGTCGTTTTCCTTGCGGCCGTAATCCTTGATGATCTGACCAGTCTGTTCGGGAGTAAGCATGTGTATCGATTCCTTAAAAGCGGATACGAGACTTGCGCAACCTCAACGGATACCGATGAAGTTGCGCAAGCCTCGCTTTTGAATGAAAGCTGTTAAACGAGCACGTAATTGTAACGTCCTGCGCGTAGCGGCAACAAGCCCGGTCAGACGGGCGGCATGTTCAGGCCCCGCACGATCCTCAGGATGCCGTCTTCGCCGGCTTCCCCGAGCGCCATCAGGCGCCCGTCGGCACCCCAGACACCGCAGCGACCGGGTGAAACGCCCTGCCCCAGCGGCACCGGCTGGCCGAAACCGAGGACACGGGTCCGCTCCGGGTCGAGTTCCACCCGGGGAATATGACTGAGTCCGGCGTCGACCGGCAAAATACAGGCTTCGAGTGGATCCGGCCCGGTTTCGGCGGCGATGCGAAGTTCGTCCAGCGTCACCATCGCCGGCGCCATGAACGGCTCGACCCAGAGCCGGCGCAAGCCCGTGAGGTGGGCGCCGCAACCGAGGTTCGCACCGAGATCCACCGCAAGGCTGCGCACGTACGTCCCCGAGCCACACTCGACCATCAGGCGCACGGTGTCGCCCTCGCGACCGATCACCTCGAGACGGTACACGTCGACCTCGCGCGCCGGCACGTCGACGTCCTCACCGCGGCGGGCACGGACATACAGCGGCACGCCGTCCTGCTTGATCGCCGAATACGCGGGAGGGATCTGTACGATGTGCCCGCGCAGGGGCGCCAGCGCGGCTTCGATGACCGCATCGTCCAGCGCGGGCACCGGGCGTGTCTCCACCACCTCGCCCTCGAGATCGGCGGTGGTCGTGGTCACACCCAGGCGAACCTCAGCCTCGTAGGCCTTGCGCGAGCCGAGCAACCAGCCGGCGAGCTTGGTCGCCTCGCCGAAGCACAGTGGCAACAGGCCCGTGGCGAGCGGATCGAGGCTGCCGGTATGGCCACCCTTGGCGGCGCCCACGAGCCGACGCGCCGTCTGCAGCGCCTGGTTGGAACTCAGGCCGAGCGGCTTGTCGAGCAGAAGGATGCCGTGCAGGTCACGGAAGGTTCGGCGATTCATCACACACGCTTACCCGCGCGCCAGGCGCGCGGTCATCAGGTTTCGTCGGACGGATCGGCCGGCGGAACGGGGTTTTCGCGCAGCAGGCGCTCGATGCGCTCGCCGGTATCGACGGATTCGTCGTACTTGAAACGCAGCTGCGGCACGCGACGCAGGATCATCGACTTCGACAGCGAATGACGGAACTCGGGGGCGAGCTCCTTCAGCGCCTTGACCACCACCGCCGACTGGTCGGGCATCAGGGCCGTCACCCACACGGTGGCCCAGTCGAGGTCACGGGTTACTTCCACATCCGACACGCTGACCGAAGGCAGCGCGTGGTCGCGCACGGCGGCGTGGACCAGTTCACCGATTTCACGGCGAAGCTGGGCGGACACGCGGTCGGTACGCTTGAAATCACGGGACGGCATATCCGCCTCCAGCCTGAATAAGGTGCACTAACGAAAAAGCCTCCCCGGCGTATGCCGGGGAGGCGCATTGCATGCCGTTACAGCGTGCGCGGCACTTCGATACGCTCGAAGCACTCGATCTGGTCGCCGACCTTGACGTCGTTGTACTGCTTGACCGCGATACCGCATTCCATGCCGTTACGGACCTCGTCGACGAGTTCCTTGAAGCGGCGCAGCGACTCGAGTTCGCCCTGGAACACCACCACGTTGTCACGCAGCACGCGGATCGGCTTGGAGCGCTTCACCAGGCCCTCGACGATCATGCAGCCCGCGACCGCGCCGAACTTCGACGAACGGAACACGTCGCGGACCTGCGCGATACCGATGATCTCTTCGCGAATCTCGACACCGAGCAGACCCGACGCCGCCTGCTTCACCTGATCGATGACGTCGTAAATGATCGAGAAGTAGCGGACATCGAGACCGTTGGTATCGATCACCTTGCGTGCCGACGCATCCGCACGGACGTTGAAGCCGATGATCAGCGCCTTGGACGCCGCCGCCAGCGTGGCTTCCGACTCGGTGATGCCACCCACGCCGGACGAGATCACGTTCACCTTGACCAGCTCGTTGCCGATCTGGGTGAGCGAATCGCGCAGCGCCTCGACCGAACCCTGCACATCCGCCTTGACGAGGATGTTGAGGGTCTGCTGGCCCTGACCCTGACCCATCTGGGCCATGATGTCTTCCAGACGGTTGGATTTGCTGACCAGGCGGGTCTCGCGACGCTTGAGCAGACGCTCAGCCGCCACTTCGCGCGCCAGACGCTCGTCCTTCACGGCGACGAAATCGTCACCCGACTCGGGCACGCCCGACAGACCCAGGACCTGGACCGGAATCGACGGACCGGCTTCATTGACCTGCTTGCCGGTTTCGTCGACGAGCGCACGCATGCGGCCGTATTCGACACCGCAGACGACGAAGTCGCCCTTCTTCAGCGTGCCCTGCTGCACCAGCACCGTCGCCACCGGACCGCGACCGCGGTCGAGGCTGGATTCGATCACGACACCCGAAGCGCGGCCATCGGCCACTGCCTTGAGCTCCATGATTTCAGCCTGGATCGAGATGGCGTCGAGCAGCGCGTCCACGCCGTCGCCCGTCTTCGCCGAAAGCGGAACGAACGGGGTATCGCCACCCCACTCTTCAGGGATGACTTCGAGAAGGCCGAGGCCCTGCTTGACGTTGTCCGGGTTGGCGCCGGACTTGTCCATCTTGTTGACCGCGACGATCAGCGGCACCTTGGCGGCGCGCGCGTGCTTCACGGCTTCCTGCGTCTGCGGCATGACACCGTCGTCGGCGGCGACCACGAGCACCACGATATCCGTCGACTGCGCGCCGCGGGCACGCATGGACGTAAACGCCGCATGGCCCGGGGTGTCGAGGAAGGTGATGACGCCACGGCTCGTTTCGACGTGGTAAGCGCCGATGTGCTGCGTAATGCCACCCGCTTCGCCGGAGGCGACCTTGGTACGACGGATGTAGTCGAGCAGCGAGGTCTTGCCGTGGTCGACGTGACCCATGATCGTGACGACCGGCGGACGCGTGACCTTGTCGCCCTCGAGCTCCGCATTCTGCGTGTGCGTCGCGAGCGCGGCTTCGGCGTCGTTCTCGGTGGCGCGAACCGGGTTGTGACCCAGTTCTTCGACCACGAGCGCGGCGGTGTCATGGTCGATCGTCTGATTGATCGTGGCCATGACGCCCATCTTGAACAGCGCCTTCACCACCTCGGCGCCCTTGACGGCCATCTTCTGGGCCAGCTCGGTCACGAGGTTGTTGTCGCCGATCACGACGTCACGGACCACGGCGGCGGTCGGACGGGTGAAGCCGTGCGGACCGCCCGACGAGGCGGCGCCACGCGACGCCGTCATGCGGCCACGGTCCTTGCCACCGCCACGACGGTTGTTGCTGGACGAGCGGCGTGCGCGGTCGGCATCGGAAAGATGCATTTCGCCACCGGCGAAGCGCTTGCCACCGGCTTCACGATCGTTACGACCGCCACCGCCGGGAGCACCGCCACCACCACCGT
The DNA here is from genome assembly GCF_900102405.1 of Dyella sp. 333MFSha. NCBI lineage: Bacteria > Pseudomonadati > Pseudomonadota > Gammaproteobacteria > Lysobacterales > Rhodanobacteraceae > Dyella > Dyella sp. 333MFSha. Next base: position 627,318 of record NZ_FNBR01000001.1, on the reverse strand, counting down.
GCTTCGGACGCGCGTTGCCGCGCGTATCGTTGGCGGCAGCCACGGCACCGGGCGCCGGACGCGGCGCGGCCGGACGTGCGGCGGCGGGAGCCGCCGCGACAGGTGCCGGAGCCGGAGCCGGCGCGGGCGCCGGCGGCGGGACAGGCTTGGACACCACGCGCTCGCGCTTGCGCGGCTCGTGAATGCGCGGAAGGATCATGCCGAGCGAACGCGTATCGAGCTTGGCGGTCTGGTGCGTCGGCAGGCCATCGTCGCCCAGCGGCGCGGTGGACACCGGGGCCTCAGGGGTCGCTTCCGGCGCGGCCGCAGGCGCGGCGGCCGGCGTCGCGGCGGCTTCAGCGCTGGCGGCCGCGGCACGTGCCGCTTCGGCGCGTGCATGCTGCTCGGCAGCTTCTTCAGCCTGACGGCGTGCTTCGGCGGCGGCTTCTTCCTGACGGCGTGCTTCGGCCTCGGCTTCGCGACGGGCCGCTTCGGCCTGATCGCGACGCTCGGCTTCTTCACGGCGCTCCGATTCCTCGTGCTCGCGCTGAGCCTGCGATTCGGCCAGCTTGCGCACGGCGTCCTCGCGCTCCGGCTCGTGCGACGCATCCTCAGCGATGGCGCTGCGCTTGACGTACGTACGCTTGGCACGGACCTCGACGTTGACCGTCTTGGCCGGACCGGCACCACGACCGGAACCGGACGCCACCTTCAGCTCGCCGACCGTGCGGCGCTTCAGGGTGATCTGTCGCGGCGCGGAGGCGTCCCCTTCGGGAGCGGCCTCGTTCTTGCCGTGGGTGCGACGCAGGAAACCCAGCAGCTTCACCTTTTCGGTGCTGCTGATGACCTGCTCCGCATCGGAGAAATTCATGCCGGCTTCGCCAAGCTGCCCGAGCAGCTTGTCGACCGGTAGGCCCAGTTGATGGGCGAGTTGTTTGATAGTGACGTCCGACATGGTTCTTTATTCTCCGCCTTTCCCGCGCGTAACCTTACGTGCCGACGATGACCCGTACGGCTGCCTCCATCCCTGGCGGGAGACCTCATGGCCTCCCTCGAGGCGTCCGTCCAGGACGCTTCCGGTCTCGCGCTTAACCACCTTTCTCCAGGCGGGCGATCATCGGAGCGCGCGCAGCCATGATCAGCTGCGATGCGCGGTCCTCCGTCATGCCTTCGATATCGATGAGCTCGTCGACGGCGAGATCGCCGAGGTCGTCGAGCGTCTTGATGCCACGGTCCGCCAGCGCGATAGCGACCGTTTCGTCCATGCCGTCCAGGCCGAGCAGTTCTTCGTCGACCGCGACTTCCTCGACGCCTTCCTCGGCGGCGAGCGCCTCGGTCAGCAGGGCGTCACGGGCACGGGCACGGAGTTCCTCGACGATGTCTTCGTCGAAGCCTTCCACCGCCAGCAGCTCGGCACTCGGCACGTAAGCAATTTCTTCGATCGACGAGAAACCTTCCTGCACCAGGATGCTGGCGATTTCTTCGTCGACTTCGAGCTTGTCCTGGAACAGCGCCAGGGCGGCAGCCTGCTCGGCCTCGCTCTTGGCGGTGACCTGATCCTGTGTCATCACGTTGAGCTGCCAGCCGGTGAGCTTGCTCGCCAGGCGGACGTTCTGACCACCGCGACCGATCGCCTGGGACAGCTTGTCCTCGGCGACGGCGATATCCATGGAGTGCTTTTCCTCGTCCATGATGATCGACTGCACTTCGGCCGGCGCCATCGCATTGATGACGTACTGAGCCTGATTCTCGTGCCACAGGATGATGTCAACGCGCTCACCGTTGAGCTCGTTGGACACGGCCTGGACGCGCGAACCGCGCATGCCGATGCAGGCGCCGATCGGATCGGTGCGGCTGTCGTGGGCGACCACGGCGATCTTGGCGCGGTCGCCCGGATCGCGGGCGCAGCCCTTGATTTCGACGAGGCCCTGACCGACTTCCGGCACCTCGAGCTTGAACAGTTCGATCATGAACTCCGGCGCGCTGCGCGAGACGAACAGCTGCGGACCACGGATTTCCGACTTCACTTCGTACAGGTAACCGCGGACGCGGTCGCCGACGCGGGCCGACTCACGGGGAATCGTCTTGTCGCGCGGAATGAACGCCTCGGCGTTGCTGCCCAGGTCGAGGTAGACGTTGCCGCGCTCGACGCGCTTGACGATACCGGTGACCAGCTCGCCCACGCGATCGACGAAGGCATCGACGACCTGCTGACGCTCGGCTTCGCGAACGCGCTGCACGATCACCTGCTTGGCGGCCTGCGCGGCGATGCGGCCGAACTCGGCGTTTTCGATCTGGTGCTCGATCCAGCCACCGACTTCGGCGACTTCGCCCTCACCGGCTTCGTCTTCGGCGTCCATCAGGCGGATCTGGTAGGAGGGATCCTCCATCTCGCCGTCGTTCTCGATGATCTCCCAGCGACGGAAGGTCTCGTAGTCGCCCGTATTGCGGTCGATTTCGACCCGGATGTCCGGATCTTCCTCGGGGTAGCGCTTTTTCGCGGCCGAAGCCAGCGCCGCTTCCATGGCGTCGAAAATCACTTCGCGCGGCACGCCTTTTTCATTGGCGACCGCGTCGACTACCAGCAAAAGTTCTTTGCTCATTGCCGCTACTCCCGTAAGGATGCCCCGCGGCACCCCATCAATCGTTATTTAGGTTTCTTACCGCCCGGCGTGGGCTTCGGCTGCGGCGCATAGCCGAGTGCCACCCAGTCGGGAACCACGCGGGCGCTTTCGACGTCCGCATGCTCGAATTCGAATCGGCCAGCCTCGCCCTCGACCACAATGTGCTCGCCGTTTACTTCAACGACGTTGCCCTTGAGGCGACGGCGACCGTCGACCGGGGCTTTGAGCAGCACCTTGATCTCCTGACCACTGACACGGGCGAACTGCTCCGCCGTGAAGAGGGGACGATCGATACCGGGAGAGGAGACTTCCAGTACATAGTTGCCGGGGATCGGATCTTCAACGTCCAGATAAGCCGAGAACTCGCGGCTTGCCGCTTCGCAATCCTCGACGGCGACCTCGACGGGGAGCTCCGCGCCCTTGCGACGTTCGCGCTCGGCCTCGAGCACGTCCAGATAGACGCGCAGCGTCATCTGTCCGTCGGACGGACCGAACTCCATACCCAGCACTTCGAGGCCGAGCTCGGCCACGATGTCTGAAAAGCGTTGTGAAAGTGCGTTGGTATCCACGTTACCTGCGGTTTTTCCATTCGCCAGAAACAAAAAAAGGGCGCGAGCGGCCCATTCCATTACGTCGCCGATGTATCCGACACTTTCCTCCAGCGAACGCCGCGATGCCCTGACGGCGCTCACGAAAATGTCGCAGGACGCCTCCGTGCGCCCAACAAAAAAGCCTCACGAGGAGGCTTTCTTGTAAAAAGAAAGTTCCTGAAGCAGCCAGCGACGAAAGGCCGTAACCGATGTCAATGGCGCTTAAGATTCACTGAGTCTATCGTATTTTACCGCCGTCATGCAAGGTCGCGGACCTGAACCGGCGTCCGCCCGAGCCCGTCGGACAGCATGCGGACGGAGCGCTGCCGGCGGGAACGTCACATAGCGCTCCGCGCGTCTGCGCACTCGATTCGTCCGTAAATTCATGCAGTTGCGCACACCAGTCCGTTCGAGGCCGGCCGCGCTGCCGGTTCCGTATCGCACGTCGCGAGACAGCGACAGGCGATCCTTTCCCCCATGCATGAAGAAACACCGTATCCCCGCTTCGCCTCACAGGGCCGCGCGTATGTGTACGTGCTGCCCTGTCGTGACGAAGACCTGCTGAAGGTCGGCTTCTCGCGTGACCCGTTCACGCGCTTCAGCACCCTTCACCGTCGGTTCTTCGACTTTTTCGATCTGGATCGCGGGATGTTGCTTGACGCCGAACGGGTCATCCATGCACGACGTATCGAGCGACGGCTCATCGAGGCCTTCGCCGGGCAGCGCGCCAACGCCCCGCTGGTCGTACCGGTTTCCGCCGCCGGGCATACCGAATGGTATCGCGGCGTGCACGGGGAGGTCGGCACGCTGCTCGAGGGGATCGCCGCAGCGGAGAGTCTTTCGCTGGAGCGGAGTCTGAGCCCGTGGCTGCGCGGCTACCTGGATGCGCGGGCCGATCTTCTGCACGACTGGTCACTGCGCGTCGTCGATACGCTCGACTGGGCAACGCACAACGCGCCCGGGGACCCGGGAGCGCCGAAACTGCGCCGCGCACTGCTGGATACGCTGGACATGTTCTCCGCCGCGGGACTGACGATCGAAGCGCTCGTACCCGATCGCGTGCTGGAGTGGTACGCCAACGGCGAGCATCGCCGCCTGTTCGGTTAACGGCGCATCAAGAGGCCAGATCGCGCGACCGGCTCGGCGGCAACGCGTTCCACCGCCCCCACGCCCGACGCAGCTGCCTTGCCGACCCGAAACCCGAACGCTCGGCGACCGCCTCCATGTCCAGCTGCGAACCTGACAGCAATTCGCTGGCCAGAGCCACCCGCATGCGGTTTACGTAGTCGGTGACGCTCATCCCCGCATGCTCGTTGAACAACCGGGACAGGTGTCGCGGACTGATAGCCGCTTCGCGCGCCAGCGCCGTCACCGTCCACTCGCGGGCGGGATCGCCGGCCACGGCGTCCTGTGCGCGATGGATGGAGGGATGCATGTGGTTGCGGCCCTCGAGCCACGGTGACAGTTGTGGATCGTCGCCTGCGCGCCGCAGATAAACGACGAGAAAGCGCGCCACGGCGACCGCGACGGCCGCGCCAGCGAGGCCGGCAACGACGTGCAGCATCAGGTCGATTCCAGCGGTGATACCGGCACTGGTGAGGCGCTCGCCATCCACGACATAAAGGCGGTTTTCGCGGACGTGAGCGGAAGGTGCCTCACGCGCCAGTTGATCGGTGCAACCGTGGTGGGTCGTACATGCATGCCCGTCGAGCAAGCCGGCCCGTGCCGCGAGGATCGCACCGGAACAGATCGTCGCCACACGGATGCCGGGACGCACCGAGCGGCGAAGCCAGTCGACGATGGCCTGCTCGTGCGCGGCATGCTGCGCGTCGCTGGTCACCGGCTCTCCAAGCGGCAGGTCCGCGTGGCCCGGCACCACGACCAGCGTATCGTCGGGCAGTCTTGCCGGCATGGGCCGGATGCCCGATATCGTCATACCCACCGAGCTCCCAAGCGTCCGTGCAGGCCCGATGTAGACCACATCGAAATGCACCGCTTTCTGCTCGAGGTTGGCCTTGCGCAACACCTCAATGGGCCCGGCCACGTCCAGCAGCAGCACCCGCGGCGGCACGACCACATAGACGGGGATCCGGCGAGGTGTCGTTTGCATCATGCAGCCCTGAGTGCCTGCGTTTCGAGCGCGGCATCCACCGTCACGATGCGGGCGAAGCGGTCCGCGAGAACCAGCTCCGTCCGCGCGCGGATCTCGGCCGCGCTCCACTCGCGACCCGTGACATCCACCATCGGGAACGTGAGCGTCGCCTCGCCGACGAAGTCGACAGCGTAGCCAAGGTCCGAAGCGTGGCGGGTCGTCGTCTCACAGCACTGTTCGGTGCGGATGCCCGAGACGATCAGACGACGGACAGCGTTCGTGGTCAGCCATACGTCGAGGCCGGACCCGACCAGCGCACTGTGGCGCCGCTTACGAAAGACGGCATCGGCATCGATCCGCAAGGGCTTCAACGGCATAACCAGGCCGGATGCCTCGCTGAACGGACCGGTATCCTCGACATGGAACACCTGGACCACACGGATGCCAGCGCGCTTCGCGCCATCGATGAGAGCCTGCTGACGCTCGATATACCCGTCGACGTCGTCTGTCCGCCAGTAGGGGCGGGAACGGAACGACTCCTGGGCATCGATGACGATCAGCGCGGTTTCGGAAGCGGACATGGCGGAGCTCCTCTCGTGGGAATGAGGACAGTTTCCGCGCATGAGCGCAAGCGCGCGAGTCACGACCCGGACCGCTGGCGGACAAATCACGCCACGAAGGCGGCATCCTGGTAATCGATCTCTACATGGCCGATCCACCGCGCGGCGCGCCGGGTCAGCCGGTCGGCCTCCCCCTCACCGTCGAAGCTGACCGTCTCCGTGGTGAGTCGACTGCGGTCGAAGTCATCGAAGGCATTGACGTTCACTACGGCGTAGCGCGCGCCGTCGATATCGCTGGTGGCCACCGGCACGGCCCCGCATCGCGTACACACATGAAACGCCGCGGTCCCGGTCCCGAACGCATACGACGACGTCCTGTCCGCATCGGCGATCCTGATCCTGAGCCTTGCATCGGAATGCGCAGTCCATACACCACCGTGCTTCACGCAGAACGAGCAGGTGCAGGCACGCGCGGGCACGGAAGCGTCCTCGCCGGGCCAGTCCAGTTCAAATGCGATGTTTCCGCAGTGACAACTACCCTGAATGAGCATCGCGTCGATTCCTGATTACGTGCCGCCGCCGAGAGGCACCCGTGAGTGCATTTGCCAGCCCTCGTCGCTGCGCGTCATGACATGGACATCGGCGCAGTGACACACCACGCCATGCGCCGACCCAAGCCGGTCTTCGAGCGTCACCACCACCGCATCACGATCGCCAAGGATGTTTCGCGCCACCGAAAGATGCGGCACGAAGCGCTCAAAGACGCGCCCTGCGGTCGGACGGTCGGGGAATGCGGATTCGAGCGCGGCGGCGAGCGAGACGATGGCCTCGGCAGATCGGGGGGCCAGCCAGACAGTAGAGGGAAACGTACCCACCTCGTCGAGCGCGAACGAAACGGGCGCATGCTGCCTCGCGACATCGCGCAACCGCTCCGCGACATCGTCGTCGATCGCCTCGCTATCGAGAAAGGGATAGACCAGCGTAATGTGCGCACCGAGCCCCAGCCGGGCGGCGGAGTCCAGTCGTGCACGAAGGTCACCAACGAGCGGCTCGGCATCGGGCACCAACAGGGCGAGTAGGGTTCGACTCATGCCGGCTACGTTATCACCGCTCACCGATCGCGCAACAGCGCTATCGCGATGGCCAGTACCACGCCGGCTCATCGAGCATGCCCTGCCCCACCATTCCCGCTGGCGACAATCCGGTGCCTCTCCGTCAGGAAAGGCACCGGACCCCACAGCATCACTCACGTCGGATCAGTTAGTCCACGTAGCCTTCAGCGACACGCCCGAGAACGCGGCATAGCCATTGAGCAGCACGTAGTACGTCCCCGTCTGCGGCGAGGCAAACGAGCAGCTTTCGGTGTTACCGGTCACGTACGGACGGCAGTCGTAGCTCGACGTCGTCGGCGCCGAACCGAACTTCACGTAAAGATCCGCATCGCCGGTGCCACCCGAGATCGCGATCTTCAGGCTCTTGGCGCCCGCCGGGATCGCCACGGTGTACTTCAGCTGGCCGTTCTTCGCCGCCGACAATCCGGTCGCCGCGACGCCGTTCTGCAGCACGGTGCCACCACCGGTGCCGCCCGACGAGCTCACGGTCACCGACGAGGTCTTCGTGCTGGTGGCGCCCGCATTATCCGTCACGGTTTCAGCAACGCTGTACGTGCCTGCGGCGCTGTACGTGTGGCTCGGGCTGGTAGCCGTCGAGGTGCTGCCATCGCCGAAGGTCCAGGCATGCGACGCGATGCTGCCGTCGCTGTCGGTGGAACTGTCGGTAAAGGTGGCGACGAGCCCGTTGGTCGCGACACTGAAGTTCGCAACCGGCGGCGCGTTGGTGCTGCCACCGCCGCCTCCGGTCACCCAGTTGGCCTGCGCGTACGTGTTGAGCTTACCGATATCGAAGCTGCCGAAGCCGGTCGCTTCGTCGAAGCCGGTCGTCGCAGTGTAACCGTGGCTCTGGTAACCGTTGTTACCGGAGGTCACGTCATGCAGCAGCGAGGTCTGCGTCGGGAACGCCTGATAGAACTTCGACGCCGGGAAGCCGATCGCATTGTTCGCCGCGGATTCGATGCGCGCAAACGCACCGACGAACAGCGGCGAGGCAAGGCTGGTTCCGCCCACCTGTTCGGTCGATCCATTGACGACGATCAGCGCACCCGAGGACGAAGCCGCATCGAACGCCAGGTCCGGACCGACGCGCTTGGTCGAGCTGGATACCGACGACTGCCATGACGGTGCCGCCTCGTAGAGGCTGACGCCGCCACCCGTCGCCCACAGGCGCTGGTTGTTGTCACCCTGGCTCGGCGCGATCGCCGAGAGGCCTTCGTTCCACACCGTTTCGCCCGACCACGTCGTGCCGCTGGTGGACAACGTCGTACCACCGACCTGGATGACGTATGGCGAACTCGCCGGCTCACTCACCGAGTAGTGGGTCAGGTCGATCTTCACCGTACCGGCGGAATTCGCCACGTAGCCGGGCGAGCCCGAGGTGGGATCGGTCGACCACTGGTAGACACCCGCGTCGCCGGAAGCGATCGAGAAGGTCTGACCCTGAGCCACGGCCTGCTGGAAAATCGCGTCGTCAGCCGCCTGGGTACCCGACTGCTGCGCGGCGGTTTCGTCTTCGCCGAGCGACACGTTGATGAGCTTGGCGATGTTGTCGGTGACGGCACGGTTATACGATGCGGTGATACCCGCGTCGGTGATGCCCGACGAACTGGAATCGCCGTTGGCCGAGGTATAGAAGATCAGTTGCTTCACGCCTCCGGCGATACCGACGATGTCCTGGCTGTCCAGCGACCATTCGCCGTTGGAATCCGGATCGTTGGCGAACGTGCCGCTCCCCACCTTGGTGATCGTGGAGTTCACGGTAGCCAGACCTGCGCCCGAGGTGAAGCTGTTCAGATCGGTCACCGTCTGCGTGACCGAACCCCAGGTGATGATGCCCACCGCGGTATTCGTGGCGGCGGGCAGACTGCTGCCACCGTAGATAGCGGCGAAATCCTGAGGATGATGCGCAGCGACGGCGGCGGCAGCCTGCGTGCCGACGTTCGGTCCGGGAACCGTGACGTCCTCGGGGTGGTATACGTGGTGCAGCGTGTGCTTGACGGACACGTTCTGCAGACCGAGCACGGCGTTGACACTGTCACCAAGCGACGCCGGGACCAGTGCGGGTGCATCGTTGGCAAAGAACTCACGGCCATTGGCGCTGAAGCGCTTGATCGACGTGCGGAACCCGTTCGTCGCGGCACCCGCCGTACCATCGGCAGAGATCAGCAGACGGTTCGGTGCGACTTCGATGTTGGTGAAGCCGGCCTGCTGCAGGTGGGCTACGACGGCGTCGACCTGCGACTGCGTCGGCCCGAAGCGTTCGGTGAACTGCGACGGCGTAAGGAACTTGCCGAAGAGTGCGCTACCCGGCGTGGTCACGCCGGCAAGGAAGGTCTGCAACGCATCGGGATTGCGCAACTTCAGCGCGACTTCCACATGCAGCGGATGATCGGCTTCCAGTGCCGTGACCGCGGCACCGTCGATCCGCGGTGAGCCCGTCATGTTCAACGTATAAGCATTGCCGGTCGTCGTCGCGCTGGTCGAACTCGCCGCCAGCACCTGGGTGCTGGCGGGCGGTGAAATCGCCGCCTGTGTATGCGTCGAGACCCAGGCGTCTTCCGCATGCGCTGAAAGGGAGGACATCGCCAGGGCGATGGCAACCGTCAATGCGGTCTTCTCAATCTTCATGGATGGTCCTTCGTCTGCCCGTAAGTGACCTGCCGTGAAGCGACAGGCCTGACACGTCCGGCTTTGCGGCGGCACCTCGGATTCCCTGCCCCAAATCGCGAATACGCAGGAAAATACGAATACCCCACCGTTCCACCGGGTCTTTCCCCTGTCCCCGAAGCCATGACGGGTCCAGGCTTTCGCGAAGCTTTCGTGCCGGGTGAAGTCAGAAACTCATGACGGCGTGACGTGACGGACCACGCAGAATAAGGCACGGCGGCGGGGCGCCACGCCTCTGAGCAGGCGTGCAGGACCGATGCGTTACGACCGACCCGTTCGCACGATCTTGCGTCTTTGCCGAAAACGGGACGACCGCATGCGCCCTCAGGTGGACCGACGCGCACGCACCTGATCGAGCAGCGCGGCAACGACAGCGCGCCCTTGCGCGAGATCCATGAACTGCAGGGGCGCACGATGTTCGAGTTCAGCGTGGGGGGTTCGCAGCCATCTTCCCAGCCAGGCCGCAGCGTCGAGATTCACGTCGGGACCGCCTTCGACGGCCGCCCCGAGACCGAGCAGCGTTTCGCCCAGGAAGACCGCGAGTGCCATGACGCCTTCGGATTCGCGGGGCGACAGTCGATCTTCGTCCACCACCTTCTGGCGAACGCGTACCCGATGCAGGCCCAGGTAAAGCATGAGGTTGTCTTCGGACAGGCGCAGATCGTAGGCGAGGTCCATGACCAGCTCAGGCGGCAATCCGCGGCGGATCATCTCGACGCGCTCCAGCGGGGTCGCGCGTGCCATGTCGGCGTAGACCGGTGAAACGCCTTTGCGGCGCGGGGAAACTACCATGTCGTCACTCTCCGGATAACCAGTGGCCCGCTAACGTGCCACAGCGCATAGCGTCATGACTTGAGAATCGGGACCGGTTTCCGCTTGCAGTCGCGGAACGAGCCTGTGTACCGTCGGGAGATTCCACCCGCCGGAGTCACGCGTGAAGCCACTGTCCCTGCTGCTTTCGACCTGCCTCGCCGCCTCGGCCGCCCTGCCCCTCGCCGCCGTCGCGGCGCCCGCCCACTTCGCGGTGGAGAACGGGCAGTTCCTGCTCGACGGCAAGCCCTACGTGATTCGCTCCGGCGAGATGCACTACCCGCGCATCCCCCATGCCGAGTGGCGTGACCGCCTGCGCAAGGCCCGGGCGATGGGTCTGAATACCATCACCACCTACGCGTTCTGGAATGTGAGCGAACCGGAGCCCGGTAAATTCGACTTCACCGGCGACAACGACATTGCGACCTTCGTGCGCACGGCGCAGGAAGAAGGCCTCAACGTGATTGTCCGGCCCGGTCCGTTCGTCTGCGCGGAGTGGGAATTCGGCGGCTTCCCGGCGTGGCTGCTGCGCACGCCGGGTCTCCGCGTGCGTTCGTACGACGCGCGTTTCCTCAGCGCCAGCGCCGCATGGTTCAAACGACTGGGACAGGAACTGGCTCCGCTGCAATCCACCCGTGGCGGTCCCATCCTGATGATGCAGGTGGAGAACGAATACGGTTACGTGGGTAACGATCGCGATTACATGGCCGCCATCCGCCAGCAGATGCTCGATGCCGGCTTCGACGTCCCCCTCTTCATGTCCAACGGCCCTGGTCCGACCTGGATGAGTCGCGGCACGCTACCCGGCATGCTTTCGGTCATCAACTTCACCGGCGACGCCACGAAAACCGAGCGCGCCTTCAGGCGGTCGGCAGCACAGATGGAAGGTATGCCGAAGATGGCTGGCGAATACTGGAGTGGCTGGTACGACCGCTGGGGCGAGGAGCACAAAACGCGCTCGACCGAAGAAGTCGCCGGCTCGCTCGGCTGGATGCTCGACCACGACATCTCATTCAACCTGTACATGGTGGACGGCGGGACCAACTTCGGCTGGATGAACGGCGCCAACAACGACGATGCGCATTACCTGCCCGTCACCACGAGTTACGACTACGACTCGCCCATCGATGAAGCGGGCAGGCTCACGCCCAAATACGATGCGCTGCGCAAGGCGATCGCCGCGCATCTGCCCAAGGGTGAGCATCTGCCGAAGCCGCCGGCTTCGTCGCCCACGACCGCCACGGCGCGCGTCGAACTGCGTGAGTCGGTCGGCCTGCTCGATGCCCTGCCGACGCTTTCGGCACAGCCCAGGACCTCAGTGACACCGCAGGGGATGGAAAGCTTCGGGCAGAACTACGGCCTGATCCTCTACCGCAAGAAGCTCGACAACGACGCAAAGGGCAAGCTGGACGTGAACGATGTCCACGACTACGCCACCGTGCTGACGGACGGCCATGCGATCGGAACGCTGGACCGGCGCAAGGACGAACACAGCCTGCCCGTCGACCTGAAGAAAGGCAGCACACTCGATCTGATCGTCGAGAACATGGGCCGTATCAACATCGGCCCCGGCATGGAAGACGACTACAAGGGGATCACGTTCTCGGTCCAGCTAGCTGGAGAGGATCTGACGCAGTGGACGGTCTATCCACTGCCGCTGAACGATCTTTCCGGCCTGAAGTACGGCTCGGGTGCGGCGCCCGGTGGCCCGGCGTTCTGGCATGGCACGCTCGAGGTTCCCACGGTGGCCGGCACGTTCCTCGACATGCGCGGCTGGCATAAGGGCAACGTCTGGATCAACGGACACCATCTGGGCCGCTTCTGGGAAATCGGGCCACAACAATCGTTGTACGTGCCGGCATCGTGGTTGCACAAGGGCAGGAACGACGTGGTCGTTCTCGAGATGCAGGGCGGCGGTTCGCACAGCATCGCAGGCATGGCGAACCCGGTTTTCTCTACCAAACCAGCACCGTGAGACGGTTCTTTACCGAATATGTGTAGGCCAGCGCTGACAGACGGACGTCCGAATACCGCTTATTGTTCATCCGCGCACGGCCCTCCCGGAGCCGTGTGTCACGCAACACGTCACTGACCGCCCCCCACTTGGTCAGTGATTTTGAGCGGCGCTCGATGCGCCGCTTTTTTTATCTCCGGCTTCCGCCACCGTCTCGTTCCATGAAGCCTTCAGCGAAGCGTCGGCAAAGTTCTTCGTCGCCAGAATACGGGCGTAATAAGGACCGGCGCGCGGTGCATCGAAGGTGCAGCGAGCGGCACCGTCGGTCAGCGCCACATGGCAGTCATAGCTGCTGTCGGTGGGTACCGATCCGAACTTCACGTAGAGCTCAGCCAATCCCGCCGGCCCCGTCAATTCGAGGTCCAGGTGAGACGCCCCCAGGGGCGGACGAGCGAAGTAATGCAGCTCGTAGGTCGCAACGGCCGACAGGCCCGGTCGCGCCGTTCCGTTGCGCAACTCCGGCGGGAAAGGCATGACGCGAACCGGCAACGTCCGGTCGAACGTCTTGCCCTCGCCATCCGCGATGGTCTCGCGCACCTCGTAGACGCCGACGCGCGAATACGCGTGGATGGGCGCGGCGGCTACGGACGTTGCGCCGTCGCCGAAGTCCCATGTCCGATTCAGGACCGTGCCCTCGGATTCATCGGTGAAGGAGGCCGTCAGCCCCTCCGCCACGACCGAGAACGCCACGGGTCCGCCATAAGGCTTGGGCTGCGGCGCCACCTCGGCCGCCGGCATCGTCGTGCTTCCCGTCACTTCCGGGGGCACAGAGGCCTCCTTTCCCACGTTTCCGCAGGCGGAAATCGCGACGAGTGCCCCCAGAACGAAGCCTGACCGGCCGCCCATCCGTGCGTTGCTGTCCATTCGCCCCTCCCCTCGGCCGTCTCCGGCCGGATCATCGGTATAACCCACTCGCGCCACCTCGGCCTGCCAGCTGCCGATTCGGCGTGACGCTAGCGCGGCAGACCGGAAGAAGGCGTCAACAGCGGTTTTTCCCCCGAAGATCCCCGGCGACGCCGGCAGGCGTCGTCGCCACGAGTCGCGGCGCATGGAGGTCGCTCCTACGCATGTCGTGCTCGTTTATCACAAGGTCTCGGGGGGAACCGGCGACGATAAACGCCGGCGGCGCAGCAGGAAGAGCACGGCGCCCAGTGGAAACGAGATTCCGATGACCCATGGGTTGTAGCCGTCTCTGAACGCGGAAGCGCTGAAGAACTGGAAAGACAACGGATAGAGACGGATGTCACCGGTGGCCCAGTTCATCCGGAGCGTCATCGCGCCAACCAGGGTAAAGACGGCCCAGGTCCGCTTCCAGCGAAATTTTGGCGTACGCACGCAGATGACGAAAACAACCAGGCAGAACAACGGAAGCACGATAGCCAGAAACAGCATCGCCAGTTGTGCCGGCCCTTTCCCCGTCAACGTGAACGCACCGGCTTGCTCCTGCTCAGCCGTGATCATCCACGCATGCAGGCCGACCACCGCGGTCTTGCCGTCACGGGTCATCAGAGTCGCCGTAGCGAGCATGCGCCGCTCGGCGAATCGATACTCGTAGGTGATGTCGTAGCGGGTCTGTCCATCCCGCGAGAAGAACTTCGAGCCGACCAGCTTGCTCTCATCCGGCTCGCCTTTCGGCAGCTGATCCGTCATCCGGGTCAGCGCACTGTCGCTCGCCTGATCGCGGAAGGCCGGGTCCATCTCGGCACGCAATGCGTCGTTGCGTCCCGCGTGCCAGTCGTCCAGCGCCTTCTTCGCCATTTCAGACTGCGGGTGGGGCGCGAACTTCGCGACCAACGCATCCTGATTGCATCCCACCATGCACAGCGCCAGCAGCACGGCGCCCATCCAACGCATCATCCGAACCATGTCGTCCCCGTCCTGAGTCCCTGATGGCGGAGAGTATTCGCACGAAGGACGCCGGGCGCAAGCCGCCGGTTCAGCGGAAGCCGCGCATCCCGAGTACGGAAGCCTCCGCCTGCACACGCCTCGATGCATCGGCTACTTCAATACTGACCACTGTCTTACCGATGGGCGCGAGCGCGATGCCCGCGAGCTTCAGGTGCTGGATGGCAAACGGAATGCCGATGATCGTGACGAAGCAGGCAATCGCGGACATCACATGTCCGATGGCCAGCCAGACGCCGGCGAACAGAAACCAGATGATGTTGCCGATCGTGCCGAGGCCGCTGGTGCCGATGTCGCCGCGCCCGGTGAGGTCACGCCGGTTGACCGCCTCCTTGCCGAACGGGAAGAAGGCGAACGTTCCGATGACGAAACACGCACGCGCCCAGGGAATGCCGACGATGGTGATGAATGCGATCAGGCCGGCCAGCCACCAGCCCAGCCCCATGACGAAGCCGCCGAGGATGAACCAGAGAAAGTTGAAGATGGTGCGCATGTCGTCTTCCTTGTGAATGTACGGGAGTAACCTAGGACGGGCGCCGAGGGTGAGCAAGTGTCACTCGTCATAGCCCGCGTGCCTCGCTACGGTCAAAGCCACTCGCACGCCTCACCGGGCGCTACCCAGCCCGGCATCCGGAAGCCGGTGTCGGTCACTTCGCCGGGGACATGGCATCGATCCACGCAACGACCTGCACCCAATGTCGCCCGACAGCATATTTCCGAAACGAGGCGGGTCCACCGTTCATGGCCGAGAGGTCAGTACCTTTCTCAAGGAGAAGCATGGCGATATTTTCGCGGTCGACGCCACCAAGTGCGGGCAGCCCATAACGTCCCGGCGTCGATGGGGCGATGCCGACCGAGAGTGCATACCGCACCATGCCGATGTCCCCGGCACTCGTCGCGATGTGCAGCAGCGTATTGCCATCGGCTGCCGCGGCCCTGGGATCGCAACCGCGCTCGACGAGC
Source organism: Dyella sp. 333MFSha (assembly GCF_900102405.1). Lineage (NCBI taxonomy): Bacteria > Pseudomonadati > Pseudomonadota > Gammaproteobacteria > Lysobacterales > Rhodanobacteraceae > Dyella > Dyella sp. 333MFSha. The sequence goes on along the minus strand of NZ_FNBR01000001.1, from coordinate 612,002 downwards.
CAGCGCGCAATCGCTTCACCCTGCCAGCGCCGCTTGTCGGTACTGAAGTGGTTGAGCAGCAATGTCACAGGCACCCGCCGTGCCTCCGCGTCGTGATCCGCGTCGTCACTGAAGGTCAGCGAGGGATGCGGCTCGGTCGCATGCTCTTCCCAGATGCGTTTGACGGACGCGAGATCGCCACCGCGGATCGCGGCGCGAAACGCACTGTCGATCTTTGCCTGATCCCGTCGCCCTGCCGTGTCCAGAAGACCCCGGGCGATCAACGGATCCACCAGAGTGATTCGGCCGTAACGCAAGGCTTCCTCCAGCAAGGAACCCAGATACGGTCGAAAACCAAGCGTTTCGTCGGGAAGCGTATGCGTGACCGGCGCACCGAGTTCGATCATGCGACGCATGGCTGCGTCATCATGCGATTGCTCATTGGACACGGCACGAAAAAGGATCTCACCGGCCTCGGCTGAGTCGAAACGGAAGCCCTCCGCCGCCATCGTCGTGACCGCTTCCTGGGAGAGATGAATCCACCTGTCCGCCCTCCCGACCTCGTCGATGGCGCGCTCGAACTCGACCACTTCCGGCGGCATGCCCACGTAACTCCCCAGAAAGTCCTCGACCGTATGAACGTCGTGACCCACGGCGATCGTGACCTTATAGACCGGAAGGTCGGTCACCGGTGCATGATAGACCGGTCGTAACGACCACAGGTTCGTCGTTTCGATGCGGCGCGCGAGCGCGGCCGCGGCGGCAGGTGACACGCGATACGCGTGGCGCCCAGAGACGTCGGCGTAATCGGCGCCTTCGTAGATGACGCTTCCATCACCCCGGACTTCGATCCGATAGGAAGGGCACGCGCCATAGCACTGCCCACGCGACAGCGACATTCGAATGTCCGCGAGTGGCGCTTTCGGAGCCGGAACGCGACGGGCAGGACGTTCCACCTCGGCCACCGTCTCCGAAACGATGGCGGTCACCGGTGCACCATCGACTTCGAAGGGCGCATACCGCCAGTGGGCCAGTCGCCCCAGGAGCGCGCGCCGGGAAACCGCCATCGGCGATTCGCCATCCAGATTCGCTCCCGTACTGAAGCAAGTTACGCGCCCTTCCGTGTCTATCCGGAGCAACAGATCAAATCCCCATCGCTCCGCTGTCGTGTCGAAGGGATAGTCGATCAGGGGCGCGGGAAACCTGCGATGGGATGCAGTGTCTGACTCATCGACTGGGTGGCCAAGCAGTTGCTCGGGCGAACACGGACCAGGCGCCGCGGCCCTGACCGTGGCCGACATGAAAAGGAAACTCAGAACCGCCGCGTACCGCATACGTCCGTGCATTCGTTGTTCTCCCGCGCCGCGCGTGGCGCACCTGCCGATCTTCGCACGATCCTGCGAGCATGCGCAGGCCACGCTTGCACGGTTTTACGGCCAGGTGCTAGCATTTTCCCCGCTACCCCGTCGGGCGTAGCCGTAAGCGTTTACGTCAACCAACGCGCATATCTGGACAGACCGGCTCCCCGTGAGCGGCTGTTCGCTGCGCGGAGTGTGTGACGTGAATATGTTTACCCAACGCTTCACCGGGAACCTCTCGTTCCTGTCTGTTGTAAAGCGGCCGGCATCGATCGCCCTGCTTCTTTTCCTTCTCGTTGGATTCGCCGATGGCGCCATGCTGCCGTTCTTCGCCTTATGGGCGCAGGGCGAAGCCGGTATTCCCGTGGCGTGGATCGGCGTGCTCTTCGGCTGCTACGCGGGCGGAGAGATTCTCGCGACACCTTTTATCGGCGGCATCGCCGACCGTATAGGGCGACGGCCTGTACTGCTTTGCTCGACACTGGGCGTCGGACTTGGATTTGCGATGCTTTATTTTTCGCATGGGGTTTTCCAGGCCGCGTGTGTCCTGCTCTTCATCGGCGTAAGCGAGAGCGTCCTGCATCCGACGATTGCCACCGTTATCGCGGACACCATTCCCGGCGAGAAAACACGTTCCTACTTCTCCCTGGCGCGAGTGATGTCGAACATCGGGCGCGCCGCCGGCCCGGCCGTCGGGGCCGTTCTGGTCCTGCATTCCCTCGGAAGCGTGTTTCTCGGATCCGCAGTTGCCCTGTTCGCGTGCGCCTGCCTTGTCGCCCTGGCGTTGCCGGAGACGCGCCGCGCCGGTTCGTTGGCGGACGATGACGATGAAGAGGGGCTCGCCTCGCTGCTTCCCGCTTTCCACGATCGTCGCCTCGCCGGTCTGCTGGCCTGGGTCGTCCTTCTCGAAATGTCGAGCAGCTGGATCGAGGCCGTGCTTCCTCTCTATGCGCACGGCGCGCACACGCTGACGCCATCCGGTGTCGGCAGCCTGTTCACCTATGGCGCGCTGCTCGTAGTCGTCTTCCAGTTTCCGCTTACCCGCATGACGCGGAACGCGTCGGAATCGACACTGATCGTCGCCAGTGGCGTCGTGCTGACGATGGCGTTCGTGGCGCTCATGCTGTCGTCCGGTTTGACCACACTGATCGTCGCGATGACCGGCTTCGCTTTCGCCGACATGTTATTCGGGCCGCTCGTTCCCGCCGCGGTCAATGCCATGGCCCAGGACGGCAACCGTGCGACCTACATGGCCGCTGTGTCGGTTGCGAACGACATCAAGGACACCGTCGGGCCCGCGACCGGCACCGCACTGTTTGCTGTCGGGGTGCATGTGCCCTGGGTGGGAGGGATGGTGATCGCGGCGCTGGCGGCGTGGGGACTTGCTTCATCGATGAGACGCTCCCGGGGTCAAGACCGTCGTATCCCATAGCGATCCCTCGCCCGTTCGAGCGCCCCGTCGATTCCCTCCCGACGCCATCGTGCACAGACCAGGGCATAGGTGTGCACGAGCAGACCGGTCAGCGCTCCCACGCACAGAGCGAGAAACGCGAGATCAATCCAGCGGTCCAGTTCGATCGCCCACTGCGGTGGGTGGGCGTAACGTGCGATTACGTGAAGGGTGCCGGGATGCACAGAAGAGACCTGCCCTGCTTCGCCACCCCGATAGTGGGCCGCGACGCCCGGCATGGTTACGCGAATCCGGCCACCCGCCCGTCCCTGCCACCCCGCGATTCGTCCCCGGATCGGAGATATTCATCCCAACAGGCGCGACAGCACGGACTACGCGGCGCAGGATCGACGGCAACCAAAGGAGACCGATCATGGACCGCCGCACCCTGCTGAAGACCGCTCTCATCCTGCCCCTGCTGCCCCTCACGGCCAAGGTGGACGCCTTCGTCACCGGCGGCGGTCGCTGGCTGAAACCCGGAGCATCCGGCTGGCCGACCGATGCCGACTGGAACGCGCTGAACCGTCAGGTGGGTGGCCGTCTCTCGATACCGAAGAACCCGTTGCTGGATCCTGCCACCCGCGAAGACGCGCTCGCCCACATCGGCAACCAGTTCTACGTCGGCGATCAGCCGGGCCTCACGCAGACCGGCGCCTACTATCGGGCATGGACGTCGACGCCCAGCGCCCGTGTCCTGGCAGCCGAGAGCGCCCAGGACATCGCCACGGCCATCGCCTGGGCTCGTCGGCGCCGGGTGCGCCTGGTCGTTCGTGGCGGCGGCCACAGCTACCTCGGTGCGTCCAACGCACCGGACTCCCTGCTCATCTGGACCCGCCGGATGAACACCGTCGAGATGGTCGACAGCTTCGTGCCCAAGGGGGCTGCTTCCGGATCTATCGGCGTACCCGCAGCCCACGTCGGTGCGGGCGCCATGTGGATCGACGCGTACCACGCGGTAACCACGGTAGGCGGTCGCTACATCCAGGGCGGCGGCTGCACGACCGTCGGGTGCGCCGGTTTCACCAACGGCGGCGGCTTTGGCAGTCTCTCGAAGGGCTTCGGCACCGGTGCGTCAAACCTGCTGGAGGCGGAGGTCGTCACGGCGGACGGAAAGATCCGCATCGTCAACGCTTTCCAGGATCCCGAGCTGTTCTGGGCATTGAAAGGCGGTGGCGGTGGCAGCTTCGGCGTCATCACCCGCCTCACCTTCCGCACGCACGATTTGCCCGAACAGATCGGCGGGGTCCACGGACGCATCGAGGCGGATAGCGATGCGAGCTTCGTCGCGCTCGTCGCGCAGGTACTTCGACACTTTCGCGAGAACCTCTGCAATCCCCACTGGGGTGAGCAGATCGAATTCCACGGCGACCGCCACATCGATCTCTCGATGTTGTTCCAGGGACTCAGCGAAGACGAGGCGAAGGCGGCGTGGCAACCCTTCCTGGAGTGGGTTGCGCGCCGGCCGGCTTACACGTGGGTCAAGCCGTTCTGGCTGAAGGCGATGCCGGCGCGGCACTTCTGGGACCTCGCTTTCTACCAGAAGTACGGCCTGACCTTCGCTGTGCCGGACGACAGGCCGGGCGCGCCCGCTCATCACATGATGTGGGCGGGCGATAAGGAACAGGTGGGAACGTACATCCATGCCTATACGTCGGCATGGCTGCCTTCGCGTCTGCTTCAGGACAATCAGGTGGAGACACTGGCCACGGCGATCGTCGAGGCATCACGCGAGCTGGGCTTCTCGCTGCATTTCAACAAGGGGTTGTTCGGTGCTTCCGCGGAGACCCTGGCGCAGGCACGCGACACTGCGATGAATCCCGACGTGCTGGACGCCTTCGCCCTGGCCATCATTGCGAACGGTGGTGCGGCGGTTTTCGAAGGGCTGCCCGGCATGCATCGGGACGATGCGAAGGCGCAGCAAGGTGAAGACGCGACGCGGAAATCGTATGCGCGCCTGACGCGCGTCGCGCCGGGTGCGGGCGCGTATTTTTCCGAAAGCGATTTCTTCCAGAAGGACTATAAAAAAGCGTACTGGGGGACGAACGTACCTCGACTCGCAGCGGCCAAGCGGAAGTACGATCCCGAAGGAATATTCGCGGTGAGAAACGGGATCGGCTGAGCTTCAAAAAGGCGCCAACTCATGGTTGACGCCTTTTCTTACACGTTAGCTGTCCAGCTGCGTCGCGACGGTATGTCGGGTGGCCGGGGCCGTAATGACATCGCTCGCTATACGAGGCTGCTCTCGCTGAGCGCCCTGTTGCCTGGATCGGGTTGCACCCTGGAGTTGGCCCCTAAGCCAGAGCAAGGTAGTCCTCGCAGAGTGCCGCGTCTACGTGACGTGCTGAAAACCGCCAAAGAAAAAAGGCGCGAATCGCGAGATTCGCGCCTTTTCCTTTAAAGCTGGTAGCGGGGGTAGGATTCGAACCTACGACCTTCGGGTTATGAGCCCGACGAGCTGCCAGACTGCTCCACCCCGCATCAGAGTCAGCAAGTATACGGACATGGCCGGATTCTTGCAAGCGTTCTGCAACAAATATTCGGGAAAGTTCGCGTCGACTTCCATTCAGGGCCGTCACCCCGCCCTGATTCGCCAGCCTCCCCGCCCGATACGCCACGATGGTCCCAGCCATGAGACCCGATCCTGTGGGAGAAAGACGCATAAAAAAGGCGCGGACCGAGGTCCGCGCCTTTTCCGTCATTCATCGACCGACGTCAGCCTCAGCTGGCGAACGCCTTCTGGCACCAGGCCAGCAGCGGCGACCAGGTGAAGCCCAGCACGAGCAGCGCGAGCGCGTTGATCGAGAGTACCCAGCGCGACGGCGCGTCGGCGACGGCACGCACGTCGGTGCCTTCCACCGGCGCATCGAAGTACATGATCTTGACCACGCGCAGGTAGTAGTACAGACCGATGATGGCGAACACGGCGCCGACCAGGGCCAGCCACAGGAAGCCCGCGTCGACGGCGGCCTTCAGCACCAGCAGCTTGCCGAAGAAACCGAACAGCGGCGGCACGCCCGCCAGCGAGAACATCACCAGCAGCATGAGGAACGCATACCACGGCGAACGCTGATTGAGCCCCTTGAGGTCGTCGATCTCTTCGCACTCGAAGCCCGAACGCGACAGCACGATGATCATGCCGAAGGCGGCGGCGCTGGTGAGCGCGTAGCTGACCGCATAGAACATCGAGGCCGAGTAGCCTTCCGGACCGGCGTTGACCAGACCCAGCAGCAGATAGCCCATGTGCGAGATGGTCGAATAGGCCAGCAGCCGCTTGAGGTTGGTCTGCACGATGGCGACGAGATTACCGATCGCCAGCGAGAGCACCGCCAGCGTCGCCAGCATCATCTGCCACTGCGGCGCCAGGCCGGTCGCGCCACCGGCGATATCGCCCATGCCGGTGGACAGCAGACGATAGGCCATACCGAACGCCGCCAGCTTCTGCGCCGAACCGATGAAGATGGTCACGGCGGTCGGCGAACCCTGGTACACGTCCGGGATCCACATGTGGAACGGAGCCGCGCCCAGCTTGAAGCCGATGCCGACGATCATGAAGACCAGGCCGAACAGCAACAGGGTCTTCCATTCGGTGTTGACGATGGCGGCGTGGATCGTGTGCAGGTCGAGGCTGTGGGTCGCACCGTAGACCATCGACATGCCGTACAGCAGCATGCCCGAGGCCAGCGCACCCAGCACGAAGTACTTGATCGCCGCTTCCGACGACAGCTGCGAATCGCGGTTCAGCGCGACCAGCGCATACGACGAGAGCGTCAGCAGTTCGAGACCGAGGTACACCGTCACCAGGCTACCGGCGGACACCAGGAACATGATGCCCACCGTGGCGAAGATGGTCAGCGTGTAGAACTCGCCGAACGGAATCGCCCGCGCCTTAAGGTAGGGACGCGCATAGACGAAGATCACCGCGGTGATCAGCAGCGAAAACACCTTCAGCACTTCGGCAACGCCGTCGCGGATGAACATGCCGCTGAAGGCGGTGATGCTGGTGTCCGGCTGACCGCTGACGACGAGGTACGCGCCGATCACCAGGACCAGGATGGAAAGCCAGTGGACTGCGCCCTTCTGTGCCGGCGAGAGCCACGCGTCCATGAGAAGCAGGACGCAGGCCGCCAGCACGAGGTAAACCTCGGGGAGCAGGATCAGGATGTCGTTGATACCAGGCATGGATAGTTCCCGCTCAGACTTTGGTGATGGCCAGCTGCTCGACGATCCGAGCAACCGAGGCATCCATCAGGTGGACCAGCGGCTCCGGCCAGATACCGAAGACCAGCACACCGGCGGCGAACGCGCTCAGCATGAAGATCTCGCGACCGTTGACGTCCGTCAGTTCCGCGACGTGCTTGTTCTTGACGTCGCCCCAGAGGACACGCTTGACCATCCACAGCGTGTAGGCCGCGCCGATGATCAGCGTGAACGCGGCGAACAGCGCGATCCACGGGTTGGCACTGAACGAGGCCAGGATGACCATGAACTCGCCGACGAAACCGCTGGTGCCCGGCAGGCCGCTGTTGGCCATGGCGAACAGCACGTAGAACGGGGCGAAGATCGGCATCACGTTGATGACGCCGCCGTAGTCCTTGATCTGACGGGTATGCATGCGGTCGTACAGCACGCCGATGCAGCTGAACATCGCGCCGGAGATGAAGCCGTGCGAAATCATCTGGACCATGGCGCCCTGCATGCCCAGGCGCGCGGCCTCAACATTGTTCGACTCACGCACCAGCAGGAAGGCGATGAAGATACCCAGAGTGACGAAACCCATGTGGGCGATCGACGAGTACGCCACCAGCTTCTTCATGTCCTGCTGCACGAGCGCGATGTAGCCGATGTAGCAGACCGCGATCAGGCTGAGGACGATGACCAGCCAGGCGAAGTGATGCGACGCGTCCGGCACCATCGGCAGGCTGAAGCGGAGGAAGCCGTAGCCACCGATCTTCAGCATGACCGCCGCCAGCACCACCGAACCGCCGGTGGGTGCTTCGACGTGGGCATCGGGCAGCCAGGTGTGTACCGGCACCATCGGCACCTTGATGGCGAAGCCCAGCAGGAAGGCGAAGAACAGCCAGCTCTGCTCGGTCATCGTCAGGTGCACGTTGGCCATGTCGGCCATGGCGAAGCTACCGCCCGTCTTGTGATACAGGTAGATCAGGCCGATCAGCATGAAGATCGAGCCGAAGAACGTGTAGATGAAGAACTTCAGCGTGGCATACACACGGCGCGGACCACCCCAGATACCGATGAGGATGAACATCGGGATCAGCATGGCTTCGAAGAACACGTAGAACAGCAACGCGTCCGTCGCGCAGAACACGCCGATCATCATACCTTCGAGGATCAGCATGGCCGCCATGTACTGGTGCGGCTTGTTCTGGATGACTTCCCAGGCACCGACGATCACGAGGATCTGGGTGAAGGTGGTCAGTACGATGAGCGCGACGGAAATGCCGTCGATGGCCAGCGAGTAGTTGATGCCCAGTGACGGAATCCAGCTGAACGATTCGTTGAGCTGAAGCGTACCGGTGGAGGCATCGTAGGCAGGCAGGAGGGCAAGGCTGGCGGCGAAGGTGGCAACCGCGACCAGCAGCGAGATCCAGCGGGCGAGACCCGGACGACCGGCGCCGGCCAACAGCACCGGAATGGCGCCGACGACCGGGAGCCAGATCAGCAGGCTGAGCAAGTGATTCGACATATAGCTCGTTTCCCTTATTGCCCGATCAGCCAGTACCCGCCGAGGAGCAGGATAAGACCGAGGATCATGGCGAACGCGTAGTGGAAGAGGAATCCGGATTGCAGGCGACGGGTGCCGCTCGCGATGCGCTGTACGAGGCCGGCCGAGCCGTTGACGATGGCGCCGTCGATGATGGCGGTATCGCCCACCTTCGAAAGACCTTCGCCCAGCTTGACGCCGCCCTTCGCGAACACCGCGAAGTAGAGTTCATCGATCCAGTACTTGTGGTCGAGCAGGTTGAACACCGGCTTCAACGCGTTCTTCGCCTTGTCGGCAACGGACGGGTTGAACAGGTAGACGTAGGTGGCGACGACGAAGCCCGCGAACGCGATCCAGAACGGCGGCTGCAGGAACCCATGCAGGCCGGCCGCCAGCGCACCGTGGAACTCGTGACCGAGTTCGCCGAGCACGTTGTTGGCTTCGTTGACGTGGATCGCCTTGCCGAACCAGTCGCCGAACAGCATCGGACCGACGGTGAAAGCACCGATCAGGATGGACGGAATGGCCAGGAGCACCAGCGGTACGGTGACCACCCACGGCGACTCGTGCGGTGCATGCTCGAGAACGCCCGGCGTGTGATGGCCGTGATCGTCGTGCGCGTCGTCGTGGTGGTCGGCATGGGCGTCATGACCGTGGCCATGCGCCTTGTGCTCGACGGTGAAGCGCTCCTTGCCATGGAAGGTCATGTACAGCAGGCGGAAGCTGTACAGCGAGGTCACGAAGACGCCGCCCATCACGCAGAAGTAAGCGTACGTCGCGCCCCAGCGATGCGACTCGCCGACGGCCTCGATGATCGCGTCCTTCGAATAGAAGCCCGAGAAGAACGGCGTACCGGCCAGGGCCAGCGAGCCGATCCACATCGTGATCCACGTCACCGGCATGTACTTGCGCAGGCCGCCCATGTAGCGCATGTCCTGCTCATGGTGCATGCCCATGATCACCGAACCCGCGCCGAGGAACAGCAGCGCCTTGAAGAAGGCGTGGGTCATCAGGTGGAACACGGCGCCGCTATAGGCGGACACGCCGAGTGCGACGGTCATGTAACCGAGCTGCGAGAGCGTCGAGTACGCGATAACGCGCTTGATGTCGTTCTGCACGATACCGATCAGGCCGGTGAAGAAGGCCGTGGTCGAACCGATCACCAGGATGAAGGACAGCGCACCCTCGGTCAGTTCGAAGATCGGCGACATGCGCGCGACCATGAAGATACCGGCGGTCACCATCGTCGCCGCATGGATCAGCGCGGAGATGGGGGTCGGGCCTTCCATCGAGTCCGGCAGCCACACGTGCAGCGGCACCTGGGCCGACTTGCCCATCGCACCGATGAACAGCAGGATGCCGATCACGGTCGCGGCGTCCCACGCATGGTTCTGCGTGATCTGCAGGGTCTTGCCGACCAGCTCGGGAGCGTGGTCGAAGGCGGTCTGGTAGTCCAGCGTCCCCATGAAGTACAGGATGGCCGAGATACCGAGCAGGAAACCGAAGTCACCGACGCGGTTGACCAGGAATGCCTTGAGGTTCGCGAAGATCGCGGTCGGACGCTTGTACCAGAAGCCGATCAGCAGGTACGACACCAGGCCCACCGCTTCCCAGCCGAAGAACAGCTGCATGAAGTTGTTGCTCATGACGAGCATCAGCATCGAGAAGGTGAACAGGGAGATGTAGCTGAAGAAGCGCGTATAGCCCGGGTCTTCTTCCATGTAGCCGATGGTGTACAGATGCACCAGCAGCGACACGAAGGTCACCACCACCATCATCATGGCGGTGAGACGGTCGACCATGAAGCCGACCGACGCGTGGTACTTGCCGATCTCGAACCAGGTGTAGATGTCCTGGTTGAAGTTCTGCGCACCGGCGAAGACCAGCTGGTAAAGCACGTAGAACGAAAGGGCGCAGGAGATGCCGACACCGAGGATGGTCGCGGTGTGCGCCCCTGCCCGGCCGATCACCCGACCGAACAGGCCGGCCAGGATCGAGCCCACCAGCGGCGCCAGTGCGATCGTCAGCAGGATTGAAAGCGAGAGACTCATCGGATCAACCCTTCATGCTGTCGATTTCGGCGACATTGATCGTGCTGCGGTTACGGAACAGCAGGACCAGGATCGCCAGGCCGATGGCGGATTCCGCCGCGGCCACGGTGAGGATGAAGAACACGAAGACCTGGCCGCCGACATCGCCGAAAAAGCGCGAGAAGGCGACGAAGTTGGTGTTCACCGCCAGGAGCATGAGCTCGATCGCCATGAGCAGCACGATCACGTTCTTGCGGTTGATGAACAGTCCGGCGACCGCGATGCAGAAGAGGATCGCGCCGAGGACGATGTAATGGGAAAGCGTGATCACTTGGCGTTCTCCTGCGTCGGATCGACAACCGGGGCCGAAGCCGGGCTGACGGAAGCCATGGTTTCGCTGGCGACCTTGACCACGCGGACGCGGTCGGTGGCCTGGACCACCACCTGCTGCGAGGCGGTCTGATGCTTCACGCCCAGACGCTGGCGGAGGGTCAGGGCCACGGCGGCCACCACGCCCACGGTCAGGATCAGTGCGGCGATCTCGAACGGAAGCAGGAAGTCGGTGTACAGGGCCTTGCCCAGCCAGGCGACGTTGGACTCACCCGCCGGGTTGGGACCGAGCGTATGGGCGTGCATGGCCTTGACGCCGATCATCGCCAGCATTTCGACCAGCATGACCAGGGCGACGATGATGCCGACCGGCAGGTAGCGGATGAAGCCCTCGCGGACGACCTCCTGCTTGATGTCGAGCATCATGACGACGAAGAGGAACAGCACCATCACCGCGCCGACGTAGACGACGACGAGGGCGATGGCGAGGAACTCCGCTTCGGCCAGCAGCCAGACGCAGGCCATGCTGAAGAAGGTCAGCACCAGCGAGAGCACGGCATGGACCGAGTTCTTCACGGTGATGACCATCAGCGCGGCAATCACGGATATGCCGGCGAAGAGGTAGAAACAGATGAGTTGGAGCAGATCGGTATTCATCGCTTGTTCTCCGGGCGCCTCAGCGGTAAGCCGCGTCTTGCGCGCGGGCGGCAGCGATGTCCTGCTCGAAGCGGTCACCGATGGCCAGCAGCTGGCCCTTGGTCACCACGTTCTCGCCGCGATGTTCGAAGTGGTACTCGTGCACGTGCGTTTCGACGATGGAGTCGACCGGGCAGCTTTCTTCGCAGAAACCGCAGAAGATGCACTTGAACAGGTCGATGTCGTAACGCGTGGTGCGGCGCTGGCCGTCTTCCGGCCGCGGAGCCGAGTCGATCGTGATGGCCAGGGCCGGGCACACCGCCTCGCACAGCTTGCACGCGATGCAGCGCTCTTCACCGTTGGCGTAACGGCGCAGGGCGTGCAGTCCACGGAAGCGGTTCGACTTGGGGATGTGCTCGAACGGGTAGCGCATCGTGTACTTCGGGCTGAACATGTAGCGCATGGTCAGGCCCATGCCGGCGAACAGCTCGAGGAGCAGGAGGCTCTTCAGGTAATGGATAACGCGGGTCATGGCGATCAGGCTCCCGTGCCGAGGTGGACCCAGCCGAAATACTTCAAGCAGCCGGCGACGAGGACCCAGACGATGGTGATGGGGATGAAGACCTTCCAGCCGAGGCGCATGATCTGGTCATAGCGGTAGCGCGGGAAGCTCGCGCGGAACCACAGGAACAGGAAGGCGAAGATGAAGGCCTTGATGAACAGCCAGTGGAAACCGCCGTGGCCCAGGAGGCCCCACGATTCCGGGAACGGCGACAGCCAGCCACCCATGAAGAAGATCGAGGTCAGGAAGCTGACCAGGATCATGTTGGCGTATTCCGCGAGGAAGAACAGCGCGAACGGCGAGCCGGAGTATTCGACGTGGAAGCCCGCGACGATTTCCGATTCGCCTTCCGCCACGTCGAACGGTGCGCGGTTGGTTTCCGCCACGCCTGAGACGAAGTAGACGACGAACACCGGCAGCAGCGGCAGCCAGTACCAGGTGAAGAAGTTGCCCGCCTGCGCGTTGACGATAGCCGAGAGGTTCAGGCTACCGGTGAGCACCAGCACGCAGACGATCGACATGCCCATGGCCAGCTCGTACGAGATGACCTGAGCCGCCGCGCGCATGGCGCCGAGCATCGCGTAACGCGAGTTGGACGACCAGCCGGCGAGGATGATGCCGTACACGCCCATCGAGGTCATGGCCAGCAGGTAGAGCACGCCGGCGTTGACGTTGGCGAGCACGACTTCCGGACCGAACGGCACCACCGCCCACGCGGCGAGCGCCGGTACCAGCGCCAGCAGCGGCGCGAGGTAATAGAGCACACGGTTGGCGTTGGTCGGAAGGATGACTTCCTTCAGCAGCAGCTTGACGACGTCGGCGAAGGCCTGAAGCAGACCGGCGGGACCGACCTTGTTCGGCCCCATGCGGACGTGCATCCAGCCCAGCACCTTGCGCTCCCACCAGACGTACAGTGCGACGCCGATGACCAGCGGCAGCACGATCGCCAGGATGAAGAGGATCGGCAGCAACAGGTGGTCGAAGAGTTGATCGGCCATGGTTTACGCCTTGCTCACGGTAATGGCCGCGCCGTATGGGGGCAGCATGGCGGTTTCGGAATGCGCGGCTTCGATCCAGACGGCGCCGGCAGGCACCGCCGCGTCGAAAGCCACCGGCAGGACGACGTCGCCGATGCGCGCGTTGGCGCCATCGGAGAGACCGAGCTTGCCGGCCTCTTCCGCACCGATGCGGATGGCGGCGGGACGGTTCAGCGGATGCGCATTGAGCGCACCGGCACGGCGAAGCACCGCGTCGCCGCGATAGATCGGCGTGGTGGCCAGACGCGAGAGCGAGACGCCGTTGCTGCGCGAACCCAGCACCTGGCGGACGTCCGAAGCGCGTTCGGTGAACCCTTCACGCAGACCGGCGAGGTCGTCGAACTCGAAGCCCGCCACGTTGAGCATCCCGCCCAGCGCGCGCAGCACCTTCCAGCCCGGACGGGCGTCGCCCGGTGCCTTCGCACCGGCGACGACGGTCTGCGCCGTACCTTCGACGTTGACCAGGGTCGCGTCGATTTCCGGCGTCAGACCGATCGGCAGGATCACGTCCGCCGAGTCCTTCAGGGCGTCGCTGGCGTAAGCCGCGAAGGCCACGACCGTCTGCGCCGAATGCATCGCCCGCTGCGCGAGTGCGCCATCGGCGAAATCGTGCGGCGGCTCGACGTTGTACAGGATGTAACCCTTACGGGCCTGGGCGAGCATGCCGCGCGCGTCCAGTCCGCCAGCGGTCGGCAGGACGCCGACCGACGACAGGCCCAGCGCGTTGGCGCCGACCGGGATTTCGTTGAAGGCCGCACCGGCCGCCTGCGCGATGAAGCGAGCGATGGCACGCAGCCACGAGGCTTCCGGATGGGTGACCGCGGCGTGGCCGAAGATGACCACCGCGTTCTCGCCGAGCGCCTTGAAGGCGTCGCGGTGCGCGTCGGTCGTCTCCACGCCGTTCAGCGCGGACGCCAGCGACTCCGGCACCGAAGCGCCGTTCTCGCCGGCCGCCTTGGCCAGGATCAGCAGTTCGTTCACCAGCGCGTGCGGCGCGGCGACCGATTCACCGGCCAGCGGGTAGTTGAAGTTGAAGTGGGCCGGATTGACCGCGTACACCCTGGCGCCCTTCTTAACCGCCTGACGCAGGCGATGGTTGAGGAGCGGCACTTCGTGGCGCAGGTCCGAACCGACCAGCAGCGCGGCCTTGACCTTGTCGATCGAAGCGATCGGCGAGGCGAACGGCTTCGCGAACGCGTTATCCGCGAAGTCGAGCTGACGCAGGCGGTGATCGACGTGGGCACTGCCCAGGCCGCGTGCGAGACGGACGATCAGCTCGCCCTCCTCGTTCGACGTGGCGCCGTTGACCAGCACGCCGAGCTCGGCGCCGGAGATGCTCCTGAGTGCTTCGGCGGCGACAGCCAGCGCGTCGTCCCAGGTCGTCGCCGACCACTGGCCGTTGCGCTTGACCATGGGAGTCTTGACGCGGTCCGCCGCGTACAGGCCCTGATGGCTGTAACGGTCACGGTCCGAGAGCCAGCACTCGTTGATCGTCTCGTTGTCGCGCGGCACGTTGCGCAGCACTTCGCCGCGGCGCGTATGCATCCACAGGTTGGAGCCGAGCGCATCGTGGTAGGCGATGGACGGACGCGCGATCAGCTCCCACGCGCGGGCCTGGAACTGGAACGGCTTGTTGGTCAGCGCGCCGACCGGGCAGACGTCGATGATGTTGCCCGACAGTTCGCTCTCGATGGTCTTACCGATGTAGGTGCCGATCTCGAGGTTTTCACCACGGCTCATGCCACCCAGTTCGTACGTGCCGGCGATCTCGCTGGTGAAGCGGACGCAGCGCGTGCACTGGATGCAGCGGGTCATCTCGGTCGCGATCAGCGGGCCGATGTTTTCGTCGGCGACGGTGCGCTTACGCTCGTTGTAACGCGACACCGAGCGGCCATAGCCCAGCGAGACGTCCTGCAACTCGCACTCGCCGCCCTGATCGCAGATCGGGCAGTCGAGCGGATGGTTGATCAGCAGGAATTCCATCACGTTGCGCTGCGACTTCAGCGCCTTGTCCGAGCGCGTGAAGACCTTCATGCCCTCACCCACCGGCGTGGCGCAGGCAGGCGCGGGTTTCGGCATCTTCTCGATTTCCACCAGGCACATGCGGCAGTTGGCGGCGATCGGGAGCTTGCGGTGGTAGCAGAAGCGCGGGATGGCGATACCGACGGCGTCGGCCGCCTGGATGATCATCGACCCCTTGGCTACCTGCACCGGAACGCCGTCGATCTCGACGTTGACGAGGTCCGGCGCGGCATTGGCTACGGGCTGCGCACTCATGCAGCGACTCCAGTGGTGACCGTGTCAGCCGGACCGTCGACGATCGAGCGGCCATGCTTCACGTAGTATTCGAATTCGTGCCAGAAGTGGAACAGGAAGCCCTGCACCGGCCACGCCGCGGCTTCACCGAAGGCGCAGATGGTGTGACCTTCGATCTGACCGGCGATCGCCTTCAGGCGATGCAGGTCGTCTTCCGTACCCTTGCCTTCGACGATGCGCGACAGCACGCGGTGCATCCAGCCGGTGCCTTCGCGGCACGGGGTGCACTGACCGCACGACTCCGCCATGTAGAAACGCGAAATGCGATGGCAGGCGCGGACCATGCAGGTGGTCTCGTCCATGACGATCACGGCACCGGAACCCAGACCCGAACCCGCCTTCTGCAGCGAGTCATAGTCCATGGTGCATTCCATGATCTTCTCGGCCGGCAGCACCTTCATCGAGGAGCCGCCCGGGATCACCGCCTTGAGCTTGTTGCCGTTGCGCACGCCACCGGCCAGCTGCAGCAGGTCGGCGAACGACGTGCCCAGCTTGATCTCGAAGTTGCCCGGGTTGGCCACGTGGCCGGACACCGAGAAGATCTTCGGGCCGCCGTTGTTCGGCTTGCCGATGTTGAGGAACCACTCCGCGCCGTTGCGCAGGATGGCCGGCACCGAGGCGTAGGTCTCGGTGTTGTTGATCGTGGTCGGACGACCGTACAGGCCGAAGCCGGCCGGGAACGGCGGCTTGAAGCGCGGCTGGCCCTTCTTGCCTTCGAGCGATTCCATCAGCGCGGTTTCTTCGCCGCAGATGTATGCGCCGGCGCCGAGCGCGTTGAAGATGTCGACATCGATGCCGGAGCCGGCGATGTCCTTACCCAGCAGGCCAGCCGCGTAGGCTTCCTTCAGGGCTTCTTCGATGTGCTCGAACGGCTCGTGATGGAACTCACCGCGCAGGTAGTTGTAGGCGACGGTCGAGCCCGTGCAGTAGCAGGCGATGGCCAGGCCTTCGAGCACCGCATGCGGGTTGAAGCGCAGGATGTCGCGGTCCTTGCAGGTGCCCGGCTCCGACTCGTCCGAGTTGCACAGGATGTACTTCTGGCCGGGTGCCGTGCGCGGCATGAACGACCACTTCAGGCCGGTCGGGAAGCCCGCGCCACCGCGACCGCGCAGCGCGCTCTTCTTCAGTTCTTCGATCAGCGCGGCGGGATCCGGCTTCTCGGCCAGGATCTTGCGCCAGGCCTTCCAGCCATCCATCTTCTCGTAGCTTTCGAGCGCCCACGGCTTCTCGAAATGCAACGTCGTATAGACGACCTGGTGTTCCTGCGGTGCGGGTCCGACCGGACCAGTGGTGCTAGCCATTGCCCTTACCTCACTTCAGACCGTCGAGAATGGCGTCGACCGATTCGGCCGTCAGCTTCTCGTGGTAATGACCGTTGACCACCATCATCGGCGCGCCGGCACACGCGGCCAGACATTCCTCTTCCTGCTTGAGGTAGATGCGGCCGTCGGCGGTGCTCTCGCCCGTCTTGATGCCCAGCTTCTTCTCGCACTGGCGCACGATGCCTTCGGCACCGTTCAACCAGCACGAGATGTTGGTGCAGATGGCGACGTTGTTACGACCGACGGGCGTCGTCTCGAACATCGAGTAGAAGCTCGCGACTTCGTACGCCCAGATCGGCGGCAGGTCGAGGTACTTGGCGACGGCGGTGATCAGCTCGTCGGTGAGGTAACCGACGTTCTGCTCCTGCGCCGCCATCAGCGACTGGATCAGCGCGGAACGCTTGCGATCCGGCGGGAACTTGGACACCCAGTGATCGATGTGCTGACGGGTGTGATCGTTGAGCACGGCGAGGGGATCGACGTCCTTGACCTGCTCGAATTGACCGGTGGCTTTCATGATTCAGTTCACTCCGTCGACTTAGCGGTCGACTTCGCCGAAAACGAGATCGTAGGTGCCGATCATCGCGACGACGTCGGCGAGCATATGGCCCCTCACGATCGCGTCCATGGAGGACAGATGCGCAAAGCCGGGCGCGCGCAGATGCACGCGGAAGGGCTTGTTGGCACCGTCGGACACGAGGTAGCAGCCGAATTCGCCCTTCGGCGCTTCGACGGCGGCATAGGTTTCACCGGCCGGCACACCATAGCCCTCGGTGAAGAGCTTGAAGTGGTGAATCAGCGCTTCCATGTCGTTTTTCATCTCTTCACGACTGGGCGGAGCGACCTTGTAGTTCTGCACCATCACCGGGCCCGGGTTGGCCTTCAGCCACGCCACGCACTGCTTGATGATGGCGTTCGACTGGCGCATCTCCTCGACGCGAACCAGGTAGCGGTCGTAGCAGTCGCCGTTGACGCCGACGGGGATGTCGAAGTCCATGTCCGCGTACGCGGCATACGGCTGCTTCTTGCGCAGATCCCAGGCGATGCCCGAACCGCGCAGCATGGCGCCGGTCATGCCCCAGGCCTGGGCCTTCTCGGGCGGAATCACGCCGATGCCGACCGTACGCTGCTTCCAGATACGGTTGTTGGTCAGCAGCGACTCGTATTCGTCGACGCGCGCCGGGAAGTCGTTGGTGAACTCGGTGAGGTAGTCGAGCATCGAGCCTTCGCGCCAGGCATTGAGGCGCTTGAGGTCGCCGCCCTTGTGCCACGGCGACTCGCGATACTTCGACATCTGCTCCGGCAGGTCGCGATAGACGCCACCCGGACGGTAATACGTGGCGTGCATGCGCGCGCCCGACACCGCCTCGTAGACGTCCATCAGCTCTTCGCGCTCACGGAACGCGTAGAGGAAGACGGCCATGGCGCCGAGATCGAGTGCGTTCGAACCTACCCACATGAGGTGGTTGAGGATGCGGGTGATCTCGTCGAACATCGTGCGGATGTACTGCGCGCGAACCGGCGCCTCGATACCCAGCAGGTTCTCGATGGCGCGCACGTAAGCGTGCTCGTTGCACATCATCGACACGTAGTCGAGGCGGTCCATGTAACCGATGGACTGGTTGAACGGCTTGGACTCGGCGAGCTTCTCGGTGCCACGGTGCAGCAGGCCGATGTGCGGATCGGCGCGGACGATCGTCTCGCCGTCCATCTCCAGCACCAGGCGCAGCACGCCGTGCGCAGCGGGATGCTGCGGGCCGAAGTTCATCGTGTAATTGCGAATTTCTTCCACGGCTTAATTCTCCCGCCAGTGATCGGCGGATTCCGCCCTGGCCTGATCGAGATCGGCGTCATTACGGATCGTGCGCGGAACGAGCACGCGCGGTTCGATCGAGACCGGTTCGTAGACGACACGCTTCTGTTCGGGGTCGTAGCGAACTTCGACGTTGCCGATGAGCGGGAAGTCCTTGCGGAACGGATGGCCGACGAAGCCGTAATCGGTGAGGATGCGGCGCAGATCGGGGTGGCCATCGAAGATGATGCCGAACAGATCGAACGTCTCACGCTCGAACCAGTCCGCGCCCGGAAAGATCGGCGTGATGGACGGAACGACCGGGAACGCGTCGTCTTCGCAGAACGCGCGCAGGCGAATGCGCTGATTCAGCTCGATCGACAGCAGGTGGATGATCGCGGCGTAGCGGCGCGGCTGCTCGACGTTGCGCGGACGCTCCGCCCACGTGAAGCGGCCTGCGCCCTGCCCTTCGACGCCGCGCGAGAAGCTTTCGCCGTGCGCGGTGTCGGTGTCCCACTCGGTCTGGCCGTAGCTGAGGTAGTCGATACCGCAGACGTCGATGACGATCGTGAAGCGGAAGCCGGCTTCGTCGCGCAGCGCGGTGGCGACGGCGGTCAGGTCGCGCGGAGACACCTCGGCGGTGACCTCGTTGCGTTCGACCTTCACCGTCAGCATGTCGCCGAAACGCGCGGCGAGCCGTTCGACCAGCGAGGTCTCGTTAGTAACGCTCATGTTCGAAGCCCTGTTCAGCGCGCGATCGTGTGGGTGCGACGGATCTTCTTCTGCAACTGCAGGATGCCGTGGATCAGCGCTTCGGCCGTCGGCGGGCAACCCGGCACGTAGATGTCGACCGGCACGATGCGATCGCAGCCACGAACGACCGAATACGAATAGTGGTAGTAGCCGCCGCCATTGGCGCAGGAGCCCATCGAGATGACCCACTTCGGCTCGGGCATCTGGTCGTAGACCTTGCGCAGCGCGGGGGCCATCTTGTTGACCAGCGTACCGGCGACGATCATCACGTCGGACTGGCGCGGGCTGGGACGGAAGACGACGCCGAAGCGATCGAGATCGAGGCGCGCGGCGCCCGCGTGCATCATCTCGACGGCGCAGCAGGCCAGACCGAAGGTCATCGGCCACATGGAACCGGTGCGGGCCCAGTTCATCAGCGCATCGATGCTGGTCACGCCGAAACCGCGGTTGACGACCGGTGCGTCACCATTGGGGCGCAGGATGTCGTCGACGAGGTTGAGCGGCGCCGGGTTGTGCATCACCCGGTCGATGGTGGTCATCACTCCCATTCGAGTGCTCCCTTCTTCCAGACGTAAGCAAAGCCGACGACAAGCAGCGCGAGGAACAGCGCCATCTCGACCAGGGCGATCAGGCCGATCTTGTCGAACACCACCGCCCACGGGAACAGGAAGGCGATTTCGAGATCGAAAATGATGAAGAGGATGGCGATGAGGTAGTAGCGCACGTCGAACTTCATGCGCGCATCTTCAAAGGCCTCGAAGCCGCACTCGTAGGGCGAGAGCTTCTCCGCGTCGGGACGGCGGGGACCGGCAAGCATGCCGAGCGCCATCAGGACGATACCTAGGCCAACGGCCACGGCAATGAACAACAGGACGGGCCAATATTGGGCAAGCACGATGCTGCGTACCTCCGCGCCTCACTGGGCGCATCAGTGACCGTCGGCGGGGACGAGCGGTCCGGCTAGGGTCGCCGGAGTTTTTTTCGGATCGATCCAAATGGATCGATCCGAGCCGACGCGACGGGCGCGCCAACGACTCCGGATATCCACAATCTCACGTTGGGGAACCGAACTATTGTACCAGTGCGTGCAGGTATACCTACAAGCCTTAATGCGGGAAAAACATCACCGCGTGAGGCAAAAACCTCACCCCATGCATGCAATCGCAGCGTTTTGCGACGGGAAGACCTCGGAAGGGCGCCGGATGCGCCCTCCTCTCACATGGTCTGGGTCGGACGCTCGGAGGCGAGGCTACCGGCGAGAAGGGCCTCGATACGCTGACGGGCGGCTTCGCTCTCAGACGATTCGTTGAACTGGATGCCGACGCCGGCCGTACGATTGCCCTGCGCGCCGACGGGGGTGATCCAGACGACCTTGCCCGCGACCGAAAGGCGCTCGTTTTCGTCGATCAGGGTGACCAACAGGGCCACTTCGTCGCCCAGGCTGTAGCGCTGCGCCGTGGGCGCGAACAGGCCGCCGGTCTTGAGGAACGGCATGTAAGCGACGTAGAGCGCGTTCACATCCTTGATCTTCAGCGAAAGGATGCCCTGACGCGGCGAGGAGACGTTGGCGTTCATGCAAGCGGTTTCCCTGTAATAGCGGCCATCCTAGCTAGCCGATGGGCCGGGCCACAAGCCCGACCGGCTCCGGATCCTGGCATGCCCAGCCATAGTGGTCGTAGATCCAGGGCGTGGACAAGTCGGCGGTGAGCTTCACGAAAGCCGGACCCGGCGCATCGCGCAGCCGCAGTAGCCAGCCGTCACCCGAGGATTCCAGCGGCGCCTCGCGCCACGGCCAGGCGACGACACCCTGCCCGTCCGCCAGCACGACGCGCAACCGGCGGCGCGCCAGCACGCCCGGCCGCCACGGCAGGAGCAGGGATCCGATGCCGGGCGCCGCGGCGGGCCGGTCGAAGCGCTCGGGCCGCGACGCCACGCCGAGCATGCGTTCGCGACTGAGCGCCATCTGAGTGTGGTGCTCGAGCACGGCGGCCAGCTTGGTGGCCTGCCGCTCGGCATCGAGGTCGGGCACCCACAGGTCGTCGGGCGAACTGCGCTCCGTGCCGTGCACCATATAAGTGAGTACGTCCGCCATCGAACCGGCAGCCGACAGCGCCAGCCGGGCAAGAACGTGGGCGGAACCGTGATCCGGGTGGGTATCGCCCAGATCGGGAATCACCAACAGGGTCGGCCGGACCCGCTCGATCACCCGCCGGACCGCCGTCACGGCGGCGGTATGCCGCCGCCGAAGCTCATCGGTCACCTGCATGTCATGCCAGCCCAGCGCATGCAACTGGTCGGGCGGCACGCCCAGGCGCCCCAGGGCCCCGGCCACTTCGAGACGGCGTCGCGCACCCCAGCGGGCACGCGCCGGCGCATCGATGATCACGCGCCGCTCGACCCAGCGCTGCGGCCAGGGGTTGTCGTCGCCATCGGTCAGCAGGAGCACGTCGGCCCGCCCGCCCATGGCCAGGGTGCGCTGGATCAGCATGCCCGCGGCGAGCGACTCATCGTCGGGGTGAGGCGCAACCACCAGAAGCCGGGTGGCGCCGTCGATGACGGGGTCACGATACAAAGGGTCTTTCCTCACACAAGTGACGGGCACGACCATTAGGACCGAATGGCCGGTAAGGCCGCGTCAACGCCAGGCGGCAAGCAGTTCGAGAAGAATGAGGTCGACGCGCAGCGGACCGCGCAGGGCGTCACGGGCCCGGTTGACCCGCCCGTACCAGTGGTCCAGTGCCTCGTCGTCGAGCTGACTCTCGAGCGGCGCGGGCTTTCCGGCCGTGCGCGCGCGCAGCTCGTCGGTCACCGCCTGCGCGGCGAACCAGAGATAGCGCGCTGGCTGCGCGGCCTGCCAACGCTTGATGACCTCCATGGCGTCGCCACGGCCCGCGGCAAGCGCCTTCAGATCGTTGCGTACCTCGGAGCGCTGTTTGAGCGCGCCGTCGGCGGACCACTCGCGCGCCATGCCCGGGTTACCGCCGGCCGCCTCGAGCGCGGCCGGCGCGTCGGCGACGCCTTCGGCCCGTAGCCAGGCCAGCGACACCTCGCGCGAGGGAACGAGGAAATCGATGCGCTGGCAGCGGCTGCGGATCGTCGCTGGCAGGCGCGCGGGCTCGTCGGCCACCAGAATCAGCAGCGTTGCCGGGGTCGGCTCTTCCAACGTCTTCAGCAAGGCGTTGGCGGCGGCGGCGTTCATCGCGTCGGCCGGATCGACCGTGGCGATCTGCCAGCCGCCGAACTGACTCGACATCGCCAGCCGGGCTGACAGGTCGCGAATCTGGTCGACCACGATCTCGCTTCGGGTGACCCCGTCCTTGCGCAGGCCGAACGTCAGCGTGACGACATCCGGATGGGTGCCGGCAGCCACCAGGTGGCAGCTGCGGCAGACACCGCAAGGTACGCCATCGACCGGTTGCTGACAGAGCAGGCCCTTGACGAATGCCGCCAGAAAATCGCGCTTGCCCAGCCCCGCGGGCCCGGCCAGCAGCAGCGCGTGCGGCAGCGCATCCCGCTCGCGGCGGGCCTGCAGGCGAGCCCAGGCGTCCTCGTGCCAGGGGCGCGACGTCACGC
This sequence comes from Dyella sp. 333MFSha, assembly GCF_900102405.1. Lineage (NCBI taxonomy): Bacteria > Pseudomonadati > Pseudomonadota > Gammaproteobacteria > Lysobacterales > Rhodanobacteraceae > Dyella > Dyella sp. 333MFSha. The sequence continues at coordinate 589,142 of NZ_FNBR01000001.1, read as the reverse complement.
GGTCACCGCCGCGATGACGTTCATGGCCCGGATCCGGCTGCGCTGGAGTGTCGTCACTGGCATCGCTTCAACTGGTAGCAGGCCACAGCCCGGTTATGTTCTTCGAGGGACGACGAGAAGACGTGGCTGCCGTCGCCTTTAGCGACGAAATACAGCTCCTTGCCGTCCGCCGGATGCACCGCCGCCAGGATCGCCGCGCGCCCTGGCAGCGCGATCGGCGTCGGCGGCAGACCCGTCCGCGTGTACGTATTGTAGGGGGTGTCGGTCGTGAGGTCGCTCTTGTGGATGCTGCCGGCGTACGACGCGCCCATGCCATAGATCACCGTCGGATCCGTCTGCAGCAGCATCCGGCCTTCGAGACGACGCACGAAGACGCCTGCGATTCGCGGACGCTCATCCGCCCTGCCCGTTTCCTTCTCGACGATCGAGGCGAGGATCAGCGCCTCGTAGGCGCTGGCCAGCGGGAGATCCTTCGCGCGACCGGCCCACGCGGCATCGAGCGTCTTGCCCATCGCCACATACGCTCGCTTGAGAATGCTCGACTCCTTGTCGCCTTTCACATAGGCATAGGTCTCGGGGAGGAAGCGCCCTTCCGGGTTGTCGCCCTCCGGGGCGCCGATCAGGCGCATGATCGCCGCATCGTCGAGGTCCGCGGTGTCGTGGGTCAGCGTCGGCACCGCCGCGAGCGTGCGACGCAGGTCGGCAAAGCTCCAGCCATCCACGATGGTCAGGTTGCGCTGCAGGACACGGCCATTGGCCATGTCGCCGATGAGGTCGCGCGGCGTCATCCCGGGACGCAGGGCGAACTCGCCCGCGTGCAGGCGGCCCGAGGCGTGCATCTCCATGGAGAGCACGCGCCAGTACAACGAGGGCGCCGCGGTCGCATGGCGGTCGCGCAGGTCACGCACGATGTCCCTGAATGACGCACCGCGTGCTACGTCGATACTCTGCCCGGCGGCGGGAATCGCCAGCGGGGTACGGGCGAAACGCGCCCAGTCGAACCAGAGCCAGGACCCGGCGGCGATCGCCGCGACCAGCACCACCAGCAAAATGACACGCCAGAGGGCGATGCCGCGCACTTTCATCGATCGGAATCCTTAAAGCCGACAGGCAACGGCAGGCCCAGACGTCCCCAGTGCGCCTGAAGCGCACGCGTGACGGGACCGGGCTGCCACGACCGGGTCGCGAAGACCCGAACGGGAAGCATGCCCCGAACGGCCGACGTGAGGAAGACCTCGTCGGCTTCGGCAAGTCGCAAGGGGCTGATCGGAGCTACTTCGACGTTGCGAATCGCGAGCACTTCGGCACGCGCCACACCGGCGACACCGCAGCGATCCACCGGCGGCGTCACCAGTCGCCCATCGAAGACGGCGAACACGTTAGCCGCGGTGGCACAGATGACGTCGCCGCGATCGTCGAGCATCAGACCCTCGGTCCAGGTCGGATCGGACCATTCGGCACGGGCCAGCACCTGCTCCAGACGATTGAGATGCTTCATCCCGGCCAGCAGAGGCTGCGTGGCGAGGCGGGTGTCGCAAAGACGGACGGAAACACCCTCCGCGTAGGCGCCGGCATCCAGCGACAGCGGAGCGACCTGCACGACGACGCGTGGCCGTTGCGGCTGTGGCGGCGCATACCCGCGCATGCCATCGCCACGGCTGAGCGTGATGCGGACCACCGCATCGCTCAGGTCCGTGGCAAGGCGCTCCACTTCAGCGAGGATCGCATCCGCGTCCGGCACGGGCATGCGCAGGCGCGTGCAACCATCGCGCAGCCGGGCCACGTGCCGCGGCCACAGCGGGACTTGCCCGTCGACCATGCGTAATGTTTCAAACACCCCGTCGCCGTAAGTAAAACCCCGGTCGGCCGCCGGGATACGGTCGCCATCGACGAAGTCCACGGAAACGCGTGCGCTCATCCGGCGCCGAACACGCGCAGCAAGCCGCGCGCCTTGGCCCGCGTCTCGTCGAGTTCCTTCTCCGGCACGGAGTCGGTCACGATGCCCGCGCCCGCGCGGAACGAAACCTCGGTCCCTTCGACGGTCAGGGTACGGATCAGGATGTTGAGATCCATGTCGCCCTGGTCATCCAGATAGCCCAGCGCGCCCGTGTACGCGCCACGCGCCTCCTGCTCCAGTGCGCCGATGATCTCCATGCAGCGAACCTTCGGACAACCGGTGATCGTTCCGCCAGGGAACGTCGCCGCGATGATCTGTCCGGGCGTGATCCCCTCGCGTGCACGACCCGACACGTTGCTGACGATGTGATGCACGTGGGCGTAGCTCTCCACCACCATCAGCTCGTCGACGCGGACGCTGCCCGGCACGCAAACACGGCCGAGATCGTTGCGCTCGAGGTCGATCAGCATGACGTGCTCGGCACGCTCCTTCGGATGCGAGGTGAGTTCGCGAATCTTCTCCACGTCGTCATCGCCGGCGACACGCGGTCGCGTACCGGCGATCGGCCGCGTCTGCAGCACGCCGCCGCGCGATTCGACAAGGCGCTCGGGCGACGAACTGACGATGGCCCAGCCGGGTTGCTGCAGCAGCCCGGCGAACGGAGCGGGATTGGCCTTGCGCAGCGCGAGCATCAGGCTGGCCGGTAACGGTGCCTGGGCGAAACGCGCAGACCAGCGCCGTGAAAGATTCACCTGAAAAACGTCGCCCGCACTCAGGTGCTCGTGGATACGCGTGACGCCTTCGAGGAAACGTCGTGGCTCGTCTTCGTCGACGGCGAGCGGTGTCGCCAGCGCCATCGACGGGGCGTCGAGCGCGAGATCGTTCTCGAGACGATCGAGCCACTCCGGAGCACTTTCTTCCGCGACGAGAACGGTGCGCCGCTCGACGTGATCGACCACCGCGGCGGCTGGCGCACGCAAGGCGATGGCCACCGGTGCCGCACCGTTCGATGCCGGCAGATGCAGGCCCGGCTCGATCTGCCCCACCAGTTCGTATGCCAGGTACACGACCCAGCCGCCGTGAAACGGCAGGCCGTCATCGACACGCGGCCTGCGACGTCGCGACCACGCCGCATCGAGCGCGTCGAGAAAGCTTCCCTCGATGACATCGCCGCGTGCATCGCGAACGACACCGTCCGCGTACAGCGTGAGGGATTCGGTGCCCGCGGCAAACAGGATGTCGAAACGCGATTGCGGCGTTCCGGTGACGGCACTGGCCAGCAACGCCGGATAGCGCGCCGGATACGACGCGGCCGGCGCGAGGAGATCGCGCCGGCCGGCCAGGGTTCGCGTGACGAAAGCCAACGCGTCAGACGCGACGGAAGACGAGCGTACCGTTGGTTCCGCCGAAGCCGAACGAGTTCGATACGACGACGTCGATGTCGGCCTTCTCCGCTTTGTTCGGCACCAGATCCATGCCGAGCGCGGCGACTTCCGGATCCACGTTCTCGAGGTTCATCGTCGGCGGCATGATGCCGTCGCGAATCGCCATGATCGAGAAGATGGCTTCGACACCACCCGCGGCACCCAGCAGATGACCGGTGACGGACTTGGTCGAGCTGACCGAGAACGCGCCCTGCTTCGTGGCGTGCTCGCCGAACACGTTGCGGATGGCCCTGGCTTCGCCCAGATCGCCCACCGGCGTGGAGGTACCGTGCGCGTTGACGTAGCGCACGTCTTCGGCGGTCAGGCCGGCGTCGTGCAGTGCGTTGCGCATGGCCAGTTCCGCACCGTCGCCGCTCGGCGCGGTGATGTGGTACGCGTCGCCGCTCATACCGAAGCCGACGAGCTCGGCCAGGATGGTGGCACCGCGCGCCCTGGCGTGCTCGTATTCCTCGAGCATCAGCATGCCGGCGCCATTGGACAGCAGGAAGCCGTCGCGACCGGTGTCCCAAGGACGGCTGGCGTGCGCCGGGTCGTCGTTGCGCGTGGACATGGCCTTGGCCGAGCAGAAACCCGCCATCGCCGTCGGCGTCGTGGCGAATTCCGCACCGCCGGCGATCATCGCATCGGCATCGCCGTACTGGATCAGACGCATGGCCATGCCGATGTTGTGCGCGGCCGTGGTGCATGCCGACACGAGCGCGATGTTCGGGCCCTTCAGGCCGTGGTAGATCGACAGGTTGCCGGCCACCATGTTGATGATGGAGCTGGGCACGTAGAACGGCGACACCTTGCGGGGCCCCTTCTCGTGAAGCTCGAGCGCCGTGCCTTCGATCGTGTGCAGGCCACCGATACCGGCGCCTGCCGCGACACCGATGCGGCCCGCGTTTTCATCGGTCACCACGAGACCCGACTGACGGAACGCATGCGTGCCGGCGACGATGCCGTAGTGGATGAACGGATCCATCCGCTTGAAATCCTTGGCGACCGAACGACGCTCGTCGTCCGGCGTATCGGTACCGACGAAGAAGGCGTCGACAGGATCGAACCCCTTGACCTCGCCCGCGATACGGGTGCTATAGGCGCTGGCGTCGAATTCACTCACCGGACCGATGCCGGTATTGCCTTCGACCACATTCTTCCAGGCGGTGGCGACATCGTTGCCGACCGGCGAGATGATGCCCATACCGGTCACTACCACACGTCGTTTACTCATGCGTTCTCATCCTCAACTGTTCCCGCGCAAACCATACGCGGGCGCAGGTTGCGTTTGCCGCAAACGAAAACTGCGCCGTAAGGCGCAGCTTCCATGTCGCTCGGAGATCGACGGGAGGCGACGCCTCCGATCGACAACCAGCCGGTAGATGTGGATCAGGCCTTGACGTGGGCCTTGACGTAATCGACCGCCTGCTGAACCGTGGTGATCTTCTCAGCTTCTTCGTCCGGGATCTCGCACTCGAACTCTTCTTCGAGGGCCATCACGAGCTCAACGGTGTCGAGCGAATCGGCGCCGAGATCGTCCACGAACGAAGCGTTGGTGGTGACTTCGTCTTCCTTAACGCCCAGCTGTTCAACGACGATTTTCTTGACGCGCTCTTCGATGGTGCTCATGTTGCCTTTACCTCCCGAGGGAAAAATCCGGCGGCATTGTAGTGGCTAAGGACCAGGCCCGCCAACACACCGCCGCCACGTGAATAACGTCCGACGTTTCTGAGCCGGACGCGAAAAAGAGATTGTCTCTCAAAAACGGGCCGGTGGCGACTGCCGCCGGCCCTGCCCCATCAGGGCATGTACATGCCGCCGTTGACGTGGAGCGTCTCGCCGGTGATGTATTTCGCCGCGGGCGAGGCCAGGAAGGCCACGGCTTCGGCGATATCCTCCGATTCACCCAGGTGCCCCAGGGCGATGCCGGCCAGCAGCGCCGTGCGCTGCTCCTCCGGCAGGGCGCGGGTCATGTCGGTGTCGATGAAGCCCGGCGCCACCACGTTGACCGTGATGCCACGTGAGCCGATCTCGCGGGCCAGCGACTTGGAGAACGCGATGATGCCCGCCTTGGCGGCCGCGTAATTGGCCTGACCGGGGTTGCCGGTGACGCCCACGACCGAGGCGATGCTGATGATGCGACCCTTGCGTGCCTTCATCATGCCGCGCATGACGGCCTTGGACGTACGGAACACCGAGGTCAGATTGGTCTCGATGATCGCGCTCCAGTCGTCTTCCTTCATGCGCATGAGCAGCTGGTCGCGCGTTATGCCGGCGTTATTCACCAGGATGGAAACAGCACCGGTCTCCCTGGCGATCGCGTCGATCAGCGCCTCGATCGCGGCAGGGTCCGTGACGTTGAGCACGCGGCCGTGGCCGCCGTGCGGCGCGAGGCGATCGCTGATGGCCTGCGCACCGGCCTCGCTGGTGGCCGTACCGAAAACGGTCGCGCCGAGCGCGGCGAGCCGATCGGCGATCGCCGCGCCGATACCGCGACTGGCGCCGGTGACGAGGGCGATTTCACCCTTCAGGGACTGGGTCATGGAATGCGTGTCCTGTCGTACTTAAGAAAGAAGAAGGGCCGGATCAGCCCTGCACGGCCGCCAGGGCGGCATCGAGGTCGGCAGGCGCGCCGATGGGCTTGGCCTCCACCGACTTGTCGATACGCTTGATAAGACCCGCCAGAACCTTGCCCGGGCCACACTCGAGCGTCTGAGTCACCCCGGCGGCAGCCAGCGCCTGGACGCATTCGGTCCAGCGTACCGGCAGGTAGAGCTGGCGCATCAGCGCCCCACGAATGTCCTCGACCGAGGTGTGCGCCGCGGCGTCGGCGTTCTGAATCACCGGAATCGACGGCATCGACCACTCGATGGCGGCCATCTTTTCGCCCAGGCGATCGGCGGCATCGCGCATCAGCATGCAATGCGACGGCACGGAAACGGCCAGCTTCACGGCCTTCTTCACGCCGAGCTCGGCAAGGCGCGCCAGAGCGCGGTCCACCGCCTCGGCGTGACCCGCGATCACCAGCTGGCCCGGCGAGTTGAAGTTGGCCGGAGCGACGACCTGCCCCTGGGCCACTTCTGCACAGACCTCGGCGATCTGGGCGTCGTCGCCACCGATGATCGCAGCCATGGCGCCCACGCCAGCCGGCACGGCAGCCTGCATCAGGCGGCCACGCTCGGCGACCAGCCCGGCGGCATCCTTCAGGGACAAGGCGCCCGCGGCGACCAGCGCGCTGTACTCGCCGAGGCTATGGCCGGAGAGGAAGGCCGGCATGACACCGCCCTGCTTCACCCAGACACGCCAGACGGCAACGCTGGCGGCCAGGAGTGCCGGCTGCGTGTTCTCGGTGCTGTTGAGCTTTTCTTCCGGGCCGTTCTGGCTGATGTCCCACAGATCGACACCGGCGCCCGCGGAAGCTTCGTCAAAGGTGGCACGGACTTCAGGATGCGCGGTGGCGAGGTCGGCAAGCATGCCGACGGACTGCGAACCCTGGCCAGGGAAAACGAAGGCGAGCGAGGCGCTGGATGAGGTCATTCGAGACGATTCCGGGACTTCAAACCGCGAATGGTGCAGCAACCCGGAGGCGATTGCACCATTCGCAGGCGTGTGGTGACGCCGGAATCAGTCGTTACCGCGTCACCGCGCTGTTGGCTATTCGCGCGCGGGGCGCGCTCCTACAGCGCGGTTGTCGTAGGAGCGCGCCCCGCGCGCGATACGCCAACAAGGCGCGGATGCGACAACCCGATCAATACCTCAGAAGCGCGGACGCCCAGGTAAACCCGCCGCCGAACGCCTCGAGCAGCAGATTCTGCCCGCGCTTCACCTTGCCCGACCGGATGGCGTAATCGAGCGCCAGCGGCACCGAACCCGACGAGGTGTTGGCGTGCTTGTCGACCGTGACGATCACGCGGTCCATCGACATGTTCAGCCGCTTGGCCGTTGCCTCGATGATCCGCAGGTTGGCCTGGTGAGGGATCAGCCAGTCGACCTGGTCCTCGGTCATGCCCGCATCGGCGAGCGTTTCACCGACCAGCGCGTCGAGCGTCTTCACCGCGACCTTGAACACCTCGCGGCCAAGCATGGTGATCTTCACCCCATGGTTGGGCGCGTCGGTGAACCCGACGGAAACACCGACCGGGTTGAACAGCAGATGCTTGAATCCACCGTCGGCGCGCATGCGCGTCGTGTAGATGCCCGGCTCGTCGGACGCATCGAGAACGACCGCGCCGGCGCCGTCACCGAAGAGAACGCAACTCTCGCGCTCGGTCCAGTCGACCATGCGCGTCAGCGTCTCGGCACCGATCACCAGCGCGCGCTTCGACTGTCCGCTGCGAATGAACGCATTGGCCACGCCCAGGGCGTAAACGAAGCCCGAGCAGGCCGCATTGACGTCGAACGCGGCACAGCCGTTGGCACCCAGCCGGTGCTGAACCAGACAGGCGGTGGACGGAAAGATGAGATCCGGCGTCGTCGTACCGACGACAATCAGGTCGATGTCACTGGCCTTGACGCCAGCCGCCTCGAGCGCACGCTGCGCGGCAAGGAAGGCGAGATCGCTGGTGGTTTCGCCGTCCGCGGCGATGTGGCGCTCGGTGATACCCGTGCGCGTGCGAATCCATTCGTCACTGGTGTCGACGATCTTTTCGAGGTCGGCGTTGGTGACCACCCTGTCGGGAAGTGCGCTGCCGGTGCCTATGATGCGGGCGTATTTCAGAACCGTATCCCCATCGTGATGGTGTTTCGGAAACGCAAAACGGCGCGTTGCCGCGCCGCCTGCGTTCTGATCATCCCTGGCGGGACGGATCAGTCTTCGACTTCAACCGCGCCGCGGGTGTCGATGACCTTCTTACCACGGTAGAAGCCGTCCTTGGTCACGTGGTGACGCAGGTGGACTTCGCCGCTCGTCGGGTCGGTCGACAGCTGAACGGTGGTCAGCGCATCGTGCGAACGACGCATGCCGCGGGTGGACGGGGTCTTGCGGCTCTTGGCAACGGCCATGGCGAATCTCCAGCGAAATTACTTAATGAGTCCGCGGAGTGCCGCGAACGGGTTTTCGGTCTTTTCCGGCAAGGGTTCTTCTTCCTCACCGGCTCCAAGCATGTCGTCGGGCAACTCATAGTCCGGATTGACCGGGACCAGGGGCAGCACCAACAGCAGTTCATCTTCGATCGTCGCGATGGGATTGAGCTTGCCGTCGTCTTCGACCAGCAAAGCCTCGTAACCCGGCGGAAGCCCGGCTTCCTCACTCTCACGCACGATCAGTCCGAGACGCGTATCGACTTCGACCGGCAGCACGAACGGCTCGAGCGATCGCTGACAGATGAGTGTCAACGGTGCTGTCGCACGGACGGCTACGTACTTCGTGCCGAAGTCGTCGGTGCCGAAGTCCAGTTCGTAGGTCACGTCACCCTCGGTGGACGCGATGACTTCTCCGAGACGGGTGAAAACCGACACGGGAAGCTGACCCTGGAACGAACGCCGCGCACGAACTTCGCGCCAAGCGTCCACGGACGATGGCAAAGTCACGGACATAATCGGGAAATGGTAGGCATCAACACCCTTGAAGTCAACCGGTTAGGCGGTCGAATGTGGGACACAGGGCGGTTTTGCGCAGTCGCGGGGCTTTCGTGCAGACTGCCATGCCTGGTTCCCGATTGCCGCCACCAGCCCCCAGGAAGGAAGAGGTCGCGTGTTTTCCGTTGCATATTATGCACTTGCCATCGTCTTTGCGCTAGCGGTCGGGCTCTCCGTATGGGTGCTCCGCCACCAGCGGACGCGCCGACGCCACGGCGCCCTGCAGAGCCTGATGGACAACGCCGACCGGCTGGAGGCGGATCTGAAGGATTGCCGGGATCGCCTTCAGCGCGCCCATGCGGTGATGTCGGTCAGCCCCGACCAGCCCGCGGCAGGCGAGATCGAGGCTCAGCAGGCCGTGGACTCCGGACTGCGCGCCCTGCTCCAGCAGCGGCTGTGGATCCGCGACCGCGGTCCTGACGCCAGCCAGCGCGAGCTCGATGAGGCGGTGGATGCCCTGATCCGCGCCCGCCAGCAGCTGGAGCCTCGCCTGCGTGCCCTCGATGACGCCCAGACCGCACTCGACACGGCCGTGCGCGAACACATTCACAAGGAATTCTGACGTGCCCTCCCCGATGGTCGTCCTCGCATCGACCTCCCACCACCGTGCCGGCCTGCTGCGGCGCCTGCTCGACGACTTCGGGCAAGTTTCGCCCGGTACGGACGAAGCAGCCCTTCCCGGCGAAGCCCCCGCCTCCCGCGCAGCCCGCCTGGCGGAGGCGAAAGCGCGCGCGGTCGCCGCCCTCCGCCCCGGCAGCGTCGTGATCGGTTCCGATCAGGTCGCCGATCTCGACGGCACCGTGCTGGACAAGCCCGGCACCGTCCATCAGGCCCACCGGCAGCTCGCCGCGAGCTCGGGCCATGACGTGGTCTTTCACACGGCCGTCTGCGTCATCGATGCGCAAGGCGACGCACTGACCCACGTCGACGAAACCCGGGTGACGTTCCGAACCCTCACCCAGGCGGACATCGAACGCTACGTGGAGCGCGAGCGGCCACTCGACTGCGCGGGGAGCTTCAAGTGTGAAGGACTGGGTATCGCCCTGTTCGAGCGCATCGTCAACGAAGACCCCACGGCGCTGGTCGGTCTGCCGCTGATCGCGACGTCACGCCTGCTGCGTGCCGCGGGCGTCGAACTCCCCTGAGGCCTCAGCCGCCGGCGCGCGCGGCAGCGGTCCACACCCGGCAGGCATCGGGGTCGGCGACACCCGTCGACCCCGTCGACGGCGCCGGCCCGGCACGATACAAGCCAAAACGGCGCCGCTTGTCGAACAGGTCGAGACGAGTCACCGACTCACCCAGCGCCACACGCGAACACACCGATCCCAGCCAGTCGCGCCGCTCACGCTCACGCAGCGCGGTTTCGTCGACCACAAGCAGCAACCGCGCGTCCCGATGCAGGGACAGTCCTCTTTCATCCAGACCCCAGTCGGCGAGCTGTCTTGCGCGACCATGCTTCGTGTTCAGCGGACTGTCGAGCGCATAGATCTCGCGCCCGCCGCCGAGTGCGAAACGCAGTTCCGCCGCCAGCATGAAGTTGTCGGCCACCACGACCAGGGATGGGTCCGTGCGCAATACCCTCGCGACCGCTGCCGAGGACTCCCGCCAGCCCGTGAAATTCGCCGGAAACGCCTTGGCTCCCGAAAGCATGCGGGCGCCCGACGGCGACGCGGCAAGACCGAGATAGGCCAGCCCGATGACCAGCCCCAGCGCCGCGAGCGCAAATCCACCGCGCGCCGCCCTGCGCCATCCGCTCGCGGCATCCTCGAGCAGTAACGGTAGTGCGGCGCACAGCAGCGTGTAAGCGGGCATCGGCCAGTGCGCACGAAAGCGCACGTCGTCCGCGAACAGGCCAAGCACGAAGTAAGCAAGGACGAACGTGCCCGCGATAGCCGCGACGACATCGAAGGGCGCCTCCGCGCGACGGCGCCAGCTTCGCCACAGCGCCCAGAGCATCACCACCCATGCGACGGGTGTGCAGGCCACGGCCTGCTCCAGCGGCTGCACCAGCGCATCCGCATGAAACTGCCAGGGATTCCGGTCGACCAGCTGAAACGCGACACCGGCGCCGCGCGACGCCATGTTGTACAGCACGATGGGCACGAGACCGATCGACGCCAGAGCCAGCGCAAGCCAGATGCCGGGACGCCGCCACTGCGCCCTGCCGCGCGCGGTGGCGGCCAGGAACACGAGGCCGCCGAGCATCGGCATGGCGGCGCGATAGTGAGTCATCCAGGCGACCGCCAGCGCCACGCCGAGCAGCGTCCAGTCGCGATACAGATTTTTCTCAAGCGCGGCGATCAAACCCTGCGAGGCAAGCACGATGGCGAAGGTCAGCGGTACATCGGGCAACGCCAGCACACCCAGCGATCCGACCAGCGGAAGGCTCAGGGCGAAGGTCGCCGCCTGCCAGCGCGCGATCTCACCACCGTAGCGTCCTGCGATCGCGCCTACCTGCCACGGGATACAGGCGCCGATCAGCAGAAATGGCAGGCGCATCGACAGAAGGCCGTGACCGAAGCACGCCTCCGATACCGCGATCAGCCACGCCGTGAGGGGCGGAAGGTCGCTGTAGCCCCATGCGGGCGCGAGGCTCTCCTGCCAGTAGAACGCTTCGTCACCGAAGGGCGACAAGGTGCATGCGATGAAAAGCTTGCCCAGCAGCGTCAGCACGAACAGGACGAGAAACGTGCCTCGCCAGGATCGCGCGCGCGCCGCTACACTCGAACGATCTCGCATCGACATGGCCAGGACGGGGAGCTCACGCATCGATCATGTCCGCAACGAATCCACTCAACGATGAAATGCTGCGCCATCGACTCGACGGCGCCCTCGCACAGGTCAACGGCGTACTGCTCGGCAAACCGCGTCAGGTCAAACTGGCCTTCGCCTGCCTGATCGCCGGGGGACACCTGCTACTCGAAGACGTCCCGGGTGTCGGCAAGACCACGCTCGCTCATGCGCTGGCGGCCACCTTCGACCTCGAGTTCCAGCGCATCCAGTTCACCAGCGACCTGCTGCCTTCGGACATTATCGGGGTCAGCGTGTACGAGCGCGAGACCGGCGAGTTCCGTTTCCATCCCGGCCCGATCTTCACCAGCCTCCTGCTGGCGGACGAGATCAACCGCGCCACGCCGAAATCGCAGAGCGCCCTGCTCGAGGCCATGGCCGAGGGACAGGTCACCGTGGACGGTGTGACGCACGAACTGCCTCGCCCCTTCTTCGTCGTCGCGACGCAGAATCCGCTGGATCTCGCCGGCACGTTCCCTCTGCCGGATTCGCAGCTGGATCGCTTCATGCTGCGCCTGAGCCTCGACTACCCCGACCCCGCCGCCGAACGCGCACTGCTGATCGGCGAGGACCGCCGCGACATGATGGCCTCGCTCAGTCCGCGCCTCGACATCGCGGCGATCGACCAGTTGCATGCGGCATCCCAGGCGGTGAAGGTCACCGGCACCCTGCTCGACTATCTGCAGGCCCTGCTCACGGCCAGCCGTAAACACAACGAGGTGCGGGTCGGCCTGTCGCCCCGCGCCGGACTCGCCCTGCTTGCGGCGTCGCGCGCGTGGGCGTTGCTGAGCGGCCGTGACTACGTCATTCCCGAGGACGTCCAGACCGTGTTCGTCCCCACCGCCGCGCATCGACTCGTGCCCGGACGGGGAAGCCAGCGCGAGGTCATTGCCCGGGCGATTCTCGCCGAGACCGCGGTGCCCTGATGCCCGACGCGGTGCAGCGACTCACCGCCTGGGCGGAGCGACGACTGCCGTCACTCACCCGCATGCGCCAGCGCGAGCCGATGCCCATCGTGCTGCACCGGCGGCGCATCTATATCGTGCCGACGGGTTTCGGCCTGGGGTTTACCGTGCTGCTGGCCGTCATGCTGATCGGCGCGCTGAACTACGCCAATAACGCCGCCCTGCTCCTCACCTGTCTGGTCGGCTCGGTGAGTGCCGGCAGCATGCTGGTGGCGTTTCGCGTGCTCAACGGCATCACCGTGGGCGGTCTGCGAATGGGCACGGCGCGCGCCGGCGAGAACGTTCGTGTCTTCCTCGATATCGGAGCATCGCAGCGCGAGCGCATGGCTGTGCGCCTCGATGTCGAAGGCAGGGAACACGTGGTGGTCGTACCGGCAGGCGGAGCGGCGACGGTGGAGTTCGACCTGCCCACCGAGTTCCGCGGCTGGTTGCCGCTGCCGCGCATGCGACTGCACAGCCGCTGGCCTCTGGGCATGTTCCGTGTCTGGAGCTGGCTCAATCCCGATCGGGCCGTGCTCGTGTATCCGCGCCCCGAAGGCATGGGCCCGACACCTTTCGAACCGCAGGGCGATGCGGACCGCGGTCGCCCCCGCCCCGGCGACGAACTCGCTTCGCTGCGCGAATATCGTGCCGGCGATCCGCGCCGGCTGATCGCCTGGAAACTGAGTGCCCGGCACCACTCCCTGCTGGTGAAGGATCTGGAACAGCCCGCGCCACAGGAAGACTGGCGACTGGACTGGGACAGCATGCACGGACTCGACGACGAGTCGCGGATCGCCCGACTGGCCCGCTGGGTGGACGAGGCTCGCGAATCCGGCCGTCGCTGGAGCCTTCGCCTGCCGGACGGATATTTCGACGTGGCACAGGGTGACGAGCATTACCACCGCTGCATGACCGCCCTGGCGCTGCGCCCATGACCGGCTTCCGCCCTTCGCTGCGTGCACGCCCGTCGGACGAGCCCCGCCTCGCGCCCCGATCGTTCGACCTGCTCTGCCTCACCATGGCGTTCGTCGTCGGCGTCCACGCGCCGCACCTGCCCTGGTGGCTGACGGCTGGCCTCGCTGTGGTTTTGGTGGCCCGCTGGCAGCAACGTCGCCGAGGCGGTCGTCATCCACCGGTCTGGATCAAGGTCCCGCTGATCGGACTGCTGCTCGCGCTCATCGTTTCCACCTACGGCACCCTGTTCGGACGCGAGCCCGGCAGCGCGTTCGCGGTGGGCCTGCTGGTGCTCAAACTGATGGAGAGCGAGCGATTGCGCGACGCGCGCGTCGGCGTGGCTTTCGCCGCGTTCGCACTGATGAGCGCATTGCTGTTCGACCAGAGCATCGTCGCGACGCTGATCGTCGCCCTTGGCATCGTGCCCGCCGTGATGACCCTGCGCTCGGTGGAGGAAGTGGAGCCTGCACGCATGCGCCTGCGCGTCGAGGTCATGCCGGTGCTTCTGGCTCTGGTCGTGTCGATCCCCCTCGCCCTGTTCGCCTTCCTGTTCATTCCCCGGCTGAGTTCACCCCTCTGGGGAGCGCCGACGATGGACCGCGCCACGACCGGACTGTCGGACCGCATGGCACCCGGCGACATGGCCGAGGTGCTTACCGACGACACACCCGCGATGCGCGTCAGCTTCGATGGGCCCGTCCCGATTGCCAGCTCGCGTTACTTCCGCGCCTTCACGATGACGCGCTTCGACGGACAGGCATGGAGTCCGGGATTTCTCCGCCGCGATGACGGCGTTCTCGAGGGATCGGCGCGGTTCCACTATCGGGTCACGCTGGAGCCGACGCGCGAGCGGGTGCTGCCCATGCTCGACATGCCCGTGACCGCGCCCACCGATGCGAGCATGCGTAGCGATCGGACCGCGCTCGCGAATCAGCGACTCGACAAGACCTATACGTACGACGCGACGGCGACCGGCGAATACCGTCTCGATGCGACATTGGACCCGCAGACCCGTCGCGCCAACCTGCAGCTTCCGGCGAACGTCGGGCCACGTGCGCGGGCGCAGGCGGCCGCGTGGGTCGCGCAATTCGGCGGCAATCCCACCGCGATCGCCCAGGCCGCCCTGGCGATGTTTCACGACGGCGGCTTCCGCTACACGCTGGCCGCGGCGCCACTGGGACGCGACCGCATCGACGACTTCCTGTTCGGCACCCGCGAGGGTTACTGCGAGCACTATTCGTCGACCTTCACCTTTCTGATGCGCGCAGCGGGTATCCCCGCGCGCGTGGTCACGGGCTATCAGGGCGGCTACTGGAATGCGCTCGGACACTACCTCCTGATTCGTCGGGCCGACGCACACGCGTGGACGGAACTCTGGCTCGAAGGACGCGGCTGGGTTCGCTTCGATCCGACCGGCGCCGTGCGCCCCGAACGCGTGACGCTGGGTGCTGCGGCCGCCGCGGCGGTAGGTGACGGCGGCGACAGTTTCTTCAATGCGGCGTGGTGGCGAAGCGCGCGAGATCGCTGGGATGTGGTCAACCAATGGTGGAACCAGGCCGTTAACGGATTCGACTCGCTCCGTCAGCAGGGCCTGCTGCAGCCGTTCGGCATTCGCCGGGCGGAAGTCGGCGACCTGGCGATCGTCCTCGCCATCGGTTGCTCCCTGCTGGTCGTGGTCGCCCTGGGATGGGCGCTGTTTCAGCGACGTGAAGGCGATGAGTTGGATGTGTGGATGCGCCGGCTACAGAGGAAACTCGAAAAGGCCGGCGTGACACGACGGGCAGGCGAAGGACCGAAGCATTTCATGGCTCGCGCGGCCCGCGCGCTGCCCGACCATCGAAATGCATTGGAAAGGTTGAGCGAGGTCTACTTGCGGTCGCGTTATGCCAATGACGAACCGCCGCCTGAATCAGTAAGTGAATTCAGTCGTGCGGTGAAGGAATTAAGGCCGCGCCGCGTGGTCAAATAGGTCATGGCGCCGACTGTGTCCGGCGCTTCCAGGAGATGTGTCATGTCCATGTACAAACCGCTGGCCATCGCGGCCGCGACTCTGGCTCTCGGCGCTTGCGCCACGGTGCCGCAGCCGCTGCAGGGTCAGTTCAACGACGTATCCACTTCGGGCGCCCAGCAGGGCGGCGCACCGGGCGCGAAAGTGCGCTGGGGCGGCGAGATCATCAAGACGGAGCCGGGTCCGCAGCAGACGTGTTTCTTCGTGCTTTCCGAGCCGCTCGACAGCGAAGCCCGGCCGACGGCGAGCAAGTCCGATAGCCAGGGCCGCTTCGTTGCCTGCCGCGACGGCTTCTACGACCCCGAGGTGTTCACCCGCGGTCGCGAAATCACCGTCACCGGCACGCTGCATGGCGCCGTCTCGCAGAAGGTGGGCGACTTCGATTACGCCTATCCCCGCGTCGAGGCGGACGTCGTCTACCTCTGGCCGAAGCGCGTGCCGATCAACCGTGGCTACGGTCCGGGGTTCTACGACCCGTTCTGGGGTCCGGGCTGGGGCCCGGGTTTTGGCCCGTACGGCTACGGTCCGTGGGGCGATCCGTTCTATTACCGCCCGCGCACGATCATCGTGCGGCCCCCGCCGCCGCCGCGCGCTCGCTGAGTATCGCGACCCACAAAAAAGCCGGCCATGTGCCGGCTTTTTTGTGCCTGTCGTCCGGCTTAGCCCGGCGGCCAGTGCATCTGGCGGCCGGCGAGCAGGTGGACGTGGATGTGGAAGACCGTCTGGCCGCCGTGCGTGTTGGTGTTGATGACGGTGCGATAGCCGTCCTTCGACAGGCCCTGGTCGCGGGCGTAGGACGCCGCGGCGAGCAGCAGTTTTCCAAGCAACTCGGCGTCGCCCGCGGTCGCATCGTCCAGCGTGGCGATGGCGCGCTTCGGGATGAAGAGCACGTGCACCGGCGCCTGCGGGTTGAGGTCACGGAAGGCCAGCACGTCATCGTCTTCGAAGACGATATCGGCGGGGATTTCGCGGCGGACGATCTTGGCGAAAATGGTGTCGGTCATCGGGTTTCCCTGGATATCAGCCGAGCGACTGCCGGCTGCCGAATGCGTGAGCGAGCGTGCCGCGGTCGACGAACTCCAGTTCACCACCCAGCGGCACGCCATGAGCCAGGCGCGTGGCACGAATACCCGCGGCCTTCGCCAGCTGCCCGATGTAGTGGGCGGTCGCTTCGCCTTCCACGGTCGGGTTGGTCGCGATGATCATTTCTTCGATCTCGCCCTCCCCCAGCCGCTCGGCGAGCAAGGGCAGCCCGAGCTCGTCGGGACCCAGCCCGTCGAGGGGTGAAAGCCGTCCCAGCAGTACGAAGTAGTGGCCGCGAAAGCCGGTGGCCTGTTCGATGGCCGCGAGATCGGACGGCGACTCGACAATGCACAGCACCTGCTTGTCGCGCGTGGCGCTGGCGCACAGCGAGCAGACCGGCGTCTCGCTGAAATTGCGGCAGCGCGTGCAGTTGCCCACATCGCGCATCGCCGACTCCAGCGCGGACGAAAGGCGCAGGCCACCCTGCCGCTCGCGTTCGAGCAGGTGGAAGGCCATGCGCTGGGCGCTCTTCGCACCGACGCCCGGCAGGCAGCGCAGGGCATCGATCAGTTCACCGAGAAGGCGGGAGCCGTTACTCATCGTGTCGTCGGACGATCCGTCAGAACGGGAGCTTCATGCCCGGAGGCAGGTTCAGGCCGGCGGTGACGCCGCCCAGACGCGTGCGGCTCATCTCGGCGATCTTGTTGACCGCGTCGTTGACGGCGGCGGCGACCAGATCCTCGGCCATCTCCGGATCGTCAGCGAACGTCTGGCGATCGATATGGACGGCGCGCACTTCGTGACCACCGGTCATCGTGACGGTGACGAGGCCGCCACCCGCGGAGCCGGTGACTTCCGTCTTGGCGAGTTCGTCCTGCGCACGCTTCATTTCGTCCTGCATGCGCTGCGCTTGCTGCATCAGCTGACCAATTTGACCTTTCACGTTCCTGGCTCCACGGGTTTGATCGATTGCGGGATGACGCGCGCGTCGAAGTCGCGCTTGAGCGCCTGTACAAGGGGGTCGGCATCCATCGAGGCTTCCGCCCTGGCCTGCGCGTCGCTGGCCGCCTGCGCCCTGCGCTCCGCCGGCGTGCCCAGGTTGCCCCGGTCGGCGACGAAGCGGAAGCGCACGCGGCGGTCGAGCGCGCGCGAGACCTTTTCTTCCATCTGGCTGGTCAGTGGCTCGACCGCCAGATGCATGTGCTGGGGCTGCAGCGCGAGCACCATGCTCTCGCCGTCCACCTCACGCAGTGAGCAGTTTTGCGCCAGCTGCCCGATCGGACCACGCAGGTTCGCCCGCTCGACGATGTCGTGCCAGTCTGGCAGACCATCGGCGCCGATGCTGATCGGCCGGGGGGGCGCGGCAGGTTCCGACGCCGGAGGCGCTGGCGCTGCGGCCGGACGCGACGGAGCCCGCGCGGCGGCCGGAGCGGCGGCCGGAGGCGGAGCCGCAGGGCGCGCCGCAGCCGGTGCCGCTGCCGCCGCTGGTGCGGACGGGCGCGCCGCGGGCGCGGAAACGGGTGCACGTGCCACGGCGGCCGCCGCCACGGTTCCACCGCCGTCGGTCGGACGGAAGGCGAACATGCGCAGCAAGGCCATCTCGAAACCGATGCGCGCGTCGGGCGCCATCGGCAACTCGCGGCGACTGGTGGTGGCGATCTGGTAATACAGCTGGACGTCTTCAGGCGCGATGCGCGAGGCGATATCGGCGAGGCCGGCATCGCTCTCTTCTTCGCGATAACCGGGCACCAGCTGGATCAGCTGAATGCGATGAAGCACCGTCGCCAGATCGTCGAGCACGCCGGCGAAATCCGGAGAGAACGACGCGATGCGCTCGGCTTCGCCCATCAACGCGGCGCCGTCGCCGGCCGCCAGCGCTTCGAGGACACCCAGCACCTGGCCGCGCTCGACGCTGCCGAGCATGGCGCGCACATCGTCCGCACGCACCGCGCCGCCGCCGTAGGCGATAGCCTGGTCGAGCAGCGACAGACCGTCGCGCAGCGAGCCGTCCGCGCCGTGCGCGAGTTCGCCGATGGCTTCGTCGTCGTACTCGATACCTTCGGCACCGAGGATGTGGCGCATCTGGCCCGTGATCTGATCCGGCAGCAGCCGCTTCAGGTTGAACTTGAGGCAGCGGGACAGCACGGTCACCGGCAGCTTCTGCGGATCCGTGGTCGCAAGCAGAAATTTGACGTGCGGGGGCGGTTCTTCCAGCGTTTTCAGCAGCGCGTTGAACGCCGGCTTCGAGAGCATGTGCACCTCATCCACCAGGTACACCTTGAAGCGCCCCCGGGACGGTGCGTACTGCGCGTTCTCGATCACCTCGCGGACATCGTCCACGCCGGTGTTGCTGGCCGCGTCGATCTCGAGCAGGTCGACGAAGCGACCCGCATCCACCGCAGTGCAGACCGCGCATTCGCCGCACGGGTCTGCCGACTCGCCGCGCTCGCAGTTGAGCGACTTGGCGAAGATGCGGGCGATCGTGGTCTTGCCGACACCACGGGTGCCGGTGAACAGATAGGCGTGATGCATGCGACCGGAGTCGAGCGCGTTGGTAAGCGCGCGGACCACGTGCTCCTGTCCCACGAGTTCAGCGAACTTGCGTGGGCGCCACTTGCGTGCGAGGACCTGATAGGACATGCGTATTACCTTGGGGCGACAGTGGATTGTGCCAAGGACACGCGTCGGGCGCACCCCAGCCCCGAAAAGGCGATGACCCTGCCAGCCACACCCCGGCACCCGAGTCGTCCGCTACCGTTGCTTCCTTCCGGACCTGGCGGAGTTTACGGACTATCGTCGCGGGGGGACCGACAGGGTCACCATAAAGACGGTAAATCAATTTAAAAGCAGGGTGTTGCAACCGTGCGGGCGGGATTGTTCGGGCTCCTGCCCTCACCCCTCCGCTTCGCTACGGGGCCGACGCTACGCGCCGTCCAAATTTGTTCCAGACAAATTTGTCGAACCCGCGCGGGTTCAAATCCCGCTCCCACGGTGTCGCTTCGTTTGTCTCTGCGCCACCTTTAACGGTGTCGCACTTTAGATTTGGCGGAGAGAGCGGGATTCGAACCCGCGATACCTTATTAGGGTATACACACTTTCCAGGCGTGCTCCTTCAACCACTCGGACACCTCTCCGCACTTGCACATCCTCTTCCCCGGCGTCCTGTCCGGCAAAGAAGCGGAAGGATAACGTTCCCGCCGCGGCGGGGCAAGCCTCAGCCGGCACCGGGACGCGGCGGCTCCGGTTCGGGCAGAGTCAGGCGTTCTCCCGGATGAGCGATCCGGTAGCCGCGTGAGACCAGCGTTTCACCGTCTTCGGCGCTGCCGTAGTGATACAGGGCCATACGCGCGGTGACCTCGGGCGCGTACTCGCGCTCCAGATCGTCCACGCCGGTATGCGACGGATTGCCGATGACGCCGCAGTCGTGGGCGATCAGTTCGCCAGCCGCGCCGTGCAGCGCCAGGGCCTCCGGCACCGGCCTCGTATCGCCCGTGTAGACGAAGCTGCCACGCAGCGCCAGGCCGTACGAGGTGCCCTGCACGTGATGCCGGGTGGGAAAGACGTCGAACCAATGGCCTTCGTGCCAGAACCCGCGGGTGCAGGGCAGCAGATGGAAGGCCTCCCAGTAATTCACGCCGCCCTCGGCCAGTGCGCCCGGGTAGTCGGCCACCCTTCCCTGCAACCACGGCAGGAGTGCGGCGTGCAGGTAAACCCGGGTGCGGCCGCGCAGGGCTTCGTCGAACCACAGGCGGAAGAACAACCTTTCCATGCCCGCGACATGGTCCATATGCACATGCGTGACGTAGAGCGCCGGTGGCGGCGTGCCGTAGGCGGCGACGTAGCGATCGAGGGTATCGGGGCCGCAGTCGACCAGCAGCAGCGGTTTGCCGTCCCGCTCGACGACCACGGCCGACGAACCGAGCTCGACCGCGTGTGCCGCGCCGGTTCCGAGGAAATGCAGGTCCCAGGTCATGCGCGCAGGCTCCGTTCGTAGTGTTCGATCAGGGCCGGCCATAGCTCGGCGTCGAAGGTGTCCCCGGCCGCGTCGCGCGCGCCGAGCTTCACCAGCGAGCGCTTCAGGCGGGACAGATTGGCATGGCGCCAGCCGCGCGACGGACGGCGCAGACGCCCCCGGTCGAAATCGATCAGGTAGAGACCATCGGCATTGACCAGGATGTTGTGCGCGTTGAGGTCGGCATGCCAGGCGCCCTCCCGGTGGAACCGGGCGATCAGCTCGCCGACCCGTCCCGCCAGCGCCGCATTGAAGGCGCCATCCTGAAGGCGCTCGGCCAGCGTGGCGGCGGCAGGAATGCGCAAGGTGATCAGGTCGGCCGAGTAACGGAAGCCCTGACGAACGAAGCGTGAGGCCACCGGCGGCGACACGGGCAGGCCCCGGCGCTCCAGTTCGGCCAGCAGACGGAACTCGCGGTCGCTGCGTGTGCGGCGGCGGCCGGTAAAGAGGTAGCGATCGCCGAGCAGACGGGCGACCATACCACCGCGGCGATAATGCCGAAGCACGGCTTCGCCGGCCGGGGTATCGATTACCGCGACACCGCCCCGCCCACCCGATTGCGTGCGCAGCGCACCCCGCTCGCGCCAGTAGTCGGGCGAGAACCAGGGTGCGTCGACTTGAGATACACGGGTGGCGTCGAACAGAATCGTCCCGCCCGCGCTCTCCTTGACTCGTTGCTCTGTCATTCGTCGGCCGCCCTTACGCAGCCACTCATCCGGTACTCCGATCGTGTCCAGTCTACCAAGCCGTCCACTCCCGTCGGGAGATTCCAGCCTCTGCATCCTGCGTACCTCCGCCATCGGCGACGTGACGCACGTGATTCCGCTGGTCCGCACCCTGCAGGAGAAGTCGCCCGGCACGCGCCTGACGTGGCTCGTCGGCAAGCTCGAGCGCAAGCTCGTGGGCGATTTTCCGGGCGTCGAGTTCATTACCTTCGATAAGGGCAAGGGCCGGGAAGGCATGCGCGAGGTACGCCAGGCGCTGGCCGGACGCCGGTTCGACGCCCTGCTGCACATGCAGGTGGCATTGCGCTCGAATCTGCTGAGCCTGGCCGTAAAAGCCGATCGCCGCATCGGCTACGACCACGCCCGCTCCAAGGACCTGCACGGGCTCTTCGTCAACGAACGCATCGAAGCCCGCACGGGCGAGCACGTGCTTGACGCCATGGCCAGCTTCATCGAGCCACTGGGCCTGAAGCAGACGGAGGTGCGCTGGGACATTCCCGTGCCCGCCGACGCCCATGAGTGGGCCGCCGAACAGCTGCCCGGCGACGCGCCGACCCTGCTGGTCAGTCCGATGTCGAGCCACACGGTGCGTAACTGGCGGGTCGACCGCTACGCGGCCCTGATCGACCACGCGATGGCGCGCGGCATGCGTGTCGCGCTGGTCGGCGGTCCGTCGGACCCCGAGCGCGCGCTGGCGGACAGCATCCTGGCGGCGACCGCGGCGGCCCCGCTGGACCTGACCGGCAAGGACACGCTGAAGCGTTTCATGGCTCTGCTGGCACGCAGCGCCATGATCCTCACGCCGGATTCGGGCCCGATGCACATGGCCAACGCGGTGGGCACGAAGGTCCTGGGGCTGCACGCCGCCAGCAACCCGCACCGCTCCGGCCCCTACTCGGACCGTCGCTGGTGCGCGGACAGATACGACGCGGCGTCGCGCAAGTTCCTCGGCAAGCCGGCGTCCGAAATACCCTGGGGCACCAAGATCGAGAAAGCCGGCGTCATGGACCTGGTCGAGGTCGCCGACATGAAAGACCGCTTCGAGGCCTGCGCGGCGTTCCTGAAACTGCCGCTCGCCTGATCAGGCCTGCGGCGCGCGGTAGTCCTGATACGACTTTTCTTCGACCAGCGTCGAGCCCAGCTTCGTGTTGATCTCGCGCTTGATCGCCGCGCGCTCGTCGTTTTCGATGTACACCGAACGGGCGAGTTGGATGAATTCCTCGTCGAATGCCTGAGCACGCTCCTTCATGCGGATGTCGTCTTCGATCTTCCACAGGCGCTGGTTGACGGCCAGCAGGCGCGAGGTCTCGTCGGTGATGTCGGTCTCGGAGGCCCTGTCGTTCTTCCACGTGGCCTCGAGCAGCTCGAGCTCGTTGCGCACATTGGCCAGCTTGGCCGCGTCCTTGATCTGCTGCAGTTTGATCTGGAGGATCGTGATCTTGTCGATCAGCTCACCGTAAGAAACGGGGGTCTGGATAAGGCTCATGGCAAATCTCCGGTCGGTCAGGCGCCGGAGGTTAGCAGTTTTGCATCCGCAGGGCCGCCCCCGAAGGCGGAGAGGCTGGCGGCGAGATGATCGAATACAGCCCGGACACGACGGCTCTTGCGCTGGTCCTCGTGCATGACGACCCAGATCGGGAGGCGCACCTCGAGCTCGTCGGGCAGCACGCGCACCAGACCCATGCGGTGCGCCAACGGCACCTGACAGAAGCCGATGCCGAAGCCGGCACGGATCGCCGCCATCGCGGCCAGATCGTTATCCGTGCGCAGCGCGAAATGCTCGCGCGAATACGGGACACCCGCCGGCCGCAATGCGCGGATATACGGTTTTTCCTCGTCGTAACCGATCAGCGCGTGCGTGACGATATCGGCGACGCGTTCGGGCGCGCCAGCCACGGCGAGGTAGTCAGGGTGACCGTATAAGCCCAGCGGTATGTCGCAGACATGCCTGGCGACCAGCGCGTCCTGATCGGGCACCGCGCTGCGAACGGCGATATCGGCGTCCCGACGCAGCAGATTTTCGGTGCGATTGGTGGTCGACAGCTCGATGACGATGCCGGGATGCGCGCGCCGGAACGTGGCAAGCATCGGCGGCAGGACCTCGACGCCGACTACCTCGCTGGCGGTGATGCGCACCACGCCGCGCAATGCCTCACGCGAGCCCGAGGCGACCCGGAGCACCGAGGCGGCCGCGGAAGCCATGGCCTCCGCATGAGGCTGCAACTCCAGCGCCGCGTCGGTCGGAATGAGTCCGTGGGATACGCGGGAGAACAGCGGAACGCCAAGCGACGCCTCCAGCTCCCGCACATGCCGGCCGATGCTCGGCTGGGTCATGTCCAGCGACCGCGCGGCGCCGGACAGGCTGCCTTCGCGCAATACGGCGAGAAAGGAGCGGAAAAGATCCCAGGCGGGCTCGGTGTTGGCCATACATAAACGTATAACAGATGTTCACTGATACGCAATTCCCGAACAGGGGGCACACCCATCAGACTTTGCCCATCCCAACGGAGCACCGCCATGACCCAGCACCCGCGCACTGCCCTCGTCCTCGGCGCGACCGGCGGGGTCGGCGGCGAAACGGCCCGCGCCCTGATCGCCGCGGGCTGGAACGTCAACGCCCTGACCCGCCACACGGGAAAGACCGGAGATGGCATCCGCTGGATCGAAGGCGACGCCATGGTCGCCGCCGACGTGCTTCGCGCGGCCGACGGAGCGCAAGTCATCGTCCATGCCGTGAACCCGCCCGGCTACAAGGACTGGGAGCGCGTCGTTCTGCCGATGATCGACAACACCATCGCGGCGGCGCATGCCGTCGGAGCGCGCATCGTGCTGCCCGGCTCGGTCTACAACTACGGGCCCGACGTGTATCCCATGATCGCCGAGGACGCCGCGCAGCATCCGCCGTCACGCAAAGGAGAGATCCGCGTCGACGTCGAACGACACCTGCAACGCGCGGCCCGCGACGGCGTACGCAGCCTCGTGCTTCGTTGCGGTGACTTCTATGGGCCGGGTGGCGGCAACAACTGGCTGGCTCAGGGCATCGTGACGCCCGGCAAACCGCTGCGCGCGATCCGCTATCCCGGTCCGCCGGCGCTGCGGCATGCGTGGGCCTATCTGCCCGACGTCGCATCGACCCTGGTGGCGTTACTGGATCGCGAGGACGAACTCGAAACCTTTGCACGCTTCCACTTCGGGGGACACACCCTCACCGGCGACGAACTGCACGCCGCTATCCGTCGTGCGTCAGGTAAGCCGTCGCTGCGGATGCATCCGTTTGCCTGGTGGATGGTGAACCTCATCGCACCGCTTCACGAGACGATGCGCGAGGTGCGCAAGATGCGCTACCTGTGGAACGAGGAAGTGCTGATGGACGGTAAGCGCCTGCGCGCCTTCCTGCCGGAACACCGTGACACGCCGCCCGATGTGGCGATGAAGGTCACGCTCGACGCGCTCGGTGTTCTGACGCGCTGATTCGGACCTCCGATTCAGAGCGAGACGGCGCCGAACGCGTCCATGAGCAGCAGTACGTTGAGCCCGAGCACCACCAGTGCGGCGAGCGCGGCGAGACCCACCACGAGCATCCCGTTGCGGAAGGCACCCATGACGTCGCGCCGACTGGTGAACCACACCAGTGCGATCATCGGGAACGGCAATGCGATGCTCAGCGCGACCTGACTGAGCACGAGCGCGCGCGTCGCATCGACGCCGGCCAGCACCACCGCGAAGCTGGGCAACATCGTGATCGCCCGTCGCAGCCAGATCGGGATGCGAAAATCGACGAAGCCCTGCATGATCATCTGCCCCGCCATGGTGCCGACGACGGAGCTGGAGAATCCGGAGGCGACCAGCGAGACCAGGAAGATCGTCGCGGCAGCGCCGCCAAGCAGCGGTACCAGTGTCTGATAAGCGGTTTCGATCTTCGCCACATCCGGGTGGCTGCCGTGGAACGCGCCGGCCGCCATCACCACCATGGCGAGGTTGATCAGGCCCGCGACGGCCAGGGCCAGGATCACCTCGAGGTTGGACAGGCGGATGATCCGCCGGCGCTCGCTGTCGTTCTTCGGCTGCGCCCGACGCTCGGTCAGCCCCGAGTGGAGAAACAGCGCATGCGGCATCACCGTGGCGCCGATGATGCCCACGGCGATGGCGATGGCGGCGCTGTCCGGAATGTTCGGCACGAAAATCTGCTGGCCCAGCGACTTCCAGCCCACCGGTGCGATGAACAGCTCCACGAGATACGACAGTCCGACCACGCCGACCAGCGCACCGATGGTCAGTTCGAGCCGCCGGTAGCCTTTGCCTTCCAGCATCAGCAGCGCGTACGTGACGATGCCGGTGATTCCCATGCCCACCAGCAGCGGCATGTGGAACAACAGGCTCAGGCCGATCGCCCCGCCGAGGAATTCGGCGAGATCGGTAGCCATCGCCGCCAGTTCGCTCACCACCCACATCAGATAGACCAGCGGTCTCGGCAGGCGATCCCGACAGAGCTCCGCGAGATTGCGGCCCGTGACGATTCCCAGCCGGGCGGAGAGGCTCTGGAACAACATCGCGACCAGATTGGCCAGGAGCACCACCCAGAGCAACGCATAGCCGTAGCGAGCGCCCGCCTGGATATTCGTGGCGAAGTTGCCCGGATCGATATACGCGACCGAGACCACCATCGCCGGCCCCGCGAACGGCAGCAGCGCGGACAGGCCACGGCGGCGCCCGGAAAGGACGTCGACCATCGCCGGGTCGGGATTCTGCTGTCTTACCTGATCAAGCATGCGATGAATCCGCGGGACTTACGACAAAAAGAGAGCGCCGCGCGGTGAACGCGCGGCGAGGCTGCGTGGGATGCATGCCCCCGTTATACGCCGCGGCCGCGCGCCTTGCGACGCGAGCCCGGTGCGAAGACGAGTCCGGCGATCACACCGGCCGCGATGAGCGAGCCCGCGACGGCGGGCGAGGAGACCTTCAGCGTCCGGACCTGGCGCACCGGCCGCTTCGGCCCGTGCTGCACCTCGGCCGGCGCCGCCTCGATCTCGACCGCGTGCGTGCTGGGCCGGATCGGCTTGCCGCGGGCGTCGGCAACGCCACGGGTCAGCTCCGCGCCGAGCAGGACGATGATCGATGAGTAATAGGTCCACGTGAGCAACACCACGAAGGCACCGGCCGGTCCGTACGCGCCGCCGACATCCGAATACTGGATATAGAGGCCGATAGCGTACTTGCCAACCATGAACAGCACCGTGGTGAGCACCGCGCCGATCAGCGCCTCGCTCCAGTCGATCACCGCGTCGGGGAGCACCTTGTACATGGCGCCGAAGGCCACCACGAAAACCACCACGGAGATACCGAATTCCACCGCCTTCCAGGCGGTGGAGTCACCGCGGATCATGGTCTGGATGATCGCGCTGACGATAAACGAGACAATCATCATGAAGGCCATGCCGCCGAGCAGCGCGAAGGCGCGGCCGCGCGCGCGCAGCCAGGCGCCCACGGCCTCGCCCGGCCGGGCCTTCACCCGCCACACCCGATCGAGGGTGCCCTGCAACTGGGCGAACACCGCCGAAGCGGCGAACAGTGTCACGCCGATGCCGATAACGCCCGCGATGTCGCCGATTCGCGGATGCGCCCTGGCGCTGTTGATCACCGAATCGATCGCGCCAGCCGCGCGGCTGCCGACGACCGCCGACAGGGCCTCGGTCAGCTGGTCACGCCATTCGGGGTGAAGCAGCGAAATGACCCAGACCAGCAGGAGCAGGAGCGGCGCGAACGACAGCGCCGCGTAGAACGCCAGCGCCGCGGCGCGCGTCATCAGCTCATCGTCGCTGAAACCGTCCACCGCCGAGACGATGGTTCGTTTGAGAGCGCCGCCGGTCATGCCCTTCTCCTGATCGTTCTACGCGTTTCCACCAGAGGCATACCTTCAGGGAGGGCGAGCGCACGTGATGTGAACGTGGAAGCAAGGCCCTAGAATCGGCGTATGCCTCTGACCCTGCTGATCGCCGACGACCACCCGATGTTCCGCGGCGCCCTGCTGCACGCGCTGGCCGAACCCCTCCGCGGCGGCCGTGCGCTGGAAGCCGCCAGCCACAGCGCCATGGAGACCGTGCTCGCCTCCGGGGAATCCGTCGACCTGGTCCTGCTCGACCTGACCATGCCGGGCGCCATGGGGTTCTCCTCCCTGCTCTGGTTGCGCGGCGAGCACCCCGACGTGCCCGTGCTGGTGGTTTCCTCGAACGACCACCCGCGCAACGTGCGCCGGGCCCAGCAGTTCGGCGCGGCGGGATTCGTCTCCAAGTCCGCACCCGCCGAGGTATTGCGCGAGGCGGTGGCCGAGGTCATGCAGGGCGGCACGGCTTTCGTGGGTGCGCGCGCCGAGCGCAGCGACGACGACGCGCAACTGGCCGCGCGGCTGGCGCGGCTCACGCCCGCGCAGTTCCGCGTGCTCATGCTGATGGCCGAAGGTCTGCTCAACAAGCAGATCGCCGCCGAGCTCGGCCTCGCCGAGAACACCGTGAAGATTCACGTCACGGCCGTGCTGTCCAAGCTCGAATGCCGCTCGCGCACGCAGGCCGCCGTGCTGGTGAAGTCGCTCGACATCGACGAGGGTGTCGATGGCTCGCATCCTGGCTGACGCGACCCGCTAGCCGGCGAGCATCAGCAGCCGGCTCATCACCGCACGCAGACGTGCGGGCGCCAGCGGCTTGGTCAGGTAGCGCAGCCCGGCCGCCGCGGCGCGCTCGACATCCGATGCCGAGGGCGCCTCCGCGATGAGCACGACCGGCGGCAGGCTGCCCCATCGCGAACCGAGCGCTACGCGAAGCTCTTCGGTAGCCATGCCATCGATCGGATCCTCGAGCAACACGATCGACGGTGCCTCGTCGGTCTCGGCATGACGCATGGCTGCGCTGGCCCCGGGGACGGCCACGACATCGCAGCCCCACGAAGACAACAGCCGGGCCGTCGCCTGTCGCGTGACGGCGTCGGCATCGACGAGCATCACACGCGCCCCCGTAAAGGGCGACTCGTCTTCGGCACTCGCACCCGGCGCGACCACATCGGCATCGCCGCGATACACCGGAACGGCGATGGAGAACACGCTGCCGCGCCCCAGCCGGGAGCGCACGCCGACACGCGCTCCAAGCAGCCGACCGATGCGATCGACAATGGAGAGACCGAGCCCCGAACTGCGACGATCGCGATCCATCCCGTTATCGAGGCGAAGAAACTCGTCGAAGATCGCGCGTGTTTTCGCCTCCGGAATACCGAGCCCCGTATCCCAGACCTCGATGCGCACCGCATCGTCCTGCCGCCGCGCACCAATCAGCACGCCACCGCGCGGTGTGTAGTGGATCGCGTTGGAGAGGAAGTTCTGTAGCACGCGGCGAAGCAGCAAGGCATCGGCACGCACGACGAAAGCACTGTCGACCCAACGCAGGCGCAGGCCCCGCGAATCGGCCAGCACGGCAAACTGGCGGGCCAGATCGGCAAGCAGCGGGCCCAGTGCCACCGCCGTGAAACGGGGCTCGACCGCACCGCCCTCCAGACGGGACACGTCGAGCAAGCTGGCAAGCAGTTCGTCCTGCGTGTCGAGGGCGCTGCGAACACGCTCTGCCAGTTCGCGCTCGTTCGCGTCGAGCCGGCCCTCCGCCAGCGTACCGATGAAAAGACGCGCGGCATTCAACGGCTGGAGAAGGTCATGCACGGCGGCGGCGATGAAACGCGTCTTGGATCGGTTGGCGCGCTCGGCCTCCGCCTTGGCCTCGTGGAGATCGCGCGTGCGCTCGTCGACGCGTTGCTCTAGGCTCGTCGCCAGCGAGCGCAACTCGCGCGCCGCCGCCTTGTACGCGGTGATGTCGGCATAACTGGTAACGAAGCCACCATCCGGCAGCGGGTTGCCACGAATCTCGAACGTCGTGCCGTCCGGACGCTCGCGCTCATACATGTGCGGGCTACCCGCACGCAGGTAGGCGAGACGACGCTGAATCGCTTCCTCGGGATCGCCCGGACCCAGAAGGCCTCGACGTGCGTTGAAGCGGAACATGTCCTCGATGGGCCGCCCCACCCGCATGTAGTCGTCGGGAAAACCGAAAATCTGCTGGTAACGCGAATTCCACGCCACCAGACGCAGCGAGGCATCGACGACGCTCACGCCTTGCGGCAGGTGCTCCAGGTTGCCGTGCACCCCCTGGGTCGCCTCATGCGCGGCGGCTACGATGCTGTCCTGCGCCGACCGCAGCGCGGCGGCATGATGCGCCACCATGCGCTCCAGTTCCTCGCGGCTGCGCAGACGCAGACGTGCAAGGCGGATCCGCTGTTGCAGGAACAGACCAAAGAGGATCACAGGCAGCCAGCCTGCCAGTACGATCAGCGCCGCGTTACGTGCCGCCACGGTCGCCGGGCGCGCATCGGCCAGCAGGTGCAGTGTCCAGGCCTGCTGCGGTAATGGCAGGCTGCGCCAGATGACCTCATGAGGCAGCTCGGGCGACGACACCCTCACCTGATCCGCACCGTCCCCGGCGGTGCCCACCCGGGTGCGTACGATCAGGGGAAGCGTGCGACCGCCGTACTGGCGCGTGCGATCGATGGACAAGGCGTCCCGTGGATCGAGCGCGTGCAAGGCGCGGTACATCCATTCGGGGCCACGGTTGGCCAGGAAGACCACGCCGTGCCGGTCGGCCAGCAACACGATGTCCTCTTCGCGCGCCCAGTCGTGGCGCACATCGTCCAGCGTGATCTTGACCACGACCACACCGATATGACGGCCCGTATCGTCGTCGACGGTGCGGGTGATGAAGTAGCCCGGCACGTTGGTGGATACGCCCAGCGCGTAGAACGTGGAGTGGCCGTCACGCATCGCGTCCTGAAAGTACGGCCGGAAACGGTAATCCAGACCGACGTTACTTTCCGGCGTGTTCCAGTTGTTGGCGGCCACGGCGTGGCCGTCACGGTCCAGCAGAGTCAGCGTCGAAGCATGCACCGCGCCGTTGGCCTGTTCCAGTTTGCGGTTGAGCGCCGGCGTATCGATGGATGCGGTCGGACCGGACAACGCGGCCCTGAGCTCGGGATCCAGCGCCAGCACGTCAGGCAGCACGGTAAAGCGATCGATCAGGCGCTGCACCGCCAGCACATGCAGATTGAGCCGGTCAGCCGACTGCGCGGCGATGCCGCCGAGCGCCCGCCGCCAGGCCCACCAGCCGCCCAGCGCCACGCTCCCGGCCATGGCCAGCAACAGGATCAGCAGGGTAACGAGGCGGGCAAGACGCGATCGGGGCATGCGACATGCTCGCACAGGCGCGGGACCTCTAGCCGGAATGTGCTATGGGTCGTTCCGGCCGCAGGGAGTACAAAACGGCACCCGCCCTCAAAAGGGCAGCTGCCGTTGTCGTGCCATGTCCCTGCGCTCCGCCTCGCCCCTCGTACCTGTCCCCTTCTATCGCCAGACCTACGTCCAGGTGCTGCTGGCCATCGCACTCGGTGCCCTGCTCGGCCACTTCTGGCCGACGTTCGGCCAGTCGCTGAAGCCTCTGGGCGATGCCTTCATCAAGCTGGTGAAGATGATCATCGCGCCGGTGATCTTCCTCACCGTGGTCACCGGCATCGCCGGCATGCCGCACCTCAACGCCGTCGGTCGCGTCGTGCTGAAGGCGATGATCTACTTTCTGGTCTTCTCGACCCTCGCGCTGATCGTCGGCCTGATCGTGGCCAACGTGGTGCAGCCGGGTGCGGGTCTGAACATCGATCCCGCGACCCTGTCGACGAAGGAAATCGCGACCTATGCGTCCAAGGCGCACGATATCTCGCTGACCGGCTTCCTGCTCGACATCATTCCGGACACGGTGGTCGGCGCGTTCACCTCCGGCAATATCCTGCAGGTGCTGCTGTTCGCGGTGCTGTTCGGCATCTCGCTGACGATGGCCGGCGAGCGCGCGAAGCCGGTCGTGTCCTTCTTCGAGTCGCTGACCGCGCCGGTGTTCACGATGGTGCATCTGCTGATGAAGGCCGCACCCATCGGTGCGTTCGGCGCCATCGCGTTCACCATCGGGCGCTATGGCATCGAGTCGCTGTCGAACCTGTTGTTTCTGGTCGCCACGTTCTACGGCACGGCGATCCTGTTCATCGTGGTGGTGCTGGGCACGGTCGCCGGACTGGCGGGTTTCTCGATTTTCCGGCTGCTGCGCTATCTCAAGGCGGAGCTGCTGCTGGTACTCGGCACCTCGTCGTCGGAGGCCGCGCTTCCCTCACTGATGGAGAAGATGGAGCGTGCCGGTTGCGACAAGTCCGTCGTCGGTCTGGTCGTGCCCACCGGTTACTCGTTCAATCTGGATGGCACCAACATCTACATGACCCTGGCCGCGTTGTTTATCGCGCAGGCGACCAACACACCGCTGACGCTCGGTGAACAGGTCGCCCTGCTGCTGGTGGCGATGGTCAGCTCGAAGGGCGCAGCGGGCGTCACCGGTGCGGGATTCGTCACGCTCGCGGCGACCCTGTCCGTGGTGCCCTCGCTGCCGGTTGCGGGCATGGCGCTGATCCTCGGCGTCGATCGGTTCATGAGCGAGTGCCGCTCGCTCACCAATTTCATCGGCAACGCCGTGGCTACCGTGGTCGTCGCACGCTGGGAAGGCGCGCTGGATCGCAAGGCTCTGGACGCTGCCCTGTCGTCTCGCGCGGAGAACCGCGCGCCCACGCTCGTCGCTTCACAGGGGAAACAGTCATGAGCTTGCTTCGCGTCGCGCTACTCGCCGCGGCCGTCGGTCTCGCATGCACCGGCCAGGCGGCCGCGCAAACCGCGCCGGATGCCGGTAAACCCACCTCCATCGATCTGTGGCCCGGCAGTCCGCCGGGCGGCGGCAGCGGTCCGAAAGGGCCGGAGCGGATCGGCCAGAGCGGTACCGGTGTCGGCGCGGTCTCCAACGTCAGCCGCCCGCGTATCGAGGTATATCGCCCCGCCCGCCCAAATGGCGCGGCGGTGATCCTCATCGGCGGCGGTGGCTATTTCCGTATCGGGATCGGGCATGAAGTGATCCCGACGGCGAAATGGCTGGCGGCGCTGGGCGTCACGCCGGTGGTGCTTTATTACCGCCTGCCCGCCGATCACTGGCCGGCCGTCGCGCCATTCCAGGATGCGCAGCGCGCGATCCGCGTTTTACGTGCGCATGCCAGCGAGCTCGGCATCGATCCGAAGCGCGTGGGTGTGGTCGGGTTCTCGGCGGGTGGCAATCTTGCCGGTATCGCCGAGACGCGCTTTGCCGATGCGTTCTATCCCGCCGTCGACGCGGCGGACCAACAGTCGGCACGACCGGATTTCGCCGGGCTGATCTACCCGGTGATCTCGTTGCAGAAGCCCTTCGATACCACACGGTCCAGCCGCGAACTGTCCACGCAGTCCGATGCGGTGCAGGCCTATTCGGTCGAGCTCCACGTGACGCACGACACGCCGCCGACCTTTCTCGCGCAGGCCGCCGACGACCCGATCGCCAACATCGGTAACAGCCTGGTGATGTTCGACGCCCTGCACAAGAACGATGTCGACACCGAAATGCATGTGTTCGACAAGGGTGGTCATGGGTGGGGTCTCGGCGATCCCGGCTCGGCGCCGGCGCAATGGCCTCGCTTGTTCGCCGCCTGGGCACGTCGCGCAGGCTTCTTCAACGCCGTCGACACCGGCCCGTTCGCCG
This sequence comes from Dyella sp. 333MFSha, assembly GCF_900102405.1. Taxonomy (NCBI): domain Bacteria; kingdom Pseudomonadati; phylum Pseudomonadota; class Gammaproteobacteria; order Lysobacterales; family Rhodanobacteraceae; genus Dyella; species Dyella sp. 333MFSha. The sequence continues at coordinate 556,113 of NZ_FNBR01000001.1, read as the reverse complement.
TGCCCGCCACATTGCCGTCGAATGCCGCGCCCGCGGCCAGCGATGCGATTCCGGACGACAACTGATCGCCACCGACGACGAGACGCATGCCATGAAGACAAGCCAGTCCCGCCTCTATCCGGCGATCGCCGCCGTACTCTTTGCCAGCGGCATGTCCGCGCCGTCGATGGCCGCCGACAAGGTGACCAACGCCGAGTTGTTGAAACTGATCAGGCAGCAGGCCGCGCAGATCGATGCGTTGAAGCAGCGCCTTGCCGTGGTGGAAGGCCAGACGCATGCTCCCGCCGTGGCCTCCGCCGGTGTCGGTACTCCCGTCACGCCCACCAACACGCAGCCACCTGCCAGCGAGGACGACCGCCGTCAGGCGCAGGTCGACGCGGCCATCGCCGATACGCGCGAGAGTGAGATCGCCGTCGCCATGGCGCGCGGTGGCGCAACGAAATCCTCCGGTGGCAGCACGCGCTGGGGCCTCGGCGGCGAAGCCGGCCCGCTGTTCCGCAGCGACGATGGCTTCTTCACCTTCAAGCCCGACGGTCGCCTCCTGATCGACTTCACCCGTACCAGCGGATCGAATTACGACACACGCAACATCAACGGGGCACAGATCACCAGCGCGCGCCTCGGCGGCGAAGGCACCATCGGCGCACTCGGTTATCACGTCGAAGCGGACTTCGCCGATAACGTCGTCGCCCTGCGCCAGACCTACCTCACGTACACCGCGAAGCTGTTCGGCAACACGACGAAGTTCTATCTCGGCAACTTCCTCAAGGATCTCGGCACCGAAGGCTCGTCCGAATCGGCGCGCGTGCCCTTCATGCTGCGCAACGCCGCGACCGCGGTGGGCCAGCCCGTCGTCAGCTACTTCGGCATGGGCGCACAGATGCGGATGTACGGCAACAACTGGCATTACAGCCTGTCGATCAACGGCAACGCCCCGAACAGTTCCACGTCGGGCACGCGCACCGACTCGACCACGTACCTCACCCGCGCGCACTGGAATCCGTGGAAGACCGAAAACGGCTTCCTGCATGTGGGTGGCTGGTACTACTACGAGAAGATCAGCGACGGCGTCACCAGCATCAACAACACGCCGGCCATCGCGCTCGACTACAATGACAACCTCGCAATATCGGCCAGCTCCATCGCCAATCCCACGCAGGATCGTGGCAAGGGCTATGAACTGGGCGGGGTACTGCGCAACTTCTGGCTGATGACCGAGTACGGCAAGCGAACCATCGATTCGAGCACCGCCGACTCGGTCACGCGGCACGGGTCCAGTTTCGCCGCCGGCTGGATGATTACCGGCGAAGCGCCAGGGTTCTCCAGCCGTTCGGGCAGCTGGAAAGCGGTGAAGGTGAACAACCCGGTGACGTCGGGCGGCTGGGGTGCCTTCGAGCTCGCCGGGCGTGTCGACCATTACGACTACGCGGACGCACCGCGCGGCGGTATCGGCAAGAGCTATACGCTCGGCGTGAACTGGTACCTCAACGACTGGTCGCGGCTGATGCTCAACTATGTCCACTGGAATACGGATAACCAGGTGGGCAGTTTTACCGGGCCTGACGCCGGTAATTCGGTGGCGGTGCGGGCTCAGGTCGTCTTCTGAGCCGGCACCTGTTGCAGGACGGGCCGGAAAGATCGCGGCGCCGAGGCTACGAACAGCGCCACGCAGCCGACGACGGTGATGTCGACCTTGTCGAAACGCTTCGTGAGTTCGGCCCGCAGATCATCCAGGCTGTCCGTCGCGTTACCGAAGATACCCTTGCGGTTATAGAACGCCATCAGCCGCACGGCCGCACCGCTACGCACCACACCTTCCGCCAGGATGGTCGCACCGAAGATCACGCCACCCGGAGCGAGCAACGGCAGCATGTGGTCGAAAACACGGGCCTTCCCGGGCATGTTGCCCGGCAGGCAGTGCAGCAGATAGGTCAGGCCGATGGACGCGAACGGCTCGCCGACCGGTCGCACCGGCTGCAACACGTCGGCCACGTGGCTCTCGGGCGCGTAGCGCTCCACCCGCTTCGCCGCCGAGCGCAGGGCATTGTGGTTGAGGTCCATCAGCGCCAGCCGCGGCGCGGCCGGGAAGCGGCAATGATCCAGGTACCACCCCGTGCCGACACCTACATCCAGATGGTTAGAACTTACGTAACTGTCGTAGATCCCGAGGATCCGTGAGGTCGGACAGCGCCACACGGCGGGGTTGGAGATACGCAGGACGAGCGTGTCGTAAATGGCCAGGGTCAACGGGGAATAGACGGACTGGCTGTCGTAATCCTTGTCTTCTTGCAATGTCATGGGCGGGTTCCGGGCGCGGATGGGTGCGATGTGAGGGGATCGATACCGCAATCCGTGCGCAGGGTAGCGGAACGTCGGCGCCACCTCTTTCACAATTGCACCCTAAAGCCTGGCCGACCCACGCCGATTCACTAACAAACACGCTGAGCCGACCAACCATGCCCGTCCAGCACGCCCGCCACACCAATCTGACTGCCGTCCTCGCCCAGCTCGAACGCGAGGGTATCGTTGGCTATGCCGAACAGGCGGAGCACCTCGGCAACGTCACCGAGCACCGTCTCGCCTCGATGCACCAGGGCGGCACCATCGATGTGCTGTTCTCCCAGCATGTCGAGTGGGTGCTGCACCGACGAAAAGGCTGGATGGACGAACTGCATGAGGACGATCCGCTAGAGGCGTGAGCGGAATCCGTCCCGTCGATCTAGTGCCGCTGACTGAGCCAGCGTGCCTGATCGACCGTATCGACGACCTCGCGAAATCCTGCGACGTTTGTTAGCCTCGCCGGCCCATCGAAAGATCGTCCCCATAGTGAACTCCGTGAAAAAAAGACTTATCCCGTTGCTCCTCGTTGCCCTTCTCTCCGGTTGCGGCGACCGCAGCGCCAGCTACTCCATCGACAACCCGACGGATAAGCCGCTTTCGCTGACCATCGACGGTAAGGCATACGAGATCGCCGCGCATGACGCCGAGAGCGTGTCGCTCAGCGCGGGAGAACACACCATGAAAGGGGACGTCGTCGGCGACATCCGGTTCATCTCGTACTATCGGGGGCGGGGCGGCATCATCAACCCGACGCTGGGTGACTATGTGATTTATCGCCAGAGCTTCGAGAAGGTGAATACCAAGTCGCCCGGGTATCAGGGCAAGCTCGACACCATCGTACTCGATGGCGTGACGTTCGAAGGCACCATGAAGCAGTCGGACGCCCTCTTCATCGACAAGGACTGGACGTATGGCGTGGACGAAGAGCTTCCCGACAGTGTGACCGAGCACGACAACGGTCTGAATAACACGGTGCATAACAAGGTCTTTCGTGCGAAGGACTTCATCGCATTCTTCGAAAAGAATGCGGACGCGAAGGGCTACTTCGAAGCGAATCGTCCGAAGAACCCGTCGCCTGTCGTTCACAAGCTGACCGTCCTCTCCCCGACTCTGCCGCCGATCGACGATCCGGCTCTGGAGAAGCTGGCGGAACCGCTGCGCGAAAACTACGCGACGTATCTGAAGGCCAAAGATGCGTCAGACCAGGAGGCCCTGCAGAAGGAAAATTTCACGCTGAGCATGGCGTTCTCCAGTGGGGCGATGGCGATCAACGACAAGACGCGCCTGTCGCCGGAGTCGTCCAGTCAGATCGATGCGTTTCAGCGTGCTATCGGCGAGGCATATGGGTCGACGGCGCTGGTTGAGCCGTAAGCGCCATCGCAGCGAACATGCCGGACACAGGAGAGTGTCCGGTCTTTGCGCCGATCGCTTCCAGTGCGAGTGCAACGCGCTGGCAAAGCGGTAACCCCTAAAAAACAACTTGCGGTTGGCTGTAGGGCTAGGCCTTGTACGTTTCCCAGCAGCCATCCTGGCGCTCGACCTTGACCACCACCGTGCCACCGGCGCGCTCGACCATCCGCGCGTAATTGCCGGCAAGCTCGATCGCTTCACGTTCGGAGCGGACCTCGTCCACCGGACGATGATCCGAGCGGACACGCCATGGGCCTCGCGCCGTCGACGGCGGCGAGATGTAGATCAGCACTTCTTCCGTCATGCCTTGCCCGATGCCTTCCGGACATCGTCCGTCATGATGCCGACGCGCTTCACTGTCTCCCGAAGCTTGTCTTCCGACACGCCGAGAACCCGGGTCCAGTATTCGACCTCGTAATCCTCATGGACATTAATGCGCTGCGCATCGCCGGGGCCGCGTTTGCTGGTGTCGTCGCTCATAGCCTGCGCCTCGTTGAAGGTGGCCAAACGTGGCAGACGAAACGTCGAGCGTTTGTGGATCTGGCGCGAAAGCTCAGCGGATGAAGGCAAGGAGATCGGTCGCTTCCTCTTCCGTCAGCGCTTCGGCCTCGACGTCGAAAAGCAGGGATTTTCCGGTTGTTTCGTTGTTGAGACGGCTGCAGCCAAACGTGCGCAGGTCGCCTGACAGGACGTCGCCCGGCGATATGAGGCCTTCTTCCAGCGTACCGACGGTAAACCCCGCGATTCGCTCGATGAGTGCTACACGAAGCTCATGGTGGTACCAGGCAACCATACCTCGCATGTGCGACCCTCCCTTCAGACGTGATACTGCTCTGTTGGGACGGCGATTGTGTGAAGGGGTGTGGTGCCACCCACGACTCTCGCTAGGTTTCCACCCCTTTCGCTTCGTCCAGGACGGTACCGGCGCCCTCGCCAGCGGATGCGGAGATACAATCCCCCGGCATTTCAGATGGTGGAATACACGGAGGTACGATGAGCGACACGACCGAGTTTCGCGTTACTTACGATGGCCCGGCTCTCGAAAACCATGAGATGGATCCGCGCGAACTCGCGCCGGCACTTCTTGCCATGGCGGACCTGCTGGATGCCTCGGCCAAGGTTCTCTATGGCGACAAGGCCAAGGTGAACGTCAACGTCAAAGGTTCGTTCAAGACGGGCAGCTTCAACGTCGACTTCGTAACAGGCGTCAAGTGGCTGCAGTCGGTTCGCGACATCTTCGCGGGCTCCGAGGCAACCGCCACCGCGAATGCTTCGGCGATTCTTGGCGCACTGGGCGTGCTCGGAAAGACGGGGCTCATTCCATTGCTGAAATGGCTGCGAGCCAGGCCAATCACTCAAGTTGAACTGACCGATCCTGTGGGCCGGGACCGCCCGCGGGCTCGCATCTATGTCGGGAACGATTTCTACGACACCGAGGGCGCGACCGTGGATCTGCTGAGGGATGTCGGCGTGCGAAAAGCCATGGAGCGGGTACTCGCCCCGCTCGAAACATCGGGCATCGACGTTGTCGCGCTCGGCCAGGGGTCGTCGGTAAATATCACCGTGGACGCGGGTGACCTCCCATCCTTCGTTTCGCCTGTCGCTGAGAATCTTCGACACGCGCCCATCAGCGGAGCTCGGTGGTCTGCCCGGCTCTGGGCTTGACGCCACCTCCATTCCTGCCAAAATGACCTGAAAGTCATTAACGCGGTCGAGGTGAGCCATGTCGGACGTTCTTATCGTTGGTGCAGGCCCCACTGGCCTGGCGCATGCACTCTGGCTGACGGCCCAGGGTGTGAAGGTCCGAATCATCGACCGAACAGCCGGGCCAGGGACCACGTCCCGGGCCATGGCCGTGCAGGCCCGGACACTGGAGCTCTACCGGCAGCTGGATCTCAGCGACGAAGTGGTTGCCGCGGGCTTCCAGAACCGGGCCATGAATATCTGGGCGCGCGGAAAGCGTCGCGCCCGGGTTGCATTGCAAGACATCGGCAGCGGTCTGTCCCCCTACCCCTACATCCTCGTCTATCCCCAGGACCTCCACGAAAAGACGCTGGTGGCCAAGCTCGCCTCCCTCGGCGTGAACGTCGAACGGGAGACCGAGCTGGTCGACTTTCAGGACAAGGGAGACCACGTCGAAGCGCGTCTTCGTAGCGCAGACGGTACGGAGGAAACGGCATCGGCCATGTATCTGTCAGCCTGCGACGGGGCAAGCTCCACCGTCCGCAAACAGCTCGGCATAGGTTTCGAGGGGGGCACGTACCGGCAGGTCTTCTATGTTGCCGACGTCGAGTTGTCAGGCCTCGAAGACATGGGCGAGGCGCATATCGCGCTCAACGGATCGGACTTCGTTGCGGTGCTCTCCTACAGCGATGACGGGAAGGCGCGGCTCATTGGAACCGTTCAGGACGAGCGCGCACAGCACCCGGAAAGCCTGACCTTCGAAGATGTCGGGCAGGAGGCCATCGCGAGCGTCGGTATCAAGGTCGAGAAGGTCAACTGGTTTTCCCATTACCGCGTACATCACCGTGTTGCCGACCGTTTCCGCGAAGGCCGGGTTTTTCTGATGGGCGACGCAGGTCACGTCCATAGCCCGGCGGGTGGACAGGGCATGAATACCGGAATTCTCGATGCCATCAACCTCGCCTGGAAACTCGCCGAGGTCATCCACGGCCGGGCGCCGGACGTCCTGCTCGACACGTATGCCGACGAGCGGCAGGCCTTTGCACGCGAGCTGGTCAAGACCACCGACCGAGTCTTCAGCCTGATCACGGCGGATGGAGGGCTTGCCGACATCATGCGCAGCTACGGCGTGCCGTTGATTGCCAGTGCTGTGTACAAGGTCGGCCCTGCACGCGAACTCCTGTTCAAGATGGTGTCGCAGACGGCCCTGACCTACAAAGACAGCACACTAAGCGAGGGGACGGCAGGAGACGTCGACGCCGGCGAGCGCCTCCCCTGGGTCAGCATCGATGGACGCGATAATTTCGAATCGTTGGCCAGGATTGGATGGCAGGTGCACGTGTACGGCACCGCGAAGGAAGACCTCAAAGCATGGTGTGGCGAGCGCGGGGTCGTGCTAGGGGAATTCACCTGGACATCCGCGTATGAAAAAGCGGGTCTCCGGCAGGACGCGCTCTATCTGCTCCGTCCCGACACCTGGGTTGCCCTCGCCGACCCCGCAGGCTCGGTCGAAACGCTGGACTCCTACTTCGCTTCGCGTTCTTATCGTCCAGGAGTAACCGACAGGCAGGATTTGTGACAGAACAGGAACCTAAATGGAGCCGGCGCAAAGACGCCCGCCCACAGGAAATCATCGAAGCCGCTATTGATGAGTTCGTGGCCAAGGGTTACGCCAATGCAAAGCTGGCCGACGTAGCCCGACGCGCCGGCGTGGTGAAAGGGACGATTTACCGATATTTCGAAACGAAAGCGGATGTCTTCCGGGCGGTCGCCCGGCATCTCGTGACGGAGCACCTCAGCACCATCGAAAACGCGTCCAGCAGCGCCGACAACGACGTCAACACCGTCCTGCCAATGATCCTCTCGCAGGTCGCCGGCAGGATGAGCGATCCGCGCGTTCCCGGTATCGTGCGCATGGTTCTGGTCGAGGGCCGGACGTTTCCCGACCTTGCGGCGGTTTGGCATGACGAGGTCATCGGCAAGGTCGCAGCGTTTTTGACGGCAAATATCCAGCGAGGCCAGTCGACCGGAAGCATCCGGGAAGGAGATCCTGCGCTGATGCTCTTTTCCATCATGGGCCCGATGCTGCTCGGCGTCCTGTTCAGGGATACGTTTCCGGACAGTCCCTTAGCCCCCGATCTCAACGCGCTGGCCGCTCAGCACGCTGACTTGCTGAGGCACGGTATGGGTCAAAGGCGGACGTGAATCCGTCGGCCGAATCGGATCCGAACCCAGCGAGATCACGCCCGTCGACGTCTTCATCAACGTAGCCAAGGCAGCCTTAAAAGACCTCGGAAACGACTAGAGCGAAGATCGCTGTCCGGTCGGGACGTATCGGAAAGTCTCGGATGTAGTCACAGGTTTCCCGGATGGACCGAGCCGCGTAGGCGGCCGCATTCTCGCCGGGTCTTGGATTGCTGCACCAGTTGGCGTAGGCCAGCTCGAAGCCTTGCGCCGTCCGAAAGAATACATCTCCGCCCAGGACCGCTACCCCGGTGTCGGCGAGCAACTGCGCTGCTTCGATGGCGTCCTCGGCATCGAGAGCGACGTCCTCCGTGCCGAACGCGTCCATCACGGAGACGCCGCGGTGCCTAACCCAATTAAGAAACGGTGATGGAAGACTCATTGCGGGTTATCCGGAATGAAAAGGCGATGGTTGTTTCGTTCTGATCGCCCTTGATGAACTGAAAGATGCCGTTGTGACTGTTGTTCGTATGATGGAGCAGATGGTGGGTAGACGCATGGCTTCTGACCTACCCCAGTGCCCTAACGAAAAACGCCAGTAACCACGAGGGTCCTGGGCGTTCAACGACTTACTTTACTGGCGGAGAGGGTGGGATTCTGACTGCATCTCCGCCAGAGCCCGTTTTTTACCGCCTAAAGCATCCGTTTCACGCCAGATTCCTCGGGGAGGTATTGACCTCTCTGAGTTGACCTATCAAGCCGGAAGGCTATCACGGCGAATAACGTGGGACGGAGAGCAAGATTGATTCGCTGACAGTTCTCAGTCAGCATCGCAGTGCAAAGTTGCCGAGGAAAGGACACCATGGATTTGCCGACATTTCTATATTGGGGCTGGCTCGCCGACGCTCTCCTACTTGGCTGGATCGTTTTAAGTTGGAGTAGAGGGTGGAAGGCGATAGGCGCGAGCGGCGCATTGCCCCTGAAGTATGCGTTGCCCGCAGCGGCAGGCATGCTCGCAGGCCTGAGTGTGCTACTCATCGCCACCCCGTTCGTCTACTACATATCGTATTCCGCCGATCTGCGACCGTCCAAGGGATGGAGGGCCGCGATGGATTGCGCGAGCTTTACTCTGCCCTGCCTCGCTGGCGTCGCGGCGGGCTTCGCGCTGGTAGGAAGCGCTAACAGGGGCAGGGACTTTCGTAACGACTCGAATGCCCGCTATTACATCGTCTCAGCTGTCATTCTAGCCATCGCCTACCTGTGTTACTTGGCCCGGCACTATCGGCCATTGGTTAATCAGTCTGTCGGGATCGCGACGATATACGCGAGCGTGACCGCTCTCGCCCTTCTTCTCTATGTGAGATATCTGCCTGAATCGGTCGAGGATGTGGATGGCGACGCCGCTAAGCCCTTGTCACCTGATCCGGTAGTCGAGGACACAGCTAACGACGCCCCCCAGAGGAATGAAGGTGAAGAGGGTGAAGAGGGGGCCGCGCCAGCGCCCAGTTTGGGAACTGAGCCCCCTTCCGATCCCTCATCATTGACCACCGCTGCGGGGGCCGCAACGGACGAAGGTCAAGCAAAGTTCGAGCGTCTGCGCGGACAGGCCCAAGCGGGGATGTGGATTTTAGCAATCTTGGTTATTTCTCAAGTCTTGCTAACTGTTATCTACGCAAATACGGGCACCGATTTAGTGATGATGCGGGCATATCACGATGAAGAATAACGCTAGTGCGATGGCCCCGAGGACGCTGAATGTAGCGCTCGCGCGTGCGATCCGCACGTGTAGTTCGTCTTTCCCGCCAGGTGTGTGCCCGTCGTTCATGGTCTAGCCTCAGAGTTTTCGCCAACCTAGCCCGAAGTTACAGCGTGTCAAGGATGTTTGGCTTAGCGAATACCGTGGGACAAATCGGATGCCTGTGTGGTCGCCTTGGCGAGCTCTTCGCCTGTTTCCACATCGTGACCTCAGCCAGCGTCAACGGATGAGATGGCTGCCCACACCGGATGTCCGTTCCTAGGTAAAGTCCGAGATCACAACCCGCCGACCGAGTTTGCCTGACCAGAACCTGGAATGCCCGTGCTCGTTCGCATTCGCGCTATGCGTTACATCGAAGGCCCCTACCGCATCCGGGCGACCTACGTCCGGAACGAGCTGATCCGTCCTGCCGTTTACCTGGATCACTGGGCACTGATGCGTTTCTCGGAGAACGGGGAACTCGGCCGCCGATTCATCGACGCACTCCGAACATGAGGCGGGACGCTCTGTTTAAGTCATGTAAACACGGCGGAGCTTTGTCGTGTTGGTGACCCACGCCATGCGGACGCCGTTGATCGCCTGATTGAACAAGTCATGCCCCAAGTGTTCTTCCTTCGAGCAGACAAGAACCTGAAACGGTCCGGCGGGGATGACTTCCAAGTTGTCGGAGACATCAATCTTGCCGAACACGTCGCAAGACCTCATCCACCTGGTGAGCCGGGCTACTTCCGGACCTACTGGAATGTAAGCGCAACAGTCACGTCCACTGACGACCAAAGTCTAAATGAGACCTTCGATCAGGCGACAGGAAACATGGCCACGGCGTTCAACGACGTTCGCCAAGACCCCGAATTTCTTGCCAAGGCGCGCAGGTTCGATCCTTCGAAGGGGCATTCGCCGATGTGGACCCTGCTGGGTGAACTCGTGCGCCCGCCCATGCTCAACCCCCAGGAAGAACTGGATGCCAACGACGCCTCCGGTGTCCAACACGCATTGAACGCTCTGTATTGCGACTATATTCTATTGGATCGTGGGTGGACATCTAAGCTCAACCAAGCCCGACCCCGGCTGGAAAAAGCTGGCATAGATGTCGCCCGGTGCTATTCGCCGAAGCAGCGTGACATCGAACAGTTCCTCTCCGACCTGGCCGCCCATCCGGTTCTGACATCATCCGGTTCCAAAGATGAAGCCGAATAACCATTCACCTAAAAGGGAACAAGCCATCCATGGCAATCGTATCTGAGATAGATATTGATGATGAGATTCTGGAACTCACACTTACAACGGGTGAACGCATCGAACTCCGTTTAGAGCGTGAGTCAGTGAGAGTGGTAAACAGCCAGGAGGAGGAAATCGGCCATTTTGAGTTCGCCGGAGCGGAAGGCCCTGGCGGCGATATGACGTGGCGTCTGATCAACATGTTCTTGGAGGGCAAGGGCGGCGCCTATAAGCGCCAAGGTATTGGCTCCCGCGCCGTGCGTTTCTTTCTGTGGGCAAACTCGGGGGATGACTTCGAGATCACCGAAAACGAAGGGATTAGGAAAGATGATGGTAGCCATTTGACCGAGGACGGCCCCGCCTTCATGAAGCATCTGGCCACCTTGAAGGCCGACGGCAAGCTGTTCGAATAAAAATCGTCTGCAGAATCGACGAATTGCCCTTGTCAGAAGCTTTTGCTCGTCTCTGACATGGACATGGCCGGTGGTTGCTAAGCAACCACCTTTAATGTTTTTTCCCACGACGCTTCGTGGCTCCCCTCGAAGACGGTCACGACGATCTTGCCAGGGCGCGCAGGGATAAATGCCAGCTCGGCTTCCCCCGATCGGGCCGTGAACCACTGCGTGTGGTCCGTCTGGTCGTAGAGATTGGCCTGCCAGTTCCGCATGGAAACGTTGAAATGCCATCCTCCAGGCATTTCCTCCAGAAACCTTGGCGGGGTGCCCGACATTTGGAGTTTCAGGCGACCTCCAGCGGGGATTGTCGCCGCCATGGAATAGGTTTGCCCGACGACGATGTCGGTGACGGAGTGCCCTAGGATGTTAAGCCCGTTGTCCCCGGCGTCCGGATAAACGTAAACATCAGCTTGGACAGGTCCGCCGGCTAATGCCGGCCCGGCCGCCTGATCCGCCTTCAGGTCTGACAGCCGTGATTGGAGCCGCTGAATCTCGGCGCCGTCCTGTTCGATACGGTGGCGGTAAAGAAAATGGATGGCGGCCCAGACCGCAGCGCCAACGGCGACCGTCCAGCTGAGAAACAGCCAAATGTTGGCTGAAATGACGTTCCAGTTAGTCTGGACAAGGCTCACGGCGCCCTCCCGAAGAAAAGTCAGTTGATGCTTACTGCTTGCCAACCAGCTCAGCTGCGGGCGTAGGAAGCACGCTCAGCCGCCGTTCGAGCTCAGCGATGAAGGCAGGCCACTCCACGCGGTAGATGGCGACTAGGCGTCGGCAAACCAGCAGATCGACACCCCTAGCCCCCAACTCCCAGTCGGAAACGGTCGTCTGGCTCGTTTGAAGCTTCTCAGCAACCTGATCCTGCCGAAACCCAGTCGCCAAGCGCAGCTCTCTCAACAGGCCGCACAGCACTAACTGCTCGGTCTTGTGGACACTCTTGAGTTTTGGGACGGGCTTTCGCATGCGGACCCTCGGATGGCCCACGCACGCTAGAGCATACCCTTGTTTACACTATTTTCAGGTGCAAACCCGTTTTTCAGGTATATGCTTCGACCCGCGTCGGTGACGGCGCATCAAGGACCAGGGAAATGAAGCTTGTGACGAGCCTCCGGCGGCGGGGCGGCCGCGTCGCGGTCGTGTCCACTTGTGCTTTGCTGCTTGCGGGAAGGGCGACCGTCGTTTCGGCCCAAACGACCGATGGCGGCTCCAAGGGGTTTCTTCAGCGCACGGCCGGCGCCGTGATGGGTCGTCCGGCCGCCAGCGGGTCGACCGATGCCGGCACGAATAGCCGCGGAGGAGCAATTACCGAAGGAGCAGCTTATCGGCCGATCTCGCCGACGTATGGATCCACCTTCAGTGGCATCTTCCGCACGTATACGCCTGTAAGCAATCCGGGCAAGTTTCCCCGAGTCAGCCTTTATTTCGAAACGTTTGGCGCATCCGAAGCCTGCTGGCGAACCCGAGCAACGATTTGGACGAGCGAGCAAGCGCACCGCGAGGAAACGTTTGACCTGTGTAATGCCCCAATCGCAACCAAGGATGATTTGGGCAACGAGACGGTTATGTCCGACGCGACCACGACGTATCTGGGGATGATGTCCCGCACCACGTTTGCGCCAGGCGTCCCCATCGCACCCGATCGAACGGTGGGCCCGAATCCTCCGCGTGTTCCGTTCCTCATGGATTTCCGCAGGGCACCAAATCCGACGCAACTGCGCGGCCAATACTGAGCGATCTTGGCTCGCGTGATCGTGATCTCCGGATACGGAAGCAATGCGCATGAGCCCCTGTTTTGGGTTGGCGGGTTCGCACCCGGCGGTAACCGCGACGAATCCAACCGCTAATCCACGCGGGCCCTGGCAACCGGCGCCTGCTATCCGAGAGATCACATCATGTCGGTAAGAAACGTATTCCTGATCGCGTGGGTCCTTTCCACTGCGTTCTTCGAGCATGAAATCGGAAGCCTTCCCGTCTCAGCAGTGATGGGCCTGCTGCCTGCCATGATCGTTGGCGGCGCACGCTGGGCAATGCTTCGCGGCCGAGGCCAACGTCGGAAAACTGGCGCGAGGGGATCCGCGCCACTCACCGTCACGCCTCAGGACGACGGTTGGGCTGTCATTGACGTCAACCCTGCCCCGCTGCCCTCTGTGTTCACTGTCCTTCCCGTTCTTGCCCGCTTCGTGGCGGTGATTGCGGTCGGAAACTTGGGTGGCCCGTGGCGAAGCTTGGCGGCCATGCTGACCTCGATGGCCATCGCGTGGGCATTGGTCGGTGGCCTACTCGCGGTGTTCGTGCGCGCGTTCCAAAACAGCAGGCGTCAGGTTCAGGCGACCCCATTCGCCGTCCGGGCCGATGCCGTGCGCCTACCTGATGGAACCGAGGTTGCAGTGGGCCGGATCTATTCGCTGACGATGCGAAACGCGTTGGATGGCCATGTTGCGCTCGTCGTAACCAACTCCACGATCGGCGGGCTCGGCAGCATCCGCTCGGCACACGCCGCCAAGCAACTGGCCGTGGTGGCCTACCGCGTGGACCTGGACCACGACGGACGTTCGAGCGCGCTTTCCGGTGGCCTGACGGAGCCGCAAGCAAGGGCGGTCGCAGCGGAAGTGCTTCGCTTGATGCCGGCGTTGGAATAAGCGGGGTCTCAGCCAAGGACCGCTGTCACACCATCGCTTTGGCTCGCTTGTCGAAGTCCGCGATCCAAAGCGTCATGGCCTGGATGTCGGTGATTAGCTCATCCGCATCCGGAAGCCACACTGGTGTTTCATACGCCTGGGAGTGCTCGAAGGCCGAATATTTCGTCATCATGTGATCGAGCACTCGGCAGTCACCGATGTCGATAGCAGCGAGCTTCGGAAGCCGTTCTAGGGTGGTGATGGACCGGCGAAACCGAACGATAACTTTCGAACAGAGGTGATCTTCGATGGATCGCTCGACAAGTATTCGGAAGTTGCTACACGATGCCTTCAGCACCAGTTTTCTCAAATCAAGATCGAGGGCTTTGCTCTCAGTCACACGCTTGAGAAGTTCATCCAATCCTGTCTTGGGGCGCACGGCGAAGACATCTATGGACGCAGGCACACCCGCTTCGTTCCCATCGCGGTCAATCGAAGCAATGTGAACCGAAACCTTGCTGCCGCCGTCATCTTTCCGCTGTTCGGCCGCACCTGAGATCAACACTCCCAGCGAGATGCGATGGGTAAACACGATGACCTGTCGGCTCGCGGCGAGCTCCACCAGACGTCCGGCCACAGCCTCCTCATAGCGCTGATCGAGCGAAGAAATCGGATCGTCAAAGATCACGGGCAGCTCCCGGTCGCTGGCACTCACATCGGCGAAGAACGCCGACAAGGCCACAATGCGCTGCTCGCCTTCACTCAGCACCTCCCTGTTCTTGATTTTACCGGCACCCGCGAGCGCCACAGAGAACGTGACCTTGCCTTTGCCCTCAAGCTTGTAGTTCATCTCAACCGGAATGGTGCCGCCACCCAAGCGGGCCAACTCCGCGTGGAATCGCTCTCGGAATCCGCCCGCGAGTTCGGCTTCGGCGATTTCGTTGGCTCGGGTCGTCAGGGTCGCGGTGTGTGTCAACCGCACTGCCTTTTCGATCACTGCCTGGAGTTTCAGTCGTTCCACTTCCGCAGCCACCGCATCGCGCGTCTGGGCGAGCCATTCCTGGGCCTGGAGCTCTATTAGCCGGGTCTGCCTCTGCTGCCGTCCTGCCGGGTCCATGAGCCCAGCCAGCGCGTCACGTTCGGCGGCAAGCGTACGAAGACGATCTTCTGCCGCCGCGTTGAAGTCCTCCCAAGCCACGAGGGGTGCCTGGGCCACTGCTCGGACACCCCGTAGAGCGGCCAAGCGGTCGGCGACCTGTCGGCCAAGCGCAGTCACCGCTTCTGGACCGAGTCCGATCGAAGCGCCAACGGAGGCCCAATAGTCCGAGTTAGGCGTCTCCGGAACAGAGGCTACCCACTCACCCAGGGCGCGCTCGGCGGCGACCGCGTCAGCTTCAAGATGGTTCGCCACGTAGTCGGCGAAGTTCGCCATGCGCAGGTTCGCATCGGGCGCCAGGTGCTGCTGGCAAAGAACGCAACGCGCGCCTTCATCGAGATTGGGATGCGCATGACCTGGATAGGCGCGCTCTTGCGCGTATCGGGCCGCCGCACCCCACAGATAGCGCCAAGCTTCTTCGCCGACACCCGGTAATGGCATGCTTTCAAAGAAGCGGTCGGCATACTGCTGAGCGGCACCCCGTTTCGCCACCGCAGCTTCGCGCGCGGCCACGATGGACCTGGCCCTAACATCGTCGAATGATGCGGCCCACGGGCCCATATCCGTAACAAGTTTGGTAACTCGTTCGAGTTCCCGAATCACTTTGGCGTAGCCAGCCGCAGGATCAGCTTGGGCCAGAGCCGCCTCCAGGGCGACACGCTCAGCGCGCTGATCATCGGAGATGTGACACCCCTCGTTGATCGCGCGCACCGCCATGGTTGAAGCAAGCCCTCCGTAGAACGTGGCCGCCGCAGTTCCCGCGAACGCCGGAGGCATGGTGGGAAGCTGCTTAACGAGCTGGCTGGCACGAACTTTCAGGTTTCCAGCCACCCGATCGGACGTCGCGATCAATGCTTCGATGAAACGCAAGGCACGTGGAAGATGAGAAGCGTTGTGCGGGCCGTGCCCCATCTCGGTGGCCGTCGCGGTATCGAACACATGGATGGCGTTGAGCCAGGGGACAGGCCCCGTCGCACCGTGCCATTCCACTTCGAACGGCTTGACCACAGTTTGCCCGTCTTTGATGACTTCTCGGCTCACGACGACACGCGCCGACACCGGCTCGGAGGCATTGGAAAAAACGTTACCGTGGATCGGTTCGGCCGCGCGCGCACCACAGATGTGCTTGACCAGACGTGCGTAGCCCGATTTTCCCGAACCATTGCCGCCATACACCACGGTGAGGTCGGCCTGCGCCAGGTTGAGCTCAGCCCGAGAACTGAGCGCGTTGACGCCGTGAATGTCGTGAATCCGATTGATTCGAAGATTGACCCCGGATGAAGTCCCTAGGACCGCCCCCGGAGCAATCGGGGCGTGGCCTTCAGCCAAACGATCCCCAGCCTCATCCAGGCAATGGGAGGCCAAGGCATCAACCTCGTCGTCGCTCAACTTGCGCCCTGCCCCCAGCAGTCCCTGAGCTGCGGCGCGGAGCCAGCTCGGCCGTGCGCTCAGCCATTCTTCAAGCGTCTCCGGCGCCTGCCCTTGTCCCTGCTTTGCCATGATTCTTCCCCTGATTTCTTTCGCATCGGGCTGCGTGCCTGACGCACGCAGCGGCTAAAGGTTCATCGCACCGGACAAGGCCGTCAAACTGGACAATCCAACGGATATGCCCGTCCAGATGGCGGCACGCGCGTTCTTCCGACTGGACCGGGAGGACGCTTCCAGCATGGCAAAAACCCACCCTTGTAGAGAGGCCATCGCCTCTCCTGGTTCGGCGACCCACACCGGATTCGCCACAATCCGGCTGGCCTGCCACCACAGACAAGCTGCCCTCAGGCCCGTGACACAGGCCAGGGCAGCGACGATCAGCCATCCTATATGCATGCCGTCCTTCCGTTTTTGAACACCTAGTTTGCTGGCAGCGCAGGGCGGATCAGGCGTGAGTGTTCGATCACCCCCGTCAGCCAGTCGTAGCGCGCAGCGATGAGTAGGCTAAATCCCAACTGGCAAATTGCAGCAAAGGTGCCGACTTCCAACGCAACTTTCGCCGTCGCCACCGAAACATGAAATACCGAACCGACCACGTCGGCCACCGCCTGAACGGCGCTCTGAAAGTTGGTGTTTTGGAACAGGGTCACGACGGTGGCCAGGGTCAACGGTCCGCCACCGACCACCGCGCCGACCACGCGGATTCTCTTCGCCTGTTGTTTTAACCAGAGCTCAGCTTCGTTGACCTCGGTGATGGAGAACTCAGCCACCCGCACGGCCAACGCCCGCTGGTGCGCGAACCGATGGAGCCCGTGCGCGCGACGAACGTTCGGCACATAGAACATCGCTGCGACCTGGACGGCATTGATCACCAGGAAGATATAGCCGACGAATACGTTGACCAGGAACAGCAGAAAGATGCCCTGCTTGCCGGAATCGCCTAGGGGACGAAACCAAAACGCGACGAATGCCACCACCAGGAATGCCGCGATGGTCGCAACAACCGCTCGGAACGCGTGATGCCCTGCGCGCTCCAGCTTTTGTTCAAACCAGGTCAGGGGTGCCCACTGCGGCCGTTTGCGCGCAGCAAGAAGTTCGGAAAGCAGGGGGGCGGCATGGGACATCGTGGCGCCAAAGAAGGGGGGGCGCTGCTGTAGCGGCCGCCGCGCCAGAGACTTGAGCCCAGACCTGACGCCGCTCCTGTGCCAGCGCGCACGCACATCGATCACGGCTCCGAACAAATTTCGCCCTGGTCGATTGACAGTTACCGAGATTCCCTTACAACGACGGTCGTTCTGCCCCCTTCGTCATCTGCGGCTCTGCTGCTGGTGACCTCTGCCCGTCGATTTGGAGGTGCTCCATGTAACGCAATCCCTTGGACTACTTGCCCACGGAAAAGGGCCAGGAAGCACCAACTTCCCGGCCCCATTCGATCCTGCAGCGTGATCAGCCTGCTGGGATGCGGTTTAGAGCCAAACCCCATAGCTGTCAAGCGCTGCCCGGACGACCGGAGCGGCACGGGCAAGTGTGGCTTAAAACCCCATCCAACAAGGATTTCCCCAATGCGACAAATCGATGCCGTCCATCTCGTCCTGACCACCCGCCTCAACAACTACCGGATTGCCGCCGCCACAGGCATGGCGGAATCCACGGTGCGCCGCTATCGCAAGATCGCCGGTGAGCGCGGATACACAGCCGCTCAGCTAAACGACCTCCCCGTCGAGGCCTTCGATGCCCTCTTCAACAAACGCGTGCCACGGATCAAGTCCGCTGACCTGCCCGACCTGCCGACCCTCCACGCCAACCTGCGGGAATGGAAAATGCCGCTGACGGTCTGGTGGAAGGACCAGAAGGAGCAATACCCCGCCACCACGCCCTCTTACCCATATCTGGCGCGGTTGCTGCGCGACCACCTGAAACGCCAGCCAACTTCAATGCGACAGACGCATTACTCCGGCGAAGATATCTTGAACGATTTCGCCGGCGACACGATTCCGTATACCGACCGGGTCACGGGCAAAACCGCGCGCGCGCAAATCTTCGTCGCCGTCACCGGCGCCACCTCACTGACCTTCGCCTGGGCCACCGCCTCTCAAAGCACGCCCGACTTCGTCGGTGCGCATGTGCCGATGTTCGATTATTTCGGCGGGGTCGCGCAGTTGTTGGTCTGAGACAACCTGAAAGCGTCGCACACACTGGCTTATGAAGACCTGGCCCGTCACTACGGCACGGTGCTTCAGCACACCCGCCCCTTCCGTCCCAAAGACAAGGCCAAGGCCGAGGCGCAGTCCAGTGCGTTCAAGACGACATCCTTTCCCGCCTTCGGCGTGAGGCCTTCGGTTCGATCGACGACATCAACGCAGCAATACGTCCTCTGCTTGATCGGCTCAACCAAGACCCAATGACGGGCGGCTTTCCGAGTCGCCGTGCTCGCTTCGACGCCGAAGAGCGCCATGCGCTGCGTCCGCTGCCAGACGTCCCCTATCGCTACGCCGAGTGGATCGAGATCAAGAAAACGGGCGCGGATTACCACGTGCCCATCCACCGGCATTTCTACTCTGTGCCAAATACTCTCGTGGGCGAAGCGATCACCGCCCGCGTGACGCATACGCACGTGGAGCTGATCCATAAGCGTAAGACGGTGGCTCGTCACATCCGTAGTCACGCGCTAGGTGGTTCGACGACCGACCCGACGCATATGACCGGCGCGCACCGCGCGCAAGCCGGCCGGAAGCCTGAGCTGCTGTTGGAGTGGGCCAAAGAGACGGGACCCAACACCTTCCGTTTTGTTCGCGAGCAGTTCGCACAGGAGCGCCGGATGCTCGGGTGGAAGCCTGCGGATGCGATCAAACGCCTCGCCAGCGCCCACGGCGGGCCGGCCGTGGAGAGCGCGATCGGCTGGGCCTACAACCATGGCACGGCGAATGTCTCGGCCATCAAGCGGGTGTTGGCGGTGGCGGAGCGCCAGGACAAGGTTGTCGCGCGATCCCGACTTGATCTCAGCGCCAGCGCACTTCGGGAGCGCCGCCATGACTGAGGTCAACCTCCGTATGGATGAGCTGCTGGCGTCGCTCCGGAGCCTACGCCTGCCTGGTATGGCTCTGGCGTTGGAGCAATGGGTTTCCGAACCCAAAAACGCTGGACGATGTTCGCTGGAGTGTGTCGCAGCACTGATTTCTGGCCAGCAAAACGTTTCCGCGGCGGTGCGCACTGAGCGGTTCCGGCGCAAGGCGGTGTTACCCGATGGTCTGGTGATCGATAGCTGGCAGCCCAGCGAAATGCGCGGATTGCCGCCTGCCCGGCTGCGCCATCTGGAAACCCTGGCATGGCTCGACCGGTGCCAGAATCTGGTCATTACCGGGCCCACCCGGTCGGGTAAGACCCATCTCGTGTGCGGTTTGGCACGCCGCGCTGTCAATCAAGGTCGGTCGGTCCACTTTGCGCGCGTGCCGGAGTTACTGACGACACTAGAGCAGCAATCGGCGGCCAACCGCGAACGCACCTTTCGCCAGCTCGGGCGCTACGACCTAGTAATCCTGGATGATTTCGCCTTGGAGCCCGCCACAGCAGAAGCCACCTTCCTGCTGTGGCAGGTCGTCGACCGTCGTGAGCGATGGCAGCGCGCTACCATCGTCGCATCGCCCCGGGCCGTGGATGAGTGGGACGACCGCTTCGCCGATCCCACGATCGCCAGTGGCATCTTTGGCCGATTACTCATGGGCGCACACGAGATTACATTGCGGCCGTGGTCGCCGAAGAAGGCCGGACTAAAATCCTCATAATTGGGCGAGCGATGGTCGTGCGGCCTGTGCCCCGAGCGCGCTTGGGGCTAGGACAACCCAAGTTTCGCGCAAGCGGCGGACGAATAACCGCCACAGCCGCCGAAATGCCGAAAACGCACCGCCCTATCATCCGGCTTTGCCTTCGCCTATCGCAGACTGCCCGACCAGGCTCGTCAACTCCGGAACAAAGGCGCCGCGCTCATCAAACGGCGGAGCCATTGCCCAAGCATGGAGTAGGAACAGTGCCCTGGAACCACTGTCCTTACCGGCGAGCCCAGCACTGAGGCCCGACCCATGCTGATGGTGATGTCACTCTTGCCGAGAGACGGCCTCGATGTATGCTGATTACAGGGTATGGCGCCAGTGGGAATTCATATGGACTTCGAACGAGGGGTCATCCTTGGCCCGAATTTTTTGCGCTCTGAGGGTGGTTTTCGAATTCACCCGAATGCGGACGCTACGTTGCTCCGACACGCGGTGCTTTACTTCGACAAAATCCACTGGGCGCAAAATTCCTTCATGATGGGAGGAGTTCCCGCCGACATCATCACGCTTTACGACGCTGGGATTGCGGATGCGCGCCCAACGAGCGTCACGGACGAGGGGCCGAGAATCGTGGATGAGCCGTGGTTCGAAACGATACGGCGAGGTGGCGCATATCCATTTCCCTGGCCGGACGATATAGCTGCTGCTTATTTCAAAGCGCAAGCCGAGACTTTTCTGGCTCTTGATCAGGCCGAACCAGAAGTTTGGACAATGGGCGGGCATGCTCCGATGTGGGAGGCACCAGCATCTGTCTCAGATATGAGATTCGTGTCCGAGATGCGAATCAACGCCACTCTGCCGATGCCTCCCGAAGATTTGCCCATCGCCGACGCCATCGACTTCAAAGACCGTCACAAGTCGAAGTTCAAAGAGTTCAGAGCGGCAATCGACCAGATCCACGCCACCATTGAATCCTCAGCCACTCCGTTGCGCACTCAGGCCTATGAGCTCAAGCGGCTCGAAGCGGCGATCGACGAAGTCCGCGCTGTCGCGAGCGCGAACTGGATGACCCGAGCAAAATCTGCGGTGACACTCGATCGCACGCTCTCACTCAAAACGGTGGCAATGCTAACGGGCATCGATCAGATCATTGATACTTTGGCTCCGGCAACACCCGTCGCATTGAAGCTTGCGGCGTTGGCAGTCGCCACCGACAAAGTCAAAATCGACTTCAAGAAGTTGTTCGCTCCCAAGGGTCTATCGGACGCAAACAAAAGCTTCGCCTATCTGCTGAGCCTTTCGTCTGAGCACGGGCTTGGCCAATAACATCGAGGCATGAGATTTTTATCGGGCGTCATCCGCACGCAGCAAGTTAGCCGGCGACCAATGGGCGCAAAGGACTCGGCTTCCATAATTGTCGATCGATCCAGCAATCCCAGTTGGTCTGACCGTCGTCAAACCCGACCGCCTTCATAACCGTCAGCGACACCAACATGGACAGATGGAAAAGGTAGTCCGAACAGTTGAGCACCCGGTCCATGCCGTCGACGTTCACCGTCCGGGTAAATCGGCCCTCGTGAAACAGCGCATTTCGCAGGTGGAAGTAGTTGACCATGGAACGCTCGGGCCTCGTAGGCCGGTTGTTTTCCACATCGAAGCCGTAGGCCCTCAACGTCTTGACGATAGGTTCGACGCCGGACTTGGTCTCAAAGTCGTTTTGCTCCGCTCGACAGAACGCTTCGAGGGCCGAAATCAGGAGAAAGTAGGTGATCTCTACGAATGGCGATCGCTGCCGGAAGGTCTCCACACACTTGTAAAGCAGCAGGGGTGGACCCGACGGACGTGGACTTTTTCGCTTCGTCACGGCGAGCAGCGCCCTTTCGATGAACTGATGACGCGACTGCTTCCAGGGGTTGAATGCGTCGCAACCGACGACCGCGCCGCCGCCATTGTTCCGATGTGCGGCCGGTAGGGCCAGATCAAAGAACCGCTCCGGGAGTGCGGGCGTGTCGTCCATGGTGATAGGAAGCGACAGCCTCACGTCGAGGTGTTCAATAAAAGATAAAATGGCGGTCAGATCGAACAGCGCTTCCCGTGAGAGCGTGGGGGCAGAAACGGTCCCGGTAAGATGGTGCCGCTCCAGATCGCGGGCCAACCCATGGATTTCTTGTTGATTGGTGGAGACCGGCTCGAAATGGAAGCCCCCGGCGTCGAACGGCCGGGTGAACTCGAATCCATAGATGGCGGCAGTATCCAACGCAACGGACCTTCGGGATGGTGGCGCTAGGATAGCCGAAGCCGCGACCGCGGCCGGTGGCCGGCTTCGCATTGCGTAGTGTCCGCCCTGGTCCAGTAGGTTAGTTTCTTCTGCTTATGCGCGACAGCAGAAAATCTTCTTCGTCGTTTTTCCTATAATAAGCAGGGTCCAGGTGTCCGCTTTGGCTTCCGGTGCCTCCGCGGCCCGGAAGCGCTCGAAGGCCTCTCGCAACGTGGGCGCGGTCGAAACACGCTGATCGGGCGGGGACGGCGCCGAGGTAATCGCAGAGGTAGCCGCAGAAGTAAGGCCGGCTCCGCTCCGGAGCGCCGCCAGCAAACGCAGCGCCTCCAAAGCGGCGCCGTTATCCTCAACCGTGCCGTTGGTGTTCACGGACGGCGGGCCGTTCTCATTGTGCGTGATCTCAAACGTTGAGAACCGGCCGGGGTCCTTCGATCCGTGTCCCATGCTCCCCTTCCCTCGTGCCTGCGCGACGGCTTGAGCATACTGCGCGCCCAGCTCATACGCATATGCACGAGCCACTCGAACATCTCGGGTGCCAAGGCTTCGCTTAAGGATTTTCTTGCCAAAGTGGTCGTGGAGGTCCCGAGGGACGACGACCCGGGAATACCAGGCTCCACTCTTATGACGGAGCAGGTGGTGGGGTAGATGCATATGCTTCTGACCTACCCGAATGACCTAACGAAAAACGCCCGGGGTTCGTGGGAACCCCGGGCGCTCAACGGTCGCTTATTACTGGCGGAGAGGGAGGGATTCGAACCCTCGGTACGCTTACACGTACGCCTGATTTCGAGTCAGGTACATTCGACCACTCTGCCACCTCTCCGTGAACGGTCGACGGCAGGGCTTTCGCTCTGCCGGGCCCGCAATGATAGTGGCTCTTCCCCGCCGTGACAACAGCCTTTTCATACGGCATCCTGCCTGAGAAACCCGGGCCCTAGGCCCCCTCCTCCGCTTTCCCAAGGCCCACATGATCGAGTTTGGACACGGCACCCATACGGGACTGCGCCGCACGCGCAACGAGGACACCTATTACGCCGATGCCGGCCTGGGGTTGTTCCTGGTCGTGGATGGCATGGGCGGTCATCAGCATGGCGAGGTGGCGTCGGCCACGGCGCGCGATGGCGTGGTCGCTCAGGTGACGGCCGGTCAGTCGCTGGTCGACGCGATCCAGCGGGTGAATGAGGCGCTGATCGCTCGCTCCAGCGGGCTGTCGGAGTCGCGGCCGATGGGGACGACCATCGCCGCGATCAGGATCGTCGGTCGGTCCTACGAGGCTGCCTGGGTCGGCGACAGCCGGATCTATCGCTGGCAGCACGGCTCGCTGGAGCGCCTCTCGCATGACCATTCCATCGTCGAAGCGCTGGTCGAGGCGGGCGAGCTGACCGAGGCGCAGGCGCGGACGCATCCTCAGCGCAGCGTGCTGACGCAGGCGCTGGGAATCACGGCGCCGGAGCAGTTGCATATCGGACTGGCTCGCGGCGAGCTTTCGTCGGGGGCGCGGTTGCTGCTGTGTACCGACGGCCTGACTGACGAAGTCGTCGACGCGCGGATCGGAGAGATCGTCGGGCGGACGGATATCGCGGCTCAGGAGGCGGTGGATCACCTGATTCTCGAGGCGCTGGGTGGGACGGGGCGGGACAATGTGACGGCTATTTTGTTGCGGGCTGCCGGGTAGAGCTCGCAGCTTGGGCGCTGAGGGGGCGGGTTTGTCGCGCGCGGGGCGCGCTCCTACTGGGTGCGCCTGACGTGGCTTGACTGTTTAGTGGATCGTTTCGGACTCCAGTTTGCGCCAGACGCTTTGGCCGCCGGCGGCTTTGTCGAGGGCGTCGAGGCGGCTGGCGTGCAGTTCGAGCTCTTCGGCGGTGGCGCGGCGGACGACCGGGCGACGGGTGATGACGATGTCGCCGAGGACGTTGGTGCGGCCGTGATCGGCGGAGGCGTCGAAGGCGAGATCGAGCACGACCTGGCCGGAGGTCATCGCGACGTAGACGTCGGCGAGCAGCTGGGCATCGAGCAGGCCGCCGTGGACATCGCGGCGCGAGTTGTCGACGCCGAGGCGCTTACACAGCGCATCGAGGCTGTTGCGCTGCCCCGGATACATGGTGCGGGCCATGGTCAGCGTATCGAGAACGCTGGCGTAGTCGGTGGTGCTGCCGTAATTCGGCCCGAGGCGCTTCAGCTCCGCGTCGATGAATCCGACGTCGAACACCGCGTTGTGGATGATCAGTTCCGCGCCGCGGATGAATTCCAGAAACTCATCCACCTTGTCGCGGAAGAGCGGCTGGTCGACGAGGTCTTCGTCCTTGATGCCCGTGACCTTGCTCGCCTCTTCGTCGATCTTCCGCTCAGGGTTGAGATACGTATGGAAGTTGCGACCGGTCGGGCGGCGGCCGATCATCTCGACCGCACCGATTTCCACCAGGCGGTGACCGAGGTGGGCTTCGAGGCCGGTGGTTTCCGTATCGAGAACGACCTGCCTCATGCGACCTTCCCTTCCTTGTAGAGAATGGCCTGATCGCGGGCGGCGACGTCGACGCGCTCGTTTTCCACATGGCCGTTATGCCCCTTCACCCATTCCCAGGTGACGTTGTGCGCGGCGGCGGCGGCGTCCAGACGAATCCAGAGATCCTGGTTTTTAACCGGCTTCTTGTCGGCGGTTTTCCAGCCGTTGCGGCGCCACTTCGGCACCCACTCCTGGACACCCTGCATGACGTACTTGGAGTCCGTCATGAGGTGCACGTTGCAGCGACGGGTCAGCGCTTCGAAAGCGGCGATCGCGCCCATCATTTCCATGCGATTGTTGGTGGTGTCGCGCTCGCCGCCGGAAAGCATCTTCTCGATGCCCTTGGCGCGCAGCAGCGCGGCCCAGCCACCCGGGCCGGGATTACCCAGGCAGGCGCCATCGGTGAAGGCTTCAACTCTATCGATGTCGGTCACGGTATCGGTCATGGAACTCAGCTTATGGATTCACGGGCGTTGCGACGCGCGCCGGAGGCGAGCGTGCCAGGCATCGGTGCGGGCACCGCCGCCATGCGGGGGCGCAAGGGTACAGCCGACGGCCGCTTTTTGCGCGCCACCAGGAAATATCCGCCGCCGACGAACGAGCCGTGCGCGGGGGCGCCGCCAGCACGTGGCCAGGCGCTGCCGAGGCGGCGTGGCATCGACAGCTCGAACTCGTCGCGTACCAGACGCTGGCTCCACCACCACGGCCAGGTGAGGCGCGGCCTCGGGCCGCGGCTCTGCCGGGCCACCCATGGCGACCACAGTCCCAGCGGATGGATGCCGGTGATCGCCAGCATGCCGCCCGGGGCGAGGACGCGGATCGCTTCGTCGAGCAGGTTGTCCTGCCGGGCGGTGGTCTCGAGGGCATGGCGCAGCAGCACCACCCCGAATGCCTCGTCGGCGAACGGGAGGGCCTCCAGGCCGCTCGCGCGGATGTCCCCACCCAGTTCCGCCCCGGCGACCCGCACGGTCGCCCAGTGGCCCAGCAGGGGGATCGCGGGCGGCTCGGCCTTCGCCGAGGTCGTCAGGTGCAGCCCGTGGTCGCCCGTGCAGCGCGCCAGCAGGGGCGCCAGCACGCGCGCTTCGTCGGCCAGCAGCTTGCGGACCTGCGGCGTCGCGTAGATGTCGGGGGCGAATGGAGCCATGGGTATCGAGTGTAGTGGGGTTGTTCGAGGCTCGCACCGGTTAACAAATGGCTAACGAGCGGGATATACCCGGCTGATATATTCCGGCCTCCCCGCCCGACAGTCCATCGCCCGGGCGGCCATTTTCTGGGAGTTCGCCCGATGCATTGGGTTCCCGTCGCGGCTCTGAGCGACAACTACATCTGGCTGGTCGCCGATGACGAGGGCAATGCCTTCGTCGTGGATCCCGGTGAAGCCGCCCCCGTCGAAGCCGCGCTGAAAGAGCGAGGCTGGACGCTGACGGCCATCCTGCTGACGCACCACCATAACGATCACATCGGCGGCGTATCGGACCTCGTGCGCAATCACGACGTGGACGTGTACGCCACGGCGGATCCTCGCATCCAGCCGAAGAACCACTTCGTGGAAGACGGCGACACCATCACTCTGGATGCGCCGAAGGCGACCTTCAAGGTCATCGCCGTGCCGGGGCACACCAGCTCGCACGTGGCGTACTTCGGTGAGGGCTTCCTGTTCTGTGGCGACACCCTCTTCAGCGTCGGCTGCGGCCGGCTGTTCGAAGGCACGCCGGAGCAGATGCTCGCGTCGCTGGACAAGTTCGCCGATCTGCCGCCGGAGACCCTGGTCTGCTGCGCGCATGAGTACACCGCGTCCAATATCCGTTTCGCCCTCACGGTGGAACCGGACAACATACCCTTGCGCCTCCGTCGTGACGAGGTAGCGCGCCTGCGCGAGGAGGGCCGGCCGAGTGTGCCGAGCCGCCTCGCCGACGAGTACGCCACCAATCCCTTCCTGCGCGTGGACAGCGAGGCCGTCGTCCGCTGGTGCGAAGCGCAAGGTGGAGCCCACGCCACACGGATAGAGCGGTTCGCCGCTCTGAGACGTGCCAAGGACAGCTTCTCAGCATGAATTCCCTACGCCGGCGCCTGTTACCTTCGCTCATGCCCTTGTTCCTCACGGCATGCGCATCGACCATGACGCCGCGTGTGCCGACCACGCCACTGGCGGCGGCACCGCAGACGGCGCCGGTGAACGACGTGACGATGTCGCCGAAGCTGATGCGCCCCGCCCCGCCCGCCGACTTCTGGGGCAGCATGCGCGACAGCTTCGCCATGCCCGGCTGTGAAGCGGACCCGCAGGTGATGGCCTGGGCTCGCACGTATACGAAAATGCCCAACCGCTTCGAGCAGCAGGTCAACGAAGTGCTGCCGCTGATCGTATACGCGCACAAGTCGGCGATGCAGCACAGCGTGGCCGGCGAGTTCGCGCTGCTGCCCTGGGTCGAGAGCCAGTATCGCCACGTGCCCGGCGCGAAGAACCGCCCGGCTGGCATGTGGCAGATCATGCCGCAGACGGCGCATACGCTGGGCCTGCGCGTGGACAAGAATTACGACGAGCGACTGGACATCACCAAGTCCACCGAGTCGGTGATGTCGATGATGCGCCGCTACTACGACGACCTGGGCGACTGGCGTCTCGTGGATGTCGCTTACAACGCCGGCGAGTTCGGTCTGAAGAGGACCATCGACAAGCACGGCGGCCCGAGCGATGACGACGGCATCCCCGACGTCCCGATGAAGGCGAACACGCGCGAGCATCTGGTCAAGCTGATGGCGATCGCGTGCATCGTGCGTGACCCGGCGCGCTTCAACGTGCAGCTGCCCAGGCAGGACAACCAGGACAGCTTGCAGGTCGTCCAGGTATCGAACCCGCAATCCCTCGCGCAGGCGGCGAAGCAGTCCGGTCTGTCGATGGGCGATCTGCGCGACTTCAATCCGGCGTTCCGCACGACGAAGGCTACGGTGTCGTCGTCGCTGCTGCTGCCGAAATCGGCGGCGGATCAGTACAAGCTAGGCCCGGTGGATCCGGTGGCCGACGCCGACGTGCCGGACCCGATAGCGGATGACGCGGACGTGGCTGCGGCGGATGTGCCGGCGAAGAGCTCGCGCAAGGGCAAGGCGGCGGCGAAAGTGTCGAAAGCGGCTACGGCGAAGGCTTCGAAGAACACGAAGACGAAGGCACCGTCCGATGCGCCCGTAAAGAACGATGTCGTGATCCACAAGGTGGATAACGGGGAGTCGCTCTGGACGATCGCGCGCCGTCATCAGGTCAGCGTCGACCAGCTGATGAAGTGGAACGGGCTGCAGACGCAGGCCGTGAAGCCGGGCCAGGTGTTGCGGCTTACGGCTTCCAAATAAGCCGGACGGAGAGGGGACCTCGGACACGCCCGAGGTCCCGGCCAGACCTCAAAGCTGCACGACATCCCACTGCACGTCCGGATGGGTCTCGGCGTCGTAATCGACACCCTTCACCTCGAAGCCGAACAGCTTGATGAAGTCGTGCTTGTAACCGGCATAGTCGGTCACCTCACGCAGATTCTCGGTCGTGACGTTCGGCCAGAGCGCCTTGCACTCGGTCTGCACGTCATCGCGCAGTTCCCAGTCGTCCAGACGCAGACGGCCCTCGGCATCCGTCTCCGCCGCCTGGCCATCCGCGCGATACAGACGGTCGTGGAACAGACGGTTGATCTGCTCGATCGTGCCTTCGTGAATGCCCTTCGCCTTCATGATCTTGAAGACCATCGACACGTAGAGCGGAATCACCGGAATCGCCGAGCTCGCCTGCGTTACCACCGACTTCATCACACCGACGTACGAGCGCAGCCCCTTCGACGCATAGCGCGTGCCGAGCTCCTTCGCCGTGCGATCGAGATGCTGCTTGGCCTGACCCAGCGTGCCGTGCCAGTAGATCGGCCAGGTGATCTCGGTGCCCACATAGCTGTATGCCACCGTGGTGGCGTTGTCGGCGAGCACGCCGGCTTCGCTCAGTGCATCGATCCAGAGCGCCCAGTCCTCGCCACCCATGACGGTGACCGTGTCCTTGATCTCCTGCTCGGTGGCGGGCTCGACGGATGCCTGGATCACGGCGTCCTTATTCGTATCCACGGACGAGGCGGTGAACGTCTCGCCGATGGTCTTCAACGCGGAGCGCACCACTTCACCGGTCTTCGGCAGCTTGCGCACGGGCGACGCGAGCGAATAGACGACGAGGTCGACGGTGCCGCCCATCTCGGCCCGGATCAGCTCGATGACCTTCGCGCGGGTTTCGTCAGCGAAGGCGTCACCGTTGACCGAGCGGCTGTAAAGGCCTGCATCGGCGGCGAGCTTGTCGAACGCGGCCGAGTTGTACCAGCCGGCGGTGCCGGTCTTGGTGTCGCTCGACGGCTTTTCGAAAAACACACCCAGCGTGGCGGCGCCATGACCGAAGGCCGCGGTGATCCGCGAGGCCAGGCCATAACCGGTGGAAGCACCGATGACCAGCACACGCTTCGGGCCGTCGGCGAACGCGCCGCTGGCCCTGGTGATGGCGATTTGCTCTTCCACATTCTTCGCACAGCCGACCGGGTGGGCGGTAGTGCAGATGAAGCCACGAACCTTGGGTTGAATGATCACGGGTTGTCCCTTTGACGCGATAAGGCGCCCATTGTAAATCGGGCGACCCACCATGCGCTTCCGCATGGACGGCAGCCAGCCCGGTCGGCGAGAAACAAAAAAAAGGCCTCTCCGGAGAGAGGCCTTCCTTGGGATAGCCGTAAGCGTTACATCCGATCGGTGGCGACCTTGATCTCGCCCTTCGCCTTCAGGGCGTCGATGTATTCGATCGTGGCGGCCTGAGCCATCGCGTCCATCATCTGACCGCGCAGCGCGACGCGCTGTGCCTTCTCGACCTTGGACGGGTCGCCATCGGTGACCTTGTCGACCGCCACGAGCGCGTAGGTACCGTTACCGGTCGCCACGCTGCTCCAGGCGCTCTTGCCATCGACCGGATGCGGCAGCGAAAACGCCTGCTGCAGGACGGCCGGCGGCGCGTCCTTGATCGTCGCGAGCCTGCTGCGCTCCAGCCCGGTCAGGGTCTGCACCGGTGCCTTCACGAGGCTGGCGACATCGCCACCCTTGCTCAGCTGCGCGGCGAGGTCATCGGCCTGCTTCTTCGCGGCGGCATCGACGCGCTCGTCGAGGATGCGCTGGCGCACCGCATCGGTCACGTCGGCCAGCGCCCTGGGCGCCGCTGCCGCATGCTTGTCCAGATGCATGAGGACCGCATCGCCCTGCTGCACCTGTACCAGCGAGGAGTTGTTGCCCTGGTTCACCACGTCGTCGCCGAAGGCGGCCGTCACGAACTTCGGGTCCGCGGCGACGCCTTCACCACCCTGGCGACCGAACATCGGGGTCGTCTTGATCTCGACGCCGAGTTCCTTCGCGGCAGGCTCGAGCGAACCCGGGTTGCGCTCAGCCAGATCGGCCAGCTTACCGGCGCGCTCGTTGTAGAGGCGCTCGCCTTCGCTCTTGGCCCAGTCGCCGGCCAGCTGCCCGCGAACCTCGGCGAACGGCTTGGCATCACCCTCGCGCGCATCGCGCACCCAGATGATGTGATAGCCCTCTTCCGGCGAGAGAATCGGCTCTTTGGTGATCTCGCCCTTCTTCAGGCCGAACAGGGCGGTATCGAACGCCGCGTTGGCGACGCCCTTTTCCAGCCAGCCCAGATCGCCACCGGTGCGCTTCGAGCCCAGATCGTCCGAGTTCTCTGCGGCGAGCCTGGCGAAGTTTTCCGGGGTGGCTTCGGCGGCGATCTTTTTCGCCTTGTCGAGCGCGGCCTTCTGCTGCTCGGGCGTGGCGTTCTTCGGAACGTCGATGAGAATGTGCGACGCTTCGCGCTGCTCCGGCTGCGCGTAACGCTGCTTGTTCTTGTCGTACTGCTCGTGGAGCTGCTCGTCGGTCGGCTCGCCGATCTTGAGGTCGGCCTGCTTCACTTCGATGTACTGCACCGAGACCTGCTCGGGCGTGGTGTAGTCGGCGATGTGCGACTTGTAGAACGCGTCGATGTCCGCATCCGCGACGGTGGCGTCGGTCAGGGACGGACGCGGCAGCACGGCGTAGCGCAGATCGCGCTGCTGGCCGTGCAGACGGAAGAAGTTGTCGACGTCGGCTTCGCTGACGATCGTGGTTGCGGAAATCGCTTCCGGGATCATCTGCGTGGCGAGCGACGTACGGACCTTGCTCTCGTACATGGCGGGGCTCATGCCCTGCATCGAGAGGATCGCGCGATAGGCTTCGGGACTGAACTGCCCGTTGACCTGAAAGCCGGGATCGGTGGCGATGGTGGTGCGCACGGCAGCGTCGGAGACGGTCAGGCCGAGATCGGTGTTGGCCTGCTGCAGCAGCGCCTGGCTGATCATGCCGTCGAGCACCTTCTGCTTGAGCTCGGGCTTCTCGAGATCCGCTGCGGTGAACGGCGAGTTCGGATCCTGTGCGGCCTGCTGGCGAAGACCATTGAGGCGGTCCTGCCACTCCTGCTGCGAGATCTCGTGGTCACCGACCTTCGCGACGTACGTATCGACGCGCGAGACGAAGTACGACTCGATACCGAAGAACGCGACGGCGAAGACGCAGACACCGAGGACGATGGCGGCGGGCCAGCCATGGATCTTGTTACGCAGGGCTTGCAGCATGATGCGACTCGCAAGGTTTACGCCGGAAAAGTCCTCACCGGCGGATAGATAAAGCAAAGGCGCCACGCGGGCGCCTTTGCGGACAATGGCGGAGTGGACGGGACTCGAACCCGCGACCTCCGGCGTGACAGGCCAGCATTCTAACCGACTGAACTACCACTCCACTTCCCGTTGGTGGGTGCTGAGGGGATCGAACCCCCGACCAGCGCCGTGTAAAGGCGACGCTCTACCGCTGAGCTAAGCACCCCCTTACGGGGAAGACTGCTTAGTTTACGTGATCCTTGAGCGCCTTGCCAGCGGTGAAGGCCGGGACCTTCGACGCCGGGATCTTGATCTCTTCGTTCGTGCGCGGGTTGCGGCCCGTGCGAGCGGCGCGGCTGCGCAGCTTGAAGGTGCCGAAGCCGACGAGGGCAACGTCTTCACCCTTCTTGAGGGTGTCCTTCACCGCTTCGATCAGGCCTTCGAGCGCCTTGCCGGCGTCGGCCTTCGACAGTTCAGCCTTTTCAGCAATGGCGGCGATCAGGTCGGTTTTATTCATTACGTAACTCCCTTCAAAGGTAATTCGAATCGCCGGACGGCGATCCTTGGCGAGAAGACGTCAGGTTACGAATCTCACCATGTGGCATGACTCAGCAACCCCGCGATCCAGGGCGCCCTTGCGGCGCGGGCGATGGCGGAGCGGACTTTATACCAGTGCCCTACCCCTACCGCAATACGAGCAATACCAACGCTTTCAGCGGGTATGCATAAAAAAGATTATCGCGAAGCGATCGTGACAGGACGACGAAAAAGAAAAGGGAGCACGGTGACCCGCGCCCCCTTTTCGTATGCGATGAAACACTCCGGCGATCAGTGAGTAAGCGACGGCGAACCTTTGCCCTTACCCTTGCGACCCGGCGCGGGTGCCACGTCGACACCGGCCTCGCCCGCGCCCTTCTTGCTGGGCCCGATCGGACGTTCGAGTGCGAGATCAAGCACTTCGTCGATCCACTTGACGGCGTGGATGTCCAGCGAGCTCGTGATGTTTTCCGGCAGGTCGACAAGATCTTTCTTGTTCTCGTCCGGAATGATCACGGTGGTGATGCCGCCGCGATGCGCCGCAAGCAGCTTCTCCTTGAGCCCACCGATGGGCAGCACGCGACCGCGCAGCGTGATCTCACCGGTCATCGCCACTTCGGAGCGCACCGGCACCTTTGTCAGCGCCGACACGAGCGACGTCGCCATGGCGATACCTGCACTCGGACCGTCCTTGGGCGTCGCGCCTTCGGGAACGTGGATGTGGATATCGAGCTTCTCGTGGAAGTCGGGTTCGATACCCAGACCCGCGACGCGTGCGCGTACGACGCTGAGCGCCGCCTGGATCGATTCCTTCATCACGTCACCGAGCTGACCGGTATGGACCAGTCGGCCCTTGCCCGGTACGACGGATGCTTCGATGCTGAGCAGGTCGCCGCCGACCTGCGTCCAGGCCAGACCCGTAACCAGGCCGACTTCGTTCTGCTGCTCGGCACGACCGAAGTCGAAGCGACGCACACCGAGGTAATGGTCGAGGTTTTCGGCATCGACGCGAACCAGATCCGGCGCAAGCGCCTTACCCTTCGCCGCCTTGCCGGCCGCCTTCTGCACCTTGGCCTTCGCCTTGGCCGGGACCGTACCCAAGGCGATTTCCTTCACCACCTTGCGGCAGATCTTGGAGATCTCGCGCTCGAGATTACGCACGCCCGACTCGCGCGTGTAGTAACGCACGATGCCGCGCAAGGCGCTTTCGTCGATACCCAGTTCCTCGGACTTCAGGCCGTTCGCCTTCAGCTGCTTCGGCAGCAGGTACTTCTGCGCGATGTTGAGCTTCTCGTCTTCGGTGTAACCGGGAATACGGATCACCTCCATACGATCGAGCAGCGGACCCGGGATGTTCAGCGAGTTCGCGGTCGCGATCCACATGACTTCCGAGAGGTCGAGATCGACTTCGAGATAGTGATCGTTGAACGCGCTGTTCTGCTCCGGATCGAGCACTTCGAGCAACGCCGACGACGGATCGCCACGGAAGTCCATCGACATCTTGTCGATTTCGTCGAGGACGAACAGCGGATTCTTCGTGCCGACCTTGTTGAGGTTCTGCACGATGCGCCCCGGCATCGAACCGATGTACGTACGACGATGGCCGCGAATCTCGGCTTCGTCACGAACGCCACCCAGGCTCATGCGGACGAACTTGCGGTTCGTCGCCTTGGCGATGGACTGGCCGAGCGAGGTCTTGCCGACGCCGGGCGGACCGACGAGACAGAGAATCGGGCCCTTCATCGTGTTCACGCGCTGCTGCACCGCGAGATACTCGAGGATGCGGTCCTTGACCTTCTCCAGACCGAAGTGATCGGCGTCCAGCGTTTCCTGCGCGAGCGCCAGATCCTTGAGGACCTTGCTGCGCTTCTTCCACGGCACGCCCACCACCCAGTCGAGGTAGTTGCGCACCACGGTGGCCTCGGCCGACATCGGCGACATCTGCTTGAGCTTGTTGAATTCCTGGCGCGCTTTCGCGAGCACGGCCTTGGGCATGCCCGCCGCGTCGATCTTCTTCTGCAGCTCTTCGATTTCGTTGACGCCCTCGTCGCCTTCACCCAGTTCCTTCTGGATGGCCTTCATCTGTTCGTTGAGGTAGTACTCGCGCTGGCTCTTTTCCATCTGCGACTTGACGCGACCGCGGATGCGCTTTTCGACCTGCTGCAAGTCCATCTCACCATCTACGAGGCCGATGAGGAGTTCGAGACGCTCACCGACATCGGACGTTTCGAGCACACGCTGCTTGTCCGCCATGCGCACGGAAAGATGCGCGGCGATGGAGTCGGCCAGACGCGACGGATCGTCGATGCCCGAGAGCGTCGCCAGAATCTCCGGCGGCAGCTTGCGGCTCTGCTTGACCAGCTGTTCGAACAGCGAGACCAGCGAGCGCGACACGACGTCGAGCTCGCGCTCGTTCTTGCTGTAGATCGGCTCGATGACGCGGGCGCGGCCGCTCATCATCCCGGCCTCGTCCTCGAAGGCGTCGATCTGCACGCGCGACTGCCCTTCGACCAGCACCTTCACGGTGCCGTCGGGGAGCTTCAGCAGCTGCAGGACGCCCGCGAGCGTACCCACCTGATGCAGGTCGCCGATCGAGGGATCGTCGATGTCGGGGCTCTTCTGGGCGACGAGCAGGATCTGCCGTTCGCCTTCCATTGCCCGCTCGAGCGCACGCATCGATTTGTCGCGTCCCACGAAGAGCGGGATGACCATGTGCGGGTAGACGACAACGTCACGCAAGGGCAGGACCGGCAATAGGTCCAGCTCGGATCCGCTCGTGGTCTGGTTGCGATTCTTCGCCATGTGCTTAGGGTTTCCCTCAGAGTTTTTTGGGCTCGCCCCGACACTGCGCCGGAGCCGCCATACACGTCAAGTGGTGGTTCGCGGAGGACCGATCAAGAGCGGCACGCCGAAAGAAAAACGGCCCCGGCGTCAGTGACGCCGGGGCCGTCGGTGTACGTAACGCCCGTTACGTCAGGCGGCGTCGCCACCCTCGCCCGCGATCCTCTGCTGCTGCAGGTTCCCGCGGTAGATAAGGTACGGCTCGGCCTGGCCATCGATCACGGCGTCGTCGACCACCACCTTGCTGACGTGCTCCAGCGACGGCAGTTCGAACATCGTGTCAAGCAGCACCTGTTCGAGAATGGTTCGCAGTCCACGTGCGCCGGTCTTACGCTTGAGCGCGCGACGGGCAATGGCGGACAAGGCTTCCGGGCGGAACTCGAGCTCGGCGCCTTCCATATCGAACAGCTTGCGGAACTGCTTGGTGACCGCGTTCTTCGGCTCGGTGAGAATCTGCACCAGGGCAGCCTCATCGAGCTCGTCGAGCGTTGCCACGACCGGGAGGCGACCGACGAATTCGGGAATCAGACCGAAACGGACCAGATCCGCCGGCTCGACTTCCGACAGCGTCTTGCCGACGTTCTCGGTGCGTTCCTTGGAGCGGACTTCGGCCTTGAAGCCGATACCCGTGGTCTCCGAACGCTGCTGAATCACCTTGTCCAGCCCGGCGAAGGCGCCGCCGCAGATGAACAGGATATTGCGCGTGTCGACCTGCAGGAATTCCTGCTGCGGATGCTTGCGACCACCCTGCGGCGGCACCGAGGCGAGCGTGCCCTCGATGAGCTTGAGCAGAGCCTGCTGAACGCCTTCGCCGGACACGTCGCGGGTGATCGACGGGTTCTCGCTCTTACGCGAGATCTTGTCGATTTCGTCGATGTAGACGATGCCGCTCTGCGCCTTCTCGACGTCGTAGTCGCACTTCTGCAGGAGCTTCTGGATGATGTTTTCGACATCTTCACCGACATAGCCGGCTTCGGTCAGCGTCGTGGCATCCGCGATGGTGAACGGCACGTTGAGCAGGCGAGCCAGCGTTTCCGCCAGCAGCGTCTTGCCCGAACCGGTCGGACCAATCAGGAGGATGTTGGACTTGCCCAGCTCGACATCGTCGTTCTTCTGGCGCGATTCCATGCGCTTGTAGTGGTTGTAGACCGCGACGGAGAGCGCTTTCTTGGCGCGTGTCTGGCCGACCACGTACTGGTCGAGGGCTTCCATGATTTCGCGAGGCTTGGGAAGCTGGGTCCGGCCGGAGGCCGCCTTTTCTTCCAGCTCCTCGCGAATGATGTCGTTGCACAGCTCAACGCATTCGTCGCAGATGAACACGCTGGGGCCGGCGATCAACTTGCGCACTTCATGCTGGCTCTTGCCGCAGAAGGAGCAATAAAGAATCTTTCCGCCGTCGTTGGAACGGCTCTGCCGCTCGTCGCTCATGCTTTGGGCCCTACTGAGAATCCAGGTGCGCTTTGAGAATAGCACAGCACTCCGCCCCTGGAATCAGGGGCGAAGTGCCGGTTTTCACAAGCGTATACGTTCAAATCAAGCCGAACGGACGGTGTCGACGGTACGCTTATCGGGCACCGAGTCGATCAGGCCATAGGCCTGGGCTTCGGCGCCGCTCATGAAGCGGTCGCGCTCGGTGTCACGGGCGATCTCTTCGACCGTCTTGCCACTGTGGTGGGCAAGGATGGCGTTGAGACGCTCACGCATGGTCAGGATTTCACGGGCGTGAATCTCGATGTCCGTGGCCTGCCCCGAGATGCCGCCAGCCCAGGGCTGGTGGATCATGATGCGCGAATGCGGCAGCGAGTAACGCTTGCCCGCCGCACCCGCCGCCAGCAACAGGGCACCCATGGAGGCGGCCTGGCCGATGCACATGGTACTGACGTCCGGCTTCACGAACTGCATCGTGTCGTAGATCGCCATACCCGCGGTGACGGAACCACCGGGGCTGTTGATATACAGGTTGATGTCCTTGTCCGGGTTTTCGGACTCCAGGAACAGCAACTGGGCGACGATGACATTGGCCATGTAGTCGTCGACCGGGCCGACCGCGAAGATGATGCGCTCCTTGAGGAGACGCGAATAGATGTCGTACGAACGCTCGCCACGCGAGGTCTGCTCGACAACGATGGGCACCAGGTTGAGATTCTGGATCGGAGCCATGGACATGTGGTCTCTCCTAACGTGTGGGGCCCGGCTGTTGCAAGAAGATCGGTACTTACGCGCCGATCGGTCGCATCACCTCGTCGAAGCTCAGTTCCTGGTCGGTGGACTTGGCGTTGTCAGCCACCCACTCGGCCACCTGATCCTCCATCACGCGGTTCTGCAGTCCCGACATCAGTTGGGGATCACCGTTATACAGTTCAATGACCTTTTCCGGTTCTTCATAGGTCGAGGCAATCGCCGTGAGCATTTCAGCCATGCGCTTGCGATCGATCCGGATCTCGTTCTTGCGTGCGATTTCGCCCATGAGCAGGGCGGCGGCGACGCGCTTGCGAGCAAACGGAGTGGCCTCGGCGACCATCTGCGGGCTCGGCTCCTGGCCACGCGGCAGGTTGCCGGCGGCGAGGCTGCGGGCTTCGGCGTCGGACATCAGTTCCGGCACGTCGAGGTCCGGGTAGGCACCGGCCAGCTTCTCGGCCACTTCGGACTTGAGACGGGCCATGAGCGTCGCCTTGAGCTCGCGCTCGAGGTTGGCGCGAACTTCCTTACGGAAGGTTTCCAGGTCCCCGTCGGCCACACCGAACAGCTTGACGAAGTCGGCGTCGACGGCCGGGAGGTTGGCTTCCTGCACCTTGATGATCTTGAAGGTGACCTTCGCGGTCTTGCCGGCGAGCTCCGGGTTACGGAAGTCTTCCGGGAAGGCGACGTCCTGGACCAGCTCTTCGTCAGCCGAACGGCCGGTCAGCGCTTCGTCGAGCGCCTTGAACAGGGTGCCCGAGCCCAGCA
This sequence comes from Dyella sp. 333MFSha, assembly GCF_900102405.1. NCBI lineage: Bacteria > Pseudomonadati > Pseudomonadota > Gammaproteobacteria > Lysobacterales > Rhodanobacteraceae > Dyella > Dyella sp. 333MFSha. Next base: position 518,319 of record NZ_FNBR01000001.1, on the reverse strand, counting down.
CGCTGCCGGCACGCTCGAGACCTTCGGCCGGGAAGCGGTAGTCACCGGCTTCGGCGGCGTATTCGAACATCACGAAGTCGCCGTCTTTCGAGGCGCGCGAGACTTCGTCAAAGCTGCGACGCTGGGTGCGCAGGGTTTCGATCATCTTGTCGATGTCGGCGTCCTTGACCTCCGCCTTGGGGCGGGCGATTTCGATCGTCGAGACGTCGATGGCCGGGAACTCCGGCATCACTTCGAACGTGGCCGTGTAGGCGATCTCGCCGTTCTCGGGGTTGCCCGTGGTGTCGACCGACGGATTGGCGATCGGCTGGAGCTTCTCCTGCTCGACGGCCTGGCGCAGGGTGCTGCCGATCAGCTCGGACAGCGCCTCACCACGGACCTGCGCGCCGAAGCGCTGCTTGATCACGTTGGTGGGCACCTTGCCCGGACGGAAGCCCTTCAGACGCACCGTGCGACCCATCTCCGCGATGCGCTCGCTGACCTGCGACTCGAGGCGCTCCGCCGGGAACTTCACCGTGAGCTTGCGCCCGAGCTTGCCGACATTCTCAACCGAAACCTGCATGACCTCTCCTGAAACCACTAAAACGATATGGGATTCACCGCGAATGTCGGGCTCGTCGCCGCGACTTTGATCCCCGGCGGCGAAAAACCCCGCAAATGACTGCCCATTCTACGTTTTGCCCTTACACCGCCGCAACCTGCGTCAGCCGGGGCTCCAGCGCCTCGGGCCGCCGCCTTCCGAGGCCAGCGAGTCTCCCGGATTGGCGAGAGCGCATGCCGTCAGCGAAAGACAGCCGCAGCCGATACAGTCCGCCAGTTTGTCTTTCAGATTAAGCAGTTGCGAGATTCTTCCCTCCAGTTCCTCACGCCAGGCGGCCGACATCGTCGCCCACTCGTCGCGCGTCGGCGTTCGCTCATCGGGGAGTGTCGCAAAGGCCTGACGGACGGCCTCCAGGGGGATGCCTACGCGCTGGGCGACCCGAATGACCGCGATCCGGCGCAGGACGTCCGCGGAAAACCGGCGCTGGTTGCCCGAGGTACGCAGGCTCCGGATCAGCCCTTTCCGCTCATAGAAATGCAGGGCCGACACCGCGACACCGCCGCGCCTGGCCACCTCCCCCACACTCAGCTCGCGCATCCGCTTGACCTAAACGTTAGTTGAGGTCGCATCCTGCGCCTCTCCGGGACCGCCGCGCAAGCGTGCGACACTCCCCACCCCAAGGAAGCCAGCATGCACGTGGGAACCTCCGACCCCCATCTCACTCCCGCCGAAACCCTTCCCCAGGTCGACGGCATCCTCAGTCCGCGATACCGCGCCGCCACGCTCGGCATGGTCTGCCTGATTTCGCTGATCGCCTTCGAGGCGCTGGCCGTCACGACCGCGATGCCTACGGTCGCCCGCGAACTGGACGGACTTCGCGCCTATGCCCTCGCCTTCGGCGGCGTTCTGGCGACCAGCGTCATCGGCATGACGCTGTCGGGCCGCTGGAGCGATCGGCGTGGGCCGGCGCCCGCCATGTGGACGGGCCTGGTCGGGTTCGTGATCGGGCTGCTCATCGCCGGATCGGCGCAGAACATGCCGATGCTCCTTGTCGGACGACTCGTCCAGGGACTGGGTGCCGGCTGCCTGTCCCCTGCCCTTTACGTCATCGTCGGCCGCCTTTATCCGGAGTCGATGCGAGCGAAAGTGTTTGCCTCGTTCTCCGCGGGCTGGGTCGTGCCTGCGCTCATCGGTCCGGCGGTGAGCGGAGCGATCGTCGAGCACATCGGCTGGCGCTGGGTGTTCCTCGCCGTGCCGCTGCTCGCATTACCGGCCGCCCTCGGGTTACGCGGCGCCTTGCGCTCGCTGCCGGCGCCGTCCGGCACACCATCGGATACCTCGGGACGCATGCTCAATGCGGTCGGGGCGTCCCTGGGTGCGTGCCTGCTGTTCGTGTCGGGTCAGGAGCACGGCCTGCTCGCTGTCGCGCTGATGTTGCCGTCACTCGCACTGCTCTTCTTCTGCGGGCGCCGCCTCTTGCCACCCGGCACCTTGCGGGCTGCGAGAGGGTTGCCTGCGGTCGTCGCCTTGCGTGGCATTGCCGCGTCGGCGTTCTTCGGCGCCGAGGCATTCCTTCCGCTCGTGTTCTCGCAGCAGCATGGGCTGTCACCGATGTGGTCCGGGCTTGCGATCAGTGTCGGCGCGATCGGCTGGTTTTCCGGTTCGTGGTACCAGGGCCACTACGCGAAAATTTCGCGACAGACTTTACTCACTCGCGGCACTGCGCTGATGGTGATCGGCAGCATCGTCGCGTCGCTCGGTATCTTCGAGTGGATGCCTGTGCCTGCCGCCGTTGCCGGATGGCTGATTACCGGGTTGGGCATGGGAATGCTTTACGGGACGGTTTCCGTGCTCGCGTTGTCGATGTCCGCGGAGCACGAGCAGGGAAAGAACAGTTCGGCGTTGCAGCTGTGCGAGTCGTTGATGGTGGCGACGACGCTGGCGGTCGGAGGTACGCTGTTCGCGGCGCTGCTCAACGTCTCGCACGTGGCGGCGTTTGCGGCGAACTTCGCGATTACGGTGGTGTTGGCGGTGCTGGGAACGGTGGTTGCGCGGCGTACGCGCGCCGACGCATGAACCCGGGCGTCATTGATCGGTGCGGAACCATCGCCCATCATCGTGCCAGCCGGTGAATCAACGAATTTCGGACTGGTGCGAGAGGGGGGACTCGAACCCCCACGGGTTACCCCGTCAGAACCTAAATCTGGTGCGTCTACCAATTCCGCCACTCTCGCTCGCGGCGCCATTCTAGGCGCCCGCAGGACGCAGGTCTACCGACTCAGCCGCGGCAGCCGGAAAGCAGGTCGAGCTCCGGCTTGTACACCGACGTGCGCGTGCCGAAGAAGCCCAGCAAGGTATGGAACAGGTTGTCCTGACTGGCCGGCTGCACGCGTCGCTGATTGAGGCACTCCAGCCGCATGCCCGTGTCGCTTACCCAGCCCGGAGAGAACCACATCAGCATCGGGATGTGCTTCTGCTGTGTGGGGGCCGTATCCCAGTCCGCGCCATGGAGATAGATGTCGTGCTCACCCAGCGACTCGCCGTGATCGGACAGGTACATCATCGCGCTGTCGATGTCGGGCGCGGCCTTCAGCGTATCCACGACCCGGCCAAGGATATGGTCGGTGTAGAGAATGGTGTTGTCGTAGCTGGCCACGGTCTGCGCATAGGTGCACGTCTGCACTTCGGCGGTCTCGCAGCCGGGTTTGAAGACATTGAAGGCGGACGGATAACGCTGGAAGTAAGACGGCCCGTGGCTACCCTTGATGTGCAGCACCAGCAACGCGGGTGAGCGCATCTTCGCCAGACGCTCAGGCAGGTCCGCCAGCAACACTTCGTCGACGCAACCATCCGCGTCGCACAGACCCGCGACCCTGGCATTGGTCAGGTCATCGTTGGGCACTCGGGCGCAGACGTCCTTGCAGCCTTCATCGTTGTCACGCCAGAACACGTCCACGCCGGCGTGCTGAAGCACATCCAGCGCATTCCAGTGCGACTTGGCGACCGGCTTATCGAACTTCGCGCGCGTCATGTCCGAGAACATGCAGGGGACCGACACCGTCGTCGCCGTGCCGCACGACCAAGCATCGCTGAAATAGATCGCGCCCGCCCGCTTCATCTCGGGATTGGTGTCGCGCGCATAACCCTGCAGCGACTGATTTTCCGCGCGCGCCGTCTCACCCACCACCAGCACGACAACACGCTTGCGCGGAGCGACGGACGCATCCGTTGGCGGCAGCGTCGCGTCGGTGCCGATCGGCACCATCACCCTCTTGCGACGGAACACATCGCGCTGCAGGTAGTGAAACGTGCCGCTGAGCGCCGCATAGGGATTGAAGACCTCGTACATCGTGCGGTGATTGCGCTCGAAGTAGACGTAGGTGCGACCCATCAACATGGGCGGCACGAGCATCAGCGCGGCCGCGACCAGCACAATGACGGCACGCCAGCTGAGGCTTCGCCAGAAAGGCATGAAACGCACGGGCACGAGCAGAACGAGGACGGCGGGCAGCACGCCGAACAGCGCGATCCATGTCACCGATCCGGTCGTGATCATCGCCATCGCTTCGGCGCGCTGCGTCTCGAAAATGCTCTGGATGATTTCTTGGTTGAGGCGCACGCCGAAGGTGTCGGCGTAGAAGGCGCTCGCGGCGGAGACAACGATCAGCACGGCCAGCAGCGCTTTACCGATACGCGGCCACGTGACCAGGGCGAGCGTCAGAACCAGATTGCCAACCAGCCGACAGCAAACTGTCACGCTGAGACCCCAGAATCCTTGTATGCCCTGCGATGCTGCCAGAGCCGCGTGCAGCTCCGTCCACAAGCCACGATTCAGCACGGCGAGGATGTACACGGCGACCACGGCGCCGAGCGCCCATGCCGGTAGCGCTCGCCGGGCGCGGCGCTGAGACGACTGGTCTTGAATGATCATCGGGTATCCATCCTGGCCCGAGACAGTCGCGAGCACATGAAATATCGCACATAAGAAAAAGGCACCTAGATTTCTCTAAGTGCCTGATTCAAATTGGTGGGCCGTGTAAGATTCGAACTTACGACCAATTGATTAAGAGTCAACTGCTCTACCAACTGAGCTAACGGCCCGTTTTAAACTTGCAAACCACACTAAAAGTGGGGTGGACGATGGGACTCGAACCCACGACATCCGGAATCACAATCCGGTACTCTAACCAGCTGAGCTACGCCCACCATAAAACACGATCTGGCGCGCCCGACAGGAATCGAACCTGCAACCGTCGGCTTAGAAGGCCGATGCTCTATCCGGTTGAGCTACAGGCGCAGGCACTGTACGTAGAACGCCAATTGGTCGGGGCAGAGGGATTCGAACCCCCGACATCCAGCTCCCAAAGCTGGCGCTCTACCAGACTGAGCTATACCCCGAACTTCTAAGCTGCATCCCGATGACCCGGGGTGAAGCCGTCAAATGTTACGGGTCTAACTCAAGCCCGTCAATCCGTATGAACACACCACACTTTCAACTACCGCTACCGTCGCGCATGTACCGCGCCGGCTTACCGCTTAAAGATGGTGCGCCCGGAGAGATTCGAACTCCCGACCACCAAGTTCGTAGCCTGGTACTCTATCCAACTGAGCTACGGGCGCACACTTTAAACCTTTAACCCGGCGACTTCCGCTGCGAAGCGTTGGCGCCGTGTCGAGAAGCGGAATTATTCAGATATCGGAGCTGTGCGTCAACCCTTTTCTGCATCTTTTTTTCTCGAATCGGTAACACGCAGTTCAAATAGCCGTCCGAATGAAGAAGGGCGGCCATGGGCCGCCCTTCTCTTTTACAGCTGTGTCGCTGGTTTACCGACTTTGTCCGGCGCCGGACCCGTGTCGCGCGGCGGCGGCGGCGGGGTCGAACCCGGCTTCTGCCAGTCGGCCGGCGGACCCGGCTCACGACCGTTCATGATGTCGTCGATCTGGCGCGCATCGATGGTCTCGTAGAGCAACAGTGCTTCGGCCATACGGTGCAGCTTGTCGATGTTCGTCGTCAGGAGGTCCTTGCTGCGCGCGTAAGCGCGATCCAGGATCGTCCTGACCACTTCGTCGATCTTGCGCGCGGTCTCGTTGGAGACGCTCTTGTGCTGCGTGACGGAGCGACCGATGAAGACCTCGTCCTCCTCCTCGCCGTACATCACCGGACCGAGTTCGTCCGACAAGCCCCACTTGGTGGCCATGTTGCGGGCCATCTTGGTGGCGCGTTCGATGTCGTTGGAGGCACCGGTAGTGATCTTGTCGTGGCCGAAGATGACCTCTTCCGCGACGCGGCCGCCGTACAGCGAGCACAGCTGCGATTCGATCGCGACCTTGTTCATGCTGTAGCGATCGCCTTCCGGCAGATACATGGTCACACCGAGCGCGCGACCGCGCGGAATGATGGTGACCTTGTAGACCGGATCGTGCTCGGGCACCAGGCGGCCGATGATGGCGTGGCCGGCCTCGTGGTAAGCGGTCAGCTTCTTCTCTTCGTCGTTCATGGCCATCGAGCGGCGCTCGGAGCCCATGAGGATCTTGTCGCGCGCACGATCGAGGTGGCTCATGCGGACTTCGCGCGCATTCTCGCGCGCCGCGAACAGGGCGGCCTCGTTAACCAGGTTGGCCAGGTCGGCGCCGGAGAACCCGGGCGTGCCGCGCGCGATGACCATCGCTTCGACATCGGCCGCTGTCGGCACCTTGCGCATGTGGACCTTGAGGATCTGCTCACGCCCCTTCACGTCCGGCAGGCCGACCACCACCTGGCGGTCGAAGCGGCCCGGACGCAGCAGCGCGGGATCGAGGACGTCGGGACGGTTCGTGGCGGCGATGACGATGATGCCTTCCGTACCCTCGAAGCCATCCATCTCGACCAGCAGCTGGTTGAGGGTCTGCTCGCGCTCGTCGTGACCGCCACCCATGCCGGCGCCGCGATGGCGACCGACGGCGTCGATCTCGTCGATGAAGATGATGCAGGGAGCGTGCTTCTTGGCCTGCTCGAACATGTCGCGCACGCGGCTCGCGCCGACACCGACGAACATCTCGACGAAGTCCGAGCCGGAGATCGAGAAGAACGGCACCTTGGCTTCGCCCGCGATGGCCTTCGCCAGCAGCGTCTTACCGGTACCGGGCGGACCCACCATCAGCACGCCGCGGGGGATCTTGCCGCCCAGCTTCTGGAACTTGCCGGGGTCGCGGAGGAACTCGACCAGTTCGCCCACCTCTTCTTTCGCTTCGTCGCAGCCAGCGACGTCGGTGAAGTTGACCTTGACCTGGTCCTCGCCCTGAAGCTTGGCGCGGGAGCGCCCGAAGCTCATGGCACCGCGACCGCCCGAGCCGGCCTGCATCTGTCGCATGAACCAGATCAGGACGGCGACGAAGATGATGATGGGCAGCCAGTTGAAGACCAGCCCCAGAAGGGAGAAGCCGTTATCGGCCGGCTCCTGGCGCAGCTCGACGCCCTTGTCGCGCATCTGCTTGACCAGGTCGCTGGTCGACAGGCCGACCACCGGCACGACGGTGCGGTAGGAACCGCCGTCTTTCAGTTTGCCGGTGATGGTCGGAGGTGCCGTCGACGTAATGGTGCCGCTGGCGACGTTCCCGTTATCGACCTGCTGGGCGAAGGTCGTGTAGGACATGTCCTGCGACGATCCGCCGTGCGGGTTGAAGGTCTGGAACACGGTCAGGAGGACCACCGCGATGATCAGCCAGAGCAACAGATTTTTTGCCATCTCATTCATGCGCGGTTCTCGCCTGGTTGCCGGGTCGCGGACTTCAGTCCGGTCGCCAGTGCATACACCTCCGGCGAACGTGCGCGGGAGGCTTTCGGTTTACGCATCGTCACGCGACTGAAGTCAGCGCGCAAGGTCTTGAGGTACTCGTCGAATCCCACGCCCTGGAACAGCTTCACGAGAAACGACCCGCCCGGCTTCAGCCATTCGAGGCTGAACTCACGAGCGAGATCGCAAAGGTCCATCGCGCGGATCTGATCCGCCAGTGCCACACCGGACATATTGGGGGCCATGTCCGACAGGACAAGATCGACCTTCTGGCCGCCAAGCATGGATTCCAGCTCGCGCAGGACCGATTCCTCACGGAAATCGCCCTGCATGAACTCGACCCCGGCCAGGCTGGCCATCGGCAGGATGTCCATGGCGATGACCTTGCCGGTGTCGCCCAGGCGCTGGCGGGCCAGCTGCGACCAGCCGCCCGGGGCGGCGCCGAGATCGACCACGGTCATGCCGGGCTTGATCAGGCGGTCGCGCTCGATCAGTTCTTCGAGCTTGTAGATGGCGCGCGAACGCGCCCCCTCGGCCTGAGCCTTCTTGACGTACGGATCGTCGAAGTGCTCTTTAAGCCAACGGGAGCTGGTCTTGCTGCGTGCCATGGGCTTTTGCCGGATTCTTAATAAGGAGCGGGCCTTGCATGATACCCTTTGCCGCCTATCCGCCGCACATCGAACCTGAACGCAATGTCGCTTTCCCCTACACAGCGCCGATATCTCCGTAGTCTCGCCCACGACCTGCGGCCGGTCATCCTGCTCGGCAACAAGGGCGCGACCGAAGCCGTCGCCAAGGAACTGGCCCAGGCCCTGGATATCCATGAGCTCGTGAAAGTGAAGCTTTCCGGCGGCGACAAGGACGAGCGCCAGGCTCAGATCGCCTTCCTGTCGGGCCAGACCGGTGCCGAGAACGTCCAGGAAATCGGCCATATCGTCGTCCTGTTCCGCCGTAACGAACAGGATCCGAAGCTCGCCCTGCCCCGGTAACCCGCATGGATCTCTCGTTCGAACACCCGGGTGAGTACCTGTTCGTGCGCCGGGTTGGCCCCGACACGGTCACCGTAGTCGACCGCGACTTCCGTACGAGCCTCCTGCTGACGCCAGAACGGGTGGTCGAGGACTGGGCCGTGAGCGACGCGAGCCAGCTCGGCGCCGACGATGTCGAGACCTTCGTCGCCCTCGGCCCCGAACTCGTCCTGCTCGGTACCGGCGAGCGCCAGGTGTTTCCGCCGGCCGCCTTCATGGCGGGACTGCTGAAGAAGGGTATCGGCGTCGAAGCCATGACCAACGGATCGGCCGCCCGCACTTACAGCCTGCTGGCTGGCGAGGGCCGCAAGGTCCTGGCCGCCTTCATCCTTCCCAAGGTCTGAACCTCATGCGACTCCTGGTCCTCGGCGCCGGCGGGACCGGCGGTTACTTCGGGGGTCGGCTCGCACAGGCCGGCGCCGATGTCACTTTTCTCGTCCGCCCCGAGCGCGAGCGCGTACTGGGCGAACAGGGACTGGTGATTCGCAGCCCGCTCGGCGACGCGACGGTGAACGTCGCAACGGTCACCGCCGAAACGGTCGGCAACGCGGGCGCATTCGATATCGTCCTGCTTTCCTGCAAGGCGTACGACCTGCATTCCGCCATCGAGGCCATCGATCCGGCCGTGGGTCCCCGGACCGCCCTCCTTCCGATCCTGAACGGTCTGGCGCACTACCCGACGCTCGACCGGCGCTTCGGGCCGGACGCCGTCATTGGCGGACTTTGCTTCATCAGCGCGGCGAAGGGTCCGCACGGCGAGGTTCTGCACTTCGGCAACGCCGCCTCGGTCACCTTCGGCGAACGTGACGGCCAGGCGCATGACAACCGTTGCGATGCCGTGGCGCAGGCCTTTACCGCCGCCGGGGTCGACCACGCTCACTCGACGGACATCCACCGCGACATGTGGGCGAAGTTCTCCTTCCTGACGACGCTCGCCGGCGCGACCTGCCTGTTCCGCGCAAGCATCGGCGACATCGTCGCCACCAACGACGGCCGCCAGCTGATCGAGCGCATGTACGAGGAGTGCCTGATGGTGGCGCGCGCCTCGGGCCATGCCGTGCCCGACACCGCACGCTCGTTCGCCTGGAAGACGCTCACGCAGGAGGGCTCACCGCTGACGGCGTCGATGCTGCGCGACCTGGAGTCGGGGCAGCGGGTCGAAGCGGATCACATCGTCGGCGACATGCTGACGCGGGCGCGGGATGCGGGCATCGCCGCGCCGATGCTGGAGGTGGCATTCGCTCACCTTCAGGCGTACGAGGTCAGGCGCCCTACTTAGCCGGCAGATACTGCAACGGATCGACCGGGTTGCCATCCCGCCGGATCTGGAACTGCAGTTCGTCGCGCGTCGCACCCGACGAGCCCATCTCGGCCACCGACTGCCCCGCCTTCACCTTCTCGCCTTCCTTCACCAACCGCTTCCGGTTGTGCCCATAGGCGGAGAGGAAGCTGTCGCTGTGTTTGATGATGACGAGTTCGCCGTAACCGACCAGTCCATTACCGCTGTACACCACGACACCGTCGGCGGCCGCGCGCACCGGATCGCCCGACTTGCCGGCGACCTCGATGCCGGGGATGGCATCGCCCGACGCGAATTTCTTGATCAGCATGCCGTCGGCAGGCCAGCGCCAGTTGATGCCGCCCGCACTGCGCGTCGCGCCGCTGGTGACGATCGGCGTGGCCGCCGGCGGGTTTTCGACCGGCGCCGGAGCGGCAGCGGGAGCGGAAGGCGTCGGCGCCGGAGGCACGAGCGACTCACCAGGCTTACCCGCCACGACCACCGGCGTATTGGTGGTCGTCGCCGGCGCCGGCACGGACGGCGGAGCCGACTCGGCGGCGGTCACATTCTCGAAGGCGGGCCTGGTCGGCTGCACGGGCGGTGGCGGTGAAGCCGGCGCCGGATGCCCGGCAGGCGGCGGCACGGCAACGACCACCGGCGGAGCGGCGTGCGACGGAGCCGGTGCATTCTCATGGCCTGGCGGCGACAGGCGAAGATCCTGCCCCGGCCAGATGGTGTACGGCGAAGCGATACCGTTCCAGCCGGCCAGATCGCGGAAATCGACCTTGTTCCGGAATGCGATGCTGTAAAGCGTATCGCCCTTGACGACGCGGTAGCTCCCACCCGGAGGCGGCGACGGCGACGTGGCGGCGTGCGCCGGACCGTAACCACCCGGTGAGCGGGTCACGACCACGGTACGGGTCGGCGCGCAGGCGGAAAGAGCCACAGCCATGCCCAGCACGACGGCCAGGGCCAGCGGACGGGTCATGAGCATCGCGGATTTCCTTTCTCGGTCACTCATCGCAACAGGAACCACCAGACGGCCAGGAGGACGACCGCCACGATAACAGCCCAACCTATCCACTCGATGTGTTTGCGGAGCATCTTTTCGGCACGCTCGCCGAAGATGCGGATCAGCAGCGCCAGCAGCCAGACGCGCTTGCCGCGACCGATCAGCATGCACAGCAGAAAAGGCAGCAGGGGCACGCCGACGATGCCCGAGGCCCAGGTGACGAACTTCATCGGCACCACGGGCTGCAACGCGGCCATGGCGAGCACGATGTATAGCCCGAACGAGTGTGCCTCCATGTCCTTCTGCAGGTTGCCCACGCCCGTCATGATGGGCGCCAGGAGGTGCATCGACTCGAGCAGCGGCTTCAGCGCTTCGAAGGCGTAGTGGCCGAGCATGTAGCCGACCAGCGAACCCAGCAGCGAAAACAGCAGGCTCCAGTTAGCGAGGCGGAAAGCCTTGCGCGGCTCGGCCAGCATCATCGGCGCGAGCATCACCTCGGGCATCACCGGAAAGATGAAGGCCTCGACGAACGAAAGTCCCGCGAGGTAGCGGACCGCGTGACGATGGCGTGCCCAGACGATGGCGCGCTCGTAGAGCGATGAAAACATCCGCATTCAGCGGTTTCCCTTATGGTGTGAGGGCATCAGCCGATGCCGCCGAGCAGCGGAACGAAACTCACCGCGCCGAGTTCTTCGCGCACGACCTCACCGTCGTCGCCCTTGCGCAGGCGGAGCAGCAGCTGCTGGCTCGGACTACCGACCGGCGCGACCAGTACCCCGCCCGGCTTGAGCTGATCGAGCAGCTTCGCCGGTACGCGATCGCCCGCGGCGGTCAGGATGATGGCGTCGAACGGTGCGTCGGACTCCCAGCCCAGCTTGCCGTCGTCGTGGCGCGAGCGGAGGTTCTCGATACCCAGCTGGCGGAACCGGCGGCGCGCCTGACGCAGCAGCTCTTCGATCCGCTCGACGGTATAGACGGTCGGCACGATGCCGGCGAGCACGGCGGCCTGGTAACCCGAGCCGGTGCCGATCTCGAGCACGCGTTCGGGGACGCCGTGCTCGATCAGCGCTTCCGTCATGCGCGCGACGATCCACGGCTGCGAAATCGTCTGGCCGTGGCCGATGGGCAGCGCGGTGTTCTCGTAGGCGCGCGAGTGCAACGCCTGATCGATGAAGTGATGACGCGGGAGCTGGCGGATTACTTCCAGGACGCGCTCGTCGCGAATGCCCTCCTCCACCAGCCTGGCGACGAGGCGATCGCGCGCCCGTTGCGAGGTCATGCCTTCGCCGCGCAGCGCGGAAGGAGGAAGGGCGTGCAGGTTCACCATCAGGCCGCCTCCTCGCTGTCCATCGCCGAGGAGAGCGACAGCATCCAGCTGCTCACTTTCTCCAGTGCCTGAAAGCGCGTCAGGTCGGTGTGGATCGGCGTCACCGAAACGAAGCCCCGGCGCACGGCGTCGAAATCGGTGCCCGGACCGGCATCGTCGATTTCTCCCGGCGGACCGATCCACCACAGGGTGCGACCACGCGGATCCTCGCCGCGGATCGCCGGAGCGGCGCGATGGCGACGGCCGAGGCGGGTCACTTCGAAACCCCGGATGGCTTCCCAGGGGAGATCGGGGACGTTGACGTTGAGAATGGTGTCGGCAGGCAGCGGATCGACGATCAGGCGCTGCATCAGCATGAGCACGGCGCTCGCGGCCGAATCGAAATGGCGGCCGGTGCCCTCGCCCGTCACCAGGGAGACCGCGATGGCGGGCAAGCCAAGGAAGCGCCCCTCCATCGCCGCGGAGACGGTACCGGAGTAGATGACGTCGTCGCCCAGATTGGCGACGTTGTTGATGCCCGAGACGACGATGTCGGTCTCATGATCGAGCAGACCCGAGAGCGCCAGATGCACGCAATCGGTCGGCGTGCCGGAGACACGGTAGAAGCCATTTTCGAGACGCTGCGCACGGATCGGCGCATCGAGGGTGAGCGAATTGCTCGCCCCGGAGCGATCGCGGTCGGGCGCGACGACCGTCACCGCGCCGAACTCGCCCAGACGCCCGGCGAGGACCCGGATGCCCGGAGCCTCCACGCCGTCGTCGTTGCTAACCAGAACTTGCATGCTGATCCAGATCGAAAAACGGGTACGGCGGCCACAGCTGAAACAAGAGCCGCCCGACCGCCCAAGTCTACCGGACCGGGCAGCGGGATTCACGAAAGGCCGCTAGGATGTGAGACATGAAGCGACGCTCGCCCACGGTCAATGAGGACGACAGCCAGCTGTTTCGCGAGGCGATCGGCGACGTTCGACCCATGGCGCCCGTCGAGCCCGTGCCACAGCGCCCCCGGCCGGCGCCGCATCCGCACATGCGCGACGCGGACGAAGCCGCGGTGCCCGCGGATTCGATGCTGTTCGATTACGACCCGGCGGACCTGGAGGTAGGTGAGGAACTCTCCTACCTTCGCGACGGCTATCCACCGAAACTGCTGAAGCAACTGAAGCGCGGGCAATTCAGCATCCAGGCGGAGGTGGACCTGCACCAGATGAACGCCGCCGCTGCGCAGCTGACCATTGCCGAGTTTCTGGCCGAGTGCCGGCATGACGGAATCCGCTGTGTGCGGATCATTCATGGGAAGGGACTGCGGTCGAAGGCGGCGGGGCCCGTGCTCAAGGGGCTGACCGACCGGCTGCTGCGGCGACGGGACGATGTGGTGGCGTTCGCTTCGGCGAGGCCGGCACAGGGCGGGACCGGCGCGGTGGTGGTGCTTTTGAAGGGGTGACCCTGGTTACGAGGTCACCGCTACTTCCCGAAGCACGGTGGTCGCATACGCCCCGCCCGGCAGCCCGAACGACACTTCCAGCGCGCCGTCGTCCAGCCAGCGCCACGCCAGGTCGCGCGGCATCAGACGCAGCGCCCGGCGCTCCTGGTCCATGCGCGCACCCGCAAGTCCCCTGACGAGGACGTCATCCCGCGCGGCGACCGAACGCTCCAGCTCACCGACCGCCTCGGTGGTCGGCGGCTCACCATCGCCCCACAACGGTCCGGACGGATGGATGTCGAAACGTCCCAACCGCTCGGCCAGCGTCTCGTTGAACGGCTCCGGCCCGAACCACGAGCGCGAGCCATCGAGGGACCAGATCTCGCCGCCCATCGGCGTGTCCCACTGCCCTGTGCGGACACGCTCGGCGAGCACGCCGTTATAGATGTGCGAGCGTGCGGCGGAAAGCAGGATCGACCGTTTGTCGCGATCCACGCGGCGACCGCCGAACATCGCCTTCGCCTGCTCGACGTTGTTGCCACCCAGGCCGAAACGCTGCTCACCAAAGTAATTGGGCACGCCACGCGCGGCGATCTCCGTCAGACGCGCATCGGCGGCCGCGCGATCGCCCTCGATTTCGCGCAGCACAAGGACAAAGCGGTTTCCACGCAGGGCACCGCGCTTGATCTTGCGCGAGTGACGCGCGGCCGAGACGATCGTCACGTCCTCATGCGGAAACGCCGACCAGTCCGGATCGGCCTTGCCCGGCAGATGTGCCGTGAACACCTGGCGCGTCACGGCGTGACGGTCCTTCATGCCGGCATAGCCGACGTTCATCGCCTGGATACCGGCGAACTTCGCCAGCTCGCGCGCTACCCACTCGGTATTCTGACCGCGTTTCTCGACGAGGAGAAACGCATGCTCGCCGGCTCCGTCGGCTTCGTAACCGAGAATTTCCTCGACGAAGAAATCCTCGGGCGCGGAACGCAGGCGACCGCGCAACGGCGGTTCGCCGAAGGCGTAGGGAAGTTCGTTATGGTCTGTCATGTTCGGGCCTTCAGAGCAGGAAAATCGTCGCCAGCCCCAGGAAAATGAAAAAGCCGCCGCTGTCGGTCACCGCCGTGATCAGCACGCTGGAGCCCAGCGCCGGATCGCGGCCGAGTCGGGTCATGAGCATCGGAATACCGACCCCCATGAACGCGGCGAGAAGAAGGTTGAGTGTCATGGCCGAGGTCATCACCAGACCGAGCGACACGCTGCCGTAGAGCAGCCACGCGACCACGCCGATGCACCCGCCCCAGACGACACCATTGATCAGCGAGACGCCGAGTTCCTTGCGCCACAGGCGCTTGGCCTGCGACGGACCCACCTGCTCCAGCGCCATGGCGCGGACGATCATGGTGATGGTCTGGTTGCCGGAATTGCCGCCGATGCCCGCGACGATCGGCATCAGTGCCGCGAGCGCGACGAGCTTTTCGATCGAGTGTTCGAACAGGCCGATCACCCGGGAGGCGATGAAGGCCGTGATCAGGTTGATAGCCAGCCACGCCCAGCGATTGCGCACGGACTTCCATACCGAGGCGAAGATGTCTTCCTCTTCGCGCAGACCGCCGCGCGACAGGGCTTCGGTCTCGCTTTCCTCGCGGATGAAGTCGAGCATCGCGTCCACGGCGATACGGCCGATCAGGCGCTGCTGATGATCGATGACCGGCGCCGTGACGAGGTCGTAGCGCTCGAACGCCTGGGCGACGTCATACGCGTCGTCTTCGGGACGAAACGTATTGACGTCGGGCGCCATGATCTCGTGAACCATCTTGTCCGGCGAGTTCACCAGCAGCCAGTGCAAGGGCAGCACGCCGGTAAGCACGTTCTCCGAATTGACGACGAACAGCTTGTCCGTCTGCGCGGGCAGTTCTTCGAACCGACGCAGGTAGCGCAGCACCACCTCGAGGCTGATGTCCTCGCGGATGGTGACCATGTCGAAGTCCATCAACGCGCCGACCTGGTCGTCCTCGAAGGACATGGCCGCCTGCACGCGCTCGCGCTCCTGCGCGTCGAGGCTGGCCATGAGTTCGGGCAGCACATCGGTCGGCAGGTCGTCGACGAGGTCGGCGAGTTCGTCCGCGTCGAGCGGCTCGACGGCGGCGAGAATCTCGCTGTCGTCCATGTCCGCGATCAGCGCTTCGCGCACCGAGTCGGAGACTTCCAGCAGGATCTCGCCGTCCCGGTCCGAACGCACGCGCTGCCAGACCGCGAGGCGATCTTCCAGCGGCAGCGATTCGAGCACGTCGGCGAGATCCGCCGGATGCAGTTCATCCAGGCGTGACTGGAGCTCCGCATCGGTCGCGCCGAGCGCGGTCTCGTCGTCGTTGGGTGCCGCACCCGCGTACTCGAGCAGGCCTTCCCGGCGCCGCAGCAACTCGGTGATCGCCTCGAGCCTGTCGTGCAGGCGCGGCGTCGAGGTGCGCGGTTCGGCCTCGCTCATGCGCGCAGCACCAGCACGGTGGCCAGCGCCGCGATGCCTTCGCGACGACCGGTGAAACCGAGGGTTTCCGTCGTCGTCGCCTTGATGCTGATGCGGTCGATGTCGACACCGAGATCCTCGGCGATGATCGCCCGCATGGCCTCCGCGTGCGGACCGACCTTCGGCGCTTCGCAGATCACGGTCATGTCGGCGTTGCCGAGCTCGTAACCGCGCTCGGCGAGAAGATCGCGCACGGCACGAACGAACGAACGGCTGTCCGCACCCCGCCACTTCTCGTCGGACGGCGGGAAATGCTTGCCGATATCGCCGAGCGCCAGCGCACCGAGCAAGGCATCGCAGAGCGCATGCAGCACGACGTCGCCATCGGAATGCGCAAGCACGCCCTGACGGTGCGGCACGCGCACGCCACCGAGCATCACATGGTCGCCGTCGCCAAACGCGTGGACGTCGAAGCCCTGGCCAATACGCATCACCGAGTTCTCCCTGACAGGAACTCCGCCAGGGCGAAGTCGGCCGGCGTCGTTACCTTGATATTGTCTTCCGAACCTTCGACCAACAGCGGCGAAACACCGGTCCGCTCCATCGCCATCGCCTCATCGCTGACGACGATACCCGCGTCGGCGGCAAGGCGAAGTGCACGCGCCAGCGCGCCGCGCCGGAACATCTGCGGGGTGAACGCACGCCAGCGACCGTCGCGCGGCTCGGTCGCCACGCTGCGATCCTGCCCATCCGCCCGTTTCAGCGTGTCACGCAGGGGCGCGGCAAGCAGGCCACCCTCACCCGTCGAGGCGAGCTCGATCAGGCGGGAGATGTCGGCGGCGCGCACGCACGGCCGGGCCGCGTCATGCACGAGCACGAAGTCACCCTCACCGACCGACGGCGGCAGGGCCAGCAGGCCCGCGAGAACGGAATCGCTGCGTTCGCCACCACCCGTGGCCACGATCAGCGGCTTGCCGCCCACCGTGTCCACGGAAGAAAAGTGCCCATCGTCGGCCGCGATGACCACCACGAAGCCAGCGATGCGCGGATGCGCAGCAAGGCGTTCGAGGGTGCGGTCGAGCATCGGCCTGCCGGCGATAGGCTGGTATTGCTTGGGTCGATCACCGCCGGCCCGGACGCCCTTACCGGCGGCGGGAATCACACACCAAAGCGCGTCCATTACTGGCCGCCGGGCGCGACGGGCGGCGGAGCCGGCGGCGCGCTGGTCGCGGCCCCCGGCTCGACGACCTGGTAGAACGTTTCGCCCGGCTTGACCAGACCCAGTTCCTGACGCGCACGCGCCTCGGTGGCCTGCTCGCCGTGCTTGAGGTCTTCCACGTCCGCCGCCAGCGCCTGGTTGCGCTTCTGCAAGGCGGCATTGTCTTCGGTCTGTTTGGCGACCGACGCGCGCAGCGAATCGACCTCGGCCATCCCCCCACCGCCGACCCACAGCTTCAGCTGCAGCGCGATGAGGATGATGACGAGGATCAGGCCGATCCACCGCAGGATTGCCGCATTGCTCAAGTGACGACTCAGCCCGGCAGCTTGGACAGGCTCGGGAACGCATGGCGACCCGCGTACTTCGCCGATGCGCCGAGAGCTTCCTCGATACGCAGCAGCTGGTTGTACTTGGCCACGCGATCCGTGCGGCACAGCGAACCGGTCTTGATCTGCGTCGCCGTGGTGGCCACGGCGATATCGGAGATCGTGGTGTCTTCGGTTTCACCCGAGCGGTGCGAGACGATGGCCGCGTACTTCGCGCGGTCGGCCATGGCGATGGCTTCGAGCGTCTCGGACAGCGTACCGATCTGGTTGACCTTGATCAGGATGGCGTTGGCGATCTTCTTGTCGATGCCTTCCTGGAAGATCTTCGGGTTGGTCACGAACAGGTCGTCACCGACCAGCTGGATGCCCTCGCCGATCGCGCGCGTCAGGTGTGCCCAGCCTTCCCAGTCGCCTTCACCCATGCCGTCTTCGATGGTGACGATCGGGTACTGCTTCGACCACGAGGCCAGCGTGTCGACCCACTGCTCCGGCGTGAACACCTTGCCTTCGCCTTCGAGGTCGTATTTGCCGTTCTTGAAGAACTCCGAGCTGGCGACGTCGAGGCCGAGGAGGATCTCGCTGCCGACCTTGAAGCCGGTCTTGTTGACGGCTTCCAGGATCGTGTCGAGCGCTTCGACGTTGGACTTGAGGTTCGGCGCGAAGCCACCCTCGTCGCCCACCGACGTGTTCAGCCCGCGACCCTTCAGCACCGACTTCAGCGCGTGGAAGATCTCGGCGCCATAACGCAGCGCTTCGGCGAAGCTGGGCGCGCCGACCGGCAGGACCATGAACTCCTGCACGTCGACGTTGTTGTCGGCGTGGGCGCCACCGTTGATGATGTTCATCATCGGCACCGGCAGCGTGCCGCCGCCGTCGACCATCAGGTACTGCCACAGGGCCTGCTTCTTCGAGGCGGCAGCGGCGTGAGCGGCGGCCATGGAAACGCCGAGCAGCGCGTTGGCGCCCAGCTTGCCCTTGTTGTCGGTACCGTCGAGTGCGATCAGCTTGTCGTCGAGACCTTTCTGGTCGAGCGCGTCGTAGCCGGCCAGCGCCCTGGCGATGTCGCCATTGACGTTGGCGACGGCCTTCGTGACGCCTTTGCCGCCGTAACGGGACGTGTCGCCGTCACGCAGTTCCACGGCTTCGCGGGTGCCGGTGGAGGCGCCGCTGGGCACGGCCGCGCGGCCGAACGAACCGTCGGCCAGGGTGACTTCGGCTTCGAGGGTCGGGTTGCCGCGGGAATCGAGGATTTCGCGGGCGTGAATTTTGGTGATCGAAGTGCTCATGCTGTTCCCGTTACGAGTTGGAATGACGCAGGACAGTACCGAGCAGCATGAGGCCGCCGGTACCGATCAGGATGAAAACGTTGAGTCCGAGCCCGATCGCGCCGAACGTGCGGCGGCGGTCCTGGCGGCGCAAGGCGATGAAGCCGAGCACGACGCCGACGAGGGCGAGGACGAGAAAGGCGATGAGGATGAAGCCGATGGTGCCGAACACCGCGAGGTGCTCTTCCGGGTTACCGGCCATCATCAGGGAGGCGGCGAGCGAGATGCCGAAAGCGATGGCGAGACCGGAGACGATGGCTAGGACGAACGAGGCGATGCCGTGACCCGACTGCGGCAGACGTGCCGCACGCTGGCGACCTTCACCGGCGGTAGGGATCCCGTTGTCCTCAGTCATCCAGCCTGTCTCCCCGGACCCTTTGCGGCCCCAGCGTTGGCATCGCCGGCGCACCTCGCGCCGGCATCCCGTCAATCATACCGTTTCAGGGAAACGATCAGGCGTGGCTCGATGCCGCCGGCGCCTCGGAACGGACGGCGAGCTTTTCACCCTCACGGACAGCCTTGTACTCGCGGGCGGCGCGGACGAATCCGATGAACAGCGGATGGCCTTCGCGCGGCGTCGAGGTGAATTCCGGGTGCGCCTGGCAGCCCAGGAACCACGGATGCACATGGCGCGGAAGCTCGACGATTTCGACCAGGAGATCGTCCATCGACTTGCCCGAGATCACCAGGCCGAGGTCTTCGAACGACTGGCGATAGCGGTTGTTGAACTCGTAACGGTGACGATGGCGCTCGCGCACCACGTCTTCGCCGTAGAGCTCGCGGGCCAGCGTACCGGCCTTGAGGCGGCACTCCTGCGCGCCCAGGCGCATGGTGCCGCCCAGGTCGGAGCGCTCGCTGCGCTGCTCGATTTCACCAGTGGCGGTGGTCCACTCGGTGATCAGGCCGATGACCGGATCCGGCGTGTTGCGGTCGTTCTCGCTGGAGTCGGCCTGGGTGAGGCCCGCCGTATTACGGGCGAACTCGACCACCGCCGCATGCATCCCGTAGCAGATGCCGAAGTACGGCACGCCGGCTTCGCGGGCGAACTGCGCGGCCAGGATCTTGCCCTCGAACCCGCGCTTGCCGAAGCCGCCGGGCACGAGGATGGCGTCCGAGTCGCCCAGCACGGTGCGCGCGCCACGCGCTTCCACGTCCTCGGAATCGACCCAGTGCAGGTTGACCCGCGTGGACTGGTTGATGCCGCCGTGACGCAGCGCTTCGGCCAGGGACTTGTAGGCGTCCTTGTGCTCGACGTACTTGCCGACGATGGCGATGTTGATCTCGTCGCGCGGGTGCTCGACGGCTTCGACCGTGCGCACCCAGCTGGAGAGGTCCGCCGGACCGGCGTCGAGGCCGAGGCGCTTGATGACCAGTTCGTCCAGACCCTGCTCGTGCAGCCACATCGGCAGCTTGTAGATGACGTCGACGTCGATCGTGCTGATGACGGCGTTCTTCGGCACGTTGGTGAACAGGGCGATCTTGTGGCGCTCGGCGTCCGGCAGCGGCTCCTCGCAGCGGCAGAGCAGCACGTCGGCCTGGATACCGATGGAGCGAAGCTCCTTCACCGAGTGCTGGGTCGGCTTGGTTTTGATCTCGCCCGCGGCCTTGATGTAAGGCACCAGCGTGAGATGCACGAACATGCACTTCTCGGCGCCGTGCTCGATACGCAGCTGGCGGATGGCCTCGAGGAACGGCAGGGATTCGATATCGCCCACGGTGCCGCCGACCTCCACGAGCGCCACGTCGTAACCGCGCGTCGCTTCGTGGATGGAGTGCTTGATCTCGTCGGTGATGTGCGGGATGACCTGCACGGTGGCGCCGAGGTAGTCGCCGCGGCGCTCCTTGCGGATCACCGACTCGTAGATCTTGCCGGCGGTGATCGAATTCTTGCCGGTTAGGCGCGTGCGGACGAAGCGCTCGTAATGGCCCAGGTCGAGGTCGGTCTCGGCACCGTCGTCGGTGACGTAGACCTCGCCGTGCTGGAAGGGACTCATGGTGCCCGGATCCACGTTGATATACGGATCGAGCTTCATCATGGTGACGGAGAGACCCCGCGCCTCGAGAATGGACGCGAGCGACGCCGCTGCGATGCCCTTCCCGAGGGAAGACACCACACCGCCGGTGACGAAAATCAGGGGAGTCATGCGAGCAGCCAGTGCTGGAAATCGGTATTTTACCCGAGTGCATCCCTACTCGCGAGGGGCATGATGAACGTGCCGGACGGGCGCCTTCGTTTTACCATGGTGAAATGACCGCTACCTCCATCCCCGCCCGTCTCCAGGCCCTTCGCGCCGCCATGGCCCGCGAAGGCATCGCCGCCGTCGTCGTTCCCACGGCCGATCCGCACCTTTCCGAGTACCTGCCGCCCCGCTGGCAGGGCCGCGAGTGGTTTTCCGGCTTCACCGGCTCGTCCGGCACGCTGATCGTGACGGCGACCGGCGGCGGGCTGTGGACCGATTCCCGCTATTTCTCGCAGGCGGAAACCGAGCTCGCGGGCAGCGGCCTGCCCCTCATGAAGCTGAACGTGGCGCACACGGCGGAGCACGTCAGCTGGCTGGCCGGGCAGGTGGGTGAAGGCGATACCGTCGCCGTCGCCGGCGACAGCGTGTCGCTCTCGGGTGCCGAAAGCCTGGGCAAACGGCTGGCCGCCGCCGGCGCCTCGCTGCGCACCGACCTCGACCTTCCCGCTGCCGCCTGGCCT
The DNA here is from genome assembly GCF_900102405.1 of Dyella sp. 333MFSha. Taxonomy (NCBI): domain Bacteria; kingdom Pseudomonadati; phylum Pseudomonadota; class Gammaproteobacteria; order Lysobacterales; family Rhodanobacteraceae; genus Dyella; species Dyella sp. 333MFSha. The sequence goes on along the minus strand of NZ_FNBR01000001.1, from coordinate 496,904 downwards.
GATCGTCCGGGCAGGCCCGATGCACCGGTGTTCGCCCATCTGGCTCCGTTTGCCGCGGTCGATCGCGCGGACAAGCTGCGCCATGTGCGCACGGCGATGCGCCGCGCGGGCGCCACGCATCACTTTCTGTCCAGCCTGGACGACATCGCCTGGCTGACCAACCTCCGCGGTGCGGACGTCGACTACAACCCGGTGTTCCTGGCGCATCTGCTGATCGCGGAGGATCGGGCCACCCTGTTCGTCGATGCGGCCAAGGTGCCGGGCGAGGTCAAAGCGGCGCTCGCCGCGGATGGCATCTCAGTCGCCGATTACGCCACGGCCGCCTCCGCGCTGGCCGCCCTGCCCGACGAGGCCGTGCTGCTGATCGATCCGGCCCGTGTCGTCGTCTCCGTTCTGGAGGGTCTGCCCCCGACGGTGAAGCAGGTTCATGCCGCCGCGCCGTCCACGGCGCAGAAAGCGCGCAAGACACCCGAGGAACTCGACCACATCCGCGACGTCATGCGTCGCGACGGTGCCGCGCTGGCCCGGGCCTTCCGCCGTATCGAGACCGGTCTCGCCGCCGGTGAGCCGCTGACCGAACTCGATGTCGACACGATCGTCCGCGACGCACGCAGCGCCCAGACCGGCTTCGTCGGCGAGAGCTTCTCGACCATCGCCGGGTATCAGGCCAACGGCGCCCTGCCCCATTACCGGGCCACCGAAGGCCAGTTCAGCCCGCTGGCCGCCAAAGGCCTGCTGCTGATCGATTCCGGCGGCCAGTACCTGGGCGGCACGACCGACATCACCCGCGTCCTCGCCCTCGGCCCCGTGACCGACGAGCAGCGCCGCGACTCGACCCTCGTGCTCAAGGGCATGATCGGCCTGTCCCGCGCCCGTTTCCCCAAAGGCGCCAGCGGCCCGCAGCTGGACGCACTCGCCCGTGCGCCGCTGTGGGCGGCCGGCATGGACTTCGGCCACGGCACCGGCCACGGCGTCGGGTATTTCCTGAATGTGCACGAGGGCCCGCATGGCATTCGCCCTCCGGTGACCGGTGGCGCGCTGGTACCGCTGGAGACCGGGATGATCACCTCGATCGAGCCGGGCCTGTACAAGCCCGGCCGTTACGGTATCCGCCACGAAAACCTGGCGGTGGTGACGCAGGCGGACAGCACCGAGTTCGGCGAATTCTTCGCCTTCGAGACGCTGACACTCTGTCCGTTCGATCGTCGGGGGCTGGAACCGCGCCTGCTGGAGCCCTCGGAGCGCGCCTGGCTCGACGACTATCACGCCACCGTACGCGCGGCGCTGTCACCGTTGCTGGACGGGGCGGATCGCGAATGGCTGGAGTGGCATTGCGCGCCGTTGTGAGTCATCGCCCACAGCGTGTGCTTTCGCAAGGCCGATCTCATCCTCTGATACACGGCGGTCCCACGCTTGACCATTCCGGGGCACTCACCCCATCCTGCCCGGCTACGAACGGCCTCGATACCTAATGAATACTCGCTACAACGCCTCAGACATCGAAGTCCTCAGCGGTCTCGATCCCGTCAAGCGCCGTCCCGGCATGTACACCGACACCTCGCGGCCGAACCATCTGGCCCAGGAAGTCATCGACAACTCGGTCGACGAAGCCCTCGCCGGCCATGCGAAAACCATCGATGTCACCGTCTTCGAGGACGGCTCGGTCGAAGTCACCGACGACGGCCGCGGTATGCCCGTGGACATCCACCCGGAAGAGAAGGTGCCGGGTATCGAACTGATCCTTACCCGCCTCCATGCGGGCGGCAAGTTCTCGAACAAGAATTACGCGTTCTCGGGCGGCCTGCATGGCGTGGGCGTGTCGGTGGTCAATGCGCTGTCGACGCGCGTGGACGTCACGATCCGCCGCGAGGGTCAGGAATACCGCATGAGCTTCGCCGACGGCGACCGTGCGAGCGACCTCGAAGTCATCGGCACGGTGCCCAGGAAGAAGACCGGCACCACGCTGCGCTTCTGGCCCGACCCGAAGTACTTCGACACGCCGAAGATCCTCGTTTCCAAGCTCAAGCACCTGCTGCGCGCCAAGGCGGTGCTGTGCGCCGGCCTTACCGTGCGTCTGACGGACGAAAGCTCCGGCGAAACCACCGAGTGGTACTTCGAGGACGGCCTGTCCGATTACCTGCGCGCCGAACTGCAGGGCGCCGAAGCGCTGCCGTCGGAGCTGTTCGTCAAGCATTTCTCACGCGAGACCGATGCACTCGACGTCGCCCTGGCCTGGCTGCCGGAAGGCGACCTTGTGCAGGAAAGCTACGTCAACCTGATTCCGACCGCGCAGGGCGGCACGCACGTCAACGGTCTGCGTTCGGGCCTGACCAACGCCATCCGCGAGTTCTGCGACCTGCGCAACCTGCTGCCGCGTGGCGTCAAGCTGGCACCGGAAGACGTCTGGGAGCGGCTGGCCTTCGTGCTCAGCGTCAAGCTGCAGGACGCCCAGTTCGCCGGCCAGACCAAGGAGCGCCTGTCCTCGCGTGCCGCCGCCGGCATCGTCGAAGGCGTGGTGCACGACGCTTTCAGTCTCTGGCTGAACCAGCATGTGGACCTCGGCGAGAAGATCGCCCAGCTCGCCATCGAACGCGCCAGCGCGCGTCTCAAGGCGGCCAAGCAGGTCGTCCGCAAGAAGATCACCGCGGGACCCGCCCTGCCCGGCAAGCTGGCCGACTGCGCCTCCACCGACCTCACCCGCACCGAGATCTTCCTGGTCGAGGGTGACTCGGCGGGTGGCTCGGCAAAGCAGGCGCGCGACAAGGATTTCCAGGCGATCATGCCGTTGCGCGGCAAGATCCTGAACACCTGGGAAGTCGAGTCGACCGCCGTGCTTGCATCGCAGGAAGTGCACGACCTGGCGGTCGCCATCGGTTGCGATCCCGGCAAGGACGACCTGTCCGGTCTGCGCTACGGCAAGGTGGTGATCCTGGCCGACGCGGATTCCGATGGCCTGCACATCGCCACCCTGCTCGCCGCCCTGTTCCTGCGTCACTTCCCGACCCTTGTCAGCCAGGGCCACGTCTTCGTCGCCATGCCGCCGCTGTTCCGTGTCGACGTGGGCAAGCAGGTGTTCTATTGCCTGGACGAGGAAGAGAAGCGTCTGATGCTGGAGAAGGTCGAGCGCGAGAAGATGAAGGGTGCCGTCAGCGTGACGCGCTTCAAGGGCCTGGGCGAGATGAACCCGGCGCAGCTGCGCGAGTCGACCGTGCATCCCGATACGCGTCGTCTGGTGCAGCTGACCATCGAAGCGGAAGACGGCACGGCGAAGCTGATGGATATGCTGCTGGCCAAGAAGCGTGCGAGCGATCGCAAGCAGTGGCTGGAAGAAAAGGGTGATATGGCGACGCTCGAGGTTTGAGCGTCGCCTTGCTTCAGTTGAGGATGGCCTGGTCGGCCGCGTTGTACGCAAAGGTCGCGCGGCCACCGATCGACGTCGCGGGTGTCCACCGGATCACCGGAACCCAGCGACCCGCTGTCGTCCTGAAATCCTGCTGATCCAGCTTCGCGCTGGCGAGGCCGGATGCATTCCCTGAGATATAGAAAAACGCCTCGAGGGGCATGTTTGCGTAGGTGTTCTGAGGCCATGCCTCCACCATGATTTCGTTCCACGTAAAGATGCTCCGCGCCTTGCGGACCTCGACGATCTGCATCCATGCGACGGCGGCATCCGGAGCGGCGTCCCCGGGGGCGATCTTGAATGCACAGCCATAAGACCCCGCGCCGTACTTTGCCTGCCACTGGGCGGCGGTGAGCACCCCTTGCGCGTGACACGGAGACCGGCACTTGTCAGGGAGGCCGTTCGTTCCGGCGTTGATGACGTAGCCGCAGTTCACCGTCAGCTGGTAGAAGTTGGGTGTGTCCGAGTAGAAATGCGGATACACGATAAACCCGTTCGGATAGGCCGAGAGGCCGAAATTCGAGTCCTGCCGCAGCCACGAGAAGGACACGCCACCATTCGCGTTTGCCGGGTTCGGAATCCACGAATGGTAGCCCGTCGACCATATCGTCCCGCGCATAAGAACCCCCGTGCACAGCACCGCGGGCGTATAGCTGGGCCGACATTCCGTGTAGAGCTGGTCGTACCGATCCTGGATGTGCTGCGCCACCGTGGCACCGTCTTCCTGCGTCGAGGCATGTGGCGTGAGTCGGCGGGGCGACTCCGTGGCGCAGCCGGCAAGCAACAGCAGAAGGGCGAAAACCTTCCACATTCCAGTGTGTCGTGTCGTCATGACGCGTCTCCATCCTTGGGAACTTCGCGCTCACTGTGCGCCCGATGGCAACAGCACCGCGATAGGCCATTGGCTGTAGGCGCGACCTGTGTTTTTCCGGCATATAAAAACGAAAAGCCCGGCATATGCCGGGCTCTTCGTGTGTTAGCGATGCTCGTTATCGACGCCCGCGAATCGCCCCGATCAATGCACGTGTCGCGCCATCGAACTGCGACAGATCGCCGACGTCCTTATCGCTGGCGAGCGACGGATAGATCTGCTTCGCAATCACCTTGCCCAGCTCCACGCCCCACTGGTCGAACGCGTTGACGCCCCACAGGTGGCCGAGCAGGAACACCTTGTGCTCGTACAGCGCGATCAGCGCACCCAGCGAATGCGGGGTGAGCGAGTCGAGCATGAACACGGTGCTCGGGCGATCGCCCTTGAAGGTGCGCTGCGCAGCCAGGACGCGACGCTCTTCTTCCGTGCCGGTCTTCGCTTCGGCCAGGGCCTCTTCGAAGGTCTTGCCCAGCGACAGCGCAGCGGCCTGCGCCAGCAGGTTGGACAGCAGCACGTCGTGGTTCTCGCGCAGCGGGTGCGCCGGCTTGACCAGACCGATGAACTCCAGCGGCACGATATCGGTGCCCTGGTGCAGCGCCTGAAAATAGGCGTGCTGCGCGTTGGTGCCGATGCTGCCCCAGACCACCGGGACGGTCTTGCCCGTCACTTCGCTGCCGTCGCCCGGATGCACGTGCTTGCCGAGGCTTTCCATCTCGAGCTGCTGCAGGTAGGACGGCAGGTCGGCGAGGGAATCCACGTACGGCACGACGGCACGGCTACTGCGGCCGAGGACGTTGCGGTTCCAGACTTCGGCGATGGTCAGCAGGACCGGAAGGTTGTCCTTCCACTCCGCGCTGCGGAAATGATCGTCGGCCTCGGCAGCGCCCGCGAGCAAGTCGCGGAAGCCCTTCATGCCGATGGCGAAGGCAATCGACGCGCCGACCGCCGACCAGAGCGAGAAACGGCCGCCGACGTAGTCCCACATCGGGAGCACCTGCGAGGCGCCCCACTTGTGCACGGCTTCGTCGTTGGAACTGACGGCGATGAAGTGCCTGGTGGTCTTCGCCTCGTCGCCGTCGTTGGCCTTGAGAATCCAGTTGCGGAACACGCCACCGTTGAGCAGCGTCTCCTGCGTGTTGAAGCTCTTGGAGACGAGAATCACCAGCGTGTGCGCCGGGTCCAGCACCTTCATCAGGTCCGTCGCTGCCTGGCCGTCGACATTGGTCAGGAAGTGGCTGCGGATGCCGTCGACATGGAACTGTTCGAGCGCGTGCACGGCCAGACGGGGACCGAGGTCCGAACCGCCGATACCGATGTTGACCACGTCGGTGACGCGACCGATCAGGCCGACCGACTCGCCTTCGCCCTTGTGGACGGCATTGACCAGGGTTTCCATCTTGTCGAGCGCATCGGCGACTTCCTTACGGACGTCGGCGGGCGCCGCAGGATGTCGCGAGGCACCGCCGCGCAACGCGGTGTGCAGCACCGCGCGGTCTTCGGAGGTATTGATGTGCTTGCCTTCGTACATCGCGTCGCGCGCGGCTTTCCAGCCGGTGCTTTCGATGTACTCGCCGACGGCGTCGAGCGCCGCGACGTCGAGCTTCTGGCGGGACACGTCGAGAAGGATGGGGCCCATACGGCGACGCAGGCGCTCACCGCGGGCATCGTCCTGGACGAGTTCGCGAAGCGTGGTCCTGGCAAGGCGGGAGGCGTGCTCCTCGAACGAGGGCAGACGGTCGTGCTGTGATTCCATGGCTTCCACTTGGCTGCAACGGATAGGGAATCCCGATGTTACCGCAGTGCAGCGTAAGTGGATTGTATGGATGTCGCTCCGGGGACTCGCGAGATCGTGCGGCCATGCGGCGGATGTGGCCACGCTGCGGCTGGCCACCCCGCTGATGTAGGAGCGCGCCCTGCGCGCGAAAAGCCTACAGGGCGATGATGGGGTGCCGCTTCATCGCTTTCTTGGCTTTTCGCGCGCGAGGCGCGCTCCTACACAGCAGGCGGCTACGCCGCCTGCTTCGGAATCGAATGATTCGTATGCGTGATGCGGTTGTTCGCGTCGACGTAGACCAGGTCCGGCTGGTACTTGGCCATTTCGGCCTCGGACAGGGTGGCGAACGCGGCGATGATCACGAGGTCGCCCACGGAGACGCGACGGGCGGCACTGCCATTGACGGAAATGATGCCCGAGCCCTCATCCGCGCGCAGCGCGTAGGTGACGAAGCGTTCGCCGTTGCTGATGTTCCAGGCATGGATCTGCTCGTACTCGCGGATACCCGCGGCGTCGAGCAGGTTGCCGTCGATGGCGATCGAACCTTCGTAGTTCAGCTCGGCGTGAGTCACCGTGGCGCGGTGGATCTTGCACTTGAGCATGTTGAGCTGCATGGCGGTCTCTGGGTATTGGCGGTTACAAAAACGCCCATTCTAACGGAGGGTTGCCCGTCCGTCGCGTGGGCTTCCTCTGTCGGTGCGCTTTATGGGGGACAGCGCCTCGAAACGCAAGTCCCCGTTTGTGAAGGGATTCAGTCGAACGGCAGGTTGTCGATCAGGCGGGTATTGCCCAGCCGGGCAGCCACGAGGGCGACGAGGCCGTCGCGCTGCTCCGCCGTCGGCTCCGTAAGGTCGTCAGCACGGCGAATCGCCACGTAGTCGGGCACGAAGCCGGCCCGCTCCAGACGGGCCCTGGCGGCCTGCTCCAGCGCCTGCCAGCTGTGACCCTGACCGAACAGATCGCGCATCTGTGTCAAGGTGGCGTAGATCTGCGGCGCGCGGGCGCGCTCCTGGGTCGACAGATACTGGTTGCGAGAGCTCTTGGCCAGGCCATCCTCGTCACGCAGGGTGGGCGCGGACATGACCTTCACCGACAGCGAGAGGTCGGCAACCATCCGCTCGATCACCTTGAGCTGCTGAAAGTCTTTCTGGCCGAACACGGCGAGGTCCGGCTGGACCAGACTGAACAGCTTGGCCACCACGGTGGCGACGCCGTCGAAGTGTCCCGGGCGATGCGCCCCCTCGAGCGTGTCGGTGATGACCGGCACGTGGATGCTGACACTGGCGGCCGGACCGAACGGATACATCGTCGACACCTCGGGGGCGAAGAGGATGTCGCACCCTGCCTCGGCCAGGCCAGCCTGATCCTGAGCCAGGGTACGCGGGTAGCGCTCGAAGTCCTCGCCCGGACCGAACTGGGTCGGGTTGACGAACACGCTGGCGACCACGCGGTCAGCGCGGGCACGCGCCAGCTTCAGCAGCGAATGGTGGCCGGCGTGCAGGTTGCCCATCGTGGGCACGAAGCCGACGTTGTGGCCGGCGGCGCGCCAGCCACGGACGGTGGCGCGGAGCGCGGCGGCATCGGTAACGGTCTGCATCGGGTGGTCCTCAGGTGAAGCTGTGTTCGGCGCCGGGGAAGCGCTGTTCGCGCACGTCCTCGACATAGGCGGCGATCGCGCCCTGAATGGAATCGCGGCCGGCGAGGAAGTCCTTCGAGAACTTCGGGCGCTTGCCGGGGGTGAGGCCGAGCAGGTCGTAGACGACCAGTACCTGACCGTCGCAATCGACGCCCGCGCCGATCCCGATCACGGGAATGGACAGCTCGGCGGTGATGCGTTTTGCCAGCGCGGACGGCACGCACTCGAGCACCAGCAGGTCGGCACCGGCGGCTTCCACCGCCTTCGCGTCGGCCAGCAGCTTGTCGGCGGCGTCCTGCGTCTTGCCCTGCACCTTGTAGCCGCCGAACTTGTTGACCGACTGCGGCGTCAGACCCAGATGGCCGCAGACCGGAATGTCGCGTTCGGCAAGCGCGGCGATGACCTCGCAGATACGCCCGGCGCCCTCGATCTTGACCATGGCGGCACCCGCCTGCCCCACCAGTCGCGCGGCTGCGTCCATGGCGGTCGCCACGTCGCGATCGCTCATGAACGGCAGGTCGGCCACCAGCAGGGTCGCCGACAGCCCGCGCGCGGTCGCGGCGGTGTGATAGACCATCTCGTCGACCGTGACCGGCAGCGTGCTGGAACGACCCTGTACCACCATGCCCAGCGAATCGCCGACCAGGGCGATATCTACCCCGGCAAACTCCAGCTGCGCGGCGAAACTCGCATCGTAGGCGGTGAGCATCACGATCTTCCGGCCGTCGGCTTTCATCGCCTTGAGGCCCGGCACGGTCACCGGCTTACGCGCCGGCGCACTCGTTTTTTCGACGTACACGCTCTTCTCGCCAGATTGGGTGAAACGGGAATTGTCCGCCTACACGAGCGGCATCTCAAGGAGATGACATCAGCCCAGCAAGACGCAGCCGGCCGCGTCGATCCGACCAAGCAACGCGTCGACCCGCCCGATCCCGGGCAAGGTCAGCGTGGGAGCGATGTCCGCGAGGGGCAGCAGCACGAAGGCTCGCTCAGCGATGCGGGGATGTGGCACGGTAAGCCGCTCGTCGTCGATCGTGCGATCGCCGTACGCCAGCAGGTCCAGATCGAGCGTGCGCGGCCCCCAGCGCTCGCCATCGCGAACACGCCCGAAGTCGCGCTCGGTGGCAAGCAGGACATCGAGGAGGTCATGCGGGCCCATGGTGGTATCGATCGCGACCGCCGCATTGACGAAGTCCGGCTGGTCGACGTTGCCCCAGGGCGGCGTACGGTAGAACCGCGAGCGAGCCCCCACCGAAACACCCGGCACCCGGCCGAGCGCGTCGATGGCGGTCGCGAGCCGCGCACGCACGTCACCCAGGTTGCCACCCAGGCCGATCAGCGCGGTCACGCTCACGCGTCGCCCGAACCGCCCTTACCGCGACCCGTCGGCTTGCGGCGACGGCGACGCTTACGCGCGGGCGCCGACGACGAGGTGGAAGGCTCGTGCACCGGCACGCCACCGCCACCGAGGGCGGCGGCGAGCATCTCGGGAGGCAACTGCTGGGCATGCGCCCACCACTCGCCCAGCTCGCGCATGCCATCCGATTCCGGGGCACGCAGGAGAAGGAAATCGAACGCGGCCCGGAAGCGCGGGTGCGACATCAGACGGAACACGCGCTTACGGTGGATCTGCTCGAACCGCGGCTGCAGCGACCAGATCTCTTCCATCGTGAAAGTGAAGCGGCGCGGGATCGCCACACGCTGGCACTGCTCGCCGACGACACGCACCGCGGCGTGCTGCCATGCTTCGTTGGCGTCATAGCCCTGAGCGATCCAGCCCTGGGCCTGGTCGCGCACTTCGCCCCACAACAGCACCGCATACAGGAAGGCCGGCGTAACCGACTTACCCTCGGCGATGCGTGCATCGGTGTTGGCGAGCCCCTGCTCAACGAGCGCACGAAGGGCGTTGTCGCCCCGCTCGAGCGCCCGCGCGGTGGCGGGAAACAGGAATTTCAGCAGACCGCACGCCTCGAGCATCTTGAAGCTCTTCAGGCCGTGACCGCCCAGGAAAAGCTTGAGCGACTCGTCGAACAGGCGGGCGGGTGCCGCCTCGGTCAGCAGATGACCCAGCGTCGCGAAGGGCGCGGAGGCGGCGGCATCGATGGTGAAGCCGAGCTTCGCGGCAAGGCGGGCGGCGCGCAGCATGCGCACCGGGTCTTCGCGATAGCGCTGATCGGGGTCGCCGATCAACCGCATGGTGCGGTCTTCGAGGTCCTGCATGCCGCCGACGAAATCGCGCACGCTGAAATCGGCGATGTCGTAGTAAAGCGCGTTGACCCTGAAGTCGCGGCGCACGGCGTCTTCCTCGATCGTGCCCCATATGTTGTCGCGGACGATGCGGCCGTCGGTGGCGATGTGCCGGTCGCCCTCGCCGCCTTCCTCGCCCGTGCCACGGAAGGTCGCTACCTCGATGATCTCGGGGCCGAACACGACGTGGGCCAGACGGAAGCGTCGGCCGATCAGGCGGCAGTTGCGAAACAGCCCCTTGACCTCGTCGGGGGTGGCGTCCGTCGCCACGTCGAAGTCCTTGGGATGGCCGCCCAGCAGCAGGTCGCGTACCGCGCCTCCGACCAGATAGGCGGCGAAGCCGGCGTCGTGCAGCCGGTACAGCACGCGCAGGGCGGCTTTACTGATGTTCTTGCGGGAAATGGAGTGCTGTTCGCGCGGGATGACGCGGAGCGTCGGCGGAACCTCATTCCTGGTTTCGGGATTCAAGCGGTCTTGGTCCTGGCGGGCGCGTCCGCGTCCGTTCAAGTGGCTGCCCCCACCGGCAGCCGGTGTCGGGATGAATGGGTCAAATGTAACGAATCTGACCCGATCCGACGAGCGGGCAAAAAAAGCGTTGCTGGCCACCGGATTTTGGCTATACTAGCGCGCTTCGTACCCCGGGTACGACCTGCTCCCTTCGTCTAGTGGTCTAGGACACTGCCCTCTCAAGGCGGGAACACGAGTTCGAACCTCGTAGGGAGCACCACTTTCCTCTTCGGCGCATAAATAGTCCGCATGACCTTTGTCGTTACCGACAACTGCATCAAGTGCAAGTATACGGACTGCGTCGAAGTCTGCCCCGTGGATGCCTTCCATGAGGGCCCGAATTTCCTCGTGATCAATCCGGACGAGTGCATCGACTGCACCCTCTGCGAGCCGGAATGCCCGATCAACGCCATCTACCCCGAGGACGACGTCCCCGCGGGCCAGGAAGCGTTCGTGGCGCTGAATGCCGAACTCTCGAAAGAGTGGAAGGTGATCACCGAGCGCAAGGACGGCCTCCCCGACGCGAAGGACTGGGAAGGCAAGCCGGGCAAGATCGATCTGATCGAGTGCTGAGGCGCCGGGCAAGGGACGGGCGGACGTGTCCGTGCCGCCCCGCCAGAACTGTCAGAAGACGTTATACGTTCCGCATGCCTTGCAGTAGATTCCGCCACCTCCTGGCGGGGTCGGTGCCGGACCCGGCGGTGGCGGCGGAGGCGGAGGCGGGGGCGTCCCTCCCCCCGGATAGTGGACAGCACTGGGTTCAATGCCACCCTCCGGTGTAACCGGCTGCTGAAGCAGCTCGATCAGCTTCACCACCTCTGTCAGCTTCGTCGCCAGCTCGCTCCATCGATCACTCATATCCGCTCTCCCGCGTTGATGCGCGGAGTCTCGCGAGGAGACCTCCGTCGCAGTGATCCCACGCCCCGCCTCAGGGCGTGTAAGTGAATGAGGCCGGGCCATTCGGACTGGTCGGCAGGGTCAACTGAATGACCGGCACCCAATGCCCGGTGACGGCCTGGAAGTCGGTCTGATTCGCGCGCGCTTCCGCCAGACCGGCAGCGCTGCCAGCAAGAAAGAAGAACGCTTCGACAGGGACGCGGGGGTCGTCCTGACCCCACGTGGCGACCATCAGCTCGTCGTGCAGCCACATCTCGTTCGGCAGCTTCGCTCGTATCGCTGGCAGCGCCATGAAAACGGCAGCCGCGTTCGGCGTGCCGGCGCTGACCCGGAAGCCGCATTGCATGGTGTAGCGATTGGTGGCGTATTCAAACCGGCGGAGCCACTGGTCGGCATTGAAAATGTCCTGCGACTGGCACGGCGCCGTGTTGGTGCTTTTCTCGGTGTCATGGGGAGAGCATCCGTCGCGCAGGCCGGTGGTGCGGTTGTACGTATCGGCGTCATAGGCATACACGCACTGCACTTCCAGTGCCGTGTATCGGCCTGGCAAACCCAGCGCCGTCTGATAGGGCACCACGATGAAGCCATTGGTGTAATTGAAGACCATCCCGCTGAACGCCGCGTCCCGGCGCAGCCAGGAGAAAGGCACTCCCCGCGGCGTGCGGCTTACCGGATTGGGATTCCAGACGCGATAGGCACCCCGCACCGTCGCCCGCATCAGCACACCGGAACATGACACGGCCGGCAGGCCGCCAGGACACGCGGTGACGGCGCTGGCGTAGCGCGCCTGCAGGGCCGCCGCCACCGAGGGTCCGTCAGCATCCTGGACACCGACGGAGTACGTCATCCCGGGCCCGGCTCCCCGACTGTCATGAGCAACCAGCGGCGGGACGTCCGCCCGATGCGACGCGACCACTGTCGCCCGCTCAGGGGAGGCCGGACGAGTGCCGGGCACACTTGAGCAGGCGGCCACCGTCGCTATCGCGAAGGCCACACCCCACGCCCGGTAGCGTCGAATCCATACATGCTTCATGACTCACCTTCCTTGGCTGAATAGCTCCGATCAGGGAATGGCCTGATCCTGCGGGCGATACGTGAATGTGGCTCGGTCTCCCGCCGACGGCGCCAGCGTCAGGCGAATCACTGGCACCCAACGGCCGGCAACTGCCTGAAAATCACGCTGGTAGGCCATCGCCCCGCGCGGACCGTCCTGCCCCGAGATGTAAAAGAACGCCTCGATCGGCAACCGGGCGTCATCGCCAAACGACCACTCCTCCACGACCAGTTCGTTCTGCTCACGGAACGACTGCTGCTTGATGACACGCATGGCGCCGAGAGCTTCCTGAAAGATGGCCGACGAGTTCGGTGTGGCGGACATCACGGCAAAGCCGCACTGATGGTTGCGCTGCTCGTATTCGCCTGACACCTTGACGTAGTGAAGCAGCCACGCCGCTGCCGTCACGATGCCTTGCGACTGGCACGGTCCACTGTCGGAAAGGTACTTGCGGTGGGCCCCACACCCGCGACTGGCGCGCTCATCGGATGCACCGTCGATGGCATACGCACAGAGGACCTCCATGTTCCGGAACGGCCGGCCGTCATAAAGCAGCACGGGAATCAGCACGAAACCCTGCGTGTACCCGTGTGCCACTTTGTTGAACTGCGCGTCACGTCGCATCCAGGAGAACGAGATACCCCCCGGCTTGGGATTGGTTGCGCCCTTGGGGTCCCAGGCGTGACCGCTGGCCGGGTAGCCCGTACTGCGGAGCATGACGCCGGAGCAGAGAAACGAGGGAGCGGTGGCCGAACCGTTGCAGCGGACATTCGTCGAGTCGTCGTACCTGGCCTGGATAGCGCGGGCGACCCTGAGACCGTCGCCGTCATGCGCCATCGGCGCAGGATGGCGAACGGTGTGACTACAGGAGGCCAGGAGGCAACACAGCCCCAGCCCACCGGCACGCAACCCTTCCGAAACACGCCGTTCCATGACGAATCCTTCCCTGGCAACCCGGGACCGCTAAAGGCGACACCGCACAAACCGCAAAAACCGCGGATCGCTGTGCGGTGCCGCGCTACCTCATAACGCGTTACCGCAGGTCATGCAGTAACGCGCCCCCTGAGGATTCACCGTGCTCCCACACGTCCTGCAGGCGCTCCCCCCTTCCGGCGGCCGTGGCGGCGGTGACGGAGGCGGTGGATACGGCCCCGGGGGCGGCGGCACCGGCACAGGAGGGGGCGGTGGCGGTGGCGGTGGTGGCGGTGGTGGTGGCGGTGGCGGTGGCGGTGGCGGTGGCGGTGGCGGTGGCGGTGGCGGTGGCGGCACCGTCCCAAAACACGGACACGGGATCCAGACCTGATTGGTCGAGATGCCACCGGAAAAATGCTCGATCTGCCCCTCCAGGATCGTCTGGAGGTATTCCGATGCCAACAAGGCATGCCGCCGCGCAAGCGGGCCGCGAGCCTCATCGACCACGTTCCGGTCCCGCGACGTGGCGAGCAGATCGTGCTGCCTTTTCAGAAGATACTGCCCCCAACGGGCGGCACTGACCTCCGGATGCGATTCCGCATCCGCGTCCTCCCCCACCTCGTCGTTTATCGATCCGGCAGCACTGAGCTGCGCGCCACCCACATCCGTTCGCGCGTCGAGTTCATCGAGCAGGCCTAACAGCGCCACCCGCAACCGCTCGGTCGCATCGCTTCTTTGGGTCATGACGGTCTCCTTCCCGACGATACGTTATCCATGGCGGCCAGCTTGCCCCGCCTCGTTTTTGACTACGCCCTCAAGGCTCAGGGAATCTGCTGATCGGCAACCACGTACGTGAATGCAGCCGGCCCATTGATGACCGTCGGCATCGTTACCTTGATGATCGGCACCCACCGACGAGTGGCGGCCTGGAAGTCCCATTGATTCAGTCGCGCATTGGCCAGCCCTGTGCCCCGGTCGTCGTAAAAGAAGGCCTCAAGAGGGATGTGTGCATCGTTTTGCGCCCACTTCCCCACCATGACTTCGTTATGTGTCCCGAAGAACTGCGCCAGTTGTGTCCGAATGCTCGCCTGCGCCTGAAACGAGAGAGAAGCGCCAGGCGTCCCGGCCGTCAGCGTGAACCCGCATTGATCGCGATAGCGATTTGCCGCCGCGCCAAACTTAGCCAGCCATTGGGCCGCTGTTTCAATCTTCTGCGCCTGGCAGGGACCCGTACCCGCCGTCGTCCCATGCTGACCGCAGCCGTCGTTTTTATCCCCTATCCGATTCAGCGTATCCGCGTCAAAAGGAAAGATGCACAACACGGCGAGCTGGGTATAACCATCCGACGGCGAATCCGCGAAGAAGTGCGGCAGGATGATGAAGCCGTTGTCGTAGTTGAAAACCAGGCCGCCGAACGCGGAATCCCTGCGTAGCCAGGAGAACGATACCCCGTACTTCAGGGGCGACGCGGGGTTGGGGTTCCAGACATCGTAGTTCCCGCGCACGGTCGTGCGCAGCAGAATGCCCGAGCAGAGCACCGCTGGCAGCGGATTGGGATCGCTCGCGTTTTTTCGGCAATCCGCCGCCGTGTCGTCGTAGCGATCTTGCAGGTGGCGCGCGACGGCCTGCCCATCGCTGTCATGCGCTCCCTGGACCACCATGCCCGCACGGGTCCGGGACGCCTCCGGCGACGGCGGCTGCCGCACGGCCGGTGCACACGCGAGGAGCAGGACCAGCCAACTCGTGACCAAAGCCGTACGCAGCAACGCTTTCCCGTGCTTCATGTCCCTGTCCTTCCCTGGATCGATCGCCATCGTGGCGGGCTGCCTCGCCCTCACCCGATACGCTAATGCGGGTGTCGATCCGGGGCCATCCGCCTTTCGCTGTAGGCGGCGCGAGGCGATTTTCGGCACGTCGACGGGTAACAGGTGCCGCCCCAACGCAAAACGCCGCCCGAAGGCGGCGTTTTGCGGAATACGCTGATGAGCGAGGTTATTTGCTGCCCATCCGCGATTTCAGCGAGTCGACCACGCGGCGAACGCCACCGGCGTCACCCTGCGCGCGGACTTCGCTGCCGGTGCCGCTGGCGGTCACCGCCAGCACGACCGTGTGGTTACCACCCTGCGCCGACGCCGGAGCGTCCTGCGCGTCGTCCTTCTTGCCGCCACCGAACATGCGCTTGAACAGACCCGGGCGGTTCTCCGGCGCGCTGGTGGTCGCGGCGATCTGATAGGTGTGGTTCGCATCGTCGTGGGACACGACCTTGCCAAGGTCACCCACGCTCAGCAGCTCGCCGATGCGGCGGTAGGCGGCTTCCGGATCATCCGAGAGGATGAAGCCGTCGGAGACCGGTGCGGCGATCGCGGCCGCCTTGGCATCCGCAGCGCCCGAACCGACGTCCGGCACAACCAGCGCAGCGCTCGTCGACGGCGTATCGAGACCCGGCGGGATCTCGAGCGGGGCCTCCTGCTGGGCCTTCTGCCACTCCTTGGTGGAGCGGAACGCGCCACAGCCCGACACCAGCAGGGCGGACAGGAGCAGTGCCGGGACGACCAGCGCGTACGAGGTTTTCTTCATGAATCGGGGTTCCGTTGAAATGAGATGCTTCAGGCGGCAGACGCCAATGGTGCCAGAGCGGAGAGCGTTTCGCGCAGCTTCGCCAGTTCGGGGCCGGATTCCAGCTCGACCAGCGGCAGCCGCGGCGCGGCGGAACCGAGCCCCAGCGCGCTCAGCCCCGCCTTGACCGGGATCGGGTTCGGTGCGCAGTTAAGCGCGTCGATCAGTGGTGCCAGACGTGCGGTTTCTTTCGCGGCCCGCGCGGCATCGCCCGAACGGGCGGCATCGCAGAAGGCACGAAAAGCGTCCGGCACGAGGTTGGCCACGACCGAGATCGTCCCCGCGGCGCCCGCCAGCATGGCCTCGTGAGCCGAACCGTCGTCGCCGCTGAGGTAGACGAAATCCGGGCGGATAAGTTCCGCCAGCGCGCGAATGCGTTCCGCATCGCCCCGGGCTTCCTTGATCCCGATGATGCCCGGGTGGTCGCGCAGCACCGCCACGGTGGCCGGCGCGATATCGCAGCCGGTGCGCGGCGGCACGTTGTAAAGGATGACCGGCAGGCCGCCCTGATCGGCTACCGCAAGGAAATGCTGACGGAGGCCTTCCTGGGTGGGCCGCACGTAGAACGGCGCCACGACCAGCGCCGCGTCCGCGCCCAGCGCCTTCGCGCGGCGCGTGGTGACGATGGTTTTGGCCGTACCAGCTTCCCCGGTGCCGGCGATGACGGGGATGCGTTTGTCGACGTGTTTCACCGCGAAGGCGAGCAGGCGCTCGAATTCGTCATGCTCGAGGAAATGCGACTCGCCCGTGGAGCCGGCCACGACCACGCCCTGCGTGCCGCCCGCGATCTGCTGGTCGAGCAGGCGACCGAAAGCGTCGAGGTCGAGGGAACCGTCGGCGGCAAAGGGCGTTGCCAGCGCGGTGATGCTTCCTGAGATGTCCAAGGTGGAACCCGTTGAGTAATCAGCCCTTCGCATGTTACCGGGGCGGTTCCGGCGAGTCCATTCAGCCAATCCCCGCCTGAACGACGCAGCGTGTCTTGCTAGCGTGCGACAGGGCCAAGTAAGCTGCTCCCAAAGCGATGGTTCCGCGCCCCGCGGGACGCGCCACGGGTAAATTCCGCCTTGAATCGTTCCGCAGCACGTAGCGCCACCACCGATAACCAGCTCCTCATCTCGACGCTGTCGCCGGCGCACCGCGCCCCGATCCTCGCGCTGGCCAAGCGCATCGCGGATTCCGGCTGCAATCTCGCCGACGCCCGCGTCTCCACGATCGGCAACGACACGTCCGTGATGCTGCTGGCTTCGGGCGCCTGGGATGCCGTGGCCAAGCTGGAAACCTCGCTGGGCAAGCTGGCCCGGGACGAAGAACTGCAGATCGTCCATTACCGCACCACGCCGCGCGAACCGACGGCGCACCTGCTGCCCTACCTGGTCGAAGTGATCGCCGCCGATCGTCCGGGCATCCTGGTCAAGATCATCGAATTCTTCTCCCGGCGCGACATCAGCGTCGAGCAGCTGTCCTCCATGCGCTACCAGGCGATGCAGACCGGCGCCGAGATGTTCCAGGCGCAGATCACCATCGGCATTCCGTCCGAAACCCACATCGCCGCCCTGCGCGACGACTTCCTCGAGTTGTGCGATGGCCTCAATCTCGACGCCATCATGGATCCCGTGAAGTTCTGACCGAAGGATTGAAGACCCACGCATGACCGGCAAGACCACGAAACTTCCCAGACTCGAAGGCACCCTCGGCGACGGCTCGTCGCTCTCGCTGGCCTCGTTGAAAGGCAAGTGGGTCGTGGTGTTCTTCTACCCGAAGGACAGCACGCCCGGCTGTACCAACGAAGCGAAAGACTTCCGCGACCTTTACAGCGAATTCCAGGCGCGCGGTGCCGAAGTGATCGGCGTATCCCGCGACTCGGTGCGCTCGCACGCCAACTTCGCGGCCAGGCAGGAACTGCCCTTCCCCCTCGTTTCCGACGCCGACGAAACCTGGTGCAACGCGTTCGACGTCATCCACGAAAAGGTGCTTTACGGTAAGCGCTATCTCGGCGTGGTCCGCAGCACCTTCCTGATCGATCCCAACGGCAAGATCGCGGCCGAGTGGCGCGGGGTGAAAATCCCGGGTCATGCGCAGGCCGTGCTAGAGCGTGTTCCCACCGCGTGACGGATTCCGCGTCATGCGGCTCCCATCCCCGGCCGTCGCCGTGCGGCCGGTCTTCGCAACCTCCACATGAGGTGACTTCCGTATGACCGGAAGCAAGCGCATCTACGCCCTCGACACCAACGTGCTGCTGCACGATCCGACCTCGCTGTTCCGCTTCGAGGAACACGATGTCTTCATACCGATGACGGTGCTGGAGGAACTGGACGAGAAAAAGAAAGGTGGTTCGGAAGTTTCGCGTAACGGACGGCAGGTCAGTCGATTCATCAACGAGCTCATCGAACGCGGCGGCGGCGAAGGCATCCGCGGAGGCATCGAGCTTTCCAATCCTCAGGGCATCAAGCTCCAGCGCACCGCGGTCGGCCGGCTGTTCTTCCAGCAGCGCGCCGGGCACGGGAACGGCAAGGCCGACAACCAGATCCTCGCCGCGGTGCTCGATCTGCGCGATCAGTACCCCGATCGCCCGGTCATTCTCGTCAGCAAGGACATCAACCTCCGGATCAAGGCGTCGATCTACGGGATCGACGCGGAAGACTACGAGAACGACCGTGCGCTGGACGATTTCGCCCTGCTCTTCACGGGCTCCGACGCACTGCCGGAAGACTTCTGGAGCCGGCATCCCGAGCTTCGTTCGTGGAACGAGCGCGGCCGCACGTTCTACGAAGTGAGCATGCACGAGGACGAGGCGTGGTACGCCAACGAATGCCTCTACATGCCGGGTGAGAACGACGTCGAACTGCGCGTCCTGGAAATCACCGGCGACGAGGACGATCGCAAGGCAAAGCTCGTATTGCTGGACGACCACACGCATGCCGCGCATGGCGTCTGGGGCATCGCGGCACGCAACCGTGAGCAGAACTTCGCGCTCAACCTGCTGATGGATCCGGACGTCGACTTCGTCACCCTGCTCGGCACCGCCGGCACGGGTAAGACGCTCCTCGCGCTTGCCGCCGGTCTGGCCCAGGTCATGGACCAGCAGCGTTACCGCGAGATCATCATGACTCGCGCGACGGTTTCCGTCGGCGAGGACATCGGTTTCCTTCCGGGTACGGAGGAGGAGAAGATGACCCCGTGGATGGGTGCGCTGACCGATAACCTCGAAGTGCTGGCCAATCCTGAGGAGGGTGGGTCGTGGGGACGTCAGGCGACGAACGATCTGCTCGCGTCGCGGGTGAAGATCCGCTCGCTGAACTTCATGCGCGGTCGTACGTTCCTCAGCCGTTATCTGATCATCGACGAGGCGCAGAACCTGACGCCGAAGCAGATGAAGACGTTGATTACGCGTGCGGGGCCGGGGACGAAGATCGTCTGCCTGGGTAACGTGGAGCAGATCGATACGCCGTATCTGACGGAGACGACGTCGGGACTTACCTATGCCGTTGACCGGTTCAAGATGTGGGCTCATTCGGGGCACATCACGCTGAAACGCGGTGAGAGGTCGAGGTTGGCTGACTTCGCTTCTGAAGCGCTTTAAGTAAGCTGCTATAAGAAAAGGCACGGGTCGTGGCTCGTGCCTTTTCTTTTGCCTGGCGGGGCTCGGCTTCGCCATCGCGGGCTCTTGCCGCGTTTCGGCAGGCGAGCCGCCGGTTGCCATTCTTGTCGCTAAGTCCTCCTTCGGCCGTCGCCTACGTGCGGAAGCGCTCCAATAATGGCAACCGGCGGCTCCCCACGAACGTGACGTCGGGTTGTGGGCCGAGCGATACCCGCAAGCCTGGATGCGCCGCTATCCTTCGGTTATGACGATGCGCCCTAACACGCTCACCATTGCTGGCTCCGACTCCGGGGGTGGCGCGGGTATTCAGGCTGACCTGAAGACATTCCACGCGAGGGGTACGCACGGCCTGACGGCCATTACCGCGGTGACGTCGCAGAACACGCGTGGGGTGACTGCGGTGCACACGTTGCCGTTGGCGCATGTGCGTAGCCAGATCGATGCGGTGTTCGACGATTTTTCCATCGCCGCCGTAAAAACCGGGATGCTGGGGAGTGCGGCCGTCACACGACTTGTGGCGAAGGAAATGCGGCGGCGGCAGCCGGCGTGGCTGGTGGTGGATCCGGTGATGATCGCCACCAGCGGGGCACGATTGCTGGATGAGGATGCGCTTGAGGCGCTGGTGACGCGGCTGATTCCTCTTGCCGACGTGCTGACGCCGAATCTTCCTGAGGCCGAGGCCCTGCTGGGTCGGCCGCTGGGGCGCGATATGGATGCCGCGGGGGCCGACTTGTTGGCCTTGGGAGCTGCTGGAGTGCTGCTCAAAGGCGGCCACGGAAAGGGGCGCGAAGTCGTCGATCGCTATTACGACGCCAGTGGGGTTATCGAGGTCCGGAATCCGCGCCTCCCCTTCGAAGGGCATGGAAGCGGCTGCACGCTGGCGTCGGCGGTGGCGGCGGGGCTGGCTCGGGGCAAATCGCCGCAATCGGCTGTCCGCGAGGCAATTGCGTGGGTTAACAAGGCCTTCCAGCGGTCCTGGCGGCCGGGCCGGGGCACGGTGCACGTGCTGGGGCACTGAGGGGGGAGTATCCTATGCGCGTTGATACGGGCCGCTTCGGCCACATGTATCGCTCGTCCTTGTCGAGTCCACGCGCATGAATTTCCTCGGGCCACGCTTCATCGTCCTGTACCTCCTGATCCTGTTCACGCTTTGCGTGCTGCTGGTGCATCTGCGCGGCCGTTCGCGCTTGCGCTTCGATCGCCAGCTGGTGGATCACTCGGCGATCTTCGCGCCGTACAACCTGCTCATGTACGCTTTCTCGGCCGTGCCGGCGCGGCCGATCCTCGATCGGCGCGGCTTCCCGCAGCTCGACCTGCTGCAGAACAACTGGCAGGCGATTCGTGCGGAGGCGATGCACCTGTTCGACGAGGGCTTCATCCGCTCGGCGGAGAAGCACAACGACGCGTCGTTCAACTCGTTCTTCAAGCAGGGCTGGAAGCGTTTCTACCTCAAGTGGTACGGCGAACCGCTGTCCTCGGCCGAGGCGCTCTGCCCCGAGACGGTCAAGCTGCTCAACTCGATCCCGAGCGTCAAGGCCGCAATGTTCGCCCTGCTCCCGCCGGGCAGCAAGCTCAACGCGCACCGCGACCCGTTCGCGGGTTCGCTGCGCTACCACCTCGGTCTGATCACGCCCAACTCCGACGACTGCCGCATTTTCGTCGACGGTGAAATGCACGCCTGGCGCGACGGGAAAGACGTCGTCTTCGACGAGACCTACGTGCACTGGGCCGAGAACCGCACGGACCAGACCCGCGTGATCCTCTTCGCCGACGTCGAGCGTCCGCTGAAGAGCCGCCTGATGACGGGCATCAACAAGCGCGTCGGCGCTTTCATGGGTTCGATCACCGCCTCGCCCAACAGCGACGACGGCAATGAGCAGGTCGGCTTCGTCAATCGCATGTTCGCCCTGAACAAGCGTGGCCGCGAGCGCACGCGCAAATTCAAGAAGGCGAACCCGAAGCTGTTCCGCCTGATCAAGTACGTCGGCATCGTGCTGATGATCTGGCTGATCTTCCTGGCGCCCTACCCGTTCTACCGCTGATCGGGTCTTAACATCGCGCCGCGCGCGTGGCGCGATACTCCGGGCGGGGTGAGCCTGAACGGAGTACAGGTTATGAGCCAGCGAGCGTTCTGCCTTGCGTTATTGATGCCCATCGCCGCGGCGGCCTCTGCCGCGCCACCGCCCGCGCCCGACCTGGCGCCTCTGGTCTCGAAGCTGGTGGACGACACGGCAAGGGATTCGGACAGCGAACGTCGTGCGTTCGATGCGCTGATGAATCTCGGCAGCGCGGGCGTGCCGTATATCGTCAGTCACCTGGGCGACGGTCGTCGCCTTCCCGAGCAGTCGATCTGGGTGCGCCGTCAGGGCTCACGCGATCGGCAAGGGCAGCCCTGGTACGTCCATGACGGGCTCGAGTTCGTGTTGAAGGTGGTGACTGGGCGGGCTTTCGGTCCGCAAAACGGGCATCTGTTGCCGAGTCAGCGTGAGAAGAACACACGCAAGTGGGTGGAGTGGTGTGTCGATCATTATCCGGCGCAGGCTTCGGTTTGCCGGAGCGGCTCACGCGACTAATCGACGGCGTTCGCTGCTCAGGTCAAAGCGCCGCGTCCGGGCTCGGCTTCGCCATCGCATTTGTCTTGAAGCCTCGCCTCGGGGCAAGGGCGCCGCCGCCTGCCATTCCTGTCGCTAAGTCCTCCTCCGGCCTTCGCCTCCGTGCGGAATCGCTCCAGGAACGCCAGACGCCGACGCCCCTCCGAACGCTGACGCACCCCGGCTCATTGTAGGAGCGAGCCTGCTCGCGAACCCTCAGCGTGAGGTAAATCGAAAGATGCGGTGCACCCATCCGTGGCGGGTGTTCCCCAATATCAAACCTTGTCCCACTCCATCTTCGCGTGCGCCCGCGCGGCGCACTGCACACCCATCGTAATCAATGCACCGACGCCACCCAGCGCAAGCAACGTTCGCTGACGCTCGGGAATTTCGTCTTCCTGCAGCGACTCAGCGAGCAAATCGGTCATGCCGCGCGCGTATTGCAACAACTCGGTAGCGTCATTCAACAACGCGTTGACGCTCGCCTCGGGGTCGATACAAAAACTTCCTTCGCCAACCGTTCCAAACTTTTCCATAGTCATCTCCATGCGTGCCGCACGTAGCCCCGAGTTGTGGCACGCCAAAACGCAAAGGCGTGCCACCATCGCTCGCACGATGAGCCTCATCGGCCTGTCCGTGACCGGACGCCGGGCGGTGTGTTCAAGAAGTGGTTCGCAACGCCAGTCGCTGTCTTGCGGCCACACGGCAACGCGCCGGATAGCTACGGCAAGAAAAAACTCAACTGACAACGGCAGGCGCCGCGGTTCTTCAATCGTGTCTGCGAGGTCGGCAGACGGCCCGGTAACCGTTGAGGGAAGTGCCGCCGGGAAGCGGCACGCGTGAGAATGCCTTAGTATTTGGCATAGCCATGGTCAACCTTCGTCGTTGATTAGGGTCAGCGGACCTTGTGGTGGTGGTACACCCTAGGTCCGCGCTCACCGCTTTGAGCGATGGTTGCCTGCGATGCGTGGAATGCGATCCCGCAGGCAACGAACACAAGCTAGCAAAAAACGCGACGTCGTGTCATGAGAATCTGCGTCAATTCGCGACCCATTCGCGCGTCACCGCAAGCTTACCCAGACGCCGCTCCCGCTCTGCTCTCCGCTCTCCACACAACGAACCGCACCGTCCGAAGGGAGTCGTCGGCTGCCGTGCGTGGAGCGCTTCCGCACGAAGGCGAAGGCCGTAGGAGGACCTAGCGACAGGCATGGCAGCCGACGGCTCCCTAGCTACGACGCGCAAGAACAAAAGCGATGGCGCAGCCGAGCCCTCCAACGCGATCAAAAAAAAGACCCCACGATCACTCGCGAGGCCTTTTCCAAAAGCGACAATCCGATCGAACCGTAACGCTTAAGCCGTAGCGCGAATCCGCTCGACGATCGCATCGCCGAAGGTATCCGTCGTGCCCGTACCACCGACGTCCGGCGTCGTACGATCACGCGCGTTCATCACGTCGCTGATGGCGGCGCGCAGACGCGTCGCCTTGGCGACCATGTCGAGGTGATCGAGCATGTCGGCCGCGGCGAGCAGCAGCGCGCACGGGTTGGCCTTCTTCTGACCCGCGATATCCGGCGCCGAACCGTGGACGGCTTCGAAGATCGCCGCGTCCTTACCGATGTTCGCACCCGGGGCGAGGCCCAGGCCGCCGACGAGGCCGGCGCACAGGTCGGACAGGATGTCACCGAAGAGATTGGTGGTGACGATCACGTCGAACTGGTACGGGTTCATCACCAGCTGCATGCAGGCGTTGTCGACGATCATTTCCTGGAATTCGAGCTCCGGGTAATCTTTCGCGACTTCACGCGCCACGTCGAGGAACAGGCCTGACGAGGTCTTCATGATGTTGGCCTTGTGCACGGCCGTGACCTTCTTGCGGCCCTTCTGCTTCGCCATCTCGAAGCCGTAGCGGCAGATCCGCTCCATGCCCGGACGCGTGTTGCGGATGACCGAGACAGCCACCTCGTTCTCGCCGGTGCCTTCGCGCGTCTGGCCTTCGGCCATGTACGCACCCATGGTGTTTTCACGCACCGTGATGATGTCGATGTTCTCGAAGCGCGCCTTGGTGCCCGGGAAGCTGATCGCCGGACGCACGTTGGCGTACAGGTCGAACTTGCGACGCAGGGTGACGTTGATCGAGGTGAAGCCACCGCCGATCGGGGTGGTCAGCGGACCCTTCAGAGCGACCTTGTGCTTCTCGATCGCATCCAGCGTGGCCTGCGGGAGCAGATCGCCGTGCTTCTCGAGCGCGACCACGCCCGCGTCCACGTAGTCGTAGGACAGACCGCAGTCGAGAGCATCGAGGACGCGGATGGTCGCGTCCATGATCTCGGGGCCGATGCCGTCGCCGGGAATCACGGCAATCGTCTTGCTCATGGGGTTACTCCTGAAGGATGCGTCGCATGACACACGCACAAGGGCGCGTGTGGGGAGAAAAATCGCCCAATTATCGGCGATCTCGCCCTCTTCCTTCAAGTTTGGCGCCCCGGGTGGGGCGCCATGCCCTCGTCAGGCCGCGGGATGGTCCGCGCAGACCTCCGCCTCGGCCGGAGCCTCGGTCTCGAGGGAGTCGAGGAAGTCCACGGCGCGACGCAGGTGCGGAATCACGATGGAGCCGCCGACGACGAGGCCGACGCTGAATACCTCGAAGAACTCGTCGCGATTGACCCCCGCTTCCTTGCACTGGGCGACGTGGTAGCTGATGCAGTCGTCGCAGCGCAGCACCATCGAGGCGACCAGGCCCAGCATCTCCTTGGTCTTCACATCCAGCGCGCCAGCGCGGTAGGTCTGGGTGTCCAGCGCGAAGAAGCGACGGACGACCTGGTTGTCCTCGCCAAGGATGCGCTCGTTCATCCGCTTGCGGAACGCGGTGAACTCTTCCACGCGGTTACCTTCGGTCGGCGTGCCGGACATCAGTTCGTCGCCCCGAGGATGTCGGCCAGACGGCCGCTGCGGTCGGCGGCGGCGAGGTCGTCGAAACCACCCACGTGGGTGCCGTTGATGAAGATCTGCGGGACCGTGCGGCGACCGCCGCTCTTCTCCAGCATGATGTCGCGCTGCGCCGGATCGGTGTCGATGCGCACCTCGTCCCACGCCAGGCCCTTGGCCTTGAGCAGGTTCTTGGCGGCGACGCAGTACGGGCAGACGGCGGTCGAGTAGATGGTGATATCGGGGGTGGACATGGGAGATTGGGCTCCGAACCGGAATGACTACAAAATGGCGATCTGGCGCCTATTTTACAAGGCAATCGAACCCCGCGCGGCCTCCGGGGTCAAACCGGCCCCACCGCGCGCGGCGTGGAGGGTCCTTCGTCGTTTGGTGATGGTATCGTCCTCGCACTTATGCGCACCCCATTTCTCCGCCTGTCCCTGATCGCCGCCAGCGCCCTCGCCACCTTCGCCGTGGGCGCGCAGGACAACGTCCGCCTGCCGGATCTGGGTAGCTCGGCCAACGCCCTGATCAGCCCGCGCGAGGCCGACGAGTACGGGGCCATGATGCTGCGCCAGATGCACGCGCTCGACCTCACGGTGGACGACGCCCTGCTGGACCAGTACATCAACGACCTCGGCTACCGTCTGGTGGCGGCCAGCGACCGGCCGAAGGATCACTTCCAGTTCTTCATCGTGCGCGACACGCAGATCAACGCGTTCGCGGCCCCCGGCGGCTACATCGGCGTCAACGCCGGCCTGATCAACATCACCGACAACGAGAGCGAACTCGCGGGCGTTATGGCCCACGAGATCGGCCACATCACCCAGAACCACCTGTACCGCGCCTTCGAGGATTCGAAGAAGAACGCCCCGCTGATGGCCCTGGTGCTGCTGGGCGCGATCGCCGCCGGTGCCGGTGGCGGCGCGGGCGACGCCGCGCCCGCCGTGCTCATGGGTGGCCAGGGGCTGCTCATGCAGCGGCAGATCAACTTCACGCGCAAGGACGAGGTCGAAGCAGACCGCGTCGGCATCCAGACCCTGTCGCGGGCCGGTTACGACCCCGAGGCGATGGGCGACTTCTTCGGCCGCATGCAGGACACGCTGCGCGTCGGCCAGGGCGAAGAGGCGCTGCCCGCCCTCCTGCAGACCCACCCGGTGACCCTGGCCCGTATCAGCGAGGCCAAGGCGCGCGCCCGTACGCTCGAGGAGGCCCAGGCCAACAAGCCGCGCCAGCCCACGCTGGACAAAGCCAGCTGGGAGAAGAGCACGGCGCCGGTGCTCTACGTGAAGGATCCCACCGCGCTGATCACCCCCTCCGGCAAGGTCGCAAAGGACAGCGTCAGCGACACCTATGCGCTGATGCGCGAGCGGGTGCGCGTCCTCTCCGGGGATGCCCGTCAGCTGACGTCCTTCTATGCCACGAACCTCAAGCGCAAGGATTTCGACACCGCGGCCAACCGGTACGGCTACGCGCTGTGCCTGCTGCGCACAGACCACGGCGCCCAGGCGGTCGAACAACTCCAGCCGCTGCTGGCCAGCCTGCCCTCCAGCGTGGTGCTGCGCCTGGCCATGGCCGACGCCTACGAGAACGCCGGCCGCCACGGCGACGCCATGGCGATCTACAAGGCGCTGCACGACAACTCGCCGCGCAACCGCGCCGTGGCTCTGGGCTACGCGCGGGCGCTGGCCAACAGCGGGCGCGTGGAAGACGCCCGGCTCGCTTCGACCATGTTGAAGCCGATGCTCGACGACAGCGACGACCCGGACATCTTCCTCACCTTCGCACGGGCCAGCGAGCGGTCCGGCGACGGGATCCGGGCCGCGGAGGCGTATGCGGACAGCGCCTACCTCGCCGGCCGGCCGTTCGACGCCATGGAGCAGCTCAAGCGGCTGCTGAAACGGGACGACCTCGATTATTACCAGCGGTCGCGCATCCAGGCCCGGATCGGCGACCTCACCCCACTGCTGCTGGAACTGCGCAAACGACGCATCACGACCGACGACAACCCGGACGGGCGCAGTCAATACGTGCGGTCTCAGTTCGGTCTGAGAACCGGATTGTGACCGTTGTCATTAGCGTGTAACACAGCATGGCTGCAATATGACCGTCATAGCCAACGAGCGGCCCACGCGTGCATAAGCGCATTCTCATCGTAGAAGACGAAGCATCGATCCGCGACATGGTCGCATTCGCGCTTCGTAAGGCGGGTATGGACGCGGCTCACGCCGCCGACGCCCGCGCCGCACAGATGGCGATCTCGGAGCGGGTACCGGACCTGATCCTGCTCGACTGGATGCTCCCGGGCACCAGTGGACTGGAACTGGCCCGTCGCCTCCGCCGGGAAGAACTCTCGCGCGAGATCCCGATCATCATGCTCACCGCGCGCGGTGAGGAGATGGACCGGGTGAACGGACTCGAGGCCGGCGTCGACGACTACGTCATCAAGCCGTTCTCCACCCGTGAGCTGATCGCCCGGATCAAGGCGGTGCTCCGCCGCAGTCAGGGCGACGACGGCTCCGGCGTGGTGGAACTCGGCGGCCTGCGCATCGATGGGCCCGCGCATCGCGTGTTCGCCGGCGAGGAAGCCGTGCCGATCGGCCCGACCGAATACCGCCTGCTGTTCTTCTTCATGACCCATCCTGAGCGCGTCTACTCGCGCGCCCAGCTGCTGGACCATGTCTGGGGCGGCAGCGTGTACGTGGAGGAGCGCACGGTCGACGTGCATATCCGCCGCCTGCGCAAGACACTGGAGCCGTGGAAGCTCGACGACATGGTGCAGACCGTGCGCGGCGCGGGCTACCGCTTCTCCGCGAATACCTAGGCTTGCGCGGGTAGCCGCGCTATGGTCCCTTCCTGAGACCGACACCGGCCGTGCCCGCCATGCCACAACGCTTCCTGACTTCCTGGCGATTGCCTGCCAGCTGCGCCGCCCTGCTTCTGCTGGGTGGCGCGGTGGGCTGGCTGACGGGTGCGGTATGGCCTTGCGTGACGGTGGTCGCGCTGGGGGAAACCGTCGTGCTGTTGTCGCTGTTCCGTCACAAGTCGGGGCCAATGTTGCAATCGTCCGCCACGCCCCATCCTGACCATGACCGTCTCATGACTCGCACCCGCCGAATCGCCTCCCGCCTGCGTGACCTGCGCAGCGCGGCGGGAACCCTGCCCGACGCCGTGGTCCTGCTGGATCACTCGCACCATGTGCGCTGGTTCAATCACGCGGCGGAGGATCTGCTCGGTCTGAAGCGACCGCGCGATCGTGGCCGCGTGCTGGCCGATCTGATGCGCAACACCGACCTGTCGGACTGGCTGGCCGAGGGCGCCCGCGAGCCGCTCAACGACGTGACCGCACCGGGCCACCCTAACCGCCATGTCACGGCGACGCTGCTGCCGTTCGGCAGCCGCCAGCGCCTGCTGCTGGCCCGCGACACCAGCCACCTCACCCGCCTCGAACAGATCCGTCGCGATTTCGTGGCCAACGTCTCGCACGAGTTGCGCACGCCGCTGACGGTGATCCACGGCTACCTGGAATTGCTCGATCCGGAAGATGTGCCCGAACTCGCGCCGGTGCTGGACGAGATGCGCGCGCAGTCCAAGCGCATGGGCCAGATCGTGGAAGACCTGCTGACCCTGTCGCGCCTGGAAACCCAGGAGCATGTGGCCGACGAGCAGGTGCAGATGGCCCCGCTGCTCGCCAGCCTCCGCAAGGAAGCCGAGGCCCTGAGCCAGGGTCGCCATACCATCTCCCTGGACGTCGCCACGGCGCACGACCTGCTGGGCTCGCCCAAGGATCTGCACAGCGCGTTCTCCAACCTGGTCAGCAACGCGGTTCGCTATACGCCCACGGGCGGCAAGATCGCCATCCGCTGGGCCGATACGGAAGACGGCGCGCGCTTTTCGGTACACGACTCCGGCTTCGGTATTCCCGCCGCGCACATCGCACGGCTGACCGAACGCTTCTACCGCGTGTCGTCGAGCCGCTCGCGCGACTCCGGCGGCACCGGCCTGGGCCTGTCGATCGTCAAGCACGTGCTCAACCTGCACCAGGCGCGCCTGGTGATCGAGAGTGAGACGGGCAAGGGCTCCGTGTTCGCCTGCGTGTTCGTCAGCGACCGGCTGCTGGACAGCACCCGCGTGCACGAAACGGCCGGCCTGCACGGCTGATCGATGGCAGGCACGCGTAGACGGGTTGCTGCGACGCCGCTTTCCGGCATGATCGTCCATGCGCCACCATCGGACGTCATGAAAGGATTACCGGAACGAATGAGCGAGCCCGTCGACCTCGGCAACCCCGACCTCTACATCAACCGCGAACTGGCGGCGCTGGAGTTCAACTTCCGCGTGCTCGCCCAGGCCCGCGACCCGGACGTTCCGGCCCTGGAGCGACTGCGCTACCTGACCATCGTCAGCAACAACCTCGACGAATACTTCGAGGTCCGCGTCGCCGTGCTCAAGCATAAGCACGCGCTGGGGGCGGCGATGCCGGGTGCCGATGGACTGTCGTCGACCGAGATCCTCGCGCGGATCCGCCAGCGCACGCTCGAGCTGGTCAGTGAGCTCTACGCCATCTGGCACGAAGAACTGCTGCCATCACTGGAAGCCGAAGGCATCCGCTTCCTGACCCGCGGCGCCTGGAGCGACCGCCAGCGACGCTGGCTGCAGGGGTATTTCCAGAACGAGATCATGCCGGTGCTGTCGCCGCTGGGTCTCGACCCCGCGCACCCCTTCCCGCGCATCCTCAACAAGACCCTCAACCTCGCTGTCGTGCTCGAAGGCCGCGACGCCTTCGGTCGCGAAGGACACATGGCGCTGGTGCGTGCGCCCCGTTCCCTGCCCCGCATCATCCATATCCCGGGCGAAGTGGACGGCAGCGAGGGAGACTTCGTCTTCCTGGCCGAGGTGCTTCAGGCCTTCGCGGACGAGATCTTCCCGGGCTTTCGCGTGTGTGCGGCGTATCAGTTCCGCGTCACCCGCAACAGCGAGCTGGTGGTCGAGGAAGCGGAGGTCGAGAACCTCGCCCGCGCCCTGAGCGAAGAGCTGGTCGGTCGCGGTTATGCCCGGCCCGTGCGTCTCGAAGTCGGCGCGGACTGTCCGCGCGCGATCACGGAAATGCTGATCGCGAACTTCCAGCTCGAGGATGCCGACGTATACCGTTGCGACGGTCCGGTCAACATCATCCGCTCGGGCCTGATCTACGATCAGGTCGACCGTCCGGAGCTGAAATTTCCGCGCTTCACACCGCGCCTTTCGCCGGCCTTCGGCAAGGGCGTCAACGAATTCGACGTCCTCGGTGTGCGCGACGTGCTGCTGCATCACCCGTACGAATCGTTCGCCGCCGTGGTCGAACTGCTTCGCCGCGCCTCGCAGGATGCGGGCGTACTGGCAATCAAGCAGACGCTTTACCGGGCCGGTAAGGATTCCCCGCTGGTCGACCTGCTGGTCGAGGCGGCACGCAACGGCAAGGACGTCACCGTGGTGATCGAGCTCCGCGCGCGTTTCGACGAGGAAGCCAACATCGGCCTCGCGACGCGCCTGCAGGAAGCGGGCGTGCAGGTCGTTTACGGCGTGGTGGGCTACAAGACGCACGCCAAGATGCTGTTGATCGTGAGGCGCGAAGCCGGCGGCCTGCGCCGTTACGTGCATCTGTCCACCGGTAACTACCATCAGGGCAACAGCCGCGGCTACACCGACATCGGCCTGATGACCTCGAACGCGGACATCGGCGAAGACATCCACAAGGTCTTCCAGCAGCTGTCCGGTCTGGGGCCGATGATCCAGCTGAAGCGTCTGCTGCATTCGCCGTTCACGCTGTACAGCAGCGTCATGGGCAAGATCGAACGCGAGATCGAACACGCGCGCAACGGCCGTC
The DNA here is from genome assembly GCF_900102405.1 of Dyella sp. 333MFSha. Classification (NCBI taxonomy): domain Bacteria; kingdom Pseudomonadati; phylum Pseudomonadota; class Gammaproteobacteria; order Lysobacterales; family Rhodanobacteraceae; genus Dyella; species Dyella sp. 333MFSha. The sequence continues at coordinate 466,010 of NZ_FNBR01000001.1, read as the reverse complement.
CCGCACGCATCGTCGCCAAACTCAACGCGCTCAACGAAGCGCATGTGGTCGAGGCGCTGTATCGCGCCTCGATCGCCGGCGTCAGCATCGACCTGATCATCCGCGGCGCCTGCACGTTGCGTCCGGGCATCCCGGGCGTGTCGGAGAACATCCGCGTGCGCTCGATCATCGGCCGTTTCCTCGAGCACAGCCGCGTGTACTGGTTCGGTAACGATGGCGAGCCGGAGCTCTACTGTGCCAGCGCGGACTGGATGGAACGCAACCTCATGCGCCGCATCGAAGTCGCCGTGCCGATCATGGAGCCCGACCTCGCCTCGCGCGTTTACGCCGAGACGCTGGACAACTATCTGCGCGACAACACGCAGGCGTGGCTGCTCGGCACCGATGGCCGCTACACGCGCAGCCACCCGTCGCAGGGCGAAGCGCCGCATAGCGCGCAGCAGGCGCTGCTCTCGGCGTATTGCGGGTGACACGGCGCGTCCTGCTCCTGTCGGTATCCGCGGGAGCGGGACACGTGCGCGCCGCGGAGGCGCTCGAAGCCACGGTGGCCGCGTTCGCCGCCGAGGGACACGATGTCGAGGCGAAGCACCTCGATGTCATGAACTACGTGCCGTCCACGTTCCGGCGGATCTACGCGGACTTCTATCTCAGCCTGATCACCCGCTACCCGCGGCTGTGGGGCATGCTCTATCGCATCACCGACGATACGCATCCCGACGCGGTGACCGAGCGCATGCGGCGTACGATCGAGCGCCTGAATACGCGACGGCTGCGTGCGGCCATCGCGGCATTCGCGCCCGACGCCATCGTGTGTACGCATTTCCTCCCGGCCGAGATGCTGGCACGACAGATCCGCAAGGGTCGCGTCACCGTGCCCGTCTGGCTGCAGGTGACCGACTTCGACCTGCACCGGCTCTGGGTCGTGCAGGGTATGGCCGGCTATTTCGCCGCCAGTCCGGAAATCGCGCACCGCATGCGCGCTGTCGGTCTGCCGGCGTCGCGCGTGCATACGACCGGTATCCCGATCATGCCCGCCTTTGCGCGCGCGCACGACAGACAGGCCCTGAGTGCCACGCTCGGTATCGACCCCGACCGGCCGGCCTACCTGGTGATGGGTGGCGGTGCCGGAGTCGGCGATCTGGACCAGCTGGCCGACACGCTGCTGTCCACCGGTGGCGACTTCCAGCTGGTGGTGCTCGCCGGCCGCAACGCCGTGACACTGGAGCGGCTGCGCGGCATCGCGGCATCGAAGCACGCCGGGCGCCTCATTCCGCTGGGTTTCACGCGTCAGGTCGAGGACGTCATGGCCTGCTGCGATCTCGCGATTACCAAACCCGGGGGACTGACCAGCTCGGAGTGCCTGGCCATGGGCCTGCCGATGATCGTGAATGCGCCCATCCCCGGTCAGGAAGAACGCAATGCCGATTACCTGCTCGAACAGGGCGCCGCGTGGAAGGCGATCGACGCCGTCGCGCTGGCGTGGCGTGTCCGCCTGCTGAGTGACGAGCCAGATCGTCTCGCCGCCATGGCGGCTTCCGCGCGCGCCATCGGACGCCCGCATGCGGCGCGCGACGTGATCGCCGCCGTGCTCTCCCATCCGGACGGTCCATGAGTCATTCGCCCCGCCGTCGCGTCGTCGCCGTGCTGACGACCGCGCTGTTTACCCTTCTGCTCGCCTTTCTGTTCGCCCATGTCGAGATCGAAATCGAAGGCTCGCATGGCTGGGCGACCAGCCTGCCCACGTGGCGTATCGAGAACCACTGGTTGCTCGACCTGTTCTGGGGCGGGCGCGCGATGACGGGTTACCACGCTTACGTGTTTCCGTTCATCGCGCTGTTCTTTCATTTTCCGGTGGTCTTCCAGGGGTACTGGAGCTGGCGTGCGCAGGTGCGGACGATCGCCTGTGTGATGCTGTTCTGGGTGGCCGAGGACGGCCTCTGGTTCGTTCTGAACCCCGCATTCGGTCTGGCGCGCTTCGACCCCGTGGACGTGCCGTGGCACCGGCACTGGTGGGGCCCCGCGCCAACCGACTACTGGGTGTTCGGTTTTCTCTGCGTCGTGCTGTTCATCCTCTCCGCGCTGCCGAAATCGCGTGAGGCGAAAACCGCGTAGGAGCGCGGTCTGCGCGCGATTTCCATGTCGCGCGCAGGGTGCGCTCCTACCCTCGCGCGCAGCACCATGCCAGAATCCACCGATACGCCACTGCGGAATGCACCTTTGGCCTCTACAGGTAAATCGCAGATCAACGACGGTGAACTGCTTGCCGCCGTCGACCTGGGCTCCAACAGCTTCCACATGGTGGTAGCGCGGTACGAACACGGTGAGCCCCGCGTGATCGACCGCCTGCGCGATTCCGTGCGCATGGCGATCGGCCTGCGTCCGGACGGCACGCTCGACGCGGGACACCGCGCCGCCGCGCTCGCCAGCCTGGCGCGCTTCGGTCAGCGCATCGCCGGCATTCCGGCGCTGCATGTGCGCGCGGTCGCCACCAACACGGTGCGTCGCCTCGCGTCGCCGCACGCGTTCCTGTCGGCGGCGGAAGCCGCACTCGGGCATCCGGTGGAGATCGTTTCGGGCCGTGAAGAAGGTCGTCTGATTTTTCTTGGCGCCGCCCACGATCTGCCGGCATCGCGCGATCACCGGCTGGTGATCGATATCGGCGGTGGAAGTACGGAGTTCATCATCGGCCGCGGCACCGCGCCGCTGCTGACCGAGAGCGTGCAGGTCGGCTGTATCGCGAGCACGCTGCGGTTTTTTCCCGGCGGCAAGATCACCCGCAAGCGCTGGCAGAAGGCGCGCCGTGAAATCGGCGTCCTCCTGCAGCAATTTTCCGAGGATTACCGCGAAGCCGGCTGGGCCGACGCCTACGGCTCGTCGGGCACCTCCAAAGCCATCGGTTCCGTCGTGCGCGCGATGAAACTCTCCGACGACGGCGTCACACCGGAGGCCCTGGCCGCCGTGCGCGAGGCGATCATCGAGCAAGGCTCATCGGGCGCGCTCAAGCTGCCCGGCCTGGCCGACGACCGTGCGGAAGTGTTCGCCGGCGGCGTCGCCATCTTCGAAGCCGCCTTCGAGGCCCTGGGCATCGAACGCCTGCGCGTATCGGAAAGTTCGATGCGCGAGGGCCTGCTCTGGGACCTGATCGGCCGTTCGGCGGGTACCGATCCCCGCATGGCGAGCATCGATTCGCTGGCCGCGCGCTATGGTGTCGACAAGGCGCAGTCGCGTCGCGTGGAAACCACCGCGCTGAGCCTGTTCGATCAGCTGGCCAAGGTCTGGAAGCTGGACGACGATGCCCGCGAATGGCTGTCCTGGGCGGCCCGTGTGCACGAGCTGGGTCTCGCCATCGCCCACAGCCAGCATCAGCGACACGGCGCCTACATCCTGCGCCATGCCGACCTGGCGGGTTTCTCGCGCCAGGAGCAGCAGTTGCTGGCGGCCATCGTCGAATCGCACCGGCGCAAGCCGGAGAAGTCCGTCATCACGGCGCTCCCGGTGCGTTACCGGCTTCTCGCGCGGCACATCACCGCCATCCTCCGTCTGGGCGTGCTGTTCCGACGCGCCCGGCGCGCCGAGGCCCTGCCGCGCATCCGCGCCGTCGCCACGCGCCAGCGCCTTCGTCTCACCCTGCCCGCCGACTGGCTGGACCAGCATCCACTGACCGAGGCCGATCTCGATCAGGAGCGCGAACCGCTGGCCGAGCTCGGCCTCGAACTGGAAATCGTGACGGAATGACCAAGGGGCGTATCATGACCAGCTTGTTCCACCGCCACGACCGGTCACCCATGTTCAAAGCCGTCTTCGCCAGCGTCCTTCTCGCCCTGCCCGTCGCGGCGCTGGCCCAGCAGCCCGCCAAACCGTCGGCTCCGCCCACCGGCTCGGCGGAGCATCCCAGGGTCGTGATGCACACGACGCAAGGCGACTTCACACTCGAGCTGTACCCGGAAAAGGCGCCCAAGAGCGTCGCCAACTTCCTGCAGTACGTGCGTGACGGCTTCTATGACGGCACCGTGTTCCATCGCGTGGTCAACGGCTATCTGGTCCAGGGCGGCCTTTACAGCCGCGACCTGACCCAGCGTCGCACGCGCGCGGCCATTCCCAGCGAGGCCGACAACGGTCTGTCCAATCTGCGCGGCACCGTCGCGGTCGCCCGCGGTGCGGACGCCAATTCGGGTACGTCGCAGTTCTTCGTCAACCTGGTCGACAACCGCCGGCTCGACTACGTCAGCAACCAGAGCGGCCTGACCTGGGGCTTCGCCGTGTTCGGCAAGATCGTGAGCGGCATGGACGTCGTCGACAAGATCGCCGGCCTGCCTACCCGCGCGCAGGGCCCCTTCGTCGGCGACGTGCCCAACCCGCTGGTGATCATCGATACGGCCAGCGTGGTGGGCGAGGAGAAAGCCGCCCCGGCCGCGTCGTCATCGGCTCCCGCCGCGCCGGCAGCCAAGCCTGCCGCCGCTGAGCCGGCCAGGCCCGCGACGAAGAAAACCGAAAAGAAGTCCGCAACGCCGAAGGCCGCATGAGCACGCTGTTCATCGCCGACCTGCATCTGGACGATGCACGCCCCGGTATCACTACTCTCTTCGAACAGTTTCTGGCGTCGGACGAAGCGCGATCGGCGTCGGCCTTCTACATCCTCGGCGATCTGGTCGAGGCATGGATTGGCGACGACGACGATGCCGGGCTCCCGGACCGCATCGCCAACGCCACCCGCGCGCTGCGCGACGCCGGTGTGCCCGTCTATTTCATGGCGGGCAATCGCGATTTCCTGCTGGGAGAGACCTTCGGCGCGCGTGCAGGCATGACCCTGCTCGAGGATGGCACCGTTCACGACATCGAAGGTACGCGGACGCTGCTGATGCACGGTGACGTGCTGTGCACCGACGACGTCGAATACCAGACGGTACGTGCGCAGGTTCGTACGGAGGCGTGGAAGGCCCAGGTGCTGTCGATGCCGCTTGCCGCACGCCGTGCGTTCGCCGCGCAGGCGCGCAGCGACAGCAAGTCACGCACGGGGCGTATCGACGAGACGATCATGGACGTGAATCAGAACGCCGTCGAAAGCGCGATGCGCGACGCCGGCGTGCGTCGGCTCGTGCATGGGCATACGCATCGTCCCGCCGTTCACGACTTCACGCTCGACGGCGACGCCGCGCAGCGGATTGTGCTGGGCGACTGGTACGACCATGGGTCGGTGCTGGCGATCGATGGGGATCGCGTCGAACTCCGAGGCTTGTCGGCGGGTTGAATCGACAAGTGGGCTGACTGCCGAAAATCGGTCAGCTCAGCGTCGCCAGCCAGACCAGCTCGCTTTCGGAAAACCCCGCCGCTCGACGCGCATCCAGATTGAACGGCCCGCGCAGCGACCCGTTCATGTATTCATCGAGCAACCGGGCGAACGTCGCCTCCGGCTCGATACCGTCGCGCTCGCAGCACCAGTGAAACCAACGCGTGCCGGCAGCGACGTGCGCCACCTCTTCGCGAAGGATGACCTCGAGGATGGCGACGGTGCGTTCATCCTGCTGCCGACGAAGACGCTCCATCATCCCCGGCGTGACGTCGAGCCCACGCGCTTCGAGCACACGCGGTACGAGAGCCATGCGCGCTGTATCGCTGTGCGCGGTCTTCTCCGCCATTTCCCACAAACCGTTGTGCGCATCGAAATCGCCATAGGCGTAGCCGAGTTCGGCCAGACGACCCGACAGCATCGTGAAATGACGTGCCTCGTCGTTGGCGCAGGACGCCCAGTCGCGGTAGTAGGCCTCAGGCTTGCCACGAAAGCGATAGACCGCGTCCCAGGCGAGATCGATCGCATTGAACTCGATGTGCGCGATGGCGTGAACCAGCGCGGCGCGCCCTTCCGCGGAACCCAGGCCACGCTGTGAAAGCTCGCGCGACGGGACGAGGCGCGGACGCTCGGGACGCCCGGGCAGGCCGATGGGCAGCGGCGGCGGCGATCCCGCATCGGGACGCAGTTCACCGCGATCGAGCGCGGCGAACGTCTCGAAGCTGAGTCGCAACTTTTCCGCGGGGGCGGCGGCTTCAAGGCAGCGCCGCGCGGCCGCGTGCAGATCGTGGGCGTCGTTCATCGCGGGACTGGCGGCACGATCCCGTGCCGCCATCAGTCGTCAGGCGGTACGGCGTTCGTTCTTGGCCGAGTCCGAGCGCATCGCTTCCTGCTGCTCGAGGAAGCCCTCGTCCACACCGGTCACGTACTCGCCCGAGAAGCACGACGTGTCGAACTGCTTGAGGTCTTCGTTGCCGTCGTTGACCGCCCAGACCAGGTCTTCCAGGTCCTGATAGATCAGCCAGTCGGCACCCAGCGCCTTCTCGACTTCCTCCACCGTACGGCCGGCGGCGACCAGCTCGGAAGCGGCCGGCATGTCGATGCCATAGATGTTCGGGTAACGCACGGGCGGCGCGGCGGATGCGAAATAGACGTTCTTCGCCCCGGCGTCGCGCGCCATCTGGATGATCTGGCGCGAGGTGGTACCGCGGACGATCGAGTCATCCACCAGCAGCACGTTCTTCTTGCGGAATTCGAGCTCGACCGTGTTGAGCTTGCGGCGCACGGATTTCACGCGCTCGCCCTGCCCCGGCATGATGAAGGTGCGACCGATGTAGTGGTTCTTGACCAGGCCTTCGCGCATCGGCACGCCCAGCGCCTGCGCCAGCGAACTGGCCGCCGTGCGCGAGGTGTCGGGAATCGGGATGACCGCGTCGATACCGTGATCCGGGCCGCGCTCGCGCAGGATCTTCTCGGCGAGTTTCTCGCCCATGCGCAGGCGCGCCTTGTAGACCGAGACGTCTTCGATCATCGAGTCCGGACGGGCCAGATAGACGTATTCGAAGATGCACGGGGCATGCACCGCGCCCTCGGCGCAACGCTGGGCGTGGAGTTCACCGCCCTCGGTGATGATGACGGCTTCGCCCGGCTCGATATCGCGCACGCGCTTGAAACCGAGCACGTCGAGCGCGACCGACTCGGAAGCGACCGCGTATTCGCGGCCTTCCGCCGAGACGCGCTCGCCGAGAACGAGCGGACGGATGCCGTTGGGGTCGCGGAAGGCGATCAGGCCGTAGCCCAGCACCAGCGCGATACAGGCATAACCACCGCGCGCACGGGCGTGCACGTTGGTGATCGCCTTGAACACATGCTCCGGCGTGAGCGCGCCGCGGTCGTCGACCTGCAGCTCGTGGGCGAGGACGTTGAGCAGCACTTCGGAGTCGGAGTCCGTGTCGATGTGACGACGGTCGTCTTCGAACATTTCCTTGCGCAGCGCCTCGGTGTTGACGAGGTTACCGTTGTGCGCGAAGGCGATGCCGTAAGGCGAATTCACGTAGAAAGGCTGCGCCTCCTCCGTGCCTTCGGAGCCGGCGGTGGGGTAACGGCAGTGGCCGATCCCGATACGGCCGCGCAGCTTGCTGACGCCGGCGGAGTTGAAGACATCGCGCACCAGGCCGTTGCCCTTGTGCAGGCGCAGGCGCGCGCCGTCCACGGTGGCGATACCGGCGGCATCCTGCCCGCGATGTTGCAGGACGGTCAGGCCGTCATACAGGGCCGATGCCACTTCCGTGGTACCGACGATGCCGATGATTCCGCACATGGTGTTGCCTTCTACTGAGTGGCCGTCGTGGTCGCGGCGGCAGGGTGAGCATTATCGTTCTTCGAGGCCTGCCCTGGCATCGTCAGGTCGCGAAGTTTCATCAGTTCATCCTTGCTCGGCAAGGAGACGTTGGGCATTTTCATGTCCTGCAGCGCCGCTGGCGGATGCAGGTACTGACGCACGTTGGCCGGCACCTGCTGACCGAGCCATGCGGCAGGCGCGGCGAACTGCGGCAGCAGGGCCGATTCCCGCCAGATGGGTTCGTTCGGCAGCGGCGTGAAACCGAGCGCGAACACCACCAGGCTGACAATCAGCACGCCGCGCACGGCGCCGAACACCATGCCGAACAGCCGATCCGGTCCACCCACGCCGGTGCTGGCGACCAGTCGGGAAATCAGGAAGCGAAAGATCCCGCCCACGAGCAGGACCCCCATGAAACACACGCCGTAACCGATGCCGATCCGCGCCATCGGCAGCGAAATGCTGCTTTCGAGCCGCTGTGCGATAAGCGGCCCGAACGTCCACGCCGCCCAGAACGCGCAAACCCACACCACGAGCGACAACACCTCGGAAATGAGGCCGCGCACCAGGCCGATCAAGGCCGAGATGAACAGCACGCCGATGATGACGTAGTCCACCCAGCTCACCGGCCGCCCCCTGCTGTCGTTGTCATCCGGGAGTGCCCGTTACGGGGCCGGTACGATGACGCCATCGAGGCCGACCTTGGCCTTGATCTGATCTTTGAGACGCGCCGCATCGTCACGCTGCGTCTGCGGGCCAGCGCGCACGCGCCAGAGCTTCGCACCCGAGCTGGACGCGACGCTGTCGATGTAGCCGGCGATGCCCGCGCCACGCAGCTTGTCGCGCAGTCGCGTGGCTTCCGCCTCGCTGCTGACCGCGGCAACCTGAACGGCGAAACCGCCGGCTCGTGGCGACGGGGTCGGCACAGCGGCCGGTACGGCGGCGGGTGCGGCGGGCGTGGGAGCGGCGGCAGCCCGCACCGGGGCGGGTGCGTCAGCCGTCTGCGTCTCCGGCCTGGAGGACAGCGACGCGGGAGCGCCCGGTACGGCGGCCGTGATCTTGAGACGAGCGGCCTCGGCGGCGGCACGCGTCTCGAACGGGCCGGCGGAGACGCGCGTCAGCGCCTTGCCCGCCTGATTCGACGCGGATGTGCTGACCGGGTAACCCAGGGCCTTCACCTTCTGGACCAGGGCGTCGGCCTTGGCATGATCGGCGTAGGCACTGAGGTTGATCGTGTAGCTGCCACGCCCGGCCGTACCGGCGGGCAGGGCCTCTGCGGCAGGCGGCGGGGTCGCGGCCACCGGCTTCGGTGGCCGGGCGGCCGGCGCGGGAGCGGCCGGGGTGGTCGCGGGCTTGCTCGCTGGCGCGAAGTCTTCGGGCAGTGCATCGGCAGGCTTGCGCGAGGCGATGTCGACCGAAGCCAGCTTGCTTCCGCCACCCGGCGTAACCGCGGCGGGGCTGGGCGCGGGCGCGGCGACAGCCGACGGCGTACCAGAGGCCGGGGCGCCGGCGGCGGGCTGCGAGCCGCTGGCGGACGCCGGCGAGCCATTCGGCGCCACATCGAGCGTACGGGTCTGCAGCTCGCGATCCGGGGCCGGCGGAATCTCGAGGCTGACCGTCTGGTCGGCGTCGGACTTCGGCGGCGCGCTGGAGAACATCATCGGCACGAACAGGACCAGCAACGCGATCAGTACCGCGGCACCCAGCAGGCGTGTTTTCAAGGAAGGCTCCATACGACCGGCGCAAAGCGAATCGCAGCGATTATAACCGGCAAAGGGGTGCCCCCGACGCCCTTCCCCGCGCGGCGTTCACCTCGCGGCGGCCAGGGCGACGCTCGCGACGAAGAATGAGCCGAACAACAGCACGATGTCCTCGTCACCCGCGTCGGCTCGCGCCGCGGCCCAGGCCGCTTCCACGCTGGCGAAACTGGCGTGTACCGCCCCCGGCAAGGTCGCGACGAGGCTCGCCGCCAATGCGTCAGCTGTCAGCCCGCGAGGCGTATCGCGATCCAGTCCGGCGACGTACCAACGGTTGACGCGATCCCCCAGCGCCGCGATCACCCCATGGGTGTCCTTGTCCGACAGTGCGCCGTAGACGGCGAGCACCCTCACGGGACCCGGCTGCGCGTCGATCCACTCGGCCAGCGCCCTGGCCGCCTGCGGATTGTGTCCGACGTCGACCAGCGTCGCGGGCCGGTCGGCGATTTTCTGCAAGCGCCCCGGTACCCGCACACTGGCCAGCGCGTGGCGTATCGCTCCGGGCGGGACATCCCGCTCGGGGCCGAGTGCGTGTATGGCCGCGATGGCGGTGGCCGCGTTATCGATCTGGACCGGCGCATCCAGTGCGGGTGCCGGCAGATCGAGGACGGTGCCGTCGGCGTGGGTCCAGGTCCAGCCGCGTGTCCCGGCGCCCGGGTACCGGCTGACCCGGAAGCTGTCGCCGGCTCGCATCACGCGCGCGCCGAGGCCTGCCAGGGCGGTGAGCAGGCCCTCGGGAGGTGCGTGCTCGCCCACGATCGCCGGGCGCCCGGCGCGGGCGATCCCCGCCTTTTCGCGGCCGATACTGTCGCGGTCCCCGCCCAGCCAGTCCTGGTGATCGAGATCGATCGTGGTGATCACCGCCACATCGGCGTCGATGATGTTCACGGCATCCAGTCGTCCGCCGAGCCCGACTTCGAGCACCGCGACATCCAGCGACGCGCGGGACATCAGGTCGATCGCCGCCAGCGTGCCGAACTCGAAGTACGTCTGCGGGATGGTGCCTCGCGCGCCTTCGATCCGCTCGAAAGAGGCCACGATGGCCTCGTCGCCGGCGTCGATGCCATCGATGCGGATGCGCTCGTTGTAGCGGATGAGATGCGGCGACGTGTAGCAACCCACGCGATAGCCGGCGGCACGGAGCATGCCCTCGATGAGAGCGACCGTCGAGCCTTTGCCGTTGGTGCCGCCCACGGTGATCACCTTCGGCGCGGGGCGCGGCGAGCCCATCGCGGTCCAGACGGCACGGACGCGATCGAGTCCCAGTGCGATGTCACGCGGGTGCGTGCTTTCCTGATAGGTGAGCCAGTCGGCGAGCGAGCGAGTCATTGGGAAACCTTTGCGCGATCGAGTTGGCGCATCCAGAAATCGAGAGTGTGCGGTGTCGCGGTGTCATCGCCCCGCTCCTTCCACGAGAGCGTGCAGAACATACCGTCCACGGGCGCGTAGCCACGGCCCCGCCAGAACGCATCGTTGCCGCGATGGCCGTCCGGCGCACGCGGATCGGTCGCCTCGCGCCGGACCGAACAGAAGGCCGTCCAGCTAAATTCACCGACGGTGCGGGCATGCGCCTCACGAGCGTCGAAGAAGGCGTGCCCGATCCCGCGCCCGCGCCACGGCGACAGCAAAACGGATTCACCGAAATAGAAGACGTCCTCGAGCAGAATGCCACACGCCAGGAAAGGCGCATGAAACGCCTCGCCATCATCGGCGAGCGGCACCCCGGTCGACGCACCGATCACCCGCCCCGACGCCTCGCGAGCCACGACGCACACACTGCGCGGCGACGCGGCGTACGAGGCAAGGTAGCCACGCTCGTAATCGCGGTCGCCCTCGTACAGATAGGGCCAGTCATGAAACACGGCGATACGGAGGCCGGCCAGCTCGTCCACGACCGGCAGGATGCCCTGCCCCACATGGACGTCGAGACGGATACCGGGAATGTCACGCATGCGGAAAGCCCGACGAAAGAGGCGTGAAGCTTAATGGCCGGATCGGCCGCGTGCACCTCCGCGGCACCGGCGAAGGTAGGCGGCATGTTCGCGGTTTGGTCCTCACTGGTCGACTGGACGAGTCTCCACGCCATCGTCCCGTTCCTGACCTTTCTCCATCTGAACGGCCTGGCCGGCGACCCGCGTGAGATCGCCGAGGCCATCCTCATCTCCATCCTGCAAGTGGCGATCATCGGCTTCCTGTTCCGTCCGCTGGAGTCGGTGATTCCGGCCGAGCGCTGGACGGACCGCAGGCTGACACGGGTCGACCGGCAGTACACGCTGATGATGCTGCTCGGCATCTTCCCGATGTTCAGCTATCTGGTCCTGACACCCATCGGCAATGCCTTCGGCGGTACGGACAACGGCCAGGCAGGCGACGACTCACTGCTGGGCATCACGCACTGGATCCCGGCACTCGACGGACATCCGCTGGCGCTGTTCCTGGTCTATTACGTCATCTACGACCTGGTCTATTACTGGATGCATCGCCTGCAGCACGCGCTGCCCTGGTGGTGGGCGCTGCACAGCATGCACCACAGCACCCGACAGATGAGCTGCTGGACCAACGATCGCGGCAGCCTCGTCGACGGTTTTCTGCAGTCGATGGTACTGGCCGGTGTCGGCCTGGTGATCGGCGTGGCGCCGACCGATTTCGCCTGGCTCATGCTGCTGGGTGAGCTCGTGCAGAATTTTTCGCATGCGAATGTACGCGTTCGTTTCGGGCCGGTATTGGACCGGCTGTTCGTGTCACCGGTGTTCCATCGCCTGCATCACATGCTGGTGGATCCGGATCGGCCGACGCTGCATAACTGCAATTTCGGGCAGGTGTTTTCAGTGTGGGACGTGGTGTTTGGCACGGCCCTGTACGGCGAGCCGATCCGGCCGACCGGCGTGGGCGATCCGATGGTGAATGCCGATAACGGGAAAGGCCTCGTAGGGCTGCACTGGAACGCGTTCCGGCGGTTCTGGGGCGCGGTGCGCTGCAAGGCCGGATGGACGCTGGGCGATGTGGCGTTCGATGAGCGGTATCGGCCGGTGTCGGTGAAGGACATCGATCTGCATGCCCTGGAAGCAGGGCGCCCGGGCGAGCATCCGTAGCCGTCCACGAAAAACGCCAGCCTCACGGCTGGCGTTTTTCGTATCGCATCACTGCATCGGGTCAGCAGTTGTCGGCACCGCCGAACGGGTCGTCGAGGATGATCGTGTCATCGCGATCGGCGCCCGTGGCGACCAGCGCCAGCTTGCAGCCCGAGAGTTCCTCAACCGCGCGCAGGTAGGCGCGAGCGGCGGGCGGCAGCTTGTTCCAGTCGCGGATGCCCGCGGTGGACTCTTCCCAGCCCGGGAACTCGAGGTAGACCGGCTTGCACTCGGCCCAGCCGTCCGCGTCCAGCGGAGCGAGTTCGCGGCGCTTGCCGCGGTACTCGTACGCAATGCAGACCTTGATGCTTTCCAGGCCGTCGAGCACGTCGAGCTTGGTGATCGCCAGGCCGTCGATGCCGTTGATCTGCACGGCGCGCTTGAGCGCGACCAGATCGATCCAGCCGCAGCGACGCGGACGACCCGTGCTGGCGCCGAACTCGTTGCCCTTCTTGCGCAGCAGCTCGCCCATCTCGTCGTTGAGCTCGGTCGGGAACGGACCGCCGCCGACGCGCGTGGCGTAGGCCTTGCAGATACCGAGCACGTAATCGATGTCACGTGCGCCGACGCCGGTGCCGGCGAGCGCGCCGCCCACCGTCGTGTTCGACGAAGTGACGTACGGATAGGTGCCATGGTCGATGTCGAGCAGCGCGCCCTGCGCACCTTCGAACAGGATATTGCCGCCTTCCTTGCGCACGTCGTGCAGGATGGTGGCGACGTCGTCGACCATCGGACGCAGGTATTCGCCCCAGGTCAGGGCTTCGTCGAGGACGGTCTGGTAGTCGACCGGCTCGGCCTTAAGCCACTGGGTCAGCACGAAGTTGTGATACTCGACGGCGGCCTGCACTTTCTCCGGCAGCTCGTGCGGGTACATCAGATCGGCGACGCGGATGGAGCGGCGGGCGACCTTGTCCTCGTACGCGGGGCCGATGCCACGACCGGTCGTGCCGATGGCCTTGGCGCCGGAGGCGACTTCGCGCGCCTTATCGACGGCGATGTGGTACGGCATGATCAGCGGGGTGGCCGGCGAGATCTTCAGGCGCGGACGCACGTCGACGCCCTGGGCCTCGAGCTCGGCGACTTCGCTCATCAGCGCGGCCGGCGACAGCACGACGCCGTTACCGATCAGGCAGAGCGCGTCGTCGCGCAGAATGCCCGAGGGGATCAGGTGAAGGACGGTCTTCTTGCCCTTGATCACCAGCGTATGGCCGGCGTTGTGGCCACCCTGGAAACGTGCGACGGCACCGACGCGCTCGGTGAGAAGATCGACGATCTTGCCCTTGCCCTCGTCGCCCCATTGCGCGCCCAGAATAACGACTGACTTACCCATGTTGACGGTTCTCTCTAAGTGACGTTGCCCGGATGGGCGATGTGTATAGGGATCAGCGCTGACGGCCGGGGCCGTCGTTGAGATAGCGCAGGAATTCGGAATCGGGCTTGAGGACGAGCACGCCCTTGCCATCGGCGAACGACTTACGATAAGCCGCCAGGCTGCGATAGAAAGCGAAGAACTCGGGATCCTGGCTGTACGCCTGGGCGTAGATAGCGGCTGCCTGAGCGTCGCCATCACCCTTGACCTTGGTCGCGTCACGCTCCGCATCGGCCACCAGCACCGACTTCTGACGGTCGGCGTCGGCGCGGATCTTCGCCGCGCTTTCCTGGCCGGTATAACGGAGCTCGTTGGCCAGCTGCAGGCGCTCGGCGCGCATACGCTTGTAGACCGAGCCACTGACTTCGTCGGGCAGGTCGATGCGCTTGATGCGTACGTCGACCACCGAGATGCCGAGGTTCTGGCGTGCGGCGGCATCGGTGTCCTTACGCACCTGGCCGGTGATGTCTTCACGGCCGCCGGCGATCAGGTCTTCCAGCTTGCGCGAATTGAACTCGTGACGCAGGGCATCCTTCACGATGGGCGTGAGGCGCTGGATCGCCTGGGTGTCGTCGCCCGACGTGGCGCGGTAATACGCCGCGTTATCGGCGATGCGCCACTTCACGTAGAAGTCGACGTTGACGCTCTTCTTCTCGAGCGTGAAATAACGCTCGGGCTGGGCATCGAGCCCCAGGATGCGGTTATCGAAACGCATGACCTGCTGCACGACGGGAATCTTGAAGTGCAGACCCGGCTGGTAATCCGCGCGGACGATACGGCCGAACTGCAACAGCAAGGCGTTTTCGCCTTCCCTGACGACAAAAGCGCTGTTGAAGCCCAGCAGGACGATGAGGACGACGATGAGGCCGGAAACGATCTTCACTGGGCGCTCCCCTGCTGCGGCTGGTTCGGCGTCGGGTTGGCGTCGGTGGTGGCCGACTGCACGACGGTACCGACACCGGGTACGTTGCGAATCGAGCTGTTCGGCGCTTCCACCGGCAGCTGGATGATGTTCTTGCCGTTGCTGCCGTCGACGATCTTGGGATTGCCGGCCATGACCTCTTCGACGGTTTCCAGCCACAGGCGGCGGCGCGTCACTTCGGGAGCGGCGCGGTATTCCTTGAGCAACAGATTGAAGCGCTCGGCCTCGCCGTTGGCGCGTGCGATGCGCTCCACGCGATCGCCTTCCGCGACGGCCGAGATACGACCGGCGTCGCCACGGGCCAGCGGCACGACGCGGCTCTCGTAGGCGCGGGCGTTGTTCTCTTCGCTCTGCTTGTCTTCGCGCGCGGCGTTGACGTCGTCGAAGGCGTCCTTCACTTCCTTGGGCGGCGAAACGTTCTGGAAGCTGACCCCCGTCACCAGGATGCCGGCGTCGTACTTGTCGAGCGTGGCCTGGAGGATGTCGCGGGTCTGCTGCTGCAGGGTTTCCTTCGCGGCGGGCGCGACACCGGCGGCCGGCGCCTGATCCGGCGCCGGCGTGTCGACGCCCGGCGTGGTCAGGATGTTATCCATGATGTTGGCGCCGACCACGGAACGCACGGCCGCCTCGGCCGCGTTGTGGATGGTGTTTTCTTCGCGGTCCGCGTTCGAATACAGGAACTTGCGCGCATCGGAGACCTGATACTGCACGTTGAAGTCGATCGCGATGATGTTCTCGTCCCGCGTCAGCATGGACACGTTGTCCGACACCGAGCGGATCTGGGTCGTCTCGACCTTGGTCACCGTCTCGACCGGGCTGGGCGCCTTCAGATGAAAGCCGGGCGGCAGAATGCGCGAGAACTGGCCGAAGCGCAGCACCACGCCGACCTGACGCGCATCGATGACCGTGTAGCTGCTGACCAGCAGCCAGGCCACGATGAACACCAGCACGATGGCGGTTACGCCGCCGCTGCCGGCGCCGAACTTGCCAAAGCGCGCCTTCAGGCTCTTCAGCGCACCGTCGAGATCGGGCTTCCGCCCGCTCGACCGGTTGCGGTTCCAGGGATCCTTCTGGCCGTTACCGGGTTCGTTCCAAGCCATGGGCGACAGTCTCCTTCGGGGACCGAGGGTGGGCGGCTGGCAAGCCATGAGGTGGCCCGGGCGGCGGGGAAGCGGCGCCGGGCACGCGAAGGCCCGTCGCCACGCCGATCGGGCACGCAAACGACGTGAATTCTATCAGATAGGGTAAGGCGGATGCTCGCTCAGAACGCGGGATGCGGCGGATCGATCAGCTCGCGGAGCGGCCCGGCATGCACATCGTCGCCCAGCAACGGCGCCAGAACGGATCGCGGCGCGTCGATATCGAGATGCCAGCCGTGCTCGTCGATGGCCTCACCGGCGATCGCGCCCGCCGCCTTGAGGCGGGCATGCAACCGACCCGCCGTGAGCGGAAGCTCAAGACCCGTGCGGATGCGGTCACCGCCGAGCAGTTCGCCCAACGCCTCGCGCAGCCCTTCGATACCCTGTCCCGTGGCGGCGGAGAGCCAGACCTGACGCGGCTTGCCGTCGTCCCCGCGATCCACCCGTGGCTCGACGTCGATCAGGTCGACCTTGTTCATCACCGACAGCTGGGGGACGTCCCCCGCCCCGATCTCGTCCAGCACCTCGTCGACGACGCGACGGAGCAGCTCGCGCTCTTCGTCCGCGGCGTCGCTGAGATGAATGAGCAGGTCGGCGTCGCGCGCCTCGGCCAGTGTGGCGCGGAAGGCCGCCACGAGGTCATGCGGGAGCTCGCGGATGAAACCCACCGTGTCGGCGATTACCGCGGGCCCGCACGCGAGGCCGTCGATCTTGCGCACCGTGGGGTCCAGCGTAGCGAACAGCTGATCCGCCGCGTAGACGCCCCCGGTGGTCAGCGCGTTGAACAGCGTGGATTTGCCGGCGTTGGTATAGCCCACCAGGGCGACCCGGGGCACCGTATTTCGCAGCCGCGAGCGGCGCTGCTGGTCGCGCTGGGTCCCTACTTTCTCGAGACGCTTGCTCAGCATCTTCACGCGCTCGGCCAGCAGCCGGCGATCGGTCTCGAGCTGGGTTTCACCCGGGCCGCGGTTGCCGATGGCACCGCCACGCTGGGCGTCAAGATGGGTCCAGCCCCGGACCAGCCGGGTCGCCAGATGCTTGAGCTGAGCCAGCTCGACCTCGAGCTTGCCTTCGTGGGAGCGGGCACGCTGGGCGAAGATGTCCAGGATCAGGCCGGCGCGGTCGACCACGCGGGTCTGCAGCTGCTTTTCGAGGTTGCGCTCCTGCACCGGGGTCAGCTCGTGGTCGACGAGAACCACGTCCGCCTCCAGCGCGCGCACGGCTTCGGCGACCTCTTCGGCCTTACCGGTACCGATATAGAAACGGGGGTTGGGCTTCTCCACGCGGGCGGAGATGGTCGCAAGGACCTCGGCACCGGCGGAAGCCACCAGCTCGGCGAATTCCTCGCCGCGACGAATGGCGTCGCCTTCGCCGCGGGAATGCGGCAGCACCAGCACCGCGCGATCGCCTTTCTTTTGCCTGTCGAACACTTAGGGGGATGACCTCATCAAAAAAGGAAGGGGTGCGCGTACCCAAGGATACGCGCACCCGCTCTTTTACATATGGGTCGCCGACGGGGGCCCCTCAACCCTCGACGTCGCCCGCACCGGCTTCCGCGTGGTTCTCGTGGCCACCAACCCGCACGTTGCGGCTGGGCACGACCGTAGAGATGGCGTGCTTGTACACCATCTGGCTCACCTGATTGCGCAGCAGCACCACGAACTGGTCGAAGGACTCGATCGTGCCCTGCAGCTTGATGCCGTTCACCAGATAGATGGCGACCGGCACGCGTTCGCGACGAAGCGCATTGAGAAACGGATCCTGCAACGATTGCCCTTTGGACATTTCTTCTTCTCCCCTACGCCTTCGTACGGGACCGGGTAAAAAGAACGCCTGACGGCGCCCCGGTCCAAGTGATTTGAATCTTAACTGCTTTTAAATACCGGCTGGAAGCGCCGTGCGTGAAGCCCGCGGCACCCCCAGGAACTGCTGAAGTGCCACGTCGGCCCCCGGCAGCGGATCCCCCCGGTCCGGGTCGAACGTGCGTGCGTCGAGCTCGCCGCGCAACCAGGTGATCTGGCGCTTGGCGAGTTGCCGCGTTGCATAGATACCACGGTCGCGGAAGTTCGTGGCGTCTCCCTGACCATCGAGGTACTCCCAGGCCTGGCGGTAACCCACCGCACGGATGGCCGGAAGCTCGGCATGCAGGTCGCCGCGGGCGCGGAGTCGCTTCACTTCATCGAGAAAACCACCGGCGATCATGGTGTCGAAGCGGGCGGCTATCCGCTCGTGGAGCAGCTTGCGGTCATCCGGCAGCAACGCCAGCTTGAGCACCCGCCAGGGAAACGGCTCACGGCTACCGCCCTGCTGGAGCTCGGTGAGTGTCCGGCCGGTCAGCTCCATGACCTCGAGGGCGCGCTGGACGCGCTGGGCATCGCCCGGCCGGATACGTGCACCGGCCACCGGGTCGCGTTCGGCCATCCGCTCGTGCATGGTGGCCCAGCCGACCCGCGCCGCCTCGGCGCCGATCCGCTCCCGCACGGCCGGATCGGCCTCGGGCAGATCCGACAGCCCCTGCTGCAGCGCCCGGAAGTAAAGGCCCGTGCCGCCGACGAGCAGCGGCACCCTGCCCGCCTTTCGCACCCGGTCCATCGCCGCCAGGGCGTCGGAGCGAAAGTCTGCCGCGGAATACGGCTGAGCCGGATCGCGAATGTCGACGAGCTCGTGCGGGTAACGCGCCAGCGTCGCCGCGTCGGGTTTCGCCGAACCGATATCCAGCCCGCGGTAGACGAGGGCCGAATCGACGCTGATCAGGCCCATCGGGTAGCGGTCGGCCAGCGAACAGGCAAGCGCCGTCTTGCCCGAGGCGGTCGGGCCCATCAGAAAAACGGCGAGAGGACGGTGATCGAGGGTCATGCCAGGGTACGACGAAGCAAACGATCGCAAGGGTACCGCAGCCGGTAAGATCGGCGGGCACTCAAAGGGAGAACGGAAGCATGTTGCGTGTTGCGCTGGCGCTTGCCGCCATGGTGGGGGTTATCACTGCGGCGGATGCCGCGACGGTTGTGCCCACAACATATGAAGCCGGCCATTTTGTTGCCACACCCACGCTGGCCGACGGAACAAAGCTGCGCTTGCTGGCGGACACGGGCGGCGGCGGCGTCAGTTATTGGTTGCTCAAGGACGTCGCCACCCGCCTGGGCCTGAAACCCATCAGTTGTCCTTCGGCCCCCGACGCGGCGCTGGTGATGCCTCCGGTCTATGCGCCAGGGCACGGCCTTCCCCGGCCCACCAGGTATTGTGGCGGCGTGGGGGCCATCGCTCCAGAGGAGGGCGGCCTCGGGTACGACGGCATGATCGGCTCATCGTTCTTCCCCGAATACGTGTGGACATTCGACTACCCGGCAGAAACGCTGACGATCCAGGGAGCTGACTGGAAGCCCGCCCGGGACGCACACCCGTTAGTCATGGGACTCCCTGCCCGAAGGAAGGGCGCCGTCTACCAGGCCTTCCCGCGAGTGACCATCGGTGTCGCGGGCGAAACCGTGGATCTGCTCCTCGATACGGGAGCTACAGCCCACCCGACAAAAAAAGGTCTTGCGGAAATGCACACGCCTGTCGTCAATGGCAAAGGGGTGACCAGCTACGTCGATCATCTGGTTTTCGAGGCCTGGCACGATAGCCACCCTGACTGGCCAGTCGTCGCCGGCGCCGATGATCTGTTCGGCCCCAAGCAAACCACGCGCGCCATCCGCGTCCCCGAGATCACGATCGGCTCCTTTATCGTAGGCCCCATCTGGTTCACGGAACGCCCGGACAGGGCGTTCACGTGGATGTCCGACATGATGGACAGGCCCGTTCATGGCGCACTCGGCGGAAACGCGCTCTCGCCGTTTCGCATGACCCTGGACTACGGCAACAGAACCGCATGGCTCGAGTGCATCGGGCGATGCAAGGCGTCGCCACCGGCTGTTTATTGACCAGCGCAAGACAAGTGACTGTCGCGCAACACCAAACCCGACTTATCCACACGGTTATGCATGCGGTATCCACATTGGCTGTGGATATCGCGAGTGGCTTCCGGCGGCGGTGAGCAACGATTGACCAGCACAACCCAAGTCGTTGCTATGTAAGCCTGAATCAGACTTGTCCACACGGTTATGCAGTCGGTATCCACACAGGGTGTGGATAAGACTGCATTGAGAATCGGGAACATCCGACCTGGCTTTCTTCGCAGGGTGGGCTAGGCTCCTCAACCAGGCATCAGCACCTCAGACGAAAAAGCAGCATCGACGGTGGAGCACTGAGCACCGCGCTGATCATTAAGTGATCAGACAAACCGAAGTGTTT
The DNA here is from genome assembly GCF_900102405.1 of Dyella sp. 333MFSha. Lineage (NCBI taxonomy): Bacteria > Pseudomonadati > Pseudomonadota > Gammaproteobacteria > Lysobacterales > Rhodanobacteraceae > Dyella > Dyella sp. 333MFSha. Next base: position 445,774 of record NZ_FNBR01000001.1, on the reverse strand, counting down.
GTCGGCAAAGCGATATGCCGACTTATCCACACGGTTATGCAACCCGTATCCACATACCCTGTGGACAACCCATGCCGCTCCCGAGACCGCGAAGATCAACGCTGAGGCAAGGTGGTATCCGTTCGTTACAGCGGCGGGTCTCTTCGCAGCGGCTCTCGGCCTGCTGAAGCTTCTCACCTGAAGCGACGAACCGCCGACGTCACTTCGCCGGCACGCCCATCTCCTTCAGCAGATTGTCGGCATGGTCCAGGTGATGCATCACCCACAGCATGTAGCGCACATCCACCTGGATGGAGCGATTGAGTTTCGGGTTGAACAGCCAGTCGCCACTTACCGACTCCCAGTTACCGTCGAACGCGAGGCCCACGAGCTGGCCCTTTGCATCCAGTGACGGCGAACCCGAGTTACCACCGGTGATGTCGAGGTCCGCGAGAAAGTCGACGGGTAGCGTGCCCAGTTTTTTCGACGCGTAGCCGTCGTAGGCCTTTGCCCTGATCGCGTCGGTCTCAGCCTTGGGCGCATTGAACGGTTCGATACCCGTATCCTTCTGCACGATGCCCTCGGCGGTGGTGAACGGCGCGTAGCTCACGCCGTCGCGCGGCGCGACGCCCTGCACATTGCCGAAGGTGACGCGAAGCGAGCTGTTGGCATCGGGATACACCGGCAGGCCCTGCGATTCCTTCCACGCGATGATCGCCTGCATGTAGCGCGGACGAAGCTTCGCCAGTTCACCGTCGCGGGCATCGTCCTGATCCTGAATCGCCTTCAGTTCCGGCAGCAGGGCATGCGCCAGCTTGAGCATGCTGTCGTCGCTGGCGGCGACGGCCTTCGCATCGGCCTTGAACCATTTCATCCGCTCTGCGGTGTCGCCCAGCTTGCTGCCCTTGTAGAGCGAAGCGACCTTCGCCTGGATGGCCGGTCGCGTGTTCGCGCCAGCGAGCCAGGTGTCGAGACCGGCGAGATGCTGATCCTTCGGCAGCGCGGCATAACGGACGAGGGCGTTCGTCAGCAGATCCTGATCGGTCTGCGCGTCGTAGCGACGCTCCATCTGCTTCAGCGCGCCTTCGATACGCACCTCGTCACGCTGCTGGAAGCCAGCCTCACGCTCCATGTCCGGCTTGGCGCGCTCCTCGGCGAGGCGCGCAAGACGCACGCCTGCGGAAAACAGCTGTGTCCGCTGGATCAGCATCAGGTCGAGATCGCGCTCGCGCGTGGCCTGATATTCGGTGAGTTTTGCCTTGAGCTGGGCGATGTCGCCGGCGAGGGCCTGATTTTCCGCGCCGCCCTGCTTTGCGAGCCAGGCGGTGAGATCGGCTTCCTGCTTGCGCTTCACTGCCACCGCGTCCGCACGACGCAGGCCCTCGAGCTGGCCGCCAAAATTTTTCAGATAATTGTTGAGGCCAGCGACGAGACTGGCGTACTTCACCGTGACCTCGGGATCGCGCTTGCCATTGGTGGCGATCGTGTCGAGCTGCTCCTGATACAGCTTGATCTGCGTCGGGTAGCTCCAGTCGATGGCACTCTGCACCTCCTGGGCCAGCCGATAACGGTTGGTACGACCCGGGTAGCCGACGACCATCACGTAGTCGCCCTCCTCCACACCCTGCGGATTCACCTTGATCACGTGCTTCGGGTGATAGGGCACGTTGTCCTTCGAATACGTGGCCGACTTACCGTCCTTCGACACATACGCACGCAGGTAGCTGAAGTCGCCGGTGTGGCGCGGCCACATCCAGTTGTCGACGTCACCGCCGAACTTGCCGATGGACTCGGGCGGCGCGTAAACCAGGCGTACGTCCTTGATCTCGAGCTGTCTGATCAGCTGATAGCTGTAGCCGCCGTGGAAGGTGTAGACGTCGCAGCGGTAGCCGTCGGTCTCGCACGCCTTCACCAGCTCCTTCTTCGCGCGGTCGATCGCGTCGTAGCGCTGCTGGCCGGTCATCGTCGCCGTCAGCTTGCCGGTGACGTCCTTCGTGACATCCCGGATCTCCTCGGTGACGAAGACGCGCATGTCGGGCGAGCCCGGCAGCTCTTCGCCGAAGTTCTTCGCCAGGAAGCCCTGCTCGATGAGGTTCTTGTCCCTGGTCGAGTTGTACTGGAGCGCGCCGTAACCACAGTGATGGTTGGTCACGACCAGGCCGTCCGTCGACACGAACGACGCCGTGCAGCCGCCGAGACTGACGATGGCGCCCATCGGATAAGCGGTCAGATCCGTCAGCGAGGCCGGATCGAGCTTGAGCCCGTGCTGCCTGAGGGTACCTGCGATCTTCGGCAGCTGGGCAGGCTGCCACATGCCTTCGACGGCGTGCGCGGCGGGGACGAGACCGGCCGCGAGGGCGGCAGCAAGGGCGAGACGACGCATGAGGTGATGCTCCCTGAAGTTGTTATAAAGTAACAATGAACGAGACGACTTCCGGCGGTACGTGCCGGAGGTCATGGAACGCCTTACTTCGCGGGAACGCCGAGTTCACGCAGCAGGGCGTGCGACGGATAGACCTTGTCCATCAGCCAGCGCATGTAGCGCATGTCCACATGGATGGCCCGCTTGTAGCGGGAGTCGTACATCCAGCTGGCGCTGACGGCCTCCCAGTTGCTGTCGAAGTTGAGGCCGACGAGTTCGCCCCTGGCGTTCAGCACCGGCGAGCCCGAGTTACCGCCGGTCGTATCCAGGTTGCTGAGGAAGTCCACAGGCATCGCGCCGGTCTTCGCATCGGTGTAGCCCGCGAAGTCGCCTTTGTGGATCGCATCGATCAGCGGTACGGGCGCATCGAACGGGAACGCCCCCGTGTTCTTCTCGACGATGCCCTGCACCGTGGTCAGTGGCGCGTAGCTGACCGCGTCGCGTGCGGCCAGTGGCGTGACCTTGCCGTAGCTGACACGCAGCGTGGAGTTCGCGTCGGGATAGACCGCCTTACCCTGCTTTTCGCGGTAAGCGATCAGCGCCTGCATGTAAGCCGGGCGCAGGCGAAGGAGATCGCCTTCCCGCGCCTTCTTTTCTTCCTCGATGCGCAGCAGAGCAGGCCGAAGCGTGCGGGCGACGACCAGCAGGGCGTCGTTGCTTTTCGCAACGTCGGCAGGCGCGGCGGCGAACAGACGCGTGCGTTCCGCCTCGTCGGCGAACGTCGTCGCGCCGTAGATGCTGTCGAGCGCCCTGGTCAGCTCGGCCGGTGTACGACCGAACACCTTGTCGACTTCCGGCAGACGCTGCGCGTCCGGCAACCGCTGGTAGCGCGTGAGCACCGAGGTCACCAGCGCTTTCTCCACGCGCGGGTCGTAGCGGCGCTGAATCTGTGTCAGCTGACTCTGGATCAGTTCCTCGTCGCGTTTCTGGTAGCCGGATTCGCGCTCGGCGTCGGCCTTGAGGCGCTCCGCCGACAGACGATCGATCGACAGCGCGCCGCGCATCAGCTGGGTCTGCGACGTCAGGAGGCCCACGAGCAGGTCGCGGTCGCGCACGTCCTTGCCCTGCGCGATCAGTGCCATGGCCTGATCGATCGACGGTTTGAGCGCAGCGGCGTCGGACTGGGTCGCCAGCCACACCAGCATTGCTGCCTCGTCCTCACGGCGAACCGCCACGGCGTCGCTGCGCTTCAGACCTTCCAGCTCACCGCTGAACCGTTTGATGTTGTTTTTGAGCGACTGCAGCTGCGAGGCGTACCGGATACCGGCCTCCTTGTCCGCCTTGCCCTGGGCCTCGATCACGTCCTGCAAGCCCTTGAGCACGGCGACCGACGTCGGCAGGCGCCACTCGATCTGGTCCGCGAACTCCGCCGCCGTGCGATGACGGTAGGTGGTGCCGGGGTAACCGGCCAACATGACGAAGTCGCCCTCGGCCACGCCTTCCGTCGCCAGCTTCAGATGCGACGGCGGGTGATAGGGCACGTTGTCCGGTGAGAAGTCGGCCGGCTTGCCGTCCTTGCCGACATAGGCGCGGAGGATGGTGAAGTCACCCGCGTGGCGCGGCCAGACGAAGTTGTCGATCTCGTCGCCGTAGTTACCGATCGCCCGGGGCGGTGCATACACCAGACGGATGTCACGCAGTTCCAGCTGACGCACCAGGTAGAAGTCGCGACCGTAGAACATGTTGGCGACACTGCACCGGATGCCGGGCTGCTTCTCGCACTCCGCGACCAGTGCCTTACTCGCCGCATCGACGGCATCGTAGTAAGCCCTTCCCGTCTTGCCTCTCGCGTCCGCCAGGATGCGGTCGGTGACCTTGTCGAAACCTACGGTCACGCGCAGGCGGTAATCCGGGTTGGCCGGCAGCTCGCCAGCGCGGTCCGGCGCCACGAAGCCCTCGTTGATGAGATCGCGGTCCGGCCGGGTGTTGTACTGGATGACACCGAAGGCAACGTGGTGATTGGTCACGACAAGACCATCGGATGACACGAACGAGCCCGTGCCACCGCCAATGCGGACGACCGCATTCAGGGGCGCTTTCGTCAGGTCGGCCAGGTCCTTGGGATCGCCCCTAAAGCCGGCATCCTTGAGATTCTTCGCAATCGAAGGCAGCTGCGACGGCAGCCACATGCCTTCATCGGCCTTCGCATCCAGCGCCAGCGCCATGGCGGCTCCCAGCATCATCGATCGGATTCGCATTTTCGTTGCCCCTGTCGGTCTTGCAAAGCGGACCCGACCATAGAGGCCCCGGGCCCTCGCTGGCAATGCCGCGCCGCATCACGAACGGGGGATGGACGGGCCTATAATGGCGGTTTGGGTCCAGCCCCGGACCTTCCCCGCACGGAACCTTTGAGCCCATGCAGCAGACGATGAAAGCGCTCGTGAAGCGTAAGCCCGAGCAAGGCATCTGGATGGAAGAAGTGCCGGTGCCGCAGGTCGGCCCGAACGAAGTCCTGATCAAGATCGAAAAAACAGCCATCTGCGGAACGGACCTGCACATCTACAAGTGGGACGAGTGGTCCCAGCGCACCATCACGCCGGGCCTCACCATCGGCCACGAGTTCGTCGGTCGCATCGCCGAGATCGGCCCGGGCGTCACCGGCTACAACATCGGCGACCGCGTCTCGGCCGAAGGCCACATCGTCTGCGGCCATTGCCGCAACTGTCGCGCCGGCCGTCAGCACCTGTGCCCGAACACCACGGGCATCGGCGTGAACCGCAACGGTGCCTTCGCCGAATACATGACCGTGCCGGCGTCCAACCTGTGGCCGATCCCGGACCAGATTCCGTCCGAGCTGGCCGCTTTCTTCGACCCGTATGGCAACGCCGCGCACTGCGCACTCGAGTTCGACCTGATCGGTGAAGATGTCCTGATCACCGGCGCCGGTCCGATCGGCATCATCGCCGCAGGCATCGCCAAGCACGTCGGCGCGCGCAACGTCGTCGTCACCGATGTCAACGACTACCGCCTGAAGCTCGCCGCCGACATGGGCGCCACGCGCGTGGTCAACGTGTCCAAGCAGTCGCTCAAGGACACCGTGAAGGACCTGCACATCGAAGGCTTCGACGTAGGTCTGGAGATGAGCGGCAACCCCCGCGCCTTCGGCGACATGCTCGACTGCATGTACCACGGCGGCAAGATCGCCATGCTCGGCATCATGCCGCGTGGCGCCGGTATTGACTGGGACAAGGTCATCTTCAAGGGGCTCACCCTGCAGGGCATCTACGGCCGGAAGATGTACGAGACCTGGTACAAGATGACCCAGATGGTGCTCACGGGCTTCCCGTTGCAGAAGGTGCTGACGCATCAGATCGCGATCGACGATTTCCAGAAGGGCTTCGATCTGATGGATGCCGGTCACTGCGGCAAGGTGGTCTGCTCATGGACGTGACCTACCCCGGCCAGACCCGTTTCGCCAGCGAGCTCGACGCCATCCGCGAACAGGGCTTGTTCAAGAAAGAGCGCATCATCGTCTCGCCGCAGTCGGCCGAGATCGAACTGGAAGGTGGCCGCAAGGTCCTCAATTTCTGTGCGAACAACTACCTCGGCCTGGCCGATCACCCCGACGTGATCCAGGCGGCCAAGGACGCGCTCGACACGCACGGCTTCGGCATGGCCAGTGTGCGCTTCATCTGCGGCACGCAGGATCTGCACAAGGAACTGGAGGCGAAGATCGCCACGTTCTTCGGCAAGGAGGACACGATCCTCTACGCCGCCTGCTTCGACGCCAACGGCGGTCTGTTCGAGCCGCTGCTGGGCGAGGAAGACGCGGTCATTTCCGACTCGCTCAACCACGCCTCGATCATCGATGGCATCCGCCTGTGCAAGGCAAAGCGTTTCCGCTACGCCAACTGCGACATGGCCGATCTCGAAGCCCAGCTGCAGGCCGCCGATGCGGCGGGCGCACGCACCAAGCTGATCACCACCGACGGCGCGTTTTCGATGGACGGCTTCGTCGCCCCGCTGGCCGAGATCACCGCGCTGGCGAAGAAGTACGACGCGCTGGTCCACATCGACGAGTGCCACTGCACCGGCTTCCTGGGCGATACCGGCCGCGGCTCGGCCGAACTGCACGGCGTGCTCGACAAGATCGACATCATCACCGGCACGCTGGGCAAGGCACTCGGTGGCGCCCTGGGCGGTTTCACCACCGGCCGCCGTGAAGTCATCGAACTGCTGCGCCAGCGCTCGCGTCCGTACCTGTTCTCCAACTCGTTGCCGCCGCACGTCGTCGCAGCCGGTACCAAGGTCTTCGACATGCTGGATGCCGCCGGCGACCTGCGCGAGAAAGTGAAGGAGAACACCCGCTATTTCCGCGAGAAGATGACCGAAGCCGGTTTCGACATCCGCCCGGGTCAGCACCCGATCGTACCGGTGATGATTTACGACGCGAAGCAGGCGCAGGCCATGGCTACCGAGTTGCTCGAGGAAGGCATCTACGTCACGGGCTTCTTCTTCCCCGTCGTGCCGCAAGGCAAGGCACGTATCCGCACGCAGATGAGCGCGGCGCATACACGGGAACATCTGGACCACGCGATCGCGGCGTTCATCCGGGTGGGAAAGAAGCTGGGCGTGTTGAAGGGCTGAGGGTCTTCCTCACACCGGTGAGAGCCAGCCCGCTAACGAAGGGCGCTGGCCTCACCGCCTCCGCAGGCCGGACACCTCAGCCTCACTCAAATGCCGCCACTGCCCCTTGGCCAGTTCGCCAAGGGGCAAGTCACCGATCGCCACCCGCACCAGTCGCTGCACCTCGAACCCCAGCGCCGCCATCAACCGGCGGATATGCCGGTTGCGTCCCTCGTCGAGCGTGACCTCGAGCCAGGCCGTCTTCTCGCCCTGCCGCAACAATGCCGCCGCACCCGCACGCAGCGGCTCGCCTTCATCGATGACGCCACCGAGCATCGCCGCGATGGTCGACTCGTCCGGTTGTCCCGCCACCTGCACGTGATAGGTCTTCGGCACGTGCGTCGCCGGCTCGGTGATCCCAGCCGCCCAGACGGTGTCGTTCGACAGCAGCAGCAAGCCTTCGCTCGCCTTGTCGAGCCGACCCACCGGCCCGACCCAGGGCAACCCGGCACCTTCGAGCAGCCCATAGACCGTATCCCGCCCGCGATCGTCGGATGCGGAGACCACCACGCCTCGGGGTTTGTTCATGACGAGATACACCGGCGCGGCGGCGACCGCCCCCGCACCATCCAGCTCGATCCGCTCGCTCCCCGTGATCCGGAATTCGGGATCGCGCACGATCTTTCCATCCACTTTAACCCGCCCCTCGCGCGCGGCCTTTTCCGCCTGGCTACGTGAGCAGACACCGCGTTTGGACAACACGCGCGCGACCCCGAAGGTGGGCTGAGATGGCCGTCTGGCGCGCAGCGGCGACGGCGTTCTGACAGGAGGGCGAGGCATATGCCTAGGATAGTGGAAGCGGTTCTTCTGGCGGGCGGATGTCCTTGGGGGGGGCTCGGCTTGCGCCGTCGCGTTTAGCTTTGTCGCAGCGTGTGGTGTCGCGTTGGAGAGCCGGCGGGTGCCACCCTCGCGTCCACGCCTGCGGCGACCCCTCAGGGAAGGGCCGCTCCGCGGCCGTATTTCAATGGCCTTCGGCCGGGTCGGGCTCCGACTGGGGGTTTTCGAGTCGGCTGTCCCTGCCTCCCCGAAAACGGCCGGTCATCCCTGACCGGCCCCCTGCGGGCCTCTTCCAGTCGGAGCCCTCGCCTGCGGCTACCGGACGCGAGGGTGGCACCCGCCGGCTCTTTGGGGGACTGAGGCAGCGTGGGGTCGAGCGGCGGCTCGCTTTGTTGGCTGGGACCGCTCGCTTGCCTGGGGTGCATGGCCTCGTTCGCCTTAGTGGGGCTGAGGGTTCGCGAACGGGGTTCGCTCCTACCCCGCGCGGCGAGCGCAATGGTGGGATACATGGCGGCCTGTAGGAGCGCGCCCTGCGCGCGAAAAGCCAACGAAGCGAAGAAGCCACACCCCGCTCGACCACCAACCCACCTCGGTACACCAAAGAGACGGCGGGGGTGACCCTCGAGGCCGGTAGCCGCAGGCGAGGGCTTCGACTGGACAAGGCCGCGCAGGCGGGGCCGGTCAGGGATGACCGGCCGTTTTCGGGGAGGCGGGGACAGCCGACTCGAAAACCCCCAGGCGAAGCCCGACCCGGCCGAAGGCCATTGATATACGGCGGCGGTAGCGGCCTTTCCTTGAGGGGTCGCCGCAGGCGTGGCCTCGAGGGTCACCCCCGCCGTCTCTCCAACACGACACGACACACCGCGACAAAGCCAAACGCGATGGCGCAAGCCGAGCCCGACACCTCCCCAAAAAACGCAAAAAAAACGGCATGCCGGAGCATGCCGTTTCGGAAAATACGTTGAAGGGTTCCCGTCAGATCTTCGCGATACCTTCGGGGCGCTTGGCGCCGGCGAAGTGCTTGGACCAGTAAGCCTCGTTGAGGTTATCCACGCGCACCGTCTTGCCTGCCGACGGAGAATGGATGAACTGGCCGTTGTCGATGTAGATGCCGACGTGCGAGATGGCCTTGCCGCGTGTGCGGAAGAAGACCAGGTCACCCGTCTTCATCTCGTTGCGCTTGACCTTCAGGCCGGCGAGGAACTGGCTGGCCGAGTTGGTCGGGAGGTCGAGGCCGATGCTGTGCGAAAAGACATACCGGACAAAACCGCTGCAGTCGAAGCCGGTGGACGGGGCGCGGCCACCGCGGTGGTAACGGATATCGCGGAGCTTCATGGCGAAGGCCAGGAGGGCCTCGCGGGCATGACCGTCGACGTGACCGGCCAGCTTGTCGGTGGCGGCGGCGACGAGGCTGTCGTCGTCATCGTCACCCAGTGTGTCGTCGTCGCTGGCGGCCGGAGCGGCAACCTTGGCGGAGGCAACCGGCGCCTTGGGGGCAACCAGAGAAGCGACGTCAGGGATGGCCGACTGGGCCAGGGCATTCGCCGGGGCGAAGACCGGAAGATCAGTGAGAAGAAGCGTCGCGGACTGGTCAAGACCCTGTGGAGCGGTGACCGTGTCGGCGATAACGGGTGTGACAGCAGCGAAACAGCAGGAGGCTAACGCGAGAGCGGTCAGTCGCTTTAAATGCATGAGCGATAAGGCCTATTCATCGTGAAGTTAAGCCGCCGTGAAGGTGAGACGACCGTGAACGAGTGGTGAAGTTACCAAACCCCCTCGCCCTAGTTGTTGGCATAAAGTTAAAAAACGCCTGTCCTAGGAAACATTCATACAAGTCGCAGGAAAGCGCGGAAAACAGGCCGGAAACCTGAACCGATATAAGCACTTGGATTCACATATGTGATGGCCCGGATAGCCCGTCGCGGGCGGCGGGCAGCCGAAAACGTGCATCCGGTCACGTCAGGCGTTTTACGCCCTGGCGCCAAACAAGGCGCTGCCTACCCTCACCTCGGTGCTGCCCTCGGCAATGGCCAGGGCGAAGTCACCGCTCATGCCCATCGACAGGCGATCGACCGTGTGGCCGGCGTCGCGGGCGGTGTTACGACATTGATACAGGGTCCGGAAGCAGCCGCTGACGATGCCCTCGTCTTCGGATGCCTCAGCCAGCGTCATCAACCCACGCACCCGCAGCGACGAGAACGCACGGAGCTGATCGAGAAACGCGGGAAGCATGTCCGGGGCGAGCCCGAACTTGCTGTCCTCGCGGGAGGTCTTGACCTGGATGAGGACATCGATCGCCCTGCCTTCGGCCTGCAGCGCCTTGTCCAGCGCGACGGCCAGATCCAGCCGGTCCAGCGACTGGACCTCGGACGCGAGCCGGGCAACGGCCCTGGCCTTGTTCGTCTGCAGGTGCCCGATGACCACCCAGTCCAGCGCCTCGGCCGCCAGGTCGGCGGCCTTCGCCTGAATCTCCTGCACCTTGTTCTCGCCGAAACGCCGCAGGCCGAGGCCGACCGCCTCACGGACCACGTCACTGCCGAAGGTCTTGCTGACCGGTAACAACGTCACTTCGGAGGGATCGCGCCCCACGCTGACGCAGGCCGCGGCGATCCGGCCCCGCACGATCGCGACGCGACCGGCGAGCGTATCGGCATCTGCGGTCGTACCGGCACCAGCGGTCATGCCTTCGACGCTTCCTGGAAGTGCCGGGCGACGACGTCGGCCACCACCATGCTTACGCGCTTGCCCGTCGGGATGTGCAGGAACTCGTTCGGGCCGTGCGCGTTGGAATGCGGCCCAAGCACGCCGGTGATGAGGAACTGGGCCTGCGGGAATTTCTCGCCCAGCATGCCCATGAAAGGAATGCTGCCGCCCTCACCCATGTAGGCGGCCGGAGCACCGAAGTAGTGCTCGGATGCCTTCGCGACGGCCTCTTCCAGCCACGGCGACAGCGCCGGCGCGTTCCAGCCGCTACCGTCCTTCTCGAGGGCGAAGCTGACTTTCGCGCCGTACGGGGGATCCTTCTCGAGCAGCTCCTTGAGGAACTTGCCGGCTTCGGCACCCGACAGTGTCGGCGGTACGCGCAGGCTGAGCTTGACCGCGGTCTTCGGGCGCAGCACGTTGCCGGCGCTGTCCAGCGGCGGCATGCCGCCCACACCGGTCACGGCCAGCTGCGGACGCCAGGTGCGGTTGAGCACGAGCTCGGTCAGATCGCTGGTGGTGGGCTTCATACCTTCGACAAACGGGAACTTGTCGTAAATGTCCGTGCCCAGCACGTCGGCCGAGCGACGCGCCTGCTCGATGCGCTGCGCGGGGATCTCGACGTACAGTTCCTTCGGCACGATCTCGCCGGTCTGCGGGTTCTCCAGACGGCTGAGGATGTCGCGCAAAATACGGAAGCTGGAAGGCACGACGCCCGACGCGTCGCCGGAATGCACACCCTCTTCGAGCACCTGCACGGTGAGGTTGCCGCCGGTCATGCCGCGCAGCGACGTGGTCAGCCAGAGCTGGTCGTAGTTGCCGCAGCCGGAGTCGAGGCAGACCACGAGGGCCGGGTTGCCGATGCGGTCGGCCAGGTGGTCCACGTAGTAAGGCAGATCGTAGCTGCCCGACTCTTCGCAGGCCTCGATCATGATTACGCAGCGCGCGTGCGGCACGCCCTGCTCGCGCAGCGCCAGCAGCGCCGCCAGCGAGCCGAAGATCGCGTAGCCATCATCCGCGCCGCCACGACCGTAAAGCTTGTCGCCCTTGATCACCGGCGTCCACGGACCGAGGTCCTCGGCCCAGCCCGTCATCTCCGGCTGCTTGTCGAGGTGGCCATAGAGCACGACGGTCTCGTCGGTGCCCTTGCCGGTCACGCCCTGCGCCGGCACGTCGATGTAGATCAGCGGCGTACGGCCCTCGAGGCGGACCACCTCGAGCGTGGCACCCTCGAACGCCGGCAGCTTGGAGCGCGCCCACGTTTCCATCAGCGTCACGGCCTGATCCATGTACCCGTGCTCGCGCCACTGCGCATCGAACATGGGCGACTTGTTCGGAATACGGATGTACTCGACCAGCTGCGGGACGATTTCCGCGTCCCAGAGGCCGCTGACGAAGGAAGAAATGCGCGAGGTATCCATGGCGGGCACGACTCTGTGGGGCAAAGGACGATTGTAACAGCGCCGACAGGGGTGACCTTCACACCGTGGTCCGGCTCCGTCGCGCCGTGATGCGCGCGACGCACGCTGACAACGCCGCCGCGCCGGTACGCGACGCCGTTTGCGCAGCGCAGAGTGCCCGGGCGTCATCCGACGCGCCTACCCAGGAGGTTTCACCGTGAACTACCGTCTGTTCGCCTTCGCCGGCCTTCTCACCTGTCTGCCCGCCTTCGCCTCCACCCCCGTCAACGTGAACACGGCCGACGCTCCTACCCTCGCGCAGTCACTCGACGGCGTCGGCCTCGCCAAGGCTCAGGCGATCGTGGCGTGGCGGGAAGCCAATGGCAGCTTCGAATCCGCCGACCAGCTCGTCGAGGTCAAGGGCATCGGCCAGTCCCTCGTCGACCGCAACCGGGACGCCATCCAGGTGGACGGGGGTGCCAAAACCGCAAAGAGCGCCAAGCCGCCCCGCGCCGCCAAAGCGAAGGCCAGGGCGAAGGCGGCCGACGCGGACGAGTGACCCCTCCCCCTTTCGCCGCCGGCGGAACGCGCTACACTCGCGCCCCATGCCGGCGGCGCTTCTGCCCTGCCGACGTGACCAGGGGCCAGACGAAAGCAATGATCCTGCCGCGTTACCGCATCGCCGCTTCCGCCATCCCCGGCGCAGGCAAAGGCCTGTTCGTCGATGAATTCGTCGCCGCGGGCCGTATCGTCACCGCGCCCGACGCGATCGACCAGACGCACCGCTGGGACGACATCATGGCGTCCCCCGCCCTGTCCGCCGACCTTCACGCCGCCGCGCGCTGGTTCGAGGACCGCTACACGGTGTCGCCCGACTGGCCGGACGAGTGCTACGTGAATCACAGCTTCGAGCCCACCGGCCTCTGGCACCTGGGCTTCATCTTTGCGGCGAAGGATCTCGCGCAAGGCACTGAAATCACTGTCGATTACCGACACCTTCTCGCGCCGGGCCAGGAAGAGAGCTTTAATGACGCGGCAAGTGGTGAGAAAATAACCGGCTTGCCCTGGCAGGAAAGCCTCGCGCAGTCCACGCGCGCCCTGGCAGCTCTGCTCGGCTGAACCCTTGGTCACCTCGATGTCACTATCCGATATCCCCGTTCTGGAAACGCCGCGCCTGCGGCTCACCGCTCTTACCGAACATCACTTCGACGACTACGCGAGGATGCTCGCGGACGCGGAGAGCACGCGCTGGATCGGTGACGGCCAGCCGCTCGACCGCATGAATGCCTGGCGATCCATGGCCATGCTGCTCGGCCACTGGGCGTTACGTGGCTGCGGCATGTGGGCCATGGAACTGAAGGACACCGGTGAATTCATCGGCCGTGCCGGCCTCATGAAACCCGAAGGCTGGCCCGACCTCGAACTGGGCTGGATGCTGAAGCCCGAACACCGCCACCACGGTTATGCCACCGAAGCCGGTGAGGCCATCCTCGCCTTTGCCTGGAAAGAGATGCACGCGCAGCGTGTGATCAGCCTCGTGCGCATCGGCAACGAAGCCTCCGACCACGTCGCCGAGCGCCTGGGCGGCGAGCACATCGACAACATCGACTTCCTTGGCGGCGCGACGCATCTGTTCGCCTATTACCCGCCGCACCGCGAAGTCCGCCGGGCGGGCTGACTCACAGGGCTCACATCGCCGGCGCGAAATCTGAACGGCGCCGGCGCTGCTGTGTCGAGCTGGCGAGACCGGCGAGCGCCAGCAGCCGTGCGGTGCGCATCCATGCCACGACCGCCACGCCAAGCTGCACGATCAGAAACGCGGCGAACCATTCGCCGCCGACCGCGACCGAATGACCGCGCCAGGATGCGATCAACACGGTCAGACCCAGGCCGACCGCCGTAATGACGACATAGGCGAACAGGCTGGCGACGGGTCGACGCACCACCTGCACCACGCCGCGTCCGAACGCACGCCATGCCGAGCGCAAGGTGATGTCCGCGATGAACTGTGCACGCGCCGACTCGACGATCGCCTGGGCGACGACGAAGCACAGTGCGATCACCACGAGCGACCCATGCTGGTACATATCGGCGGTCGACGGCAGCAAGGCGGCGTCGACCTTATCGTCGACGAGGGACGAAACACCTTTCGCGGCAAGGACGACGAGGCCGTAGGGAATCAGCGAGAGCGGGAGCAGGCGCAGCATGCGTCCGTACTCGGTCGCACCGCCTTGCAACAGCCCGCCAAAACTCAGGGCGCGATTCGCCCGACCGCCGGCAACGGCCATGCCGGAAAGAAACGGCGAGATGGCAAGCGTCAGCACCGCCCCCGCGACGAACGCCGAACCGATCCACGGGCTGGCTTGCAACGCGGACGACACATCGCCCAGGAAAAGACCGTTGAAGTGACGCGCCCATTCCTCCGCGTGCACGGAGTGACCCAACAGGCCGTCGAGCACGCGCCAGAGCGGCAACGCCACGACGAGGGTCGGCAGTAACGTGATGAACACCCACAGCAGCATCAGCCGCCATTGCAGGCCTCCGAGCATGCCGAGACCCAGAGCCGAAGCGGCCGAACGTTTGGTGCGCGCGTTCATAGCGTCCCCAGGAAAGCGTAGATACCCTGGATCAGCGCAGCGAAGTCGGCGCCCCAGCGGTTGGAAGCGGCGTGATTCGACTCGACGGTGCGACTGTCGTTGAGCTTGTTCGCATCGAGATAAATCTTCTGCGCCGGATCGAGTTCGGCGGAAACGCCCTTCGCGGGCTTCGTGAACGCGAAGCGCGCCCAGCGTCGCTGATCGTCCCAGCGCACGGTTTCCGTTGAGCCGTCGGCGAAGCTCACCTTCAGCGTCTGCGGTACCGACGAACCATCACGCCAGACCGTGACCACGGTCTTCCACGGAAACGGCCCCGTACCTTTTTTCGCGTCCGGATGCGCCTTGTTCCAGGCCTCACGTTGCTTGTCGATCGCCGCCTCGTTCTCCTCGCTGCTCGTCTCGACCCGCCTGCCGTCCTTCATGACGGTGCCAGCCAGTGGGAGCACTTCGTCACTGGTTATGTCGCTGACACGGTCGTCGATACGATCGGTGCCGAAGACGTATTGGTTGAACACCTGCGCGACGACGTCAGGCTTGCCGGACGATTCGGAAAGCGAGGCCTGAAGGTCGGCAATGGACGGATGACGGAAGTGCCACCGGGCGTAGTAGTCCTTGAAGGCCTTTTCCATCACATCCTTGCCGAGACGCTCCTCCAGATCGTGCATCGCCGTCGCGGTACGCGTATAGACCGTCACGTAATCGCCGCTCGACAGGCGGTCCCATGCGTTTTGCCCGAGCGGGTCGGATGGACGGGAAAGCGTGGCGAACATGCGCTCGAGCATGAAGACAGGCATCGCCGGCTGGACGCCGAAGAACTGCCAGAGCGGCTGCGTGAGATACAACGGCTGGCCGCGCTCGCGCAGCATGCGTTCGTCCCAGTACTCGTTGAGGCCCTCGTCCAGCATCGGCTCCTCGAACTCGTTCGAGGCCAGCAGTCCGTAGAAATAACCATGGCCGAATTCGTGGATCGTGACGAAGTCGAGCATGTACTCGTCCATCGTCTTCGGCTTGACGTTGTCGTACGCCTCCGCCGTGAAGAAGGTCGGGTACTCCATCCCGCCGGCTTCGGACGCGTTGAACGGCGGCACGACCGCGGTCACCGTCTTATAGGGGTACGGACCCAGCGTGTCGGAGAAGTAACTCAGCGAATCGAGCGTCGCTTTGAGCACCGGTTTCGCGCTGGCCGCGTATTCGGGCGGATAGATCACCCGCACCCTGACCTTCGGGCTGCCGGGCCCGTTCCAGTCACTGTCCAGTGTCTTGTAGCCGGGGGCGGCCATCCACGCAAAATCGTGGACGTCGCCCTGGATGAAATGCCAGGTCAGCTCATTTCCTTCCGGAACCGGCTCACCCTGCTGCTCGCCGACCGCACCGACGACGTAGCCTTTCGGCACGGTCATGCGCACGTCGTACTCGGCGAAGTCGGCATAGAACTCGCTGCTGAAGTGGAACTCGTGCACGTTCCACCGCGGCTCGGTCGCACCGCGCTCGCCCGGAAGCTCGAGCACGCCGATCTTCGGGAACCACTGGGCGACCAGATGGAATTGACCCACGTAGCCCGTGCGCTCGATCACGCGCGGTAGCTGGCTGTGAAAATTCATATCCAGGGTCACGTTGCCCCCGGCCGGCACGGGCTGCGCCAGATCCACGCGAATCACGGTGTGATCCGTCGCAGGGCCGCCGTCGGGATGGACATAACTCCACTTCAGGGCGGCACCGTCCTGCTCGACGTTACCAAGGTCGATGTAGCCCCATTCGCCCTTCTTCACCTCGGCGGTGCCGCGCGCGCCACCGGCGGCGGCGAGGAGCGCGCGCTCGGTGAAAAAGGTGCTGCCCTCGCCTTCGAACGCGTTGAGGTACATGTGCAGGAAGACCGCCGACACGGGACGGTCGCTGCGGTTATGCCAGGTCAGCTGCTGCTGGCCGTCCACGGTGTGCTTGTCGGGATCGAGGCGCGCCTGGATGCGATACGACACCACGCGATCCGAGAGGGTCGCTTCCTGACCGTTACGCGGGCCGCCCCAGGCGTCCGGCGCACTGGGTGTGCGTACCGAGCCGGCATGCGGCGAGGCGAAGGGGATTTCGACAGGGACCGCAGGCGGCGCCACGGTGCTGGCCCCTGCCGGCGCGGGAAGAGCGGGCGCGGCCGCTTGCCCCCACACACTACCGACGCAAAGCAGCAACCCCGCGGCGACGAAACGAACCAACCTGCCTGCCTGTCGGCGCATCGAACCCCCTCCCCCTGTCATCCGGCGATGATTGCTGGCTCAGACTTCGCGCCGATATAGGCCAGAGGTCACGGCCCGCCTGCCATGACTCATCCCACGAAGGATCGCTGGCGCATCCATTTCGTGACAATCCACTTCTCACCCTGGGTGACGGGCGCCCCGCCGTGCAGAGAAAGCACGTCCAGCGAGCCGTCGGCGTCGGTGTATTCGAAGTACAGCGCCTGCCCCTTGCGCGGCACGTAGCTGAAATCGATGCGGGGAAAGATGGTTTCGCCGCCGGCCTCGACATCGGCCAGGTACATGATCAGCGTGGAGACACGCTGACCGCCCTGGGCCAGATGGGGCTCGCTGCCTTTCTGGTCGGGCGGGAAGTAATCGAAGTGCGGTACGTACTCGCCGCCGACGCCATAGCGCATCACCTGCAGGCCTTCGCCGTGCTCATGGGGTAACCGCATGATCTCGGCGGCCCGCCGGTCGATGCGCAGTACCAGCGGGTTCTCGCCCCGCTGGAAAAACGCGCCTTCGCTCGTACGGATACCCATGACGGTATTGGCGCCCGACTCGGGCGACACCACGGCCGAGCGTGCCAGTCGCGATCTGGCCTGTTCGATCATCCCCTCGCACTCGGCGTCGTCGAGGACACCATCGAGAACGGCGATCGTCGGCCTGGCGATACGCAGAAGAACGCGGATGTCACGGTCGGAGGTCCGTAGTACATGCCCCTCCGCCAGGCGGGAGCCCGGGGTATGCCAGGCTGGCGCGGCGCGGGTCGCGGGCCCGCCGAACAGCGCATCGGCGATGGCCGTACGCGCGGCGGCCTCGTCGAAATCGTTTTCCCGCATCGTGGTGAGCAGCTCGGCCGGCGCCGACCCTGCCGCCAGCGCCTCACCGATCCACGTGTGCCATTCGGGGGTGATCCTGGTGTGCCGTCGCGTATCCATATGCGCTAGCCTCGCTCCGGGGCATTGAACCGTACTAATTGACATCCTACACCGACACGGTGAGTCACTGAAACGCCCGGGGAGGCCGCATGACGCAGCACGCACATGGCAGTTTCGAAGTAAAGATCGCCCCCGACGGGGCCGTTGACGCGGATGATGGATCGGCACTCGGCCGGATGAGTCTGGAGAAGACGTTTTACGGAGGGATGGAGGGTACCTCCAAAGGAACCATGCTCACCGCCGGAAGTACGAGCGTGCAGGGTTCGGCTGCCTACGCGGCCGTGGAGCGATTCACGGGCTCGGTCAACGGGCGAGCCGGCAGCTTTGCGCTCGTCCACCGAGGGGTGATGTCCGCGGCCGGACAGGAACTGCTCATCACGATCGTCCCGGATACCGGCAGCCGCGAACTCACGGGCATCACCGGAACCTTTTCGATCACGATCGATAACGCGGGTGGGCACACCTACGACCTGGCGTATACGCTGCCTTAGGTGGCCAACAACCACGCCAGCTTCTTCGCCTTAGGCAGCCGCTTCACCGCCCACTCGGCCCGCGACGCCTCCGACCGGTCCGCGAATGGCCGTGAGCCCAGCAACCGTACCGGCGGATTGGCCCGCGTATAGCGCGCACCCTTCCCTGCCACATGAGCCGCATAGCGCGCGTCGAGGTCGTTGGTTATCCCCGCGTACCAGGCGCCGTTCCGACATTCGATGAGATAGACGCACCACATGGACGTAGCGTAACCCGCCGCCCCGTGACGGGCGACACGCAGGATCAGCCCGCCTTTGCTGGTGCCGTGAGTTTTTCGAGTGCCTTACCCACGGCGGCGAACGCGAACGCGCCGGTGACGTGCGTGGCCGCACCAAGCCCACCGCCGCAGTCCAGCTTGAGCGCGTCGCTACCGGGCGGGCGCACGCCACACACGCTGCCGTCCGCCTGCGGGTACTGGACGTTCTGCAACGAGTACACCGCCGAAACGCCGAAGAAGCGATCGGGGTTGCGGGGAAAACCGTGCTCCTGGCGAAGCTTTTTCCGGATCATGCTGAGCATGGCGTCGTGCTCGGTACGCGACAGGTCGCGCACGCGGACCTGCGTCGGATCGGTGCGACCGCCGGCCGCGCCTACCGTGACCAGCGGGACCTTTCGCCGACGACACCAGACGATCGTCTCCAGCTTGACCTTGAGCGCGTCGCACGCGTCGATCACCACATCGTAGTTGCGGTCGAGCAGTTCATCGAGTGTGGATGGCGTAAGGAAGCGTTCCATGGCCTCGAGCCGGAGGGTCGGACTGATCGCATGAGCCCGCTCGGCGATGACGCCGACCTTGGGTTTGCCGTACTGACCGTCGAGTGCATGCAGCTGACGATTGGTATTGGACAGGCAGACGTCGTCGCCATCGATCAGGGTCAGGCGCCCCACACCGCTGCGCGCCAGGGCTTCCGCCGCCCACGAGCCGACGCCACCGACACCGATGACGCAGACATGCGCATGGGCGAGGCGGTCCAGGCTGCCGCGCCCGTAGAGGCGCTCGATACCGGCGAAGCGTTCCGCCTGTGCGGTGCTCACATGACTCTCGGAGGAAAGGACTGTGCTCATTGTCTCATATTGAAAGAATGGGGCCGTCCGCTATGCTGACGGCCGTGCCAAGCCATGGAACACCAATGCGTGCGCTGCTCTTCGTCATCCTCGGCCTCGCGGTCGGCGCGATGGGCGCGACTTTCGCGCTGTCCGCCCTGCGCCAGGGCACGCCATTCCATGACGGCGTGATGGCCGTGATGCAGCACCACATGGGTGCGCTGCGAGCCAACGTGCGGGCGAAACAGTGCGATGCCAAGGTCTCGGCCGAGCGGCTGGCGCGCCTGCGCCTGACGGCCGGCGACATTCGTGAGGCGTTCCCGGATATGGACGCGGGGTTCGCCAGAGCCGGCGCCACGCTGGATGCCGCACTGGATGCGGCCGTCGCGGCGGCGCCCGCCAGCTGCGACGCCCTTGCCGTCGCGCTGAAACCCGTAGGCGATGCCTGCCAGTCCTGCCATCAGCAGTATCGCTGACCCATGAACGACGCCGGCCCCTCTGTCGCCTCGCCTTCGGACAAGCCCACCGGTCCGCTCGGCTTCCTGCGCATGCGCTGGTGGCTGCTGGTGCGCGCCATGGCGCGCTTTGAAACGACCATGTTCCTGCGTACGCGCTATTCGCAGCCGAAGATGGTGGCGATCGGCGTCGTCGGCAGCTTCTGCCTGGCGGTGTATTACCCGGTCTGGGCCTACCTGTTCCCGCAGCCCTACGAGAACCTGCCGATGCGGCTGGTCTGTAGCGCGACCTTCATCCCGCTCGCCCTGCTGCCCTGGTGGCCGCGTCGTCTGCGAACGCATCTGCCGACATACTGGTATTTCGCGATGACGGTCGCGATGCCGTTTTTCGTCGGCTACATGACCTTGCGCAACGCCACTCCCGCGTGGTTGATGACCCATCTTGCCTGCGTCATGCTGCTGATGATGCTGTTCGACCTGGTCAGCTTCCTGCTGGTGTTCTCGCTGGGCAGCCTGCTCGCGGGCCTGGTGTTCGTGCTGTCCCCGGAAGCCCACCTGCATACCCGGACGATGCTGGAGTACATCCCCTTGCTGATGTTCGGCATGGTCGGTGGCGCCACCTGCACGGTGTCGTCGAACATGGCCGAGCAATCGCGGATCGACGCCCTGACCGCGGCGTCCAACAACATCGCCCACGAGCTGCGCACGCCATTGGGGTCACTGCGCATCGCCGCGCGCGCCGTCGCCCGCTTCATGCCCGATCTGATCCGCAGTCACCGGCTCGCCGAGAGCGAGGGCCTGGCCGTCCCCGAAATGCGCGCGCAGAACCTGCATGCTCTGGAGCGCAGCATCGGTGTGATGGAGCGCGAGGTCACCTACGCCAACACGATCATCGACATGCTGCTGCTTTCGGCACGTCCGATCGGCGAGGTGCCGCTGTCCCTGCTCCAGGCCCGCGAGTGCGTGGAGCAGGCGCTACGCCGGTTTCCCTATGGCTCGCGCGCCGAACGAGACCGCATCACCCTGTCGCCGACCGGCGACTTCTCGCTCATGGGCGAGGAAAGCCTGGTGGTCCACGTGCTGTTCAATCTTCTGCGCAATGCACTTTTTCATACAGATCGCGCCGGCAAGGGCGAGATCCGGGTCTTCATCGAGCCCGCCGACGGTGGCAACCGGATCCGGGTCCACGACACCGGTCCGGGCATCCCCGCGGATGTCCTGCCCCGCATTTTCAACCGGTTTTATTCCTATTCCAGCGACAGCGCCGGCACCGGCACCATCACCGGACTGGGAATAGGACTCGCTTTTTGCCGCGCGGCGATGGAGCATATGGGCGGTGGCATCGCATGCCGTACCGACCTGGGTGAATTCACCGAATTCACTCTGACCTTCCCGCATTCGAACACCGGGGGCCGGCAGTGACGACGTTGAACGCGCAGGGCGACATCCAGCCTTTCCATTTCCCGACCACCACGGTGCTGGTCGACGACCACGAGGAATACCTCGACGTCGTCCCGTTGCTGCTCGATCCCATGGTCCGGGTCCGCACCTTCAGTTCACCGCGCAGCGCGCTGGCCACGCTGGGCAACAACGGCAGCCGTCCGGTGCCGGGCGGCGGCTGGCTCTACCGCTGGAAGGACCGCCCTTCGGAGACCCAGGAGCTGGTGGCCCTCGACATCGATTCGATCCATCGGGTGGTCTACGACCCGGAGCGCTTCGCGGAGATTTCGGTGGTGGTGGTGGATCAGGCCATGCCCGAGATGGACGGCATCACGTTCTGCAAGCGCCTGCCGAATCCGCATATCGGCAAGATCCTGCTGACCGGCCGGGCCGATGACGCCACGGCGATCGATGCCTTCAATTCGGGCGTGATCGACCGCTTCATCCGCAAGAACGACCCGCTGGCCATCGAGAAGCTGCAGACCGCCATCTCCGAACTGCAGCGCCGGTACTTCGACCGCGCCAGCGCCTTCGTCGCCGAAACGCTGGCCCTGGGCAACTTCCGCTTCCTGCGCGACCCCGCCTTCCGCGAGGTCCTGCAGAGCGTCACCGCCACGTTCCAGCCCGTGGAGTGCTACGTGCACTGCAACCCGACGGGCCTGTTGCTGGTCGACGCCTGGGGGATCGGCCGGTTCCTGCTGGTCCAGACGGACGAGGACCTGCGCACCCACTATGAAATTGCGGCAGATCTGGGGGCCCCCGGCGCCGTACTGGAGTCTCTGCGGAGTGGCGAAGCCCTGCCCTGGTTCAACTCCCGTGACGGCTTCTATCACAAAGGCGTGGAGCGGCCTGAAGAACACATGTATGCCGCCACCGCCGTTTCCGGCGAGCAGTGGTACTACTACGCCCTGATCGACGACGTGGAGCGCTTCCGGCTTCAGCACGTCAAGTCGTACCGCACCTGGCTCCGGGAGCAGGATCTGAGTCTGGCCGCCGACAGCCGACCACGATTCATCTAAACGGGTTACCTTCGCCCTTCCGGACACGCCATCGCGCCCAGCACCCGGCGCGTGGCGTTGTGTTGCCCAAAACATGCGGTGCGGTCGCGGGTCTTCCGACCCGCCGACGCTTCTCTCCAGGTATTGCGTAAGGCCGCAGGGTCGTTCGCGACCCACCCCTGGCCTTTCTCGTTTTCGCGCCCGCCCGGGCGAGGTTGGCGCGCGCGTGCCGTTCGTGGTGAACGGCAACGTGTCCATCGCCCATGCCATCGAGAGAGAGATGTCCATGGAAAATGTTTCCGTTCTGCACCGTGTCGTTACCGCCCCTGCGCTGCCTGGCTTCGTTGCGACCCGCGTGGATCGATTCCACAACGAACGCGTGGCGATCGACTGGGGTGGCCGTCACATTTTGCGCGGGCGTCGCCCCGCCGGCGGCGACCTGATGCTCCAGAGCAACGATTACCTTGCGATCGCGGGACATCCCGCCATCGTCGAAGCACAGCGTGAGGCACTGGCCGAAGGCGGCCTTGGCATGATGATGTCGGCGCTGTTTCAGCAGGACGCGGATCAGCCGCTGCATCGTGTGGAGGCCGAGCTGGCGCGCGCGGTAGGGAGTGAGGACGGCATCCTCGCGCAATCCGGTTTCGCCGCCAACGTCGGCCTCATTCAGTCCATCGCCGGCGACCGCATCCCCGTCTACGTCGACATGCTCGCGCACGCGTCGCTATGGGAAGGCATTCGCAGCGCCGGGGCCAGAGCGGTGTCCGTATTGCACAACGACGTGACGCATCTGGAGCGACAGGTGCTGCGCAACGGCCCGGGCGTGATCGTCGTGGATGCGGTCTACAGCACCAACGGCAGCCTCGCTCCCCTCGAGGCCATCGCCAACCTGTCCCGGGAGCACGGCTGCGTCCTCGTTGTCGACGAGTCGCACTCGCTGGGTACGCACGGCGTGCGCGGGGAAGGACTGGTTGCCAGCCTGGGCCTCAACGACCGCGTGCATTTCATCACGGCGAGCCTGGCCAAGGCGTATTGCTCGCGCGCGGGCTTCATCGCGTGCACCACACGTTTCAAGGATTATTTCGGTTGCGAAGCCCTGCCCGCCATCTTCAGCTCGTCCTTGCTGCCACACGAACTCGCGGGCATGTCGGCGGCCCATCGGGTCATCCAGACCGAGGGCTGGAGGCGCCAGCGCCTGCGCCAGGTGACGCGCCGGGTACGCGCGGAACTGACGGAACTGGGCTATCCGATCGCGGATGGAACCGAGCAGATCATCGCCTTCGAAGCCGGCCAGGAGATCCTCACCGGCAAGGTACGTGACGTGATGGAACAGCACGGCGTCTTCGGTTCCGTGTTCAGCGCACCTGCCACCACGGTCAACCGCTCGTTGCTGCGCCTGACACTGAACGCTGGCATGAGCGACGATGACGTGACACGACTGATCGACGTGTGCCGCGTCGCGCGCGATGCCATGGCGTTGCCGTCATGGAGCGCCACGCGTCGGGCGCGCCGCGACGGCGAGCGGGAATCGGCGGCCGCCGAAGTGGCGTGAGGGCTCCGGCTCAGTAGGACGGCAGCGGGATTCGCTCGCTTTCGTCCCCCGGTACGAGTGGGAAACGTCCTTCGGCCCACTCGACCTTCGCCGCTTCGATCAGCTCTTTCGAACTGGCGACGAAATTCCACCAGAGGTGGCGCTCCCCATCGAGTGGGGCGCCGCCGAACAACATGATCAACGACGGTTGCGTGGCCTCGAGCACCGGAGCTTCGCCTTCGTGGGCCACGGCCATGTCCAGCGCCCCCAGCGGAAGGTCGCCGAAGCGCGCGGCACCTTCCACCACGTAGGCGCCCCACTCCGCGTGCTGCTCAGGCATCGTCACACGTGCGCCCGCTTCCAGCCGCGCCTCGACGAAAAACATGGGTGCGAACACGCGTACGGGCGACGACACACCGAAAGCCTCACCGGCGATGACGACCAGTCGCGTACCCTCGCGCTCCACCACGGGCAACGTGCTCGCCGGATGGTGGTGAAATTCGGGATCGATGCGTTCATGGGTCTTCGGCAACGCCACCCAGACCTGTATGCCGTGGAGATCCTGTCCGCTGTGACGTTCGTCCGGCGGGGTGCGTTCGGAATGCGCGATACCGCGACCGGCCGTCATCCAGTTGACGTCACCGGGATGGATATCCACCGCGGTGCCGAGACTGTCGCGATGGCGGATCGCCCCCTGAAACAGCCAAGTCGCCGTGGCGAGGCCGATGTGCGGATGCGGGCGGACATCCATGCCCTTGTCCTCACCGAAGGAGACAGGTCCCATCTGATCGAAGAAGACGAAGGGGCCGACGTGTCGGGCCTTGAGATGCGGCAGCATGCGCCGTACGACGAATCCGTCGCCGAGGTCGCGCTGCTTGCCGTCGATGGGCGTGATGGTCATGGCGCACAGACTAGCGCGCGTGCACCCAATCCGCGATGCGTCTGGCGACTGCGCCGGGCGCTTTCATCCACGCGAAATGATCCGCGGGCGCCCCGTCGAGGTCGTCAGGCACGACGACCGAGACCTCGCGCGGCGCGTCGGGCATCTTATCCAGCAGGAATGCCAGCGAGGGCGCGGGCCCCAACCAGTCGTCCCGTAGACGCTGGGCCAGGACGGGTGCTTTCTGGTGGCGCAGTGCGGCCTCGAGGTCGACGTCCATGCCACGGGCGGCGTAACGCCCGGTGCGACCGCTGCGCGACCAGTCCGCGATCACGCCACGGGCCTCATTGCCACCGAAGCCGATCCGGCGACCGGGAAGCCGACCGGCCACAGCCGCGAGTAACGGAGCCGCCACGTAGGCGAGACCGACCCAGGGACTGAAGCGGCGCCAGTACGGTGCCCCACTGGCGACCAGCACCAGACCGGAAACCGGCATTGCCGTCGTCGCCGCGAGCAAGGAGGCGAGTTGCCCGCCGAGACTGTGCCCTCCCACATACAGCGGCGCGCCCGGCGCGGCCTGACCAAGGCGGTAGAGGCTGGCCGGCAGGTCGTCATGCAGGAGTTCGCGATAGCCCCAGTTGACTCGACGCGAGGCGCGCCGGTCGCTGGAGCCGATGCCTCGCCACTCGTGGATGGCGACGGCGATACCTCGCGCGCTCAGCGCGAGAGCAAGCGATTCATAGTGACGGGCGCCGACGCCCATGGCGGGCAGCCAGAGCAGCGTCGCGGCGATCTCGCCCGTTGGCAGGTAAAGCAGCAGATCCGACGATGCCCCGTCCGCCATGCGCAGTGGCGCTGCGCTGCGCACGATCGCATCGCGCGTGGGTTCCGTCATCGATTCAGCTTCCCCGAAACGCAAAAACCCTCCCGGCACAGGGCGCCGGGAGGGCTAAAGTCATGCAAAACGGGCGGCGCGAGCCAGCCCTGGGGCATTACTTCGGAACGACGTTGTCAGCCTGCGGACCTTTCTGGCCCTGGGTCACGGTGTATTCCACCTTCTGACCCTCGGCAAGCGACTTGAAGCCGTTGCCCTGGATGGAACGGAAATGCACGAACACGTCCGGACCACCCTCATCCTGAGTGATGAAGCCAAAGCCCTTGGCGTCGTTGAACCACTTCACAGTACCAGTTGCCATCACACACACCTCTATCCAACACACTAAAAACCCGGCTCGACGAGCCGGCGACTTACTGAGCTTGCAGGACCGGGTGAGGCGATGGAGCGTTAACTTCGCGCTTACATCGGGTCACTCGCGTGACCGCGCAGACACAGTAGGGTCGATCATAACCGTATTTTCCGGAAGTTCTGTAGGGGATCCCCTACATCAGCCGTTTTTTTGACACGGATCACGCGATTCGGACAGAAAAACCGGAAATGACGAGCAAAAAAAGGCCGGGCGTCGCCGCCCGGCCTTTTCGAAGCTCGGTCAGTCCGAAGGCTTAGGCCTTCTGGACTTCCTCAGCCTGCAGGCCCTTCTGGCCGTTCACGACCTTGAAGGAGACCTTCTCGCCTTCGGCGAGCGACTTGAAGCCGTTGCCCTGGATGGCGCGGAAGTGCACGAACACGTCCGGGCCATTCTCGCGCGAGATGAAGCCAAAGCCCTTGGCGTCGTTGAACCACTTGACGGTGCCGATTTCACGATCCGACATAGAAACACTCCAATACGATTTTTTACGAATAAAACCAGCAACTTGAATAGTTGCCGCCTAACTGGTGTGCAAGGAAACGCGAGGAGCGAAGCGATGTTGCGGATACGTGATCAGCTGCATCGGGTCAAACTAACTCTATGACCCCGGCAAACACAGTCCGGCGACTATACAGGCCCGGAAACCAAATTGCGATGGCGCGATACGCCGCCTCGCCCCGTCGCCACTGACGCCGCGTTCACTCATTCCGCGCACATGCTTGCGACCCGTCGCAACGTTCATGCGAATTGACCTACCATCCGATCCACGCTCAGCCCAAGGGGGACCGCCTCATGAACCACTCCAGCTTCCGACTCGTTCCGCTTCTCATGGGCGCCCTCGCCCTCGCCGCGTGCGCGGACCACAACACCAAGCCGCAGCCCAGCACCACCCGGACGACCAGTTCATCCACGGCGACGGGCAAGAGCGTCGTCAAGCAGCGCACCGCGACCACGACCGTGACCAACGTTCCCGCAAGCAAGACGGGCGGCCGCGCCGCCGCTGCCGCGGGCCCGCTGCCGGACAGCACCGGCATCGCGGCATGCGATGAGTATCTGGCGAGCTACAAGAGCTGCCACCTCGCGGCGGGTATCTTCGCCCGCGACCAGATCGACAGCCGCTACGACATGATGCGCACCAGCCTGCTCCGCCAGTCGCAGGATCCGGATATGCGTGGCCAGCTCGGCGCCCGTTGCGCATCGCTTGCGGGTCAGCTGAAGGATGCGTTGCACGGCAAGTCGTGTGCCGATACCCCGGCACCGGCCTCCACGCGCTGATCAATCCGCGAGCGCTTCGCGCAGCAGACCGGCCAGCCCTCGCGGCTGGCCTTTTTCTATGACAATACGCGGCGTGCCATGCCACGCCGCGCACTCATGCAGGGCCTCCGCCAGGTCCCCGACCAGCGCCGGAGACAGGACGACACCCTCCTCCAGCCAGACGCCCAGTACCTGGAAAAACCCTTCCTGACGATGAGCCTTGGCGTCGAGCCGGCCGACCAGGCGACCGCGATGCAGGATCGGCAGCGCGTAGTAGCCGTACTTTCGTCGGGGCGCGGGCGTGTAGCACTCGATGGTGTATTCGAAACCGAACAGTTCCAGCGCGCGTGCCCGATCCCAGACGACGGGATCGAAAGGCGACAGGAGAACGGTACGCGTGGCCCTCAAACCGTTGCGTGCGGCGTCGGCGAGCGATCCCGCGTGCTCGCGGTGGACGTATGCCCTGTCGCTCCACCCGGTGACGGCAACCTCGATGAGCGATCCCTCCGCCACCAGCGACGCCAGCTCCTCGTCGGTCACGCGCGGACGCAGGCGGTAGTAGTCGGCGATCCAGCGCGCCCGGGCGATGCCCAGCGCCGCCACGCTGCGCAGGATGAAATGACGACGCACCGCCGATTCGTCGAGGGAGTCCGCTGGCGGCGGCTCCGGCCAGCGTGCCGTGACCCGCTCGGCGAGATCGTAGACGCGCTGGAAACGATCGCGCCGGGCGACCATCAGGTCGCCGAGGGCAAACCACGCCTCCAGCCAGCGCTTTTCGGGTTTCCAGCCCCACCAGCCCTTCGTTCCGGTCGATTCACGCTCGAAGTCCGCCGCGCGCAAGGGGCCTTCCTTACGGATGCGGTCGATCAGAGCATCCATGTCGCCACGGGCCTCGGCGTGTACGCGCAGCGCGTTTTTATGCGCCCAGTGCCCCGCCCGCCCACTGCGGTAGTCGCGGTGGAAGCGATAGTCCTGCGCTGGCACGAAACAGGCCTCGTGCGCCCAGCATTCGGCGAGCAGGCCGTCGGCGAGCGATTCGTCGAGCCACTCGGTGCGATAGGCACCCAGTCGCGAGAAAAGCACCATGTAAGGGCTTCGCGCGACGACGCTGATCGTATCGATCTGCAGCATGCCCATACGTGAGATCGCGGTCAGGACGTCCGCCTTGCGCGCTCGCCGCGTCACACGTTTAGCGAGGCCCTGCGCGGCCAGATGCAGCAGCTGCGCCGAACGATGGGACAGCTCCATCACGGCGTCCGTGGAGGACCTGTCGGATACGCGTGACGGCACGGTAAAGGCCTTTCCGCAGTTGGGCCGCCATTAAATCGTGCCTTGCTAGCGTCGGCAACGATGTCGCAAGCCGAGGGCTTGCGACCCCTGCCACCCCCGACCACGGAGGCTTACATGAAGAAGAACATTCGCGCTGCCGCGCTTGGCGCATCCCTGCTGCTGGCTGGCGCCGCATTCGCCCAGGACGTTCCACCGCCCGCCCGCGTCCCGCCTCCGCCGCCGGGTGAGGCCACGCCTCCGCCGCCTCCGCCGCCGTCGGACACGGCACCGGGTTCGATGCAGCAGGCGCCGGATCCGGCCATGCCGCCGCCGGCCGCCGATGCACCGCCTCCGCCCCCGCCGCCGGGTGGCGCACCGGGGATGCCGGGCGCATCGACGCCACCCCCGGGTGGTCAGGTCACGGTCAACAGCGGCCCGGCCCCGGCCAAGCCGTCCGGTCCCGCACCGGATTTCACGACGCTCTCGGGCGGTAAGAAGTCGATCACGCCAGAACAGGCCTCGGCGTTTCCGCTGCTGGCGAACGACTTCCAGTACGCCGACTCGAACCGCGATGGCCATATTTCGAAGGCCGAGTACCAGAAGTGGGTGACCAAGTCCGGCGCCAGCGGTCAGTAAGGCGTTCGCTCCGATGTCTCTCGACGGCCCGCATTCGCGGGCCGTCTTTTTTTAGCGCGACCTTACCCGGATCCCGGCGTCATGCGCGAACCGCCCCACTCCCCGGGGAGGACGACGAGATCGTGCATACGTTCGCAAGTTTCCATGCAGGGTCTTCACATTTGTCACGGATACACTTCGCGCCTGCCGGACAGTCGCCGGCTCAGGGAGTGTCCGTGCCATGAAACGAATCCACGCCGCCGGCGCCTTCGGCGTCTACGCCTGTCTGCATGCGGGCCTCGCGCTCGCGCAGAATCCGAGCCCGATCGACATCCGTGCCTGCTCGGCGATCGAAACCGACTCGCAGCGACTGCTTTGCTATGACAAGGCCGTCGGTCGCCCGAACATGATGACGGCGGCGAAGAAAGAAGACCCGAAGGGCAATTCGCTCAGCGTCGACCTGGCGACCCGCAACTCGGCCGACGTGGGGCGTCCGCTGTCGCTGCTCGACAGCCGCTGGGAGCTCTCGCCCGAGAGCAAACTCGGTACGTTCAATCTGCGCGGTTACAAGCCGACCTACGTATTGCCGTTCTTCGGCACCAACAAACAGAACACGACGCCGCACACGCCCGCGCCGGACCACACCGTCACGACGCCGCAGGATCTCGACAACGTCGAGGCGAAGTTCCAGATCAGCCTGAAGACCAAGGTCGCCGAGAACCTCTTCGGCGACAACGGCGACGTGTGGGTCGGCTATACGCAGTCGTCCCGCTGGCAGGTGTACAACAAGGACAACTCGCGTCCGTTCCGCGAGACCAACTACGAGCCGGAAGCGTTGCTGGTGTTCAACACCAACTACAACATCTTCGGCTGGAACGGCCGTCTGGCCAGCATCGGCATCAACCATCAGTCCAATGGACGCGCCGATCCCC
Source organism: Dyella sp. 333MFSha (assembly GCF_900102405.1). Taxonomy (NCBI): domain Bacteria; kingdom Pseudomonadati; phylum Pseudomonadota; class Gammaproteobacteria; order Lysobacterales; family Rhodanobacteraceae; genus Dyella; species Dyella sp. 333MFSha. Next base: position 415,908 of record NZ_FNBR01000001.1, on the reverse strand, counting down.
TGTCGCGCAGCTGGAACCGCGTCGTCGCGGATATCGGCCTGGAACGCGAAGGCTGGACCATCATGCTGCGTCCGTGGTGGCGTATCCCGGAAGCACGCAAGGACGACGACAATCCGGACATCAAGGACTATATGGGCCGTGGCGAAATCACGGTCGTGCACGAAGTGGGGCGTCAGGAGTTCTCACTGACGGGGCGTCATTCGTTCCGTACGGGTGACCGCTCGCATGGCTCGCTGCGTGGCACCTGGAGCTTCCCGGTGGTCAACAACCTGCGTGGCTACGTGGAAGCGTTCAACGGTTATGGCGAGAGCATGATCGACTACAACCACCGTGCGACGTATCTGGGCATCGGTGTGTCGTTGCTGGATTGGTATTGATCTCTTAGGAACCTGCGCAGCGGCATCACCGCTGCGTTGGCTTTTCGCGCGCGGGGCGCGCTCCTACCACAGCGGCGTCGTAGGAGCGCGCCCTGCGCGCGAATAAGGTCACGTCGGCGAAGCCAACCGCTTAATGATGATGACCGCCGGCGCCGTGCACGTGGCCGTGCGCCAGCTCTTCTTCGGTGGCGTCACGCACGTCGGTAATCTCGACGGCGAAGTGCAGGGTCTGACCGGCCAGCGGGTGGTTGCCGTCGACGGTGACGTTGTCGCCTTCGATCTTGCTGACGGTGACGTTGATGCTGCCCTGGTCGTTACGACCCTGGAACTGCATGCCCGGCTGGAGGTCTTCCACGCCCTGGAACGCGGCGCGCGGCACCACCTGGATCAGTTCTTCGTGACGCGGGCCGTAGCCCTCTTCGGCGGCGACGTCGACCTTGAACTGGTCACCCACCGAGCGGCCTTCGAGCGCCTTCTCCAGACCCGGGACGATGTGGCCTTCGCCATGGATGTAAGCCAGCGGCTCGCGACCGTCCGAGCTGTCGATGACGTTGCCCTGGTCGTCGGTCAGCGTGTAATGGAAGGAAACGGCGTGGCGGTTGGCGATCTGCATGAAATTCTCTCGCTGGGAGGGGGAATGGAAAGACATGAAGGCGCCTTCCCGGACCCACAAGGCTAGGCGACACGCCGCCCCGGTGCAAATCGGCGGAACCGGGCATGCTGCGCCGCAACCCTCCGGGTCGTCGCGATCTGCTAGTTTTTCGGGTTTTCCCCACCCCATCCAGACCCCGCCGGGAGCCGCATGTTCGACTGCATTCTGATCGCCAACCGTGGTGAGATCGCCTGCCGCGTGATCCGGACCTGCCGCCGTCTGGGCATCCGCACGGTCGCCGTCTACTCCAGCGCGGACGCCGACGCCCAGCACGTACGCCTGGCCGACGAAGCCTGGCCCATCGGCGGCCCACGCCCGGCCGAGTCCTATCTGCGTGGCGACGCGATCATCGAAGTGGCCCGGCGCAGCGGCGCGCAGGCGATCCACCCGGGTTACGGCTTCCTCTCCGAAAATACGGATTTCGCGCGCGCCTGCGCCGCGGCCGGCATCGTCTTCATCGGGCCGCGCCCGGAAAGCATCGACGCGATGGGCTCCAAAGCGGCCGCCAAGGCGCTGATGGAGCGCCATGCGGTCCCGTTGGTGCCCGGGTATCACGGCGCCGACCAGGATCCCACCCATCTGGCAACCGAAGCCACCCGCACGGGCTTTCCGCTGATGATCAAGGCGGCCTCAGGCGGCGGCGGCAAGGGCATGCGTATCGTGCGCGACGCGGGCGCCTTTGCCGAAGCCCTGGCTTCCGCGCAACGGGAGGCCGCGAATGCCTTCGGCGATACGCGGGTGATCCTCGAGCGTTACGTCGAGCATCCGCGCCATATCGAGTTCCAGGTCTTCGGCGACACCCACGGCAACATCATCCATCTGAACGAGCGCGAGTGTTCCGCGCAGCGTCGTTACCAGAAGGTGCTGGAAGAAACGCCCTCCCCCTTCCTCGACGGGGCCCGACGCGCCCGCATGGGCGCCGCAGCCGTCGCTGCCGCGCGCGCCGTGGATTACGTCGGTGCGGGCACCGTGGAATTCATCGTCGCCCAGGACGGCGAATTCTTCTTCATGGAGATGAACACGCGCCTGCAGGTCGAGCACCCGGTCACCGAAGAGACGCTCGGACTGGATCTGGTCGAGTGGCAGCTGCGGGTGGCGGGCGGCGAGACCTTGCCTCTGACACAGGACGACATCCGCGCCACCGGCCACGCCATCGAGGTCCGCCTGTATGCGGAAGATCCGGAGGCGAATTTCCTGCCGGGCTCCGGCAAGCTGGTGTCGCTGACCTTGCCGCCGCCGTCGCGGCATGTCCGCCTCGACGGCGGTGTGATTGCCGGCGACACCGTGACCATCTTCTACGACCCGATGATCGCCAAGCTCATCGTCCACGACCGGAACCGCGCGCAGGCGCTGGAACGGTTGCGCGAAGCCCTGGCGCGGACCGATATCGTCGGCCCGAAATCCAATGTCGCGTTTCTCGAACGCCTCGCACGCCACCCGGCGGTGGTGGAAGGCCGCATCGATACGGGCTATCTCGATCGTCACCTTGACGAGTTTCTGGCCGGCGACACGCAGGCGGGCCACGTGGAGCGCTTCGCCGCCGCCGTGGCGGTGCTTCTCGCCGATGAAGCGCAGGACCGTGGCGTGCCCGGCGACCCGCATTCACCCTGGGCCGGTGCCGACGCGTGGCGCATCGGTCATCACGGCAAACGCGTCGTCGCGCTGATGCAGGGCGACGTCCGCCATGAGATCGATGCGCATGGACACGGCGGCGCCTACGTTCTCCGCGAAGGTGACGTGTCCTGCACCGTGGCCGGGGCGCGTCTCGTCGACGGCGCGTTGTCCGCCCGTTTCGACGACGAGGCACGCCGCTTGCCGCTGGCGATCGACGGGCGGTTCGTCCGTGTACACGACGCTCTGGGACGTCGCTGGTCGTTCACCCGCGCTCCCGCTTACGCGTGGGCCGGCGTCGAGTCGGGCAACGCACGTCACCTCGCCGCCCCCATGCCGGGCCGCGTCGTGCTGGTGCGCGTCGCGGCGGGCGACGTGGTCGAAGAAGGGCAGGAACTGATGGTGATGGAAGCGATGAAGATGGAGCTCGCCTTGAAGGCACCTCGCGGCGGCACCATCGAGAGCGTATCCGCGGTACAGGGCGATTTCGTCGACGCGGATGCGATCCTCGTCCGCTTCGCCGAAACCGCCTGACCGGAGCTTCCATGAATGCATCGAACCACGTTCGCATCGTCGAGGTCGGCCCACGCGACGGCTTGCAGAACGAGAAGGCCATGCTCCCCGCCGCTGTGAAGATCGAACTGATCGACCGGCTGTCGGCGACAGGCCTGGCGACGATCGAAGCGACCAGCTTCGTCAGCCCGAAATGGGTACCGCAGCTTGCCGATGCCGCCGAGGTCTTCCTCGGTATCCGCAAGGCGGCCGGCGTGGTCTACCCCGTGCTGGTGCCCAACCTGCAGGGCTACGAGCGTGCACGCGAGGTCGGTGCCACCGAGGTCGCCGTGTTCACGGCCGCGTCGGAAGCGTTCAACCAGAAGAACATCAATGCCTCCATCGACGCGTCGATCGATCGTTTCGTGCCGGTGATGGAACGTGCGCGGGCCGATGGCGTCGCGGTACGCGGCTATGTGTCGACCGTGCTCGGATGCCCTTATCAGGGCGAGGTGCCGGTGGCCGACGTGGTGCGTGTCGCCCGCCGCCTGCATGAACTGGGCTGTCACGAGATTTCGCTTGGCGACACGATCGGGGTCGGTACGCCCGCGAAGGCGCGCGCGATGCTCCGCGCCGTCGCGTCGGAAGTGCCGATGCCTGCGCTGGCCGTGCATTTTCACGACACGTACGGCCAGGCGCTGGCGAACATCCTCGCCTGTCTGGAAGAAGGCGTCCGCGTCGTCGACAGCGCCGTCTCGGGGACGGGTGGCTGCCCGTATGCCAGGGGAGCCACGGGCAACGTGGCCAGCGAGGACGTGGTGTACATGCTGCACGGCATGGGCATGGAGACCGGCGTCGATCTGGACCGGCTGGTAGAGACGGGAGCCTGGCTGGCCGGGCAGTTGGGGAAGGAAACGGCGAGCCGGGTGACGCGGGCGCGTATGGCGGGCTGAGGCGGCCCCCATCGCCAGCAGGACTGGCTCCTGCCCGGGCAGTTGGCCATTCCCCATCCAAGCTGGCAGCATCGGGCGTATGCCTGCCGATTATCTGATCCGCCCCATCGAGCCCCGCGACGATGCCGACATCGCCGCGGTCATACGCCATGTCATGCCGGAGTTCGGCGCCGACGGCCCGGGCTTCGCGATCCACGACGCCGAAGTCGACGCCATGTCCTCTGCCTACGCCCGCCCACGTGCGGCGTATTTCGTCGTCGAGAAGGACGGCCGTGCCATCGGCGGGGCGGGCATCGCGCCGCTGGACGGCGGCGATGACGAGACCTGCGAACTTCGCAAGATGTATTTCCTGCCCGAGGCCCGTGGCATCGGCGCCGCCTCGAAGGTGATGCGTGCCTGTCTGGACGCGGCCCGGCGCGCCGGTTTCTCACGTTGCTACCTGGAAACGCTGACGGGGATGGACGCGGCGCAGGCCGTGTACTTCCGGCATGGCTTCACCCGGATCGACGCTCCGATGGGTGGCACGGGCCATTTCAGCTGCGATCGCTTTTTCCTGCGCAGCCTCAATGACGGCGACCTGATCGTCGCGCCCAAACCGCCCTCGCTGGTGTTCGGCATCGACGACCCCGGCAAGGAAGACGTCCTGCCGCTGATCGAGCAGCTGCACGGGTACCTGTCCGACCTCTACCGCCATCCCCTGCCGCAGGCGATCGGCGTGGAGAACCTGCGCCGATCCGACACCACCTTCATGACGGCCCGTGTGGACGGCCAGCCGCTGGCCTGCGGTGCCGGTGTCGACCACGGCGATTACGTCGAGCTGAAATACATGTACGTCGTGCCCGCCTGCCGCGGCATGGGCCTGGGCAAGCAGATGCTGGAGGCCCTCGAACGCCAGGTGCGCGCGGGCGGTGGGACGAAGGTGAGACTGGAGACCGGCACCGCACAGACGGAGTCGATCGAACTCTACGAGCGATCGGGCTACCACCGCTGCCCGCCCTTCGGCGATCATCACGCCAATCCGTCCAGCATCTTCATGGAAAAACCCCTGTGATCCGTATCGCCGTCGAGGCCGACGCCGCCGCCTGCCACGCCATCTACGCGCCCGTGGTGAAAACCAGCGCGATCACCTTCGAGACCGACCTGCCGGGTGACGATGTCATGCGTGAGCGCATCGTCGCGCGCATGGCGCACCATCCGTGGCTGGTGTGGGAAGAAAACGGCGACGTTCTGGCGTATGCGTATGCGGGGCGCTTCCGCGAGCGCGCCGCGTATGACTGGGTCGCCGAGACGTCGATCTACGTGCACGAAAAAGCGCGCCGTCGCGGCATCGCCCGGCGACTCTATGGCGTACTGCTGGAGGCGCTGCGTCTGCAGGGAATCAATCAGGCGGTCGGCGTCATCACGCTGCCGGGCGCGACCAGCGTCGCCATTCACGAAGCCATGGGCTTCCGGGCCGCCGGCGTGTGGCCCAAGGCCGGCTACAAACTGGGCGAGTGGTGGGACGTCGGCGTCTTCAGCCGGTTCCTGAGTGAGCCGCAGAATCCACCGACCGCCGTCATTCCGTTCGCGCAGCTGGTCGCGTCCGGTCGTATTCAGGCCTTCCTCGCCGAGGCCTGAGCGTCGGCGACGCGGGAGCGTGTGCTCCCGCACAAAGCCAATCCCCGATGCCTCGGCTAAGATGGGCCTCTTTGCCAGTCGCACCGCGGAGTTTTCATGCAGCTCGAACAGGTCAGGGCCGTCATCACCGGCGGCGCATCCGGTCTCGGTCACGCCGTCGCCGGGCGACTCGTCGCCGCCGGCGCGAAAGTCGCGCTCTTCGACGTCAACGAAGAGAAGGGCCAGGCCGCCGTGGCCGCCCTCGGCTCGCACGCTTCGTTTTACCGCACCGACGTCACTTCCGAAGAAGGCGTGACCGCCAACGTCACCGCCGCGCAGGACGCCATGGGTGGCCTCAACGCCGTGATCAACTGCGCCGGCATCCTCGGCGCGGGTCGCGTGCTGGGCAAGGAAGGCCCGATGCCGCTGGCCAACTTCAGCACCACCGTGCTGGTCAACCTGGTCGGCAGCTTCAACGTCGCCAAGGCCGGTGCCCAGCTGATGCAGGGCAACGCGGCGGGCGAGGACGGCGAGCGCGGCGTCATCGTCAACACCGCATCGGTCGCCGCCTATGAAGGCCAGATCGGACAGGCCGCCTACTCCGCGTCCAAGGGCGGCGTGGTCGGCATGACGCTGCCGATGGCGCGCGAGCTCGCGCGCTTCGGCATCCGCGTGAACACGATCGCGCCGGGCATCTTCTGGACGCCGATGGTCGACGGCATGCCACCGCAGGTGCAGGAATCGCTGTCCGCGTCGATTCCGTTCCCGTCGCGCCTGGGCAAGCCCGAGGAGTTCGCCGACACGGTGGCCTTCCTCCTCACCAGCCGTTATATCAACGGCGAGACGATCCGCCTCGACGGCGGCGTCCGTCTCGCTCCCAAGTAATCCAAGCCACGACACCGAACGCCATGAAAGCATCCGAAGTCAAAAAGGGTAACGTCGTCGAAAACGACGGCACCGTCTACCAGGTCCGCGATATCGAACGCAGCGCGCCTTCCGCGCGCGGCGGCAACGTCACCTATCGTTTCACCCTGTACTCGATCCCGGGCAACCGAAAGTTCGATCTCAGCGTGCGCGCCGATGACGAAATCAAGGAAGTCGCCCTCGAGCGCCGCCAGGCGAAGTTCTCGTACATGGACGACGACGCGTTCGTCTTCATGGACGACGAGGACTACACCCAGTACACGCTGGACGCGAGCGTCGTCGGCGACAACGCCGGCTACGTCGTGGAGGACCTCGAGGGTTACTACATCCAGGTGATCGACGATGCACCGGTCGGCCTGCAGGTGCCCACGTCGGTCGTGCTGACCGTCACGGACACCGCCCCTGAAATGAAGGGCGCCAGCGCGACCAAGCGGTCGAAGCCCGCCACGCTGCAGACCGGCATCGAGATCCAGGTGCCCGAGTACATCACGACGGGCGAAAAGGTCACCGTCAACACGCTGACCGGCGAATTCGCCGGCCGCGCTTAATGCGCGTCGCGGGGCGGCATCGCGCGGTATCGATGCCGTTCCGCGTTTTCGCTCGCCGTCCAGTCAGCAAGGCTGCGGCACAATCGCCCGCTCAACGGATGAGCAAACCCACCCCATGAACAACGGCTACTCGCTTCGCGCCAGCGTCATCGACACGCTGATCCGGACGAAGCGACCCGACGTGCCCGTGCGCGTCGCCCTGCGCAATACCGCGGCCGTGGTGCTGCCGATGGCGCTCGGCATTTTGCTGGGCTATCCGCAGATCGGCCTCGGCATCGCGGCCGGCGCGCTCGACACGATGTTCTCCGACCAGCCCGGGCCCTATCAGCAGCGACTCAGCCGTTTGTTTCTCGCCGCGCTGGCCGCCGGTGCCGCATCGCTCGTCGGGTTCCTTATCGGCGACTGGATCCTGCCGATGTGCGTCGCCTGCCTGGTCTGCGGTTTCTTCGGCGGCATGCTCGTGGTGTTCGGCCCCGATATCGCGCGCGTGGGCATGACCAGCATGCTGCTGCTCGTGATTACGGCGGCGACGCCGAAAGGGCTGGTCGACGCCCTGAGCGGTGGCGCCCTCATCTTTGCCGGCGGCATGCTGCTGGCCGCCTTCTCGGTCGCGGCGTGGCCGCTGCAACGTTATCGCCCGGAGCGCCTGGCGCTCGCGGTCGTCTACCGCGGGCTGGCGGATCTCGCACGCAAGCCGCAGAAGGATGGCGAAGCCCCCGGCCTCGCCGACGCGATGAACACGTTGCAGAACACCCTGCTCGGCCGTCATCACGCGCGTGGCCGCGCCATGGAAGCGTTCCGCGTGTTGCTCGAACTGGCCGAACGACTGCGTCTCGAACTGATCGCCATGGCCGAGCTCGACACACGGAAGGACGGCATGAGCGAGATGTTCCGCGCCGATGCCGCGCGCGTGCTCGATGCGACGGCCGACGCACTCGACGCCGCCGAACCGCCGCAGCGGGCCGAGCGTGCGCTGGCCACCTTGCAGGCCAGCGAGCGCGCGTTGCTTGCCGGCTCCAGTGGCATGGGCCTGAGCGGTCATATCCGCGCCCTGTCCGGTCAGCTGGCCGCCGTCGTCCGCAACACGAACTGGGCGGGCTCGCGCGGTGAAGAACGCGCCCAGCGCGCCGAAACCGCGCTGCCCGAAACGCTGCGCAGCAGCTCGGCGCTGTCCACCCTTCGCGCCAACCTTACGCCTGGCTCGGTCGCGTTCCGCCACGCGGTGCGCTGCGCCGTCGTCCTCACCCTCGCCTTCGCGCTCTCACGCTACTTCGCCCTGCCCCACGGTTACTGGCTGCCGATGACGGCGGCGATCGTGCTGCGCCCCGACTTCGCGGCTACGTTCAATTTCGGTTTGTTACGCGTGGTCGGTACCGTGCTCGGCCTGTTGCTGACGACCTTCGTGCTGCGCCTGACGCCCGACGTGCCGTGGGCGCACCTGGCCGTGATGGGCGTGCTGTGCGTCGCCTTCCGTTACCTCGCCGTGGCGCACTACGGTATCGCCGTCGCCGCACTGACCGGCACGGTCGTCGTCCTGCTGTCGTTCGAGGGCGTGGACCCGAACGCGGCCATGACCGACCGCGTGCTCAACACGGCGCTGGGCAGCGGGCTCGCCCTGCTGGCGTATCTGCTATGGCCGTCGTGGGAACGCCATCAGGCACGCAACGCCCTGTCCACGATGCTCTGCGCGTACGCGGATTACCTCGATGCCCTGGTCGCGCCGGCCGACCGTCGCACGCGACACGAGGTACGCACCGCCACGCGTACGGCGCGGACCAACGCGCAGGCCTCGGTCGACCGCATGCGCGCCGAACCGGGCACGCCGGCCATCCTCCTCGAGCTCGCGGAGACCCTGTTCGCCAACGGCAACCGCCTCGCCCGCACGGCGATGGCGCTGGAGTCGTTGATCGATGTCGATGAGGTGCCTCAGGCATGGACGCACGTGGGACCGTTCATTCACGAGGCGGCGGTCGCGTTGCGGGCCCAGGCTGAGGCACTCACCCGGACCGAAGGCATCGCCGTACCGCCGTTGCTGCGCGACCACCAGCGCGGCTTGATGGCGTCGCTGGCGCGGTCGACCGATCGCGAGCTGGCCGAGGCGGTGGAGCGCCTGACCGACCGCCTGACCGACAACGTGGATACGATCGCGCACGTGGTGACGAGGCGGTCGGTGACGCCCGCCTGACCTCAAACCGCCTGTAGGAGCGCGCCCTGCGCGCGAAAAGCCTACAGCGGGCAACGGCTCCCCTTTCCGCGTCGCCGCTCCACAGGCTTTTCGCGCGCAGGGCGCGCTCCTACCGCGCGGCAGCGCGGCACCGTTGTTGCACCGCCAGAAGCCCCGGGCCTGCGGCGGGGATACACTCGGGCTATGCTCAAGATCGACACGCACGCGCATATCCTGCCTCGTGACTGGCCCGATCTGGCGGCCCGCTACGGCGATGACCGTTTCCCGGTCATGACCCATAGCAGCGGCCACCACCGCATCTACAAAGACGGCAAATTCTTCCGCGAAGTCTGGGACTCGGCTTTCGACCCCGAGGTACGCATCGCCGACTACGCCCGCTTCGGCGTCGGTGTGCAGGTCGTCTCCACCGTGCCGGTGATGTTTTCGTACTGGGCCAAGGGGCATCAGGCGCTGGAGCTGCATACCCACCTGAACGACGACATGGCACGCGTGTGCGAAACCCATCGTCGCCACTACGCCGGCATCGGTACCGTCCCCCTGCAAGCGCCCGACCTGGCGGTACGTGAACTCGAACGCTGCATCGACGAACTCGGCCTTCAGGGGGTGCAGATCGGCTCGCACTGCAACGCCTGGAATCTCGACGCCCCGGAACTGTTCCCGTTTTTCGAGGCCGCCGCCGACCTCGGCGCCGCCGTGCTGGTGCACCCCTGGGACATGATGGGCAGCGAGAGCATGCCCAAGTACTGGCTGCCCTGGCTGGTCGGCATGCCGGCCGAGCAGGCGCGCGCGGCCTGCGCCCTGATCTTCGGCGGAGTGCTCGAACGACTGCCCGCGTTAAGGGTAATGCTGGCGCACGGTGGCGGCAGCTTTCCCTACTCCATCGGTCGTATCGAGCACGGCTTCCGCATGCGCCCGGACCTTGTCGCGACCGACAACGCGCGAAACCCGCGCGAATACCTCTCCCGCCTGTTCTTCGATTCCTGCGTGCACGACGACGCGGCACTCCGCTATCTGCTGGCGACCGCAGGCACGGACCGCGTCATGCTCGGCACGGACTACCCGTTCCCCCTGGGAGAGCAGGAACCCGGCAGCGGTATCGACGCGCTTGGCCTCGGCGACACCGAGCGGGCGCGCCTGTTCCACGGTACGGCCCTGGAATGGCTCGGCGTGCCGCTGTCCCGTTTCCAGGCGGTCGCTGCCGTGGCGTGACGTGACGTGACGCAGCGCACAGCGGCCCTCGTCATAAGCGCACCGGCACTGTGCAAAAATGGCGGGATAGCGCGGCACCGCCGCTGGACCAGGGGAATCCGAATCGTGAACCGCTCTGTGCATGCCTTTCTGCTCGGCCTTCTGCTGGCCAGCCCTGTCGCTGGCGCTGCCGATATTTCCATGGCCGATGGCGCGATCCGCTTCCCGGTGCCCGACAACTGGGTGCCGATCATGCAGTCGCAGGGCGAAACGGAAACGCAGATCTTTCAGGTACCGGGCGCCAACGCGGCCAATGCCACCCTCGCCCGCGTATCCGTCACGCTGCAGAAAGTGCCCAATCTCAACGGCTTCCAGCAGTTCTCCGGCAACATGCGCAGCCGCGCCTCGGGCCTGACGGAATACGCGGCCGGCAAGGCGAACAGCCCGACCGAAAACGTCTACAAGGCCAAGGAAGGTACGGTAACGCTCGACTACTACGAGCGTTATTTCTACAGTGGCGGGTATGCGATCCAGCTGCGCTGCATCCGCCCCGGCGGTGACGCGAAGTGGAGCGCGGCGTTCGACAAGGGCTGCGCGGATCTGGCGGCCCGCATGCCCTCCTGATTTCGCAAGGCTCTATGTATGACCGGTTTCGAAGCGACGCGCGCATGGGCCGAAGCTCAGGACGCCGTGGATCCGCTGCGCGCGTTCCGCAATGCATTCCACATCCCGCCGCACGAGGGCCGTGACAGCCTGTATTTCTGCGGCAACTCGCTCGGCCTGCAACCGACGAGCGTGCGCGCGGCGATCGAAGCCGAACTGGGTGACTGGGCCGACCTCGCGGTGGAGGCCCACTTCCGCGGCCGCTCACCATGGATGCACTACCACGAGTACGTCCGGGACGCGATGGCGCTGGTCGTCGGCGCCGAGCCGCACGAAGTGGTGGCGATGAACACGCTGGGCGTGAACCTGCACCTGATGATGGTCAGCTTCTACCGCCCGACCGCCGAGCGCCCGGCCATCCTGATGGAAGCCGGCGCCTTTCCCACCGACCGTTATGCCCTCGAGTCGCAGGTGCGTTTCCATGGCTTCGATCCGGCGACCGATCTGATCGAACTTCAGCCGGACGGTCCGGGCGGCACGTTGTCGATGGCTGCCATCGAACGGGCCATCGCCGAACACGGCCATCGCCTGGCGCTGATCATGCTGCCGGGCGTGCAATACCGCACCGGACAAGTGTTCGACCTGGCGGAGATCGTCCGTCTCGGCCATGCGCAGGGCTCCCTGGTCGGCTTCGACCTCGCCCACGCCGTCGGCAACCTGCCTCTCGCGCTGCACGACAGCGGCGCGGACTTCGCGGTCTGGTGCACGTACAAATATCTCAATGCCGGCCCTGGCGCCGTTGCCGGTTGTTTCGTGCACGACCGTCACGCGCGCGCCGACGTGCCGCGCTTCGCCGGCTGGTGGGGCCACGACAAGAGCACGCGGTTTCAGATGGGTCCGGAGTTCGTGCCGACGCCCGGTGCGGACGGCTGGCAGCTTTCCAATCCGCCGATCCTCGCGCTGGCTCCGTTACGTGCGTCGCTCGATATCTTTACCCAGGCTGGCATGCCTTCTCTCGTGGCGAAGAGCCGCCGCCTTACCGGCTATCTCGACTGGCTGATCCGCACGCGGCTCGACGACGCACTGGATATCGTCACGCCCAACGATCCGCTACAACGTGGCGCGCAGTTGTCGATCCGCGTGCGCGCCGGTCGCGATGCGGGGCGCGCGCTGTTCGCTCATCTGGAGCAGCATGGCGTGATCGGCGACTGGCGCGAGCCCGATGTGATCCGCCTTTCGCCGACGCCGCTCTACAACCGCTTTGCTGATTGTTTCGGTGCCGTCGAGGCGATCGAAGCCTGGCGCGGGGCGCAGGCATGAGCACGCAGGAGCTGTTTCCCGCGCCCTATAGCGAACGCGGCGACGGGTTCGTCGTGCAGGCCGTTACGCACTGGCTGCGCACCGCGCCGGGGCGCGTGATGTTCGGCCTCAAGGCTGGCGGACTGCCTGTGGTCCTGCCGGATCGCCCGGCGACCGTTTCGCATCGTGGTGTCGAAGCAAGAACCGATGGGCACGTTACGGCGGTTGAAGATGTCAGCAGTGTGTGGCTGCGTGAGCATCCGGAGGTCACATCGCGCTATGTCGCCTCGTTGCGCGACGTGCTGAAGAATCCGCATGCCCGTCTCGATGGCTACGCTACGCAGGTCATTTTTACGGGTTCTGTTGAGCTGTATGCGGGGCCTGCGATGGACGCCGTGGATTTCGAACTCGATGATGAGGACGGGTCTTACGAGCGGGTGATCGAGCTACTTCGTCACGCGCCGCGCGATGGCCGCACGCCATTCGCGATGCCACCCGAGCCGGGGATGGGAAGTTTTGAGGATCCTCTCTTCCTTGCAGGAAATCAGGCCTGGATCGACGGGAACCGGGTGTTGATCGAGTACGAACCGGACGAAGGCGGCCGAAGCGAAACCGTCGCGCTGGATCGGGATGCGCTCGCGGACGCGATCGAACGCGCGTGGTACGCGATGATCCACGTCGCCGAGCAAATCCGCACGGGGCTCGCGCGGCCAGCCTGAGCGGACATCTCTGAAGGCGTCAAGAGACCGAGAATGAGGGTATCGATTCAGGCCATACCGGCGTGAATACGTCGGAGTCCATCGCAGGCAATTGATCGAAGTTTGGAAGGTTCGGTTGCCACCACTGAAGAACGAGTTGATAACTCATGATTACCTCTTGCTGGCGAAGCGGCACCGGTAAAGCGTGAGGAAGCCCGTAAGCAACGCGGCATGCACCACGGGATAAAACAGCACGAACGCATCGACATCCCCGCCAAGGCGGAGGCGCGGCGGAAGCAGGCCGAGAAATACACCAATGACAACGACCCCGGCAAACGACCACCCCATCGAGGCGGACGGCCGGCGTGCGACCCTCGCAACGAAGCCATACGCGGCAATACCCGCAATCGATCCCATGACTTGCTCAGTGGTGGTCGTGAAAGAGAACATCTGAAAGATCAGTACACCGATCGATGCTCCGAGGGGTAGGAACGAGAGGATTCTGACCATGGCTCGATTCCTCCGCCTCCCATACACGCTCTAAGTCTCTGGCACCAACCTGAAGCCTGCAAAAGCCGACCCGTTAGGGGGCATTTCGTCCACGAGACCTCAATACGGCGACACCCGCAAAGAGAGACGCGCACACGACGGCAACCAAGACAAAGGCTGCCCCGATCGGCAGCACATAGTGCACTCCCACGAGGGCCGGTGCGAACATGGCGGCCAGCGCAAGCGGCCCCATGACCCACCACCTCGGAACGACCACGAAGGCAAAGATAATTGCCGCAAGAAAGACCGCGTATGCCGACACCAGCTTGGCGAAGTTGGCGTTATCGAGATACCACATGAAGCGATAGGCGTAGCCAAGGTAATGGACTACCAATGCGCCGAGCAGCGCAGCGATCGCGGGTGCAATGCTTCTATTTTCACCGGCACCCACTGATAGCCTCCACCTGTAAAGCTACGACAATACGGCGACGAGCAACGATTCGACGGGGCTCATACGAGCGCCTTCAACAATATCTACCGCACTTGCTCGCGCCTGATTTCTCTGTGCGACAGGTTGACAGCAATCAGGTGGACCTAGCCAAAGTAGAGAAGCACAACAGCAAGGATCGCCAACTCTGTCAGGAAAAAGGAAATTAGTCGAATAACCAGGACATCGTCACCTTTCTTGCAAAGTTTGTAAGCGAGATAAAAATTCGCAAAGGGCCACACCATGAAAAACGCATAGCTTGCCGGTGACCCTGTTTTGAACAGGATGGTCGACAACGTGTGACCCAACGCAATCATGGGAAGCCACAAGACAATCCATAGAAAATTCTGCATTGGTCGCTTCTGACTGTACGGACAGAGCTCGTGTCCTGGCGATCATTCAGCAGGATGAGGATGACGCACCTGACCGTTGCCACGCACGACGAAGCGCTCCACCGTCAGCGACTCGGCGCCCATCGGCCCGTAGGCATGCAGTCGCGTCGTCGATATCCCGATTTCAGTGCCAAGACCCAGTTCACCACCATCGCTGAAGCGCGATGAGGCATTGACCATGACCACGGCGGAACGAATCGCGCGAATGAAGCGATCCGCAGCAGCCGCGTCACGCGTCGCGATGACCTCAGTATGGTCAGAACCAAACCGCCGAATATGAGCAATCGCCACGTCGATGTCGTGGACCACGCGCACCGCGATCACGAGATCGAGAAACTCCGCCGCATAGTCATCTTCACTCGCAAGCGTCACATCACCGACCAGCGCACGCGTCCCTTCATCACCGCGCACGTCGACCCCAAGTTCTCGCAGGCGTGCAATGGCCCGTGGAAGAAAGGCGGCTGAAGCATCCCGATGAACAAGCAACGTCTCGAGCGCATTGCACACACCCGGACGACTGGTCTTGCCGTCGATCAGCAGGCGCAACGCGAGATCATGATCGGCGTCACGATCCACGTAGAGGTGGCAGACACCCTTGTAGTGTTTGATCACCGGCACGCGCGCATGTTCAGTGACAAAGCGAATCAGCCCCTCCCCGCCGCGAGGAATGGCTAGATCGACGATATCGACCAGCTGCAGCAACTCGACCATCGTGTCACGGCGCGGATCGTCGATCAGCGTCAACGCCGCTTCCGGCACGCCCTGCTCACGCATCGCACGACGCAAAGCCGTCGCGATGGCAACGTTCGAATGCATAGCATCGGAACCTCCACGCAGGATCACGGCGTTCCCAGCCATCAGACACAACGCAGCCGCATCGGCGGTCACGTTCGGACGCGCCTCGTAGATCATCGCGATGACGCCGAGCGGGATGCGTACGCGCTCCACGTCGATGCCGTTGGGTCGGACCTCGCGCCGCGTAACGATGCCCACGGGATCCGGCAACGTGGCGACCTCGCGGATGGCGTTGGCGATCGCCGCGACACGCGCGTCGTCCAGACGAAGGCGGTCGAGCATGGCGGCGCTGGTGCCGTTATCCCGCGCTGCCGCCATATCGACGGCGTTCGCTTCGAGCACGGCGGAGACGTCGGCATCCAGCGCGTCGGCCATGGCACGCAGCAGGCGTTGCTTCGCCGCTGTATCGAGAGAGGACACGGCCGTCGATGCGTCGCGGCAGGCCAGGGCACGTTCGCGCAGGGTAACCGTCATCGTGGCCTCGTTTATTCGGGAAGGACGACCAGGTCGTCGCGGTGGACGACGTTTTCGCCATAACTGTAGCCCAGCGCCGCCTCGATATCGCGCGTATGACGGCGCGCTATCCGGCGGACGTCGACGGCGGCGTATTGCGCGATGCCTCGTGCGAAGACGGCGTCGCCATCGGCGATCTCGATGACGTCGCCGCGGGCGAAGTCGCCTTCGGCCGCCGACACGCCGCCGGGAAGCAGCGAGGCACCCTTGCCGCGCACCGCGTTGGCGGCGCCGTCGTCGACGACGATGCGGCCTGCCGGCGGCGCGTGTCGGAGCCAGTACTTACGGGCGGCGAGGCGCGTGCTGGGGGCCTTGAGGCGCGTGCCGGTCAGGCTGCCCTCGCCCAACCGGGCGACGCAGGCGCTGTCGCGACCGTCGAACAGTACGGTTTCGATACCCGCGGCGGCCGCCTTGCTTGCCGCTTCGAGCTTCGTGCGCATGCCGCCCGTGCCGGCGGCGGTGCCCGCCCCTCCCGCACTGGCCAGATGTTCGGGCGTGACGACATCGACGGTATCGAGGGGCCGTGCCTGCGGATCGGTACGCGGATTGGCCGTATAGAGGCCCCCGATATCCGAGGCGATGAACAGAACGTCGGCATCGACCAGCGCCGCGACGATGGCGGCAAGGTTGTCGTTGTCGCCGAGCTTCAGTTCGTCGACGGCGACGGTGTCATTCTCGTTGATGACCGGGATTGCGCCCAGTGCGAGTAATTCGCGCAGAGTCGAGCGTGCGTTGAGGTAGCGACGTCGGTTGCGGAGGTCGTCGTGGGTGAGCAGCACCTGGGCGACCGGGGAGTCGAAGAAGCTTTGCCAGAGGCCGATGAGGCGGGTCTGGCCGAGCGCGGCGAGTGCCTGGCGACCGGTGAGGCCGGCGGCGCGCTCGGGCGCGGCGAAGCCCCTGCCGGCGGCGACGGCGCCCGAGGAAACGATGATGACTTCACGGCCGGCGCTGCGGCTCGCGCGGACGAAGGCGGCGAGGCCATCGGCGTGTTCGTCGGTCAGGGCGCCTGTGGCGGTAGTGAGGAGGCTGCTGCCGACTTTGAGGACGGCGCGGTGCCAGTCTGGGAGCGGTTGGGGCGTGAAGCGCATTGGTGTTACCCCTGGCTTTCGTGCATCTGGGGTCGCCAGCAGGGCTGGCTCCTGCAGGAGCGGGAGCGTTACGGTGTCCGCACTCGTGTAGGAGCCAGCCTTGCTGGCAATGGTCAGGTCAGGTCTGTGAGCCTGGCCCGCAACGTATCCAGCATCAGATCGTGGCCCGATCCCGGCGATGTACGAGCAGCCAGGCTCGACTCCGGCGAACGCCCCTCACCCGCCGAGGCCGCCGTCTCCGCCGCCGCACGGTACGCGTCACGGAACGGCACGCCCGCGACGGCCTGCTCGATCGCCACGTCCGTGGCATACATCGCCGGCTCGATGGCGGCGCGCATCTTCTCGGCCTTCCACTCGAAACGGGCGAGCATGTCAGGCAGCAGTTCAAGCGCACCGAGACCCATGGAGAAGCCATGGAACAGCGAACCCTTCGAGAACTGCAGATCGCGCTGATAACCCGACGGCAGCGACAGCAGCTGCTCGATCTCGGTGCGCGCGGCCGCGACGCTGGCGTAGCTCGCGCGGAGCAACTCGACGACGTCCGGGTTGCGCTTGTTCGGCATGATCGACGAACCGGTGGTGTACTCCGCCGGCAGCTTCACGAAGTCGAATTCGGCCGTGGTGAACAACGAGAGATCCCACGCCAGACGACGCGTATCGAGCAGCGCGGTGCCGACAGCATCCAGCGCGGCCATCTCGAACTTGCCGCGCGACAGCTGCGCGTAGATCGGCGAGACCTGCATACGCGAAAAGCCGAGTGCCGCTGTCGTATGCGCGCGGTCGAGTGGCACATTGACGCCATAGCCCGCGGCCGTACCGAGCGGATTCGCATCGATCAGCTCGAGCGCCTGGCGCGCACGCAGCGTGTTGTCGATGAAGGCCTCGGCGAACGCCGCGAACCACATGCCCGTCGAGGACACGACGGCACGCTGAATGTGCGTGTAGCCCGGCATCGGCAATGCGTCGCTGGCCGCACGCTGGAGGCAGACCTCGGCGATCTCGCGGCACAGCGTCTCGAGCGTCGAAAGCTTTTCCTTCAGCCAAAGACGCGTCGCCACGAGGATCTGGTCGTTGCGGCTACGCCCCGTGTGCACGCGGCGGCCGGCATCGCCGAGACGCTCGGTGAGACGTGCCTCGATCGCCGAGTGGCCGTCTTCGAAGCGATCGTCGAGCACGAACACACCGACCGAAAAGTCAGCGGCCAGCGCATCGAGTTCGCGCAACAGCGCGTCGCGCTCATCGATGGACACCACGCCGATATTGGCGAGGCCTTCGACGTGCGCCTTGCTGGCGGTGATGTCGTGCAGGAAGAATTCGCGGTCGAGCACCACGTCGTTCCCGGCGAGGAAACGCATGATTTTCGCGTCGACCTGAATACCGGATTTCTGCCAGAGCGGCTGGGTCATCGTCAGGTCCTTAAAGCGGGATGGCGGTCAGCTCGTCGAAGCCGAGCGCACGGTTGACGTTCTGCATGGCCTGGGTGGCCGCGCCCTTAAGCAGGTTGTCCAGGGTGGCGACGACAACCACGCGACGACCGTCCACGGACAGCGCGAAGCCGCCCACGTCCAGGTGATGCTGGTTGGCGATCCGGCTGACCCACGGCGCCTCGTCCACGACATGGATGAGCTTCTCTTTCTCGAAACGCGCTTCGAAGCGACGGACGATGTCCTCACGCTTGGCCTGCTTGGCCAGATAGAGATTGGTGGTCACGGTCAGACCGCGGAAATGCGGCGCGACATGCGGCATGAATTCCACGGGCATGCCCAGATGACGGCTGGCTTCCTTCTCGTGCATATGCCCGGTGAGAGAATACGGCATGAGGTTGTCGCGCAGCTTTTCCGGATTGTTGCGGTCGGACGGCGTCGTGCCCGCGCCCGAGTAACCGGACACGCCGAACGACACCGGCGGCGCCGCCAGCAGGTCCTTGATCGGTGCGATCGACACCTGGATGGCCGTGGCATAGCAGCCCGGATTGCTGATGCGCTTCTCACCGCGCCAGCGATCGCGATAGAGCTCGGGCAGGCCGTAGTACCAGCGCTCGTCGAAACGGTAGTCGGCCGAGAGGTCGACGATCACCGTCGATCCGGCCGCCTTGTCGATCGCTTCGACGTACGGTGCCGCTTTGCCGTTGGGCAAGGCGAGGATCACGACGTCGGCACCCTGCTCCGCCACGGCGGACGGATCGAGGTTGCTGTACGTCAGGTCGCCGCTGTACGCGTCGCTGTGATCGGCCAGTCGCTGGCCGTCGAGCTCACGCGACGAGACGAACGCCAGTTCCAGGTCCGGATGACCGGCGATGAGTTTGATCAGTTCGGCGCCCGTGTGTCCACGTGCGCCGACGATGCCGATGGTCTTGCTTGCCATGACCGCTCAGTCCTGCAGGGTGGGAACGCGCGACGCGCTATGCGTGACGCAGCGTTCGATATCCGCGAAGTTGTCCAGGCCGTACCAGAACACCTTCCAGAGCGACTGCTTGAAGCAGCCGTCCGACTCCGCGTAATAGAAATGATTGATGACGTTGCCGTGGCGCGAACGCCAGAACAGTTTCGGATTCTCGTCGCGCATCACCTGCCACACCGCACGCCCGAGGCCTTCGCCCTGGGCGTCGTCCAGCACGGCGAACTTGTCGAGGTACGCGAAGCCTTCTTCCTGCGTGAGCACCATCGCGGCGCGATAGTTCTCCGACACGTACAACCGGTAGAGATCGGTACGGTCGAAGTAGTCCGGCACGGTCTTGCGGCCGAAGCTGGACTCGATCAGCTCACGCAGGCGCTCCTTGTCGACGCCTTCCCACGAATCGAACCGCAGCACGCGCTCGCCGCGACGAACGAGCGTGCCCGAACCCTTGTGGGTAAACAGCTCCTTGGCCAGTTCCGAAGGACGCGTGATCGAGACCGACGAAGTGAGCGGCAGGTCGTCCAGCAGATCCTTGATCTGCTCGATTTTTAGCCGCATGCCCGAATGCAGCCACGGCTGCTTGAGCAGCTGGTCGTACTCGGTCGACAGGTTGATCGAGTCGATGACCTTGCCGTCGCCATCGAGCAGACCGCCCGTGCCGGTGAGGAAGACGATCTTGTACGGCTGCAGCACGCGAACCAGTTCGTTCGCGGCGAAGTCGGCGTTGATGTTGAGGATCTGACCCGATTCGGTCTCGCCCAGGCTGGCGATGACCGGGATCGATCCCGCGCGCAGGCTGGCTTCGATCGGCGCGAGGTTGATTTCGCGCACGCGGCCAACAAGACCGAAGACTTCCTGATCGAGGAATTCGGCGGTGAACACGCCCGAGGGCACCGACGTGGCACGCGTATCGGCTTCCTGCAGGGCTTCGACCAGACGCAGGTTCTGTGCCTGGAACACCTTGCGGACGATCGCCAGGGCTTCGGGCGAGGTCACGCGCAGGCCGTTCACCGTCTTCTTCTCGATACCGGCGGCCGAGAGCTCTTCGTCCAGCTGCGGACCCGCGCCGTGCAGCACGATCGGCGTCAGGCCGACCTGCTGCAGGAAAGATAGCGACGAGGTCAGTGCCGGCAGGTCGTCGCGCAGCACGGCGCCACCGACCTTGACCACGGCGAAGCGCGCCGCGTCGAGCTGCGAAAAGCGCTTGAGGTATTGCTGAATTTCGCGCGCGCTGCCCATCGAGGACAGCAGGCGCACGATGGTCTTGCGGGTGTGCTTGTTAGATTCCACTGTCGACGATCCGATGGATGGTCCTGGCGTAATCCGCCAGTTGTTCGAGAAGGACCCACTCGTCGGCGCTGTGCGCCTGAGCGATGTCACCGGGGCCGTAGACGAAGGTGTTGTAGCCCGCCTTGGAGAACAGCGCCGCTTCGGTCCAGAAGTCCACGGCGTTGCCCACCGGGATACCGAGTTCATCGGCGAGGTCGCGCGCGGCAAGGCGACGCGTCTCCGCCGTGGCGGTGTCGCCCGCCGGCAGGGAATCGCCACGGAAGGTTTCGCCGTACTCGACCGGTGCCGGCTCGACCAGCGTGCGGAACGTCTCGAGCAGCCGATCCGCGTCCATCGACGGCAGCGGACGGAAGCCGAAACGGACATCCGCGGTGGGCGCGACCATGTTGGCCTTGATCCCGCCCTCGACCTTGCCGATGTTGAAACGCAGACCGGTCAGACCACCGAAACGCTCATGCGACAGGGCCTGCACGTGATCGAGCGCGGCCGCGCCCCAGCGAATCGCCTGGTGCAACGCGCTGTCCGACGGCTTCTGCTCGCCCGAGGCATGCCCTGCCCGGCCGAGGAAACGCATCTGCACCGAATGGATGCCGCGATGCGCCAGCACCGCCTCACCCCTGGTCGGCTCGGCGACGATGATCGCCTCGTAGTCGCGCGGCGTCTTTAGGAAGCCGTCGATGCAACGCGCATCGTTGGCCTCTTCATCGGTCGAGAGCAGCAACGCCATGTCACCCTGCGTCGCATTGGCCACGGCGACGAGCGCCGCTGCGGCACCCTTGATGTCGCAGGCGCCGAGGCCGATCGCACGGTCTTCCGTCACCCGCAGTTCGTGCGGGTTGGCGGTCCAGTGCGGGGAATCGGGCACGGTGTCCATATGCACGTTGAACAGGTACTTCGGCTTGCCGCGCACGGCGTAAAGATTGACGGCACCGGCGCCGAAGTCGGTCACCTGCACGTCGAACCCGGGAAGGTTCGCGCGCAGGTAATCGAAAATACCGTCGGTACCGATGGTTCGTGGTGGATTGCGCGTGTCGAAACCGACCAGCGCACGCAGATGGGTCAGGGTGTCTTTGAGAAGCTTTTCCATGAGCCTGGATCAGTTCCCGTTGGCGCGGTCGACTTCCGCCCAGATCGTCGAGCTCATGCCGTAGAGCTTGATGAAGCCCTCGGCCTCGGCGACGCCCCAGTCGGCAGCCTGCGCGTACGTCGCCTTGGACGAGTGCAGCAGGTTCTTCGATTCGACCTTCACGGCGTAGATGGAACCGCCGCGGGTCTCGACGATGACCTTACCGTCGACCTTGCGCTGCGTCGACACGAGGTAAGCCTCGAGGTCGGCCTTGATCGGATCGTTGAAAAAGCCTTCATACGCGACTTCCGTCCACTTGCGGCCAATCTCCGGCTTGAAGCGGTTCTGCTGCTTCGACAGCACGGTTTCTTCCAGCGCGCGGTGCGCGGTGAGCAGCGCGGTCAGTGCCGGCGCCTCGAACACGATGCGGCCCTTCAGGCCGATGTTGGTGTCGCCGGTGTACAGGCTGCGACCCACGCCGTACTTCGCCAGTTCGCGGTTGAGGAAGGCGAGAATCTCGGGACCGGTGGCGGCCTTACCGTTGAGCGAGGTGGCTACACCCTTCTCGAAGCCGAGTTCGATACGCAGCGGTTCGGACGGCCATTCGGCGCGCGGCGCGCACCAGCCGATCGCGCCTTCGCCAGGAATTTCCCAGGCGTCGATCTCGCCGCCGGAGATGGTCACGCCCAGCACGTTCTCGTTGATCGTGTAGTGCTTGGTTTTGGCGCGGACTTCGAAGCCCTTGTCTTCCAGGTACTTCTGCTCGTAAGCGCGGACCTGGGTGTGCTCGCGCTGGATCTCGCGGATCGGCGCGACGATCGTGTAATCGCCAAGGGCGCGAACGGTCAGGTCGAAGCGCACCTGGTCGTTGCCCATGCCCGTGCAGCCGTGAGCGAACAGCTTGGTGCCGAGCTCGTCGCAACGCTCCAGCGAGGCCTTCACGATGAGGTAGCGATCGGACACCAGCAGCGGGTACTGGCCCTGATAGAACTCGCCGGCCCAGATCAGCGGGGTGACGAAGGTGTCCCAGATCGCCTGCGAGGCATCGACGGTGCGGTGCGAGGCGGCGCCCAGTTCGGTCGCGCGCTGCTCGATGTACTCACGCTCTTCCGCCGAAACGCCGCCGGTGTCGACGAACACGGTGTGCACGGCATAGCCGCGCTCCCTCAGGTACGGGACGCAGAAGCTGGTGTCGAGGCCGCCGGAAAACGCGAGAACGATATCTTTGCTGGACATGCTGGCTCCAAAAATAAGGAAAAAGGGAAAGAGCGAATCAGAAACCGAGGCCGGACTTCGCGCCCGACGCGTGCGAGATGAGCGAAGCCATCACCGCCTTCTGCACGTGCAGGCGGTTTTCGGCTTCGTCGATGGCGATGCACGCCGGCGAGTCCATCACCGCGTCCGTCGCCTTGATGTTCCGGCGCAGCGGGAGGCAGTGGCTGAACAGGCCGTTGTCGGTGAGGGCCATCTTGGCCTCGTCGACGATGAAGTGCTTGTTGGCGTCACGGATCGCCTTCTCTTCGTCCCAGCGACCGAAATACGGGATCGCGCCCCAGCTCTTCGCGTAGATCACGTGCGCGCCGCTGTACGCCGATTCGATGTCATGGGACACCTGCAGCGAGCCGCCGTTCTCGGCCGCGTTCTGCTTCGCGAATTCCATGTAGCGCTCGTCGAGGATGTATTCCGGCGTCGGGCACAGCAGGGTCACGTCCATACCCATCCTGGTCGCGATCATCAGCGCCGAGTTGGCCACCGCCGTGTTCAGCGGCTTCGGATGATAGGTCCACGTCAGCACGTATTTCTTGTTCTGGAGATCCCCCAGATGCTCCTTCATGGCCAGCGCATGGGCCAGCTCCTGGCAGGGATGGGTGATCGTCTCCATGTTGATCACCGGCACCGTGGCATAGCGCGCGAACGCCTTCAGCACGATGTCCTGACGATCCACCTGCCAGTCGACGAATTTGGGGAAGGCGCGCACGGCGATGATGTCCGCGTAGCGCGACAGCACCTGGGCAACCTCGGCGATGTGCTCTTCCGTATCGCCGTCCATCACCGTACCGACCTCGAACTCGATCGGCCACGCGTCCTTGCCCGGGGAGAGCACCACGGCGTGCCCGCCCAGATGGAACGCGCCCAGCTCGAAGCTGGTCCGGGTCCGCATGGAGGGGTTGAAGAACATCAGCGCGATCGACTTGCCAGCCAGCTGCTGACCCTGCGGCGAGCGCTTGAATTCGGCGGCCTGCTCGAGCAGGGCGTCGATCTCGGCGCGGCTGTAGTCCTGGGTATTGAGGAAGTGGCGAACGGTCATGGCGGTCCAGATCGGTCGGTGGCCCGGGGGCCGTGGGTGGAATATCAGGAATCGGAAACGAAAAAACCCGGCACGGGGCCGGGTTTTTTAGTCGATGCGAATGAAATGCGCGCGACAGCCTACCCGGCCGAATGTCCGATGTACGGTCGACGAGCACGCGACGTCATTCCAGCGGCCATGCGGGCGCTAGTGAAGACAACGGCGGTGTAGACGGTATGGGACACGGCAGGGTCGGCAAAGGCAGAACCCCGATCATGCCGGGATTTGGTGCGTTGCGCAACATGGCTTCGGGCTCGGCTTCGCCATCGCCGTGGGAGTGCTCGCACTGAGGCACGGGAGCGGTCGGCTGCCATTCTTGTCGCTAAGTCCTCCTACGGCCTTCGCCTTCGTGCGGAAGCGCTCCAAGAACGGCAGCCGACCGCTCCCTTCCAACGCGACGGCGCGAATGGAAGACGAGCAAATCGCGGAACCTGCGCGCCACGCTGATCGACATCGTGGGCAGCGCCGCACGCACGGATCACGCCTCATGCTCGTGCTCGCCGCTTTCCCCACCCGCAACCTCTCGGTTCGGAGGGTGGGGGCGGGTGTCGTTCTCGGAGCGCTTCCGCACGTAGGCGAAGGCCGGAGGAGGACTTAGCGACGAGAATGGCACCCGCCCCCGCCCCCGCCCCCCGTGCCCCCGCCCGTGCCCCAACGCGCGCCCAAAAAAAGGCCGCGATCGCTCGCGGCCTTTCTCGACATCATGGCGAGACGGTCAGTCCGCCGGCGCTACGTTGACGCGGACGCGTAGACGCTCGCCCGGGTCGTAGTTCAGGCGCGAGACGTAGACCTCACCGCGGTAGCGGTATTCGACATCGTAGCCGGCGATGCGGCGCTGCTCGGAGACCGAGCTGACGTCGCGGCAGCGGGTTTCGGTGCTCTCGTAAGTGCGGTCGCCGTTGTGGGAAATGTTGTTGCCCACGGCGCCGCCGGCCACCGCGCCGACCACGGTGGCGGCCTTGCGGCCGTCGCCCTTGCCGACGGTGTTGCCCAGGACACCACCGACCACCGCGCCGAGGATGGTCCCGGCGGTGCTGTTACCGCTGGACTCACGACGGACGACTGGCTGGTCGTAGCACTCCTGACGCGGCGTCTCGACACGCGCGACGCCGTAGACGGGGTCCACGCGCAGCACGTCGGCCCAGCCGAAATGGGTGTTGTCGTCCGGACCCACGGCACCCGGGGGTGGCGGCGGTGGTGCATAGCGGCCGTCCTGGGCGCTGGCGCCAGAGGCGAAAACGGCGAGGATGAGCGCAGGGATAAGCAGGCGAGACATGTAGGAAAACCTCCAGCCAGGCGCACGGGCGCGCCTACTGGTACGCATTTCATCAAGTTCACGCTGAATCCACGCTTAGAACCTCGCGCGGGCGAATTCACGCACGATGTCAACCGATTCGCGGCACGTGCGTGCGCCCGGGAAGGCGGCGGGCTTGTTACTATCTGCGACCGGCCGCCCGCCGCGCCCGTCCACGGATCCACGATGCCGATCTCGCTCTACAACACCTTGTCGCGCCGCACGGAGGCGTTCACCCCGATCGATCCGAACCGGGTGACGATGTACGTCTGTGGGCCGACCGTCTACAACTACATTCATATCGGCAATGCCCGGCCGCCTGTCGTGTTCGACGTGCTGGCGCGGCTGATCCGCCGCCACTACCCGAATCTCGTGTACGCGCGGAACATCACCGACGTCGACGACAAGATCAACGCCGCCGCGTCCGCCGCGGGCGTGCCGATCGGCCAGATCACCGAGCGATTCACTCAGGCCTATCGTGAGGATATGGCCCGGCTGGGCGTCGCGGCGCCGGACGTCGAACCCCACGCCACGGACCACATTCCACAGATCGTGGCGATGATCGAGCGTCTGATCGCCTCCGGCCACGCCTACGAGGCCGAGGGGCATGTCCTCTTCCATGTGGAGTCGTATGCCGAGTACGGCGCCCTTTCCGGTCGCGACCCGGAGGACCTGATCGCCGGCGCCCGTGTCGAGGTGGCCCCTTACAAGAAGAGCCCCGGTGACTTCGTGCTCTGGAAGCCCTCCGACGCCACCCTGCCCGGCTGGGACAGTCCCTGGGGCCGTGGCCGTCCGGGCTGGCACATCGAGTGCTCGGCCATGAGCGAAGCCCATCTGGGTGAGACCATCGACATCCATGCCGGCGGTGTCGACCTGACGTTCCCGCACCACGAAAACGAAATCGCCCAGAGCGTCTGCGCCCACGGCGGCAAGACCTTTGCGCGCTACTGGCTGCATAACGGCATGCTGACCTTCGACGGTCGCAAGATGTCGAAGTCGCTGGGTAACGTGCTTCAGCTGCACGAACTGCTGGGCAGACACCCCGGCGAAGCGCTGCGCCTGATGCTCCTGCGCGGGCATTACCGCCAGCCGCTCGACTGGTCGGAAAGCGCACTTACCCAGTCCGTGCGTACGCTGGACGGCTGGTACGGCGCCCTGCGCGACATGGCGGATGTCGACGCCAGCGATGCGGTCGTGCCGGCGGCCGTCGAAGCGGCCCTGTGCGACGACCTCAACACCCCGCAGGCCCTGGCCGAGATCTCCCAGCTCGCCGACGCGGCTCGCCGCGCCACGGGCGACCAGCGTGCCGCCGCCAAGGCGGCGCTGCTGGGCGGCGCCGGCCTGCTCGGTTTGCTGCAGGAAGACCCGGAAACCTGGTTCCGTCAGGGCAACCCGGGCGAATGCATCGACGAGGCCGCCATCGAGGCCTTGCTGGAGGAGCGCCGGGCCGCTCGCGCCGCGAAGGACTTCGCGCGCTCGGACGCCATCCGCGACCAGCTCAGGGAACTGGGCATCGCCATTGAAGACAGCGCACAGGGCACGCGGTGGAGTGTGGTGAAAGCATGAGCGAGCCGATCGAATCCACAGCCCTCGAGGCCCAGGCGGCCATCGCCGAAGAGTTCGCCTTTTTCAGCGACTGGACGGAACGCTACCAGTACCTGATCGACCTCGGTCGCCAGCTGCCCGCCTTTCCCGATGAGCGCAAGACAGAAGAGAACCGGGTCCACGGCTGCCAGTCCATGGTCTGGCTGATTCCCTCGGGCGATGCCTCGAAGATGCATTTCGACGCCGCCAGCGATTCGGCGATCGTCTCGGGCCTCATCGCGCTGGTGCTGCGCGTGTACTCCGACCGGTCGGCCCGCGAGATCGTGGACACCGAGCCGAGCTTCATCCAGGACATCGGGCTGGCCAAGCATCTGTCGCCCACCCGGTCGAATGGTCTGGCGGCGATGCTGGTCAAACTGAAGGCCTACGCGGCCGCAACGCTGGCGTGACCTGTACGCGTCCGCGCGACGCTGACGTGACTTGCACGCGGCCGCGCGACGCTGACGTCACCTGTAGGAGCGCGCCCTGCGCGCGATGCCTTTCGCGCGCAGGGCGCGCTCCTACGACAGCAGGCAAGAAAAAACCCTCGCGATCGCTCGCGAGGGTTTTTTTTACCGCGGCAAAACAGGCAATCAGTCGCCCATCTGCTTCTGCAGGTGCTCGCGGCGCTCCTGTGCATCGAGCGTCAGCGTGGCGATCGGGCGGGCGTCGAGACGCTCCACGCCGATTTCCTCGTCGGTCTCTTCGCAGAAACCGTAGCGGCCTTCTTCGATCCGGCGCAGGGCCTTGTCGATCTTGGAGATCAGCTTGCGGTAGCGGTCGCGGGTGCGCAGCTCGAGCGAGTTCTCGGTCTCGCGCGTGGCGCGCTCCGCTTCGTCACCCACGTCGCGGACTTCCTCACGGAGGTTGTCCATGGTCTGGCGGGATTCTTCGACCAGCTGGTCGCGCCAGTCCTTCAGCTTGTTGCGGAAATAGGCCAGGTGACGAGGACTCATGTACTCCTCGTCGGGACCCGGCTTGTAACCTTTCGGCAGGTCGATGACAGTCGAAGCCGGCAGCGCATAGCGGCCGTCTTCGCGCGTGATGCCGTTGTCGGCGGTGTGGGAAGTGGTGCTGTTCATGCTGGAGTGCGTGGAATTCTCGTTACTGGATGAGGTAGCGCTACCCACCGCGGAGGCACTCCGCGGCGGTGTAGCGGCAACGGCCGATGCCGTCCTGCCCTGGGCGGGCGTCGGTACATCGTGGGCCGGGGCGGATGACTTCGCCGCCGGCGTTGGAGCGGGAGCCGGCGCGGCCTTGGCCGGCGTCGGCTTGGTCTTGGCCGCTGCCGCCTTACTTACGGCGGGAGCGGTGGATTTCGTCGCGGCGGGAGCCGCATGGGAAGCCGCTGGTTTTGTCGCCGTTTTAACGGGCGCCTTTGCCGCCGGCTTGGCGTTCTTGACGGGCGCGGCCTTGGCGGGTGTCTTCGCCACGGCCTTTTTCGCGGGCGCGGCGGATTTCACCGGCGCGGCCTTGACCGCTGCCTTCTTCGCCGGCGCCTTGGCCGCCTTTACCCCGGCCACAACCGTTTTGGCCGTCTTCACGTCGCCCGCGCCGCCCTTCTTGGCGGCGCCCTTGGCGGCTGCGGAACTGCTAGCGTTTTTCGCCATAATCCTTCACCTCGGTGGCCGTGGCGGCGGGGTGTTATAGCCCAGAAGCGTTACCCCAGCAACCTCTCTTCTGGGATACTGTCTTCTGGCTTACGCCGGTCGACACCGGACTCATAGTGACCCGCCTCCTCTTAATCCTGATTTCCTTCTACAAACGGTGGCTCAGTCCCCTCCTCGGGGCCCGATGCCGCTTCCATCCATCCTGTTCCGATTATGCCCGCGTCGCCATAGCCCGTTTCGGGCCGGCACGTGGCACGGTTCTGGGAACCTGGCGCATCCTGCGCTGCCAGCCGCTGTGTGAAGGCGGCCACGACCCCGTCCCCGACCAATTCGTCCTGCGCCGATGTGGCGCCCAAGGAGCTGATACCCATGACTGATGCCTGGCTCATCAAGAACGCCGAACTGATCAACGAAGGCCGCCGGTTCACCGCCGACTTACGTGTCCGTGACGGAAAAATCGCGACGATTGCGCAGCATCTGGCAACGGAACGTGACGAACAGGTTATCGACGCCACGGGCCTCTGGCTGCTGCCCGGAATGATCGACGATCAGGTGCACTTCCGTGAGCCGGGTCTCACGCAGAAGGCGGACCTGGCGCACGAGTCGCGCGCCTGCGCGGCAGGCGGCATCACCAGCTTCATGGAAATGCCCAACACCAAGCCGCCCGCACTGGACCGCGATTCGCTGGAATACAAGTACGAGCTCGCCGCCAGGTCCTCCGTGGTCAACTACGCCTTCTACATGGGCGCCAGTAACGACAACCTCGAGGCGATCCGCGCGCTCGATCCGAAGGCCGCACCCGGCGTGAAGGTTTTCATGGGTGCGTCGACCGGCAACATGCTGGTGGATAACCCGGAGACCCTCGACGGTATCTTCCGCGACACCCCGGTGCCGATCATCACGCACTGCGAAGACACGCCGATGATCGACGAGAACCTCGCCAGGGCGCACGAACAGTACGGCGACGACATCCCGATGTGGGAGCACCCGCACATCCGCTCGCGTGAGGCTTGCATCAAGTCCACCCGTCTGGCGATTTCCCTGGCGAAAAAGCACAACACCCGCCTGCACGTGCTGCATATCTCCACGGCCGACGAACTGGCGCTGTTCGAGCCGGGCCCGATCGAGGGCAAGCGCATCACGGCGGAAACCTGCGTGCACTTCCTGCACTTCGGCGGCAAGGCCGACTATGACGCGAAGGGTTCTTTCATCAAGTGCAACCCCGCGATCAAGGACGAGGCCGATCGCGACGCGATTACCAAAGCTCTCGCCGAAGGCCGACTCGACGTCCTGGCCACCGACCACGCGCCGCATCTGCTGGAAGAAAAGGCACAGAAGTACGACAAGGCGCCGTCGGGCCTGCCGCTCGTGCAGTTCGCGCTGCAGGCCGCTCTCGAGCGCGTGCATGAAGGCAAGCTCACGCTCGAGCGTGTGGTCGAGGCGGTTTGTCACGCACCGGCCAAGCTGTTCGACGTCGAGAAGCGCGGCTTCCTGCGCGAGGGCTACGCGGCCGATCTGGTCCTGGTCGACCCGAAGAAAAAGCACACGGTGACACGCGAGGAAGTTCTCTCGAAGTGCGGCTGGTCGCCGTTCGAGGGTGAGACGTTCTCGAGCAGCATCGTGTCGACCTTCGTCAATGGACAGCGTGTTTTCGACGGCAAGACCGTCGACGGCGATGTCCGTGGCCAGCGCCTGACGTTCGACCGACCGGCGAGTGGTGCGGCCAAGGCATGAGGAAAATCGCAAGCGCTGCACTCGCTCTGTGGATGAGCGCGGCCGCCGCGGCCGCGGTCCCCGACCTGCCCTCGACGGTGTCGCAGGGTGGGCTGGTCATCGGCCACGCGCCCCGGGGCTCTCACGTCACCGTCGCCGGCAAGCCCGTGCATGTCGGCGACGACGGCATCTTCGTCTTCGGTGCCGGACGGGATGAGAAAGGTCCCATCGTCGTCACTGTCGGCACGGAGAAACGGGTGGTCGAGGTCACCCCTCGCGACTGGCCGATCGAGCGCGTCGAGGGTGTGCCGCCGAAGACGGTGAACCCGCCGCCGGACATCGCGGCGCGCATCGAACGCGAGCAGGCCGGGGTGGTCGCGGCACGTAACCGTGACGATACGCGCGAGGACTTCGCCCACGGCTTCATCTGGCCGGTGACGGGTCGTATCAGCGGGCGCTTCGGCAATCAGCGCATCTATAACGGTGACCCGAAGGCGCCACACTCGGGCATGGACATCGCCGTACCTGAAGGCACGCCGGTGAAAGCACCCGCGGACGGCATCATCACGTTCGCCAGCCCGGATCTCTATCTCACCGGCGGCACCGTGCTGCTCGACCACGGCTTCGGCCTGTCGTCGAACTTCCTGCACCTGTCACGGATCGACGTGCGGGTCGGTGAGCATGTGCGTCAGGGGCAGATCATCGGTGCGGCCGGGAAGACCGGACGCGCGACGGGACCCCATGTGCACTGGGGCTTCAACTGGTTCGGAACGCGGCTGGATCCGTTGCTGCTGCCTGGGATTCACTGACAGGTCGCCTGTAGCCGCGTCCATTGCAGGAGCGAGCCCTGCTCGCGACCGACGTTCGCGCGGGTCTGCGCGGGCGGGGCAAAGAGCTTCGCGAGCAGGGCTCGCTCCTACAACGCAAGGCGCTAGCGCGCCTTGCTGGCAAACGCCACGGCGTCGTGCGGGTGCAGGCTCTCGTGATGGGCCACGCGGACGTGGAAGTCGGCGACATTGCGGTCGGCCTCCAGCGTCTTCTGGATACGACGGGCGGCGTCTTCGCAGAACATCAGGTTCTGGCCATTGGCCAGTGCGAACGCCTGCTCGTCCGCACGCTTGACCGCCGTCTGGACGGGAGTCCCGAGCGCGGCCTCCACGTTGTCGATCAGCGTGATCAGCGGGAAGACGCCGTCGCCGGCGGGACGCACGCGGATCGTGGCCGTGCTGCGCTGGGCATGCGGGGTCGCCACGATGCCCTTCTCCGTGCCCAGCCAGGCGAGGATCGTTTCCCGGTCCAGCGGCTGACCGGCCGCGAACGTGCTGGCGAAATTGTCCTGGATAAGCTGGCGTGACAGCGCGGCGGAGGCGGGACAGGTCGACGAGTAGACCACGTCGGTGACGATCTCGAGGCGGAAGGTCTCTCCCGTGAGCGTCGCATCGATCGTGATCGGATAGGAGCGCCAGCCGCTGTTGTCGCTGCGCAACGCATGGCGACGGACGAGGTGGTCGAAGCCGATCGTGATCCGCGCGTGGTCCGACAGCCCCTCATGCGAGCTCAGGAAATCGTTCAGCAGACGCCTGATGCCGTCGATCGTCAGCGGTCCGGCCGATAGAGCGTCGGAGACCAGCAGGTAGAGGCGTGACATGTGGATGCCGCGCGCCTCAGCCTTGGTGAGATTGACGAAGGCACCGACGCGGGCGCCGGTGGACCGCACGTCGCCGTCACCGGCATCGAACGCGACCGGCATTTCCATGCCGTCCATACCCACCCAGTCGAGCGTACCGAGGGCGAGCGCGTGTTCCTGAGAGGCGACGTCAGGCAGCAGGCGGGCGGGGGAATCGTGGATGTACATCGGGGAATATCCTAGGGGGCCAGTCGTATCCGGCCTACCGTGCCGAGATGGGGGCCCGACTCACGGGCTCAATGGTGCGTGCCGGGAAACGGTGCGTTCAGCCCAACCGACCCGCGCGACGGGCCGCGCGCCAGGCCCGCAGAGCCGTCGCCGGCCCCGTGCGCGACTGCCGACGGTGCAGTTCGGCGAACGGTTCGGCGGCTTTGGCCGCGCCTCGGGCGGTCGCCAGGGCCGTACGGCCCTCGAGGCCACGGAAGGTGCTCAGCGGCTGATTAAGCGCCAGCGCGGCCTTCAGGCCGGCGGCGAGTTCGGTCAGCTGGGCTCGGATGGCGTCGCGCCGGGCCGGCGTATCGTCTTTCAGCTGACCTCGCGACAGGCTGTGCCGCGCCAGGCGCGACATCGGCAACGGCAGGCGCTCGCGCTCGGCATCGAGCTCCAGGCGCGACAGTGCGAAGACCAGATGCGACAGCGTGGCCACGCGTGTCGCCGCCTCGGCAGGCGCGTCGAGCCCGAACCACCATGCGGTCTCGAGCGTCGCCAGCGCACCATGCAGTCCGCTGGCCGCTGTCACCTGGGCACTGAAGTCCGACGAGGTGCCCTGCTCAAGCTGGGCCATCGCGGCCAGCACGGGAGCGATCCAGACCGACGCGGGTATACGACGCGCACGCTCGCTCGCGAACAGTTGCTTGGTCAGCGGATGCCGGCCGCCACTGGCGGGCGCGCCGGAGAGTTCTTCGGCCCACCACTGCAGCTTGGCCGCAGCCACCTGCGGCTCCCGGATGCCATAAGCGGACGCGATCAGTTCCTGTTCGAAGGCGGCAAGCGCCACGTGCTCATCCCGCACGCGCTCGTCGACGAAACCGAGCGCGATGCGCTGCTGCGGCTGCACCGCCAGCCACTTGTCGATATAGCTCTGGGTCGCGCCGTCGCTCACGCCACCGCCTCCCCGACGCCCAGCAGCGCGGCCAGTTCGCCCGGGTGATCGATGACCGCGTCCGCACCCCAGCTGTCGGGATCGCCACCATCGAGGTAGCCCCAGCGCACAGCCACGGTGAACGAGCCGGCCGCTTTGCCGGCAAGGATGTCGCGACGATCGTCGCCGACGAACACCGAACGGGCGGGATCGCAGCCGGCGATCGCATACGCGTGCAAGACGGGCGCCGGGTCGGGCTTCTTCACCGGCAGCGTATCGCCGGAGACCACCGCGGCGGGCTTCCAGTGCGGTACCGCCTGAGGCAGCAGCGCATCCGTCAGGAACCCGGGCTTGTTGGTCACGACGCCCCAGCGGATACCGGCCGCGTCGATACCGGCGAGCAGCGGTTCGACGCCGTCGAACGGAATCGTGTGGCGGGCCATGTTCGCTTCGTAGATCGCGAGGTAACGCGGCACGAGCCGCATGATCGCGTCGGCGTCGAGCTCCGGAAAAGCCACCGCGATGATCGCGCGCGATCCACGCGACACCACCGGGCGGACGTCGTCGTAAGACGGTGGCGTCACGCCCTGCTCCGCACACAGATCGACGGCGGCGGCGTACAGATCGCGCGCGCTGTCGAGCAAGGTGCCATCCAGATCGAAGAACACACCTTCCGGCTTGAACGGCAGTCCGCTCACGCGACCTTCCTCGCCGCCAGCACGTAGTTCACCGACGTATTGGACGACAGACTCGCGTTGCGCGTGAGCGGGTTGTAAGCGAGGCCACGCAGGTCTTCGAGCTCGAGGTCGAAGCGGCGCAGCATGCCCGCGACTTCCGACGGCTTGAGGAACTGCGCGTAGTGATGCGTACCGCGCGGCAGCAGACGCATGAGGTATTCCGCGCCGACGATCGCCGCGCCGAATGCGGCCGGCGTGCGATTGAGCGTCGACAGAAAGAGCTGGCCGCCCGGCTTGAGCATGCCGGCGAGGTCCCGGATCAGCACCAGCGGATCGGGCACGTGCTCGATCATCTCCATGCAGCAGACCACGTCGAACGAGGCAGGTTCGGCCGCGGCCAGGGCATCGGACGACTGCACGCGATAATCGACCTGAAGGCTGGACTCGAAGAGGTGCAGCTTCGCAATCTCGATCAGCTTCGCGCCGAGATCGATCGCGGTGACATGGGCTCCCGCGCGCGCCAGCGCTTCGCTGAGCAATCCGCCACCGCAGCCCACGTCGGCGACCTTCGCGCCGCGCAGGTTCGCACGGCCACCGACATACGCGGCACGCACCGGGTTGAGGTCGTGCAGCGGGCGCGATTCACCGTCGGGATCCCACCAGCGCGCAGCGAGCTTTTCGAAGCGGGCGATCTCTTCCGGACTGACGTTGGCGGTGGTTTCGGTTTGCATGATTCAAGGCTCCGGAAAACGGCGGAAACGCCATTCGTGGACGGTGAGCGCGGAAGAACCCGTGATGTGCAACGGGTCGGCGTGCGCGATGCGCGTCGCCTCGTCGAGGCTGGCGGCACGCAGCAGGTAGGCTCCGCCGGACCCGTCGGTGAACGGGCCGGTCATGTCGAGTTCGCCGCGCTCGATCAGTCCGGCGAGAAACGTCTGGTGCGCCTGCCCCGCCTCCGCCTGAAAGGTCGGGTTGCGCATCGCCATTACGAGGTAGAGGTGGGTCGCCTCACTCATCGGGCTGATCCCCGGCGGCGATACGCTGGCGCCAGAAACGCGCTTTTTCGCGGATCGCGGCGGTATCGATGCCGACGAGCTCGCCGGCGACGAGCTTGCGCTGGCCGTCGATCCACACGTCGCTCACCTGATGACGGCCGGTGGCGTACACGAGCTGCGAGGCCACGTGGTAAAGCGGCTGCGTCTCGAGGGCATCCAGGCGAACCGCGGTCAGGTCGGCGCGCTTGCCCGGCTCGATGGAGCCGACGCGGTCGCCGAGGCCGATGGCCTTTGCGCCGTTGAGCGTCGCGGCGCGAAGCGCGAAGGCGGCGTCGAACGCCGCGGCGTCCTGCGCGACGGCCTTGGCCAGCATCGCCGCCGTGCGCATCTCGCCGAACATGTCGAGATCGTTGTTGGACGCGCAGCCATCGGTGCCGATGCAGACGTTGACGCCCGCGGTGCGCAGCTTCTCCGCCGGGCAGAAGCCGGATGCCAGCTTGAGGTTGGACTCCGGACAATGCACGACCGACACGCCCGCCGCGGCACACGCCGCGATCTCACCATCGGTCAGCTGGGTCATATGCACGGCGACCAGCCGCTCGTTGACGATGCCGAGCTTACGCAGACGTTCGAACGGACGCATGCCGTCCTTCGCGACGGCCTCCTCCACTTCCTGCGCGGTCTCGTGCGTATGCAGATGCACCGGGATATCGAGCTGGTCGGACAGCACGCGGATGCGCTCGAAATTCTCGTCCGACACCGTATACGGCGCGTGCGGCACGAAGGCCGTGGTCAGCAGCGGCTCGCCTTGCAGGGAATCGTGGACCTCGACCGCGCGACTGAAGTATTCATCGGAGGTCTTCGCCCAGGGCGTCGGGAAATCGATGACCGGCAGGCCGATGACGGCGCGAAAGCCCATCTTGCGATAGGTCGCGGCGATCACGTCGGGGAAGAAATAGTTTTCGTTGGCGCAGGTGGTGCCGCCGCGGATCATTTCGGCCACGGCCAGTTCCACGCCGTCACGGATGAAGTCGTGTCCCATGACGCGCGCTTCGGCCGGCCAGATGTGCTCCTGCAGCCACGTCATCAGCGGCAGGTCGTCGGCCAGACCGCGCAGCAGAGTCATGGGGTTGTGCGTGTGGGCGTTGATCAGGCCGGGGATCAGCGCGTGTTCTTCGAGGATGACGCGCTCTTCGGGCGCGTACGCCGCGCGGGCCTCGTCGGCAGGCAGGATCGCGACGATCTCGCCGCCGTGCACAGCGACGGCATGGTCATCGAGGACCACGCCATGCGGCTCGATGGGAACGACCCAGCGGGCTTCGATAAGAAGGTCGATCGGTGTGGGGCTGGAAGTCATTTCTGCCTCAGGGATGCGGGGTACCAGGACTCTCGGAACATATCGGGCGCAAACCCCATAAACAAATCGGCACGGCGCCTGGAAGGCAGCCGTGCCGATTCGACCAACAGACGCCGAGCCTTACTTGACGCGGCTGTCGTACTCGCCGGTGCGGGTATCGACCTTGATGATTTCGTCCTGATTGACGAACAGCGGCACGCGGACCACGGCACCGGTCTCGAGCGTGGCCGGCTTGCCGCCGCCGCCCGAGGTATCGCCACGGACGCCCGGATCGGTCTCGGTGATCTTCAGCTCGACGAACTTCGGCGCCTGCACGGCGATGATGTTGCCGTTGAAGAGGGTGATGACGCACTCTTCGTCGCCCTTGAGCCATTTCCACGCGTCGCCCATCGCCGCCAGGCTGGCGCGGTGCTGGTCGTAGGTCTCGCTCTGCATGAAGATCCATTCGCGATCGTTGCCGGTGCCCTCGACGTACGAGAAGCTGGCATCCGTATCGACGGCATCGGCCTCTTCGTACGAGTCGCTCGACTTGAGCGTCTGCTCGGTGGTGCGACCGTCCTTGAGGTTGCGGATACGGATACGGGTAAACGCCTGGCCCTTACCCGGCTTGATGAAGTCCGCTTCGGTGATGATCCAGGGATCGCCGTTGTGGATGATCTTCTTGCCCGTTTTGACGTCGTTGAGGCCCAGCATGCCCATCTGTATCTGCTCCAGAGTTATATCCGCCCCGCTGGGCGGCTAAAATAGGGTCTGTCACGGGCCACAGCGCCCGATCCAAGGTCCACAATGATAACCGCAAGCCCCACTTCCCGCCTATCGTCGCCTTCCCCGGGCTGGCGCGAGCTGTGGCGGGACGCCATCACGGACGCCGGCGAGCTCCTGCGGGCCGTCGGCCTGGACGCACGCACCGACCTCCTGCCCCCCGATGACGCCGGGTTTCCCCTGCGTGTGCCCCGCGGTTTCGCGGCCCGGATGCGTCAGGGGGACGCC
Source organism: Dyella sp. 333MFSha (assembly GCF_900102405.1). Lineage (NCBI taxonomy): Bacteria > Pseudomonadati > Pseudomonadota > Gammaproteobacteria > Lysobacterales > Rhodanobacteraceae > Dyella > Dyella sp. 333MFSha. Next base: position 378,930 of record NZ_FNBR01000001.1, on the reverse strand, counting down.
AGCGACCCCCTCCTGCTCCAGGTGCTCCCGCGCCGCGCCGAGCACGACATGGCCGAGGGCTTTACCGTGGACGCCGTGGGCGACATGGCCTCCCGGACGGGCCACGGGGTGCTGCACAAGTACGATGGACGGGCCCTGCTGATCGCCAGCGGCAGCTGCGCGATCAATTGCCGGTACTGCTTTCGCCGGCACTTCCCGTACGGAGAAGAAATCGCCGCCGCCGCCCAGTGGCGGGAGGCCCTCACGCATGTGAAGGCCGACACGTCGATCCGGGAGCTGATCCTGTCCGGCGGCGATCCCCTGTCACTGGCCACGCACAAGCTCGCCGAACTCACCCGGGGCCTGGCGGAAATGCCTCACGTCATCCGCCTGCGCATCCACACGCGCCTGCCGGTCGTGTTGCCGGAGCGGGTGGACGACGAGTTCACGACCTGGCTGTCCAGCCTGCCGCTGCAGAAGGTCGTGGTCCTGCACGCCAACCACGCCAACGAGTTCGACGCCTCGGTCGATGCCGCCTGCGCACGCCTTCGCGATGCTGGCGCCACCCTGCTCAACCAGTCGGTCCTGCTTCGCGGCATCAATGACGATGCGGATATTCTCACTGACCTGTGTGAGCGGTCCTTCGCCGCCGGGGTGCTGCCCTATTACCTGCACCAGCTGGACAAGGTGGCGGGGGCCGCCCATTTCGAGGTCGACGATGAGACGGCTCTGCGCCTCGTCGACGCCCTGCGTGCAAGGCTCCCCGGGTACCTCGTCCCAAAACTCGTGCGTGAATTGCAGGGCGACCCTTCGAAGCGCCCCATTGCCGATTTCGCGCGCTAGTATGTCCCCTACCCGGTACGAGAGTGACCGGGCCGCGACAAGGGGGGAGCGGGCCGGTTCACGGGTTCGTCGGGTGGAACAGCGGTAAGCGGAACGGCATGAAACACGACAACGTCATCAGGATCCTCTTCATCGAAGACTCGGTGGAAGACGCCGAGCTTTTGATCAACGTACTGCGCAATGGCGGCATCGCCGTGCGCCCCGCCCGGGCGGTCGACGCGGCGGGCATCCAGGCCTCGCTCGACGAGCTCGTGCCCGACCTGGTGCTTCTGAATCCGAACGTGCCCGGCATCGATGCCGGTGCCGTCATGCGCCAGCTCGATGCCAGCGGCCGCGACCTCGCGCTCATCGCCATCGTCGATGGCCTGCAGGACGATGCGGTCGCCGATCTCTTCGCCAACGGCTGCCGCGGCGTGGCGTTGCGCAAGCGCCCGGACCAGATCCTTGCGATCGTCCTGCGTGAGTTCGAGTCGCTCTCGACGCGGCGCCAGGTGCGTCGCCTCGAGACGTCGCTGCGTGAGACCGAGCGACGCTGCGACTCCCTGCTCGATTCGTCGCGCGATGCCATCGCCTACGTGCACGAAGGCATGCACGTGCGTGTGAATCAGGCCTACCTCGATGCCTTCGGCTTTGCCGACTTCGACGATATCCTGGGCCTGCCCATCCTCGACCTGATCGCCGGTACGCACGCGGACGACTTCAAGACGACGCTGCGCGGCCTTTCCAGGGGCGACAAGTCGCCCCCGCCGATCGAACTGCTGGCGCGCCGCGATGACGGCAGCACCTTCACCGCGATGGTGGAATTCGCCCACGCCACCTTCGAAAGCGAAGCCTGCCTGCAGATCGTCTTCCGTCAGCAGATCGTCGACGCCGCACTGGTCGCCCAGCTGCAACGCGACCCGGTCACCGGCCTGTTCAATCGCGCGCGCACCCTGGAGCACGTGGATGAAGCCGTGGCTGCCGCGGCCGCCGGCCGCGAGGGCCAGGCCGTCCTGCTCATCGAGCCGGACAACTGGAAGGACATCGTCACCAGCGCCGGCATCGGCAACGCGGATTCCCTGCTGGCCGCCATCGCCACGCGCATCGCGGAATCCATCGACGACGAGGACGTCGCGGGCGTCCTTGGCGACCACACGCTCGGCCTGATCCTCGGGCCGCGCGGCGATCTGGAACACGCGGCTCTCACCGAGCGCCTGCGCACCGCGATCTCCGAGCACATCTTCGATGCGGGCTCCCGCTCGCTGACCGTCACGATCACCATCGGCGGCACCCTGCTGGCCGAGAAGAACGCCAACAGCGACACCGTGCTCGACCAGGCCAGCGCAGCGCTTCGCAACGCCCAGAACCAGGGCGGCAACAGGGTCGAACTGCACGACCCGAGCGCACGCGAGAAGGCCGACGCCGAGCGCGAGCAGTACTGGCTGGACCTCGTCCGCGACGCGCTGGCGAAAGACGGCCTGCGCCTCTATCACCAGCAGATCATCAGCCTGCAGGATGCCGCCGGCGAGTTCTACGAGATCCTGGTCCGCATGCGCGGGCCCAAGGGCGATGTCCTGCCGTCGTATTTCTTCCCGGTGGCGGAACGTAACGGCCTGCTGCCCGCGATCGACCGCTGGGTTCTGGGGCACGCCATCGACGCGCTGGTGCATCGCGAAAACGACGGTCTGACGACCACGTATTTCGTGAAGATGACCCAGCAGTCGCTGGAAGACCGCGATCTGCTGCCCTGGCTCTGTCGGCGTCTGGATACGGCCAGGCTGCGTCGCAGCACGCTGGTCATCGAGATGCCGGAATCCAAGGTGCTCACCAGCCTGCGCCCGACCCAGGAATTCGTCTCGACGTGGCGCAAGGCGGGCGGCAAGTTCGGCATCGAACAGTTCGGCTCCGGCCTCAACTCGTTCCAGATGCTCAATCACATCGAAGCCGACTTCCTCAAGATCGACCGCAGCTTCATGACGGATCTCCCGCAGCATCCGGAAAATCAGAAGAAGATCGCGGAGATCTGCAAGGAAGGCCACACTTCGGGCAAGCAGACCATCGCCGAATGGGTCGAGGATGCGGTGAGCACATCGCTGCTGTTCGCCTGCGGCGTGGACTTCGTGCAGGGCAACTTCCTGCAGGAGCCCGCCAAGGTGCTGGCCGAGGAATACATGCCGGTCTGACAACGAAAAAGCCCGCGATCGCTCGCGGGCTTTTTCGTGTGCCTTGCGGCAGCCGATTACTCGGCGGCGGCAGCGGCGGCAGCGGCCTTCTTGGCGACCTTCGCAGCGGCGGCGGCGGCGATGTCTTCCTTGATGCGGGCAGCCTTACCTTCGAGACCACGCAGGTAGTACAGCTTGGCGCCGCGGACCTTACCCTTGCGCTTCACTTCGACCGAGTCGATGGCGCGGCTATGCGACTGGAACACGCGCTCCACGCCGGTGCCGTGCGAGATCTTGCGCACGGTGAAGGCGGAGTGCAGGCCGCGGCTGCGCTTGGCGATGACGATACCTTCGAACGCCTGTACGCGCTCGCGGTTACCTTCCTTCACCTTGACGTTGACGATCACGGTGTCGCCAGGACCGAAATCCGGCAGCTGGCGGGTGATCTGCTCGGCTTCGAACTGTTGGAGGAGTTTGTTCATGGCACACCTGTCAATTTTTGTTACGGCGGTCGTTTCCGGCCGCACCGTTTGGCCGTTCGTATTCACGGCGGAATTCATCAAGCAATGCCCTCGATTCATCATCGAGCGCACGCTGCGTTAGCAGATCCGGCCGGCGCAGCCAGGTACGACCCAGCGACTGTTTTCGACGCCAGCGGCGAATAGCCGCGTGATCGCCGGAAAGCAGCACCTCCGGCACGCCGCCCCAGGCATCGTGATGCTCGGGACGGGTGTAATGCGGGCAATCCAGCAGACCATCCGAGAAGGAGTCCTGCTGGGCGGATTGCGCGTCGTTCAACGCACCTTCCTGAAGACGACCCACCGCGTCGATAACCACCGCTGCGGCAAGCTCCCCGCCAGACAGCACATAATCGCCGATTGAAAGCTCTTCGTCGACCTCGTGCTCCAGCAGGCGTTCGTCCACGCCCTCGTAACGTCCGCAGATCAGGGCGATTCGCGGCATGTTTGCCAGCGCCTCGGTCCTCTTCTGCGTCAGCCGCGCACCTTGCGGGCTGAGATAAATCACGTGCACCGGTTCCGGTGCCGCCTCACGAACCGCTGCGAGCGCCGCTCGCAGAGGGTCGATCAGCATCACCATGCCCGGCCCACCGCCAAAAGGGCGGCCGTCCACGGTGCGATGCCTGTCGGGAGCGAAATCGCGAGGGTTCCAGGTTTCCACCTGTAACAACTCGCGTTGCTGCGCCCTTCCGACCACCCCGACCGCGGCCGACTGGCGGACGAAATCGGGAAACAACGAAACCACATCGATACGCATGACCTGGATTCGTCGCCTTAGAACTCGGGGTCCCAGTCCACCACGATGCGGGCGCTGTCGAAATCGATAGCGTGCACGTAAGGGCCCTGGACGAACGGAATCAGGCGTTCCTTGTCACCATCCTTCACCACCATGACGTCGTTGGCGCCGGTGGCGAACAGATGATTCACCCGACCGAGAACGACGTTTTCCGTGGTAACGACCTCGAGGCCTTCAAGGTCGGTCCAGTAGAACTCGCCCGGAGCGGGAGGCGGCAGCACATCGCGCGAGACCGTGATCTCACAACCGATGAGGGCTGTCGCCTGATCGCGATCCTCGACGCCCGGAAGGCTGGCCACGAGACCTTTGCCCTGCGCGCGTCCACGGACTCCGCCGATTTCCTTTTCCACACCCGGCGCGGTGAGCAGCCATGGCTGGTAGCGGAAGATCTGGATGCGGGGCTCGGTCCAGCTTTCGAGCTTGACCTGGCCCTGCACACCGTAGAGCCCGACAATGCGCCCCAGACGGACGCGCTTACCGGACTCCGTCGACATCAAGCAGCCAGCTTGCCGGCTTCCTTCACGAGGGCACGGACCTTGTCGGTCAGCTGCGCACCCTTGCCGACCCAGGCCTGGACCTTGGCGACGTCGAGCTCGAGACGCTTATCAGCGCCCGAAGCGACCGGGTTGTAGTAGCCGACACGCTCGATGTTACGACCGTCGCGCGGGCTGCGCTGGTCGGTCACAACGATGTGATAAAACGGACGGCCCTTGGCGCCACCGCGCGAAAGACGAATCTTAACCATATTACGAGCTCCAGAATGCCGTGTGCCGGCAAGGCGCGCGCGAGAAGCGGGCGCGGTAAACCCGGCATTTTAGCGAAAGTTGTAGAAAATGGAAGGGGTTTAGCGCATCGGCGGCAAACCGCCGCCCATACCGCCCATACCCTTCATCGCCCCACGCATCTGACGGAGGAGACCCTTGCTGCCGCCCTTGGACAGCTTGGACATCATCTTTTCCATCTGCATGTACTGCTTCAGCAGGCGGTTGACGTCCGCCGGCTGCGTGCCCGAACCACGCGCCACACGGGCTTTGCGCGATCCGTTCAGGAGATCGGGGTGCCGACGCTCCTTCTTCGTCATCGAGCCGATGATAGCGACCATGCGCTTCAGCTCGTTGTCGTTGACCTTGGACTTGACGCTGTCCGGGATGTTGCCCATGCCGGGCAGTTTGTCCATGAGACCGGCCAGGCCGCCCATGTTCGACATCTGCTCGAGCTGGTCGCGCATGTCGTTCAGATCGAAACGCTTGCCCTTGATGACCTTCTCGGCCAGCTTCTGGGCTTTTTCCTGGTCGACCTTGCGCTCGACTTCCTCGACCAGCGACAGGACGTCGCCCATGCCGAGGATGCGCTGCGCGAGGCGATCGGGATGGAACGGCTCGAGGGCGTCGGACTTCTCGCCCGCACCGAGGAACTTGATCGGGCGACCCGTGATGTAGCGCACCGAAAGGGCGGCGCCGCCACGGGCGTCACCGTCCGTTTTGGTCAGGATCACACCGGTCAGCGGCAAGGCGTCGGAGAACGCCTTGGCCACATTGGCCGCATCCTGACCGGTCATCGAGTCGACCACGAACAGGGTCTCGATGGGGTTCAGGGCACCGTGCAGCGCCTTGATCTCGTCCATCATCGCGTCGTCGATATGCAGACGGCCCGCGGTATCGACCAGCAGCACGTCCATCACTTCGCGACGGGCGGCGGCAACCGCGGCCTTCGCGATATCGACCGGATTCTGGCCGGCTTCCGACGGGAAGAAGGTGACGTCGACCTGCTCGGCCAGCGTGCGCAGCTGCTCGATGGCGGCGGGACGATACACGTCGCAGCTGACCACCATGACGCGCTTCTTCTTCCGCTCCCTGAGGAAACGGGCCAGCTTGCCGACCGTGGTGGTCTTACCCGCACCCTGCAGACCGGCCATCAGAACGATGGCGGGAGGCGTGGCGGCGAGGTTCAGCTCGGTGTTGGCCTGACCCATAACCGCGGTCAGCTCGTCGCTGACGACCTTGATCAGCGCCTGGCCCGGCGACAGGCTCTTCAGCACGTCCTGGCCGACGGCGCGGACCTTGACTCGCTCGATCAGCGCCTTCACCACCGGCAGGGCCACGTCGGCCTCGAGCAGGGCGATGCGGACTTCGCGCAGGGTTTCGCGAATGTTTTCCTCGGTCAGCCGGCCGCGACCACGCAGGCGGTTGACGGTATCGGAGAGGCGATTACTGAGCGATTCGAACATGACGAGTCGGGTCGGCGATGCTGTAAACGACGAATTATAGCTGACGCGGGACGCGCAAAGGGCTTGGGCGAGCAAATGCCACTGTGTCGCATTCACGACCCCGGGCGGCTATGCCACACTCCGCAGTCATGATCGTCACCGCCCTTACGCTGGCCGCCATCGCCCTCTACCTGTCCGCCGCCGGTGTCCTCGCGCGGCCACTGGTCACGGGCGGGCAGCCGCTCGCCCGTGCGGGCGCCCTGCTGGCGACCGTCGCCGCCCTTGCCCACGGCGCCGTCCTGCTCAGTGCCCACCGCGGCACGCTGGATCTGCATTTCTTCGCCGCCCTGTCGCTGGTCGCCTGGATCGCCTCGGCACTGACGCTGGCGGTCAACCTGTCCCGGCCGGTCGCGGGGCTGGGCATCCTGATCTTCCCGCTCTCCGCGATCTTCCTGGCGGTCGACACGTTTCTGGCGCCTCACACCGCGCCCGGCATCATGACCTGGCAGATCGAGCTGCACGTCACCATCGCCGTGCTGGCCTTCGGCATCCTGTCGATCGCCGCCGCCCTGGCCATCCTGCTGGCGATTCAGGAGCGCGCACTGCGCCGGAGCAAGTTCGGCCACTGGCTGCGCGCCCTGCCCCCGCTCACGCTGACCGAAGTACTGCTGTTCCGTCTGATCGCGGTCGGCTTCGTGCTGCTCACGCTGACTCTGGTGACCGGCGCCCTGTTCGTCGGCGACCTGTTCGGGCAGCACCTCGTCCATAAGACGGTGCTCTCGATCATCGCCTGGATCGTCTTCGGGGTCCTGCTCTGGGGACGGTGGCGCTACGGCTGGCGCGGCATTCGTGCCGTGTACTGGACGCTGGCCGGCATGGCGTTCCTGCTGCTGGCATTCTTCGGCACCAAGGCGGTGCTGGAGCTCATCCTGCACCGCACGGCATAAGCGCGCGCGTCCTTGCGCCCTTGCGGCTTACGCGTCCCGGCTCGCGTCCAGGGCCTGTGACAACCGCTCGACCCCGATGACTTCCATGTCGCCAACGCGACCACGCCTGGGCGCGTTGGCGGCCGGCACGATGGCACGACGAAAACCGTGCGTCGCCGCTTCCTTCAGCCGCTCCTCGCCATTGGGCACCGGGCGGATCTCACCGGACAGACCGACTTCACCAAAGGCGATGGTCTTTTCGGGCAGGGGACGATCGCGCAGGCTGGACAGCACCGCCATGATCACCGGAACATCGGATGCCGTCTCCTGAACACGAATACCGCCGACCACGTTGACGAAGACGTCCTGGTCATATGCCGCCACACCGCCGTGGCGATGAAGGACGGCGAGCAACATGGCGAGACGGTTCTGCTCCAGCCCCAGCACCACACGCCGGGGGTTACCCAGTGACGACTGATCGACCAGCGCCTGGACCTCGACCAGCAACGGCCGCGTGCCTTCGCGCGTCACCATGACCGCACTGCCGGGCGTGGGGCCCGAGTGGGCGGAAAGAAAAATGGCCGAGGGGTTCGGGACTTCGCGCAGACCTTTCTCGGACATGGCGAACACGCCCAGCTCGTTGACAGCGCCGAAGCGGTTCTTGAACGCGCGCAGCACACGGAAACGGCTGCCCGACTCACCCTCGAAATACAGGACGGCGTCGACCATATGCTCAAGCACGCGCGGTCCGGCGATGCCGCCCTCTTTCGTCACATGGCCGACCAGAAAGACCGAGGTGCCGGTTTCCTTGGCGAACCGCGTGAGCTTGGCGGCGGACTCGCGCACCTGACTGACGGACCCCGGTGCGGCGGTGAGCATCTCGGTCCAGATCGTCTGGATCGAGTCGATCACCAGTACGCGCGGCCGCGCAGTCACCGCCTGCTCGAGAATCCGCTCGATGCAGGTTTCCGCCAGCGCATGCAAAGGCGCCAGCGGCAAGTCAAGGCGCTGCGCGCGGCTCGCCACCTGACTCAGCGATTCTTCGCCCGTGACATACAGGCTTGGCAACACGGCACCCAGCGTGCCGAGCATCTGCAGCAACAGGGTCGACTTGCCGATCCCCGGATCGCCGCCGATAAGCACCACCGAGCCATCGACCAGACCGCCGCCGAGCACGCGATCGAGCTCGCCTATGCCGGTATTCGTGCGGGCTTCGGCTGTCAGCAGGACCTCGGTGAGCGGCGTGATCCTCGGCGCGCCCGCGGCATCCCCCGCATAACCGCCGCGCCGGGCACCCGGCGATGACACCGCCGCGGGCTTGGCGGGCTGCACGACGAATTCGGTGAGGACGTTCCATTCGTTGCATTCAGCGCACTGGCCCTGCCATTTGCTGTGCTCGGCACCGCACTGGGTGCACACGTAAGCGGTCTTGGCCTTGGCCATCGTCGGGAAATTCCGTGAAGTGGATGAGGCTGTATCGCACAGCGCTGTCGCAGGGACCGATACGCGGGTGACGCTCGCTCAGGTTTCGTCTTCGACGAACAGTACGCGACGGGTCATGCCACAGGTCAGGTCATACGAGATCGTACCCGCCGACGCCGCCACCGTCTCGACCGGAAGCTCCTCACCCCACAACGTCACGCGGTCGCCGGTACGCGCTTCGGGTATGCCGCGCAGGTCGATCGTGATGAGGTCCATGGAGACCCGGCCGATCAGCGGCGCCAGGCGGCCATCGATCGACACCGGCGTGCCGGGGGCGGCACTGCGTGGATAACCATCCCCGTAGCCGATGGCGGCCACGCCGACCGGCATGTCTTCAGGGCACTCGTAGGTGCCGTTGTAGCCGACGCGCTCCCCCTTTGCGAGGCGATTGATCGCTACGAGACGGGTGGCGAGGGTCATGACGGGACGGAAGCCGAAATCGCTACCGGATTTGCCCTCGACCACGGACAGTCCGTAGAGCAGGCCGCCCGTGCGAACCCAGTCGGCGCGCGCATCCGGCCAGCCGAGCACCGCGGCGGAGTTGGACAACGCTCGCGGGCCGTGGAGTCCTTCGGTCGCCGCGCGGAACCGGGCGATCTGCAGGGCGGTCTCGCTCCCCTCGAATTCCTCCGACGAGGCGAAGTGCGTCATCAGTCCCAGCTCGGGGTCGATGGCTGGCATGGCCGAGAGAGCCGCATGCACCTCACGTGCACGCACCGGATCGAAACCGAGCCGGTGCATGCCCGTGTCGACCTTGATCCAGACCCGCAGCGGACCTCGCGAAGGATCGGCCTTCGCCAGCCAGGGGAGCTGGGCATCGTGATGAATCAGCGCGTCCAGCCGGAGGCGCTGCATTTCCGCGATATCGGACGACGTGTCGGGGCCGGAGAGAACGACGATGCGCTGCCGGTGCCCGGCCGCGCGAAGCCGCAGACCATCCGCAATGGCCGCGACCGCAAAGGCCTCGGCCTCGCCATCCAGTGCGCGGGCCACGCGCTCGAGGCCATGCCCGTACGCGTCGGCCTTCACCACCGCCATGACTTTCGCGGTGCCCGCCAGTGCACGCACGCGAGCGAGGTTATGGCGCAGGGCACCGAGATGGATGGTGGCGACGGTGGTACGGCTCATGGGCTTGAATGCGGCAACGCTGACGAAGAAGACTGCCCAGTCTAGCCGGATCGACCGGGCAGCCGTGTGGCGCGAGGGTGGCGGTTACCGGCCGGTCAGCGCGCCAGGTCGAAGTTTTCCGACGAGATCCAGCCTCGGTTGCCGTGCTCGTCCTCGACCTCCCAGATGACTCCGACCTTGTCGCCCGTCGGATAGACCGTCATGCCGGGCTCGAGCGAGCGCACGGCCTTGCCCTTCATGCTGGAGGTGGCGAACATGCGCGTCGCCACGCGAACCGTGCCGGACTGCCGCGCATTCGCTGCGGACGCGTTGCCCGGCATGCCGCCCATTTCGTTGACCAGCTTGGTGTAGGCGTCGAGATAGGCCATGGTGATGACCTGGCCGATCGTGGTGTTGGCGTAGCCACCGATGCCGGCGCCGCCCATGCCCTGACTGCCGAAGAACGAGCCGCGGGCCCCGAGGCCGATGTCATTCTTCTCGCCATGGCCTTCCGCCATCGCGACCTGCTCGGACGAGCGCACATCGGTGACGGTGAGCACCACGTCCGACGTTTTGGAACTGATGTTGATGGAACCGACGAGGCGCCCGGCACCGCCCCCGATCAGACCACCCGCCAGCGCTCCCAGCGCGCTGCCGCCGGCATTGCCATTGGCCGAAACCAGATCGGGGACCATGACATAGTCCGCCGCCTTGACCTGCCCCTTGCCGACGTTGGCGCCACCACGGAGTTCACCTCCGGCCGCAAGCGCACGCTCGCGCATCGCCGCGCTCATGCCCGTGCCGCGATCCACCAGTGTGAAGCAGCCGGACTTGTTGACGAACACCTTGATAAGTTTGGTCGGCGACGGCAGCTGCTGCTGCGTCCACCAGTGCACGTCGCCCTCGGGCTCGAGCACCGAGATGCTTCCGAGCTTGCGTGCGCATTTGGGAATGGCGGCGACCTTCGCTTCGTGCTCCTTCTGGGTTTTGGCGACGAGCGGGTTGGTGGCGGCGCACGCGGAAAGCGTAAGGGTGAGGCCAAGCGCAAGCGACGCCACACCGGCGTGCCTGAAGGTAATTTCCATGATGGATTCTGTCCTGATGCGTCCGGCCCTGAACGACCTTGACCCTGCCCGGACGCACGCGGGAAAAGGCCGTCGAATGAGCGGACGATGCTAGCGATCAGGCAGACATGCGTCTGTTGGGCGTTGTCCTAAAATGCTGTAGGAATTTGCCAACGCGTTAATCAGTCGCCGCCGCCAAAGCGGCATCGACGGCTTTCTGAGCAAGCGGCGCCATCACGGCGTAGCCCTTCGCGTTCGGATGCAACCCATCGTCCGTCAAGTCGACCTTCAGGGCGCCCGCGCCGTCCGACATCGCCGGCGCGTAATCGAGCAACACGAGATGCTCCGCTCCCGCGTACTGACGGATCCATGCATTCAGGGCGAGAATCGCCGAGGGCGGCCGGCGCACCGTCTGATCCTTGATGACCGCATCGCTGACGGGCAGCAACGAAGCGAGGACGACATGGATACCATGCGCCCGGGCCAGCTCGGTCATCGACGACAGATTGTCCTCGATCATGCCCAGCGACGACGCGCCGGTGTTCCCCGCGATGTCGTTCGTCCCGGCGAGGATCACCACGACCGCCGGCTTCAGGGCGATCACGTCGGCGCGAAAGCGAACCAGCATCTGCGCCGTCGTCTGGCCGCTGATCCCGCGGTTGATGTAGCCACGCCCCGGGAAGAACTCGCCGATGGGCCGGCCCCAGAAATCGGTGATCGAGTCGCCGAAGAAGATGACGCGCTTCTCCCCGACTCTGGGCGGCGGATAGGTTGCGTTGTCCTTCGCGAACCGCGCCAGCAGCGGCCAGTCGTTGAGGCGCTGCTCGATGTCCGCGCGCTGGTCGGCCGTGGGGTGGTCGGGCAGCGCGATACGTTCGGCCGCCGACACGTCGGTGGCGAGCATGAGCAGCGACATTCCCCAGAACCTGAGCCTCATGACTCCATCCCCGACACATGAAAGACAATCAAAGCGGCAAGCTAGTCGAACGACCCCACGTAGGATTCCGGCGTCCAGTTCTCGAACTTGGTGTAGTGACCGAGGAAGGCCAGTTTCACCGTGTCCGTCGGACCGTTACGCTGCTTGCCGATGATGATTTCGGCCAGGCCCTTATCGGGCGATTCCTTGTTGTAGTACTCGTCGCGGTAGATGAACATGATGACGTCGGCATCCTGCTCGATAGCGCCGGACTCGCGAAGATCGGACATCATCGGACGCTTGTCGGCGCGCTGCTCCAATGAACGGTTCAGCTGCGACAGCGCGATCACCGGCACATTGAGTTCCTTCGCCAGCGCCTTGAGGCCGCGGGAAATTTCCGAGATCTCCGTCGCGCGGTTTTCGCTGTTGCCGGGCACCTGCATCAGCTGCAGGTAATCGATCACGATGAGGCCCAGCCCGTGTTCGCGCTGCAGACGACGCGAACGCGAGCGCATTTCCACCGGCGACATGGCTGGCGTGTCGTCGATGAAGATCTTCGCATCGGAGAGCATGGTGATCGCCGACGTGACGCGCGGCCAGTCTTCTTCGGCCAGATCGCCGTTTCGCAGGTGCTGCGCGTGCACGCGACCGAGCGACGAGATCAGACGGAAGGCCAGCTGTGAGGCCGACATTTCCATCGAGAACACCGCCACGGCCTTCTTGCCGCGCATCGCCGCCGCTTCGGCGAGGTTGAGTGCGAACGCCGTCTTACCCATCGACGGACGAGCCGCGATGATGACCAGGTCGGACGGCTGCAAGCCCGAGGTCAGTTCGTCGAGATCGGTAAAGCCGGTGGACAGACCGGTGAGCTGGCCGCGCTTTTCATAGCGCTCTGTCAGCATGCGGAAGGCCTCACCCACGGCTTCGCGTACGGAGACGATGTCTTTCTTACCGCGCGCGCCCGATTCCGCGATACGGAACACGCGCTGCTCGGCGAGCTCCATCACCTCCTGAACGCTTTTGCCTTCGGGACGGAAACCGTCCTCGGTGATCGACGTACCCGCGTCGATCAGCATGCGCAGTACCGACTTTTCGCGCACGATATCGCCATAAGCGGCGATATTGGCTGCGCTGGGCGTGGAGTTGGCCAGTTCCATCAGGTAGCTGGCACCACCGACCATCTCGGCCATTTCGTTGGCGACGAACCAGTCGCCCAGCGTGATGGCGTCGCAGGGCATGCCCTTGTTGGCCAGCTCGTTGATGGCGCGCCAGATCAGACGATGGTCCTTGCGGTAGAAGTCGTCGTCGGTCAGCTTGTCGGCCACCTTGTCCAGCGAGTCCGGAGACAACATCAGGCCGCCCAGGACGGCCTGTTCCGCCTCGATGGAGTGCGGCGGGATGCGAAGGGACTCGAAAGCGCTGGGCTCGCGCTCGCGGCGGCGCTTGCGGTCGCCGCGCTCACCGCGCTCGCCACGCTCTGGATTGAAGGACATCGTTTACCTCGTCATGCCGTCGGCTGATGACCCGGGCCCGGGTCGCCGTGACGCCATGATACGCGCCCCTGTCGCAAACCTTGAGAGGATAAGTCTGTGGATAACTTGTGGGTTATCCCATCAGCGCGGCGCCTGGCCGAAGCGGTATTCGCCGATGAGCCACAGTTTTCGCTCATCGACGCCGTGGGATGAGGCACGGTAATCGCCATATTGGATGTCCAGCGTCAGGCCCCTGGCCAGCCCTACCAGCACGCCCGCATCCAGTTCACGGCCCAGCAGCGCACCGCCCTTCTCTGCCCGGAAATGCCGCGACGTGACCTGCCAGCTTATCTTGCGGCCCGCATCGACGCTGCCGAGGACACCGACGTAGCGTTCGCGTAAACCGGTGCGGGGAATGCGGAAAGCCACCACCCAGCCGTTGAAGGCGCGAGCCACGCCGTAGGCGACGTTGACCGCGTTGCGCCCGTTGCCGTCAAGCTTCTCCTCACCGGCGCGCCCGGAAAGTGCTGGCAGGCCGTAGCTCACCTCGAACAGGTGGTAGCCCAGACTGAACCGCGCGGGGTTATTCGCGTAGTCGTACTGACGGGCCACGTCCACGGTCCAGCCCAGTTTCGCCGCGCTGGCAGCAGGCTGGTAGGAGCCCGTCCAGCGGGCGCCGGCCGTCTTCGTTGAGTTGGCGGCCACCGTGTCGTTGCGGATGAAATAGCCGTAGGCGGCCAGCTTACCCACCGACAATGCCTGATCCAGGTGCAGCAGGTGCGCTGCGAGCTTCCACCGACGCTGGTCACGGTCGTGAAAATCGAACCCAGGCGTACGGTTCGCGCGGCCCAGCCAGAAGTAGCGCAGGTCGGCTCCCTGCCACGCTTTCCAGGACAGCTGCACACCGTCGTAGGATTGCAGGTTCTGCCGCCATGGGTTGTTGCTTATGAAACGGCCGGCATCGAGAAGCACGTACTGACGTCCGGCGCGCACGGCGAACGCGTCGTCGCGATACTCCGCCCACGCATTGGTCACGCCAGTGGAGGCGGGATCCGCTTCGGTTGGATAGGGGGTGATACGGGCCGAGCCATCATCGTATTGCTGACCGAACAGCGCCCACGTGCGGGTGCCTTCGCCGTAGACGCTCCAGCCGTTGCCGATCACCCAGTGATAGCCAAGCTGCGTGCGCAACGTGTTGGCGTGACCTCGCTTAGGCGCACCGTCGGAATGGAGATTGCTGTAACGGTAGCGTGCCTCGATGTAGGGCGCGCTTTCCGCCTCTGCCGGTGCATCGGCAGCCCAGGCCGACATTCCCATGATCGAACCGCCAGCCACGCCCATGCATGACCGCCACCACCACTTGCCCATGACCGCTCGCTTGCTGACTGCGCAAAGGGCGTGACTTTAGGTGGGGGAGTTGGCTGGAGCCAATGCGAGGTGGACGGGGTCTGGCGGAAGCCGCGCTGGGCGGGGCTTTGGCTGGGGCGGGCGGACGCTCGACGATGACGGATGCTGCGTTGGCTTGTGAGATGTTACGCAAATTGAGGGTTGCCGCTTCGCCGCTTCGTTGGCTGTCGCCAGCAGGGCTGGCTCCTACAGGAGCACGGACGGGCTGGCTCCTACAGGAGCGCGGAAGGACTGGCGCCTGCCGGAGCACGGAACGGCGGCTCCTGCCGGGGCACGGAAGGGCTGGCTCCTGCCGGAGCGCGGCATGACCGAGTCCATCGGCGCGAGGCAAAAAAAACGGGCGCCACAAGGGCGCCCGCTTCGGTGTTGCCGGTAGCCGGTGCTTACGCGCCGACGACCTTGACCTTGACCGTCTGCTGGATATCGGCGTGGAGCACGATGGTGACATCGTATTCGCCGGTGTTGCGGAACGGGCCTTCGGCCTGGATCACTTCGCTCTTGTCGACTTCGTAGCCCTTGGCGACGAATGCCTCGGCCACGTCACGCGGGGTCACCGAGCCGAACAGCTTGCCTTCCGGCGAAGCGTTGACTTCGATGGTGACTTCCGCGCCGTCGAGCTTGGCGGCACGACCCTCGGCGCCGGCCAGTTGTTCCTTGGCCTTGGCTTCGTACTCGGCACGACGTGCTTCGAACGCTTCGAGGTTGGCGGCGGTCGCGCGAGCGGCCTTGCCGGTCGGGAGGAGGAAGTTACGACCGTAACCCGGCTTGACGCTGACCTTGTCGCCGAGGTTGCCGAGGTTCTTCACCTTCTCGAGGAGAATGAGTTCCATAAATATTCCTTACTTTCGTTAGCACGGGTTGGGCCCCATGCAGCCAGGACGGTTGTCCGAAATGAGACGCCTGAAAAATCAGACGTCGTGGTTGTCGGTGTACGGCAGCAGCGAGAGGAAGCGAGCGCGCTTGATCGCGGTCGCCAGCTGACGCTGGTAGCGGGCCTTCGTGCCGGTGATGCGGCTCGGGACGATCTTGCCGTTCTCGGTCACGTACTGACGCAGGGTGTTGAGATCCTTGTAATCGATCTCTTTCACGCCTTCAGCGGTGAAGCGGCAGAACTTACGGCGGCGGAAGAACTTGGACATGTCTGTGATCCCCGATTAGTCGTCGCTGTCGCGATCGTTGTCGTTGTCGCGACCACCACGGCGGTCGTCGCCGTCGCTGTCGTCGTCACGGCGACGCGAACCCTTCTGCTCATCCTTTTCCTTGCTCTTCAGGATGAAGGACGGCTCGGTGTCGGCTTCGTCGCGGCGGACCACGAGGTGGCGCAGGACAGCGTCGTTGAAACGGAAGCCCGTCTCGAGCTCGTTGAGGGCGTTCTGCGAAACCTCGATGTTCAGCATCACGTAGTGAGCCTTGGCGAGGTTGGCGATCGGGTAAGCCAGCTGACGGCGGCCCCAGTCTTCCAGACGGTGGATCGTGCCGTTGTCGCCTTCGATCAGCGCCTTGTAGCGCTCGATCATGGCGGGCACCTGTTCGCTCTGGTCCGGATGGACCAGGAACACGACTTCGTAATGACGCATGGTGACTCCTTGTGGATGCACCCCTTCCGGGGATGGCAGCCTCCCGCGACGTGCGGTGAGGCAAGAAGACCCTCGTTTGGGGAGAGCCAGCCGCGCATTGTAAGGAGATTCGGGAGGTTATCGCAAGCGGCGAGGCTTACGAGACGGTGAAGCTCTCGCCACAGCCGCATTCGCCGGTGGCGTTGGGGTTGTGGAAAACGAAGGAGGCGTTCAGGCCCTGACGCTGAAAGTCGATCAGGGTGCCGTCGACCAGGGGCAGGCTCTTCGGGTCGACCACGACGCGGATCCCGTCGATATCGAGCACCTGATCCTCGTCGGCGATGGCGCCGGCCAGGTCGACCACGTAGCCGAAGCCCGAGCAGCCCATTCGCTTGACGGAAAAACGCACGCCCGCGGCCTCAGGTGCCCGGGACAGGAAGGCGCGCATGCGGTCGGAGGCGGCGGGAGTGATCTGGATGCTCATGAAATCGTTTTATTACCGTGATATACCCGGGAACGGTGCCGTTCACGTGACCCTTACATTATCATGCAAGGTCGCGTCCCACGCGCCCTCCTTATGTGCGGCGCCTTTTCTGGAGTTTCAATCGATGACGGTGGTAAGCGTCAAGCAGGCCCTCGCCGGCGGTACGACCGCAGGCGAACACGAAGTCACGGTCCGCGGCTGGGTGCGCACCCTGCGCGAGTCCAAGGGTGGCCTCTCCTTCGTTAACGTGAGCGATGGCTCCTGCTTCGCCCCCATCCAGGTGGTCGCCACCTCGGATCTCGCCAACTACGAGACCGACGTAAAGCACCTCTCCGCCGGCGCCGGCGTGATCGCCACCGGCAAGCTTGTGCCGTCGCAGGGCAAGGGCCAGGCCTTCGAGATCCAGGCCACCCGCATCGAGGTCACCGGCTTCGTCGAGAACCCGCTTACCTACCCCATCCAGCCCAAGCAGCACTCGATGGAGTTCCTGCGCGAGGTCGCCCACCTGCGCCCGCGCACCAACCTGTTCGGGGCCGTCACCCGCGTCCGCCACACCATGATGATGGCGATCCACCGGATCCTGACGGAGCAGGGCTTCTTCTGGATCAACACGCCGATCATCACCACCTCCGACGCCGAAGGCGCCGGCGACATGTTCCGCCTTTCCACGCTCGACCTGGCAAACCTGCCGCGCGACGACAAGGGCGGGATCGACTGGAAGAAGGACTTCTTCGGTCGCGAGGCCTTCCTCACCGTGTCCGGCCAGCTCAACGTCGAAGGCTATGCCATGGCGATGAGCAAGGTGTACACGTTCGGCCCCACCTTCCGCGCCGAAAACTCCAACACCACGCGCCATCTGGCCGAGTTCTGGATGGTCGAGCCCGAAGTGGCCTTCGCCGACCTGAACGACAACGCCGATCTGGCCGAGCTGTTCCTCAAGGGCATCTTCAAGGCCGTGCTGGACGAGCGCCAGGACGACATGGCGTTCTTCGCCGAACGCGTGCAGCCGGACGCCATCACGCGCCTGGAAGCGTTCATCGCCAAGCCGTTCGAGCGCATCCAGTACACCGAGGCCGTCGAGATCCTGCAGAAGTCCGGAAAAAAATTCGAACACCCGGTCGCCTGGGGTATCGACCTGCAGACCGAGCACGAGCGCTACCTCGCCGAGGAACATATCGGCCGTCCCGTGGTCGTCATGAACTACCCCGAAGAGATCAAGGCGTTCTATATGCGCCTCAACGACGACGGCAAGACTGTGGCGGCCATGGACGTCCTCGCACCCGGCATCGGCGAGATCATCGGCGGTGCTCAGCGCGAGGAACGCCTGGACTACCTCGACCGCCGCATGGACCAGTTCAAGCTCGATAAGGACACCTACAACTGGTACCGCGACCTGCGCCGCTACGGCACCGTGCCGCATGCCGGCTTCGGTCTGGGCTTCGAGCGCCTGCTGGTCTACGTCTGCGGTCTGGCCAACATCCGTGACGCTATCCCCTACCCTCGCGCGGCAGGGAGCGCCGAGTTCTGATCATTCCCCGACTGAAGACCATGCCCCCACACGTCGTACGTCCCCTGTTGATCGCCGTGGCCCTGCTGGGCCTCGCCGCCTGCCATACGATGGGCGCGATCGTGCCGCCGAACTTCCGTCCGCCGGAAAAAACGACGGCCGCGATCGACGCCGCACGCAAGTCGCTCGAAGACGCCTCGCCGTGCTGTGGCAGCTTCGCCGACCTCTCCTACCAGGACATGCTGCCCTGGCAGCCGCAGCGGTTCGAACTGACGAAGGACAGCCCGGTCGCCAATCTCAACGGCGACCGCAGCTACTTCCTCGCGTTCCGCCTGCCGGCGGGCGCGCAGATGCCGTACACGATCGCGCTGAAAGCCGAACTCAACGGTCGCTGGCTCAGCTCCAGCTACCTCTTCGCCCCGACCATGGTGCTGCTGGACGATGCCTTCCAGCCGCTGCACGCGGAAGACATCCAGCTCTGCGAGTACATGGGCTGGACCAACGAGACGACCGGCGCCTTCGGCAAGTTCAAGGTCGAAGACGACAAGGCGCGCTACCTGGTCGTGTATTCGTCGGCCAAGCAGCAGAAGAGCCAGACCTACTGGGAGCAGTCGCCCAGCAGCTTCTCGGCGGAAGCGCCCGTCAAGATGAGCTCGGCGGGAAGCTTCAAGATCCCGCACGGCCCGGACGGCGTGCTGTTCCTGGGCATGCAGAACGATACGTACAAGAAGGCGATCGGCAACGCCGTCTGCTCGAAGGCGTCGCAGGGTAACGGCGTCATCTCGACCATTCGCGATGTGGTGACCACCGATCTTCTCGGCACCGACGCGAAGAAAAAAGACAAGGACAGCTGACCCGATCATGCAGACCGCGGTTCTCCTCTATCTTCTTCTCTTGCTGGGCGCGGTCGCGTTCTTCGTCCTGCACATCGTTGCGCAGTGGCGCTTCACGGCGACACTGCGCAAGCGCTATCCGGACCAGTGGAAAACCATCGTCGAGGCCGACTCCGGTCGCCCGAACGGCTTGTCCAACTGGCTGCGCGTGCGCCGCGTCCTGCGCTCGGACGCTCCTGCCCTGTTCAACGATGACCAGCTCAACCGCTGGCAGGCCTTGTGGCGACGTGCCCCCTGGCTCGCGTGGCCGTGCTGGTTGGCCGCGATGGCGTTACAGTGGTGGGCGATGAAGCAACACTGATTCCGTTCACCCGCCGCAGGGAGCTCGCATGGATCTTCGCCTCACCGGTCGACACGCGCTGATCTGCGGCGCATCGCAAGGCATCGGCCGCGCCACCGCCTTCGAGCTGGCCGAACTGGGCGCCAGCGTCACCCTGTTATCCCGCTCCGCGGATGCGCTCGCCGCCCTCGCCCGCGAGCTGCCCGCCCGGCATGCCGGCCAGTCCCACGACCACCTCGCCGTCGACATGCTCGACACCGCCGGCCTGACCACGGCTATCGCGCGAGTGGTCAGCCTGCATGCCGTGCATATCGTGGTGAACAACAGCGGCGGGCCACCGCCAGGTCCCGCATGGTCCGCCGCGCCGGACGACTACCTGACGGCCTTTCGCCAGCACGTGCTGGCGGCCCAGGTCATTACCCAGGCCTGCCTTCCCGGCATGCGCGGGGCGCACTACGGCCGCGTGATCAATGTGGTCTCCACCTCGGTCAAGGCGCCGATCCCGAACCTGGGCGTGTCCAATACCGTACGTGCCGCCACGGCCGGCTGGGCCAAGACGCTCGCATCGGAAGTGGCCGCCGACGGCATCACGGTGAACAACGTGCTGCCGGGCTATACGCGCACCTCGCGCACCGAGGAACTGATCGAGGCCAGGCGCGGGAACGGTCGCAGCCGCGAGGACGTGGAGCGCGATCTGCTTGCCAGCGTTCCCGCGGCGCGCTTCGGCGAACCGGCCGAGGTGGCCGCCGCGATCGCCTTCCTGGCCAGTCCGGCCGCCGGCTACGTCAATGGCGTGAGCCTGGCTGTCGACGGCGGGCGCACCCGAAACCTCAACTGAGGCAGCCATGATCGTTCTCGCCAACCTCATCGACGGGAAGGCACGCGCGCCACGGGGCGATCGCTATCTCGACGTCATCGACCCGGCCACGAGCCACGTCTTTGCCCGGTGCCCCGATTCCGATGCGGCCGACGTCGCGGACGCCCTGAGCGCCGCCTCACAGGCCGCCGCCGGATGGGCGTCGACCCCGGCCGACGCGCGCGCCGCGTGCCTGTCCCGTCTTGCCGATCGGATCGAAGCGCGCCTCGCCGCCTTCGCCGCGGCGGAGTCGCAGGACAGCGGCAAGCCGCTCGCTCTCGCACGCACGCTGGATATCCCTCGTGCGATCGCCAACCTTCGTTTCTTCGCGGCCGCCGCGACGCAATGGAGCAGCGAGTCGCACGCGATGGAGCGCGGCGCCATCAATTACACGCTACGGCTTCCCCTGGGCGTCGTCGGCTGCATCAGTCCGTGGAATCTTCCGCTCTATCTGTTCACGTGGAAGATCGCCCCCGCGCTGGCCGCCGGCAACACCGTGGTGGCCAAGCCTTCGGAAGTGACGCCGTATACCGCATGGCTGCTCGGCACGCTGGCCTGCGACGCGGGCTTCCCGCCTGGCGTCCTCAACATCGTCCACGGGACGGGGCCCGCCGTCGGCGAGGCGGTCGTCACGCACGAGGGCGTCAAGGCCGTCTCGTTCACGGGCAGCACGCGCACGGGTATCGCCATCGCCTCCGCGGCGGCGGCGCAGCTCAAGAAGGTGTCGCTGGAGCTCGGCGGCAAGAATCCCACTGTCGTCTTCGACGATTTCGATTTTTCCGACGCGGCGATGAGCACGATCGTCCGTTCGGGCTTCGCGAACCAGGGTGAAATCTGCCTCTGCGGATCGCGCCTGCTGGTGCAGCGAAGCATCTACGAGCGTTTTCGCTCGGCCTACCTGGAGCGTGTCGGCGCACTGCGTACCGGCGATCCAAACGACGCGACGAGCGATCTCGGCGCGCTGGTCTCGCGGGCGCACTTCGACAAGGTCATGGGATGCATCGAACGTGCGCGCCAGGAAGGCGGACGTCTGCTGACAGGAGGAGAGCGCGTGCAGGTGGACGGTCGCTGCGCAGAGGGCTGGTTCGTCGCACCCACGGTCATCGAAGGGCTGCCGCCGGAGGCGGCGACCAATCAGGACGAAATCTTCGGCCCGGTCGTTACGCTGATCCCCTTCGACAGCGAGGACGACGCCCTGGCGATCGCCAACGGTACGAATTACGGGCTGGCCGCCTCGGTGTGGACGCGGGATGTCTCGCGGGCACACCGGTTTTCGGCGCGCCTGCGGTTCGGCATCGTCTGGGTCAACTGCTGGATGCTGCGCGACCTGCGCACGCCTTTCGGCGGCTCGGGTCAGTCGGGTATCGGCCGCGAAGGCGGCGTCGAAGCCATGCGTTTTTTCACCGAGGCCAGAAATGTCTGCATCGACCATGGGTCATGACGTCATCCGTGTCGGGGGCGCACCGAAGCCCGTCGGCGCTTATCCGCACGCCCGGCGGGTGGGTTCGTTGCTCTTCCTCTCAGGCATCGGCCCGCGTGTACCCGCGGACAATTCGATCCCCGGCAACGTGGTCGATGCGGACGGAACGCTCGTCAGCCACGACATCGAAGCGCAGTGCCGCCAGGTGTTCGCCAATGTTCGCGCGGTGCTCGAAGCCAGCGGCGCCCGGTTCGAGGACCTGGTCGATGTGACGGTTTACCTGACCGATATGGCGGGCGATTTTGAAGCGTATAACCGGCTTTACGCGGAGGCGTTCGCGGGGGTGGATGCGTGCCGCACCACCGTGGAGGTGAATGCGTTGCCTACGGCGATCGCGATCGAGCTGAAGTGTGTGGCCGCATTCACTTCGTAGGCGTTCGCCAGAACGCTCAGGAAACCGCGGGAACCGACGCCAGACACACCTTCAGCATGTCGCCGATCAACGCCTGCACCCCGGCCGCCTTCCTGGGCAGATACTCGAACGACTCCTCGTCCATGTAGTTGATCTGCGACAGCTCGAGCTGGATCGCGTCGATACCCTTGTCCGGTCGTCCGTAATGACGGGTGATATGCCCGCCCTTGAAGCGCCCGTTGACGGCAAAGCTGTAGTCGCCCTGCCCCTCGAGCACGCCGACCAGCGCCTCCTGCAACCCGGGCGAGCAACTGGCGCCATCCGCCGTACCGATATTGAAATCCGGCAGGCGACCGTCGAACAGCATCGGCACTTCACTGCGGATCGAATGGCCTTCCCACAGCACGACACGTCCAAACTGCTTGCGCAGGCGGGCGATCTCGTCGCCCAGAGCCTGGTGGTACGGTTTCCACCAACGCGTCACGCGATCGGCGATCTCGGCCGCGTCGGGCTCGGCACCCGGCCGGTAGATCGGGCTGCCGTCGAACATGACCGTCGGCGCCAGGCCGGTCTCGGCCTGCCCGGGATACAGGGCATGCCCGTCAGAGGGACGGTTGAGATCGACCACGTAGCGGGACGCGAAAGGCTTGATGACGCTGGCGCCCATGCTCCGGGCGAAGTCATATAGCTCGGCCACGTGCCAGTCGGTGTCCACCGAACGGCGTGCCCGGCGCTTCATGCGGGCGCCGATATCGTCGGGAATGGCGCTGCCGTTGTGCGGCAGGCTGATCAGGAGCGGCGCGTTGCCGCGATGAAGGGTGTACGGAATCATGGGCTCAGTGTAGCGCTCAACCGGGCACGCGATCGCCCATGGTCACCATCTCTTCGGCCGATGTCGGATGCACGGCCAGGGTGGCGTCGAAATCCTCCTTGGTGGCACCCATCTTGATGGCCACGGCGAAGCCCTGGAGGATCTCGTCCACGCCGGGGCCCAGCATCTGCATGCCGACGATGCGCGAGTCTTCGCCGGTGCAGATCAGCTTGAAGCGGACCTTCATCGGTCGCTGCGCCAGCGCGAGCTGCATGGGCACGAACGATTGCTTGTACAGGTGCACGTCCGCGCCATAGGCCTCCCGGGCCTGTTCCTCGGACATGCCGACGGTGCCCAGTGGCGGATGCGAGAACACGACGGTAGGAACGTTCCGGTAGTCGAGCCGCGCGTTCGGTTTGCCTCCGAACAACCGGTCGGCCAGCTTGCGCCCGGCGGACACGGCCACCGGGGTCAGCGCCAGCCGCTGGGTCACGTCGCCCACCGCATAGATCCCGGGCACGTTGGTGTTCTGAAAATCGTCGACTTCGATGTGACCCTCGTCATCGGTCGCCAGACCGATGGAGCCGATATCGAGCGACTCGGTATTCGCCTCGCGACCCACCGCCCAGACCAGCAGATCGTACGGACCGGGATGACTGCCCTTGTCGCAGTCGAGCAAAAGGACGCCGTCTTTTTCGTGGACGGCGTCGATCTGGCACGTGTAATGGATACCGATGCCATGCTTCTGCATCTCCTCACCCAGCTGGTACGAGATCTCCTCGTCGAAGCCACCCATCAGCCTGCCGCGGACGAACAGGTCGACCTCGCTGCCCAGAGCGCGAAGCACACCCGCGAGCTCGACGGCGACATAGCCACCGCCGACGATCGCCGTACGTTTCGGGCATTCGCGCAGCTGGAAGAACCCGTCCGATGTCACACCGAGGTCGAAGCCGGGCTTATCGAGCTTCTTCGGTGTCGAGCCTGTGGCGATAACGATGTGCGGCGCGGTGAGTTCCCGTTCGCCCGCGCGGACGCGATCCGGCGCGACGAAGCGTGCGCGCTCGTGAACCAGCGTGACGTGTGCCTTGTCGAGCGACTGACGATAACTGGCGTGGATATGCTCGATATAGTCATCGCGCCGGTCGATGAAGCGAGGCCAGTCGAGACTGCCGGGCTTCTCATGGAAACCATAGTCCACCGCGATGTACTGGGCCTCGGACATCTGCGCCGCGTACCACATGGCCTTTTTGGGCACGCAGCCCGCGTTGACGCACGTGCCGCCCAGCTCCGACGGTTCGACGAGCGCCACCTTCGCGCCATGTTTCGCCGCGCGTATCGCCGCCGCGAGGCCGCCCGATCCGCCGCCGATCACGATGAGGTCGAAGGCTTCCACAGTCATAAGAGCTTCCAGATATCAAATGGGGAGGCTAACGCCGCGCGAGTGAAGCCGACGACTGCGCGGCGGTTCACAGGTCGAAACGCGAGGGCGCATAGGGTGTCGGATCGAGTGACGGCGCCGGTCCGGAGAGGAGGTTCGCCACCAGCTCGCCTGTGGCGGCCGACATGCTGATTCCGAGCATGCCGTGCCCCGTGGCGTAAACCAGATTGGACCAGCGCGAACTCGGACCGATGATCGGCAGCTCGTCGACGCTCATGGGCCGCCAGCCCCACCAGGGTGTCACTTCACCGCGTCCTTCAGGCTCGCGCAGGTAGGCGGCCGCGCCACGACGCAGCGCGTCGATGCGAACCGGATTGAGCCCTTCGTCGAAGCCCGAAAACTCCATGGTGCTACCGAGCCGGAAGCCGGTCGCCCAGGGGGTGACGCACACCGCCGCCTCACGTAGCACGAGCGAATGCGTGGGCGACTGCGCGGGCGGCGTGTCCCAGGTCAGCGAGTATCCCTTGCCGGGCTGCATCGGCAGACGGATATCGAGCAGTCTGCCGAGCAACGGCGACCACGCGCCCAGCGCCATCACCACGCGATCCGCGTAGAAAACACCACGCGTGGTCCTGACGTGTGAAATGCGGGCCCCATCGAAGCCGAACTCGTCCACGCGCGCGCCCGTCTCGATCGCGCCGCCGAGTTCGCGCACGCGCCGTGCGAGTTCGGCGACGAAGCGGTCGGGTCGCAGACGCGCATCGCCCGGATGCAGCAGGCCGCCCACCACGCCGTCACGCAGGGAAGGCTCCAGCGCGAGCACGTCGTCGCCCAACAGCACGCGGACGTCCATGCCCAGGCGCCGCAGCAGTTCCACATGGGGCCGGTCCGCCTGCACGCTCCGCTCGTGGCGATAGACATAGAGTTCGCCGACCTCCTCGAACTCGCAGGCCATCCCCTCGCTCCCGACCAGATCGGCCAGCAGCGCGCGAGATCGGGCCAGGATGGCGCCACGCGCTTCCCCGGCCTGCTGATAGTCGCGCCACGTACAGCGCCGCGCGAAGCCCAGCAGCCACCGCGCGCGCGCGATGTCCGGCCGGGGGCTCACGTAGAGCGGCGCATCGCGGTGCCAGAGCGAACGCAACGCGGTGCCGACCATGCCCGGCATGGTCAGAGGGCCCGCATGGCTGGGGGTGATCGTGCCGCAGTTGCCGTGGGAGCTGCCGCTGCCCGGCAGCCCCTGTTCGAGCACCCGCACGCTGGCTCCGGCCTTCAGCAGGTACAGCGCGCAGGCCAGGCCGATCACGCCGCCGCCCATGACCAGCACATCGCTTCGGGATCTATCCATGCACGTAGTTTAACGGTGTGAATGGCCGCGGCCGGCCTGTCCGGAACATAAACTCGTGCGCTTTAACAGGTATTCCCTGTAAGCCATTGGTTTTGCTAGTCTGACTCATGCCGATCCTTACAGGGGATATGCCCGTGCATCCCGCGTTACCCGCATCACCCCGCCCATCGCGCTTTCTTGGCCCGGTCATGCTTGGCGTTTGCCTCAGCCTGCTGGCCGCCTGCGGCAGTGCCCCACACAAGCGCTCGTCGTCCCAGCAGCGCAATCCCGCCTCCGCGGTACCGCTGGCGAAGAACCTCGAATGGTCGACGCGCCCCGCCGACGCGCCGCCGGCCGATGCCGCCAACGACGTCCTGTTCCGTGCGATCGGGCTCGTAGGCACGCCTTACCGCTGGGGCGGAAACACGCCGCAGGGCGGCTTCGACTGCAGCGGCCTGATCAACTACATCTATCTGACCTCGACCGGCCTCCGCCTGCCGCGCACCTCCCAGGAAATGGCGGCGCTGGACAAGCCCAAGGTCGACGAGTCGGCCCTCGCCAGCGGTGACCTCGTGTTTTTCGGCCGTGGTCATGTCACCCACGTGGGCGTCTACGTCGGCAAGGGTCGTTTCGTCCACGCCCCAAACTCCGGCGGCACGGTACGGTTGGACGATCTGGATGGCGCTTACTGGAAGCAGAACTTCGTCTACGGGCGTCGCGTCCTTAACTGAACGAATGGCAACGAACCCGGTACGCCTCGGTTAATTATATTGCGCGCGATTTAATTGCGTGCTTATATACGTTCCACGCCCGGCAGCTCCGGGCCCCTGACTCCCCTACACACAAAGGACAACGCCATGAGCAACCTCTCGAAAGTGCAGAAGATTCTTTACACCGCCCACGCCAAGGTCGCCGGCGGCCGCGAAGGTCACGTCGAGAGCGACGACGGCCTGATCAAGCTCGACCTCCGCCTGCCGAAGGAAATGGGTGGCAACGGTGGCGGCAGCAATCCGGAGCAGCTGTTCGCAGCCGGCTATGCCGCCTGCTTCGAGGGCGCGGTCCGCTTCGTCGCCGGCCAGAAGAAGGTCAAGGTCGACGGCGCGTCGGTCGCCAGCAGCGTCGGGATCGGCCCGCGTGAAGGCTCCGGCTTCGCCATCCAGGTCAAGCTCGAGGTGAGCCTGCCGGGTGTCGACGACGCCACCGCGCAGGACATCGTCAAGACCGCGCACGAAGATGTCTGCCCGTATTCGCACGCCACCCGCGGCAACGTCGATGTGGACGTGTCGGTGAACGGCAAGTCGCTGGCGTAATCGCCGCGCGGACGTGATCGAAAAAAGACGGCGCCTGCATAGGGCGCCGTCTTTTTTCGTTCTCCGGAGAACCTGGCCTACCTTCAGGCAAGAAAAAAGCGCCCGAAGGCGCTTTCGTCGTAACGCACTGAAGCAAAGGCTCAGTGCTCGCCGTCACCCTTCGGGTGGGCGTGGCCATGGGCCAGTTCTTCTTCGGTCGCGTCGCGGACGACCTGCACGTCGACGTTGAAGGTCAGGTGCTTGCCGGCCATCGGATGGTTGAGGTCGATGTCGACCACGCTGGAGCCGATCTTCTGGACCACGACGACACGGTTGCCGCCTTCCTTGAGGGAGAGCACGGTCGAATCGCCGACCTTGAGGCCCTTGCCCTGCTGAGGGAAGTACTTCTTCGGCACGCGCTGGGTCATGCCTTCCTGACGCGGGCCGTAACCCTGCTCCGGGGCGATTTCGATGTCGAACGTATCACCCACCGACTTGCCCTCGAGGCCCGCTTCCAGGCCCGGGATGAGCTGGCCATGGCCCAGCAGGATCCACAACGGTTCGCCGCCCTCGACCGAGCTTTCGACTTTCTCGCCGTCGACGGTGAGCGTGTAGTGGAACGAGATGACCTTGTCCTTACCAGCCTGCATGTTGGTTTCTACCGGATGAAAACGCGGCATTTTACCGGCCGCGGGCCCCGGCGTCACGCGGCGTCACGGTCCTTGCCGAAGCCGACACCTCGCGCTTCGGGTCCCAGCCACGTCAGCAGGGCCAGCAGGGCCGCCACGACGGCGATCCAGGTCGACATGGCGAACGCGAAATCGCCCCCACGCTGCTCGGCCAGCCAGGTCTGCGCGGTGGCGGTGATCGCCGCGAGCAGATTGCCCATCTGATAGGCAAAGCCCGGCAAGGTCCCGCGGACGGCGTCGGGCGAGAGCTCGTTGAGGTGGGTAGGAACGACACCCCAGGCGCCCTGCACCATCACCTGAATAAGGAACGCGCCGAGGCCCAGCAGCAGCAAGGAGCCTCCGTAGGTCCACAACGGAATGACCGGGATGGCCAGCACCGCCGCGATGATGATCGCCTTGCGTCGCCCGATCCGCTCCGACAACGAGCCGAAGGTCAGGCCACCGAACAAGGCGCCGAGGTTGAGCAGCGCCGTCAGCATGAAGGCGGTGCCGGAGCCCGCCGGAATCCTCAGCGTCTCCTGCACGAAGGTCGGATACATGTCCTGCGAGCCGTGACTGAACATGTTGAACGCCGCCATAAGAAGCATCAGATAGATGAAGAGCTTCCAGTGACCGCGCATGGAGACGAACACGCTCTCCCGGGCCTTCGACCGGCGACCTTCCCAGACCGGGGACTCGGGCACCTTGCGGCGTATGTACAGCACGAGGAAGGCAGGAAGGGCCCCCACGATGAACAGCCCGCGCCAGCCGATGTGGTCGACCAGCAGCCAGTTGACCAGCGCGGCGAGAAAGAACCCGCACGGGTAGCCACTTTGCAGCAGCCCTGATACGAAGCCTCGCGACCTGGCGGGAATGGACTCCATGGCCAGCGAGGCGCCGATGCCCCACTCACCGCCCATGGCGATTCCGAACAGAAAGCGCAGGCCAAGCAGGATGCCCAGACTGGGCGCGAAGGCGCAGGCGACCTCGAGCACCGAAAACAGGACGATGTCGAACATCAGGACAGGACGGCGACCGTAACGGTCGGCCAGTCGTCCGAAGATCAGCGCCCCGATCGGACGCGCGGCCAGTGTGAGGAACAATCCGTAGGTGACCTCCTGCTTCGGCACGTTGAACTCGTGAGCGACGGCAAGGATCACGAAGGTCAGCAGGAAATAGTCGAACGCATCGAGCGTCCAGCCCAGGAAGCTGGCCAACACGGTGTGTCGCTGTGTATGGTCCAGATCGCGCAGGGCGGCGGGGAGCGGCATGAGAATTTCCTCATCGAGATTCGGGCCGCGCCGAGGCTAGCACAGCGCGAAAATCCAACGGGCACCTCACGATCCGGCGACGGGTCATCGCTAAAACTGGTGCTTTCGCCACGACAGACGGAGGACTCATGAAGTACTCGCGATCCATCGTTTCATTTGCCGTTCTGACCGCGTTCTGCGCCGGTACCGCCATGGCGCAGACCGACAGCGGCGCGCCCTCGTTCGCCGATCTCTCGAAAGACGGCAAATCCATCAAGCGCAGCGACCTGCCCAAGGACAACGATGCGCTGAAGGAAATGCGGGCCCATTTCAACGAGGCCGACACCAACCATGACGGCAAGGTCGATAAGGGCGAATACGACGCCTACATCGCCAAGGGCAGCCAGCGACCTCAGCAGAACTAGCCGTCACGACCGGGTGCCGCGTATGGTGCCCGGTCCTCCTTCAGGAAAGGACACCTCGCCGCATGAGTTCCGATACCCGGATCCGACGCCGGATCGCTTCACGTTTCAGCCGCCGTGGCGACCGCCTCTACATTCACGGCAAGCTGGCCAGCGATCCCGTCTATGCGGCTACCGCCCAGGCCATCTCGGGACGTCGCCTGCCGATGCTGGATATCGGTTGCGGGCTTGGCCTCCTCGGCCACTATCTCCATGCCTGTGACGCGCTCGATGGTTATGTCGGCATCGACCACGACCCGCGCAAGATCGCTATGGGCCGCGAAGCGGCGGAACGGGCCGGACTCGGCGAAGCCATCGCGCTGCGCGAAGCCGATGCCACGGCGGCACATCCCCTGCGCGGACACGTCGCCATGCTCGACGTGCTGCACTACCTGCCCAGGGAACGCCAGGCGGACCTTTTGTCGTTCGCCGTCGACCACCTCGCCGAAGATGGCGTGCTGATCCTGCGCAACGTCATCCGGGACGGCACGTGGCGATACCGGGCTACCGTGCTGGAGGAGAAATTCATCAAGGCGGTCGGCTGGATTCCCGGTGGGGCTCAGTACTTCCCGACCGAGGCGGATATCCGCGGGGTGCTGGAGCCCAGGGGGATCCGGGTGGATTTCCGCCCCTTGTTCGGGCGGACGCCCTACAACAGCTACCTGATGACGGCCTCGCGGCGGAGCTGAATCGCCGATCCCCATTTGTGCACCGCAATAAGGTATACTGCGCGAGTCGAGAAGCGCTCCGACTCCCTTGCGGACCCCCGGCGTGGAGATTCTCCCGCCCGTTCCCCCACCCCCGGAAGCGCGCTCGACACCGGCCAGCCTGCTGTCTTCGTCATGGTTAGCGGCCGCCAATCCATAACTCGCAGCGCGGTTCCAGGGAACGCTCGAGTCAAGCAGGAGCTCCACCCCATGTCTTTCGATTCGCTGGGCCTCGCGCCCGCGTTGCTGCGTGCCCTTTCCGAAGCCGGCTACGAGAAGCCGACGCCGATCCAGGCAGCCGCCATTCCCCAGGTCATCGCCGGCCACGACCTCATGGCCGCCGCCCAGACGGGTACCGGCAAGACCGCCGCATTCGCTCTGCCGCTTCTGCAGCGCATCGCCAACGAAGTGCGTGGCGAGAAGGCGCGCCCGATCCGCGCGCTGATCCTCACCCCGACCCGCGAGCTGGCCGCCCAGGTGCAGGACAACCTGCGTGACTACGGCAAATATCTTCCGCTCTCCAGCACCGTCATCTTCGGCGGCGTCGGCATGGGCAACCAGCTGCACGCCCTGCGTCGCGGCGTCGACATCGTCGTGGCAACGCCCGGCCGCCTGATCGACCACATGCAGCAGCGCTCGGTGAACCTGTCCAAGGTCGACGTGCTGGTGCTCGACGAAGCCGACCGCATGCTCGACATGGGCTTCCTGCCGGCGCTCAAGCGCATCCTCGCCGCCGTGCCGAAGGAGCGTCAGACGCTGCTGTTCTCGGCCACCTTCGCGCCGGAGATCAAGGCGCTCGCCCAGCAGTTCATGCGCAGCCCGCGCGAGATTTCGACCGCTCCGGCCAATACCGTCGCCAACACGGTCACGCACCGTGTGCACCCGGTCGACGCCGCGAAGAAGCGCGACCTGCTGCTGCACATCCTCTCGCAGGACAGCCGTCGCCAGACGCTGGTCTTCAGCCGCACCAAGCATGGCGCCGACAAGCTGGTCCGTCACCTGGAGCAGTTCGGCATCAAGTCCGCCGCGATCCACGGCAACAAGAGCCAGAATGCCCGCACCCGCGCCCTGTCCGACTTCAAGACCAACCGCATCACGGTGCTGGTCGCGACGGACATCGCCGCCCGCGGTATCGACATCGATCAGTTGCCGGTCGTGATCAACTTCGACCTGCCCATGGTCGCCGAGGATTACGTGCACCGCATCGGCCGTACCGGCCGCGCCGGCGCGACGGGCGAAGCCATCTCGCTGGTCAGCCACGATGAGTCGGGCCTGCTGCGCGATATCGGCCGCCTGCTCAAGACGGACCTCGAGATCGCCAACATCGCCGGCTTCGAGCCGAGCACCCCGCTTCGCCTCGACGCAGGTGCGCCGCGTCCGAAGCAGGGTGGCGGCCAGCAGCGCCAGCCGCGTGCGCAGAGCGGCGGCAACGGTGGCGGCCGCCCGGCCGGCAACGGCCAGGCACGTCAGGGCGGCGGCGGTACGGGTGGTGGCAACGGTGGCGGTCGTCCGCCGTCGCATCGTCCGCATGGTCATTCGGCTGCCGGCACCGGTGAGAACACCGGCAGCCACAAGCGTCGCCGTCAGGGCCGCGGTGGCCGTCCGGCGACCAACAAGGCCTGACCGGTCGCGCGGGGATAAGCCTGGCCGGACAGCCGGTCCTGCTTATCCCTGCGCCCTGACCTTCGCGGTCAGGACATGGTCTTCCCACAGGCCATCGATCTTCAGGTAACGCTTCGCATAACCCTCTTTCTCGAAACCCAGGCGCTGCAGAAGGCGTCCGCTTCGCTCGTTGCGCGGCATGTGGTTGGCCATCACCCGATGGAAGTCCAGAGGGCCAAACGCATAGCGGATAGCCGCATCCAGTGCTTCGAACATCAGGCCCTGCCCCTCGTGGCGCCGGGCGATGCCATACCCCAGGTGACACGCCTGAAACACGCCACGGACGACGTTCGCGAACGTGAAACTCGCGATCATCTCCGCGCCATCCGGGGTCAGTACCGCGAAGGGATAACCGCGGTCGGCACGGGCCGCTTCCAGCCCGGCTTCGATCGCCAGCCGGCATCCGTCGAGCGTGTAATGCGCCTCCGTGCGCAGGGGCTCCCAGGGAGCCAGGTGCTCGCGGTTCTCGGTCCGGTAGCGTCGCAACACGTCAGCCTCCTCGACATCGAGCAGGCGGATCACCGTACGCGACGTGCGCATGCGGATCGGCTCGCTCATGCGGTCAGTGCTTTCGCGTGGTGACGGAGGTGGTCTTCGACGAAGGTCTGGATGAAGTAGTAGCTGTGGTCGTAACCCGGCTGCATGCGCAGCTTCAGTTTCTGACCGGCCTCTTCGCAGGCGGCTTCGAAGCGCTGCGGCTGGAGCTGGCTGACGAGGAAGCCATCGGCTTCGCCCTGATCGATGAGGATCGTGCCGTCGAAGCGCGCGCCGGCGGCGACCAGTTCGGTGGCATCGTGCTTCGCCCAGGCCTTGCGGTCGGCGCCGAGGTAGCGAGGGAACGCCTTCTCACCCCAGGGCACGGAGCCCGGGGCGACGATCGGAGCGAATGCGGAAACCGAGCGATAACGGCCCGGATTGCGCAGCGCGATGGTCAGCGCGCCGTGACCACCCATGGAATGACCGAAGATGCCTTGCCTGCCCATGTCGAATGCGAATCGTTCCGCCAGAAGGCGCGGCAGTTCGTCCACGACATAGGTGTACATGCGGAAGCGGGACGACCAGGGTGCCTCCGTCGCATCGAGATAGAAGCCTGCGCCTTCGCCGAATTCCCAGTCGCCGGTGGCGCCGGCGATGCCGGTATCGCGCGGACTGGTATCGGGCATGACCAGCGCAAGGCCGAGTTCCGCGGCGATGCGCTGGGCACCGGCCTTGATCGTGAAGGTTTCGGCCGTGCACGTGAGCCCGGCAAGAAAACAGACCACCGGCACCGGCCCGTTTTCGGCAGCCGGCGGCAGATAAACCGCAAAGCGCATGGGGCCGCCGCACGCCTCGGATTCATGCGAATAGAAGCCCTGCAATCCACCGAAGCAGCGCTGCTCCGACACCGTTTCGATCGCCGACATGCATCTCTCCTATCCGAAAACTGACCGGGAAGTGTAACGCCGGCGTGACAAGTGGCCACATACCACAACGAACAGCGCACATCGCTGCTACAATAACGCTACTGCCGGCGCGCGAATGTCGCCGTCGCGCCCCCTCTTCGAGGTCGCCATGTCATCCCCTGAAACAGACAACGCTCCGGCATCGCCCGGCTTCAGCGCGCTCGCGCTCGACGCTAACGTCGTGCGCGCCCTGACCGAGGTGGGCTATGAAACCCCCTCCCCCATCCAGGCCGCGACCATTCCGGCCCTGCTCGAAGGCCGTGATGTCATCGGCCAGGCCCAGACCGGTACCGGCAAGACCGCGGCGTTCGCGCTGCCGGTGCTGTCGCGTATCGACCTGCGGGCGGGCAACAAGCCGCAGGCGCTGGTGCTCGCCCCCACGCGCGAACTGGCCATCCAGGTGGCCGAGGCGTTCCAGAAGTACGCCACCTACCTGCCTGGCTTCCAGGTCCTGCCGATCTACGGCGGCCAGAGCTACGGGCCGCAGCTGCAGGGTCTGAAGCGCGGTGCCCAGATCGTCGTCGGCACCCCCGGCCGCGTCATCGACCACCTCGACAAGGGCACGCTGGATCTTTCCGCGCTGCGCTTCCTCGTGCTGGACGAAGCGGACGAAATGCTCCGCATGGGCTTCATCGACGACGTCGAGAAGCTGCTTCAGGCGACCCCGGAGGGCCGTCAGGTCGCCCTGTTCTCCGCGACCATGCCGGCGCCCATCCGCCGCATCGCGCAGACCTACCTGAAGGACCCGGTCGAAGTCACGATCAAGAACAAGACCACCACCGCGGCCAACATCCGCCAGCGTTACTGGTGGGTCAGCGGCGTGCACAAGCTGGACGCGCTCACCCGCATCCTCGAAGCCGAAAGCTTCGACGCCATGATCGTGTTCACCCGTACCAAGTCGGCCACCGAAGAACTCGCCAGCAAACTGCAGGCGCGTGGTTTCGCCGCTGCGGCGATCAACGGCGATATCGCGCAGGCCCAGCGTGAGCGCGTGATCGACCAGCTCAAGACCGGCAAGCTCGACATCCTGATCGCGACCGACGTCGCGGCGCGCGGTCTCGACGTCGAACGCATCAGCCACGTGCTGAACTACGACATCCCGCACGACACCGAGTCGTACGTGCACCGCATCGGCCGTACCGGCCGTGCCGGTCGCAGCGGCGAGGCGATCCTGTTCGTCACCCCGCGTGAAAAGAACCTGCTCCGCCAGATCGAGCGCGCCACGCGCCAGCCGATCGAGCAGATGCAGCTTCCGACCATCGAAGCGGTCAACGACACGCGCGTCAACAAGTTCAACCAGAAGATCTCCGACACGCTGGCTACCGGCGACCTCGGCCTGTTCCAGCAGCTCGTAGAAAAATACGAGCAGGAGCACAACGTGCCGGCGATCGAGATCGCCGCCGCGCTGGCCAAGATCGCCCAGGGCGACCAGCCGCTGCTGCTCGAGCCGCCCGCCAAACGCGAGTACACCGAGCGCCCGCCCCGCGACTTCGATCGTGAGCGCCCCTCGCGTGACGACCGTCCGTCCCGCGACGGCGGCGACTTCAGCGACCGTCGCCCGGTCCGCGAAGGCATGCGCCAGCCACGCCCGCATACCACGGAAGCCGGCAAGCGTACGTACCGCATCGAAGTGGGCCACGAGCACGGCGTGAAGCCGGGCAACATCGTCGGCGCCATCGCCAACGAAGGCGGTGTCGAGGCCAGGTTCATCGGCCGCGTCAGCATCCGTGACGACTACAGCCTGATCGACCTCCCGGACGGCATGCCGGCCGAGACCTTCACGCACCTCAAGAAGGTGTGGGTCGCCCAGCAGCAGCTGAAGATCGCCGAGTGGGACGGCAAGGAAACCCCGCAGAGCGGTGGTGGTGCCGGCGCCGGTGGCGCTTCGCGTCCGCCGCCGCGCGGTGGCAACTTCCGTCCGCAGGGCAACCGGCCTAGCGGCGGTAAGCCGCCGCGGAAGAAGCGCGATTTCTGATGAATGAAAAGGCCCCGGAGACGGGGCCTTTTTTATGGTGTTTCTCCAGCGACTGCTTCAGCGAATCGTTCAGTGCCCGAAGTCCGCCGGCGTCAGCGGCGACATTCCATGCTTCACCCGCGCCTTGTCGCATTGCGGACTGGGCTGCCCGTTTTCCCACGCCGGCTGCAGGTCGTGGCATGGCGACGGCCGCACCTCATACACACCGCAATGCGCGGCAACGCCGACCTCGCCCACGAGCGATTTGCAGCGCGGTTCATAGGCATTGGTGCCGTGCATGTTCACCCGGTGCGGATCGAGATGCTCGGTCAGCGCCGACGGCACGATGCCGCCGGCGAGATCGGTTTCCATCCAATGGAAGGCCACGCGGAAGGTCGCGCAGCAGGCGCCGCAGAGAAGACAGGGGTGCGTCATGTGAGGACGGTCAGATCGTTCCGGAGAAGGTGTTGCACTTGCCGATGTCACCGGATTCGAGGCCCGTCCTGAACCACTTCACACGCTGCGCCGAGGTGCCGTGCGTGAACGAATCGGGCACGACGCGCCCCTGCGACTGTTCCTGCAAGGTGTCGTCACCGATGGCCGAGGCCGCGTTGATCGCCGACTCCACATCGCCCGGCTGCAGCCACTGCTGACGCTGGTTGGACCGGTTCGCCCATACACCGGCGAAGCAGTCGGCCTGCAGCTCCTGACGAACGGACAAGCCGTTGGCACCTTCCATGGCGGCACCGCGGCGGCGTGCGTCGCTGACCTTGTCGAACACGCCCACGAGGTTCTGCACATGGTGGCCGACTTCGTGCGCGATGACATAGGCACGGGCGAAGTCGCCGGCCGAATGAAAGCGCTGTTGCATCGTCTGGAAAAAGCCGAGATCCAGATAGACCTTATGGTCACCGGGGCAATAGAACGGTCCTACCGCCGATGACGCCGAACCGCAGGCCGTGCGCACGCCATCGCGGAACAGCACCAGCTTCGGCCGCTCGTACTGCTGACCGTTGGCGGCGAATACCTCGCCCCAGGTGTCCTCGGTCTCGCCCAGAATGGCGCGGACGAAGTCCACCTGCGGGTCATTGGCCGCGGCCTGGTCGCCCACCTGATGGGCCGGTTCCTGCCGGGTCTGCTGCTGGGACGTCGTCCCCGGGTCGCCCTGGCCGCCGAGCAGGGCCGTCGGATCCTTGAAGAACACCATGCCGATGATGGCCAGGATGATGATGCCGCCGATACCCAAGCCGCGGCCTCCGAAGCCACCTCCACCGCCACCACTGCCCTGGCCGGCGTCTTCCACGTTGTCGCTTCTACGGCCTTTTTGCCAGAGCATGGGCATCTCCTCGGTTGAAAGCGTCTCCAGCGAGACGCGGTCGGCATGATCGCATGGACCATTGCCGGTAAACTTGCGGGTTATTCAGTCCCCGGATCGCTTCATGACAAGCCAGCTTCCTGCCGTCGTCACCCTGCTCACCCTGCTACTGATGTTCTATACGGTATGGATGGTAGGCCGCGCGCGTGAACGCTATGGCATCAAGGCGCCGTCCATCTCCGGCGACCCGGCGTTCGAGCGGGCCTGGCGGGTCCAGATGAACACGCTCGAGAACGCCGTGATGTTCATCCCGGCGCTGTGGCTCGCCGCCCAGTACGTCGATCCCTTGTGGGCGGGCATCGCCGGCCTGGTCTGGCTCGCCGGCCGCGTGTGGTATGCGGTGGCGTACGTACGCGATGCCTCGCGCCGTGGCCCGGGCTACCTGGTCTCGATGGTCGCCTGGGCCGCGCTGATGCTGATGGCGGCCGGTGGCATGGGCATGGCGATC
Organism: Dyella sp. 333MFSha; assembly: GCF_900102405.1. Classification (NCBI taxonomy): domain Bacteria; kingdom Pseudomonadati; phylum Pseudomonadota; class Gammaproteobacteria; order Lysobacterales; family Rhodanobacteraceae; genus Dyella; species Dyella sp. 333MFSha. The sequence continues at coordinate 341,893 of NZ_FNBR01000001.1, read as the reverse complement.
ATGGAGAACAACGCGTCGCCGCCGGTGGACGACACGACGGGCGCATAAACGGCAAATCCGGGAAGGGACAGGATCCGTTCCCGGACGCGCTGCTCAGTCTTCGTCGTCCCGGGCCAGCGCCAGCACCCGGACGCGCTGGATGCGGGCACCTTCCATCGCGGTCACCTCGAACTCGAAGCCGTCGACCTCGAAGCGGTCGCCGGCGGCCGGCAGGCGGCCCAGCTGCGACAGCACGAAGCCGGCCAGCGTGGAAAAGTTGCCGTCGGCCGAACCCGGCAAGCGATGGCTGAGCAGGTGCTCGACCCGACGCACGTCGAGACTGGCGTCGAGCAGCCACGCCCCGTCCGGCTCGCTTACCGCGGAGGGATCGCCCTCGCGGGTCTCGTCCGGGAATTCACCGGCGATCACCTCGAGGACGTCGGCCGGGGTCACGAGGCCGAGGATGCTGCCGTACTCATCGACGACCAGCGCCATCTGGAGCGGCGCGCGACGGAACTCGTCGATCAGGCGGAGCACGCTCAGCGATTCCAGCACCGTGATCGGCTTGCGGACGAACTGCGCCGTCTCGAGTCGCCCGTGATCGGCCAGACTGGCCAGCAGGTCGCGGGAGGAAACCACGCCCACGAGCTGGTCGAGATCGCCCTCCGCCACCAGCATCCAGTGGTGCGCGGACTCGCGCGCCTCGGTGAGCAGTGTCGTCAGGTCTTCGCCCGGGTCGACCCAGACGATCTCGGTACGCGGCGTCATGATCGAACGCACCGGTCGCTGGGACAGGTCGAGTACGCCCTGGACCATTTCCAGTTCGTCCTGACCGAACACCGCCGCCTCGGACGCCTCCGTGCGCGCCTCGTGCTTGCCGTTCTCGCCTTCCTCGTCCGACCGCCCCCCGAGCAGGCGCAGGACCGCCTTGGCGGTGCGGTCGCGCATGGCGCGCCCGCCGACCAGGAGGGAACGATGACGATTGCGCCGCATCGTCTGATTGAACACCTCGATCATGATCGAGAAACCGATCGCGGCGTACAGGTAACCCTTGGGAATGTGGAAGCCGAAGCCTTCCGCGATCAGGCTGAAACCGATCATCAACAGGAAGGACAGGCACAGGATCACCACCGTCGGACGCGCGTTGACGAAGGTGGTCAGCGGCTTGCTGGCGGTGATCATCAGGGCCATGGCGATGACCACACCGACCATCATGATCGACAGATGGTCGACCATGCCGACGGCGGTGATCACGGAATCCAGTGAGAACACGGCGTCGAGGATGACGATCTGCGCCACGACCAGCCAGAAGCTGGCCCGACGACCGGCCTTGCCGCCGTCGTCGTCGTCGGCCTCGAGCCGTTCATGCAGCTCCAGCGTCGCCTTGAACAACAGGAAGGCGCCGCCGATCACCAGGATCAGATCCCGCCAGGACAGGCCGAAACCGTTCCAGTTGAAGAGGGGTGTTGTCAGCGTCACCAGCCAGGACATGGCGGCGAGCAGGCACAGGCGCATCACCAGCGCGAGGCCAAGACCCAACAGACGCGCGTGGTCGCGCTGGCGGGCGGGCAGTTTGTCGGCGAGGATCGCGACAAAGACGAGGTTGTCGATACCGAGCACGATCTCCAGCACGATCAACGTGAGAAGACCCGCCCAGGCCGAAGGGTCGGCAAGCCAGTCGAATGCGAACATGGGACGGCGCGTCGAGGCGCCAGTTTTCCTCCTTTAGGGACGAAACACTATACAGGTGCCACGTGACGGTCTGTGCCGGAAGCGCCGTTGCTTTTGTCGCGGGGCGTCCGCTAGGGTGCCGCATGCCTCACGACTTCCCCTCTTCCGCCGCGCCGGCCGTCCTTCCCGCCAGTCCCACCCGGGCCCCCGGCCTGCTTGAGGCGGTTCTCACGATCCTCGGTTATTTCATCCTGCAGCTGGGCTTCGGGATGGGCTTCAAGCTGCTCGCCGATGCCCTGGCCCGCTGGTTCCCGGACGGCGTCCCCGACGCTCCCGACCGGATCATCGTGGTGGTGATGCTCACCGTCCTCGCCTCGGCCTGGCTGACGATCCATGTGGTGGTTCGCCGCTGGGGAAGCCTCACGCGCTCAGGCGGCGTACTCGGGCTGGGCTTCACCGAGCCGGCCGGGCGCTTTATCGCCGCGGGCACCGTACTGGGCCTCGTCGCACCGCTGCTGGGCGGGCTGCTCACCCAGTGGCTGGCGGGCGATCATGCCGTCTCGCAGACCGTTTCCGAAATCGCGGACAAGGCGCACTTCGGCATGCGCGTCGCCCTCGTTCCCGTCGCGGTCCTTGCGGGCCCCCTGGTCGAGGAAGTGCTGTTCCGAGGCGCATTGCTTGCCCGGCTGCGCCACCTGACAGGCGACGGCTGGGCCATTGGAATATCCGGTGTCCTTTTCGGCGCCGTGCATCTGCCCGACCTGGGCTGGCTCTGGTATGCCGTGCCCAACCTCGTGCTCGTGGGTATTTTCTGCGCGTGGCTGCGCGTGCGCAGCGGCTCGATCTGGCCGTCCTATATCGCGCATGCGGCCAACAACGGGCTGGCCGTCATGGCCTGGTTTTCGGCCTCGACCGGTAGTTAAAGCGTCTCCAGAGCCGCCACGTGCCGGGCCAGACGCGGGCTGGCGTAGCACTGCGAGCCGACCGGAATCAGCCCGACCTCGTTGAACGCGTCCCGGTAGAAGCGGGCGGGACGCCCATGGAAGCCGACCCGGTCACCGCCGGGATCGTCCTCGCGGGTATAGACCTCGAGGAAGACGAGCCCTTCGGCCATCTCCCCGATGCCGGTCAGCCCCGCGCGGATCTCGGCGGGCTTCAGGTAGTGCAGCACGTCGGTGCAGACGATCAGGTCGAAACGCGTGTCGAAGCGCAACTCGGCGAGCTGGCCGAATCGCGCCAGCCCGATATTGCGGGTCCGGCCATAACGGGCCACGGCGTATTCACTGGCCTCGAGCCCCCGGTACTCGATGCCTGGACGCAGGCGCCGCAGGACCGCCCGCCACGGGGCCTCGCCGCAGCCGACGTCGAGGACGTTGCGCACCGGCCGTCCCAGGTAGAACTCCGCCTGTCCCAGCACCATCGACACTTTGCGCGTGAGCTCGGCCGGCGAGCGCACGGCGTGCTCCGCGCTGCGGTACCACTTGTCGAAATAGGCCTGGTCGTAGGTCTTGGTCATGGGCGAGGCGCCGCGTAAAACGCCCATGGTAGCCCGCCGTACACTTCGGGCATACATGCCTCGCCGCAGCATCGGACCTTATCGAAAAGGAGACTCCCATGCCCCGTATCCAGCTTCGCATTACCGGCGACCGCGACATCTTCGACGACGTGATGAACGCCATCCACGGCGTCGACCGCGTCGAGCGCGTCGAGGAAATCGACGACCTGATGATGGGCGTCCGCGATGATTCCAGCTCCAGCGAATTGTCCGACGACGTCGGCTCGCGCACCTTCACCCTGGAGGTGGAAGTGCCCAATGAGAAGGTCGGTGAGCGCGTGCGTGAGATCGCCGAAGAAACCGCGGGCACCCGCGAAGCGGCCATCGAGTTCATCGGTCCGGACGAAAGCGAGATCTGAATCACGAACATGAACGTTGGACGACACCGCGACGTTCATGCGTAAACCCCATGAAAGGCTCCCCGTTTAAGGTGACATGCGCACCGAGAACGGAGGTTTCATGCGATCCATGGCCGCGGCCGTCCTGCTCGCTCTCGTCACGCTGCCTGCCATGGCACGCGACGGCACGCTTTCGAAAGACGATGTCGCCTGGCTGAACCGGGTGACCTTCGGCGTGGATTCCGCGACGGTGGCGCACTTTCGCGATGTTGGCAGACGCCGCTTCCTCGACGAACAGCTACATCCGAAGGCCGATGGTATGCCGCCGGTCATCGCGGCGCAGATCGCCTCATTCGACGTCATGAAAACCCCTGCCCCCGCGCTGCTGGCGCAGGTTCGCGATCAGTATCGCGATATCAAGGACCTGCCCGATGGCGATGCGAAGGAGACCTCCAGGAAAGCGCTCCAGAAGCAGGGTAACCAGTACGCTCAGCAGGCCCAGGCCGCCGAGTTGCTGCGTGCGGTCTATGACGAAAACCAGCTGCGTGAGCAACTCGTGTGGTTCTGGATGAACCATTTCAGCGTGTTCCAGAACAAGGGACGCGTGCGCTGGCTGGTGGCCAGTTATGAACAGGACACGATCCGTCCGCATGCGCTGGGCAAGTTCCGCGATCTGGTCATCGCCACGCTCAAGAGCCCGGCGATGCTCGAATACCTGGACAACGCGCAGAACGCGCGCGACAAGATCAACGAGAACTATGCGCGCGAGCTGATGGAGCTGCACACGCTGGGTGTGGGTTCGGGATACACGCAGGACGACGTACAGAACCTCGCCCGCGTCCTGACCGGCGTGGGAGTCAATTTCGACGGACAGCCGCGCAAGATGAGGAAAGACCTGCAGCGGTATTACGTCCAGGACGGCGTGTTCGAATTCAATCCGAACCGACACGACTTCGGCGACCAGAAGCTGCTCGGCAGGAACATAGCGGGCGGCGGTTTCGACGAAGTGGAGAGAGCCGTCGATCTGATCGTCAGCCAGCCGGCCTGCGCGACCTTCGTATCGACGAAGCTGGCCAGATATTTCGTCGCCGACGACCCGCCGCCGGCGCTGGTCAAGGCCATGGCGAAGACGTTCAGCCATACCGATGGCGACATCGCCGCGGTGATGAAAACCATGCTCGAATCGAAGGAGTTCAACGCGTCGCTGGGCAAACGCTACAAGGACCCCACACAGTTCCTCGTCTCCACGATGCGTCTCGCCTACGACGGAAAACCGGTGGCCAATCCGCGCCCGCTGGTGAACTGGATCAACCAACTGGGCCAGGCACCGTTCGGCCGCATCACCCCCGATGGCTGGCCAACCTCGGATTCCGAATGGTCCAGTTCCGGTCAGCTGGCGAAGCGTTTCGAGATCGCGCGTTCGATCGGCAGTGGCGCCAACCATCTGTTCGACGTCGACGAGGATGGCAAGGTGCAGCGCGGTGGCTTCCCCCAGCTGACGACGCCGACGTACTACACCACGATCGAGCCGTGGCTCGGTCAGAAGACACGCGACGCGCTGGCCCAGGCCACCTCGCAACAGGAGTGGAATACCTTCCTGCTCTCCTCCCCCGACTTCAACTACCGCTGAGGCCTCCCATGGATCGCCGCCAGTTCCTCCTCGCTCTCGCCGCCACCGCGCCCGCGCTTACGCTGGGCGGCAAGGTTTTCGCGGCTCCGGCCAGTTCACCACGCTTTCTGCTCGTGTTTCTACGCGGCGGGTACGACGCCAACAACCTTCTCGTGCCGTATTCCAGCGACTTTTACTACGAGTCGCGCGCGACCATCGCGCTGGCACGACCCACGGCGGGCGATCCGAAGTCGGTGCGTGCCCTGGACGCGAACTGGGGCCTGGCACCCGCTGTCGCGCAGAGCATGGGACCGCTGTGGGACCAGCGCCAGCTGGCTTTCATTCCGTTCGCCGGCACCGACGATCTTTCGCGAAGCCACTTCGAAACGCAGGACAACATCGAATCCGGCGAATCGGGCGACGCCCGGGACTACGGCTCCGGATTCATGGGCCGGCTCTCGACCGTCCTGCGCGGCATACCGCCCATCGCGTTCACTGACGCCCTGCCCCTGTCGTTCCGCGGCGCGGGCGACGTGCCCAACATCTCGCTCAAGGGCGACAGCAAGGCGGTGTTCGACGACAGGCAGTCGAAGATCCTCGCCGGCATGTATCAGGGCACACCTCTGCAGGCCGCCGCGACGGACGGGCTGCAGCTGCGCCAGCAGGTGGCCCAGGACCTGCAATCGGAGATGGTCGCGGCTAGCCGGGGCGCCGTGAATGCACGTGGGTTCGCGCAGCAGGGCCAGCGAATGGCCACGCTGATGCGTGACCGCTACCGACTCGGCTTCGTCGATGTCGGCGGCTGGGACACGCATGTCAACCAGGGCGGCGCGGATGGCCAGCTCGCAAACAACCTCGACAACCTCGGCCAGGGTCTGGCGGCATTCGCCGAAGGACTGGGCGAGGCGGAATGGAACAACACCGTCGTGGTGGTCGTGTCGGAGTTCGGCCGCACGTTTCGCGAGAACGGCAACAAGGGCACCGATCACGGCCACGGTACGACGTACTGGGTGCTCGGCGGGAAGGTGCACGGTGGGCGGATCGCGGGCCAGCAGGTAGCGGTCAACGCACACAGCCTTCTGCAGAATCGCGACTACCCGGTGCTCAACAACTATCGCGACGTACTCGGCGGCATGCTGCGTCGCATGTATGCCTTATCCGATACCGACCTCGCACGGGTCTTCCCCGGTGCGAAGCCCCGGGATCTGCATCTGGTCTAGGGCTGCCAGACCTGGCCGTCCGGATCGGTCAGCTGGCGGTCGAGATAATACGCCGCGCTGATGAAAGCCAGATGCGTGAGCGCCTGAGGAAAATTGCCCAGCTGCTCCGCCCGGAGGCTCAGTTCTTCCGAGAACAGTCCGAGGTGGTTCGAATACAGCACCCCGCGCGCCATGACCTCGCGCGCTTCGTGCAGACGGCCGGCACGTGCGAGGCACTCGACGTACCAGAAGGTGCACGTCGTGAACGCGCCTTCTCCCCCTTCCAGGCCGTCGGCATTGCGATAGCGGAAGACCAGGCCATCGTCGGTCAGCTGGTCGCGAATCGCATCCAGCGTCGCCAGCCACACCGGATCGGTCGCCGAGACGAAGCGGACCAGCGGCATCATCAGCAGCGCGGCATCGAGATCCGTACCGCCCTTGGTCTGCACGAAGTAGCCATGCTCGGGATGCCGGAAATTGTTCCAGATATCCTCGGCAATACGGTCCCGCTCCGTCGCCCATTCGACTATGGGACCCGGCAGCGAACGTTTACCGGCCAGGCGCACGGCGCGATCCAGCGCGACCCAGCACATCAGCCGCGAATGCAGGAAATGCTGCTTTCCGCCCCGCATTTCCCAGATACCCTCATCGGTATCCTTCCAGTGACGGCTGACATGGTCGACCATGCTGACGACGTGCAGCCAGCCGGTACGACTGATGGCGCGGCCGTACTTGTTGGCCAGATAGAGGCTGTCCATCAGCTCGCCGAAGATATCCAGCTGGGTCTGCGTGCGCGCGGCGTTGCCGATGCGCACCGGTTGCGACCCCGCATACCCTGCGAGGTGGTCGAGCACGTCCTCGTCCTCGGCTTCCTCGCCGTTGATGGCATACATGATGCGCAACGCCGAATGCCGATCCAGATCGGCCAGCCGCGCTTCCATCCAGCGGCGGAAGTGCTCGGCCTCGTCGATGTAGCCGAGGCGCATGAAGGCGTACACGGTGAAAGACGCGTCGCGTATCCACGTCGCGCGGTAGTCCCAGTTGCGCCCGGCGCCGGTGGCTTCCGGCAGGCCGAACGTGGCCGCGGCGGCAACGGAACCATGCCGGTGCGACGTCAGCAACTTGAGCACCAGGGCTGAACGGTCGACGCGCTCGCGCCAGCGGCCACGATACGTCGAGCGACGCGTCCATCGGCGCCAGGCCTCCGCCGTGCTGTCGAAGGCGGCGCGGCACTCGGCTTCATCGTAGGGGTCATGGGCTTCGTCGCCCAGCATGAACCAGACTTCTTCGCCGGGGTTCAGCTCGAACTCGGCGTGCACGGCGCCCTCGCCCTCTTCGATCAGAAGCGGCACGCTCGCGGCGAGGCGCAGCGACTGAGGCCCATCGTGAAACACCACGGAGTCACCGTATTCCGAGACCTCCGGAACACGCTTCGCATACGCAAGGCGCGGCCGGCAGCGCACACGGATCACCACCTTGCCCCGAGGCACACGGATGCATCGCAGGAGGCAGTTGGCCACGCGCGGCTGCGTGTCCGGGTGCGGCATGAAATCCGTAAGCTCGACGCTTCCCGCTTCCGCCATCCAGCGCGTGATCAGGATGTTCGTTTCCGGAACGTAGAGCTGAATCGTGCGCGCATCGGGAAGGTCGGGTGTCACGGTGAACTCACCACCCTTCTCCGGATCGAGCAGTCCGGCGAACACGGTGGGACTGTCCATATGCGGCCAGCACATGAAGTCGATGGTGCCGTCGCTGGCGACCAGCGCGGTGGTATCGAGGTTCCCGACGATACCGTGCTCGCCGATGGTCCGGCCGGGCACGGGATTGAGTGACTCGGATGGGGTCGTGTGTCGTGGCATAGCCGGAGGAGGCCACAACCCATGTGAAGGCGAGGCTCAGAACTCGAGGCGGTAAGCCACCTTGATCAGCCCTTCCTCAACGTCCTTGAGGCCGAAACTACGACGAAACTGCCCGTCGAGTTCGTCATCCGTATCCTCGGCGTAGCCGCCGCGGTTGTAGACGACGTAGAGGTTCGACAGCGGCGCGATCTCGTAGCGATAGCGGATCTGGAAGCCGAGGTTGGCCACGCCGAGCCCGTCGACCGGTTCATCACTGTCGACCGCCGCGCCGGTGGGTGTGATCTCCAGGCGACGACGAAGCTTGGCGCCCACCGCCAGGGTCTGCAGTTTGACGCGGAGCTCCTGCTTGTTACCGAGATTCCAGTTGAGGCCGCTGTCGAGGCCGACGGTACGGCCGTCATACGCGCCGACGAGGTTGTCGTGTTGCCAGATCAGCCAGTTCGGGTCCCATTCGTAACTCGCGCCAGCGAACACGCTGAACGCATCGGTGACGAAGTACGTCGGCGTGAACTTGAAGTAGTAGCCCAGCCGGTGATAGCCGGTGAGCTGGTTTCCGCTGACGAAGCCCTCCGCTTCCCACGCCCAGCGACCGATACGCGGGCGGGTGCGATCGTAGGTCAGCTTCGCGGTCGGCGGCGTGTGCTGGTTGTTGCCACCGCGGGTAAGCAGGTCGTCATACGCGGCCGTGAAGGCATCGAGCCGCCACAGTTCGTCGCCGCCATCGCGACGCTGGCTGTTGCGCTGAATGCGAAGACGCTGCCGCACGACCACGCCCTCGGTGTTTTTCTGCTCGGAGACGCGATACCGCCACAGATGCGAGGCATAGGCCGAGTCGGCCGGCAGATTGGCCTGACGCTGCCTTACTTCCCAATGCAGATACTTCATGTCGCTGCGTGGCAGGTAGCCGAAGTCGTCGATGTCCAGTCGCTTGCCGAAGTACATACCCAGCCACTGCTGGCTCCAGACATCGTTCATTTCCCAGAACGCGATACTGGTCGCGCCCACGCCGTCGCTGTTGTTGCGCGGCTGGTCGATCTTGCTGCCGACCACGTTGCTGGTGATGGTGAAACGCTCGTTCGGCTGCCAGCGATGATCCAGGCCAAGCACGTTGGCGTCGCGGTCGAGATACGGGTGGTTGACCCGCGTGGCGAGCAGACCGAATGACTGGGTACCCGCATTCTGCAACAGACGGAAAGCACCGAACGTGCGGCCCGCGTCGCCTTTTTCCTGCGCGGCGAGGATGCCGTAACTGGTCGAACCCACGCTGCCGTTCACCTTCACCGCCGAGGAAATATCGGCCGCACCGTTACCGTCATCCGCCGCACCACCCACCCGGCGCGTGTAGACCAACTGCGAATAGTCGTCGAGCAGGCTGAAGTCGAAGATGCCCTGGTTCTCGGTGAAGAACGGACGTTTGTCGGTGAAGAAGGTTTCTTCGGGCGAGAAGTTGACCACCAGGTCGTCGCTCTCGACCTGGCCGAAATCGGGGTTGATCGTGGCCGTAAGCTGCGTCTGGCCATTGGGTTTCCAGAGGATGTCCGCGCCTTGCTCGAACGACGTGCCGCCGTGCGCGCGATCCACCTTGCCGACCACGTAAGGCGTGATGGCGAACAGCGACTGCGAATATGCCGGCACTTCGATGCGCTGAAAACTGGAGAGAAACCTGCCGCGATCGAACGCGATCGCCGGCCATGCCATGCGCTCTCCCGTGGCGGCGATCACACGGTCGACATACAGACCGATCGTGCGCGTATCGCCGCTCGCCTTGCGCATCGGCGCGATGTACCAGGGGATGAGGATCTCCACCGAATAACCGTCCGCGTCCTCACTGACCGCGTGATCCCAGCGTCCGTCCCAGTCGTAACTGAAATCGGATTCGTTGGTGATCACCTCGTCGGCCACGCCGCCCTGCGACCGCACCTCGAAGTCGTAACCGACACGGCCGTCCGCGTCGAAGTCGACCATGACATTGACGCGATCGACCATCGCATCCTCGTCGCGCCGGGTCTGTTGGCGCGAGCGTGGGATATCGGCGGACTGGGTGACCCGGATCGCCACGGCCAGTCCTTTGGGCGTCGACATCACCCAGGCTTCGGTCGGCTGGCTGCCCGGCTTGCCGTTCATCGGCTGGGTGTCGCGGAAATCCGTGATCCGCTTCGCCCCCGCCCATTCGGCAGGGTCGATATGACCGTCGATCGTCACCTCGGCATGGACGGCCGCCGCAGCGAAGAGGAGCGTGGCAAACAGGGCGAGGCGACGGTGCATGCGGGGTCCGGATCGTGACATCTTGCGGCATAGGATGCCGCCCGCGTCGCAAAGGTTTGCCGTGACCCCTGGCCCATGCGCTCAGCCGGTTTCCCTGATGAGGTCGATCAGCGCGCGCAGCGCGCCGGGTACGTGGCGCCTGCCGGAGTAATACAGGCACAGCCGGTCGAACGGCGGGGTCCAGTCCTCGAGAACCCTCACCAGGCTGCCGGACGCAAGATCTTCCGCCACGTTGAACTCGGTGAGGTAAGTCAGGCCCAGGCCGGCGCGGGCCGCTTCGAGCATGAGGTTCGGCTCGTCGAGCGTCAGCACGCCCGGCACGTCGACCTCGATCGCTTCACCGTGCCGCTCGAATTCCCAGTGGTAGATATGGCCGGAGCGCATACGCGCCCGGATACAGCGGTGGCTGGCGAGATCCGACGGATTGCGCGGCGTGCCCTTCGCCGCGAGGTAGCCGGGTGAGCCGACCACGGCGAACCGGATCGGCTCCCCGAAGGGGACGGCGATCATGTCGGCCGGCACGATGTCCGCGGTGCGGAAGCCCGCATCGAACCCATCACGCACGATGTCGGTAAGCCTGTCGTCGGTGACCAGATCGAGCCGCACGTCGGGATAGCGCGTCAGATAGGGCACCAGCAGCGGCGCCATCACACGCCGGGCGGCCCCGGTAGACGTATTGATCCTCAGCGTCCCGCGCGGTGCATCGCCCTCGTCGCTGGCCCGCTCGATCGCCACACCGAGGCTTGCGATGGCGGGGGCCACATCGGCCACGAAGCGCTCGCCGGCTTCGGTCAGCCGGACACTGCGTGTCGTCCGGTGGAAAAGCCGCGTGCCCAGCCGGGCCTCCAGCGAGGCGACGGACTGGCTAAGGGCTGAGGTCGAGAGATTCAGCTCACCCGCCGCGGCGCGAAAGCTACGGTGCCGCGCGACCGCCAGCACGGCTTCGAATTCCGTAAGACCGGTACGCATTGTCCTCTCCCGCTTAATGACCCATCCGCCGTTGTCCGTCTTATCAGACTAATGGGTCGGGCGCATGCTGGGAACCGTCCCCCCGACGGAAGCCTCTCATGCACACGATCGACCACATTTATATCGATGGCGCGTTTGTCACTCCCCACGGTGAAGAACGTTTCGAACTGTTCAATCCGGCGACCGAGGAAGTCATCGGGACGGTACGTCTGGCCGATGCCGAGGACGCCCGGCGGGCCATTGCGGCGGCGAAGCGGGCTTTCCCCGCGTTCTCGCGGACGACGATCGAGGAGCGCATCGCCCTGCTTCAGCGCATGCATGACGCGATCGTGGCGCGGGAGGACGACCTCTTCGCCGCGATCGTCGAGGAGTACGGCGCACCCGTATCACGCGGACGCTGGATGACCGGGCACGCGTCCAGCGTCTTTCTGGACGTCATCGCGACGCTCCGGGAGTACGACTTCGAACCGCGCATGGGCAGCGCCACCGTGCGCATGCAGCCTGTCGGTGTGGCGGGACTGATCACGCCCTGGAACAGCAATGCGGGTTTCATCTGCGGCAAGCTGGCGTCGGCGCTCGCCGCGGGTTGCACCGCCGTCATCAAACCCAGCGAGATGAGCGCGCTGCAGACACGCATCGTCACCGAAGCGCTGCATGAAGCCGGCGCGCCAGCGGGTGTGTTCAACATCGTCACGGGACGCGGCGACACCGTCGGTGCCGAGATCGTCGGCAGTCCGGATATCGCCAAGGTGTCGTTCACCGGTTCGACCGCCGTCGGCAAAGGCATCGTGCGGGCGGCGGCGGATACGCTGAAGCGCGTCACGCTGGAACTCGGTGGCAAGTCGCCGTCGATCTTTCTCGATGACGCGGACTTCGCGGTCGCGTTGCCGCTCGCCGTCATGGCGGGTTTCAACAACAGTGGGCAGGCGTGTATCGCTGGCACACGTCTGCTGGTTCCGCGGGCGCGTCTTGCCGAGTTCGAAGCAATGGCCGTAGCGGCAATCGACGATATCAAGTCAGGCGATCCGTCCGATCCGGCCACGACGGTCGGACCCATGGTCAGCCGCAAGCAGTGGGATCGCGTGCAGGACTATATACGCCGCGGCAACGCCGACGGTGCGCGTCTGATCGTCGGCGGTGAGGGACGGCCGGACGGCTACGAGCGTGGCTGGCTGGTGAAACCGACCGTGTTCGCCGATGTCCGCAACGACATGGCCATTGCCCGCGAGGAGATCTTCGGACCGGTGCTCTCGATCATCGCGTATGACGGCGACGAGGATGCAATCGCCATCGCCAATGACACGCCGTATGGATTGCAGGCATACGTCTTTTCCGCGGATGAGGCACGCGCACGCCGCGTGGCGGAACGCATCGACGCGGGTCGTGTCGCGATCAATTCGCTGAAGCACGATCCGAAGGCGCCGTTCGGTGGGTTCAAGCAATCGGGCTGGGGACGGGAGTACGGCGTGCTCGGACTGGAGGCCTATCTGGAGCCGAAGGCCCTGTTGGGATTGTCGGGCTGAAGCCCTTTTCCGCGATATCGACGGCGATAAGCGGAACTCGCCGGGCTCTGCTACTTTCACCCCGTTAGCAATCACTGACGGGGAACCCATGCTCGCTCGTACCTGCCTCGCGCTCGCCCTCACCATCGCCCTGCCCGCGATGGCTGCCGATGAGGCCAAGAAGGCCCATACCCCCACGCCGAAGGAACTCCTGGCGAAGTCCACCCCGGCGGAATGGCGCACGCCCGACCCCGAGAATCTGGTCTACATGGACCTGCCGCAGGGCCGTGTGGTCATTGAACTGGCCCAGGACTGGTCGCCGCTGCATGCCGCGAACATCCGCACGCTGATTCGCGAACACTATTTCGACGGCACCCAGGTGATCCGCGTTCAGGACAACTTCGTTACGCAGTGGGGCGATCCCGACGGCGACGACAAGAAGAAGGCCAAATCGCTCGGTACGGCGAAGGAAACCCTGCCGCCCGAGTTCACCCGCAAGGACGGCAAGGCGTTTCCGTTCACGACGCTTCCCGATGGCGATGTCTACGCACCGGAAGTCGGTTTCTCCGAGGGCTTCCCGGTCGCACGCGACAAGGGCGAGGCCTGGATCACGCACTGCTACGGCACCGTGGGCGTCGCACGCGACGTCGGCGCCGAGACGGGTAACGGCAGCTCGCTCTACGCGATCATCGGCCAGGCCCCGCGCAACCTCGACCGCAACCTCGCGGTAGCGGGCAAGGTCATCAAGGGAATGGAGCTGCTGGCCGCCTACCCGCGTGGCGGCGAGCCGATGGGCTTCTACGACAAGCCCGGGCAGCGCGTGACCATCAAGAGCGTTCGCCTCGCGGCGGACGTTCCGGAAGCCGAGCGCACGCCGATCCAGGTGCTGCGTACGGACAGCAAGACGTTCTCGGCGGTGATCGAGGCCAAGCGCAATCGCAAGGACGATTTCTACACGCGCCCGGCGGGGAAGATCGATCTCTGCAATATCAGCGTGCCGGTGCGGGATCCGACGCAGAAGGCGCCTTGACCGATCGGCAGGTCTGATCGACGAGCATCGCCGACAGGGTTGGCTCCCACCCGAGCCAGCCCTGCCTGCTCGGGTAGGAGCCAGCCCGCTGGCGATTCAACCCGCCTCAGTTCCGAGCTGCCGAATCCCCTGCCCCATCCTTCTCAGTGACCACTTCAGCACGCAGCGCCCGCAGCTTCGCTTTCAACTTCGCCTCATTCTCCGGACCGACGCGAATCATGAACTTCTGCCCGACCGACAGCTGCTCCAGCGCGGGATTGGCGTAGACATACCCCACCTTCTCCGGAAGTAGCTGCTGATTACCCTTCGGCTCCGGCGCAGCCAACAGGTGGTCGATCACCTGGACGAGGCGATCGTTGAAATAGCCGCCCGTTCCGAGGTCACGATACGCCTGCTGGAATAACGGGTAGTTGTGCTTGTACCAGGCGGCAGCGGCCTTCGGGCTCACACGGTCGGCGACATACATGTAGGTCGCATAGCGATCCGCATTCTTTTTCGACGCGACGAAATTGCCGTCGTCGGAAACGACCTGGAACCGGCCTGTCGGCGTACGCAAGGGAAGGACGTTCATACCGACAGTCTGCTTCGGTAACGCATCGATGGTGGAAACCATCCGCGACACGATCGCATCCGACTTCAGCAGCGACTTTAACGCTTCGTCGCCGGTGAGCGCGAGCAACCCGGCCAGCACCTCGTCGTCGCTCTGATCGAGCGCGGGAAGGGCGGACGTCGAACCACGGGCGGGATCGATCGGATGCTCCGGCAGCGCGGCGTCGTGCACGGACGTAGCGGGAGCGGATGCCGTCGAGGACGCGGAGGCGAAAGGTGGCGCGGTGACGGCATCGCGCGCCTGCTTCTCGCGCCAGACGAAAATACCCGCTACCACGAGGATCGCCACGATCAACAAACCTGCGACCCACTTCGAACCCGACGACTGACTGCTCAACGTAACGCTCCCACGAAAAAACGTCTCCATGGGACTACGAACGGTGCGGTTGGTTCAAGCCTCGAACCGGAATGGCGGCGATCGTCGGCGATCCGGCCATCATGAACCCGACGGCGGTCTTGTGGGAAGCCCCATCCGACACCTAGTCTGGCCCTGCCGGGCATCCCCCTATGGCCCGGCACCAGGGCACACCCACATCGATAACGTTTGGAGGAAGAACCATGGCTTTCTCTGCAAGGAACGACGCCGCCCCGATTTCGGGCATCAATGTCACCCCGCTCGTCGACGTGCTTCTCGTACTGCTGATCATTTTCATGATCTCCGCGCCAGTGGTGGCGCATAAGGCACGTGTCGACCTCCCCGCTCCCGGGTCATCGACGGACCTTGAGCCCGACCCGGCACGCGTCACGATCGACGCCGACGGTTCGATTTTCTGGAACGGGACCCTCGTCACCGATGCGGCACTCGAAAGGCAGATCGATATCGCCGCCGCCTCGGCGCAGCCGCCCCGCCTTGTCATCGCCGCGGCTGACAACGCAAGCTACGAGGACGTCACCAAGGTACTGACGGAAGCAAAAGTTCGTGGTCTTACGAAGATCGACTTCGGAAGCCGCCAGGCGACGGACTAGTTATCCATCGGCGGATACGCCCAGCGCAACGCCTGCGCCTCCGACTCGCGGTAGATCGTATCGTGATGCGCTGAAGGACGAGGCACGTATTCGATCGTCGCCGCGCGCCTGGGCAAGCTGGAACGCAACGTCCTGACGAGCTGCTCCACACCGGGAGCGATGTTTTCCTCGTCGGCTGACGTCAGGTAGATGCGGTGGGGCGATGGATCGCCCTCCGCCATCGCAACCGGCAGATCACGAATCAAGGCACCCGCGTTCCACCATACACTGGGGCTGATGGCGATCACCGTGTCGAACAGCTTCGGCTCCCGCTGAAGCGACTCCAGCGCGAAAAGTCCGGCCAGCGACTCACCGATGACACCTCTGTGGCCGTCGACGCGATATCGCTTGCCGACTTCGGACACCAGCTTCGTCGCGATGAAGGCTCGAAAGCCGGCCGACCCGCCCACGCGGGGTGCGATCCGCCTGTCCGACGCGACCGAAGTCGGTCCGGTCATGTCGCGACGACGTTCGGTGTTTTCGATGCCGACGAGAATCAGCGGCTGGATTTCGCCCTTGCGGATACCCTCGTCGAGCGCCCTGGCCACGTGCGGAAAGTCTTCTTCCAGGCCGCCATCGGGCATGTAGAGGACGGGGTAGCGGGCTTTCGAGGTGGCGTAGCCGGAAGGTGTGTAGACGTTGATGTGCCGCGTTTCGGCGGCAGTTACCCCGGGCATGGTGAAGCTGTCGTGCGGAGGGACATCGTCTGCCGCGCGCGCCTGGAAGGCGAGTGCGGCCAGACTGAGGAAGAAGACGATCCGACGCATTGAAAAGCTCCCCGGGTGAACCCGGAGCTTAACCGCAGAGCGGCTCTGGTGGGAGCCGATCCGGTTGGCGATGGGTCCCTGCCTTACATATTCCGCCGATACTCGCCGCCTACGTCATACAACGCGTGGCTGATCTGGCCGAGTGAGTTGTTCTTCACCGCGTCCATCAACTGTTCGAAGACGTTGCGGCGATCGCGAGCGGTCTTCTGCAAGGTGGTCAGGCTGTCCGGGGCCAGGCCGTTGCGGGCCTTGCCGTAGAGCAGCACGTTATCGATCTGCTGGCCCTTTTCTTCTTCCGTCGAGCGGATGAGTTCGATCTCCGTGGCGATCTCGCCGCCGTGATCCCGGGGCAGAAAGGTGTTGACGCCGATGAGGGGAAGCGAGCCGTCGTGCTTTTTGTGCTCGTAGTACATCGATTCTTCCTGGATCTTCCCGCGCTGGTACATCGTGTCCATCGCGCCGAGCACGCCGCCGCGTTCGCTGATCGCCTCGAACTCCTTGTACACGGCCTCTTCCACCAGATCGGTGAGCTCGTCCACGACGTAGCTGCCCTGCCACGGATTCTCGTTGAAGTTGAGGCCGAGCTCGCGGTTGATGATCAGCTGGATGGCGACCGCCCGACGAACGCTCTCTTCCGTCGGTGTGGTGATCGCCTCGTCATACGCGTTGGTGTGCAGGCTGTTGCAGTTGTCGAACAGCGCATACAGCGCCTGCAAGGTGGTGCGAATGTCGTTGAACTGGATCTCCTGCGCGTGCAGCGAACGCCCCGACGTCTGAATGTGGTACTTCAGCATCTGGCTGCGCGCACTGGCACCGTAACGCTCGCGCATGGCGCGGGCCCAGATGCGACGGGCGACGCGGCCGATCACCGTGTATTCCGGGTCCATGCCGTTGGAGAAGAAAAACGACAGGTTGGGCGCGAAGTCGTCGATCTTCATGCCACGGGCGAGGTAGTACTCGACGATGGTGAAGCCGTTGGACAGCGTGAAGGCGAGCTGGCTGATCGGGTTCGCACCCGCTTCCGCGATGTGGTACCCGGAGATCGACACCGAGTAGAAATTGCGCACCTTGTGATCGACGAAGTATTGCTGGATATCGCCCATCATGCGCAGGGCGAACTCCGTGCTGAAGATGCAGGTGTTCTGGGCCTGATCCTCCTTGAGGATGTCCGCCTGCACGGTGCCGCGCACGTTGGCCAGGGTCCAGGCCTTGATCCGCGCGTAGGTCTCAGCATCGACCACTTCTTCGCCGGACACGCCAAGCAGGCCGAGACCGAGGCCGTCGTTACCCTGGGGCAGTTCGCCGTGGTAGCGCGGCCGGTCGCCGTGCGGATACAGCCGGGCGATGTGCGCGTTGGCGACCTCCCAGCGGGAGACGTCCTCGTTGAGGTACTTCTCGATGTTCTGATCGATCGCCGTATTCATGAACATGGCGAGGATGATCGGGGCCGGACCGTTGATCGTCATCGACACCGACGTCGAAGGCGCGGAGAGGTCGAAGCCGGAATAAAGCTTCTTCATGTCGTCGAGCGTGGCGATGGAGACGCCGGAATTGCCGATCTTGCCGTAGATATCGGGACGCGGCGCGGGATCTTCACCGTACAGCGTGACCGAGTCGAAGGCGGTCGAAAGACGCGCGGCCGCGCCACCCAGCGAGAGGTAGTGGAAGCGACGATTGGTGCGCTCCGGCGTACCCTCGCCCGCGAACATGCGGGTCGGATCCTCGCCGGCGCGCCGGTATGGGAACACGCCCCCCGTGTACGGATAGTGCCCCGGCAGGTTCTCGCGCATGAGGAACGAAAGCAGCTCCCCCCAGTCTTTCGTCTTCGGCGGACAGACCTTCGGAATCTTCTGGTGGCTGAGCGACTCGCGGTAGTTCTCGACGCGAATGACCTTGTCGCGCACCTGGTATTCGTTGAACTCCGCGGTGACGGCTTCAAAGCGCGACGGCCACTCGCGCAGCAGGTGGATCGCTTCGCTGGTGAGCTCGCGCACGGCCTCGTTGTAGCGCTGACGCAGGGTGGCCAGCGAACGGTCGCCGTCGACCGCGAGCAAGGCATGCTCGTAAAGATCGAACGCACGCGGCAGGGAGTCGTCGCCGATATCCTTCAGCGATTCATAGTAGTGCTGCGCTTTGCTGGCCGCCTCGGCCTGCTTCGCGATGCCGCCGTTGACGCCTCTCCCCTGCTCCGCGATCTCCGCCAGATAACGCACGCGATTGCCCGGAATCAGCACCGTGGCACGCGGTTCGCGCAATGTCGTGTCGACATCGGGCGTCCAGACCGCGTCGGGCAACGAGAGCTTCTCGCGCAGCAGACGGCACAGGTTGTCGAACATCCAGGTGACGCCCGGATCGTTGAACTGGCTGGCGATGGTCGGATAGACCGGCACGTTCTCGTCGGCCATCTGGAACGCGGTGCGGTTGCGCTTCCACTGCTTGCGCACGTCGCGCAGGGCGTCCTCGGCCCCGCGCTTGTCGTATTTGTTGAGCACGACCAGTTCGGCGAAGTCCAGCATGTCGATTTTCTCGAGCTGGCTGGCGGCACCGTATTCGCTGGTCATCACGTAGACCGGGAAATCGACGAGGTCGACGATCTCGGAGTCGCTCTGGCCGATACCCGCCGTTTCGACGATCACCAGGTCGTAAGCCTGGGCCTTGAGAAAGTCGATGCAGTCGTGCAGCACGATCGAGGTGGCGGCGTGCTGGCGACGCGTGGCCATCGAGCGCATGTATACGCGCGGGCTGCGCAGCGAGTTCATGCGGATGCGGTCGCCGAGTAACGCGCCGCCGCTGCGGCGACGGGTCGGATCGACCGCGAGCACGGCAATCCGCATCTGCGGAAACGCGTGCAGGAACCGCAGCAACAGTTCGTCCACCACGGACGACTTACCCGCGCCACCCGTACCGGTCAGGCCAAGCACCGGGGTCTTGTTACCCGCCAGCTGCCATTCCTTGCGCAGGCGGGCGAGTTCGGCTTCGGGAAGCGAATCTTCTTCGATGGCCGAAAGCATCGCACCGATGGAAATCTCGTTCTCGACGGCAACGTCGGCCGGCGCCGCTTCGACGCGCGACTGAACGGCGCTGCGCGTTCGCGCCATCACGTCCTCGATCATCTCGGTGAGACCGAGCTTCATACCGTCGTTCGGGTGATAGATGCGCTCGACGCCGTAATCCTGCAGCTCGCGAATCTCTTCCGGCGTGATCGTCCCGCCACCGCCGCCGAACACGCGTACATGACCCGCGCCCCGCTCGCGCAGCATGTCGACCATGTATTTGAAATACTCGACGTGCCCGCCCTGGTAGGAGGACAGCGCGATGGCATCCGCGTCTTCCTGGAGAGCGGCCCGCACCACGTCTTCCACCGAGCGGTTGTGGCCGAGATGAATCACCTCCGCGCCCTGGCTCTGGATGATCCGGCGCATGATGTTGATCGCCGCGTCATGGCCGTCGAACAGGCTGGCCGCCGTGACGAAGCGCAGCGGCGTGGCCTCCGCGTCGGTGTGGCTGGCGGGGATGTGCTTGGGCTGCGAGCTCATGAAAACTCCGGGAAAACGCGACGTCTGGGGAGGGAACCGGTCGATTCTATCCCCGCCCGCGCCGGGACCTCTGACGCAGTGCAGCGATACGCCGCCGCACTGCGTAAGGGCTACGCCGCCCTGAGTCCGACCGAGTATTCGCTCGCCCGGTGCGCGCTGATGCCGTGCCGCTGCTCGGCACCCAGCGAATACGTCGCGTCACGCACGAACACCTGGGGGCGTGTCTTCGGTCCTGTGAGCTGCAGCAGCAAGGCCTGCCCGAGGCTTTCCGGATGCAGACGCACCTCGTTCGCCAGGGTCGCCGACATCGGAGGCTCGGCCGCCTGACCCGGGTCGGTCCAGAGTTTGCCGATCCGGTCGAAGTCGGAAGAAGCGACTTCGACCCAGACACCGATCTGATAATTTCCGCCACGTCCGTTAACCGGCAGCGGCAACGTCGCGCGGACGAAAAAACGCTTCGCATCGATGACACAGAGGTCGTCGTTCTCGAACACACCCGCGGCTCGCGTCGCGGCATCGAGATCGATCACGGCGTCCGGCCGGCGGTAGCCCAGTTCCAGTGCCTCTTCGTCGTGCTCCGTTCCACACACCGCACAGGTGGTCGTCATGGCTCGCTCCTCGAAGGGGGGGGACTCGGTGGCGGGCTCAGCGAAGCTCCACGCCATCCAGAAAGGCTATCGCCGCGGTCATGACGCTTTCGTCATCGACGATCCGGCGATGGCCCAGCCGGCGGGTTTTCAGCAAGGTAGCATCGGGCCACAGCCGCGCGTAGAGCTCCCCCTCTTCCACCGGGACATCGCGGTCGAAGAAATCGTGGAAGATCAAGGCGGGCTGGGTCCGCTTCGGCGCGTGATGCCCGATATGCAGATCGTCGATGAGTATGCCGGTGCGCTCGGTCAGAGCCGCATGTAGCGACGGACGCAGATGCTCGGCGAGGCGGACGAAGCGCGAGAAGCGCCGCGTGGCGCCCTGGGGGTCCGCCGCGGGAGCGATCAGCACCACCCGCTTCGCCGTCCACCCGTCCTCCAGCGCCAGCGTCGCGGCCGCGCCGCCCAGTGAATGGGCGACGACGCCGTGCGCGTCACCGTAGTGACAGCCCACCGCGGCCAGCGTCCTGACGAAATCGGGCAGCGTGCACAGATCGCCGCCACTGTGACCGTGACCGGGCTGGTCGAAGGACACCGCGGCCCAGCCCTTGGCGAGGAGCCACGGTGCCCAGGACTCCCAGCGCAAGCCCAGACTCGACCAGCCGTGAGCCAGCAGGATGTAAGGCTGAGTCGCAGGGTCGCCCCAGATGTAGGTTTCGATCGATTCCCCGCCCAGTCGCACCGTCTCACGCCGCGCCGACATCGTGGTCGCGGCGTAGGCGGCGCGAACCCGGCTGCTCGGCAGCGGCGTCTGGAAGGTTCGCGCCGCGTGGGCCACCGTGCGCGCAGGTGCCAGGCGACTGCCCAGCCGGTATGCGAAACGGATGCCCAGCAGGGTCGCGATGGTGCGCACGCCAAAACGGCGGGGAGGCTTCATGGGCGGGAACGGGCCGGTGGCGGTAAGAGTGGGCATGTGGGTCTTGGAGCAGCGGAGCGTCGCAAGGTTCCCCCACGGGAAGCTTTCGCGAAGCTGAACATTACGCGCCCCGGCGGGTCAACCCGCTCGAAGGAACCCGCGTTCTGGCCCCCGAATCCGCATCCGCGGAACCTCGCGAAGGAGAACACCGATGACCAAGCTGACCCGTACCCTCGCCGCCGTCGCCGTCATGGGCCTGGCCGCCGGCGCCGCAAGCTACACCCCGCCGGTCGCGGCACGGGAGTATGTCGAGGTCACCGTCGGCACCCGTCCGCCGCCGCCGCGCTTCGAGCGCGTCCCGCCCCCGCGCGCCGGCTATGTCTGGGCGCCTGGCTACTGGAACTGGTACGGCGGCCGCTACGTGTGGGTCGGCGGCCGCTGGGCCACGGTACGTCCCGGCTACGTCTACCGCCCGCCTGTGTGGCACCCCTATGGCCGGGGCTGGCGCGTCGAGCGTGAGACCTGGGTCCGCGACCCTCACTGGCACCGCTGAGCCTCATCTGCTGCGCCGCACCTACACGGACGCTCACAACGGTTTAAACTAGGCACCTGACACGACAGATCGCCCCCGCCCTTCCAGGCCGGGGCGATTTTTTTGGAACGTCATTATCGACCGGTGGTCCCCACCGCCGGTCATCACCTAGAGGCGGTGCTGCTGCCGCTTGTCACTGGAGTTTGCGTTCGATGATTTTCGAAACCATCGCCAACACGGGCCACGAAGAAGTCGTCTTCTGCCATAACAAGGACGCGGGCCTGAAGGCCATCATCGCGATCCACAATACCGTGCTGGGTCCTTCCCTCGGCGGCCTGCGCATGTGGCCTTACAAGACCGAGCAGGATGCCGTCAACGACGTGCTGCGCCTGTCGCGCGGCATGACGTACAAGAATGCCGTGGCCGGCCTGAACCTCGGCGGCGGCAAGGCCGTGATCATCGGCGATCCCTCCAGGGACAAGTCCGAAGCGCTGTTCCGCGCCTTCGGCCGTTTCGTCAACTCGCTCAACGGTCGCTACATCACGGCCGAAGACGTGGGCATCGACGTCAACGACATGGAATACGTCTACCGTGAAACCGAGTACGTCACCGGCGTGCATCAGGTGCACGGCGGTTCGGGCGACCCTTCGCCGTTCACCGCGTTCGGTACGCTGCAGGGCCTGATGGCCGCGCTGCAGTCCAAGCACGGCAACGAAGACGTGGGTAAGTACAGCTACGCCGTGCAGGGCTGCGGCCACGTCGGCAGCGAGTTCATCAAGCTGCTCCGCGAGCAGGGCGCCAAGGTGTTCGTCACCGACATCAACAAGGATGCCGTGCAGCGTTGCGTCGACGAACTGGGCTGCGAAGCCGTGGGTCTCGACGAGATCTACGACGTCGACGCCGATGTGTACAGCCCCTGCGCGCTGGGCGGCACGGTCAACGAGCAGACCATCGACCGCATCAAGGCGAAGATCATCTGCGGCGCGGCCAACAACCAGCTGGCCACCGACGCGATCGGTGACGAACTCGCCCGTCGCGGCATCGTCTACGCACCGGACTATGCGGTCAACGCCGGCGGCGTGATGAACGTCTCGCTCGAGATCGACGGTTACAACCGCGAGCGCGCCATGCGCATGATGCGCACGATCTACTACAACGTCGGTCGCATTTTCGAAATCTCCTCGCGCGACAACATCCCGACCTACAAGGCCGCGGATCGCATGGCGGAAGAGCGCATCAGCGCCATCGGCAAGATCCGCCTGCCCCACATGGGCAACGGCGCGCCGCGTTTCCAGGGCCGCATGCGCGGTCAGTAATCGCTACGCGAAACTGGCAACACGAAAGCCGCTGGGATGATCCGGCGGCTTTTTTCATTTCGGGACTACCACCTTCGGTGCGTTGCCTCAGCGCGCGCGCGGACTAAAGTGAAGCAGGCGATGGAATCATCGACGGCGATCGTCGATGCATTCGGCATCGCGGTAAGCGCCTGAGACCACGATCATGTCGACAGGAGGTCGTCCCGTGAAAATCCCGCGTTGCATCCATCGCTCGTTGCTCGCTCTCGTCGGCGGGAGCGTTTTTTGCGCGTCTGCCAGCCAGGCTCAGGCCGCCTTGCCTGCCGAGGTGGACTCCCGTCTCGTATCGATGAGGTTGACTGCCCACCCGCTTCTGGGTCCGCCCTTGCCATCGGATATCCGGATCGACGAGGCGGATGCCCTGGAGGGCGGCAGCGTCACGGTCGCATCGGACCACGAGAAGCACTTCATCGGAGGCATTCCGGTGATCGAAGTGGCACATGCGACCAACACGGCTTCCGTTTGCCAGGGGCAAGCTTGCCCCGTGATCGCGAGCAATGTGTTCACGCTCGCCGACCTTCAGGTGATGAACGTGGCATCCATGAGCGCAACGGGTGCGATCGAGTGGACATCGCTGCCAGGACTCGGCGATTTGAGCTTCGACGCGACGATCGTGACCGGCGCAGGCGCGTTTCCCGTCACTTCGCACTGCCCTTACCGCCCCGGGGACACGTCGCCGGGCACCTCGATCCCCATCAGTGGAAAGGTTCCACATGAAGTCGTTGGCCTGGGCGGGCTCGTCGTCGTGGACGAATGGCTTTCCTTCAGCGGCAACCTAGTCCTCAACGACCCGTGCCTGGCCTTCGATGCGAACAACGACCCGGGCACCCGAGCGGCATTGCTGACCCTGACCGGCACGTTGGGGGCAGGCATTCTCTCGCCTCGTTACGACGTACAGGCGACCATAGGCGACATCCACCGTTCGCCCTGAGTGCCCGTACCACAGGCCAGGATCGGCGAATTCAGCGCCCCGACGCCACCAGCGTCGGGCTGGCGATCGGGGTGCTGGTGCCGACCATGGCGCCGAAGGTCAGCAGGCAGGTCAGGACGGCGGCGACAAAAAAGCCCTTGAGCAGGATCGTTTCGAATTTCATGGTCGTTCTCCTTGGACGATGGGAAGTGCTTTCACCAGGGAGAGTGCATCGGTCGTGCCAACGACCGATTTACCTGCCAGACCGCCCTGCGGCGCCATTTCGCACGATGTGACAGAAAAATTTCCGTGTCCGCGGACGTGGGGTGTCCGCCGGCACCGTGTCCGGGCGGACGCGCCGGACGCCACCCGCCTATACGTCGCGAAGGGCCTGCGCCAACGGCTGCCGGGGAATCGGCGCGACGCGCCCGCCGATTCCCACGATTTCACACGATCGGCCTTGGCTCAGGGGCGCGATCTGTTACACTTTTGTCGCCCCTGGGGATCTTGTAAGGCTTTGCCTACACGGCGCTTTTGGGGCCCAGGGGATGCCGTCCGAGGGGCGGCGACAACCAGAGACTTCCGATCACCTTCATCGCCTCGGTGATGGCGCCGCCTCCCGCTTGCCCGCGCAACCGGTGGATCGCCCGTCCGGGGATGAAATGGACTTACCGAGCTATGAGCGCGATCCCAGCTGAAACCTTCACCTTCGACGATGTACTCGATCGCCTGCGCACCGTGCTGCAGGAGACGTTCGAGATCGACCCGGCCAAGGTGACGCCCGACGCCAACCTCTTCACCGACCTGGAACTGGACAGCATCGACGCGATCGATCTGGCGATCCAGGTGCAGGACATGACCGGCACCCGGATCAAGCCCGAGGACTTCAAGAGCGTGCGTACGGTCGGCGACGTCGTCGCCACCGTGCAGACGCTGGTCGCTCGCTGAGCCGACCGATGGGGGGCAGGCCCGGACCGCGCGACGACGCGGCGCGATCCTTCGCGCCCTGCGCGGTCGTACCGATCTACAACCACGGACACACCATCGCCGCGACGGCCAATGCGCTCGCGGCCCATGGCGTGCCCGTGCTGATCGTGGACGATGGTTCGAACGAAGAGACGCGGACGATCCTCGACGCGCTTGTCGGCGGTCGCGACGACCTTCGCCTCATCCGCCTGCCGGAGAACGGTGGCAAAGGCGCCGCATTGACGGCGGGTTTCGTTGCCGCGCACGACGCGGGCTACAGCCATGTGCTGCAGATCGACGCCGACGGCCAGCACGACACGGCCGATGTGCCTCGTTTTCTCGCGGCGGCGGAAGCCGCACCCGAAGCCATGATCTGCGGCAAGCCGATCTACGACGATTCGGTGCCCCGCGCGCGCCTTTACGGTCGATACCTCACGCACGTCTGTGTCTGGGCGGAAACGCTGTCCTTCGACATCCAGGACTCCATGTGCGGCTACCGCCTGTATCCGCTTGCCGAGACGCGTGCCGAAATCGCCCGCAAGCCGCTGCCGACGCGGATGGATTTCGACACCGAGATCGCGGTGCGCCTGTACTGGCGGGGTGTACCGGTACGCAACCTGCCAACGCGGGTAATCTACCCGGAGAACGGACTCTCGCATTTCCGCATGTGGCGCGACAACGCGCGTATCACGGCGATGCACACGCGACTCCTTCTCGGCATGCTGCCACGTGCACCGCGCCTCCTCATTCGCAAGTTCCGCCACGGATCCCCCTGATGCACCGTCTGCTTACCCTGATCGCCCTGCTCTTCGTCACCTCCGTCCATGCCCAGGCGCCATCGCTCGCCAACGAGATCCTCGGCAGTCTGGCCAAGCACCCCCAGGTGCGCGCCGAATTCAGCCAGAGCCGCGAAAACCCCGCCCTGGCGGAGCCGCAGGTCAGCAAGGGCGACCTGCTGTTCGTCATCGGACACGGCATGGTCTGGCACACACGCGATCCGTTCGAGGACACCCTCGTACTCACGTCCGGCGATACGCGCCGCCTGAGCGCGCAGGGCAAGCTGGAGCGGGTCCGTGACGGCAACCGTGGGGTGAGCCAGGTCTCGGGCATGCTGCAGTCGCTGCTCGCCGGTAAGTCCGAGGAAGCCGCTCGCCAGTTCACCATCACGGCCGACGGCAGCATCGACCGCTGGACCCTGACCTTCGTGCCGCGGCAGGCACGCGTGGCACGCGTCCTGGCCGGCATCACACTGAAGGGCGACGCGTTCCTCGAGTCCATCGAAGTGAACCTCGCCAGCGGCGAGCGCACCCTGATCACGTTCACGAATACGCGGGACGCCGACTCGCTGACCCCGGTCGAAGCGAAGGTCCTCGGCGTTCCATGAGGCCGTCCCCGACAACGCTGCGGGCCGGGCTCTTCACGCTCGTAGCGCTGGGCATCTGCCTGTTCTGCGCGTGGCTCCTGTTCGGTCGCGGCACCTCGCCGCTCCAGAGCGACATCATGACGATCCTGCCCGCGACGGAACGCCACCCGCTGGCGGAGGACGCCGTCGAGCGACTGGCCCGCGCCAGCGGCGACCGCATGATCCTGCTGGTGTCGAACGATGACGACGACGCGGCCAAGACCGCGGCGCGCGAACTCGGTGAGGCCCTGGGCAAGGATCCGGTATTCGCTTCGGTGATCGCCGAACTGCCGCCGTTCGATCTCGATCAGCTGGTCACGCCGTTCCTCCCGTTCCGCTTCCACCTGCTCACCCCCGAAGACCGGGCCGCCCTTACCAGCCCGGGCTTCGATGCGGTCGCCGCGCTCAGGCGCCGGCTCAACGAGCCGTTCGGCGCGAACGTCGGCGCGAAACTGACCGACGATCCGTTCGGCTGGATGCAGCACTGGCTCGATCGCCAGCCGTGGAACCGCTCCACCCTCGTCCCCGAGGACGACATGCTCACGGCGCACCAGGGTGACACCACCTATGTGCTGGTGATTGCCACGCTGAAGGGCTCCTCGTATGACGACGTGGTGCAGCGGCAGGCCGTGGCCACGCTGGCGAAGGCGGAGTCCGCCAT
Organism: Dyella sp. 333MFSha; assembly: GCF_900102405.1. Lineage (NCBI taxonomy): Bacteria > Pseudomonadati > Pseudomonadota > Gammaproteobacteria > Lysobacterales > Rhodanobacteraceae > Dyella > Dyella sp. 333MFSha. The sequence continues at coordinate 314,671 of NZ_FNBR01000001.1, read as the reverse complement.
GCTCGCGAAGCACCCCGGCACCACGCTGCAGCGCACGGGCGCGATCTTCTACGCCGCCGCCGCCCGTGCGGGTGCCGAGCGCGACACGCATGTGGTCGGCATCGCTTCGTCGGTGGGTATCGCGGTGCTGTTGCTGCTCGTGTTCCGCTCGCTGCGCCCGCTGCTGATCGCCTTTCTTTCCACCGCGCTGGGCGTGGTCGGTGCGATCGTCGCCACCGTGCTGGTGTTCGGTCAGCTGCACCTGCTGACGCTGGTCTTCGGCGCCGCTTTGCTGGGTGAGGCCGTCGATTATTCGATCCAGTACCTGTGTGCGCGGGCCAACACCGGCGCCGCGTGGAACGCCGAGCGTGGCGTGCGCCAGGTGCGCCCCGCGCTGTTGCTCGCGCTGGCCACGTCGCTGCTGGGCTACGCCTTGCTCGGCATCGTGCCCTTCCCTGCCCTGCAACAGATGGCCGTGTTCGCCATGGCCGGCATGGCGGTGGCATGCGCAAGCGTCTTCTGGCTGCTTCCCGCACTGGCACAGAAACCCGCGCGTGCACCGCTGTCGCCCGCGCTGGTCCGGCTGGCACTGGGCTGGCAGCGCGCCGCGTCCGGCCGGCGCGCCCTGGTCGTGCTCGCGGTGCTCGCTGTCGCCGCGATTCCCGGCTGGCTGCGCCTCGGCCACGATGACGATATCCATCTGCTGATCTCCCCGCCGAAGACACTCGAAGCACAGACGGCCTCGATCCGAGACGTCGCCGGCTTCGGTGGCGGGACGCAGTTCTGGCTGGTCGAGGGTACGAGCGCCGAGGAAGTGCTCCAGCGCGAAGAAGCGCTGACCGATCGACTGCGGACATGGATCGCGGACGGCAAGCTCACCGGTTTCACGGGCATCACCGCGATGCTGCCGTCGGCGAAGCGACAGGCGGAAAACATCGCGGCGGTCGCCCCGTTGTTCACACCGGCCGACCGTATGAACGCATGGCTCGCCGCTGCCGGTTTCAGGCCCGAGGGCATGGCATCGTTCGTCACCGCGTACCCCGGGCGCGCCTTCACGCTCGATGACTGGCTTGCGATGCCGGCGTACACGCCCTTCCGCTACCTGTGGCTGAGCGGTTCGCACGGCACCGGCAGTATCGTCGTGCCGCAAGACCAGGACGACGTCGCCCTGCTGCGCCAGGCGTCCGAGGGGCTGCCCGGCGTGTCGCTGGTCGACAAGCCGGCCAGCATTTCCGCCCTGTTCGGCCGCTACCGTGGTTATGCGGACGTGTGGCTCGGGGGCGCGCTCGCTCTCGTCGGTCTCGCCTTCCTGTGGCGGTATGGGCCACGCGCGGTGGGCCGCGTCTTGCTGCCGCCGCTGGCCGGCATCGTCTTCAGTGTCGCGGCACTGGGCTACCTGGGCCAGCCGCTGACGCTGTTCCACATCATGGCGCTGATGCTCGTCCTCGGCGTCGGCGCCAATTACGCGGTATTCCTGCGCGAAGGCGAACCGCATGCCGCGCACATCCCCGGCGCCGCCTATGCCGGTGTCCTGCTGTCCGCCGTGACCGCGCTGCTCTCGTTCGGTCTGCTCGCGCTCAGCACGATGCCGGCGCTGCAACATTTCGGCCTCACCCTGCTCCTCGGGATCGGTTTCACGGCGTTGATCGCGCCGGTGAGCGTCCCCGCACCGAAGAAGTCATCCGCATGAACACCGCCGTACACGCTCCGGGAGCGCGCACCCTCAAACGCGTCGTCGTCACCGGCTTCGGCGGCATCACGCCGCTGGGCCACGACTGGCATGCCATCGAGGCGCGGCTTCGCGGTTTCCACAATGCCGTCCGCCGCATGGGCGAATGGGATTATTTCGACGCGCTCAACGGTCGGCTGGGTTGCCCGGTCGATGACTTCGCGATGCCCGTGCACTGGTCACGCAAACACGTGCGCTCGATGGGCCGCGTGGCCCAGCTGGCCGTCGCGGCCAGCGAACGCGCACTGATCGACGCGGGACTGATCAACGATCCCTCCATCACCGACGGCCGCATGGGTGTCGCCTATGGCTCGTCGGGCGGCAGCATCGCGCCGGCCAAGACCATCGGGCGCATGCTCGAGACCGGTTCGATGCAGGGCGTCACCGCGACCAGCTACATCCAGATGATGGCGCACACCACTGCGGTCAACGTGGGCGTGTTCTTCGGCCTGCGCGGTCGCATCATCACCACCTCCAGTGCATGCACCTCCGGCAGTCAGGCCATCGGCTACGGTTACGAGGCGATCCAGCAGGGCAAGCAGACGCTGATGCTCTGTGGCGGTGCCGAGGAACTCTCCGGCCCCGGGGCGGCGGTGTTCGACACCCTGTTCGCCACGAGCACGCGCAACGATTCACCCGAACTCACGCCTCGCCCGTTCGATGCCCGGCGCGACGGCCTGGTGGTCGGTGAAGGTGCGACGACGCTGATCCTCGAAGAATACGAACACGCGATGGCTCGCGGCGCGACGATCTACGCCGAGGTGGTCGGCTTCGGCACCAATTCCGATGGCCAGCACATTACGCAGCCCACGCGCGAAACGATGGCTGCCGCCATGCGCATGGCACTGGCCGATGCGGGCCTCACGCCCGACGCGATCGGTTACGTCAGCGCGCACGGCACCGCCACCGATCGCGGCGACGTGGCCGAAACCCATGCCACCGCCGACGTGCTTGGCGGCGGCGTACCGATCAGCTCGATGAAGAGCTACGTCGGCCATACGCTCGGCGCGTGCGGCGCGCTCGAATCGTGGTGGGCGATCGAGATGATGCGTCGCGGCTGGTTCGCGCCGACCATCAATCTCGACACCCCGGACCCCGAGTGCGCGGCGCTCGATTTCGTCACGGGCCAGGGTCGCGAGATCCGCACGGGTTACGTGATGAACAACAACTTCGCCTTCGGCGGCATCAATACGTCGCTGATCTTCAGGGCGGTCGATTGATGAGACGCGTCGTCGTCACCGGCATGGGCGCGGTGTCCTGTCTGGGACCGGACCGTCGCGCGCTGTTCGACGGGTTGCGTGCGCAGCGCGCGGGTTTCCGCGAGATGCCCGACTTCGCGACGCTGGGCATGCGCTGCCGGGTGGGCGCGCCGGCGGATGTCGCCGCGCTGGAACCACCGCATCGCAAACTGCGTCGTTATCTGCCGCAAGCGGCCGAGTACGCGTGGCATGCGGCGCGCGAAGCCCTTGCCGAAGCCGGCCTCGACGAGGACCGGCTGCGCGAACGCGATGTCGGTATCGTCATGGGCGGCTCCGCCGCGCTGAGCGAATACGAAGCCGGTCTCGACATGTTCCACGCGCGCGGCATCTCGCGTCTGTCGCCCTTCATCGTTCCACGCAGCATGGGCAGCGCGGTCGCGGCAACCCTCACGCACGCGTTCGGGTTCGGCGGTCGTGCCTTTACCGTCAGCTCGGCGTGCACCAGCGCCACGCATGCGATCGGCCAGGCGATGGAGTTGATTCAGCTGGGCCGGCAGGACGTCGTCATCTGCGGTGGCGCGGAAGAACTGCACGACAAAGCCGCGATGTGCTTCGACGTCATGAATGCGCTGTCGACGACGAGTGCTCCGGGCGAGCGCGTGTCCGCCCCTTACGAGGCCGACCGCGACGGCATCCTGCTGGGTGGTGGCGCGGGTGTACTCGTGCTCGAATCTCTGGAACATGCGCAAGCGCGTGGCGCCACGATCCTCGCCGAAATGGCGGGCTACGGCGCCGCCTCCGATCCGGACGGCATGATCAGCCCGGAGGCCGGTGGCATGGCCGAGGCCATGCATCAGGCCATCGACCTGGCGGGAACGATCCCCGACTACATCAACACCCACGCCTGCGCCACGGTCCAGGGCGACCTCGCCGAATGGCACGCGCTGTGCCGCGTGTTCGGCGACCGCGGGTGCGCCGTGCCGTGGATGTCCTCGGTCAAGGGGCTGATCGGGCACGCACCGGCCGCGGCCGGCGCGCTCGACACGATCGCGGGCATCGCGATGATGGAAGCCGGCGTGCTGCTGGGCGGCGCTCCCGTGCGCGAACTCGACGAGGCCTTCGCCGACGCGCCCCTGATCGAAGGAGAGCGCGCCGCGCGCATCGGCAGCTTCCTGTCGAACACGTTCGGCTTCGGCGGCAGTTGTGCGGCGCTGGTCGTGCGACGGTTCGACGGGGCCGGCGCATGATCGCCCTGCGCATCGACGACTGGCGCGCGTGGGCGCCCGGTATCGAGGACGGCGATGCGTGGGCACGCTGGGCCTCGGCCCCGCATGTGCCCGCCGATACGGGCCAGCAGCCCGCCTGCGATTTCGTGCCGCCGATGCAGCGTCGGCGACTCAGCCGCCTTGCGCGCATCGTCATGCACACCGCCTGGCCGTTATGCGCCGACGACGAGCAGTTGCCCTTCGTCTACGCCTCGCGGCACGGCGAAACCACGCACACGCTCGCCATGCTCGAGGAGATCGGGCGCGACGCTCCCCTGTCGCCGACCCGCTTCGGACTTTCCGTCCACAACGCGATCGCCGGGCAGTGGTCCATCCTGCGCGGCCAGCGCGACGAATCCGTCGCCATCGCGGGTGAGGGCGATACGTTCGAGCACGCCATGGTGGAAGCCGCGGCCCTGCTCGATGACGGCGCCCCGACGGTCATCGTCGTCGTCGCGGAAGAACGGCCACCGGTCGCCTACGACGGCTGGATAGACGACGTACCGTTCTCGTACGCCGTCGCGTTGCGCGTGTCCCGGGCAGGCATGCCCGGTGCCGGCGCGCGCTGGCAGCTGTCCCTGCGCGGTAACACGGACGCGTCCGCGCCGGTGGACGGCCAGCATGCCCTGCACTTCATCCGGGCGCTGCACCATGGCGCCTCCCTCGACCACCCGTGGAAGACACGACGATGGACCTGGCAGCCGATAGCGTGAACCGACGTCGGGACGCCTGGGCGTGGCGCTTCATCGGCACCGCGCTCAGCTTCGCGTTGTTCGGCATCGGCGGTCTCCTGCTCCGCGGGATCATCCTGCCCGTGGTCCTGCGCTGGCCCGGCGAAGCGTCGGTTCGACGCCGCCGTGCGCGGCGCACCGTCGGTCGCGCCTTCTGGCTGCACTCGCGGTTCATGTGCCGCATGGGCGTCGTCGATTTTCACTTCGAGGGCTGCGAGCGGCTGGGAAAGCCCGGCCAGATGATCGTCGCCAACCATCCGTCGCTGATCGACGTCGTGTATCTGCTCGGCCACGTGCCCGATGCCAACTGCATCGTGAAACACAGCTTGTGGAAGAACCCGTACATGCGCGGACCGGTGACGGTTGCCCAGTACATCAGCAACGACGGCAGCGCCGAGATGCTGGAAAGGGCCGCGGGCGTGTTGCGCGAGGGCCAGACCCTCATCGTCTTCCCCGAGGGCACGCGTACCACGCCCGGGCAGGATCCTGTCTTCCATCGCGGCGCGGCGGCCATCGCCGTACGGGGCGCGCGGATCGTCACGCCCGTCTATATCACCGTCGAGCCGACCACGCTGACCAAGGCGGACCGCTGGTATCACGTGCCGGACCGGCGCGTGCACGTTCGTATACGCGTCGGCGACGACCTCGATGTGCGAGCCTTCAGCGAAGGCACCCCGGCGCCGATAGCCTCGCGCCGTCTCAACGAACACCTCCACAGCCTCTACGCCAGGGAACGGAAGCCATGAACGACCTGGAGCGGGATATCGCCCGCCTCATCATCGAGACACTCGCACTCGATCACCTGACGGTGAACGACATCGCGGCGGACCAGCCCCTGTTCGGGCAGGGGCTCGGCCTCGATTCCGTCGATGCGCTCGAACTCGCACTCGCCCTGCAGACCCGATATGGGCTGAAGATCGCCTCGGATTCGCGCGACGCGCGCCGCCATTTCGAAACGGTCCACAACCTGGCCCTCTACGTCAAAGCGAACGGCGAGCCATGCGTAAACTGAGCGACATGGTGCTGGTCGTTGTCGGCATCCTTTTTCCGTTCATCGTCTATTTCGGCATGGACCACGTGTCCACACCGGTCTTCGGCCTGATCCTGGGCGGCTTGTGGCTGATCCGAGCGCCGGCGCTTCTGCGTCAACCTGGCGGCGGGTGGATGCTCGGCATCACGCTGATCTATTGCACCGTACTCGCCTTCGGAGGTGAAGAGCGCCTGCTGCGCTGGTATCCGAGCCTGATCTGCGCGTTGCTGTTCGGCGCGTTCGGCCTCAGCCTGAAGTTCGGGCCGCCGATGATCGAGCGCATCGCGCGAGTCGCCGAGCCCGACCTGCCGCCGGTGGCCATCGCCTATACGCGCAAGGTCACGTGGGTATGGGTGGGGTTTTTCTTTCTCAATGGCACCGCCTCCGCGCTGCTGGCGGGATGGGGGCCGCTGTCGTGGTGGACTTTCTACAACGGCATCCTGGCTTACTCGGTGATGGGTGCGCTTTTCCTCGGCGAGTGGATCCTGCGCCAGCGCCTGCGTCGGCGGATCAACAAGGCGCCCATGGATGCCGCCGCCTCACGGCTGCGTTCCCATCCCTGGGTGGACGGTGCGGCGGGTGGCTACGCCGGCAAGAAAGGCCCGGGCATGGTCGTCGCCCTGAGTGCCGCGGGCCGCACCGCCCTGCTTCGCCACGGACGCACCGGCCTGCTCAACGAACTGGGCCAGCAGGCCGCCGGAGACGACGCCCTGTCGACGCCGCTGGTCTGGCGCTTCGTTGCCGATTTGCCCGACGCGCAGCACGTCGACGACACGCTGCGGGCCGGGCTTCCGACGGAGCCCGTCGTGCTCGGCGAGCATCGTGACGATGAGGGCGTGGTCATCGATCTGGAACTTCCGATCGATCTGGCCTGCTTCGCGGAACACTTTCCCGAGGCACCGGTCGTGCCGGGCGTGTTGCAGGTCGGCTGGGCCTTGTCGTTCGCTTCGCTTCGCCTGGATACGCCGACCACGTGTCGCGGCATGGACGCACTGAAGTTCCAGCGCCTGCTTCGACCGGGCGACCGGCCACAACTGCTGCTCCGTCACGATAAGGAGCGCGGTCGCCTGCAGTTCGCGTATCGCATGAACGGGGAGCCCGTCTCATCCGCGTATCTGCGCCTGGACGGCGCGCATGTCTGATTCGGCTGCCAGCGGACACTGGACCGCGCAGAAGGAGCGCGGCAGTTTCCTCGGCCTCAAGCTCACCGCGATCGCGGTGCGCCTGCTGGGTCGTGGCCTCGCCACGCCGGTCATCTGGCTGGTGGTGCTTTATTTCTACGTGACGGGGCGAACCACGCGACGCAACGTGGTCGACTACCAGCGCCGCCTCGCCGCCTGGAGCGGTCGTACGGATCTCTTCCCGCGTCGACGCGCGGCCTTCGCACAGTACCGTGCTTTCGGTGACTGCATGCTCGACCGTTTCGACGTGTGGCGCGGCAAGCTCCGCCTGTCGTCCGTGGACATGGACGATCCGGACGGCGTACGCAACGCGCTGATCGGCGGCGGGCGCGGCCAGATCCTCATCTGCACCCATCTGGGCAACCTCGACGTGTGCCGCGCCATGGCCGAGATCGGCGAGGGCGTGGCGCTCAACGTGCTGATGTATCTGCCCAACGCGGCGCACTTCAACCGGCTGCTCGGCGAGTCCGGCGATCGGCGACTGCGGCTGATGCATGTGGGCGACCTGGACACCGCCACCATGATGGATCTGTCGCAACGGCTGGATCGCGGTGAGTGGATCGCCATCGCCGGCGACCGCGTGCCCCCACACGGTGCCCGCACGGTCGAGGCCGATTTCCTCGGCGCGCCAGCCCGCTTCCCTCAGGGCCCGTGGCTGATGGCCGCCATGCTGCGCTGCCCGGTCAACGTGGTCTGCTGCCTCAAGTACGGCCCACGCTATCGCATCCACCTGCGTCGCTTCGGGGACGCCAGCGGCTGGGATCGTGGCCGCCGCGGCAGCTTCATTCAGGATGCGGTGGCGCGCTATGCCGACTGGCTGGCCGCCCGTTGCCTCGACGCGCCGCTTCAATGGTTCAATTTTCACCCGTACTGGCAAGGTACGAACGGAGCTCCCCATGCGCGCTAACGGTGTGCTCGCGACCGAGATCGAGGTCATCGTGCCCTTCTTCGACGTCGATTCGATGGAGGTGGTCTGGCACGGCCACTACGTGAAGTACCTCGAGGTGGCGCGCTGCGCCCTGCTCGACGACGTCGGCCACAACTACGTGCGCATGAAGGAAACCGGCTTCGCCTGGCCCATCATCGACCTCCAGCTGCGCTACGCGCAGGCCGCACGCTTCGGCCAGAAGCTCACCGTGCGCGCCGACCTGATCGAGTGGCAGAACCGGCTCAAGATCCACTACACGCTCAGCGACGCCGTCACCGGTGCGCGGCTCACGCGCGCCAGCACCATCCAGGTCGCGGTCAGCGTCCCCGCTGGCGAAATGCAGCTCGTCTCTCCCCGCGTCTTTACCGACGACGTCGAACGCCGGCTGGCCCGCACGTCGTCACCCTGATCGAACGGAATGCCTGTCATGAAATACGCCAGCGCCACGTACGTCGAAGAAACCCGGATCGGTTTCGTCTTCCTGCGCACCCATACCTGGCAGCACCACGTGCTGCGTGTCGCCATCAACGATCACAAGCGCCTGATCGGCGAGCCGCTGCCGCAGGGCGGCACACTGCTCGACGTCGGCTGTGGCCAGGGACGCTCGTTCCGATATCTCCGGGACGCGTTCCGCCCGGCGCGCATGCTGGGCCTCGATGCCGACCCGCACAGCATCGAGCTGTCGAGGGCGGAGGCCCGACGCGAAGGCATCGACGTCACGCTGATGGTCGCCGACTGCGCGCGCATCGATCTGCCCGACGCCAGCGTGGACGTGCTGTTCTGCCACCAGACGTTTCATCATCTGGTGGAGCAGGAACGCGCTCTCGATGAATTCTGGCGCGTACTGAAGCCCGGCGGCCTCCTGCTGTTCGCGGAGTCGACCAAGGCGTACATCGATACCTGGGTGATCCGCTGGTTCTTCCGCCACCCGATGCACGTGCAGAAGACCGCCGACGAATACCTTGCGATGATCCGCGGGCGTGGGTTCCGCTTCGAGCCACGCAACGTCTCGTTGCCGTACCTGTGGTGGAGCCGGTCGAAGGACTTCGGCCTGCTGGAGCGCTGGGGTATCAGGAATCCGCCACCGCCGGGCAAGCGCGAGGAAACGCTGGTCAACGTCGCCGCGTGGAAGCCGCTCGACGCCGCATGAAGACCTATCTCAACGCACTGGGCGTGACCTGCTCGCTGGGCGCCGGCAAGGCCGCCGTCGCGGAAGCGCTGTTTGCCGGAGACAAGCGCGGGTTGCGCGATATCGATGGCTGGGCGCCCGGACGGACGCTTCCTCTTGGCGAAGTCGTCGATGCTCTGCCCTCGATGCCGCGGGGCATGGAGGCGCATGACACGCGCAACAACCGCCTCCTGCTGCTCGCCGCACAGGAAATCGAAACCGAACTGCGTGACGCCATCGCCCGCTACGGTGCCGACCGCATCGGCGTCGTGATCGGCACGAGCACCACGGGGATCGAGGAGGCGACCGGCCATATCGCCACGCGCGGGCGTAACGGCGCGTGGCCCGACGCCTACCGTTATTCCGATCAGGAACTGGGCGCACCCGCGGCCTTTCTCGCCGAATGGCTCGGCATCGCCGGTCCCGCCTACGGCATTTCGACGGCATGTACGTCAGGCGCCCGCGCGCTGCTCAGCGCGCGACGCCTGTTGCGCCTCGGCCTGTGCGACGCCGTGATCTGCGGCGGTGCCGACACGCTGTGCCGTCTGGCGACGCACGGCTTCCATGCGCTCGAAGCCACCGACGGACAGCGTTGCGTACCCTTCTCGCTTTCACGGCGCGGTATCAACATCGGTGAGGCCGCCGCGCTGTTTCTCATGACCCGGGACGCCGCCGAGGTCGAATTCGTCGGCGGCGGCGCCAGCTCGGACGCGTACCACATGTCGTCGCCGGCACCTGACGGCCGTGGCGCGGCCGAAGCGATGCATCGCGCGCTCGCGGCGGCCGGCATCGAGGCGAGCGCCATCGATTACGTCAACCTGCACGGCACGGCGACCGAACATAACGACGCGATGGAGAGCCACGCCATCGCGGCTACGTTCGCGCGACCGGTGCCATGCTCCTCGACCAAGGCCATGACCGGCCACACGCTCGGCGCCGCCGGCGCCCTCGAAGCCGCCTTCTGCTGGCTGGCACTGGCCGATGCGGAACGCCGGATGCCGCCGCACGTATGGGACGGCGCGACGGATCCCGCCCTGCCCCCGTTGCATTTCACCGCGGTCGGCGACCGGTCGCCCGCGGGCAAACGTCATCTTATGAGCAACTCCTTCGCGTTCGGCGGTAACAACGCGAGCCTGATCCTGGCGGACGCGACATGACGATCTGGCCTGTCGAAACCCTGCTGCCGCACGCCGGTCGCATGATCCTGCTCGACCGTGTCCTGGAATGGGATGCCGAACGCATCGTCTGCGAACGTCTGGTCCGACGCGGCGATGCCTTTGTCGAAGCGACCGGTCTCCCCGCGTGGGCGGGCGTCGAGTTGATGGCTCAGACCATCGCCGCGTGGAACGGCTGCCAGGTGCTGACGGCCGGAGGTCAGGTCAGGCCCGGCTTTCTCCTGGGCACACGGGCCTACCGCGCGGATGTCGATACGTTCGCGACCGGGGCACTGCTGCGCATCGAAGCCGTACGCCACTTTCATGATGAGGAAGGCATGGGTGCGTTCGCCTGCCGTATCGACGCGGAAGGTCTGCATGCCGAGGCACGCCTGACCGTGTTCAGCCCGCCGGACCCGACACCCTTTCTCGATCCTCGCCATAATCGTCTCGACTCCAGAGGTGCTCCACCATGACCGACACCATCTTCGTCACAGGCTCCAGCCGTGGCATCGGCCGCGCGATCGCGTTGAATCTCGCGGACGCCGGTTACGACCTCGTGGTGCATTGCCGCTCACGCCGCGAGGAAGCCGACGCCGTCGTCGCGGAGATCGTCGCCAGGGGCCGCAACGCCCGCGTCGTGCAGTTCGACATCTCGGACCGCGCGGCATCCGCCGCCGCGCTCGAGGCGGACGTCGCCGGGCACGGCGCGTATTACGGCGTGGTCTGCAACGCCGGCCTCACCCGTGACGGCGCGTTCCCCGGCCTGACCTCCGACGACTGGGACCAGGTGCTGCGGACCAACCTCGATGGGTTCTACAACGTACTGCACCCGCTGGTGATGCCGATGATCCGTCGGCGCAAGCCGGGCCGTATCGTCTGCATCACGTCGGTCTCGGGCATCATCGGCAACCGGGGACAGGTGAACTACAGCGCATCCAAGGCCGGAGTCATCGGCGCGGCGAAGGCACTGGCCGTCGAACTGGCCAAGCGCAAGATCACGGTGAACTGCGTGGCGCCGGGCCTGATCGATACGGACATGCTCGACCCCGAGGTGCCGGTGGAGCAGATTCTCAAGGTGATTCCCATGGAGCGTACGGGTACCCCGGAAGAAGTGGCGGCGGCGGTACGCTTTCTGCTCAGCCCGGAAGCGGGTTACATCACGCGGCAGGTGCTGGCGGTGAATGGCGGGCTTTGCTGAGAAAGCCCGCGACAAAAGATCGCCATCGGGGCCGCCTCTCATCAGCGTGGTAGCGGGCTAAGCTAAGGCCATGCTTTCCCTACGCCATCTGGCAGAATCCGACCGCTTCGCCGATGTCATGCGGGTGCTCCTCGCACTGACCGGTATCGCCGCCTGGTCCACGCTCGCCGGACCAGCCGACGCGATCGTCCCCGCGCTGCTTGGCGCTATCGCCTGCGCCCTGGCCGAAACCGATGACGCCTGGCGGGGCCGCCTGCGCGGGCTGATCGTGACCTTGCTGTGCTTCGCGCTCGCCGCGGTCGCGGTGAAGGCCTGCATCGGCACGCCGCCGCTGTTCGCGGTGCTGCTGCCGGTGGGCACGTTTCTTCTGGTCATGCTCGGTGCCGCCAGCGGGCGATACGCCACGATCGCCACGGCCACGCTGATCCTCTCGGTCTACACCATGATCGCCACGGACAGTGCCGGCACGGCAGCCGGCGGCTGGCATGGCACGCTGGCGATCCTCGCCGGCGCGGCGTGGTACGGATCGCTCTCGCTGCTGTGGAGCGCGCTCGCACCCCAGCGTGCGGTCCGCCATGCACTCGCCCGCCTGTTCGAATCGCTGGCCGCGTTGATCGAGGCAAAGGCGGCCTTGTTCGAACCGGTGCGCGGCCTCGATCTCGACGCACTGCACATCGAGTTCTCGAAGCGCAACCTGCGCACGGTGGAAGCGCTGACCGCCGCGCGCGTCGCGCTGCTCGATCGCATCGGACGCCGCCAGCCGCGCGGGCGTTCCGCGGCTCGTCTGGGCATGTTCTTCGTCGCCCAGGACATCCACGAGCGGATCAGCTCATCGCATTACCCGTACGACGAACTGGCAGGCGCGCTCTACCACAGCGACCTCATGTTCCGCTTCGGACGACTTCTGCGATTGCAGGCCATCGCCTGTCGCGAGCGGGCCGATGCGATTCGCGAGGTCGCTCCGCTGCGAACCATCGCCCTGCCGCGCGCCGCGCTCGACGACCTCCGCGAGGCGCTGGCCTATCGCCGCCGCAGCGACCCGCCGGACGAAGCGATCGACGACGCGTTGTCCGCCCTGCTGGACAACATGGAGCGCCTGCAGGCCGGCATCGAAGACGAAGGCAGCCTGCGCGACGACGCCGACATCTCGCTGCAGGACAACGAGCCGGCGTCCATTCGCGAAGCATTGGGCAGGGTGCGCCTCCGTCTGAACCGGCGCTCGATGCATTTTCGCCATGCGATGCGCCTGGCGATCGGCATGCTCGCGGGTTACGCGTTGATGCTTGCCCTGCATCCGACGCACGGCTACTGGATTCTCCTGACGACGCTGTTCGTCTGCCAGCCCAGCTATGGCGCCACGCGACGTCGCATGGTCCAGCGTATCGCCGGCACCACGGCCGGGCTGATCGTCGGCTGGGCGCTGCTGCGTCTGTTGCCGCCGGGCGACTGGCGGCTGCCGGTGCTCGTGGCGACAGGTGCCGCGTTCTTCGCCTTCCGGCTGCGCCGTTATGCGCTGGCGACCGGCGTCATCACGCTGTTCGTGCTGCTCTGCTTCGATCGCGTCGGTGCCGGGTACGACGCCATCGGTCCGCGACTGCTCGATACCTTGCTCGGCGCGGTGGTCGCCGCCGCGGCCATTCGCTTCGTGCTGCCCGACTGGCGGGTGCGCCGGCTCGACGACATCGTGGCCGATGCCTTGCTGGCCTATGGACGCTATCTGGAGCGGATCGCCGACCAGTACGCCCACGGCAAGGCGGACGATCTGGCCTATCGCATCGCCCGACGGGATGCGCACGCGGCACAGGCCGCCGTGGCCGGGAACGTGGCGGAACTGCTGGGCGAACCCGGGCATTCCCGCGATCTCGGCGAGCGCGCCCTTCGCCTGCTCACGGCGCTTCAGGCGGGACTGTCCCACCTGTCGACCCTCGGTTCGCACCGGCAATCCCTGCCGACGGACGACGCGCTGGCGCTGCAGACACTGGCCCGCCACATGACCCACGGCTTCGACACCCTGGCCGGGCATATCCGCGCCGGCACTGCCGCATCGCCGCTGGACACGCCAGCGCTCCTTGCCGGCAGCACGACGCGCGGCACGGTGGGCGCCGAAACGGTACGCCTGGTCGATCGCCAGTGCCTGTTGCTGATCCGCGTACACGACCGTATCGCGGCCATCGCGAAGGCCTGATTGCTGCGTCGCGCCGTGGCTTGACGGCATGCGCACGCTACGATGGGGAGGTTTCCCCATCCCTTTTCCGGAGTTGCACCATGCGCCCGTTCTCCCTCGGCGACGACCTCGACCTCCTGCGTGAAAGCGTCCGCGCGTTCGCCGACAAGGAAATCGCACCGCGCGCGGATCGCATCGATCGCGAAAACGTGTTTCCCGAAGACCTCTGGCGCAAGTTCGGCGAGATGGGCCTGCTCGGCATCACCATTCCCGAGGAATACGGCGGCTCCGGCCTTGGCTTTCTTGCGCACATGATCGCGATGGAGGAGATCTCGCGCGCGTCGGCCTCGGTCGGTCTGTCCTACGGTGCGCACTCCAATCTCTGCGTGCAGAACATCTACCACAACGGCAACGACGAACAGCGTCGCAAGTACCTTCCGAAACTCGCGAGCGGCGAGTGGGTCGGCGCGCTGGCGATGAGCGAGCCGGGCGCCGGTTCGGACGTCGTCGGCTCGATGAGCTGCAAGGCCGAACTGATCGACGGCAAGTGGGTGGCCAACGGCACCAAGATGTGGATCACCAACGGACCCGATGCCGACGTGTTGCTGGTCTACATGCGCACCGCCCCGCGCCCCGCGGGCAGCCGCTGCATGACCGCGTTCATCGTCGAAAAGGGCATGAAGGGTTTCTCGACGGCGCAGAAACTCGACAAGCTGGGCATGCGCGGCTCCAACACCTGCGAACTGGTGTTCGACAACTGCGAGATTCCCGCGGAAAACATCGTCGGCGAAGTGAACGAAGGCGTGCGCGTGCTGATGGGCGGTCTGGACACCGAACGCCTGGTGCTGTCCGGCGGTCCCATCGGCATCATGCAGGCGGCGGTCGATCTCGTGCTGCCCTATGTCCGCGAGCGCAAGCAGTTCAACGCGCCCATCGGTACGTTCGGCATGATGCAGGGCAAGGTCGCGGACATGTACACCGCGCTGCAGTCGTCGCGCGGGTTCGCTTACATGGTGGCCCAGCAGTTCGATAACGGGGTGAAGTCGCGCATCGACCCCGCCGCCTGCCTGCTCAATGCCTCGACCAACGCGGTGAAGGTCGCGCTGGAAGCGATCCAGTCACTGGGCGGAAACGGCTACATCAACGAATTCCCGGCGGGCCGGTTGCTGCGCGACGCCAAGCTCTACGAGATCGGCGCCGGCACCAACGAGATCCGTCGCATGCTGATCGGCCGTGAACTGTTCCACGGCAAGTCGTAATCCGCCGGCCTACCAGTTCATCCGGAAACTCGCGTTCGCCGAACGCGAGTGATCGCGGTCCGCGAACCGCTGGTCGACGTTGAAGCCCAGCTGGGTGCTGGCCGTCATGTCCCAGCCGAGCGACACGCCTGCCGTGCCGGCCCGGCGCGACAGGCCGATGCCGTCGACCGGCGCCCACTGCGAAAAGCCCGTGTAGCGTGCCGCGAAGACCTCGCCCTTCGTGGCGAACGCATTCTGCCAACCCAGCTTCGCATCCAGGTGCAGCGCACCGCGCGTGGTCAGCCATGAACTGCCCGCGCGAAGCCCGAACCCCGCCTGCCAGCGCGAGGTGGTGTGGCCATCGGCGGTCAGTCCGAAGCCGTCGCCACCGGTTTCCGAGAAACCATCGCGGCGGATGCTCGCGTACTCGACGTTGGCGAACGGGGTGAGCGTGAACGCGCCCGCATGGCTGCGGAAGCCGACTTCGCCGTAAGCGGACTGGTAGCTGCCGTTCTGGTCGCTGCCCGCGAACGCGGCCTGGTCGCCGAAACGCAGCAGGCGGCGCATGTCGCCACGGAAACTGCCGAAACCGAACTGACCCACCCCGTACCAGTTGGCGCCACGCGAGCCGGCATAGAACATGCCGGCGGTGGAACGGCTGCGCTGGCGATCGAAGCTGCCGTCGAGCTGGCCGTGGCTCGACATCTGCGCGACGGCGACGCCGGCGAAGCCGTTGAGACCGAGACGGATGTCGTTGCCGACCAGGCCACCGTTGAGGTTGAAACCGACGTTGCCGAACCCGCCGCGGCTCATGCCGCCGCGGGAATCGAGGGACTGCGTCCAGGCACCGGAGCCTTGCTGATCCAGGTGTGAGATCAGCGCATCGTTGCTGGCGTCGATACCGGCGAGCGTCACGGCGGTGCCAGCGGCATACAGCTGGCCGGAGAGCGACTCCAGGGAGGCCCTCGCCACCGCGTCCGTGCGCGACTGCTGGATCTGGCCGGCGGCGACGAGCGTCGTCACGGGCGGCGCGGATGCTGCCGCCACCGGGCCAGCCAGCGAACCCTCGATCTGCTGGAAGGCTCCGTCAAGGCGCGTCGCCGAGGTCGTCGCCGCGGCCGAGCGCGCCATCACCGCATTCGAGTTCGCCACGGCGGTCACGCTCAGGCTGGTCGTGTCGAGCCAGATTTCCTTAGGTGCGTACTGGACCGTCGATGACAGGAACACGCCTTGCGCGAACGTCGTGCTGGTGAACGTGCCGGTCACCGACTCAGCGGTGACCAGGGACTGGTGACTGGTCACCGTGTAGCCGGGCACGGCGCCGGCGACGTACAGATCGCCGCCAAAAATCCGTACGGCGCCCGCGACGTTTACGGGAGCGCCGAGCAGCACCGAGAGACGCGACGGCCCATAGAGCCCGAGATCGGCCTTTATCTGGGTGGGATGCGCCGTCAGCTCCAGAGTGCCGTTGACGTCCACGCTGTCGCGGAGGCCGTTGGTCTGACCCTGTCCGAGATCGCCGTGAACGATGAGCTTCGCTCCCACGTCCTGCACGATGATTCGCGCCGCGGGAAGGTCTTTCATGACCTCTACGGTCGTCGTGTCTTCGGCATTCAACGCGGAGAACGTATTCGTGCCCGTGATGGTCAGCTTGCCGCTACCGTAGACGTTGAGGCCGTCGCCGGAAATGTCGTTCGAAAACGTTACGTTGGCCGAGCCGATGTCCGCGCGGAAGGCATGATCGAGCCTCGCCGGGCCAAGCATCGCCTTGCCGAGGTTGAGCCGGCCGTGCCCATAAATGGCGTCGACACCGGGATCGCCCAGATCGTCGGCCGTGCTGAACATGAGGTCGGCCAGGGCTTCGTTGTCGAAGTGCGGAAAGGTCTGCAGGAGGACGGCCGCCGCGCCGGCGACCTGGGGGGCGGCGAGCGACGTACCGGTCCACACCTGGTAGGCCGGCTTGGCGGCGGTCGACGACGCGGCCAGTGTCAGCACCTCACCCGGCGCCGCGATGCAGAAAGCCTTCGCGTCTCCGCAGCGGTTCGAATACGAGGCGATCCGGCTCGTGTCGTGGCTGTCGAGGGCGACGACGGCGATCCAGCCGCCCGCCACGGAAGGCGCGCGAAGCGGCAACGCCGCGATGTCGGACGGATTCGCCGCGCCGTCGTTTCCGGCCGCGAACACATAGACCGTTCCGCTGGAGGAAAGCACGGCGTGTTTATACGCATCGGCAAAGCTGGCCGTGGTGGCCGCATCGGACGCGTCCCAGTACAAGCCGCCCCACGAGTTGTTGGAGATACGCGCTCCCGCCTGGAACACGGCTTCGTTGACCGTGCCGAGCGGATCCGCCGAAGTCACCTTGTTGCCCTTGCCCGAACCGTCGTCCTTCGGCGTCGTATCGCTGACGATACGCGCGGAGACGATCGTCGCATCGGGAGCGATGCCCCCGGCGAACTGGCCGAACGGCTTGCCCGCGGCGATTTCGGCCACGGCGGTGCCGTGTCCGACGACATCGTCCACCTTCAGGTTGTTTGTGCCCGGATCGACGTAAGTGAACTTGTTGGTCACCCGGCCGGAAAGCGCCGGGCTTGCCGCCGTGACGCCGCTGTCGACGATGCCGATGGCGACGCCCGAACCGGTCAGCCCCGCGGCATGCGCGGCGTTCGCACCTGTCGCGGTCAGCTGGATATCCACCGGTGGCTGGTCGACCGGGGGGCTCGGCGTCTGCGGCGTCTGGGGCGCCACCACCTGTGGAATGTTGCGGCTCGGCGCACTGCTGCCGCCGCCACCGCAGGCGGTCAGACCCAGGCTCACGCACACGGCCAGCGCAAGCTCGCGCTGACGCAGCAGATTCGTCGTATTCACGTTATACCCCTGATTTCAGACGTCAATGTCCCACGCCGACTCTGGCGGACGTGTGGAACGGATGGTGCCACACGACTTTGCGAAAAATCTCATCCAGTCGGCAAAATGTTGAACCCGTCCGTGAAAACTGCCGCCGGCACGGCATCGCGGCGGCCGCCCACGGGCGTGTCGCAGCGCAGATTGCCCCTCCCCTGCCGCCACTGCGATACTCGACCGGTTTCCGTCCTCCCCAGGGCGGCCATACGATGTCCCACGGAGTCCCCATGTCTGAGATCGTCATCGCGGGTGCCAAGCGCACCGCCATCGGTTCTTTCCTCGGTCAGTTCACCGGCGTCCCCACGCCCACGCTCGGCTCGGTCGCCATCAAGGCGGCGCTCGAACAGTCCGGCATCGCGCCGGCCGATGTCAGTGAAGTGATCATGGGCTGCGTGCTGCCCGCGAATCTCGGCCAGGCGCCCGCGCGCCAGGCATCGCTCAAGGCCGGCCTGCCGACCTCGGTGGGCTGCACCACCATCAACAAGGTGTGCGGTTCCGGCATGAAGGCCATGATGCTGGCCCACGACCTGATCAAGGCCGGGTCGGCTTCCATCGTCGTCGCGGGTGGCATGGAGTCCATGACCAATGCCCCGCACATGGTCAATGCGCGCACAGGCATCCGCTACGGCGACGGCCAGCTGGTCGACCACATGGCGTGGGACGGGCTGACCAACCCTTACGACGGTCAGGCGATGGGCGTCTTCGGCGAACAGTGCGCGGACAAATACCATTTTACGCGCGAAGAGCAGGACGCCTTCGCAATCGCTTCGGTCGAGCGCGCGCAGGCGGCACAGAAGGCCGACGCGTTCGCCGGCGAGATCGTTCCGGTCACCGTGCAGGGCCGCAAGGGCTCGCAGGATTTCGCCGAGGACGAACAGCCGGGCCGCTCCGATACCGCGAAAATCCCGACCCTGCGCGCCGCCTTCCGCAAGGAAAACGGCACGATCACCGCCGCCAGCTCCTCCAGCATCTCCGATGGCGCCGCCGCGCTCGTGCTGCTTTCCGCCGATGAAGCGAAGGCGCGCGGCGTCACCGCGCTGGCTCGCATCGTCGCCCACGCCACGCACTCGCAGGAGCCGGAGTGGTTCACGACGGCCCCGGTCGGCGCCATTTCGAAGGTGCTCGCGAAGGCGGGCTGGTCCGTCGGCGACGTCGATCTGTTTGAAATCAACGAGGCATTCGCGGTCGTGCCGATGGCGGTCATGCGCGAGCTGGACGTGCCGCACGACAAGGTCAACGTCCATGGCGGCGCGTGCGCGCTGGGCCACCCCATCGGTGCCAGCGGCGCCCGCATCGTGGTCACCCTTCTCAATGCGTTGACGGCCCGTGGCGCAAAAAGGGGTGTCGCTGCGCTGTGTATCGGTGGCGGCGAGGCAACGGCGATCGCCATCGAACTGGTGTGAACCCGGCGTCGACGAGATAGATCTGGCGTCGTATCGTAATCACGCCAAATGCATGGGCTTTAATGCCCACTGAAGCGGCACGATGAGATTTGTAGCTAAGTTAAGACAAGTGGGCTATTAATACGCCCGCCTAACGGCATTCCACGGCTAAGGAGAAACATAATGAATTTGACGCGTACCCTTCTCGCCTCTGCGCTCGTCGCGCTTCTGGCAGCTTGCAGCAACGGCGCGCAGGATTCCGCGCAGGACGCCCAGAAGTCGGCTTCCGACGCACAGCAGCAGGCCGACAAGGCTCAGCAGGCTGCCGACCAGTCGGCCAATGCCGCCACGTCGCAGGCTGCCGACCAGGCTCAGCAGTCCGCTGACCAGGCCAAGGACGCTGCCGCTCAGGCTTCGCAGGCCGCTTCGGCCTCGACCGCCGGTGGTGCTTCCGAGGCTGCCAAGGACGCCGCTTCCAACGCTGCGGATCAGGCCGAGAAGTCGGCTGACCAGGCGAAGGACGCTGCTTCCAACGCTGACAGCGCAAAGGATGACAGCACCAAGAAGTAAGCCTTCCGGCTTATGGACTAAAAAGGGTCGCCTTCGGGCGGCCCTTTTTTCTTGGCGCGTTGCAGCGTTTTCCTTCGCGGCCGCCCCGTTATGATGTTCGTTTAGTCCTCGCGCGAACGTCCCCATGCCCATTCTCGATTCGCAGCTCGATACCCGTTCTCCCGAGTTCCAGGCGGCAAGCCATCGCTTGCGCGCACTGACCGACGACCTGCGTGACACGCTGAAGCGGACGGCGGAGGGGGGTGGCGCGAAGGCGCGCGAAAAACACGTGGCGCGCGGCAAGCTGCTGCCCCGGGAGCGCATCCGCGCCCTGCTCGACCCCGGCTCTCCTTTTCTCGAAATCGCTCCGCTGGCGGCGCACGGCATGTATGACGATGCCGCACCGGCGGCGGGCGTCATCGCGGGAATAGGCCGGGTCATGGGACAGGAGGTCGTCGTACTGGCCAACGACGCGACGGTCAAAGGCGGCACCTATTTCCCGATGACGGTGAAAAAACACCTCCGAGCCCAGGAAATCGCGATGGAGAATCGCCTTCCCTGCATTTACCTCGTCGATTCCGGCGGAGCCTTCCTGCCGCTGCAGGACGAAGTGTTTCCCGACCGCGAACACTTCGGTCGCATCTTCTACAACCAGGCGCGCATGAGCGCGCAGGGTATTCCGCAGATCGCCGTCGTGATGGGCTCATGCACCGCGGGTGGCGCCTATGTGCCCGCGATGAGCGACGAGACCATCATCGTTCGCGAGCAAGGCACCATCTTTCTCGGCGGCCCGCCGCTGGTCAAAGCCGCCACCGGTGAGGTGGTCGACGCCGAGGCGCTGGGCGGCGCGGACGTTCACACGGCCGTGTCCGGCGTCGCGGATCACTTCGCCGAGAACGACGCGCACGCCCTGGCTATCGCGCGCGACATCGTCGGATCGCTGAACCGGGTGAAGAAGCAGCCGCTGGCCGTGCGCACGCCTGTCGAGCCGCGCTTCGCCGCCGACGAACTGTACGGGGTCATTCCGGAAGACACGCGGCGCCCGTTCGATATCCATGAAGTCATCGCACGCATCGTGGACGATTCCGAGTTCCACGAATTCAAGGCACGCTACGGCAAGACGCTGGTCACGGGCTTTGCGCATATCCACGGTTATCCCGTGGGCATCATCGCCAACAACGGCATTCTGTTCGGCGAATCCGCGCAGAAGGGCGCCCACTTCATCGAACTGTGCAACCAGCGCAACGTACCTCTCGTGTTTCTGCAGAACATCACCGGATTCATGGTGGGCCGCAAGTACGAGAACGCAGGTATCGCTAAAGACGGCGCGAAGATGGTCACCGCGGTGGCCTGCTCGCACGTGCCCAAGTTCACCGTGGTCATCGGCGGCAGCTTCGGCGCGGGCAACTATGCGATGTGCGGTCGCGCGTACGGCGCGCGCTTCCTCTGGATGTGGCCCAACGCGCGCATCAGCGTCATGGGCGGCGAACAGGCGGCGTCCGTGCTTGCCACCGTACGCCGCGATGGCATCGAAGCCGGCGGCGGCTCGTGGAGCGCGGACGACGAAGAGGCGTTCAAGGCGCCCGTACGTGACCAGTACGAACGTCAGGGTCATCCCTACTATGCCAGCGCACGGCTCTGGGACGACGGCATCATCGATCCGGCCGACACGCGTCGGGTACTGGGCCTGGCCATCTCCGCCTCGCTCAATGCTCCGATCGAACAGGGCCGGTTCGGCGTGTTTCGCATGTAATGGGTTAACCGTCGAGCGTAAAGCGCTAACCGAAAAGGCATTCCTGTTCACGGTTCCGGGTTTACGGTTGGCCCGTTACGCTTTACGCTTCCCGGTCCATGCCCGCCTTCGACGACCGCGCCCCTCCCGAGATATTCACCCCATCCGGTCTGAACCGGCTGGTGCGCGATCTGCTGGAAGACGCCCTGCCCATGGGCGTCTGGATCGAAGGCGAGCTGTCCAACGTCGCTCGCCCCGCGTCGGGCCATGTCTATTTCACGCTGAAAGACGCGGGCGCCCAGGTGCGCTGCGCCATGTTCCGCACGGCCGCATCGCGGCTCCGCTTTCGTCCCACGGACGGCATGCACGTGCTGATGCGGGCCAAGGTCGGGCTGTATGAGGCGCGCGGCGAGTTCCAGCTGGTGGCCGACCACATGGAGCCGGCAGGCGAAGGTGCCCTGCAGCGCGAGTTCGAGCAGCTGAAGGCGCGCCTCGGCGCCGAAGGTCTGTTCGACGCGGAGCGCAAGCGCGCGCTGCCTGCCTATCCGAAGCGTATCGGCGTCATTACCTCGCCCTCGGGCGCGGCGGTCCGCGACGTCCTCAGCGTACTCGGCCGTCGCTTCGGCCTCGCCGACGTGGACGTGTTGCCCGTGCCTGTACAGGGGCGTGAGGCACCGCCCGCCATCGCGGCCATGCTGCGGCGGGCATCAGCCAGCGGACGCTACGATGTGCTGCTGGTGACCCGCGGCGGTGGTTCGCTGGAGGACCTCTGGGCCTTCAATGACGAAGCCGTGGCGCGCGCCATCCACGCCAGTGCCGTGCCGGTCGTTTCGGCCGTCGGGCACGAGGTGGATTTCACCATCGCGGACTTCGTCGCCGACCTGCGCGCCGCCACGCCATCGGCTGCCGCCGAGCTCCTCGTACCGGACGCCGGCGACCTCGAACGTCGCCTCGACCGCCTGCGCCAGCGTATGGCCACCTTGATGGCACGTCGCCTTCAGGCGGCCGCCCAGCGTGCGGATCACTGGCAGGCACGCCTCAACGCGCAACGCCCGCAGGCTCGCCTTGCGCGGGATGGCCAGCGGCTCGAGGCACTTCGTCGGCGCCTCGTCATGGCGACCGCCCAGGCGAACGCGCTTCGCCGTGCCCGCCTCGACCGCCTGCAGGCGCGCCTGGCCGCCCAGCATCCGCGCCTCCGCCTCGCCCCCTCGCAGCGCCGCATCGCGGATCTGCGCCTGCGCCTGACGACATCGATGGCACACCGCATCGAACGCGATCGCGCACGCGTCACCGAGCAGGCGCGCACGCTGCACGCGGTCAGTCCTCTGGCGACGCTAGAACGTGGCTACGCGATCGTCTTCGACGAGCGCGACGCGGTGGTGCGCCGCGCGGGAGACGTCGCCGTCGGCGACCGTCTGCGCGTGATGCTCGGCGATGGCGAGCTCAACGTCCGTCGCGAGGACTGATTCGCCCGGCCACCCCGGCTATGCTCGGCTCATCCGGTAATCGAGGAACGGGGCATGAGCGCGCTGGTTTTCGTGCATGGCTGGAGCGTCACCAACACGTCGACCTACGGCAGCCTGCCGAAGGCACTGGCTGACCGCGCCGCCCAGGCGGGATCGACGCTCCGCGTTCTCGACGTCCACCTGTCCGAGTACGTCACCTTCGACGACGCCGTGACGATGGACGATATCGTCCGCGCCTTCGACCACGCGTTACGCGGGCTTTCGCTGCCTGACGGGACGTTCGACTGCATCACCCATTCCACCGGGGGGCCGGTAGCCGTCGCCTGGCTGCACGCTCAGCGTGACCGCCCTACCCTGTTCGCTCCGATCCGGTTACGGCATCTGGTGATGCTGGCGCCGCCACACTTCGGATCCGCGCTGGCAACGCTGGGGAAGAGCGTCGTCGGCCACCTCAAGGCCTGGTTCGACGGTGTCGAGCCGGGCCAGCGCATTCTCGACTGGCTGGAACACGGCAGTCCGGAATCCGTGGCGCAGGCGCTCGACGTGATCCATGGCCCGGACCCGGCCGCGCACGGCACGTGGTTGTTCAACCTGACAGGCGATCGACCCGACCGTAAGTTCTACGACTTCGTCAACTCATATACCGGCGAAGACGGGTCGGACGGTGTGGTGCGCATAGCGGCCGCCAATCTCAACGCGCGGCACTGCGTGCTTACGCAGCGAGGCCACACGGCGACGCTCGACATGACGATCAGCAAGGCGCCGCGCAGTGCGTTCAAGCTGTTGCCCGGGCTCGCTCATTCCGGCGACGAGCACGGCGTCATGGCGTCTGAGCCTCCTTCCACCGTGACGATCGACGCGATCCTGCGCTGCCTCGCCGTCAGTTCGGCGGCATCGTACGCGGCATTGTGCGACGCCTTCGGCACGGAGAACGCGCTGCGCGACCGCGACAAGGTCGAGACGGAACAAAAGCTGCTCACCTCACGCACGCACATCCACGATCCGCGGAGCCTGCTGATATTTCGCCTGCTGGACGATCGCGGTGAACCGCTGCGCGATGCGCGGTTCCTCCTGACCGCCGGGCCCACCGCGTCGCCAAACGATCTGCCACCGGGCTTTTCGACCGACCGACAGGCCAGTTCGCGCAGCGCGGCGACGGTCACGATGTTCCTCAACTACGCCTTGTTCGCCGGTGACGACCCCGTGCCCGATCCGCGCCAGCCCGGCGGCGTCCTGCGCCCGGCGCAGCCGTCGCACCGGCCCTATGGCGTGCGCATCCAGCCCGCCGATGTCACCGGGCTGATCCGGCACATCGTCGCCGCCACGGCGCAGGACGACGACCTGCTCGACGCGCTGGGTCCGCATGAGACGACGATCCTCGATGTGGTGCTGTCGCGCCGCGTGGCGGAAGGTGTATTTCGGCTGACGCAGAATCTGCAGGCTGTGGATTTCAGCCAGCCGGTGTCCGGCATGGATATCGTGTAACCGCCTCAGTCCGCCGCCTTGAGATCCCCGATCAGGGTCGGAATCAATTCCGACACCGTCGGATGAATCGGCACGGCCCACCGATAGGTATCGATGTCCGCCTTCGCATTCATCATGTCCAGCACACCGTGCACGACCTCATCCCCGCCGACACCGAGGATCGCCGCGCCAAGGATCTGCTTCGTTTCCGCATCGGCGACCATCTTCATGAAGCCACGCGTTTCGCCCTTCTCCACGGCACGCCCGACGCGGGTCATCATGCGTTTCGACACCAGCAACGGCCGGCCCGACTGACGGGCCTGCGTTTCCGTCATACCCACCCGACCCAGCGGCGGATCGACGTAGAGCGCATAGCCGGCGATGCGGTCGCTGACTTTGCGCTCTTCCCCATCGAACAGATTCGCAGCGACGATCTCGTAATCGTTCCACGCCGTGTGGGTGAAGGCGCCCTTGCCATTGCAGTCGCCCATGGCCCAGACGCCGTCGGCGCTGGTTTTCAGGTGATCGTCGACCTCGATGTATCCGTGCTCATCCGTTGCGATGCCCGCCGCGTCGAGCCCGAGATCGTCGGTGTTGGGACGGCGACCCACGGCGAGCAGCACGTGGCTGCCGACCACCTGAGGCGCGCCTTCCGAACAATCGACGCCCACGCGCACGCCGGCGGGGTCCTTATGCACGGTGATGCAGCATGCGCCCGTGCGCACCGTGATGCCTTCGTTCTCCAGGAACGACCGGACTTCAGCCGACACGTCTTCGTCTTCGCGACCGATCAACCGCGGACCCAGCTCGACCACCGTCACCTCACAACCGAAGCGACGGTACATCTGCGCGAACTCCAGACCGATGTAGCTGCCACCGACCACGACCAGGTGCCTGGGCAGCGATTCCAGCGGGATGATCGTGCTGTTGGTAAGGTAGTCCACCTCGTCCAGACCGGGGAAGTCAGGCACCCTTGCCCGACCGCCGACGTTGAGGAAAACCTGGGGCGCTTCGAGGGTTTCACCGTTGACCTCGATCCGGCGCGGCCCGACGAAACGTGCGTGCCCACGGATGAGCTCGAGCCCCGGCATGGAGGCCAGCCAGTCCTCGTTGCCTTTGCGCGAGTCCAGGATCACCTTGCGCGCCCGTGCCGCGACCACCGGCATGTCGATGCTGACGTGGCCCACGCCCACGCCATATTCGGCACCGCGACGCGCCAGATGCGCGGCATAGGCGCTGGCCACGAGGGTCTTGGTCGGTTTGCAGCCGGTATTGACGCAGGTTCCGCCGACCAGATGCCGTTCGATGATGGCGACGGTCTTGCCGGCGGCGGTAAGGCGGGCGGCGAGCGCGGGTCCGGCCTGACCGGCCCCCACGATGATGGCGTCGAAGGAACGGCTCATGGGGAACTCCGGGGGCGCTGAGAATGATGGTGACCCCGGCCCGATTCGAACGGGCGACCTTCCCCTTAGGAGGGGGACGCTCTATCCAGCTGAGCTACGGGGCCAACATTCATCAGGATACCTGAGGCCGCCCTTCCGGCGAAAGCACCCGCACGCCCACAGCGAAACACCGCATCGGAAGAACGATATGCGCCCGGCCTGCCGATTAGGCGCCGCATGCGCCTACGACGCACGTCCTATCGACATCCGGAGGGCCTGATCGTTGAATGGGTCCGAAGCACGCAGCTCTGCACAAGGATGTGCCATGAAACGCAGCAAAGCCACCTCGACCACCGCTGCTCCCGACTGGAAAGTCACCCGTGTCGCCCTCTACGTCGATCACGATGTGCTCTATGCCAACGAGCATCAGCAGGTGCGTGTTCGCGCCTATATCGAGGCAGAAAACAACGGCGATCCCGTGCCCCTGACCCCGGCCGAAAGAGCGAGCGTCAGCCTCATCGATTACAACGCGCCGCGGAACGCCATACCGTTCTCGACGCAGGCTCGTGCCACGGCCTGGAAAGGCTGGTCGGCGCAGCGCGTCTACAATGAGTACGCCTATCACCCGGCCGCCGCGCGGGACGGCCACTCGCCTTCCACACCCGGCGCGGGAGGCGATTACGTCGAACTCTACCTTTCGGCCGACGCCGAAGCACTGGCCGGCCCACTGATGCTTGGCTTCACCATCACCGGGGATAATGGCTGGCGGTATCGCACGGACGGTTATGTCTTCGAGCCCGGCAGTGACAAAGGCGCATTCAACACCCTTTACGACACCGGACCGGACAAGGCCGTTCGCGCCGAGCCGCCGATCGTTTACGCCAACTCGGAATTCGTCCTCGACAGACAGGCGGGCTACCGTTACGGCGACACACCCGCTGCCACCATTTTCGACGACATCGTCACCGTGTCCATCGTCAACGGTGGGCGCGTCGTGGCGTTGCGCAGCATGCAATGTAAGCGGGCGGGGATGATCCACTGGATCAATGAGCTTCCGGACACCCACAACCCATGCTACACGGGCTATGCCGAGCCGGGCGGCACCGCGATCACATGGGATGACGACGTACCCGTGGGCAGCCTCCCGAGGCCGACACTCAGCGTCGCCATACCCGGCAAGGGAACGATCATGCTGTGTGGCCGGAACGATATCCCCCGCGCCGGCCACGAAGGAGCGCCGCAGGAGCCCGTCAAGGTGACGCTGCGCGATACCTACGGCAGCGAACAACATTGCCATATCGGGTTCGTCGCCGGCGAGCGCGACACGTTGAAGGTCAGCTGACAGCGCGGCGGCACGCCCGGTTTTTTTGCGCGGCACGTTCAACAGGAAGTCTCGTCATGAAGGAACGGAACGGAACCGACCGCCATGCCTCGCCGTTCGCCAGCGGTGACTTCTACTCCAGCGCCTTCAGCTTCTACAGCCACGTCAGCGGGGATGTCGATCCCCGCACCGGCATGTACTCGGCCGCGATCGACCTGCCCACCGGTAAGGGCAACCTCCTGCGCGGCCCGCATTTCGAATTTCGTCTCCACTACGACGCGCTCGGCATGAACGACGATGGCTTCGGTGTCGGCTGGCGGCTGGCTATCACCGAGCTCGATACGGACAGCGGCATACTGACGCTGGGCAGCGGCGACAGTCACCGCATCGAATGGTATTACCCTGGGCATGAGGCCACCTTTCCCGACCGCAAACTCGACAGTTTCCGGCTGACCCCGGCCTGGGACGGCTCCGCCGTGCTCGAACACGCGACCGGCGTGGTGGAGTACCTCAGGCCACTGGACGACCGCCCGTCGGTCCTGCGTCCCGCCTATATCGTCAATCCTGGCGGCAACGCCATCCATTTCGTCTGGCTACTCGGACCCAACGGCACGCCCGTACTGTCCCGGGTCGTCGACGACGATGGTGTCGACCTGCTTCGTCTGATCTATCCGGATCCCTCGCGCGTCCAGCTCGTTATCGCCACCGGACCGTCGGCGCCGCTGGAGATGAACTTCGAGCGCACCGGCAGCCAGCTGGATCGCGTTCGCATTCCCGCGCTCATGGAATTGAACGCGACGCCGGTCCGCGACGAGGAAGAGCCGGTCTGGGCGTTCGAGTATCGCAACAGTCTCGATCCGCCCTACCTGCCCCTGCTCGCCGCGGTGACCTCGCCCGATGGCGTACGCGATCAGGTGGAATACACGGAAACCGCGCTGCGCCTGCCGACAGGCGCACCCAGGACTTACATGCCCGCTGTCTCCGAACGCAGGCGCGTGCTCGACGCCGATCGCGGCCGCGTGTTGCAGACCAGTCGCTACACCTACGACGTGCATGGCGACAAAAATTTTTACGGCTTCGGGCTGGTGTCGATATGGGAGAACCGTAACGACCAGCTACTGCACCATGGCGCTGCCAGTTCCTTCTTTTACGGCTCGAAGGAAACGCAACTGGACGACCATGGCGTTGCCCTGTGTACCATCGAGCGCACGTATAACCATTTCCACCTGTTGGTACGCGAGGTGACCACCCGGGGCCATGTGGTGCAGGACGTCGCCACGGAATACGGCGAGGTCCCGGGCGAGCCGTTCGCGCGCCAGCCCAAAAGCTTTCAGCTGCCGCACAAGGTCGTCACCACGCTTTACGACGCGCGCCACGATGACGTCCGCCGGACCGTCGCTGTCGAGAGCCGTTACGACACCGACGGCGACGTCGTTTACCGTCATGACGATGGCACGGGCGTCACGGAGCGATTCGAGTATTACCCGCTCGACGGCGATGGCGACCGTTGTCCACCCGATCCCTTACGGCTCACGCGCCGGATCGCGAGCGAGGTCGCGATACCCGGCCCGGGCGGTGGCCCCACGCTGATCACGCGATACCGGTATACGGCGCTGCCCGTCCGCCAAAGGAACGCCGTGCCGGCGTACACGCCAGAGGTCTACGTGCAAGCGTGCGCCGAAGCCGTGCATATCGAGGGCGTCGCCGAGCCGCTATGGGAAAGCGAGCAGGCGTTCATCGTCGACCAGGGCGAACAGCATGGGGCAATCCTCTGGGAAACGCGCGTTCAGGACAACCTGATGGCACGCGTCGACTACAGCTATGAACTCGACACGGCCATGAGGACGCTGACCACCCAGACGAAGCGGACCACGCACGACGGCATCGTCCAGATCGAGCGGGAGACCCGCATGCTGCTCAGCGGCTTCGTTCTGAGCAACATGGAAGGCAACGGCATATATACGAACGTCCGCTACGACCGGCTGGGACGCATGACCGAAGCGCTCCGATACCGGGACAGATCCGACGAATTTTCGGTGACGCGCTGGCGGTTCCAGCTGTCGACCCGGGAGCGCTGGGTTGAGCGCATCGGCACCACCGGCCTGCCGCACAGGTCGTGGATGGACGAGCTGGGGCGCGTCGTCAAGGAAGAAGAACCGCTGGCCGACGGTCGGCTGGTGACGGTGCACACGCTGACCTACGATCCCCTCGGCGAGGTCGCCGGGGAGACCCGGTACGACCGCCTCGCCGACGACAGGACGCTGGAGCTGACGACGTGCTACGCCTACGACGACTGGGGCCAGTGCGCCACGGTGACATCCCCCGATGGCAGTGATGTCCGGAGCGAGACCGTGCTGGTCCGGCACGACGGCGAGGTATTCACCCGGACAACCGTGTGGCGGGAAGCGAACGGCGAGCGCATAGGTGGCTGGCAGTCGACCGACACCGACGCCGCCGGGCGGCAACGCCGCAGTCAGGTGGGCGAGTGGGACGGGCACGGCAAGGCCGTCGAAGGTCCCTTCGCGCAGTGGCACTACGACGGCCTGGGGCGCTGTGTCCGGACGGTCGACGCGCTCGGCCGGGTCACCGGGCAAAGCTGGGATGCCTTCGACCGCGAACTCGACACCACGCTGCCCGATGGCGCGATCGTCCGGCGTACCTACGCTCCCGGGCACGAGGGTGACTTGCTCGCCACGATCGGCATCGTACCTGCCGGGGGCGGCGATACGATACCGCTGGGCAGCCGGGACTGGGACGGATGGGGTCGGCTCACACACGAAACCGCCGGCAGCCTGACCCGTCGGTATGCCTATGTGCCGGGTCAGTTCAACCCCGAGCGGGAGTACCTGCCAGCCGGCGGCGAGATCCAGCGTACCTACGAACCCTGGCTCAACGAGGCCCTGCTGACCGAAACGCTGCTGACCGATCCACCCGTACCGCTGAAAAAGGCCCATTACGATCCACGCGTCGGCGTGCCGGTGTCACTCAGCAGCGACACCGGCGTCATGGGGATCCGGACCGACTATCTCGGTCGCATGACCGGACAGGACATACGCATGGACGACTCCACGCGTTCCTGCAACGTCGAGGTATCCCCGGGTGGCCTGGAGCTGGCCAGGACCGGCGTCGACGGCGTGCGTCGGGTGTCCGTCTACGACGACCTGGGGCGCGTCGTCCGGATGGACCACCTCGCCGATGACGGCTTGCCGATCGTCGGGATCACCTTCGACTACGACGCGCTGTCACGACCGTCGACATGCACGATCGCCGATGCCCGCGGCTCGCTGACCGAGCGCGTGACCTACGACGGGCGCGGCCGCGTGTCGGGCACGACCTGGCTCATCGACAACGAGGCCGGAGCGACGCGACGCGCGCTCACCCTGCACTGGCGCGACGACGACAAACTGGCGGCCAGACGGTGGTACGACGCCGAGGATCGACTGCTACGCGAGGAAGCCATGGACTATGACCTCCGGGGCCGGCTCGAGACCCATAGCATCGCCATGGCCCTCGCCGGTGAATACCCGGTCGACGAGGCAGGCAACGCGTATCGCACCCAACATTTCACTCACGACGACATCGACAACCTGCTTGCGGTGGAGACCACGCTCGTCGACGGACGCGTCAACCGCACCGGTTACGCTTACGACACGATCGACCGCGATCGTCTGGTCGGTGTCCACAGCACGCTCGCCGGGTATCCCGGATACGGCACGGCGCTCCGCCTTGGCTACGACGCCAACGGCCACCTCGTCGATGATGGCATGGGCCGCGGCATCGACTGGGATGGCGCCGGCCGGCTGATCGGCGTACGCCAGGCCGACGGCGTCCGGACCGACTACGGCTATGGGCCCGACGCCCGGATCGGGCGGATACGACGGGCGGGACAAACCACCTACCGCTACTTCGACGACGGCCTGGTCTACGGCGAGTTCAACGAGACCGATCAACGTCGCTACCTGCGTGCCGGAGGTACCGTGGTCGCCGAGAGCGTGCTCTCGGGTGCCCTGCGCACCACCTGGCTCGTCGGCAGCGATCCGCAAGGCTCGGCCATCGTCGAAAGCGGCGCGAACGCGACGACGATGCGTACCTATGGCGCGTTCGGCTACCGGGATACGACCGACGACGGTGCGCGCACCGGCTTCGCGGGCGAAACCCGCGACGAGGACATCGACGGGTACATGCTCGGCGACCGACCGTATTCGCCCAGGCTGCAACGCTTCCTCTGCCCCGACCGGGCCAGCCCCTTCGGCGCCGGCGGCCTCAATCGCTACGCCTATTGCGCGGGCGATCCGGTCAACCGGATCGATCCCGGTGGCAACGCCTGGTGGGACTGGCTGGGCGCGGCCCTGGGTATCATCGGCGCGGTCGTAGCCACCGTCGCCACCGGCGGCGCACTGCTAGGCGTGGTCGGAGCAGCCGCCGCCGGAAGCCTCACCGCTGCCGTGTCCACCCCAACGATGGTCGTCATGGCCACCGCCACGATCCTGGAGGTCACCTCGGCCGCTGTCGAGATCGCCTCGCTCGCCACGGTCGCCGCCGGCGACGAGGAAACCGCCTCCATTCTGGGCTGGGTCGCCTTCGGCACCGGCGTGGCCTCCGGCGCGCTGTCCGTGGGACCTGCGGCGGGACGCGCCGCGACTCGATTTGTCGGCACGAAGCATGCCGCGGAAGCGCCAGGCGCACGTCGCTTGCCGCTCCCCACATGGCGAAGGAGCGGCGCCGGGCACTCGACCTTTCAATTCGATTACGATGAACGCTCGGTCACGTATCACGTCGCAAAAAGAGGACGCAGGGGCCAGTTACCTGACGGTCGACTCATCCGGAGGGGCTATAAAGGACGCCGTGAAGTCGTACCTCGATGGTCGAGCAGACCGAACGGCAACGGTGGCATCGTGCATTTCAACGACTCCCCCATCGATGCGAACGACGTCACCGATGGCGTCATACGGAACATCGGCAAGCTGAACGACTCGAAGAAAATCATCGTATTGACCGGAGTCCATGGCGACTTCGCGGGATTCAACTGGCTCGCCGGCTGGCGCCTCTGGGGGAAGAGGCAATTTTTTTGGGACGACAAGGCTCGCATCCCGAAAATGTCGCTTATCACGGGAAACAGCCAGAGCAACATCTCCGTCGTCGATATATCGGGGATGTCGAAATCCGAAATCGAAAAGTACTGGAACATGAAAGATGCACACATCATCAACGCGTACTGCTTCAGCGGCGCCGACCGGTTCCTGAT
Organism: Dyella sp. 333MFSha; assembly: GCF_900102405.1. Lineage (NCBI taxonomy): Bacteria > Pseudomonadati > Pseudomonadota > Gammaproteobacteria > Lysobacterales > Rhodanobacteraceae > Dyella > Dyella sp. 333MFSha. The sequence continues at coordinate 282,262 of NZ_FNBR01000001.1, read as the reverse complement.
GAAACGGTTCAACATCTTTTCAATCACCCTCTATGGCGTGTGAGGGGGCTGCCTCGCGCACCGTGGATGCCACTGACGCCATGCCGACGGCGACTTGCATCGATCCTGCCGATTAAGCACGGGGCAGGCTTACAACCCATGCCATATCGACAGCACGGCCAGTAAGCCGTGAACTGTGACAAGGCGCTCGCTCGTGACCGTACGACGCGACCGCCAAGGGACGGACTTGCAAAAGGAATAGCAATGAACGCGCAGACACCCATCGCAGTGGATGACGGATGGAGGATCGCCCGGGTTTCGCTCCATGTCGACAGCCTTGTCTACACCAACGGCCGACAACAGGCGTACGTCCGCCTCTACATTGAGGCCGAGTCCGATTTCGAACCGGTGAAGCTGACGCAGAGCGAGAAGGACAGCGTGCGCCTGATCGATTACACGAATCCGGAAATCGATATCCCCTTCTCGGAAGATGGCGACGAGCGATATCGGGGCTGGTCAGCGCAACGCGATTTCCGAGGCTACGAGCCCCACCCCGGCCTTGGTCGCCGACCCGACACGACATTGGCGGGTGGGGACTATCTGGAGTTCTACGTCGATGCGACCGCCGACGCCTTGCGTGCGCCTCTTGCACTCGCCTTCCGCGTTACCGGCGACAACAAGTGGACGTATCGGACCGATGGCTACGTATTCGATCAGAACGGCCAGGCAGGCGCTTACAACAACCAATACGACACGGGTGCGGACAAGTCGGTCCGACCCATGACTCCGCCCGTCTATACCCCGGCCGAGTTCCGCCTCGGCCCGGCCGGTACCCGGGGAACCGGGTCCTTGCGAGCGGGCATCTTCAATGATGTCCACCTGCTCTTCCTGCAGCCCAATGCCTCACCCGGGCCGACCATCAGGTCCATGCGTTGCAGCCCGGCGGGAATGATCCACTGGAAAGACGCACTCCCTTCTACGGAGAACCCTTGTTTCACGGGCTACGCAAGTCCGGGAGAAAACGACATTCACTGGGACGACAGAGTTCCTCAGGGAAGCCAGCCGCTTCCCCTGCTCGATAAGGTGTATCCCGAACAAGGGGTCATCATGCTTTGTGGACGCATCGATATCCCGCAACCCAGCGACGACGATGTGCCGCAAGCCGACGACGAGCGCGTTCCGCGTGGCCCGGTGGACATCGAGGTGATCGACATGTACGGCAACAAGCATACGTGCCGACTCGAATTCGTCACCGGAACGCGCGATCAACTGAGGTTTCTCTGACGCGAAGGAGTACACGTTCATGACCGGTCGGTCTCCCGAAACACAAGGCGCCCTCGCCAATGACGACTTCTACTCCGGTGCCTTCAGCTTCTACAGTCACGTCAGTGGTGACGTCGACCCTCGCACCGGGATGTACTCGGCAGGCATCGATCTGACCACAGGCAAGGGCAACCAGCTACGCGGCCCGTCGTTCGAATTCCGCCTCAACTACGATGCGCTGAGCAGCAGTGACGATGGTTTCGGCACGGGTTGGCTTCTGGGTATCACCCGGCTGGAGCGGGACATCGGCATGCTGGTGCTCGGCAGCGGCGACAGTCATCGTTTCGACCGTCTGTTCCCCGGGATTCCTTCGGCCTTTCCCGACCGTAAGCTGGAGAGCTTTCGACTCACCGCTGGCAATAACGGTACCGCGGTACTCGAGCACGCCACGGGTGTCATCGAATATCTCGCCCCCGCCGCCGGCTCTTCGAGCAGTCTGCGTCCCCAGCGTATCGTCAACCCCAGTGGCGACGCGATTCACCTGACATGGGAAAGCGGGCCACACGGCACGCCTGTCCTGACACGGGTTGGCGATGACGAGGGGCAGCCCTTGCTCATACTTTCTTACCCGGATCGAGGCAACATTCATCTGACCATCTTCACCGGGCTGACAGCGCCGGTGGAACTGCATTTTTCGCGGCTGGGCGACACGCTGCAGCGCGTTCGCATTCCCGCACTCACGGAACTCAACGCTCAGCCCGTTCGCGACGAAGAAGAAGCCGTGTGGGCTTTCGGTTACAAGAACAGCCTGGAACCGCCCTATCTCGCCCTGTTGAACTCGGTCACGTCGCCTGACGGCATCCACGATGTCGTGAGCTACGCCGAGGAGTCCATTCGGCTTCCGCCGGGTGCGGGGCGACGCTACATGCCCGCCGTCGCCGAACGCCGCCGTGTACTCGACGCCGAGCGCACGACGGTGCTGCAAACCAGCCGGTATGCCTACAACACGCATGGTGACAACAATTACCTCGGCCATCCCCTGGTCACGGCATGGGAAAACCGAAACGATCAGTTGCTGCACCACGGCAACGCCGAAGGATTCGTGTACGGGTCGCGGGAAACCCAGGTCGCCAGCAACGGCGACACGCTTTGCACGATCGAACGCACCTACAACCACTTCCATCTGATCGCCCGCGAAACCACGACCCGGGGCACGGTGGTCCAGGAGGTGGAGACGGTCTATGGCGAGGAGCGCGGCGTCCCGTTCGTCCGACAGAAGAAGAGCTTCCAGCTACCGCATTCGATCGTTACCACGCTGTACGACAAGCGCGACCCGACCCTGAAACAGGTAACCATCGCCGATAACACCTACGATGACGACGGCAACCTGATCTCGCACCGGGATGGCGCCACCGGTATCGTCGAGCGCTCGGCGTATTTTCCCCTGGACGGTGAAAGCGGCCTCTGCCCACCGGATCCGCTCGGGCTGGCGTATCGACTGAAGAGCGAAACCGTCGAGCCGGGACCGGGCGGCGGTCCGGTGCTCACGACGCGTTACCGGTACTGTGAATTGCCTGTGCGGGTCGCGGCCGGCGCAACGCGCTTCGAGGCATCCCCTCGCGCGCGGACGGTCTACGTCCAGGCTTGCGCGGAAACCCTGTCTGAAGAAGACCGCGACGACCCGCTGTCCCACAGCGAGCAGCGTTTCATCGTGGATCAGGGCGAGCGCCATGGCGCGTTGTCACAGGAATCGCGCACGCAGGACGGCCTGACCCTGACCCGCGATTTCGAGTACCGAACCGATACAGGCAGGCAGACCATCGTCACAAGGGTTACCGAAACCACCTTCGACGGCGTGATCAGTACCACCGAAGAAGAGGTCGCCCTTGTCGGCGGTCAGCTCCGCGGCAGCATGGACGCGCTGGGCAATCACACTTACACCATCTACGACCATCTCTCCCGGCCGAAAACACAAAGCCGCGCACGCGGTCGGGAACAGGAAGTGATCACGAGCGAGTGGCGATACCAGGTGTCGACGACCAGCCGCTGGGTGGAACGCAGGGGAGTGACCGGCCTGCCACACCGGACGTGGCTGGACGAACAGGGACGGGTCACCGTCGAGGAAGAGCCGCTGCCCGACGGAAGCATGATGACCGTCCGCGAGGTGACCTACGATCACTTCGGTCAGGTGCTGGACGAGGTCCTTTACGATCGCCTGGCGAGCGATGCGCCACTACGGCTTCGCACGGAATTCAAGTACGACGACTGGGGCCGATGCAGCGACCGGACGGCACCGGACGGAAGTCATGCCCGGAGCGAGACGGCTCTCGTCGAGGTGAACGGTGAGATCGTCACCCGCACGACAGCATGGCAGGAAGCCGATGGACGGCGTATCGGTGGCTGGCAGTCGACCGACACCGACGCGGCCGGTCGACAACGGCGGGCGGCATACGGCATCTGGGACGACGAAGGCGCGGCCCGCGAAGTGGCCATGACCCAATGGCGCTACGACGGCCTGGGTCGTTGCATCGAGACCATCGATCCGGTGGGCCTGGTGACGGCGCAGCACTGGGACGTTCTCGGAAGGTTGACCGAGACGACGCTTTCCGACGGAACGGCGGTCGCTTACACCTTCGCGGCCGGGCACGAAGAGGCACTACCTACCAGCATGTCCGTGACGCCCGCGGACGGCGCCCCTGCCCTGCGCCTCGGCCGTCAGGACTGGGACGGCCTGGGCCGTCTCCTCAGCGAAACCTCCGGCAGCCTGACGCGACGTTACGACTACGGGCCCGACCAGTTCAACGCCGCCAGCGAGCACTTGCCCGCGGGCGGTGAGATCCGCCGGACTTACGATCCCTGGCTCAACGAGGCGGTATTGACGGAAACGCTCGCATCCGAGCCGCCGGTCGTGCTCAGAACGGCGGCCTACGATGCGATCGCCGGTATGCCTAAGTCGATCAGGAGCGAGAGCGGCGAGATGCGGATTGACACCGACTACCTGGGCCGGATGACCGAGCAGACGGTGACCATGGGCGGCACGTCCCGCTCGAGCGAGGTGAGCGTTTCACCGTGTGGGGTCGAACTGGTCAAAAGCGGGATCGACGGGGCCACCCAGGTTTTTCACTATGACGACTGCGGGCGTACCGAGCGTATCCAGCACATGACGAAAGAAGGTCTTGGGCTCGTCGATGTGACCTTTGCCTACGACGGTCTTTCACGCCCGACCTCACGCACCGCGACGACCGACGCGGGCGGATCGGTGACCGAGAGCCTTGAATACGACGATCTCGGCCGTGTGGTCGGCACTACCTGGCTGGCCGAGCGCGCCGGCGAGCGCACACGGCGGAAACTGGTCCTGGAGTGGCGCAAGGACGGCAAGGTGGCCGGCAAGCGGTGGTTCGGAAACGACGATGTATCGCGCCTGCGCGAAGAAACCATGGAATACGACCGCCGGGGCCGGCTCGTCGTCCACGCTATCGACGCCATCGACGGGGAATATCCCGTCGACGAAGCAGGCCATGCCTATCGCGTGCAACGCTTCGACTACGACAGCATCGACAATCTGCGCAGCGTCGAGACCACGCTCGTCGATGGCCGCCTCAACCGGACCACCTACGGCTACGACGCCATCGACCTCGACCGCCTCGTCGGCGTGGAGAGCAGCCTCGCGGGTTACCCCGGCTACGGCACCCCGCTCGTCGTGCGCTACGACGACAACGGCAACGTGATCGAAGACGGGTTGGGCAATGTGCTGACGTGGGATGCGGCGAGCCGGCTCGCCTCGGTCACATCCGCCAACAACGTTCGCGCCGATTACGCCTACGGTCCTGACGGCCGGATAGGACAGGTCGTCCAGCAGGGACGCAGCACCCTCCGCTATTACGACGATGGACAACTTTACGGCGAATTCGACGACGACGAGCAGAGGCGTTTCCTGCGTTCCGGCGGCACGGTCGTCGCCGAGTCCGTCCTCAGCCGTGACCTGCGCAAGACATGGCTGCTGGGTAACGACCCGCAGGGTTCGGTGATTCTCGAGACCGGCGATGCCGTCGCGACACGCACCTACGGGGCCTACGGCGATCGCAACGCGACGTCCGACGCGGCGCGGTCCGGCTTCGCCGGGGAGGTCTGCGACACAGCTACCGGCTGGTATCTGCTGGGTGAGCGCCCGTATTCGCCGGCACTGCGGCGTTTCCTCAGCCCCGATCGCGCGAGCCCCTTCGGCGCGGGAGGCGTCAATCGCTACGCCTATTGCGCGGGCGATCCGATCAACCGCATCGATCCCACGGGGCGCGCGTGGTGGGACTGGCTTGGCTTCGCGCTGGGAGCCATCGGTGCCGCCGTCGCGGTGGTTGCGACCGGCGGCGCCCTGCTCGGCGTCGTCGCCGCGGCCGCCGCCGGAAGCCTTACCGCGGCGGTATCGACACCGACCATGATGGTCATGGCTGCCGCCGCAGTACTCGAGGTCACGTCCGTGGCCGTGGAGGTCGGCGCCCTGGCCTCGGCGGCGACCGGCGATGAACAAACCGCCGGCATCCTGGGATGGATAGCGTTCGGAACGGGGCTGGCGTCGGGTGCGATGTCGGTGGCACCAAAAATGGGAGCGACGCCTGGGCGATTCGTGGGCGCCCGGCGGTCAGCGACGCAAGGGGCCACCGGGCGAACACCGACCGTGACAGCGACCACCCTCCATCCAGGAAGTACCAACTCAGGCTTAATTGAGGCCGTCCATCCCCTTGGGGGAAAGGTTAACCATTACGTGGGCGCGCCCGCCGTAAGTGCTCAAATACCGAACCGAATTATTCTTAACGATCCGGACAAGATAAACATCGCCCCCCAATGGTTCAAAGCTAAGAACGCCGCTGGGGGCACTGTTTATTTCACGGACACCATGACGAACGGCACAATCGTCGGCGAAGTGATGGATGCGATCGCGAAAAAAAGGGCAGCTCAGAAGAGCAAGCATAAAATTATCGGCCTTACTGGCGGTCACGGAAACGCGCTCGGAGACAATTATAAAAATGGGATCAGAGTTCATGCTGACAGCCGTTTTCAACCGGAAGACAACTTCTCGGCAGCTAATGCTTTCTTCAAATATGGCAACCCCGGCCTGAAAATCAGGACCAAAAATATCGCTGGGAAAAGTCCGGCCAAGATTCGAAAGTGGCTTTCCCAGCCCGGCGACATCATCGTCGGGCACTGCTATTCCGCCGCCGACCCGATTGTTATGGAAGTGCTCAACTTGAAGGAAGTCACTGTTTATACCTTTTAACCGTTTTTCGGACGCATATGGATCACCGGGCCGGCTGTAACTCGCTCGGCTTTGCCACCACAACAGGAGTGTTCCGATGAAAAAACACGTCACGACACCAGAGGCGGGTCGCTGGGTGGAGCTCGTGCTGTTCAGGATCTACAAGGATACGTTTCCCGGCAACGGCCCCACACTGAAGCTGTTCAACAATACGCGACAGCAATGCGCCGTGAGGGTCATGCTGCAGGCGGTCGACAGCGAACACAATCCGGTCGATCTCACGCAGGCGGACCTCGATACGATCGAACTGATCGACTACGGCAGCGGCGAAGCCCTGCCCCGGCGCGATGCGGGCCAGCCGCATCCTGACTGGGCCTTTTCGACCCACGATGAAGGCTACCTCTGGGACGAGTCGCTTATCGGCGCGACGCAGAACGACGCGGCTGCGTCCCTGGAGAGTACCCGTCCGCCATCGGCGGACGTCCAGCGCCCCGCTCCTCACCAGAGTGTCGTCACGCTTTACGTGTCCACCTCGGCGCTGTCGTCGCGCCAGATCGCCGCGCGCATTCCGATCCCGTCATCGGACACACGCACCGCGACGCCGGTCTACATCACCACGAACAGCGTCTGGGTCGACGACCCGGCGGGCAGAGGCGAAGACGGCCTGTTCAATTCCTCGGTGACCGTCACGCCTGCCGCTTTCCCGACGCTGCCCATCACCAGCTACGGGGCCACCTCGGGCGACGGCCGCCTTGCGCCGGTAAAAGTCGGCAGCCCGGATTACTTTTATTGGGTCAACGAGCACTACATTTACGTCTCTTACAACGGCCGCGAACTGGGCCTGCGATCCGTCAGCAGAAGCGCCGTTGCGCAAGAGGGTTTTTCGGTCTACGGCAACGGCAGCCTCAACGATCAGGTGCAATGGAGCGTCGCCTATTACGCCCAGCCCGGCGCCGACAAGCCGGAAAACTTTCCGCTTCCTCCCCTTGCAACCATCGAGGTGCCGTCGCGTGCCACCGAAAGCGGCGGGAATGCAGCGCCGCCCGCGTCGTACACGCCTGTGGAAATGTTCAACCGATGCGTGGGCAGGATCGAAGGCGCGTCGCCAACACGCGTGGTCGTCGGGCTACTCATGGGCAATTTGGCAGGCCGACTCCTTGACAAGGAGAAGAAGCCAGTCGCCCCGGTGAGAAGCACGCCGATCCACATCCTGGACGCTTACGGCAACGACCACGCACTTACCCTGTCGTTCGTTGCGAAGGTCAATGAACTCACCATCGCCAAGGTCTAGGAGAAGTGCCATGAAATATGACGACACGACGTTGCTCGTCCGCTTGCCGGTCGCCTTGTCGATGCTTTTTGCCGCCAGCGCCGGATGTGCAGATCCCCTTCAACAGGCCAGCGGGTTCGCGTCAGTGCGGCAGGATGCCGACGGCACGAGCGGCACCAAGGTCATGCCTCCTTATGTTCGTCTCTACGAGGGACACAAGCTCACGCAGGACACCGTTTGTTCCGTCCCACTCGCCGTGGGCGAACACAAGCAGTACCACTTCCAGGAGAAGGAAGGCCATTGCGCCAACGATGAAGCGAAGTCGATCGAGTTCGAGCGAATTCCCGCCGGAACCGTTGTCGAACTGTTCGACGACCCGAAGTGCGGCAAAGGCGATGACTGGGTGTCCTTCACCTTCCGGAAGCTGGTACCCCGCACCTGGGCCTGGGGTTTCGAATACGACCTTGAGGACAAGGATTACGGTGATGGCGAGGTGGTCTACTCAAAGGTTTACCATAAAGACAACGGTCTCGACGGCAAGGTGTCATGCATGATCATCAACGTACCTCCCGAGCACTGAAGCCGCGCAGGTCATCGCACGGCGGAAAGATGCCTCTGGATCGGCAGTCTGGGGATCGTCACGGGGCGTTTAAAATCGGCTCCGAACGGTCGCCAGATGCCGTCGGCCCCCTCCACGGCGATGGCGGTGTCGCCACCGTCGGCCGACGCGTGATCGACCGCTGCCCGCAGGGCCTCAACGCGCGAGTTGAAGCGCTCCACGATGCGCCCATGGGTGCGGACGGTCCAGGCACCGGACGCGTCGGGCAGATAGGGAACCTCATAAATATGCGGCATGTGCGGCCTCCGACCCTTAAAGGATTGTTAGAGAGACCATAGACTTGCCGGTGTCTTTGCAGGGTGCTCGCAAGTTCGGACGACCGTGACGCGCCCGCGACATCCGTCCCGCGCCGCACAACAGGGTGTGAAGGACTCGTTTGCTAGAATCGCGGTTTTAGCTCCCGGAGTCCGTCATGTCCTCGAAGATCCTCGCAGCGCTGAATCTCAACGCCACTGAATCGGGCACCTACCTCGGTCGCGGCGAATGGGCCGCCACCACGGATGCCGGCACCATCACGCCCGTGAATCCGGCCAACGGTGAGGCGGTCGCGACGGTGCACGCCACGAGCGCCGCGGATTACGAGGCGATCGTGCAGCGCGCCCAGGAAGCCTTCACGGTATGGCGAACCACGCCCGCCCCCCGCCGGGGCGAGGCTGTACGCCTTTGCGGCGAGGCCCTGCGCCAGCACAAGGATGCGCTGGGTTCGCTGGTCGCGCTCGAAATGGGCAAGATCAAGCCGGAAGGCGACGGCGAAGTTCAGGAAATGATCGACATCGCCGATTTCGCGGTGGGTCAGAGCCGCATGCTCTACGGCTACACGATGCATTCGGAGCGCCCGGGCCATCGCATGTACGAGCAGTGGCACCCGATCGGGCTGGTCGGCATCGTCAGCGCGTTCAACTTTCCGGTGGCCGTCTGGGCCTGGAACGCCTTCCTGGCGGCTATCTGCGGCGACATCAGCATCTGGAAGCCTTCGCCGAAGACGCCGCTCTCGGCCATCGCCACCATGAAGATCTGCAACGCGGCGCTCAAGGAAGCCGGCTTCCCGGACATTTTCTTCCTGTTCAACGATGCGGGCACCGATCTGGCGCAGACTTTCGTCGACGACAAGCGCGTTCCGCTGATCAGCTTCACCGGTTCGACCCGGGTCGGTCGCATGGTCGGCGAGCGCGTCGCGAAGCGCATGGGCCGCAGCCTGCTGGAACTGGGCGGAAACAACGCCATCATCCTCGACCAGTCGGCCGATCTGAAGCTGGCCATTCCCGGCATCGTCTTCGGCGCCGTGGGCACCGCCGGTCAGCGCTGCACCAGCACGCGCCGCGTCCTGGTGCATCGTTCCATCCACGATCAGGTCGTCGACACCCTCGTCAAGGCCTACGGCCAGGTCGAGCAGAAGATCGGCGATCCCACGCTGGCGACCACCCTGATGGGTCCGCTGAACAGCCCCGAGGCCGTGCAGACCTTCGTCGCCGCCGTCGAGAAGGCCAAAGCCTCCGGCGGCACGGTGCGTACGGGCGGCAAGGCACTCACCGACCGCAAGGGCAACTTCGTCCTGCCGACGATCATCACCGGCCTGAGCAATACCGACGAGGTCGTGCAGACCGAGACCTTCGCGCCGATCCTGTACGTGATGCCGTTCGACACGCTGGACGAGGCGATCGCGGAGCAGAACGCCGTGCCGCAGGGCCTGTCCTCGGCGCTGTTCACGCAGGATTTGAAGGCCGCCGAACAGTATCTGTCGGCCGCCGGCTCGGATTGCGGCATCGCCAACGTCAACATCGGCACCTCCGGCGCGGAAATCGGCGGCGCCTTCGGCGGTGAGAAGGAGACCGGCGGCGGTCGCGAGTCGGGTTCGGATGCCTGGAAGGTCTACATGCGCCGCCAGACCAACACCATCAACTACTCCGATTCGCTGCCGCTGGCCCAGGGCATCAAGTTCGAGTTCTGACCCACGGATAACGACATGACCGACCTGCGCTCCACGGATCGCTTCTCCGACCGCGTGGCGGACTATGTCCGCTTCCGGCCGGACTACCCCCGGGCGCTCGTCGGCTGGCTTCACGAACAAGGCGTGCGGCCGGACTGGAGCGTCGCCGACATCGGCGCCGGTACGGGCATCTCCAGCAAGCTGTTCCTCGACGCCGGGCACCGCGTGACCGGCGTCGAACCGAACGCATCCATGCGCGCCGCGGCCGAGCAATGGCTGGGCACCGAAGGGCGCTTCCGGTCGCATGACGGGACTGCGGAAGCGACCGGCCTGGCCGACGGGTCGGTCGACCTGATCATCGCGGGGCAGGCGTTTCACTGGTTCGACAAGGAAAAGGTACGCACCGAGTTCACCCGCGTGCTCAGTGACCGCGGTCTGGTGGCGGTGTTCTGGAACACGCGCCGGCTCATCGGCACGCCGTTCCTCGAAGGCTACGAGCGTCTGCTGCACGAGTACGGCATCGACTATGTCAGCGTGGCCGGGCGCTACGCCGATGACGAAGCCATGGCGCGGTGGTTCGGCCATGGCTACCGCGGCATGGCGTCGTTTCCGCACGGCCAGAAGCTGGACTACGAGGGGCTGCTCGGCCGGACCATGTCGTCGTCGTACATGCCGAAACCCGGCCACCCCAACCACGAACCGCTGTTGTTCGCCCTGCGCTCGCTGTTCGACGCCACGCAGGACGGCGATACCATCGATTTCGATTACGACACCCGTATTTTCGCGGGACACCCGGACGCCTGATGTACGACCTGATCCGCCCCCTGCTGTTCGCCCTCGACGCCGAGACCGCGCACGGCCTTACGCTCTACGCGTCCGATGTCGCGCAACGCAGCGGCCTTTCCGGCCTGATAGCGAAACCGCCGGCCGACTTGCCGGTGAAGGTGTTCGGTATCGACTTCCCGAACCCCGTCGGTCTCGCCGCCGGCCTCGACAAGAACGGTGAGCACCTCGACGGCCTCGCGGCCATGGGCTTCGGCTTCGTCGAGATCGGCACCGTGACGCCACGTCCGCAGGCCGGCAACGACAAGCCGCGCATGTTCCGGCTGCCGAATCACGAGGCGGTGATCAACCGGCTCGGCTTCAACAACGGCGGCATCGATGCGCTGGTACGCAACGTACGGAAAGCATCCTTCCGCGGCGTGCTCGGCATCAACATCGGCAAGAACAAGGACACGCCCAACGAGCGTGCCATCGACGATTACCTGATCTGCCTCGAGCGCGCCTACCCGCTGGCCAGCTACATCACGGTCAACATTTCCTCCCCGAATACACAGGGCCTGCGCGACCTTCAGGAAGAAGAGACGTTGCGCCGATTCATCGGCACGCTGCGCGAGTCGCAGGAGAGCCTTGCCGCGAAACACGGGGCACGCAAGCCGATGCTGCTGAAGATCGCTCCCGATCTCTCGGAAGGCGAACTCGACGCCATCGCCGACGTATTGCTCGCTTCCGGTATCGACGGGGTCATCTGCACCAACACCACGATCGACCGCGACACCGTCGCCGGCGATCCGCATGCCGACGAAGTGGGCGGCCTGTCGGGACGGCCATTGTTCGAAAAGTCCACGCGCGTACTGCGCGGCATGAAGGCCCGCGTGGGCGACCGGCTGCCCATCATCGGCGTGGGCGGCATTCTCGACGGCGACACCGCCGCCGAAAAGATCGAGGCCGGCGCATCCCTGGTGCAGGTCTATTCGGGCCTGGTCTACCGCGGCCCGAAGCTGATCGCCGAGGCCGTCACCGAAATCCGTCGCCGCGGGATCGTGGCATGAACAACGATCCCATCGACATGGGTGGCTTCCTGCTCACCAGCGACGCATCGCTCGCCGGACGGAACACGCTGCGCGTGGATGCCCGGGCGCGGCTGCTGGCCGAGGTGCACGACGTCGGCAAGCTGCCCGGGCTGCTTGCCTACCCTGCCGTTCGCGACGGCAAGGTGCTGGTCCTGGGCGAGGGCAGCAACATGCTGATCAGGGGCGACATCGACGCGACCGTCGTTGCCATCGCCAACCGGGGCGTCGAAACGTTTCAGCGCGACGATCGCGTACTGATCCGTGTCGCCGCCGGTGAACGCTGGGATGACTTCGTGCGGTGGTCGCTGGGCCAGGGCTACGCAGGCCTCGAGAATCTGATCCTGATCCCCGGCACCGTGGGTGCCTCGCCCATTCAGAATATCGGTGCGTACGGCGTCGAAGTGGCGGAGTTCATCGACACGGTCGAGGCCTGGGATACGCACAAGGGCGAGTTCGTCCTGCTCGACAAGGCCGCCTGTGCGTTCTCCTATCGAGACTCCGCGTTCAAGCGGCAACCGGGACGCTGGATCGTCGTGGCGGTGACCTTCGATCTCCCGCGTGAAAGGCCGCTGTCGCTCGACTACGCGGGCATCCGCGAAGAAATGGAAAAGATGGGCGCGCAGCGCGCCACCCCGTATCACGTGGCCGAAGCCGTCGTCAGGCTGCGCTCGCGCAAACTTCCCGACCCGGCCGTGATCGGCAATGCGGGCAGCTTCTTCAAGAACCCCATCGTCGGCGCCCATCAGGCCGACGCCCTGGCGCTCGCCCACCCTGGCCTGCCGGTGTGGCCGCATGCGGGCGGCACGGCCAAGCTTTCCGCCGGGTGGCTGATCGAAACGGCGGGCTTCAAGGGCGCACGCGACGGCGATGCCGGCATGTCCAATCGGCACGCACTGGTTCTCGTGAACCACGGCAAGGCCAGCGGCCCCCAGCTGTGGAGCTTCGCGCAGAAAGTGATCGCGGGCGTCGAGGCCATGTTCGGCGTCACCCTCGAACCCGAGCCGCTCGTCATCTGAACTGCGTGTCACGGTGATGTAAGAGCCCGGTCATATCCTCCCCGGGCGGCGTACCATGGGGTCGTCGTAATTCGCGACGAGGACGACGCCCTGGACACGATGACGCCACCCAACGAGACGCCGACGGCACCCAAGAGCCCCGCCAGCAAAGCGGTGGCGCCGCCGGATCTGCCGGAAATCGACCTCGGCGACAGCAGCCTCTACGTGCATCGCGAACTGTCGCAGCTGCAGTTCAACATCCGCGTCCTCGATCAGGCGCTGGACGAATCCAAACCGCTGATCGAACGCCTCAAATTCCTGCTGATCTTCTCGTCCAACATGGACGAGTTCTTCGAGATCCGCGTCGCCGGCCTCAAGCAGCAGATCGCGTTCGACCACGAAGTGATCGGCGCCGACGGCATTCCGCCACGCCGCGTGCTCGCCGAGATCGCCGAGGTCGCTCATCGCCAGATCGACCGGCAGTACCAGATCCTCAACGAGAAAATCCTTCCGGCCCTGGCCGCCGAGGGTATCGCCATCGTCCGGCGCAACCAGTGGACGCATAAGCAGAAGCTCTGGGTACGCCGATATTTCCGCCATGAAGTGGCGCCCCTGGTCACGCCGATCGGCCTCGATCCGACCCATCCGTTCCCGCGCCTGGTCAACAAGAGCCTCAACTTCATCGTGCAGCTGGAAGGCACCGATGCGTTCGGCCGGGATTCGGGCCTCGCCATCGTTCCCGCCCCGCGCATCCTGCCGCGTCTGATCCGCATGCCCCCGGAGATCTGCGAGGGCGGCGACAACTACGTCCTGCTCTCTTCGATCATCCATGCGCACGCCGACGATCTTTTCCCCGGCATGCGCGTGCTGGGCTCGTATCAGTTCCGCCTGACCCGCAACGCGGATCTCACGATCGATCCGGAAGACGTGGAAGATCTCGCGCGCACGCTGCGCGGCGAGCTCTTCTCACGACGCTACGGCGACGCCGTGCGCCTGGAAGTCGCGGATAACTGTCCCAAGCCGCTGGTCGACTATCTGCTGAAGCAGTATTCGCTCGAGGCCGACTCCCTTTACGAAGTCAACGGCCCGGTCAACCTGGCTCGCCTTTTCGAGATGACCCTGCAGCCGCAGTACGCACGCCTGCAGTTCCCGACCTTCATCCCGGCACTGCCCAAGGTGCTGGCCGCGGCCGAGGACATGTTCGCGGTCATCGGCAAACAGGACGTATTGCTGCACCACCCGTTCGAGTCGTTCTCGCCCGTCGTCGACTTCCTGCGCCAGGCGGCGAAGGACCCGCAGGTGCTGACGATCAAGCAGACGCTGTACCGGAGCGGCGCCAATTCGGAAATCGTCGACGCGCTCGTGGACGCCGCACGGTCGGGCAAGGAAGTCACCGCCGTGGTCGAGCTGCGGGCGCGGTTCGACGAGGAATCCAATCTCAGCCTCGCGTCACGCCTGCAACAGGCCGGTGCGGTGGTCACCTATGGCGTCGTCGGCGTGAAGACGCATGCCAAGCTCATGCTCGTGCAGCGCCGCGAGAACGGAAAACTGGTGAGCTACGCCCACCTCGGCACGGGTAACTATCACTCGGGCAACGCGCGCCTCTACACCGATTACAGCCTGCTGACCTCGGACGAGGCCTTGTGCGACGACGTGCATCGCCTCTTCCGTCTGCTCACGGGCATGGGCAAGGCGCTGAAGATGAAGCGCATGCTGTATGCGCCGTTCACCCTGAAAAAGGGCCTGCTCGACCTGATCGCCCGCGAGGCGACGAATGCCGCCGCCGGCAAAAAGGCGGAACTGGTCTTCAAGATCAATGCGGTCACGGACCCCAAGCTCATCCGCGCGTTGTACCGGGCGAGCCAGGCAGGCGTCCGCGTCGAGCTCATCGTTCGCGGCATGTGCTGCCTGAGGCCCGGCATTCCGGGGGTGTCGCAGAACATCCGCGTGCGCTCGGTGGTCGGCCGGTTCCTGGAGCACAGCCGCGTCTACTGGTTCCACAACGATGGCGAGCCCGAACTTTTCCTGGCCAGTGCCGACCTGATGGAGCGCAACCTCGACCGCCGTGTCGAGACCTGCTTCCCCATCGAGGGCAAGAAGCTATGCCAGCGTGTGCGCCGCGAGCTCGAGCTCTACCTGACCGACAACCACTCGGCGTGGGTCCAGCAGGCCGATGGCGGTTACGCGCTGCTCCAGCCGGCGGCCGGGCAGCCGGTACGGGACGCGCAGACCCAGCTGCTGGAGCGATTCGGCGGTCTGGCCGCTCCGGCGACGGCCTAGGCCCTTCACCTACCTCCAACGGTCAAGGCGACATGCTTGCCGAATAGCGGCACAATATGGCCGCTGGTAAGGGGAGACGGGCTTTCCTTGGAATGCCGCCGGATCCACGTCGCGCGCCCGGCTGGCGCGCCGCCGTACGTCGGATGCAGGACTGGCATGAGCTCGAGGGAAAGACAGTGGCAGTGGATACGTCGCCTGTTCCAGGCGGCACTCACCTGCCTTCTCTTCACCGTCATGGCGGCACCTGCGGCCACTCTCACCGGCAACTGGCGTGAGGCCCATCCCGGTGACGTCCCGGCGGACGTCCTGCTCGAAGCCTACAACCGGCCGCTCGCCTCGTTCGATCCGGCGCGTATGCAGGTCTTCCCGGCGTCGGCCAACGGCACGTGGGTCATCCTGCGACAACTTCCGCCCTGGACCGCCGGCGAACGCGTGCTGAGCATCAACACGCCCGGTCTCGGTGCCGTGTCCCTCTACGACGAACACGGGCGCGCGGTCTCCACGTCGCTCGAAGACTTCGGCCCCGGCGTGCATGGACATGGGCGCCTGATGTTCAGCCTGCCCGCGTCAATGCCCGCATCGCACACGATCCTGCTCAAGTTCGAGCCGACGACGATGCCCGCCGGCGCGGTCACGCTGTCGACCAGTTCGTGGGCCGACTATCTGCGCGACGACAGTGGCTGGGTCGCTTTCGCGACGGCCTGTTTCGCGGTCATCCTGACGATGGCACTGATGGCGATGTGCTTCGCCGCCATCCTGCGTGACATGACCTTCGGCTGGTACGCGGCTTATCTGGTCTGCTACGCGCTGATCCAGGGTGTAAAGACGGGCTACATCTTCCATCCCCTGGAGTTCGAGTCGCTGGCGGGCATGGGCGATACGCTCGGCGCCGCGGCGACGTCGCTTTCGGTCTCGTTCTCGGCGCTGTTCGTGCTGCGCTTCGCCAAGATCGATGACTACGCACCGCTGTTGCGCATGCCGGTACTGGCGTTCGCCGTCGGCATGCCCGTGCTGATCGTGTTGCGTGCGACGGGTATCGAGGTGCTCGTGCAGACGGCGGCCTTGCTGCTGCAGCCATTGCTTCTGATCGGCGCATCGTTGCTGCTGGTCGCCGGCGCCATCGCCGCGGCCCGCGGCTCGCGACACGCCTGGTTCTTCCTCGTGGGCTGGACACCGTTGCTGTTGCTGACCGCGTTATGCGGTGCGCAGACACAGGGCATGCTTGCCGACGCCCCGTGGCTGCCCAACGCGGCGATCGCCTTCGGCGCCTTCGAAGCCATCGTACTGTCGATCGGCTTGTCGGATCGCGCACTCACCATCCGCCACGATCGCGATCGCGCCCGGCAGCTGGCCGACAGCGACCCGCTGACCGGGGTGCACAACCGCCGCGCCTGGACGGATGCCGCGCTGGAGCGTCTGGAGCAAGGCTTGTCGCGTCCGATCGCCCTGCTCTTCCTCGACCTGGACCATTTCAAGGAACTCAACGACCGCTTCGGTCACGCCGCGGGCGACCGTGCGCTCGTGGCGGTGGCGGCGGCACTGCGAGACGAACTGAGGCCTTCGGATCTGCTCGGTCGTTTCGGCGGTGAGGAGTTCGTCGCCATGCTGCAGGGCGTGGATCGCGAGAACGCCATGCAGGTTGCCACACGGTTGTGCCGCCGCATCACACGACTGGATGCTCACCTGGGCGAGAACAGCGAACCGCTCACGGTGTCCATCGGCGTGGCGTTGCGCACGCCGGCGGATACGTTGCAATCGTTGATCGAACGCGCCGACGCGGCGATGTACGCGGCCAAGCTGGCGGGTCGCAACCGGGTGGTGTGCTCGGGGCCGGCGGGGCCGGCCCTGGTGCGGCGCGAGGGTAAGGTGGCCAACTAGGCCGCGCTGCGGTCTACGTGCGCTCCCGCATCGATTCCGCCGCGGCCACGATATCGTCGTCCCCCGGCAATACCAGAAACGCCGCCCCCGCCAGCGGTGTGAACGTGTCCGCACCGACGACCCGGCGCAACGGCACGTGCCCGAGGCCTGCCTCGACGATCGCCGTGATCACTCCCTCGCCGACGCCCGCGCTCTTGCGCCCCTCGTCCACGACGAGGATCCGCCTGGCGTTCGCCGCCTGCGTCGCGATGAAACCATCGTTCAGTGGCACCAGCCAGCGCAGATCGACCACGCGCACCTTCCAGCCCTGCTCCGCCTCGATACGCTTCGCGGCACGCAGACTCATCGGCACGCCGTTGCCGAACGTGAACACCACGAGGTCGTCGGCGTCGTCGCCATAAACCCGCCCCTCGCCCAGCGGCATGGCCTCACCAGGTGCCGGATAGGGAAACTGCCACCGACCGTCGCCGGCTTCGTGGAGGTCCTTGGTCATGTACAGCGCGATCGGTTCGAGGAAGGCCGTCACGCGGCCGTCCACCTTCGCCAGAGCCGCCATCGTGCGCAGCATCGTCGCAGCATCGTCCCCGCGACTCGGGCAGCCCACGACGAGGCCGGGGATGTCGCGCAGCGCGGTGATCGAATTGTCGTTGTGGAAGTGACCGCCGAAGCCGCGCTGATAACCCAGCGAGGCCACGCGCATCAACATCGGATTCCGATACTGGTCGTTCGAGAAGAACTGCAAGGAAGCCGCTTCACCGCGGATCTGATCGCAGGCGTTATGGAAGTACGCCAGGTACTGGATCTCCGGCAGCGGCAGCATGCCCATGTTGGCATAGCCCTGCGCGAGGCCGAGGATCATCGTTTCGTCGAGCAGCGTGTTGAACACCCGCGTGTTGCGGAACGCCTTATGAAGACCCTTGGTGACCGTATACACACCACCCTTTTGCGCGACGTCCTCGCCGAACAGCAGGCTTTCCGGATACTTCGCCATCAGATCGTGCAGGGCCTGACCGATCTGGACGGCCAGATGCTTCGGCGGCTGCGCCTCGGGGAGCTTGTCGGCGCCGCCGAACACACGCTCCCGCTCGGCGGCATCGGCGGCGCGTTCCGCTTCCGCACGAACCGCGTCCGGCGTGTACGGCGCCAGCGGCGCCATGACTTCCTCGAGCGACGCGAGCCGCGGGCGGCGATCGGCGTCCTCGGCCGCTTCGAAACAGCGGTTGCGCGTGGCGTTGTAAAGATTGAGCAAGCTGTCTTTGTCGTACAGACCCGAGGCCAGTGCGATCGCCGCGCTGCGCAGCAACGGATCGGTCGCTTCGAGAGCCACCAGCTCGTCGATCGAGCGCCACTCGATCTCGAAGTCGGTGCCGGCATGGCCCATGACGCGCGTGGTGGTCAGGTGCAGGAAGGTCGGACGCCGCGTGCGTCGGCAGTGTTCGACGGCGCGCTGGACATCGGCGTAACCGCCCGCCAGGTCCAGCCCGTCGGCATGGAAGTAATCCAGGTCGGGGCGGTGACGGAAGTTGTTGGCGACCCAGCCGCCCGGCGTCTTCACCGAGATGCCGATGCCGTTGTCCTCGCAGACGAACAGCACCGGGGCGGGCAGCTTCTGGTACGCGGTCCACGCCGCCGCATTGAAGGCCGTCTGCGCGGTCGCGTGGTTCGAGGATGCATCGCCGAACGAACACACCGCGATCGAATCCTGAGGGATCGGCAGGGCATGCCCGATGCGGCGTCCTTGCTCGATCGCAATGGCCGTGCCCAGCGCCTTGGGCAGGTGCGATGCGATGGTGGAGGTCTGCGGCAAGACCCATAACGGTTTGCTGCCCCACACCTTGTGCCGCCCACCCGAGGCGGGATCTTCGCGGCTCGCCGCGAATGACAGCGCGGAATCCATCACCGGATCCATGCCCGGCAGCTTGCGGAACCGCTCGGCCATGAAACCGCCGCTGCGGTAATGCAGAAAGGCCGGATCGGTGTGCCGCGTCAGCCGCGCCACCATCGCGTTGCCCTCGTGCCCCGACGAGCCGATCGTATAGAACACCTTGTTCTGTACGCGCAGCACCCGTGCCATCAGATCGAGATGGCGGCTGATCAGCTGCGACTCGAGCAGTTCGCGAAAACCGCGTGCATCCAGCGCGCTGCCCGGCAATACCGGTTCATCGTCCTGCGGCGCGCGCGCGACGTCGCCCTGCCAGAACTGCACGTACTCGACGAAGTTCTGGTCGACGATCTCGGCGCGATTGAAGCCCTTGTGCCGGGCGGGAATGGGATGTGGGACGGACATGGCGAAATACTCGTAAGAGAGAGAGCCGGGCGAGGCCACACACGAGCCCGCCCGGCGTATACGTCAGCGACGCCGGGCGAGCCACTGCTCGCGCGTCTGGCCCCAGAGGTCGACGACAGCATCCTTGGAGGGCGCGGGCAGCGCGCCGGGCCCCTGCCAGCGAGAACCGAGCTTCTTCGCCACGGCGATGGACGCGATATTTGTCGGCGCGATCGAATGAATCACCTGGCTCCAGCCGAGATGGTCGAACGCCCAGTCCATCGACGCGGCGGCGCCTTCGGTCGCGTAGCCCTTGCCCCAGGTATCCCACGCCATGCCCCAGCCGATCTCGTGGCCCGGCCAGCCCTCGGGCTGCCAGGGACCCAGACGACCGATCCAGCGACCGCTCGCGCGCTCGATGACGGAGAACATGCCGAAGCCGTTGATGCTCCAGCAGCCGGCCATGGTCATGAAGTTGCGCCAGGCCACGGCGCGTGGCTGAGGGCCGCCCAGGAAGCGATTCACTTCCGGATCGCCCATGCACGCGGCCCACGCCTCGAAATCCTCCGCCGCGGTGGGGCGCAGGATCAGCCGGTCGGTCTCGATACGCGGGCCGTGCATGGCACGTGCCTCAGAATGCGTTGATGCCGGTGAGCTCCCGACCGACCACCAGCTGGTGAACGGTCTCGGTGCCTTCATAGGTGATGACCGATTCCAGGTTCAGCGCGTGGCGGATCGCCGAATGCTCGGTCGTGATACCCGCGCCACCGAGGATGTCGCGGCAGTCACGCGCGATATCGATCGCCATGCGCACGTTGTTCCACTTCGCCAGCGACACCTGCGTCGGCTGCAGACGGCCGGCATCCTTCAGGCGACCGAGCTGCAACGAAAGCAGCTGCGCCGTCGTGATGCGGCGTGCCATGTCGGCGACGCGGATCTGCACGGCCTGGTTGGCGGCCAGCGGGCGGCCGAACAGGATGCGCTGCGAGGCGTAGTCGAGCACTTCCTTCAGGCAGGCCTGCGCGGCGCCGATCGGGCCCCAGGTGATGCCGTAGCGCGCCTGGTTGAGGCAACCCAGCGGGCCCTTCAGACCCTTGACGTTGGGCAGCCGCGCGCTGTCGGGCACACGTACGTCGTCGAAGAACAGACCCGACGTCACCGAGGCGCGCAGACTCATCTTCTTGTGGACTTCCTGCGCGGCGAAACCCCTGGTGTCCGTCGGCACGATGAAGCCCTGGATGCCGTCGTCGGTCTGCGCCCAGACGATGGCGATGTGCGCCAGGTTGCCGTTGGTGATCCACATCTTGGCGCCGTTGATCACCCAGTCGCCGCCGTCCTGGCGAGCCACGGTTTTCATGTTGGCTGGGTCCGACCCACCGTGCGGCTCGGTCAGACCGAAGCACCCGATCACCTCGCCCGCGGCCATACGCGGGAGGTACTCGCGTTTCTGTTCCTCGGAGCCGTAGGCGAAGATCGGATACATGCACAGCGAGCTCTGCACCGAAGCGAAGCTGCGCAGACCCGAATCGCCCCGCTCCAGCTCCTGGCAGATCAGGCCATAGCTCACGGCGTTCATGCCGGCACAGCCGTATTCCTCGGGCAACGTGGCGCCGAGCAGGCCCAGAGAGGCGATCTCGGAGACCAGTTCCGCCGGGAAACGCCCCTGCTCGAACGCGTCGCCGATGATCGGCAACACCTTTTCGTCGACAAAACGGCCAACGGCGTCCTGCACGGCGCGCTCCTCATCGGTAAGCAGCGAGCGGACGTCGTAAAGATCGAGCGGGTCGAGACGGTGAGCCATGCGGGTACTCGTACGTGGGCAGCCGGAAAGCCCTCGATTGTAGACCCGCGCGGGGCCGGGGTCATGGCGTCCCGCAACATGCATACAAGGGCTGCAAACGTTTGCATAATGGGATGCCCCCGCCTTCAGGATTTTCCCCATGTTCAAAGGCGTCCTGCTCGGTTTCGCCTGCTACGCGGCTTACGCGTGGAGCGATGCCTTCGTGAAGTCCCTCGAGGGCTCCCTGCCGCCGTATGAAGCGGTGTTCTTCGGCGCCGTCCTCGCCATGGCGGCCTTTCCGTTCCTGAAGAAGCCGGGGGACCGCTGGAGCGAGGTCGTGGTGTCGAAGATGCCCGGCCTCTGGCTGCTGCGCGCCATGGCCGGCGCCATCGGCAACATCACCGCCGTCATGGCTTTTACCGCCCTGCCGATGGCGGAGGCGTTCTCACTGATCTTCCTGCTGCCGATCTTCGTGACGATTCTCTCGGTGGTGTTCCTCCGCGAGCACGTGGGCTGGCGACGCTGGTCCGCCGTGGTCGTGGGATTTCTCGGCGTGCTGGTCGTTCTGCGGCCCGGATTCCGTCACCTGGGCCAGGGCCACGTCGCGGCGATCATCTGCGGAATCACCGGTGCCTTGTCGATCATCGCCCTACGCATGGCCGGAGCCACCGAGAAGCGCATCACCCTCTACGGCGCGGGCGTGATCGGGCCGATGATCGCCGGCTTCATCATGATGCTGCCGCACTTCGTGTGGCCGGACCTGCACCAGTGGTTCCTGGTGCTTGGCTACGGGCTGCTCGCGGCGGCGGGCGCGGTGCTGCTGATGCTTGCCACTCAGAACGCCCCGGCGGCGCGCGTGGCACCGACCCAGTACAGCCAGATGTTGTGGGCGATCCTGTTCGGGTATCTGATCTTCCACGACCATCTCGACTGGCCGATGCTCGTGGGCATCGTGCTGATTCTCGGTGCGGGACTTTTCACCTTCGTGCGCGAAGAGAAGAAGACCGACTGGTGGCGGTGGACCAACATCGTCTGAGTCGCGTCGGCAGGTTGGCCGTGGCCGCACCCATGCGATAATTCGACCCGGAAAACAATCACCAAGGAATGGCATGGAGCCATGGTTCTGGCGCGTCGGCGCGGCTGTTTCGGCCCTCGGCGCGTGTGCGATCGCCCCCTCCCTCGCGAGCGGATTGATCCTTTTCTCACTAGGCCTGCCGATGTCGGCCTTCGCACCCGGCCTGTGGCACGACTATTGGCAGGTGCTCGATCAGCCGGCTTACCGGCCGTATGCAACGCGCATCGCGATCTGCGCGGGCGCGGGGCTGGTGCTGCCGCTATTGCTGTGGTGCCTGGGTATCGTGTTTTTGCGGCGCTGGGCTCCCTCGGTCCCGGTGTCCGGCCCATTCGACCGCTTATCAGCCTCGTCCCTCCTGCTTACCGCGATCAAGCCCGGTGCAATTCACGTAACGAAAGAGCGTGGGCGCACGCTGGGCGCACCCGATGCCGCGTCGGTCCTCGTGTCCGCTCCGTATTACCCTGAGGCGCACGCCGTCGTCCTTGCGTCGCTGCGACACGCAGACGGGTCCACCCTCGTCATCGACTGCGGCTCCCGCAGCCTTGCCTTCGCACACGCGGCACCCGGGAGGACCGTCCTTCGGCTGAACCCTTTCGGAGGCGGCCCTGCCTGGAATCCGTTGGCCGGCGCGTGGGGACCGCAAGGTTTGTCGGCCGATGAGCTTCGACACCTTGCTGCGGCGTGGTTCCCCGAAGCGAACCGACACGAACGATTCATCGTCAGTCACACGCGGAACGCGTTCGTCAGCCTGGCGCATGTGGTCGCCGACGTGCTGCGGTCTGCGCACAACGATGCGCCGCCGGCCGCCCCGGGCGATATCCACCGGCTTTGCGCACAGGCCGTCCACTACGTATCCCGACGCGCCTTCCTGCAGACGCTGGCAGAGCGTCCTGAAGTCGGTTTCCAGGCCAGGGGAGGACTTCGTGGGTGGCTGGGGCTTGATGATGCCGGTATCGATATCGTTTGGAAGCGTGTCTCCGACGTTCTGGCGCCTTTTGCGGACCCGATCGTGGATGCCGCCACGCGGAGCGAAAGGCTGGCACCGGCATCCTGGCGGCGAGCGACTGTGTACCTGGATGTGCCCGATCGGTGGCGCACCGCGTCCGGCCCCTTTATCGAATCGGCCATACGCCAGTGGCAGGCGGCGCTGGACGAGGGCGAGTCGTCGTTACTGCTGGCCCATGCCCTCGACACGCTTCCGCCCATCGCCGCGCTGACCGACGCGGAATCGCCGTGGCGATGTCTTGCCACGACGCGGGGCCTGAGCGCCCTGCACGACCGCTACGGCAACAACGCCATTATGCTCGACCGCCGTTTCACGGCCTGCGTCGTCCATGCGCCAAGGGATGAAGCGCTGGCGAGGCGTGAGTCCGATGCATTGAAGCAGTTCGTTGCCGCCCATCGCGACGACAGCCACCTCGCGTCGACACCCGCATCGCCGACCAGCCTCATGTCCCTGCGGGCGGGCGAGCAGATCGTGGTGACCCCGTCGGTGCCGACACCCGTCATTTGCCGTACCTTGACCTCATCGCGGAAGCCGAACACGCCGCCGCCCCAGACGATCGACCAAGGAGAGGCCATGCCTGTTTCCAAGTCTTTGATTGCGTTTCTTGCGGCGCTTGCGGCGGCTCCCGTCGTAGTCGGCGCGGCAGCAACATCGCTTTCGCCGCCAGCTCCCGCCGACAAAGCTAGGGACGTCGGACCAACCGTCGAGGCAAAACTCGGACCCTACCGCTTCCGCTTTCCGAAGAGCATGTACTACCAACAGTCTGGACCTGATCCAGATGGTGGAGTGATGCTCGACGTGCAGTGGCCCTCTCTGCAGCCGCTGCCGCTCGGCGTCGATTACCACGACACAAACGATAATTTCATCAATCACATCAGTATTGACTTGTCCACAGCCGACCGGCTGTCTGACGCGCAGTATCGCGCCCTGCTGCGTCGCGCGATCGAACCAATGGATCCAGGCAATCCAACCGAGCGTGAGCGTATCGTCAAAGATCTCCATGCACGAATCGAAGGAGAAACCTCATACGGCCTGACGAGGTATTCCGTAGATTTCGGCAAGTTCCGTGATTTCTACATAAAGAATTACGGAACCAACGTCAGGCCGCCCGACCCCATGCAGAACGACGACTGGTACGTCCGCATGGGGGCAGACGGAATTCCCACGACGGTCATCACCTGCACACCCGCGCCGCATCCGGATGGCGTGCGAATCGAGTCGGGGCGAATCGTCGATATCTCAGATCGTTCGCACCGCGCGACATGTAGACATCGATTCCTGGTGCCCGAGTACCGGCTGTCAGTGACCTTAAGCTATCTCAGAGTAGTCATGCCCGAGTGGCAGCGAATGGAAACATTCGTGCGCGAGACATTGAAAGCGCGTGAGGTGAAGTGATGACCGGCTTGACGGAAAAAAATCTCGATGTTCTGTCCGGGTACGCGGCCGCGGGAAACCGTGAGCTGTACTGGAACTATCTTGCAGAACTACCCGGAAACGATGGCTATGGGCGCTTAGCGTTAGGCGTAGTTCGCAACGACAACATGCCCGGCGCCACAGCCAATGCGTACGCTCAGCACTACGCGCAGCAGCACGGCGGAAGAGTGCTGAGCGAGCGAGAGTGGGATGACTTCGGTGTAAAACTGATCCAGAACGATTTCAACATCCGTCAGGAAAGAATGGAAATAGGTGACGTTCAAGGAGCACTCAACCTTTCCGGCAAGCTCGTGCAGGACGCTCACGACCTGTCATTTAACGCAATTCATATCGATCCCAATGCATGGACGCCGCGCAAGCTGCTCGAAGCCGCTCGCCATCACGGCGCGAATGGGCTGGAAGAGTCCGAGAAGATCTGGAAGACCATGCTGGACAACGATCTCATGGGAACCCGCCGTGGCGCAGCCACACTAGGTGACATGGCGCGCGCGGCAGGCATGTCAACAGCGGAGCGCGCCTCATACGGCGCAGACATGGCCGCAGCCTGGACCTCGGCCATCGGCGACAGGTCTCACATGGACCCCAACGTCATCGGGCGGAACGATCATTTCTTCGGGCGCGACCGCAACGGCGACTGGAGCGAATTCACCAGTGCGCAACCGACCACGACCGTGTCGTTTACCGAGATGAAGGACGTTACCGATCCCAGGCTGCTGCGGGAGCTGGAGGATACGCGGAGTCTTCGCCTGGAAAGGGAGGCCGCTCGTAAGGACTTCCATCCCGACGACCCCGGCCGGCTGATCGGATCGCCTCATCCGATGGCAGACGCCCACCCGCGAACAAGTCTGCCGGGCGCCCATTCGGACCCGCTCTACGCATCACTTCGCATGCAGCTCCCCATGGAGATTTCAAACGATAAAGCGGCACAGATGGCGCTTGTCGCGCGTCAATCGAACATACGCGACGCAAGTGAGTTGTGTGACGTCGAGGTTCAGGGGCGGAGCATCGTGTGCACGGGGATCCGTCCGGGGTCTGTCGCCACGCTCGACCTGACCTCACCCGCACCGCCTATGGAGCGGAGCCTTGCCCAAGGACAGCAATGGGATGCCGCCTTACAACAGCAAGCCCTCGATGCCTCCATGCAGCAAGCAAGTCAGCAGGCGTCCGTTACCCGGACAGGGCCCGTGATGGGCCTCTGATCCCGGCGTCCGGGAGCGAGCCGATTCAGCTGTTCGACACGCGGTGCGGCACGTGCCCCATCGCATCGCTGCGGCAACAACGACCTCACGCTCGACCGCCGTTTCACAGTCTGCGTCGTCCATGCGCCACGCGATGAAGCGCTGGCGAGGCATGAGTCCGATGCATTGAAGCAGTTCGTTGCCGCCCATCGCGACGACGGCCACCTCGCGTCGATACCCGCATCGCCGACCAGCCTCATCGCGGAAGCCGAACACGCCGCCGCGCCAGACGATCGACCAAGGAGAGGCCATGCCCGTTTCCAAGTCTTTGATTACGTTTCTTGCAGCGCTCAGCGCGGTTTCCGTGCATGCCGGAGAGTCGACATCGTCGCTTGCTCCGCTAGCTCCCCCCGATAAAACCGAAGCGACCGTTGACGCGAAGCTCGGGCCTCACCGCTTTCGTTTTCCGAAAAACCTGTACTACCAGCAATCGGGACCCGATGCGGATGGCGGGGTGATGCTCAACGTACAGTGGCCTCATCTGCGACCGCTCCCCCTCGGCGTCGACTATCACGACAGCAACGACAATTTCATCAACCACATAAGCATTGATCTATCGACGGTGGAGCATCTTTCAGATGACCAGTACCGCGCACTACTCCGCCGAATGATCGAGCCATTAGACCCGGAGAAACCCACACCGAGCGAAAAGGTCCTTGACGATCTCAGCGCACGAATACAAGGCGATACATCTCACGGCCTGACACGCTATTCGGTGGATTTCGAGAAATTTCGAGACTTCTACATCACGACCTACGGCACTCACGTCAGACCTCCCGACCCCATACAGAATGACGACTGGTATGTTCACATAGGCGTGGATGGCATCCCGACAACGGTAATCAAGTGCACCCCGGTCGCTCAAACGGATGGAGTGCGGATCGAATCCGGGAGAATTGTCGACATCCCAGGCCGTTCGCGCCGCGCGACGTGTAGGCATCAATTTCTGGTGCCTGAGTACGGACTGCTCGTTTCCCTCAGCTACCCTCGGGTGATCTTGCCCGAGTGGCAAACAATGGAGATGTTTGTGCGTAAGACGTTGAAAGCAACGAAGGCGAAATAATGAATGGGCTGACGAATAAAGATCTCGACGTCCTACCCATATACGCCAATATGGGAAATCGTGAGCTTTATTGGAAGTACCTCGCCGAGCTTCCCGGAAATGACGGGTAGCGGCGGCTTGCACTTGGTGTTGTGAGGAATGACAACATGCCCGGCGCCACAGCAAACGCATATGCGCACCGCCCGCGGGCGAGCAGATCGTGGCGACCCCGTCGGTGCCGACGCCCGTCATTCGCCATACCTTGACCTCATCGCGGAAGCCGAACACGCCGCCACCCCAGACGATCGACCAAGGAGGGGCCATGCCTGTTTCCAAGTCTTTGATTGCGTTTCTTGCGGCGCTCAGCGCGGCCCCTGTGCATCCCGGAGATTCGCCATCATCGCTTGCTCCGCTAGCTCCCCCCGATGAAACCGAAGCGGCCGTACCGACTGTTGACGCGAAGCTCGGGCCTCACCGCTTTCGTTTTCCGAAAAGCATGTACTACCAGCAATCGGGGCCGGATTCCGATGGTGGGCTAATGTTGAACGTGCAGTGGCCTTCTTTGCAGCCACTTCCCATGGGCATCGACTATCACGACACACCAGAGTACTTCCTCAACAACATCGCCATCGACCTCGACCCGGTGAAGCAACTTACCGACGCCGAGTATCAGACGCACCTCCGCAGGTCTGTCGAACCTGTGGATCCGGGTGATCCACGCCAGCGCATGCATCCGGCGACGAATCTCGATCAACGGATCGAACAAAACCCCATCTACGGGCTGACTCCCTATTATGTCGACTTCGACAAATTCCGCACTTACTACATGAAGCGGTATGGAGAGCGAGCGCGGCCGCCAACGCCGAGCCAGAATGCGGACTGGTTCGTCCGCATGGGGCCGAATGGAGTGCCGACCACCTTCATTGAATGTTCCTCTCATTTGATCCAGGACGGCGCGGGGATCGAAAACGGCCGTATTGTCGATGCACGAGACGGAGGCAGCCGATCGACTTGCAGGCACCAGTTCCTCATGCCCGAGTATCGCGTCGTGGTGACTCTCAGCTACCTGAGGGTCGTGATGCCGAACTGGCAACGCCTCGAGGCGTTCGTCAGAAAAACACTCAAAGACCGAGAGGTTCGCTAATGTCGCAGCAACCGCACACACTCGACAGCTCCGACCTCGAGAGTCTCAGAAGCCACGCCGTGCAAGGCAACCGCGAGCTGTATCGGAATTATCTTGCCCAGCTTCCAGGGAACGACGGCTACGGACAGTTAGCACGACCCTGTCGTTTACCGAGATGAAGGACGTCACCGATGCAGCTCCCCATGGAAGTTCCGAACGATAAGGCGGCACAGATGGCGCTTGTCGCGCGTCAATCGAACATACGCGACGCAAGTGAGTTGTGTGACGTCGATGTTCAGGGGCGGAGCATCGTGTGCACGGGGATCCGCCCGGGGTCTATCGCCACACTCGACCTGGCCTCACCCGCACCGCCTATGGAGCGGAGTCTCGCCCAAGGACAGCAATGGGATGCCACCCTACAACAGCAAGCCCTCGATGCCTCCATGCAGCAAGCGAGCCAGCAGGCCGCGGTGACTCAGAAAGGGCCTGTGATGGGCCTCTGATCTCACTAGCGGGACCAAGCGGCCTCAGCTGTTCGACACCCCATGCGGCACATGCCCCGTCGCCACATGCCGGCGGGCCGACTCCACGTTGGCCGGGGAGTCGTCGAAAAAGATATCGGCGCCAAAGGCATCGAGGAACGGCCCCTTGTCACGACCACCGAGGAACAACGCCTCGTCGATGCGAACACCCCAGCGGCGAAGCGTAAGAATCACGCGCTTGTGCGCCGGGGCGGAACGCGCCGTCACCAGCGCCGTACGAATCGGCGAGGTCTCCGCCGGGAACGCCGCCTGCAGGCGATGCAGCGCGGCCAGGAAACCACGGAACGGGCCGCCCGACAGTGGCTCGGCCCAAAGCTCCGACTCACTGCGATGAAACGCATCCAGGCCCTGCTCCTTCGAGACACGCTCGCCTTCGTCGCCAAAGATCACGGCGTCACCATCGAAGGCGATGCGAAGCTGTTCGCTGGAACGCTGCGGCGCCGTCGACGGGAGGATCGTCGCGGCGGCGACGCCCGCCCGCAACGCGCGGCCCACATCTTCCGCATTGGCTGAGAGGAACAGATCCGCCCGGAACGGGGCGATGTAATCGGAGGTCGGCGCTCCGCTGGTGAACGCCGCCCGCGAGATACCCAGCTTGTAATGCTGTATCGCGTTGAAGATCCGCAGACCCGTGTCGCCGGAGTTGCGCGACAGGAGAATCACCTCGACCGGCGGAACGTCGCCGGACAACGCGTTCAGGCCGAGAAGCTTCTGCACCAGTGGAAAAGCCACGCCAGGCTTCAGCAGGTCGTTCTCGTGCTCGATCTGGAAGGCGCGGTAGGCATCGAGGCCGTCGCGCTCAAACAGGTCGTGGCTGTCTTCCATGTCGAAGAGCGCTCGCGAGGAGATGGCGACGACGAGGCGGTTGTCGCTGACTGAGGCGTCGTTGTGGGCGTTCTGGCTTTCTTCGGGGGCGTTCATGGGATGGAGGTTGGGGCTAAAGGCCATCGCGCGCAAGGCGCGCTCCTACAGGTTCGCCTCCGGTCAGGGGGCGAATTGTTCGTCGAGGATGCGTTGCTGGAGATTGTGCTCCGGATCGAACAGGAGGCGGACCGCGTTCCGGCGCGACTGCTTGATCTCGACCGAGCGGACGTCGCGCACTTCGTGGAAATCCGCCGTGGCGCTGATCGGGCGCTTGTTCGGATCCTTGGTGTGCAACGTGACGCGGGTGGCGTGGGGCAGGATCGCGCCGCGCCAGCGCCGCGGCCGGAACGGGCTGATCGGCGTCATGGCCAGCACGTTGGCGTCCAGGGGGAGGATGGGACCATGGGCGGACAGGTTATACGCGGTGGAGCCGGCCGGGGTGCAAACCAGGACGCCATCGCAGACAAGCTCGTCGAGCTTCATCTCGCCGTTGAGGCTGACCGTCAGATGAGCCGCCTGGTTGCTCTGACGTAGCAGCGCGACTTCGTTGAAGGCCAGCGCGCGGTGTTCGACACCGTCGCAGCAGACGCTATGCATCTCCAGCGGATGCAGCACGGCCGGATGGGCCCGCTCGATACGTTCGGGCAGGTGGTCGAGGTCGTGCTGGTTCATCAGAAAACCCAGGCGACCCAGCTTCATGCCGTAGAACGGCAGGCCGAGGGTGCGGTGGGCGTGGAGGGTGCGAAGCATGAAGCCGTCGCCCCCGAGAGAAACGACGATCTCGGCGTCTTCGGGTTCGACGCCCTTGTAGCGTTTGACTAGCGCCGCACGGGCGCGTTGGGCCACTTCGGTTTCGCTGGCGACAAAGGCTAGGCGCATGAGGTGTGGGCTTCCGGATCCAGTCCGGAGCTTAGTCCTTAAATGGCGGAGTCGGATAGGCTGAAGTTGCCGCAGCTTCCTGTGGGGTTGCCCGCTGCCGCGGGATCGCCAGCAGGCCGGCTCCCACAAGACCGGGGCTCTCCCCCGGCGATGTGGCTCCCACCAGGAAGGCGATGCCTCGCCCTGATGGGAGCCCGCCTTTTTACACCGGAATCTGCGCCAGCTGTGCCAGACGACGGACCGCGACGGAGGCGATCGGGTAGTCCGCATTCTGGGTCAGGATCTCGGCCAGCATCGCGCGGGTGTACTTCAGCGTGGCATCGTCCCGCTCCAGCCAGGCCTTGACCGGGCTGATGTCCGTGCGGTCGCCGGCGACCGAAAGCACCTGCAGGGCCAGGGCGCGATGCTGGGCGTTGAGCTCGTCCAGCAGCGAACCACGCGCCTGCGCGTGCCAGGCACCTTCGACCGGCAGGGCCTCGATCTGCCCACGCAGCCAGTCGAGGTCCAGTGCCTCGGCCAGCTCGTAGAACACACGGGCGACCGTCGCCATGTCCTTGCCGCTCTGCTTCGACACTTCGACCATGTCCAGCGCCGCACGCAGCACCGGTACGCGGGCAAGACGGACCGCCAGTTCACCGGGGACGCCGAGGCCTTCCCACTTCTCCTGGCTCGCGCCAAAGTCGCCACGGCCGGTATCGGTCAGGGCATCGGGCAGCGCCTTGCGCAAGACGGTCACTTCGCTGGCGAAACGATCGACGTTGGCGGCGATGTCGAGCGTGCCGCCCGGACGGTTGAGCAGCCAGCGGGTCAGGTGACGCAGCAACGACCAGATCTGTAGGATCGCGTCGATCTGGGTGTCTTCCGCGACCTTGCCGTCGAGCTTCTCGATCTCGGCCCACAGTTCGCGCGCATCGAGGATTTCGCGTGCGGCGGTGTACGCCTTGGCGATCGACGCCGGACCGTGGCCCGTGTCTTCCTGCATGCGCATCATGAACGTCGCGCCCATGCGGTTGATCGTCGAGTTGGTCACCGCAGTGGCGATGATCTCGCGCTTCAGGCGATGGCGCTGCATGTGCTCGGCGTACTTCTCGTGCAGCGGCACGGGGAAGTAGCGGACCAGTTCGCGCGAAAGATACGGATCTTCCGGCACGTCCGAATCCAGCAGCTGCTGGAACAGCCGGATCTTGTCGTACGACAGCAGCACGGACAGTTCCGGACGGGTCAGGCCCTGACCGCGCAGCTTGCGCTCCGCCAGTTCGGCGGCCGTCGGCAGCGATTCCACCGCACGGTCGAGCATGCCTTCGGCTTCGAGCGTGCTGATGAAGTGAGCCATCGAGCCGAGACGACGCACCGACTGGTGCTCCATCACGGTGATGGCCTGGTTCTGACGATAGTTGTCCCACAGCACGAGGCGGCCGACTTCATCGGTCATCTCGGCCAGCTGCTTGTTGCGGCCCTCGAAGGTCAGCTCGCCGCGCTGGACGGCATCGTTGAGCAGGATCTTGATGTTGACCTCGTGATCCGAGGTATCCACGCCAGCCGAGTTGTCGATGAAATCGGTATTGAGGAGCACCCCGGCCTGGCCGGCTTCGATGCGACCCTTCTGGGTCATACCCAGGTTGCCGCCCTCGCCCACCACCTTGCAGCGCAGCTCGTTGCCGTTCACGCGCAGCGCGTTGTTGGCGCGGTCGCCGACGTCCGCGTGCGTTTCGCTGGTCGCCTTGACGTAGGTGCCGATACCGCCGTTCCAGAGCAGATCCACCGGCGCCTTGAGGATCGCCGAGAGCAGGTCGGTCGGCGCCATGTGCGTCGCGTCGCTGCGAATGCCCAGCACGGCCTTGATTTCCGGCGACACCGGGATCGACTTCGCCGTACGCGGCCAGATGCCGCCACCGGCCGAGATCAGCGACTTGTCATAGTCCTCCCACGACGAGCGCGGCAGCGCGAACATGCGCGCACGCTCGGCGAAGGACGTCGCCGAGTCCGGGTTGGGGTCGAGGAAGATATGGCGATGGTCGAAGGCGGCCAGCAGGCGGATCTTCTCCGAGAGCAGCATACCGTTGCCGAACACGTCGCCCGACATGTCGCCCACGCCGACCACCGTGAAATCTTCGGTCTGGCAGTCACGACCCAGCGCACGGAAGTGGCGCTTGACCGACTCCCACGCACCCTTCGCCGTGATGCCCATGCCCTTGTGGTCATAGCCGTTGGAGCCGCCCGAGGCGAAGGCGTCGTCGAGCCAGAAGCCGTGTTCGGTCGAGATCGCGTTGGCGATATCGGAGAACGTGGCCGTGCCCTTGTCCGCGGCGACGACCAGATACGGATCGTCGTTGTCGTGACGGATCACGTCATGCGGCGGTACCACCGCACCCTCGACGAGGTTGTCGGTGATGTCGAGCAGGCCGTTGATGAACATGCGATAGCAGGCGATGCCCTCGGCGAGCTGCGCATCGCGATCGCCACCGACGGGCGGACGCTTCACGAAGAAGCCGCCCTTGGAACCCACGGGCACGATGACCGTGTTCTTCACCATCTGAGCCTTCACCAGACCGAGGACTTCGGTACGGAAGTCCTCGCGACGGTCGGACCAGCGCAGGCCACCACGTGCCACCGCACCGAAGCGCAGATGGATACCCTCGACACGCGGCGCGTAGACGAAGATCTCGCGGAACGGCACCGGCTTGGGCAGATCCGGCACCTGGTGCGAATCGAACTTGAAGCTGATGTACGGGCGGAACACCCCGTCCCAGGCCTGGAAAAAGCTGGTACGCAGCGTGGCGTGCACCAGCGCGATGTAACTGCGCAGGATGCGGTCTTCGTCGAGGCTGGACACGTTGTCGAGCAGCGCGTTGATCGCTTCTTCGACCGCCGCCACCTGCTCGTCGCGCGGACGCGACAGCGATGCGATGAGGTTGCCGATGAGACCTGGCTGGGCCGACAGGATCTCCGCGCCGATCAGCGTGTGCATCTCGTGCGACAACATGCTCTCGGCCCACGCGCGCTCCGTGGCGTCGAGGCTTTCGCGGCGTGGGTCGAAGCGTGCGTTGAACAGCTCGACGATCAGACCCGCGATGGCTGGATAGCGATTGAGCGCGTCTTCCATGTACGCCTGCGAGAACGCGACACCCGCCTGCTGCAGGTACTTGGTATAGCTGCGCAACACGGCGACCTGGCGCCAGCCGAGCTTCGCGCCCAGCACGAGACGGTTGAAGCCGTCGTTCTCCGCGTTGCCGCGCCAGATCTGCTCGAAGGCGTCTTCGAACAAGGTGCCGACCTGCTCGACCTCGAAGGCGAGACGACCCACCGGCTGCACTTCGAAATCCTGGATGTACAGGCGGCTGTCGCCGGCCTTCACTTCATACATGTGCTCGGTGAGCACGCGCAGGCCGAGGTTTTCCAGCTGCGGGAGGACCTCCGACAGCGCGATATCGGAACCCGAGCGATACACCTTGAAGCGGAGTTCTTCCGGACGGTGCGACGGATGGTAGAACGACATGCTGATGGCATCGGGGCCGTCGAGGCCGGCCAGGGCGCGCACGTCGGCCGCGGCGACCTGCGGCGACACCTCGTCCACGTAGCCGGCCGGCAGCAGCTTGCCGTAGCGGTTGGCCAGGATGATGCCTTCCTGCTCGCCCACCGTCGCGATCAGACGATCGCGCAGGTCGTCGTACCAGTTGCGCGCGATCGACGCGATCTGCGACTCGATGCTGACGGCGTCGTAAACCGGGTGGTCGCCGATGCGCGGACGAACCACCACGTGCAGGCGAACCAGCGCGGCTTCGCCCATGAGCACGGCGGAATCCACGTGTTCACCGTGGAACGCGTCGCGCAGGACGTTCTCGACCCGTTCGCGAACCGTCGTGTTGAACCGGTCGCGCGGGATGAACACCAGGCACGAGAAGAACCGGCCGTAGCTGTCGCGGCGGATGAACAGGCGCGTGCGCGTGCGCTGCGCCAGCTCGAGCAGCCCGGTGGCCAGCGCGTAGAGCTCGTCCGTGCTGCACTGGAAAAGCTCCTCGCGCGGCAGGGTATCGAGGATGTGCCGCAGCGCCTTGCCCGAATGCGAATCGCGCTTCAGGCCCGAACGGTTCATCACCGCTTCGCACTTGTCGCGCACCAGAGGCACATGCTGCGGGTGGGCCATGTACGCGTTGGACGAGAACAGGCCGAGAAAACGCTGTTCGGCGACCGGGCGCCCCGTGTCGTCGAACTTGAGGACGCCGATGTAATCCATGTAGCCCGCGCGATGAATCGGCGAACGGGCATTGGTCTTGGTCAGGATGATCGCGTCGGTGGAACCCGAGCGCGGCAGTTCGCTGGCCACCAGGGTGCGCAGCGATCGCGGCGCCAGCGAGCGCTCGGCGGCACGAAGAATGCCCAGGCCCGAGCCCTCGACGGTCTTGAGCACCTCGTCGCCCTGCCCCGGCGCCACTTCGTACTCGCGGTAGCCCATGAAGGTGAAATGGTCGTCGGCGACCCAGCGCAGGAAGTCGCTGGCCTCGCGGACCTCGTCGGCGGTGTACGGCAGGGAGCGCCTGCCAAGATCGTCGGCGATCTCGTTCATCTTGCCGCGCATGGCACGCCAGTCGTCGACGGCCTCGCGCACGTCGTGGAGCGCGGTCTCGACGTTGGCCCTGAGGGTCTCCAGTTCGGTGTCGTCGATGCGGTCGATTTCGAAACGCATGAGCGACTCGGTCTTCTCGCCGGCGCCGATCGACTCGAGCACCCCGGCGGCGGACCGGACCACCGGCACGACCGGGTGGATGATCGCGTGCACGTCGGCGTGCGCGGCGGCCACCATCGATACGGTGTCGACCAGGAAGGGCATGTCGTCGGTGACGACCTCGACCACGGCGCGGGTGCCGGACAGGCCCGGGTTGTAGACACGGACCTTCGCTTTGCCCGGCGTGCGCTCACGCGCGAAGGTCAGCAGGTCGGCGATCAGGGCGGCCCAGCGGTCGGGAGCGTGCAGCGCGTGATCGGCCGGCGCGATGCGCTCGAAGAAGGCCTGGATAAAAAAGCGCGCCTCGTTGAGGCGCTCCGCGGGGTAGTCGATCTTTTTCAGTTCATCGAAGACGAGGGCTTCGAACTGGCCGCTTTCGGCGGTGCGAATCGCATTCATGGGCGGATATCGATGTGGGGACGGGAAAGAAATCCGTGAAAGCATAGCTCCCACACGTGGCATGTAGCCACACCGTCAGACATAACGGATACGGTGCGTTTTCACTGCGCCGCGACATTATCCGTGCACTGTTTCGGGAAACGGACAGCATGGCTTCGTGCCGACTCGAAGCTGCAACGCAACAATTCGCGCGCGAATGGCGCTATTGCCCGTTGACGCTGGTCCGAGGGAGATTCTAAACTGGACGGTATAGTCCAGCAGGTAAAGTTAATGTCGCACCTGGAGTCACGCCCCGCTTCGGATCACCAGCAGCGGGTGCTTCAGGCGGCGTGCGCCCTTTTCCTGCGCGACGGTTACCGCGTCAGCATGGTGGCGGTGGCACGCGAGGCGGGCGTGTCCAAGCAGACCGTGTACGCGCATTTCGAGAACAAGGACACCCTGTTTCACGCCGCCGTCCAACAACTCGCCCACCCTTTGCACGCGAGCCTCGCACCCGAGAGCCGCGGCCTGGCCGACACGCTGTATGCGTTGGCACAGGCGCACCATACCTACGTGATGGATCACGAGCACGTCGCGCTGGGCCGGATGCTGATCGCGGAAGCACCGCGCTTCCCGGCCGCTGCGAAGACGTTCTTCCGCACGGCGATCGGTACGGTCGCGGTGCGTTTGTCGCGTTGCATGGCTGAAGCGATGGATGCGGGAGAGATGCGCCGGGACGACCCGGAGGTGGCCGCCGAGCTGTTCCTGGCCATGTTGCATGGGCTCGAGGGGGATCGTCGCCTCTTCGGCATGCGGGCGAGGGGCCAGAAGGCGCAGGACGAGTGGGCGAGACATGCGGTAACCGTATTTATGCACGCGTACGACATCCCCACGGATGACCGGCCGCGAAAGATTAAGAAACCTGGAATAGGAACGGAGTTTTCATGAATCCCCTGCCTCTGCGCACGTCCCTGATGGCCCTCGGCCTCACCGCGGCGCTTGCCGCCTGCCACAAGCAGGAGGCGCCCCAGCAGCCGCCTCCGCCCGAAGTCGGCGTCGTCACCGTTCAGCCTCAGGACGTTCCCCTCGTCCAGGATCAGGTCGGTCGCGTCTCGTCCTTCCGCACCGCCGATGTGCGCGCTCGCGTGCCGGGCATCCTGCTGAAGCGCCTGTATGACGAAGGCACGGACGTGAAGGCCGGCCAGAAGCTGTTCCAGATCGATCCGCAGCCGCTGACCGCCGAACTCAACGCCCAGCTTGCCGCCCTGGCTTCCGCCAAGGCCGCCGCGGCCAACTACAAGGCCACGGCCGACCGTTCGCGCGGGCTGATCGGCAAGAACTACATCTCCCGTCAGGATCTGGATACGGCCGAAGCCAACGAGCGCACCGGCAACGCCTCGGTCAAGCAGGCCGAAGCCAACGTCCAGTCGGCCCGGATCAACCTCGGCTTCACCGATGTGGTCTCGCCGATCGACGGTCGTGCGGGCCGCCAGCAGGTCACGGAAGGCGCACTCGTCGGCCAGAGCGACACCACGCTGCTGACCCAGGTCGACGAAATCGACAAGGTCTACGTGAACTTCAACATGTCCGTCAGCGACCTCGACACGATGCGCGGGGCCGCCGCCAAGGGCAATGTCACGCTCAGCGACACCAGCCAGTCCACGGTCCGCATCCAGCTTCCCGACGGTTCCGATTTCGGTGAGCAGGGCGCGATGGACTTCTCGTCCGCCACCGTGAACCCGCAGACCGGCACCGTCGACCTGCGCGCCCTGGTCACCAACACCGGCACGCGCCTGCTCCCGGGCCAGTTCGTGACGGTCAAGGCCAACCTCGGCAGCCTGCACAACGTCTACCTGGTGCCCCAGGCCGGCGTTCTGCGCGACGCCAACTCGGCCTATGTGATGGTCGTCGACAAGGCCACGGTGAAGGACGCGGACGGCAAGGAGCAGACCATCGATTCCGCCGCCGTCCGTCGCCCGGTCCAGACCGATCGCATCTCGGGCAGCAACTGGGTCGTCACCGGCGGACTGAAGCCGGGCGACAGGGTCATCGTTCAGGGCGTGCCCAAGGCGAAGGAAAACTCGCCCGTGAAGGCCAGCCCCGCCCAGCAAGCTGCTGCACCGGCTCAGGCGGGCGCCCCCGCCGCGCCGGCCGGCCAGCAGTAAGGGAGTTTCGTCATGCCGAGTTTCTTCATCGACCGCCCCATCTTCGCGTGGGTGCTGGCGATCCTGATCAGCCTCTGCGGCACGATCTCCCTGTTGAACATGGGTATCGAGTCGTATCCGAACATCGCTCCCCCGCAGGTCACCGTCACGGCGACCTACCCGGGTGCGAGCGCGGATACGACCGAAAAAACCGTGACACAGGTGATCGAGCAGCAGCTGACGGGTATCGACCACCTGATCTACTTCAGCTCGCAGTCCAGTTCGTCGGGCACGGCCACGGTCACGCTGACCTTCGACACCGGTACCGACCCTGACATCGCGCAGGTGCAGGTGCAGAACAAGGTGTCGCTGGCGACGCCGCGCCTCCCGTCGGAAGTGACCCAGCAGGGCGTCGTGGTGGCCAAGGCCAATCCCGACTTCCTGATGTTCATCGCTCTGACCTCGACCAACAAGGCCATCGACAGCCATCGCCTGATGGATATCGTGTCCTCGCAGGTGCTCGACCAGGTCGCTCGTATTCCCGGCGTGGGCAGCACCCGCCAGCTGGGTGCCGAGTACGGCATGCGCGTCTGGCTCAACCCCGACAAGCTCCGCGGCTACGGCATGTCGGCCACCGACCTGCAGTCGGCACTGGCCGCGCAGAACGTGCAGTTCGCGGCGGGTTCGCTCGGTACCGATCCGGCGACCGACGGTCAGGGCTTCAGTGCCACCGTCTCGGCGGAAGGCCGCTTCACCTCGGCCGAAGAGTTCTCCAACGTGATCCTCCGTGCGAACAACGACGGTACGGTCGTCCGCCTGAAGGACGTGGCGCGCGTGGAGCTCGGACCGCAGACCTACGGATTCGCCACCGACTACAACGGCATCCCCACCGGCGCCTTCGGTGTGCAGCTGCTGCCCGGCGCCAACGCGCTGGACGTCGCCAAGGCGGTTCGCGCGAAGATGGACGACCTGTCCAAGAGCTTCCCGGACGGCGTGACGTGGTTCGCCCCGTACGAGTCCACCAAGTTCGTGGTGATCTCGATCGAGGAAGTCGTGCATACCCTGGTCGAGGCGATCATCCTCGTCTTCCTGGTGATGCTGATCTTCCTGCAGAACTTCCGCGCGACGATCATCCCCACGCTGGTCATCCCGGTCGCCCTGCTCGGTACGTTCATCGGCCTCTCGCCGCTGGGCTTCACGATCAACCAGCTGACCCTGTTCGGCATGGTGCTGGCCATCGGTATCGTGGTCGACGACGCGATCGTCGTGATCGAGAACGTCGAGCGCATCATGACGGAGGAGCACCTGCCTCCGAAGGAAGCCACGCGCAAGGCGATGGGCCAGATCACCGGCGCCATCGTGGCGATCACCGTGGTGCTGGCGGCGGTGTTCATTCCGTCCGCGCTGCAGCCCGGCGCTTCCGGCATCATCTACAAGCAGTTCGCACTGACCATCGCGGTCTCGATGGGCTTCTCGGCGTTCCTCGCCGTCACCTTCACGCCGGCCCTCTGCGCCACCCTGCTCAAGCATGAGCCGGACAAGCGCAAGAACGTCGTCTACCGCAAGTTCAACCAGGTCTTCGACTGGACCACGCATACGTACTCGGGTCACATCGACTCCGCCGTGCGCCATGGTCCGCGCTGGATGATCGTGTTCGTGCTGATCGCGGCGCTGGCCGGCTTCCTGTTCACCAGGCTGCCGTCGAGCTTCGTCCCCGACGAAGACCAGGGTTATGCGCTGGCGATCGTGCAGCTCCCGCCGGGCTCGAGTCTTGCCCGTACGCAGAAGGTGCAGGAGCAGATCCGCAACATCATGCTGAAGAACCCGGAAGTCGAGGGTGTCTTCCAGATTTCCGGCTTCAGCTTCGTGGGTCAGGGTGAAAACGTCGGCATGGTCTTCATTCGCATGAAGGACTGGGCCGATCGCGACATCACCGTGCCGGAGTTCCTCGGCAAAGCGAACGGCCAGATGCAGGCGGTGAGCGATGCCACGATCTTCGTGGTCAACCTGCCCACCATCCGCGGTCTGTCGCAGTTCGGCGGCGTCGACATGTTCCTGCAGGCCCGTGCCGGCCAGGATCGTGCCGAGCTGACCCAGGCGCGTAACCAGCTGCTCGGTGCCGCGGCGCAGGACAAATCCCTGGTGGGTGTCCGTCCGAACACGCTGGAAGACGCTCCGCTGCTGCAGCTCAACGTGGACCGTACGCAGGCTCAGACGATGGGTCTGTCGGTCAGCGACATCTACACGGCCATCCAGCTCACGCTGGCGCCGGTCTATGTCAACGACTTCCAGTACGGCGGCCGCGTGAAGCGCGTGATGATGCAGGCCGACGCCCCCTACCGCATGGGTACGGACGCGTTCGCACACATCTACACCCCGAGCACGCTGACCTCCTCCACCGGCAGCACGTCCTCGACGACGAGCACGGTCGCCAGCGCATCGACGGCCACCGACAGCAGGATGATCCCGCTGTCCACCGTGGTTCACTCGAAGTGGACGATGGCCGCACCGACGCTGACCCGCTACAACGGGTACTCGGCCGTGGAGATCGTAGGTAACAACGCGCCGGGCTCGTCGACGGGTCAGGCCATGGCGACCATGGAGAAAATCGTCAACGACAAGCTCGGCAAGGGCATCGGTTACGACTGGAGCGGCCAGTCCTACCAGGAAATCCTGGCGGGTAATTCGGCCACCGCGCTGATGGTGCTGTCCATCGTCATCGTGTTCCTCTGCCTTGCCGCCCTGTACGAAAGCTGGTCCATTCCGGTGGCCGTGCTGCTGGTGGTGCCGCTTGGCCTTCTCGGTGTGGTGGTGTTCTCGATGTTGCGCGGCCTGCCGAACGACATCTTCTTCAAGATCGGCATGATCACCGTGATCGGCCTGGCCGCGAAGAACGCCATCCTGATCGTCGAGTTCGCGGTCGAACAGCAGCAGGCCGGCAAGACGCTTCGCGACGCGGTGGTGGAAGCCTCCCGCCTGCGACTGCGCCCCATCCTGATGACCTCGCTGGCCTTCATCCTCGGCGTGTTGCCGCTGGCCATTTCCACCGGTGCGGGCGCCAACTCCCGCCACGCCATCGGTACCGGCGTGATCGGCGGCATGCTGTTCGCCACCATCTTCGGCCTCCTGCTGATCCCGGTGTTCTACACCTCGGTTCGCCGCATGCTGGGTGACAAGCTGGATGAGGTGTCCCACAAGATGCCGCACGCCGGTCATGACGACGACCACGATCCGCACGGCGGCGGCAACGGTGGTGGCGACGGCCCGAATGGCCCGACCAACCTCCATCCGCATGCTCCGAACGTCGGCGATGTCCGGGCCTTCGATTCGGATCCGCGACGCGGCACCGATCGACCGTAAGGTCGGAAGGCAAGTACCTATGAAAAGCCCGGCGAAAGCCGGGCTTTTTTTCGTCGCCGCGGCGGCCTTAAAAAAAAAGCCCCGGCATAACCGGGGCCCCTTCGTGTCCGCTCGAGTCGATGATTGCTCAGCGCAACCCCGTCTCCGAGCGCGCAATCACCAGCCGCTGAATCTCACTCGTACCCTCGTAGATCTCCGTGATCTTGGCATCGCGGAAATAACGCTCCAGCGGCATTTCTTTCGAGTAGCCCATGCCACCGTGGATCTGCACGGCCTGATGGGTAATCCACATCGCCGCCTCCGACGCCACCAGCTTGGCCATAGAAGCCTCGGTACCGAAACGGCCGCCGTTCTTATCGGTCTGGGCCTTGGTCCACGCAGCACGCAGGGTCAGCAGCAGCGCCGCATCCAGCTTGCACTTCATGTCGGCGATCTTGGCCTGAGTCATTTGGAACGTGCCGATCGGGTGACCGAACGCCTTGCGGTCCCGCGACCACTGCAGGGTGGCTTCGTACGCGGCACGCGCGATGCCCACCGCCTGCGATGCGATACCGATGCGACCGGCATCCAGCACGCCCATGGCGATACCGAACCCCTTGCCCTCTTCACCGAGCATGTCTTCCTGCGGGCAGATGTAGTCGTGAAACTCGATCTCGCAGGTGGCCGAGGCGCGGATGCCGAGCTTCGGCTCCGTCTTGCCGGCGAGAAAACCCGCCCGCTTCGTGTCGATGATGAAGGCCGACACGCCACGCGCACCCATACCGGGCGTCGTCACCGCGAACAGCACGATGTAGCGGGCGACCGGACCGGAGGTGATCCAGCTCTTCTTGCCGTTGATGACCCAGTCGCCGTCGGCATTCTTCACCGCGCGCGTGTGCATGTTGGACGCGTCGGAGCCGGACTGCGGTTCGGTCAGGGCATAGGCGCCAATGGCCTCGCCGGAGGCGATGGCGCGCACGTACTTCTGCTTCTGGTCTTCCGTGCCGTTCTTGAGGATCCCGTTGCAGAACAGCGAATTGTTGACCGACATGATCGTCGAGGTGGCGGCATCGGCCGCGGCGATCTCGACCATGGCCAGCACGTAGGACACGGGATCCATGCCGGCGCCGCCGTATTCCTCGGGCACTTCGATGCCCATCAGGCCCAGCTGACCCATTTCCTGGATGTTCTCCAGGGGAAACTCACCCTTCGCGTCGAACTCGGCGGCGACCGGGGCGATGCGCTTCTGAGCGAAGTCGCGGGCAATGGACTGAATCGACAGCTGGTCGTCGGTAAAGCGGAAATCCATGGACATTCCTCGCGCCGGCCGGAAGGACGGCAAGTCTTGGGGTGGGGACTAGCCGGTCATTCTAACGGTCGTTCGAGAGCTTGCCGCTCTGCACTGCAACATGCGGCCTTGACGCTGGCCGGGGCGGGCCTCATCCTTACGCATCTTTCTATCGCGATATAAGGATGCAGGATGGATCTGTCGACGGCCTCCACGGTGCTCCGACTCCTGGCCGACCCGACCCGCGTCCGCCTGCTCGCCCTTCTGGACCGCGAGGAACTGACCGTCGCCGAGCTGGCGGCGGTGCTGCACCTGGCCCAGCCGCGCGTGTCGACCCATCTGGCCAAGCTCAAGGAGGCCGAGTTGGTGCGTGACCGCCGAGCCGGCGTGTCGGCCTATTATCGGGCCAATGCCGAGGCGGATCCCACGCTGGCCGCCCTGGTGGCCTCCCTGCGTGACACACTGAGCGATGCCCTGCTCAAGGAGGATGCGGAACGGCTTCCCGCGGTTCTCGCCCAACGGGCCCGGGCCGAAGGCTGGGCGGATACCGTCGCCGGCGACATGGAGCGTCATTATTCGCCGGGTCGCACCTGGGAAACCCTGGCGCGCTCGCTGTTGCAGTTACTGGCGACCGGCGATGTCCTGGATATCGCCTCCGGCGACGGCGTCACGGCGGAGCTGCTCGCACCGCATGCCCACTCGATCGTCTGCATCGACAGTTCGGAACGCGTCGTCGACGCCGCTCGGCAGCGGCTGACCGCCTTCCGCAATGTCGACGTGCGTACGGGCGACATGCACGCGCTGGACCTCGAGGACGGTCGCTTCGACCTTGTCCTGCTGCTGCACGCCCTCACCTATTCGGAGCGTCCCGACGCCGTATTCAGCGAGGTGGCGCGGGTGCTGAAGCCCGGAGGCCGCGTGCTGGCGTCCACCCTTGGCGAACACGACCACCGCGCGGTGGTCGAGCCGTTCGATCATCGCAACCTCGGCTTCACCTGCGACGCCCTGACGGCCCTGGCGCGGAAAGCCGGTCTGGACGTGGTCAGCTGCGAGCGCCTGAGCCGCGAGCGCCGTTCACCCCATTTCGAAGTCATCAGCCTGCTTGCGCGCAAGCCCGGAGGCACCCCATGAGCACCCTGCCCTGGCTCCATCCCGATCGTGTCGCCCTGATTCAGAAGGGACTCGCGGAACGCATCATGATCCTCGACGGCGGCATGGGCACCATGTTGCAGGGACACCAGCTTGACGAGGCCGGCTATCGCGGCGATCGCTTCGCCGGCGGCCTCGACAGCGCGCACACGCACGATCACGACCACCCGGGCGAATGCGATCTGAAGGGCAACAACGACCTGCTCCTGCTGACGCAGCCGGACATCATCCGCGGCGTGCACACCGCGTATCTCGAAGCGGGAGCGGACTTCGTCGAGACCAATACCTTCAACGCCACGCGCGTGAGTCAGGCCGACTATCATCTCGAACACCTCGTGCCCGAACTGAACCGCGAAGGCGCGCGGATCGCCCGCGAAGCCTGCGACGCGATGACCGCGATCACGCCGGACCGTCCGCGCTTCGTCATCGGCGTACTCGGGCCGACCAGCCGTACCGCGTCGATCTCTCCCGACGTGAACGACCCGGGCTTTCGCAACATCGACTTCGAGTCGCTCAAGGCCAACTACGTGGAAGCCGCGCGCGCGCTCATCGAAGGCGGCGCCGATACGATCATGGTCGAGACGATCTTCGACACGCTCAACGCGAAAGCCGCGCTGTTC
This sequence comes from Dyella sp. 333MFSha, assembly GCF_900102405.1. Taxonomy (NCBI): domain Bacteria; kingdom Pseudomonadati; phylum Pseudomonadota; class Gammaproteobacteria; order Lysobacterales; family Rhodanobacteraceae; genus Dyella; species Dyella sp. 333MFSha. Next base: position 238,057 of record NZ_FNBR01000001.1, on the reverse strand, counting down.
GCCCTGAGCGAATTGTTCGACACGCTCGGCGCGCGCGTCCCCGTCATGATCTCGGGCACCATCACCGACCGCTCCGGCCGCACGCTCTCGGGACAGACGGCTGAGGCGTTCTTTTACTCGGTCGAACACATCCAGCCGCTGTCCGTCGGCCTGAACTGCGCACTCGGCGCGGAAGATCTGCGCCCGCATGTGCAGATGCTCTCGCGCATTGCCGGCAGCGCCATCAGCACCCATCCGAACGCGGGCCTGCCCAATGCGTTCGGCGAATACGACGAAAGCCCCGAGAGCATGGCCGAAACGATCCGCGGGTTCGCCGAGGAAGGCCTGATCAACATCATCGGTGGCTGTTGTGGCACCACGCCGGCGCATATCGCCGCCATCGCAGCCGCTGTCGCGCCGTATCCGCCGCGTCAGCCCAGGGATACCGCGCAAGCCGCATGAGCATTCGATACACCCGCCTTTCCGGCCTCGAACCGCTGGTCCTCACGCCGGACCTGAACTTTATCAACGTCGGTGAACGTACCAACGTCACCGGTTCGGCGCAGTTTCGCAAGCTGATCAAGGAGGGCCGCTACGAAGAAGCGGTGGATGTCGCGCGTCAGCAGGTCGAAAACGGTGCGCAGATCATCGACATCAACATGGACGAAGGCCTGATCGATTCCGAAGCCGCGATGACGCGCTTCGTGAACCTGATCTCTTCCGAGCCGGACATCGCACGCGTACCGATCATGGTCGACTCCTCCAAGTGGAGCGTGATCGAGGCCGGCCTGCGCTGCATGCAGGGCAAGGGCATCGTCAATTCCATCTCGATGAAGGAAGGTGTCGACGCGTTTCTCGAGCATGCGCGCAAGGTGCGCCAGTACGGCGCCGCCGTCGTGGTCATGGCCTTCGACGAAGTCGGCCAGGCCGACACGAAGGAGCGCAAGATCGAGATCTGCTCGCGCGCCTACGAGTTGCTGGTGAACGAGGTGAACTTCCCGCCGGAAGACATCATTTTCGATCCCAACATCTTCGCCGTGGCGACCGGCATCGAGGAACACAACAACTACGCGGTGGACTTCATCGAGGCCACGCGCGAACTGAAAAAACGATTCCCCGCGTCGCATATTTCCGGCGGCGTCTCCAATGTGTCGTTCTCGTTCCGCGGCAACAACCCGGTCCGTGAGGCCATCCACTCCGTTTTCCTGTATCACGCGATCGCCGCGGGCATGGACATGGGTATCGTCAACGCCGGCGGCCTGTCGATCTACGACGACCTGCCGGAGGAATTGCGCGAGCGCGTCGAGGACGTCGTACTCAATCGCCGCGCCGATGCCACGGAGCGCCTGCTCGAGGTTGCCGACAAGTACAAAGGCGGCAAGGGGGAAGTCGCCGTGGAGACGGCGGCCTGGCGCGAAAAGCCCGTCATCGAACGCCTGACTCATGCCCTCGTGCATGGCATCGACCAGTACGTCGTGGAGGACACCGAAGAGGCGCGGCAGCTGTCGGCACGTCCGCTCGACGTCATCGAAGGTCCGCTGATGACCGGCATGAATGTCGTCGGCGACCTGTTCGGTGCGGGCAAGATGTTCCTGCCCCAGGTGGTGAAGTCGGCACGTGTCATGAAGCGCGCGGTAGCTCACCTCATCCCGTACATCGAAGAAGAAAAGAAGATCTCGGGGAACGCGACGAAGAACAACGGCAAGATCGTGCTGGCGACGGTCAAGGGCGATGTCCACGACATCGGCAAGAACATCGTCGGCGTGGTGCTCCAGTGCAACAACTTCGAGGTCATCGATCTTGGCGTGATGGTGCCGACGCAGAAAATTCTCGACGTCGCGCGTGCCGAGAACGCCGACATCATTGGCCTCTCAGGACTGATTACGCCGTCGCTTGAAGAGATGAGCCAGGTCGCGCGCGAGATGCAGCGCCAGGATTTTCATGTGCCGCTGATGATCGGCGGTGCCACGACCTCACGCGCCCACACGGCGTTGCGTATCGAACCGCACTACAAATCGCCCACCGTGTGGGTGAAAGACGCCTCGCGCGCCGTCGGCGTCGCACAGTCGCTGGTCAGCAAGGACCTCGTCGACGATTTCATGGCCAAGGTGCGCTCCGAATACGCCGAGGTCCGTGAGCGCCACAGGGGCCGCGGGACGGGTAAGCAGCTGGTACCCCTGACCAAGGCACGCGCGCAACGCTTTCAGGGCGACTGGGAGACGTACACGCCACCGACGCCGCGTGCGCCCGGTATCACCGTCTTCGACGACTACGACCTTGCCGAGTTGCGCCGTTACATCGACTGGTCGCCGTTCTTCAACGCATGGGAACTCGCCGGCAAGTTCCCCGCCATCCTCACCGACGAAATCGTCGGCACCCAGGCGACGGAGCTCTACGACGACGCGCAGGCGATGCTCGATAGGCTGATCGCTGAGAAATGGCTCACCGCCAAGGGTGTCATCGGTTTCTGGCCGGCGGCGCAGAGCGGCGACAGCATCGAGGTTTACGCCGATCCCGGCGTGGGCAAGCGCAAGCCGGTAGCGATGCTGCACCACCTGCGCCAGCAGGTCGACAAGCCGGTGGAGCGTCCCGACTTCTGTCTGGCCGACTTCGTCGCACCTAAGGACAGCGGCGTACAGGACTGGGTCGGCGGCTTCGCCGTCACGGCCGGCATCGGCATCGATGAACACGTGGCGCGCTTCGAGGCCAGTCACGACGACTATTCGTCGATCCTGCTCAAGGCGCTGGCCGACCGGCTGGCGGAAGCCTTCGCCGAACGCCTGCATGAACGCGTCCGCAAGGAGTTCTGGGGCTACGAGCCCGAGGAGTCGCTGGACAACGACTCCCTGATCGCCGAAGCCTACCGGGGCATCCGCCCTGCCCCCGGCTATCCCGCGTGCCCCGAGCACAGCGAGAAGCGCACACTGTTCGATCTGCTGGACGCGACGACGCACACCACCGTGCAGCTCACCGACAGCTTTGCGATGTATCCCACCGCGGCGGTATCGGGCTGGTACTTCTCGCATCCGGCCAGCCAGTACTTCGTGGTGGGCCGCCTCACCCGCGAGCAGGTCGACGACTATGCGAAGCGCAAAGGCTGGGACCGGACCGAAGCGGAGCGCTGGCTGGCCCCGTATCTGGACTACGACCCCGACTGAAAGGGCGGCGCGACTGCCGCCGCGTCAGTTGTCCTCGGCGCCGCCGGGCTTGACTCGTTCCTTCGTATCGCGGTTCCTGAGATGCGCGAAGACGTTGTAGAACGAGACGAGCATGGGGAACGCGGTCTGGATGATACCAACCGAGTCGTTCTTGCCCCAGATGAAGTACGCCAGGGTAAGGATGCTGCCGCTGACCGACAGGTACCAGAAGGACATGGGCACGGTGACCTGCTTGTTCTTCCTGGTGGCGTAAAACTGGACGAACCACCGGGCCGTGAACAGGATCGTGCCCAGAAGGCCGATGATCTTCCAGGGCGTCAGGGTCAGCAGGTGCAGATCGGCGAGGGCTTCGTGCATGGCGGGATCCAGGGGCGGCAACCGGCGCATTGTACTGGCGGGAAGCACAGAGAAAGCCAAAAAAAACCCGGCGCGAGGCCGGGTTTTTCAGTATCCGATGGTGGGCGGTACAAGGATCGAACTTGTGACACCTGCCGTGTGAAGGCAGTGCTCTACCGCTGAGCTAACCGCCCATCGCGAGCCGGGGATTCTACGGATCGAAGTGTCCGTCGTCAACGGGCCTATGCGGGTTTGCAGTAGGCCTCGGCCTGATCGGAGGACGCGGAGCCGTCCAAAGGTGCGACACCCGCGCGGCCCGATGCCTGAACGTCGAATCGGCGCCCCGTAACACGGACTGTGCTCTGCCCGGGCTCACCGGACCCGTGGCGGGCACAAAGCAAGGCCCGGAACGTCCCGACCGATGACGCGCCCCGCGCATCGAACGTGATCACCTTCGCACCCGTCGGCACACGGAGCGAGACCGCCGGTACCGCCTGAGCGACGCGCAATAGCTTGTCGGTGCTCTCGTAGACTTTCTTGGCCGCCGTGGACGAATACATGATCCAGCCTACGCTGAAGTCGTCGCTATCCAGGCATGACGGATTAGCGTCACTGGGATTGTTGCTCGGACAAATCGAAACGAAGCCGTTCTGACCGATCGCCGAAGCACGCGCAAGGCGGAGCGCACCAAGAAACTCGTTCGCCTGGGATGTCACCTGGTTGCGACGCATGAAGTCGACGAACGAGGGAGCCGCGATGCCCACCAGAATGGCGAGCACCAGCACCGTCACCATCAGCTCTATGAGGGTAAATCCTTTTCGCTTCTTCATTGCCGGCACCCTGGTCACTTGTTGCCCGCCCCACAATAGGCGGCCACATCGGCCTCCGCAGCACGCTTCGCCTCCGCGATCTGCGCCTCGTCCAGGCGCTTCGCGGTATTGGGATTGCTGCTGTCCACCAGCATCGCGCCGCTCGACAGCGTCGACAGATTATTTCGCGAACGCTCGCAATTCCGCTTTTGGGCCGCTGCTTCGGCGGTCGCAAGCGCCGACGGAGTCGCCGATGACGTGATTCCGGCCCCGGGTCCGCCCCCCGCATCGGCAGGCGACACCGGCTCGCTCCGGGTCTTCAACTGAATGCGCGCGGCGTTGCCGGAGGGTGGCGGTTGATCCGTGTAGTGCGCGACCCCCTGCGGATCGGTCCATTTATAGACGCTCTGGGCAGTCGCGCCGCACGAAACGGTGACAAACGCGATGAACATGAAAACCCGGGGTCGCATCGTCACTTACTCCAGCACTGCGGATCGTTTGCCGTATCGCCCGTCGATCCCTGCGCGCCGAGATTGTTCAGGGTAAGGGTCGCACACGTAGTATCCCCCTTGGCCTGCGTGCCTAGTGCCTTGGCCTGAACCAGGTAAGCACTTGTCGATGCGCTGGCGATACTCACCTCGTATAGCGAGCCCGCCATCGTTCCGTTGGCATTCAAGTCGCTGAGGCTACCTGAGTACTTGTTGTTCGAATAATAGAAACGCTCCTGGCGGGCTGCCAGGTCCACCAGCGCCGTCTTTGCATCCACCCGGTGGGAGCGCACGACGTAACGCCGGTAGGACGGTATCGCGACCGCCGCGAGGATGGCGACGATGAGGACGACAATCACCAGTTCGATGAGCGTGAAGCCACGGGTTTTCCCGGATCTGACCATGATCGTTATTTCCCAAGAGGCTCGCGCCAGGACGTCTCGCCGCTGGTCACAGGATTAAGAGTCGTCACATCCTTGCAGATGATCGCGCCCGTCGAGGTCTGCGTGCACGCAGTCACTTTCTTGCTTCCGTTACGGTCGTTCGTCGTATCGCCGGCATGGAGACTTGGCGGCGCAGGCATGCCCTGCCCGAGGGGCAGCGACGGTGATGCAAGCTGATTACCGCCCGTCGTACCAAAGAATGCCGCTGGGTCCGCCGTCCCCGTCTTGTAATTGAGACCGAAAAGATTAGCGGTGCCCAGACCGGTGCAGATGGAGGTACCCGGCACGTAGGTCGATGTCAGCAGAAGCCCACCGAGGAGCGCTTGCGCGCTAACCACACGTTCCGAGGGACTGCTGGGCGCCGTCGAGAGATTCCGGTACCAGCCCGCAACCTTCGGGTCGTCGAAAACCGCCTCAAGGGACTTGAAGTTATTGGTGTCCTTCGGGATCAGTCCGTCCTTAGGAACATTGTCCACCGTCTGGGCTTTGTCACCGTAGACGTTCAGCGCCGTGACATCGACCAGTGTCGAAACGCCGAGTTTCGTTTTGGCCTGAGGATCGCCGGCCGCCAGAAGCGTGGTGTCGATAACGCCGTAGATACGCTGCTGCGCCGATGTCGCCTTGTCACGCGTCGTGTACATGCGCCCCGTGCCGAAGAAGACCATCGGCGCGCCGCGGTCGTTGCGGCCTAGTGTCGGACGGACAGTGATGGGATAGCCGTTACCTGTACCACCCGTAATGTCGAACATCTTGCCAGCGGACCACTTCGTCGGATCCTGCTCGCCGTTGATCGTCACTTTCCAGAGCTGCCCGCCGAAATCGTCCGACCCGGTGTCCAGGACGCTGCCGAAGTAAAGACCCTCCGCCTTACCGTCCAGATTGAAATCGGAAGCGATCAGATCGCCGGCAAAGCTCTTCTTACCGGCGTCGTCAGCACTACCCAGGTCGAACGTCTTGAGCGCGACCGCCGAATGCGACGTAGCCAAGGTGGCTACATCATAGATTTTCACCGTGAGGTTGTCCGCCGACGCGACCCGCGAAGGATCGGTCGGCCCTGAACCGACGGCGAGGAAAAACTTGTTAGGCGTACCGGACGTGACATCGCGGATCATCGCGACGGCAGGGGTCGAAAGCGCCCGCTCCCCAGGGAAATTAAGCTCGCCGAGCACCGTCGGCGGAATTTCCGGATCCGTGATATCCATCACCACGAATGAGGAATCGAAAGTCTTCGTCGTCGTCTTCGTACTGTCCGTGGACGTATTGACGTCAATCTTGCCGCCGCCCAGCCGGAACGGCACGACGAGGATCGTGCCCCAGCCGCCCACGTGCGTCGCATCGTCGTCTCCGCCCTTGAACACCTTGGCATCGAACGCGATCGGAGTGCCGTCGACGTAGTACGTGTGCCGATAGTTCGGGTCGGTCAACCAGCGTAGATGTGGCAGAAGGTTAGCGGGAACGTACGCCCAGACTTCGCCGCCGAGCGGATGAGCCGTACGCGAGGTCACGGTGCCACCAGACAGGTCGCGATCGGTCGCCGTGCAAACCTTATTGTTGGGCTGCGTGGTGAATGCGCGGCAGCTGGTGTTGTAAAAACCACCGTTGAAGGCATGCAACATGCCGTCATTGGCTCCGACGTAAACCATCTGTCGCCGATTGCGATAGGCGGCGCGATAGGAGGCGTAGGTGGTGTCGTTGTAAAGCAGGTCGTACGACTCAGCCGGCTCGCTCACCACCAGTGGCGTGGAATTGATGATGTCGCCGAGGCGCGTGACACGCTTCGTCAGATCGGAGGTTGTGCCGTAATCCACGGTCCGATTGCGCATCGTCGAGATTTCGGTGCCCCGAATCCAGCTGACGATATTTTTTGCCTCGGTCGTATCACCGCTGTTCAGGTAGCGATAGTTGGTCGTGTTGATACCGGTCTTGCCACTCGTATCCCACGTGAAGGGAATGATCTCGCTGGCATCCGCCACACCATCACCGTTGACATCGATCCAGGTGAAGATATATCGCCCCGTCGTGAGGCCGAACGGATCGGAATATTTCCGCTGAGTAGCCGTATTGAGCGTCGGATCCCACAATGTGGCGCGCGCATTCCAGAGATAATTGAGGTCCGACAGCTCAACCTGCGTGCCGGTACCTGGCTCGTACGTATCCTTCTTCAGACTGGTGTAGCGTGTCGCCACGGTACGCTGCCCGCTGGCCAGGTACTGTTCGGTGATGACAGGGTCCGTGTTGTAGTCATCGAGCATGCCGTTATGGTTGCCGTCCTCACGAAGCAGACCGTACTGATCCGTCCACAACCCGGACAGCGCGCCGATCCAGGTGGCGCGCCTGCCCGCGGAGTCGGTCCGCTCCGCCTCATACAGTGCGGTGTATGTCACGCCCGTACCATTGGCACTCGTCGCCACAGTCGCGGCCGCCGTGCCCGACGAAATTTTCGCCAGGATCTTGCGGAACAGCGCGTCCAGCGATGCCTCCAGCTTTCCGGGATCGCTGACGAGGAAATAATTGTCCGGCGTGCCCTTGCCGGCCGTGTCCCACTTGCTGGTATCGAGGGGATTCAGATCGTTCGCCGGCGTATCGGTACCATCCGCCTTGGAGGGATCGGCACGGAAGCCGCCCCATTTGGATGCGTACAGCAACGGGTCGCTCAACGTACCGGCATTGGTTGTGCCGATCGGATAGACCGCCATGGTCGCCTGATCGCTCAGCTGACAGTTATTGCAGCCGCCACCGGCCGCAACCGAGCCGCTGCCGTTAAGCAAGGTAGTGCCTGTCGCGTCGTAGATCTTCGGCTTCTGTGCATCGTCGTAGTTGAAGCCGTAAATACCCGTGTGGAAATGGGGTCCGTCCTGGCTGGTGCCGGATACGATATAGCCGAAGCCCTGGCCCTGGTTCGTCGACGCTGCCACGGCCTTCGTGGTGATCTTCACCTGCGTAGCCGTAATCTCGTAACTGATGATGCCCCACATGTCCTGATCGTAGTCGCCGCCTGCGAAGCTATCCTCCCACACGGCGTAGAACGTACCGGTCGCCTTCGTAGCCGTGGCTGTCTGGCTGATAACCTTGAAATCGACAAGTGCACCACCGCCGATCAGCGTTTTGCCGCCGCTCGGATACGTCAGTCGATACGCCGGGATGATAGTCACGGACTTGGTCGTTCCCGGCACCGTCACGCGGATCTGTGGCGTATTGGTGGCCAGCTGAACGCCGAACGTTGTGACCTTCAGCGATGTGCGGTCATCCGCCGGAACGACGTCGTTTCCCGACGCGTCCTTGCCCAGTTTCCGGATGGGCATGACATGCGCGCCGTAAGCGGCGCCAGCCATCAGATAGCCCCCCTTCAGCGCAGGCACTTCGGGGCACACACCCGTGAGCGAGGCGAAGCTGGTGACAGTTTTCGCTGAGCACAGATCCGCACCCGCCTCACCCGCGGTTCCCGAGTTACCGACGAACCATGGCTTACCGGTGATGCCTTCGGCGCTACCGATCGCATCCGTCCATTGAACTGCTGTCTTTCCGCTACCCAGATCGCTGAACCCAGCGACATCATCGGTGTCGTAGCTGAGCGAGCTGGCGTTGAAATTGATGACATTCAGTGCCGCACAAAAATTCGCCGCACTGATCGGATCATTCCACGTGGCGACCACGGACATGCCAAGGTCCTTGTCCTCACTTCCACTGGCGAACGCCGAGTTCGGCTGTTTTCCAGCGAGATACCGCAAGGTTTCAATGTAGCTCTCCGCCATCGGATTGCCCCAGGAAGAGCAGCTCCCCTCGGCGACGATACGGTTCGTGTCGTCCTTCGCCTTACCGATCCCGATGTACTGGAACGTGCAGTTGTTCGACGGAATCGTTACCGTTTTGTCGCCACTTGTGTAACCGGCACCGTAATTGTTATCGATATTGTAGATATAGCCGTAGATACGAAGCGCGTTGATATTCGAGATGATCCCCTTCGACGCCGCGGTTCCAGTGAGGAACTGACCGGTTTTGGGATCGATCTCATTGCTGATGAAGTCGCCGTCGTTCGTACCCGGGCCTGGCAACGCCGCGCGGACCACGCCACCTGACGCATTGTGATCGAACGTTGGCGTAACGAGACCGAACTTGATGTTTCCGGTTTCCGCGTATTTCTGCAACAAACCGACCGGCTTGTAGGCATTGCTGGCAGTCAACGCGTCGGGATACTGCTTGCAGTTCTCGGAGCCAAGCTTGTCCTTGCTCACACAAACCTGCACACGTGCGACGAACTCGGTATTGTCGCCAGACTTCGTGGCGTTCTCGGCGGATGCGCCCAGACCCGAGTAAGCGGAGCGGTTACCGTTACTACGAAATCCATCGACAAAGCCGCTCTGAAGGTCGCTACTGCTTGCTTCACCGCTCCAGCGGCATTGACGCTTTTCGTTCGCCGCCCACAATGCATAGTTTCCGAATGCGACGCGGATCAGGGGAAGTGCGGTCGACTTCTGTGAGACCTCGATGTTGCTTGGCACGGGAGACGAGTTGCAAAACGAAATGCCTGCCCGGCTCAGGTTTGAGACTGTCCACGTCGATGCGCTCACCAGCTTGTTTACCGATGTCGTGCAATCCGTCGTGGGGTACGTCTTGCCCGACGCGGTACGAGTGCCATGGGCGCAGGCCATATTCACCTTCGACCCGCTTGCCATGGACCAGATCATGCCATCTTCCACATGAAGCGTAACGCTCGCCGTGGTTCCGTTGACAGTCACCGCACGCACGGGTGCTTCAAGCACCTGATTGTCGCTGGTCTCGATTCTGATCTGATCGCCGACGCGCGGATCCATGGCGTTACCGATCTTGATGACCACGCCCCAGACGTCAACGCTATAGACCCCCTGTACCGCACTTTGACTGCTGAACACCGACCCTGACGATGCCTTGAGCATCGGAGCCGCGGTAATCGGATCGTACGGAGTGAGTTTTGCGATATCGCTGCCGTTGTAATATTTGGCAAACGAATGCGCGTCGGCGGGCAGGAACGCGCGCTCAAGGATGGTCTTGTTGGTGTCGTCGGTGGACCGCAGGCCGCCGTAGAGAATTTTGCGAACTTCGTCCATACGCGTCATGGACACCCAGTTCAGAAAATTTCCCGACCATTGCTTGGTGCAATAGCCCGTGGTCTTGTCGACGGCCGTATCCGGGGTGAAATAACCATCCGTATTGTAGATGTAGCACTTCTTCGAGTCGAAGTAACCGGCATAGGTCAACGCATTTTTATACGTCGTATCCAGCGTTCCGTCGTTATCGAGATCGGTGAAGTCGTTATAGGCCTTGTAGAACAGCTGATGATCGCGAGACAGATTGATCATCACCAGCGGAGCCGCGCCGGCAACACCCAGTGGCGGGTCGATCGCGTAGTTCGCGGCACGCTGTCTGGTAGCGTCCGACAGCGCGTCGGCGTGCACGAGAGATGCACCGCCGATCGCCGACACCCAAACGAGCAGGCCGAGCAGTAAGCCATGGCGGCCGGAACTAAAGCTTTTCATCGGCGGGATCCTGGAATCCATCAGTGAATCATCTGGTGATATTGAGTGTGCGTCGTGGCCGCGCCGTCACCTGGAGCCGTCGCAATGCTACGAACTTCGAAATACATTTCGGCGCCGCCGTTCGCGGCTCCGATTCCGAGGCCGCGATATCCGGCGGCCTGTGCACCGCCCGCACCTTCGCCGAGCGTTGTGCCGTCTGGGACGATCGCGACGGATGCCTTCACGTCCCCGGAGCACGATTTCGTTCCGGTGTCGCAGATGGCGATGATCATGTCGGGCCGCCAGGTGGCAGGGTTGTACAGCGTCTCTTTAGGCTGATCGCCGCAGGCCGGCTGAAGCTGCCCATAGAACAACGATGGCTTATTCGTTGAGCAGTCCGTCTGCAAGGCAGACTTCGCTTCCGCCAGCAGGCTGGCAGGAATATCCGTCGAATACGTAAATTCCGAGTCGGGAACATCGCCGTTGAACGAAGCGGGCCAGCCGCGTGCATAGACGTGCTCGTCAAACAGCGACACAGGGACACTGCGCAAGGCTTCAGACGCCTCGAAGGCAGTCTCATGTCGCGCGGTATTAGTCACCATTCGCATTTCAACCAGGGTACCGCGCATCGCTACAACAGCGACGATCGATAGCACGACCAGAAACACCATGCCGACGAACAGGGCTATGCCACGCTGGGAGCCAGGAGAACGTATCGACATCGGAATCAGCCTCGGACGCGGTTGCGAAGCAACACGACCTGCGTGTTGAGGCTTCGCACGTATTGTTGCGGATGGTCACCGTACGCCCCTGCCGGCGCTTTCTTGCAGACATTGGTATCGGCGACTTCCGGGTAGTCGATCGACCCGTCATTGGCAACGGAGTAAGCACAGTGAGGGCTGAGAAGCAGGGTTGCACTGTGGGGCATACGGACATCGCGAACGGTCGAGCGAGCCACGAAGGTGGCCCGGACCTGAGTCACCGATGCCCAGTCGGCTACACTGGCCATCGTGAATCGTCCTGGATTGGAACCCGCCGCGGCGGCGTACTCGAAACTCAATTGCTCGATCCCATCGACGACGACTTCGGAGACGAGCCCGCCCGTCGCATCGAGGCGCATCCGCACCAGTGAGGGCGAACGCGCGTCCCGGTCTCCGTCGTCGTTGGTGCCGCACAGGCCATCGTCGCCGGGGTCAGCACAAGGCCGCAGGTAGTACATCTCGAGCTGATAGGGGTAGACGTAACGCCCTGTCGCGGTAGGTAACGTGCTTTTAGGAACCGCGTCGTCCCGACGAAGCAACGACGCCTGCTGACCCACGCCCGAAACGACGAAAATGCTTGTCTGATTCGGTACGACCGCCGGGTCGGTGGAGTCGAAACGGGGCGTATCGGCTCCCTTCTCAGGATCATAACCATGAGTGTCGGCGTAGCGCAGCACGACGACGTCCGATCCCTTCACGTAATTTTGGTCGGGAACACAGTCGCTGATGGGAAACTTGTCGCCACCGTCGTAGCCGTGAATCCCGTTCTGGTGCGAACCTGAATCCCCTACGCTGAGCACCCAGTCAGCGGTGCAGCCACTGTTGCCGATGCCATCGCGATTTGTGGTCGGGGCGATAGCCGATGGCTTGACGCCTCCCCAGAAGTCGGCCATTCGCAGCGACCATGCCAGGCGGGCGGCGGCGAATCGGATGTTCTCCTGGTTGAAGTTGTTGCCCTGCTGAAGTCCATAGGCTTGCCGACTCCCCATCAGGACACTGACGAGGCCGGCCACGACGATGAGACCAAGGACCATGGAGATCATCAGCTCGACGAGTGAAAAGCCCTCGGAGCGGCGAGCAGTCATACGCATCGGGCGGCCTGTCACTGCAGGTAACTGAAAGAGTAGGACTGGTTGGGGTCCGATGTTTTATCGTCGGCGACCCCGGTCCAGGACACGGTAATGATCAACGTACCGAGATCTTTGTTCGCCGTGACCGCAGCAAGCGGCTTATCGTCCGCGGGCGCAGGCAGCGCGTTGCCCAACGCGACACGCCAACAGGCAATGTCACGCTTTGCAATATCCGAGGGCGTGCCGAGTGTCGTGCTGGCACAATCCTTCGCGGTATAGGCCGTCGAACCGTCGTACAAGTAGGCGCTGTTAGCCACCCCACCCGCCGGGTGAGCCCCGCCGGGATTGGCCCGCATCGCGTCCGCCAGGCTACGCGCCAGGATGATCGCGCTCGTGCGCGAGCCCGACTCCTTAGTGAACTGCGCTCCGCGCATCTGGAGCATGGCGATACCCAGCAACCCGATGCTGAACACCAGGATCGCGACCATGACTTCGATAAGCGACACGCCTTCCACGGCGCGACGCGACGGCGACTTCCTCACCCTGAACCCCCTGCTGGACCCTATCCGGCACTTTGCAGACTAGTCGAGCCACTTCCGGCTGCAAGTTATCGCCGACACGCGGTCAGAAATTGCCGATAAGCGGCATCTCGACGGCCGCCCGACGCGGTGTTCACGCCGATCGGCGCTCCATGGGGACATCACCTGCAGAGGATCCACGCCATGACCCACGACCGCCAGGACGTCACCCATCCGGACCACGGCCAGCCTGACCACAAGGAAACCGCGGCCGAGAAGCAGTCGCGCAAGGACAAGGCCAGCGACAACCTCGACCACGCCCTCGAGGAAAGTATGGATGGCAGCGATCCGGTGTCGCCGTTCGTCCCCGCGAAGGCACCGAAGTAGGCCCGACCGCGGTTCACAACGGGTTACGCGCCGACACCGCGACGTAGCCTCGGGATAACAAAGCGGTCACGGACCGGCGGCCACAATACCGCTGGTCCACCTGGAGTGTTCCTGTGCTCGCGCAATACGTATTCACCGCCGCCAATGCCGTCTTTCGCATCGTCCGCCATGGGCACCGCTGGCGTGCCCTGCGCGACACGACGGAAATCGGTCGCTTCGACACCGCTGAGGCGGCCGCGCTGAGCCTGCGCGACGCCTGGCGGGATGCACGCCTGCCTCGCCGCCTGACGGACTGGCGTTTTCTCCCGCCTGCCGCCCTGGGTCATCTCGCGCCGCCGAGCGCTGCCGTGCTGGCTCGGCTCGCCGCTGCCTGATTCGTCCGGGTCGTGGGAGCCCACGGGCTCCCGAAAGTGCATATCGCACTGCCGTTCAGGCGCAAAAATGCATGGCCTCCGGCTATAGAACGGTAGACGCGCGCCCCGCCCAGGGACCCAAACGACTTGCCCGGCCTGATGCGCGACTGAGCGCCGGGTCAGGGTCGTCCGAACCACTCGCGCGCCAGCAGCGCGTAGATGACGTCATCGACCCACTCGCCGCGGAAACGGTAGCTTTCCACGTGATGGGCCTCCTGGCGAAATCCTAGTGACTGCAGCAAGGCAATGCTGCTGACGTTACGAGGATCGACCGAGCCGATGACACGGCGGTAGCCCCACTCCCGGAAGGCACGATCGAGGGCGGCTGCCATGGCTTCGCGTGCGTAGCCCATGCCCTGTTTTTCGCGCCGGAGCGATATGCCGAACTCGATCGGATCGTCCGTTCCCGCGGGAAAATGCACGCCGAGGTCGCCAAGAAGCTCTTGGGTGACACGATCGCGGATGGCCAGCTGGCACCAGCTGCCAGGCTCACCGAACACCTGAGCCGCTTGGCTGCGGATGAAGTCCGCCGCCTCGGCTTCGTCCGCAGGCCGCCAGCCCTGGTAACGCGCGACGGCCTCGTCGCCACGATAGGCAAACAGTAGGGCGGCATCGCCGGATGTCAGGCCATCGACGTACAACCGCGCGGTTTCGAACCTGCCTTCCATGACTTCGCCCCCTCTGTGGAAAGCCAAGCGTAGTCGATCAGCCGTCCGATTCGCGCGCCTGGAAAGCGGCTCGAGAGGCGACGATCGCGTCGTGATGCTCTTCCGCCCATAACCAGACGCTGCAGAACGCGGCGCCCAGGCTCAGACCGATCGGCGTCAACTCGTATTCGACGCGTGGCGGCACGACGGGGTAGACAGTGCGAGTCACCAGGCCATCGGCCTCCATCTGGCGCAGGGTCTTGGTCAGCATCTTCTGGCTGACGTCACCCATAACATCGGCGAGGCGCCCAAACCGCAGACGGCCATGGTCGGCAAGGACCTCCAGGCAGATCATGGTCCAGCGGTCGGCGACCCGCCCGATGATGTCCCTCACCAGCGCATCGAGTTCGGGCTCGGTGCGCTCTTCACCCAACGCACGACAGGGTTCGTCGTAGCGTGGCTTCGATTTCGATGTCGCGGACATGGCGCCATTCCTCATGGTTACCGGATGGTAAGTATGGAACTTTAGGGATCCTACTTTCCATTGGTTCGTAACGAGTCTAGCCTGCCAACTCTCTTCCCACCAGCGAGAAACTCATGGACATCAAGGGCAATACGATCCTCATCACCGGCGGCGGCTCGGGCATTGGCCGTGCGCTGGCGGAAGCGTTCCATGCGCATGGCAATGAGGTCATCATCGCCGGGCGGCGCCAGTCGGTACTCGACGAGACCACGGCGGCGAACCCGGGCATGGCATCCGCCCTTCTCGACATCGAGGACCCCGCGGCGATCGTGCGTTTCGCCGAACAGGTGAAGCGCGAGCATCCGGCCCTCAATGTCGTCATCCACAACGCCGGCATCATGCGTCCCGAGGACACGAAGTCCGGTGTGACGGATACCGCCGAGTCGACGATCACCACCAACCTGCTCGGCCCCATCCGGCTCAACGCCGCGCTGATCGACCACCTGCTGGCGCAGCCGAAAGCGACCGTCGTCACCGTGTCGTCGGGCCTCGCGTTCATGCCCCTGTCGCTGACGCCGACGTACTGCGCCACGAAGGCTGCGATCCATTCGTATACGAATTCCCTGCGCTATCAGCTGAAAGACACGAGCGTGACGGTGCTGGAGATCGTGCCGCCTTATGTCCAGACCGAACTGATGGGCGAACACCAGAAGAACGATCCGCACGCGATGCCGCTGGACGAATTCATCGCCGAAGTCATGACGCTGATCGAATCGCAGCCGGACGCGCACGAGATCCTGGTCGAGCGGGTCAAGCCGTTGCGGTTCGCCGAAGCAAGCGGCAAGTTCGACGGCTTCTTCAAGCAGTTCAATGACGAGATGGTCAGGCAGCGGACGTAATATTTACGACGTCGTTACCCGAAAAGCGCCTCGCTTGCGCAGCGTTTTTACGCACGACGCCCGGATACTGGCCTCCCCTCCATGGAGTCGCCACCGATGTCGATCGTCGTGATCACCGCACCGCGTCACGGGCCCACAAGCGCCACATGCGCCGAGAACGCCATGTGGCGTTTGTGGGAGCGTGCTCAGGCTTCGGGCGTCGACCTGCTGTGGCGTCCGTGCAGCGACTTTCCCGAGCTGACGGGTCATATCGGGCGATCGGCATCCGACCATGCGGACCTGGTGCTGATCGATGTCGACGCCAACGATGTACCCGACGGCGATGTCGCCCAGCTGCGCGATGCGCTCGCCGCGTTACCCGTGCCCTACATCGAGGTGCACGACGACAGCGATGCATCGGATGCGTCGGAACTCGTCCCCGGCCATCCCTGCCTGGCAAGCGTCGTGGTACCGGGCAACACCATGGCCAGCTATGACATGGCGCTGGCGATCGGTCTGCGCTACCTCTCGAACGAACCGCGCCTCGCCGCATAAGCCCCGCGCAGGCGGCGCGGGTCACGCAGGCACAAAAAAACCCGCATCAGCGGGTTTTTTGCTGTCCCCGGAACCGCTCGGCGGCAGTTCGGGAGAAATCATGGTGCCGGAAATAGGAATCGAACCTACGACCTCATCATTACGAATGACGCGCTCTACCAACTGAGCTATTCCGGCGAGAAGCGGAATTCTAGGGAAGCTTGGCCCGAGGCGCAAGCCCTCAACTGGCCAGACGCAGTTCCTTGGGCAGCGCGAAGGTGATGTTTTCGGCTTCACCGTCCAGCTCACGCACGCTGCCCGCGCCCCACGACTGCAGCCGCGCGATCACTTCCTGCACCAGTTTCTCGGGCGCGGACGCGCCCGCGGTGACACCGATGCGGGTCGTGCCCTCGAGCCACTGGCGATCGATGTGCTCGGCGCCGTCGATCAGATAGGAGGTGACGCCCTGCTTCTCCGCCAGCTCTTTCAGCCGATTGGAGTTGGAGCTGTTGATCGAACCGACCACCAGCACCAGGTCCACGGCGTCGGCGAGACGGCGCACGGCGTCCTGCCGGTTCTGCGTCGCGTAACAGATGTCGTCCTTGCGCGGACCTTCGATGGCGACGAACTTCGCACGCAGCGCCGCGATGATGGCGATGGTGTCGTCCACCGAGAGCGTGGTCTGCGTGACGAAGGCGAGCTTGTCGGGCTGCGACGGCGAGAGATCGGCGACATCCTCGACCGATTCGACCAGATAGATACGACCCGCATTCGCGCGGTTCCACTGGCCCATCGTGCCCTGCACTTCCGGGTGACCGGCGTGGCCGATCAGGATGACGTCGTGACCGGCGCGGCCGAGCCGCGCCACCTCCATGTGCACCTTGGTAACCAGGGGGCATGTGGCGTCGAAGACATTCAGGGCGCGGCGGTCGGCTTCTTCACGGACGGCCTTGGGCACGCCGTGCGCGCTGAAGATCACCGTTGAGCCGTCGGGCACTTCGTCCAGCTCTTCCACGAACACGGCGCCATCGGCGCGCAGGCGCTCGACCACGAACCGATTGTGGACGACTTCATGGCGGACGTAGATCGGGGCGCCGTATGACTCCAGGGCGCGCTCCACGATCGCGATGGCACGATCGACGCCGGCGCAGAAACCACGGGGATTGGCGAGAAGGATGTCCAAGGGGACCTCGAGATGAGCGGTGGCGGCCGAAGCCGCCGGACCCCGCGATTATCGCACGTCGGGCTTCTGCGGGCCGCTGAACAGGCTGAACACGATCAGGGCCGCCGCGCCCACGCAGATGGACGAATCCGCGACGTTGAAGACCGGAAAGGGATAGCTGCCGATGAATACCTGGATGAAATCGGTGACCTTGGCCGCATGGAGGCGGTCGATGACGTTACCGAGCGCCCCACCGACGATCAGGGCCAACGGCAGCGCCGTGCGCCAGTCGTTCCGCGGCGTACGCGACAGCCAGACGCCCAGCGTGCCGCTGATGACGGCGGCCAGGACGACGAAGAACCAGCGCTGCCACCCGGCGCTGTCCGCCAGGAAACTGAATGCGGCGCCTGTGTTGAAGGTCAGCGTCCAGTTCAGGATGCCGGGGATCACCGGATGCGGTGTCTCGGCCGGCTGCAGAGCCGTAAGGGCCCACCACTTGCTCAGCTGGTCGAGCACGATCATGGCGGCGGCTAGCCAGAGCCAGGACAAGGCGTTCGGTTTGGGACGTACAGTCATGCATTCAGCCATGTGAAGCGGAGCGTCCCGCGCCGCCAGGGTGGCGGCACGGGTGGTTCGGGTCGGACGGGCTCGTCAGAACCAGCGGCGATCTTCGCCCTGCCCCGTGACGTTCTCGACGCAGCGACCGCAGATCTCCGGGTGAGCCGGGTCGACACCGACGTCGGGACGATGGTGCCAGCAACGGATGCACTTCACGTCCTCGCTGACCGCGGCGGCGACATACACCTCCGCCCCCTCGAGCTCGACGCGCTCGGCCGAGGCCGGCCGACCCTCGAGGTCCGCCAGCGTGACCGCCGAGGTGATGAAGAAGAACCGCAGCTCCGGAGCGGACGCGGCCAGAGCGACCTGGGTTTCCTTGTCCGCGTGCAGCGTCAGGGTCGCGTCCAGCGACGCGCCGATCTGGCCGGCCTTACGCATGCCCTCGAGCGCGCGCGACGCGGTCTCGCGAATGGCGAGCAGCTTGCCCCACCAGCCGCGCGTTTCACCGTCCTGATGCGTGTCCAGACCCTCGTACCAGGTCTCGAACAGCGGCGATTCATCACGCGTTCCGGGCAGCAGGACCCACGCCTCTTCCGCCGTGAAGGTCATGATCGGCGCCAGCCAGCGGACCATCGCCTCGGCGATGCGATACATCGCACTCTGTGCGCTGCGGCGACCGCGACTGTCGGTCGGCATCGTGTAGAGCCGGTCCTTGGTGATGTCCAGATAAAGCGCGCCCAGCTCGGTGGTGCAGAAGTTCTGCACGCGCTGCACGATCTCCGGGAAGTCGTAGCGCTCGTACGCGGCCACGATCGCCGCCTGCGTATCGGCCGCCTGCTGCACCGCCCAGCGATCCAGATCGAGGCACGCGTCCGTGGCAAGCAGGTGCTTGTCCGGATCGAAGCCATCGAGGTTGCCGAGCAGAAAACGGACCGTGTTGCGGATGCGACGATACGTGTCCGCCACGCGCTTCAGGATCTCGTCCGACAGCGACATCTCGTTGCGGTAATCGGTCGAGCAGATCCACAGACGCAGGATGTCCGCGCCGAGGGTCTTCATGATGTCCTGCGGCTCGATGCCGTTGCCCAGTGACTTGGACATCTTGCGGCCCTGCGCGTCCACGGTGAAGCCGTGGGTGAGCACATGATCGTATGGCGCGCGGCCGTGGATGGCCGCCGACGTGAGCAGCGACGACTGGAACCAGCCGCGATGCTGATCCGAGCCCTCGAGATACATGACCTTGTATTCGCTCGCGTCACCCGCCTGCAGCTCAGGACGCGCGCCGATCACGGCGAAGTGGCTCGTACCCGAGTCGAACCAGACGTCGAGCACGTCGGTCACTTTCTCGTAGTTGTCCGCGTCGTCGCCGATCAGCTCGCGCGGATCCAGCGTGAACCAGCAGTCGATACCCTCCTGCGCGACCTTCTTCGCGACTTTCTCCATCAGCGCGACGGAGTCCGGATGCGGCTCATGCGTGTTCTTGTCGATGAACAGCGTGATCGGCACGCCCCACGTGCGCTGACGCGAGATGCACCAGTCGGGACGGCCCTCGACCATGCCAGCGATGCGTTCTTCACCCCAGCCCGGTACCCAGCGCACGGACTTGATCGAGCTCAGCGCGGTCTTCCGCAGGCCGGCCGTTTCCATACCGATGAACCACTGCGGGGTGGCGCGATAGATCACCGGCGTCTTGTGGCGCCAGCAATGCGGATAGCTGTGCGTGAGTTTGGCGAAAGCGAGCAGGATGCCATGGCCGCGCAGCAGCTCGACGATCTGGTCGTTGGCCTTCCAGATGTGCGTGCCGGCGAGCGACACGTCGCCGATCAACGGCAGGTCGGCGCGATAGACGCCGCGACCGTCGACGTAATTGAGCGTGCCGATGCCGTAGTTCTGGCCGACGGCGAAGTCCTCCGCACCGTGATCGGGCGAGGTGTGCACCGCACCGGTACCGTCTTCGTCCGACACGTGATCGCCGAGGATGACCGGCACCTGCTTGTCGTAAAACGGATGACGCAGCGGCTTGTTCTCGAGCACCGCGCCCTGGACGTGGCCGAGCACGGTGGCGGTTTCGATGCCATAACGGGCGAGCGCCTTCGCGGCGAGCGCCGAGGCGATCACCAGCAGCACCCGCTTGCCATCGCGCGACGGGCCTTCGACCAGCGAGTATTCGATCTCGCCACCCAGCGACACGGCCTGGCTGGACGGCAGCGTCCACGGCGTCGTCGTCCAGATGGGCACGGCGACGATGGCGTCGTCCACGTCGACGCCAAACTCGGCACCGAGGTCTTTCGGGTACACGGCGTCGTAGGCGACATCGACGGCCGGCGACGTGCGCTCGGCGTATTCGATCTCCGCCTCGGCCAGTGCGGAACCGCAGTCGAAGCACCAGTACACGGGCTTGGCGCCGCGCACGACATGGCCGTTATCGACGATCCGCGCCAGCGCGCGGATCATGTCGGCCTCATAGGTGAAGTCGAGGGTGCGGTACGGCTTTTCCCAGTCGCCAAGCACACCCAGACGCTTGAAGTCGGCGCGCTGCAGGTCGATCTGCGCCATCGCGTACTCGCGGCATTTCTGCCGGAACGCGGCGGCGTCGAGCTTATCGCCCGCCTTGCCGAACTTCTTCTCGATGGCGATTTCGATCGGCAGGCCGTGGCAGTCCCAGCCCGGCACGTACGGTGCGCGGTAGCCGGCCATCAGCTTCGACTTGACGACGACGTCCTTCAGCACCTTGTTGACCGCGTGGCCGAGGTGAATGGCGCCGTTGGCATACGGCGGGCCGTCGTGCAGCACGAACACCTTGTCACGACCCGCGGCCTTCGCCTGGATCTGCGCATAGCGGCCCACACGCTCCCACGTGGCGAGCCAGGTCGGCTCGCGCTTGGGCAGGTCGCCGCGCATCGGGAAGTCCGTCTGCGGCAGGTTGATGGTGTTTTTGTAATCCTGGGTCATCGCTGGCAACCGTGGGTTTCGGGGCGGACGCGCGTCAGGCGCGTTCCGTCATGCATCGACAAGTATGGGGTTCATGCCAAGGGCCTGCCGGGCGGCGATCTCGTCCTGGCGCATTTGCGCGGTCAGGGCGTCGAGGCCGTCGAATTTTTCTTCGTCACGCAGTTTCCGGACGAACTCCACCGCGATGCGCATACCGTAGAGGTCGCCGGAAAAGTCGAACAGATGCGCTTCGAGCAACGGCTCCGCCACCTCGTTCACGGTCGGGCGGACACCCAGGCTGGCCACGCCGGGCCAGCTGCAAGGGCCCTCGCCCACACCGATACGCACGGCGAAAATGCCGCGCACGGGACTGACCCGCTCGGGCAGGTGCACGTTGGCGGTGGGATAACCGAGCGTACGGCCCAGCTGCTTACCGTGCTCGACATGGCCTTCGATGATGAAGGGCCGTCCGAGCAGAGTCGCGGCGTCGGCGAAGCGGCTTTCCGCCAGCAGGGTGCGCACCTTGCTGGAAGACACGCGTTCGCCCTCGACCATCACCGGCGAGACCGCGTGCGCGGTAAAGCCGAGTTCGTCACCCATCGACCGCAGGAGGGCGAAGTCGCCGCCGCGGCGGTGACCGAAGCGGAAGTCTTCGCCCACCCAGACTTCACGGGCAGCCAGCCGGCCGACGATGACGCGGCGGACAAAATCCTCGGCGGACATCTGGGTCAGCGCTTCGTCAAAGCGAAGGGACAGAAGTTCGGCGATGCCGGCGGCGGTCATGCCCTCCGCTTTTTCGCGGACGCCGGACAGACGTGGCACCGGCTCCTTCGAAAAGAAGGCGCGCGGCAGCGGCTCGAACGAGATGACGGCTGGCGTGAGGCCCTTCGCCTCCGCCCGTGTCCGGACCTCGGCGAGAATGGCCTGGTGGCCCAGATGAAGGCCGTCGAACGCGCCGATCGCAACCACGCTGCCCTGGGGGGCGAGGCACGGTCCGTCGATGTCGCGGTGCAGTCGCAGCGTCATGCGTGAGCGCCCTGGAATCGATGCGGAATAAAAGCCATCGGGCCAGTATAGCGGCCCCATTGCGCCGCACAATGCGACGCGGAGACCCCGGACGAACCGCTCAACGCGCGCGCAGGTCGCGCAGACGGAATCCGAGGGCGAACAAGGCCGCCACGTAGGCCCCGCCCCCTGCCACCACCAGGATGGCCAGGCGCCAGACGCGCACCCACTTCTCCACGCCACTCCATTCCGGCCAGATATGCAGGCCGGTCAGCAGCACCGCGATCATCACCCCGCAGGCGAGGGCCAGCCGCGCGATATGCCGGCCCCATCCCGACTGGCGGGTGTATACGCCGGCCTTACCCAGCCAGCGCCAGAGCAGCGCAAGGTTGAGGTAGCTGGCCAGAGCGCTGGCCATGCCCAGCGCCATGTGCAGACCCGGGATGGCGGCGAGCGCCGCCATCCACGACCCGGCCTTCTGCTCCGGCGTGGCCCAGAGGAAGAACAGGAGGGCAAGGAAGCCGACATTGAAGACCATGTTGGCAACGAGCGACGCGACGCCCGCGCGGACGGGTGTCTTCGTGTCCTTGCGCGCGTAGAACGCGGGCAGCACCACCTTGACCAGGGCGAAGGCCGGCAGGCCGAAGCTCAGCGCGGTGATCGACATCGAGGCCATCTTGGTATCGAAGGCGGTGAAACGGCCGTTCTGGAACAGCGTCGCCACGAGGGGGAACGACAGGAGCATCAACGCGAACATGGCCGGCACCGCGATCAGCAGCGTCGTACGCAGACCCCAGTCCAGTGCCCGGGAGAAGCCATCCTTGTCGGTGGCGACATGGTGGCGTGACAGCGAAGGCAGGATGACCGTGCCCAGCGCCACGCCGAAAACGCCCAGGGGAAGCTCGAGAAACCGGTCGGCCTGGGACAACCAGCTCTGCGAACCGGCGATCAGCAGCGACGCGATCACGGTGTCCAGCAGAAGATTGATCTGCGCCACCGACGAGCCGAACAGCGTCGGCACCATCAGGGTCATGATCCGGCGCACATCCGGCGACTTCCAGCCCCAGCGCGGCATGGACAACAGATCCAGGCGGCGCAGCGTCGGCAACTGGAACACCAGCTGCAGGAAGCCCGCGATCAGGATCGCCCAGCCCATCGCCATGATCGGCGTATGCAGATGCGGCGCCAGCCAGAGGGCACCGCCGATCATGCACAAGTTGAGAATTACCGGCGTCAGGGCCGGCAGGCCGAAACGATGGAAGCTGTTGAGCGCGCCGCCGCTCAACGCCGTCAGCGAGACGAACAGGAGGAACGGAAACGTCAGCCGCAGGAGGTCGACGGTGAGGCCGAATTTCGCGGGGTCGTCCACCGCGCCCGGCGAAAACAACGCCGTCACCTGAGGCGCGAAGATCACACCCAGCGCCACCACGATGAGCAGAATGCCGCCCAGCGTGCCGGACGTTTTCGCCATGAGGTCTTTCAGGTCCTCATGCGTACGTGTCTCCTTGACCTCGGTGAAAACCGGCACGAACGCGGTCGAGAAGGAGCCCTCGGCGAACAGGCGGCGCATGAAGTTCGGGATGCGGAACGCGACCCAGAAGGCGTCGGTCGCGGCATTGGCGCCGAAGGAATGGCTGATCGCCATATCGCGCACCAGGCCGAGCACGCGGGACACCATGGTCATGCTGCTGAAGGAGAGCATGCCGCGAAGAAGGCTGGGGGTTTTCATCCGGGGAGGGGCTGCCTTGGAGGCTGGACCAAACCCCTAGTTTGACAGCGCGCCCCCGGCGGAGGACAGTCCGCAGTCTGGAAATTCCCGGGCGCCTCGCCCGATCACCCGTCGGGTACGCCCGTGCGGGCTCTAAGCTATTGACGCGCCCGGCGTTTGGCATCAAAATGGGCGTCTTTCTTAAAACCAACCGAACTCTGGAGCTTCACCTTGGCCAACATCAAGTCCGCGAAGAAGCGTGCGCGTCAGTCGGAGCAGCGCCGTCTGCGCAACGTCAGCGCGCGTTCCATGGTGCGTTCCGCACTGAAGAAGGTCGTCAAGGCGATCGACGCCAAGGATAAGGCTGGCGCAGTCAGCGCGTACGCCATCGCCGTGCCGGTGATGGATCGTTACGCTGCCCGCGGCCTGATCCACAAGAACAAGGCTGCTCGCCATAAGAGCCGCCTGAACGCGAAGATCCGCGACCTGGCATAAAGCCTGCGCGACATCGCTGTTTGCAGAAAAGCCGGCTTACGCCGGCTTTTTTGTTTCCCCGTTTCTTGTTTCCCGTAGGAGCGCGCCCCGCGCGCGACATCTTTTGAGGCCGAACGCCGGGCGCCGGCGTGCAATCTTCCGGCGCCCGGTGAAGAGCTCGCGCGCAGGGCGCGCTCCTACAGGTCGGGCGGGCTCATTAAGCCCGCATTGCCTTTTATTCCCTGCGCAGCCTCACGTCATCGCGCTCTTCGCTGCGATCGCGCTGCTTCGCCCGCTCGGCATCGAAGAACTGCTGCACCTGCAGGCACACATCACGCGTACCGATCTCGCCAGCTGCCGAGACCACGAACCACGGCGCCGTCCATTCCAGACGCGCGATGATCTCGTCGACTTTCGCCTTCAGCTCGTCCTCGTCATCAATGACGTCCGACTTGTTGATCACCAGCCAGCGCGGGCGCTCGACCAGCTCGGCATCGAAATTGGCGAGTTCTTTTTCGATCGTACGCACCTGCTCCACCGGATCCGAGCCGTCGATCGGCTGGATGTCGACCACATGCAGCAGCAGGCTGGTACGCGATACGTGACGCAGGAACTGGATACCGAGGCCGGCGCCGTCGGCCGCACCCTCGATGATGCCGGGAATATCGGCGATCACGAAGCTCTGGTCGGTACCGATGCGCACGACACCCAGGTTCGGGTGCAGCGTCGTGAACGGATAATCCGCCACGCGCGGCGTAGCCGCCGATACCGCACGGATGAAGGTGCTCTTGCCAGCGTTGGGGAAGCCCAGCAGGCCGACATCCGCGAGCAGACGCAGCTCGAGCTTGATGTCGCGAACCTCACCCGGCGTACCTGGCGTGAACTTGCGCGGAGCACGGTTGACCGAGCTCTTGAAATGGATATTGCCCAGACCGCCACGACCACCCTGCGCCACCTTCAGACGCTGGCCATGAGCCGTGAGATCGCCAATGACTTCGTCGGTGTCGACGTTGATGATGATGGTGCCGACAGGCACGCGGACATCGACATCGTCGGCGCCCTTACCGTACATCTGACTACCCATGCCCGCCTGACCGCGCTTGGCCTTGAACGAACGCATGTGACGGAAGTCGACCAGGGTGTTGAGGCCCTCGTCGGCCACCAGCCAGACGGAACCGCCGCTGCCACCGTCACCGCCATCCGGCCCACCAAAGGGAATGAATTTCTCTCGACGGAAGCTGACGCAGCCGTTGCCGCCGTCACCGGCCGAGACTCTGATTTGCGCTTCGTCGACGAATTTCATGGAAGGGGAACCTGGGTGAAGAAGTGATGCCGCTTTACAAACGAAAAGCCCCGCCGTGGGCGGGGCCTTCGTTATCGCGTCGGGGAAGGCTTACGCCTGGACGACGTCGACGAACTTGCGACCCTTGTCGCCACGGGTCTTGAAGGCAACCGTGCCATCGACCAGCGCGAACAGGGTGTGGTCGCGGCCGAGGCCGACGCCCACGCCAGCGTGGAACTTGGTACCGCGCTGACGAACGATGATGTTGCCGGCTTCAACAGCCTGGCCGCCATAGATCTTCACACCGAGATACTTCGGGTTCGAATCGCGACCGTTACGGCTGGAACCTACGCCTTTTTTATGTGCCATGACTCATATCCTCCGGCAGATCAGGCGTTGATGCCCGTGATCTCGATTTCGGTGTAATGCTGACGATGTCCCTGCGTACGCTTGTAGTGCTTACGACGACGGAACTTGACGATGCGGATTTTATCCGCGCGGCCGTGGGCGCGAATCTTCGCGCTGACGGTGGCACCGGCGACCAGCGGGGCGCCGACGGTGATCGACTCGCCTTCGCCCACCAGGAGGACCTGGTCGAACTGGACGGTGGAATCGACTTCAGCGGTGAGCAGTTCGACGCGCAGGATTTCGCCCGCCATCACACGATACTGCTTGCCACCGGTCTTGATGACTGCGTAGCTCATGGTTATTTCCTGTTGCTGTTTATGTAGTTCTTTTTAGGGTGTTACGGGTCGTGCGAACTGCGAATTATAGCCAAGGGGAAAAGGCAAGGTCAATCAGGTGGTTAAGGGAGAAAGGGTGCAGCAGGGCCTGATCGGCAGCAAAATCGAAAAAACCTTGCCTGGCATACACTTACTGTAGGAGCGCACCCCGTGCGCGACCCGCCGGGAACGTCCGGCTCGAAGCCGAAGCCGCTTCGTGAGGCCGGACAGCCGGCTTGATGGTGCGCAAGGCATCGTTCGCCGGGGTGGGCCTGAGGGTTCGCGCGCGGGGCGCGCTCCTACCGCTTAACGGGGCGCGCTCCTACGGCGTAGGGGGCTTATTTTTTCTTTGTGGCGGCGGGCGGTGCGGGCGCGGGCTTGGCGGCCGCACCGCTGGCCGGGCACTGGCCCTGCGGATTCAGGGTGCCCTGCGTCTGCAGCTGGGCGATCATCTGCTGGCCTCGCTCCTGACCCCACTGCTTACCGATCTGCATGCCCTCGGCCATGGTCGCCGGCATCTGCGTGATCACCTTCTGACCGAGCGGCGAACGGTAGAACTTGAGCAGGCCGTCGATATCTTCGGAAGTGAAGTGCTTCTGATAGACCGGCACCATGCGGCCGATCAGCTGGTTGGTCGCGTTGGCGTCGACAAAGCCCTGCCAGTAGCTGGCCGGCACGCACGGAAGGGCGCTCTGCATCACGCCCGCCATCTGGCTGTTCATCTGGCTGAGCATCCGGCCCATGCCGACCACGTC
Source organism: Dyella sp. 333MFSha (assembly GCF_900102405.1). Lineage (NCBI taxonomy): Bacteria > Pseudomonadati > Pseudomonadota > Gammaproteobacteria > Lysobacterales > Rhodanobacteraceae > Dyella > Dyella sp. 333MFSha. The sequence goes on along the minus strand of NZ_FNBR01000001.1, from coordinate 211,084 downwards.
CATCAGCTGGCGCACCTGCTGCTCGGTCGGCGCCGCGGCGAACGCCTGACCCGTACAAGCCGCCAGCATCAGGCCGGCCGCGATCCCTGTCCACTTACGCATGCGTGTTTCCTCTTCGGATGGGTGACTCGCCCCTCCCCGGGGTGGAGGCCATGGTAGCCGACCTCCGCCATCGTGCAGACCCACCTTCGGCAGCCCCGACCCGTTGGGAATAACAAATGTGATGAACCGTCAAAAGTCGACGCCGAATGAAGGCGAAAAACCCTTGGTATAGTCGGGGGCTTCCCCCATTTATGTCGGCACATGGACAGCATACGCATCCGCGGCGCCCGCACGCACAATCTCAAGAACATCGACCTCGACCTGCCCCGTGACAAGCTCATTGTCATCACGGGGCTGTCCGGTTCGGGTAAATCCTCGCTGGCTTTCGACACGATCTATGCCGAAGGCCAGCGTCGCTACGTCGAGTCACTGTCCGCCTATGCGCGGCAGTTCCTCTCGATGATGGAAAAGCCCGACGTGGACACGATCGAAGGCCTCTCTCCGGCCATCTCGATCGAGCAGAAGTCGACCTCCCACAACCCCCGATCCACCGTCGGTACGATCACCGAGGTGTACGACTATCTGCGCCTGCTCTACGCGCGGGTCGGTACGCCCCGCTGCCCGAATCACGGCATTCCGCTGGAGGCCCAGACGGTCAGCCAGATGGTGGACACGGCCATGGCGCTCGATCCCGAGAAGCGCTGGATGTTGCTGGCCCCGGTCATCCGCGAGCGCAAGGGCGAGCATGTGCAGGTCTTCGACCAGTTGCGCGCCCAGGGCTTCGTCCGTGCCCGCGTGGACGGTGAGGTCTACGACCTCGACGCCGTGCCGCCGCTGACGCTGCGTCAGAAGCACACCATCGAAGCCGTGATCGACCGCTTCCGTCCGCGCGACGACATCAAGCAGCGCCTCGCGGAGTCGTTCGAGACCGCCCTGCGCCTGGGCGACGGCATCGTCGTCCTCGTCGACATGGACGACAAGAAAGCCGACGAGCAGCTGTTCTCGTCGCGCTTCTCCTGCCCGATGTGCGACTACTCGCTGCCGGAGCTCGAGCCGCGCCTGTTCTCGTTCAATTCGCCCGTCGGCGCCTGCCCGACCTGCGACGGCCTGGGCGTGACCCAGGTGTTCGACGGCACGCGCGTGGTCGGCCATCCGGAGCTCAGTCTGGCCGGCGGTGCCGTGCGTGGCTGGGACCGCCGCAATGCGCATTACTTCCAGCTGATCGTCTCGCTAGCCAAGCACTACGGCTTCGATCCCGAGACGCCGTGGCGCGAGCTGCCGAAGTCGGTGCAGAACGCCGTACTCAACGGCTCGGGCAAGGAAGTCATTCCGTTCCGCTATATCACCGAGCGTGGCGGCAAGGTCACCCGCGAGCACAAGTTCGAGGGCATCCTGCCGAATCTCGAGCGCCGGTATCGCGAGACCGAGTCCGCCGCCGTCCGCGAGGAACTGGCGCGTTACATCGCCGATCACCCCTGCCCGGATTGCGGCGGGCAGCGTCTGAATCCCTCGGCGCGCAACGTGTTCGTCGCGGACCACGCGATTCCCGAGCTGACCTCGCTTGCGATCGACCGTGCGCTGGCCTTCTTCGAAGGCCTCAAGCTGCCCGGCTGGCGCGGCGAGATCGCGGTCAAGATCGTGAAGGAAATCCGCGAGCGGCTGACCTTCCTCAACGACGTCGGCCTCAACTACCTCACGCTCGACCGTCAGGCCGATTCCCTGTCCGGCGGTGAAGCCCAGCGCATCCGACTGGCCAGCCAGATCGGCGCCGGGCTCGTGGGCGTGATGTACGTGCTCGACGAGCCGTCGATCGGTCTGCATCAGCGCGACAACGAACGCCTGCTGGGCACCCTGACCCGCCTCCGCGACCTGGGCAATACCGTGATCGTCGTCGAACATGACGAGGACGCGATCCGCGCGGCCGACCACCTGCTCGACATCGGCCCCGGTGCCGGCGTGCATGGCGGTCACATCGTCGCCGAAGGCACGCTCGAGCAGGTGCTCGCCAACCCGGCGTCGGTGACGGCGAAGTACCTCACGGGCGAGCGCGGTATCGACGTCCCTAAGAAGCGCCGCGAAGCGCGCGACGACAAGTGGCTCGAACTCAAGGGCGCGACCGGTAACAACCTCAAGGACGTGGATGTGCGCATCCCCGTCGGTACGTTTACGTGCGTTACAGGCGTGTCCGGCTCGGGCAAGTCGACGCTGATCAACGACACGCTCTATCGCCTTGCCGCGATGGAACTCAACGGTGCGGGCGAGCAGCCGGCAGCGCACGAGTCCATCGAGGGCCTGGAGCTGTTCGACAAGGTCGTCGATATCGACCAGTCACCGATCGGCCGCACGCCGCGGTCCAACCCGGCGACGTATACCGGGCTGTTCACGCCGCTGCGCGAGCTCTATGCGCAGGTGCCGGAGTCGCGTCAGCGCGGTTACCAGGCGGGCCGTTTCAGCTTCAATGTCCGCGGTGGCCGCTGCGAAGCCTGCGAAGGCGACGGCATGATCAAGGTCGAGATGCACTTCCTGCCGGACGTGTATGTGCCCTGCGACGTCTGCCACGGCAAGCGCTACAACCGCGAGACGCTGGAGGTCCTCTACAAGGGCCACACCATCGCCGACGTTCTCGGCATGACGGTGGAAGACGCGTTCAAGCTGTTCGAGAACGTGCCGGTGATCGCGCGCAAGCTCGAAACCCTGCGCGCGGTGGGCCTGGATTACATCAAGCTCGGCCAGAGCGCGACCACGCTCTCCGGTGGTGAAGCGCAGCGCGTCAAACTGTCGAAGGAGCTGTCCAAGCGCGACACGGGCAGCACGCTGTACATCCTCGACGAACCGACCACGGGCCTGCATTTCCACGACATCGAACAGCTGCTCGACGTGCTGCACAAGCTGGTCGACCACGGCAACACCGTGGTGGTCATCGAGCACAACCTCGACGTGATCAAGACGGCCGACTGGCTGGTTGACCTCGGTCCCGAAGGGGGTGCCGGCGGTGGACGCATCCTGGTGAGCGGCACGCCTGAAACGGTGGCCGCGACAGCGGAGTCGCACACGGGACGGTTCCTCAAGACACACCTCAAACCGGCGCGCACCACGGCGAAACCAGCCACGGCGAAGCCAGCGGCCGGCAAGGTTCCTGCCGGCAAGGCGCCCGCCAAGGCCCCTGCGAAAACCGCCGCCACGAAAGCACCTGCCAAGACCTCCACGGCAAAGACCGCCCCGGCGGCGAAAAAGAAGAAACGCGCATGACCACCGAAGCCTCGAACCCGCCCGCACCGACGCCACTCTTCATCACACCGATGGAAGTCCGTTGGCAGGATCTGGACGCGTACAACCACGTCAACAACGCCAATTATCTGGTCTATCTGCAGGAGGCCCGCATCAAGTGGCTGCAGCAGCTCCCTGATAAGTGGTACGGCGAGGACGGCGCGCCGGTGATGGCACACAGCGAACTCAACTACCGCCTGCCGATCGAATGGCCGGCGGACATCCAGGTCGAGCTGTACGTCAACCGGATCGGTACCAGTTCCATGACGGTGGGGCACCGCATCGTGACCAGCGACGACGCGACGAAGATCCATTGCGACGGCAGCGTCACCATGGTCTGGATCAATCCGAAGACCGGTCGGCCGGTGCCGATTCCGCAGGCGGTCCGGGATGCCGCGGGGTGATGTAGCAGCCCTGGTTCACTTCTCCCCAGTATGATCCGCGTGGGCAATCATGGAGAGAATGAATCATGTCGCGTCGCATCCTTGTCCTGGCGATCGCCAGTGCTGTCGCCTTCCCCGCCTTCGCCGCGGGTGAGCGCACCTCGCTCACGCTGTACCGCGCCGATGGCGACCAGTTATTCGCGACCAACGGCGATGCCGTGTCCGCCGAAGGTTATGCCGTCGTCCACGAACGTCGCGTCTTCGACCTGAAGGGTGGCACGCAGGATCTCGCCATCGACGGGCTGCCCTCCGCCCTCGACAGCGAAGCGCTTTCCCTGCGCTTCCCCGACAAGGACACCCGCGTGGTCTCGCAGCGCCTGCTCCTGGGTCAGGGCTTCGACGGTGCGGTCGCCGGCCTCGTGGGCCGCAACGTCACCGCCATCGGTGACGGCGGCCAGACCATCGCCAGCGGCGTTCTCGTCCGCGGCGGCGATGCGCTGGTCATCCGCGAAGCCAGCGGGCAGGCCAGCCTGATCCGGAACTACGCCGCCCTGCGTGCCGCCGACGCTACCGACTTCGCCCGCGGCTCGACCCTGCAGGTGCGCGTTGCGGGGTCGGCGGCGGGCAGCAGCACCGCCCATCTCGACTACCCCACCTCCGGACTGGGCTGGCGCGGCGCCTATGTCGCGACCCTGGCACCGGGCGACACCTGCAAGATGACTTTCGACGCCGCCGCCAGCATCGCGAACCGAAGCGGACGCGACTGGAAGGACGTCTCGCTCAAGCTCGTCTCCGGCGACGCCAACCGGGCGAAATCCGCGCCTCAGCCGAAGATGTTCATGGCCCGCGCCGCCGCGGCACCGGCTCCCATGGCCATGATGGATGCCGCGCCCCAGCAGGCTACGCTCGGCGACCTGCGCACGTACACGCTGCCGGCGGCAGTGGATCTGCCCGTTGGCAGCGTCACGCAGACTCCGCTCTACGACAGTCGCACGCTGGCGTGCGAGCGCAAGGCGGTCTACGACACGGGCATACGCTATTACAACTCACGTCCTCGCCTGGAACGCGATATCGGCCAGCCGCCGGAAGGCACGCCGATCGTATCAACCGTGGGCTTCAAGGCGTTCGACGCGCTGCCGGCCGGGTACGTCCGTGTGCTCACCGTCGACCGCGATGGCAACGCCGAATTGCTGGGCGAGGGCCGGCTGGACGACACGCCGAAAAACAAGGATGCAACCATCACCCTCGGCAATGCTTTCGACCTGACGGCAAAGCGCGAACAAACCTCGTTCACCGCAAGTGACACGGAGCGTCGGATCGACGAGGGCACACGGATCGTCCTGACCAATGCGGGCGATACGAAACGCACCGTGACCCTGCGCGAGCACCCCGCCCGCTGGCGCGCATGGACGGTCGTATCGTCGTCCGTCAAGCCGACGAAGAACACGCCCGACGGGCTCGAGTTCGACGTGGACGTGCCGGCGAACGGTTCAGCCACGCTCGATTACACGCTGCGCTACACCTGGTCGCCCGGCGACGTGAAGTAAGAGGAGATACGACGATGCTCGATATTCTTCCGCACGACGGCGGTATCCACGAGATCCGCCTGGCGCGCGCGCCGGTCAATGCGCTCGACACCGGCCTCGTGCAGGCCTTGCACGAGGCCGTCGCCGCCGCGCCCGGCAACGGTGCGCGCGGCATCGTGCTGTCCGGCGCGCAGGGCATCTTTTCGGCGGGCGTCGACGTCCCTTCCCTGCTTCAGCGCGATCGCGCGGGTGTCACCGATTTCTGGAACGCGTTTTTCGCCCTCTGCGGCGCCATCGCGTCCTCGCCGGTGCCGACCGTGGCGGCGATCACCGGCCACAGCCCGGCGGGCGGCGCGGTGCTCGCGCTGTTCTGCGACTACCGGATCATGGCGCATGGCATCTACAAGATCGGTCTGAACGAGGTTCAGGTCGGCCTGTCCGTGCCCGAGCCGATTCAGTTCGCGATGCGGCGCATCGTCGGCACGTATCGTGCGGAGCGCTTGCTGGTATCCGGCACGATGGTGGATGCGGAGGAGGCCCATGCGATCGGCCTGGTGGACGAGCTTTCCGCGGTCGAGCAGGTCGTGCAGCGTGCCGTGATCTGGCTTGGCGAGCTATTGAAGCTGCCGCCGAAGGCGATGCTGCGCACGCGTGCCATTGCGCGGGCGGATCTGCTGGAGGTATGGGGCGACACCACCGATCTGCTCGATCCGGGGTTTATCGACGACTTCTTTGGTGATGAGACGCAGGCGGTGCTGCAGGCCCTCGTGGCTCGGCTGAAATCGAAATAACAGCATCGCGCGCAAGGCGCGCTCCTACCTGTAGGAGCGCGCCTTGCGCGCGATGTGGCTGCGGGCAAGAACGCCCGATGCCGCAATCACAAAAACCCGCGAATCCCCGCTACACCCTGCCCCGCATGCATCCGAGCGTCGGCCACATCATCCGGTCCCAGCCCACCCAAGGCATAAACCGGTAACGAAGCGGCTTCCGCGAGCCGCGCAAACCGCGGCCAGCCCATCGGTTCGGCATCCGGATGACTGCGCGTCGGCAAGACCGGCGACAGCGTCGCGAAGTCGCATCCCAGCCGGGAGGCCAGCGTCAGCTCTTCGGCGTCGTGGCAGGAAGCACCGACGACCTGCCCCAGCGGCAACGGTCGCTCGGGCAGCGAGCGCAACTGGGCGGACGAGAGGTGCACACCCACGCCCGATCCCAGCCGCAGCGCACCCTCGATATCGCGATTGAGCAGCAGCGTGGCGCCGAAGCGGCGCAGATCGTCCTGTATCGATGCAGCCAGCCCGCGCGTCGCCTCGACGGGCTCGTCTGTCAACCGAAGCTGCAACAGCCGCTCTCCGCGCGCCAGGGCGGCATGCAGCGCCGCGGACGCTACGGCCACCGATGCATCCGCCGGTGTGACCGGATAGTGCGCGGGCAACCGGACGGCCGCGAGGACAGGACGATCGGCGGGCGCCAGACGCGCCTCATCCAGCCGATGCGGATCGACCCATTCGATCGCGGAAGCATCCAGCGCCTGCGGCCCACCCGTCCAGGCGTAAACGCGGATCGCTTCCAGCAGCATGTCCCGATCGCCGTAGCGCCAGGGAACGCGGATCAGCGCCTCGAAGGACAGCGGATCCGCCGCGATACCCAGCTCCTCGTCCAGCTCCCGCGCCAGGGCGACAGCGGGCGTTTCGCCGGCTTCCAGCTTGCCGCCGGGAAACTCCCACATACCCGCCAGATGTTTACCCGGCGGACGCTGGGCGATGAGGATCCGTCCGGCGCCATCGACGAGGACGCCGGCGACGACGTGCATCAGACGTTCCTGACGTATTCGACCATGTCGAAGGGGAACGCATGCTCCTTGTCCGCGGCGTGATGCACGCGGGACACTTCAGCCCATTCCTTGAAATCGATGCCCGGGAAGAACACATCGGCGCCGTCCACGGCGGCGTAGACCCAGGTCAGGTACAGCGTGCGCGCGTACGGCAGCGCCTCGCGGAAGACTTCACCGCCACCGATCACCATCAGGCCCGAATGATTGCAGCTGGCCTGGGCCTCCTGCACGGAGCGCACGGTGATCTGGCCCGGGAACGGCGCCTCGCCCTTGCGCGACAGCACGTAATTGACGCGATCGGGCAGCGCCTTGCCGATCGATTCCGCCGTCTTGCGACCCATCAGGACAGCCTTGTCCGTTGTCAGCTTCTTGAAATAGCGCAGGTCGTCGGGGAGGTGCCAGGGAAGGCCTCCCTGCTTGCCGATGGCAAAGTTTTCGTCGAGCGCGGCAACCAGGTGAACAGCCATGGAGCATCCTTCAAAAATGGGGAAACGGCGGGCGACGGCGCCCGTGCGGTGCGAATGGTAGTCCTCCCCGGCGAAGGGGGGAACTAACGCTCGTTTGATTCCGCGAGGCTAACGGCGTCGGGACGTGGCCCGGGGCCGCAGCGCGTCGAGGGCGCCTTCGTTGGCCCGGGCCCAGTCGTAGATCATTTCGATCGGCTCGACCAGCCGCTGGCCAAGCGGCGTCAGCGAATACATCACACTGGGCGGCACGACCGCCTCCTCAACCTCACGGTTGACCAGCCCACTATCGGCCAGCTCGCGCAACGTTTGCGTGAGCATCTTCTTCGAGATGCCGGGCAGGCTGCGCAGCAACACCCCCGAACGTGCGCTGCCGCCGTGCCTTGCGTGCAGCGCATGCAGAATCATGCTGGTCCACTTGGTCGCGAAAAGCTCGAGTACGCGCCGGGGGGCGCAGTCTTCGAGCCACTCACTGTCGGGGGAGCCGGGTTTCATCAGCGGGTTACCTTTTGGTGCCTTCTTGGAAGGGGACATCCGCGCCTTTATGGTGGGGGGATGTCCCTGCATAGAGTAACCCCATGAACCATGCACTCGTCGTCGGCGCCAGCGGCATCATCGGCAGCGCCCTGACCGAACTCCTCGTGGCGAACGGCTGGAAGGTCTCCGCCCTCGCCCGCCGCCCGGGCGCTCGTGACGGTGTCACGCCCATCGCGGCCGACCTGACCGATGCGGACGCGACGCGCGCCGCGCTGGAAGGTGTGACACCCACGCATGTATTCATCGCCACCTGGGCACGTCAGGCCAACGAACTGGAGAACATCCGGGTCAACAGCGCGATGGTCCGACATCTGCTCGACGGACTGCGTCCGGCCGGCAGCGTGAAGCACGTCGCCCTCGTGACCGGCCTGAAGCACTATCTCGGACCGTTCGAGGCCTATGGCAAGGGCGTGCTGCCCGAGACACCGTTCCGTGAGGAACAGGGCCGTCTCGATGTCGACAATTTCTACTACGCCCAGGAAGACGAGGTATTTACCGCCGCGAAGCGGGACGGCTTCCACTGGAGCGTGCACCGTCCGCATACCGTCATCGGCGTCGCCGTCGGCAATGCCATGAACATGGCCACCACGCTTGCCGTGTACGCGTCGATCTGCAAAGCCACCGGTCGTCCGTTCCGCTTTCCGGGATCGGCCGCGCAATGGCAGAGCCTCACCGACATGACCGACGCGCGCCAGCTCGCCCGGCACCTGCTGTGGGCGTCGACGACGCCTGCCGCCGCCGACGAAGCCTTCAACGTGGTCAACGGGGACGTCTTCCGCTGGAGCTGGATGTGGTCGCGGATCGCGGCATGGTTCGGCATCGAGGCGGCGCCGTTCGACGGCACTGTCGTTCCGCTGGAACAACAGATGGAAGCGGATGCGCCGGTCTGGGAGCGCATCGTGGCTGAGCATGGCCTCGCCGAACCGGACATGCATCGTCTCGTGTCCGCGTGGCACAGCGACGCCGACCTGGGTCGTCCCATCGAAGTGGTCACGGATATGTCGAAGAGCCGGCGCATGGGCTTTCTGGACTATCAGCCGACCGACGACGCGTTCTTCGATGCGTTCGCGCGGTTGCGGGCGGAGCGGTTCATTCCCTGAGCCCCGTGTGCGACGGCCCTCAACCTCCCGCGCCGACGGTGGCGATACATCGTCGCATCGCCGCGCGGGAGGATCGTATGACGACAGAAGTAACGTGAGCAGGGCTCGCTCAGGAATCGCGCACCTTCTTCAGCGCGCCCGGTTTATGCGCCGCCTTCGCACCCGTTTTGTCGCTTGCTACCAGGTATTCCGGATTATCGGGCGAGGCGGCGACCTTATGCCCCTTGATGTTCGAGGGGCTGGTCAGTTTGCGAACGATTTTGCCTTTCGTCTTACCCTGAGAGGTGTCCCATTGCACGTTGTCGCCACGCTTGAGAGAAGCCATGCGCCACTCCTGATCGGTTCGGTGCGACAACGATCCCCGCGGCCGTGTGGATTGCGCGTCATCACGCCATGATTTATGCCTGAAACGTCAGAACCGATAGCCCACATTGAACATCGTGCTGCGGTCGTCGCCCAGCGCGACCGCGGCCGCAAGACCGCCGGCGTAATAATGCTTGTCGAAGACGTTCTTCAGCGACAAGGCGAGATGCCAGCGCTGCGCATCCCAGGCGATGCCGGCATCGGCAACGACATAGCCCGGCAGCGTGTACGAGTAGGCGAACCGTGAGCTTTCACCCCGGAAGCCTCCATTGAAGGACCAGGGCGAGCCGGGCGACTGGTACCGCGCGAACAACGTGGCGCTATGACGCGGCACATTGTTGATGCGCTCCCCGTCGGTCGAAGGCACTTCGCCGCCGTCGTCCGTAATCAGCCCCTGCGTATACGCATAGCCACCGTTGAGGCTGAGGCCACCGCCCAGATCGGCCGTGACGCCGAGTTCGGCGCCGCGCGTGCGCTGCTCCCCGATGGCGATGGAATAGCCTTCGTTCACCGGGTCGTCCTGCAGCACATTCTGGCGGCGGAGATCGTATAGCGCCGTCGTCACGAGCATCCGGCCCTGCATCAGATCGAACTTCAGGCCCAGCTCCCACTGCTTGCCTTTCTCAGGAGCGAAGGGCCGAGCCTGCACGTTCGTGCCGGTGTTCGGATAAAACGACGTGGCGTAGCTCAGATACGGATGGACGGACGAGGCCAGGTCATACATCACGGCGAGTGAGCCGGTGTTGGCACTCGCGGGGTCGTTCTCGTGCGTACCGGTGAGATGGTTGTCGGTCGCCGTCCAGGTACGGTCGCGACGCAGACCCGCGGTAACGTGCCACGCCTCGCCCACCGTGAGCTGATCCCGTGCATACACGCCGACCATGTTGACGTCGGTACGCGTGTCGGTACGCGGTTTCGCCGGGCACACGATCGGGGCACCGTAGACAGGCAGGTAGGCATCGAGGGCGGCGACCGTGCAGGTGCGCGATACAGCGTCCTCGCGAGAGTCCATGTAATCCACGCCCAGAGTGACCTCGTGCGACACATGTGCCGTTTCGAAGGAACGCATCAGACGGGAATCGACGACGAGCGTCCTGCCGCTGTAATGCTGGTCCGTGCCCGTCCGTTTCACCGTGCGCTGGTCGGCGTTCATCGCGCCGTTGGCCACGAGCTGGCCGTCGAGGGTGAAGTCCTGCACGCGCAGGTTGTTGGTCAATGTCCATCCGTCGCTGAAGCGGTGCGTCAACGCGTAGCCGACCCGCGTCTGACGCCCGTCGTAAGGCTCCTGACCGGGCTCGCCCATGAAGGTGTCGCGCGGGATGGCGCCGTACTTATCGGCCTTTATCGAGCCCACGAGCGGAAGCCCCTGCTGCCGGACGTAATGGCGCTCCTGCAGACTCGTCAGAAGCACGAAGTCGGTGTCCTCGCCCAGATCGAGAGACAGCGATGGCGCGATCCATCGATTCCGGAACCACACATGCTGCGTGGCATCGTCGGAGTTCATCGCAAGGCCATTCACGCGCACGGCGCTACGTCCGTTGGCGGATAGTGGCGCTCCGACGTCGAAGCTGGCCTGCCGCAGCCCGTCGCTCCCTGCGGTGACGTCGACGCTGCCAAAGGCATCCGGCTGCGGTCGCCTGCTGACCATGTTCACCACGCCGCCGGGAAGCACGAGGCCATACACCAGCGATGCGGGGCCCTTGAGGACTTCAACCTGTTCGTACCCGAACAGCTGCTCGGCTACGCGATTGGAGGCCGCCGTGCGCAGCCCGTCGACGAACAGGGAGTCCGACGCGGTCTGGCCACGAATGATCAGGTCGTCCCAGCCGCGGCGGCCGAAGTTGTTGCTGACGACACCGGGAACGTTGTGAAGCGCGTCGGCAAGCGTCTGCGCCTGTTGTACGTCGAGCAGTTCGCGCGTGACGACCGTCACCGTACGCGGCGTCTGCTCGATGGTGAGCGACGATTTGTCGATCCCGGGCGGCGATGGGTTGCGAAAGCCCCCTGACTGGCCCACGACGCTCACGGCGGTGAGTTGGGTGGTCGTCTTGTCTGCAGACGTATCTGGCGTGTCCTCGTCCGGCGCGCCGCTTGCATGAAACGCCGTGGTGAGGCAAAACGCGCCCAGCAGAAAACGGGCGCGACGGGGCGCCAGGCGGTAACAGGTCACGGCAATCTCTAAATGCGAATAATTCGCAATAGCATATGTAAACCGTGGCGTCAGGGCAACCGCTGCGGTGCAGCACCGCTACACAGGATCGAGCGGCGTATAAATGCAGGCACCCTTGCCCGAGACATCGACCATGTCGCAGTCGTCCGCACTGTCCCAACGGGGTCAGTTCCGCCAGATGTACATGGGACTCAAGGCCCAGCATCGCCTCGACAGGATCCCGGTCATCCTGTGCGAGGGAGACTCGTGGTTCGCCACGCCACTGGCCATGAACCTGCTGGACTGGATCGTTTCGCCCGCCCCGGCGGACGCGGCGAATGGCGTACCGCTACTGGGTCAGGGCGGCCTGTTCTTCCGTGTGGAGCGCAGCGGCGATCAGGCCGCACCGCAGACGGCGCATCCAGGACGCTCGATGTTCACCGAGGACAACGTCAGCGATCTTCTCGGCTGGTTCAGGCACTATGAGTTCGACATGGTGTTGCTCAGTGCGGGCGGCAACGATTTCGTCGACACCTGGCTGCATGCCGCGCTCGCCGGCAAATCGAACCTGAGCGCCAAAGCCGCATACGACGTCGTCGCGCAGACCGGCCGTTTCGAAGAGGTACGCAAGGCCTACGCGTACTTCGTCGGAGCCTTCCACGCCGCACGCCCCAACATTCCCATCCTCGCGCACACCTACGATTACCCGATAAAGATCGGCGTCGAGGCGACGCTCGGACTGGATATCGGCGCGGCGGGTGTCCTGAAGAAATCGACCGGACCGTGGATCGGGCCGAACGTCGCCAACGTCATCGTCGGTGGATTACCCGAGTGGCAGCAGTTCGCGCGATTGCTGATCGACGGCTTCGTCGAGCGGGTACTGGAGCCGGTGAAACAGGATGCGGCGCTGGGTGGCGCCTTCGACTACGTGGACCTGCGAGGCAACCTGACGGATCCCGCGTTGTGGCACGACGAAATGCATCCGACCGAGGCCGGCTTTCACCGGCTCGCCGGAATCTTCCGCGCCAGGCTGATCGCGAAGCTACCGCCCGCGAAGCGCTAGACCCATGCGGCGACGCGCGATCGGCGAACCGCTCAGACCGCCACAGGCGCCTTGATCGCCGGATGCGGATCGTAATCCGCAATCGCGACGTCCTCGAAGCGGAAGTCGAAGATCGACTTCACCTCCGGGTTCAGCACCAGCTTCGGCAAGGCACGCGGCTCACGCGCCAGCTGCGTCGTCGCCTGCTCGAGATGATTCGAATACAGATGCGCATCGCCCAGCGTGTGCACGAAGTCGCCCACTTCCAGCCCGGTGACCTGGGCGATCATGTGGGTCAGCAATGCGTAGCTCGCGATGTTGAACGGAATGCCGAGGAAGATATCGCCCGAACGCTGATACAGCTGGCACGACAACTTGCCATTGGCCACGTAGAACTGAAACATCGTGTGGCACGGCATCAGCGCCATATTCGGCAATTCGCCGACGTTCCACGCCGAGACGATCAGCCGGCGCGAGTCGGGATTGCGCTTGATCTCTTCCACGACCCAGGCGATCTGGTCGACCACCTTGCCGTCGGCCGTCGGCCACGCGCGCCACTGGCGCCCGTAGACGGGACCGAGGTCGCCGTTGGCATCCGCCCATTCGTCCCAGATACGGACGCCGTTGTCCTTCAGGTAACCGATGTTGGTATCGCCCTGCAGAAACCAGATCAGCTCGTGGACGATCGACTTGATGTGCAGTTTCTTCGTCGTGACGAGGGGAAAGCCCTTCGACAGGTCGTAGCGCATCTGCCAGCCGAACACGCTGCGCGTGCCTGTGCCGGTACGGTCGGATTTCTCGGCGCCGTGGTCGAGGACATGGCGGAGGAGTTCGAGGTAAGGCTGCATGGCGTCGAGGGTATCAGGTGGCTGTCGCCGCCACCGGCGCGACAGGCGCGTACGGTGCGCGGCGCGAGAGCGCCAGCAGCAGGATGCCGAGCGCGATCAGCGGCAGCGAGAGGATCTGGCCCATGGTCACCCAGCCGAAGGCGAGGTAACCCAGCTGTGCGTCCGGTACGCGCACGAATTCGATGATGAAGCGGAAGCAACCGTAAAGCAGGCCGAACATGCCGGAGACCGCATAGCGCGGGCGCGGCTTCATCGAAAAGATCCACAGCACCACGAACATCACCACGCCCTCGAGCGCGAATTCGTACAGCGGATTCGGATGCCGCGGCAAGGCGTCGGGCGCATGCGGAAAGATCATGCCGATCGGCAGGTCGGTCGGCTTGCCCCACAACTCACCGTTGATGAAGTTGCCCAGACGGCCGAGACCCAGTCCCAGCGGCACCAGCGGCGCCACGAAGTCGATGGTGTCGAAGAGCTTGATGCCGTTGCGTCGCGACCAGAAAAGACCGGCCAGCACCACGCCGATCAGACCGCCGTGAAACGACATACCGCCGTCCCAGACGCGGAACAGCGCCACCGGGTCGGTCCAGATCCAGTTGATCGGCGTGTAGAACAGCATGTAGCCGACGCGTCCGCCCAGCACCACGCCCATCATCAGATAGAACATGAGGTCGCCCAGGCGCTCCGAGCTGACCGGCAGACGGCCCTGGCGACGGCGGTACTCACCCAGCGACCAGCCACCGAGAAAGCCTCCCAGGTACATCAGACCGTACCAGTGGACCTGAAGAGGGCCCAGCGAGAGGGCGACGGGATCGAAATTGACGACGAACGGAGTGCTCATGGACGGCCTGGGTCAAACGCAGACGCCAAGTGTACCGCCTTGCCGTACCGGCGCGAATGGGCTATATCCCGGCGCGGGGCATCGTCCGGGGGGATGGTGCCGACATGGATGCATCACCAGGGGAGATTCCGATGAACCACCGTTTCGTGCGGCCGCTGCTGGCCGCGCTTTGCCTCGCCACGACCGCCGCCAGCGCCGCGAATCTGATTCCGGTAGCGGACTTCGCGCGCCGCATGCCGCTGACCGAGCCCAGCCTGTCTCCGGACGGGCAGTATGTCTCGATGGCGTATCACGATCCCGATGGCAAGAATCATGGCCTGGCGATCTATCGCGTGGGCGAGATGGGCAAGCCCGTCACGCTGATCCGCATGCCGCCGTACGAAATGCCCGCCGGCATGATCTGGGCTAGCAACACCCGGCTCGTGGTGGCGCGGGGCAAGGTGGACGGTTCCATCGGCGCCGCCTCGTACACGGGCGAACTGATGGCGATCGACGTCGACGGCAAGAATGCCGACTATCTGTTCGGCTACGAGAATTACGGAAAGCGCGCCGGCACGCGCTCGCTGGATCGCGGCTGGGGCACCATCGAAGGTGCGCCCATCGAAGCGAACGGCCATTTCTACATGCGCGCCACCCTCTGGAACGATCAGGGCCACAGCACGCTTTACGACGTGGACGCGCAATCGAGCGCACGCCGGCTGATGGCCGACATCGGCGACCGCGACATGCGTTTCATGATCGCGCCCGATGGCACGGCACACTACGCCTTCGGCACGGGCGACGACTTCAAGTGGACCGTGTACCACCGCGAGGGCACGGGCTGGGCGAAAGTGGCTCGTAACCCGGACCATCACGCGTTCCTGCCCGTCGCATCCGTCGCGAACAGCAGCAACCGCATCTATGCCGAGTACAGCCCCGGTGGCCAGGGCGGTGAATTCGTCGAACAGGACGAGGATGGCGGCAACCTGAAGGTGATCCGCAAGGACGACTTCGGCTGGGTCTCCGCCAATGGCCTGTGGACGCCCGCCCCGCTCCGCCCCTTCGGTACCGTGACCGACACCGGCATCCCGAAGGCCGAATACATCGACCCGCAGGCGCCCATCGCCAAGCTCCATCTGGCCCTGTCGCAGAAATTCCCCGGCAGCTTCGTCAAGTTCGTCGACTTCAGCCGCGACGGCGGCCAGCTGATGTTTGCCGTCGTCAGCGATCGCGAGCCCGGCCGCTACATGCTGATCGACACGAAGACGTACAAGGTCAGCAAGCTGTTCGACGCCAAGCCGTGGATCGATCCCGCGCAGATGGCGGAACGCCGCCCGTTGCGTTTCAAGGCCAGCGACGGCATGGAACTCGAGGCGATCCTCACCTTCCCCAAGGGCCGTCCGGAAGCGAACCTGCCGATGGTCCTGCTGCCCCACGGCGGCCCGCACGGCATCTCGGACGACTGGTATTACGATACGGACGCGCAGTTTCTCGCCAACCGGGGCTACCTCGTCCTGCAGGTCAACTATCGCGGCTCGGGCGGGCGCGGCAGCGACTTCGAAAAAGCCGGCTTCCTGAAGTGGGGCACCCGCATTCAGGAGGATCTGATCGACGGCGTGAAGTGGGCGATCGGCCAGCACTTCGCCGACCCCGCCCGCGTCTGCGTGTTCGGCGCCAGCTTCGGCGGCTATTCGGCCCTGATGACGCCCATACGCGCGCCGGGGGTCTTCAAGTGCGCGGTCGCCTACGACGGCGTCTACGACCTCGACATGATGTACAACAAGGGCGACATCAAAACCGAAAAATCCGGCCGCAGCTACCTCACCACGGTGATCGGCCGCGATCAGGCCGACCTTGCCGCCAATTCGCCGACGCACCTGGCCGACAAGATCGACGTGCCCGTCTTCCTCGTCCACGGCGAAGACGACGAACGCGCGCCTTTCGCCCAGTTCAAGGCCATGAAGGCCGCCCTCGACGCGGCACACAAACCGTATGAAACGCTGACCAAGCCGGACGAGAAGCATGGTTTCGTCAAGCCCGAGAACATCGAGGAGTTCTACAACCGCCTGCAGGCGTTCCTGGCGAAGAACATAGGGTCGTGACTTCCGCCGGTTGCCCCCGTCACGTCGCACGCGTTATCTTCGCGTGATCGTCCGGCCCGAGTGGGGTGTGACGGGGGCTTGGGAGGCTTCAGGGTATGCAAGTGAGTTCCGGGCAGAGGCGCCACGTCGCAGGTCGACACGCGGCGCTCGCCATCGCGCTCGGGGCCTGCCTGCTCGCTCCGGCCGCCAGCGCACAACAAAGCTCGCCGTCCTCGGCGGAACTGCTGGCACCGGTCAATGTGACGGTGACCGGTTCGCGTATCCGCGGTACCGACGTCGAGACCGCGCAACCTGTCTTCACCCTCGACCGCCAGGCCATCCGCGCCACGGGGCTCACCAGCCTCAGCGACATCATTGCCCGGCTGCCCTCGGCGGGCACCCCCGAAGTCACCCCGCAGGACACCCTGTCCTCCAGCGGTGACGCCGGTGGTCGCTATGCAAACCTGCGCAACCTCGGCGCCGTGCGCACCCTGGTGCTCGTCAACGGCCGGCGCTGGACGACCAGCCTCGGTGGCCTCACCGACATCTCCACCATCCCGGTGTCGATCGTCGAGCGCATCGAAGTGCTCAAGGACGGCGCGTCGTCGATCTACGGGTCCGACGCGATCGGTGGCGTGGTCAATATCATCACCACGGACCGCTTCGAAGGCGCCACGGCCGACGTGCAGTACGGCGTCAACGGTCATGGCGACGGCGCGCAGAAGAACGGCACCTTCACCTGGGGCAAGAGCACGCAGAACGCTTCGATCATCCTCGGCGCCAGCTACGAAGACGGCGACGATCTCAGAGATGCCAAGCGTTCGCTCACCGCCTCGCCGGACGGCCCCCGCCATGCCGACAGCGGCTTCGGCATGGGTCCCTATGGAGGCGTGATCGACCCGCGTTCGCCCGGCACCGCGTATGTGATCAACCACGCCGGCGGTGTGGTCGGCGATACCGCGAACCTGGCCAACTACCACCCGTACGACGTCGACAGCAATGCGGACAAATACGCCACCACGCGCGACATGACGTTCCGGGCCGGCAGCAAGTTGCGCAACCTGTTCGGCACGGGTCGCTACAACCTGACCGACGACATCACCCTGCGCGGCATGGCCAGCTACGGCGTGCGCGACACGCATTGGCAGGCTGCGGGCTATCCGCTGGAAAGCGGCTCGGGTCGCGGCGAACCGCTGGTCATCGACGCGAACAACGCCTATAACCCGTTTCCAGGCTACGACACGTCTTTCTTCCGCCGCCTGACGGAAATCCCCCGGATCACCTGGGCGAAAAGCAAGACGATGCACCTGGACGGTGGCGCCGAAGGCACGTTCCAGTGGGGTGAGCACACCTGGAACTGGGACGTGACCTATGCCTACTCCGAAGCGCGTGCCAGCCGGACCACCAGCGGCAACATCGACCTCGACCATGCGCGCAAGGCACTCGGCGCGACGACGACGGTCGATGGTCGGCTCGCCTGCGCGGAAGCCGCCGATCGCGCGGCCGGCTGCGTGCCCTGGAACATTCTGGCGGGGCCCGGCGGCACGCCGGACGCCGCATGGAACTACGTGACCTCCACCGGCACGTCACACCAGACCACGCGCACCAACGACGTCATCGCCAACCTCACCGGTGGCGTGCTCGACCTTCCGGCAGGCACCCTGCGTGTCGCGGGCGGCATCGAGCACCGCAACGAGACCGGCCGGTACACGCCCTACCCCGCCGACTCCGCCGGGCTGACCACGCAACTGGCCAGCGCGCCCACGGCGGGCGGCTACATCGCCAACGAAGCCTACGTCGAGCTCGACGTGCCGCTGCTCGCCGACCTGCCGCTTGCCCATGAGCTGGCGGTCAACGTGTCGTCGCGCTACTCGCATTACTCCGCGTTCGGCGGCCGGACCAACGACAAGTACAGCTTCCGCTGGAAGCCGTTCGACGATCTCCTGCTGCGCGGGACGTATGCGGAAGGATTCCGTGCGCCGACGGTGGCCGATCTCTACGCCGGCACCAGCGAGAGCTTCGAGAGCTTTCTCGATCCGTGCGACAGCGCGTACGGTGCCGCCGCGGGCAACGCCGCCGTCGCCGCGCGTTGTGTCGCCTCGGGCGTCCCGGCCAGCTATCGCCAGACCGATCAGTCGGGCGCGCAGATCAACTCGGCGACCGGCGGGCAGAACCCGAACGCGTTCAGCGCTGGCGCCAATCCCGCGCTCAAGCCCGAGTCGTCGATCACCCGCACCGCCGGACTGGTCTACAGCCCCAGCCAGATCGACGGTCTGGATGTCACGCTCGATTACTACAAGGTCGACATCGAGGACGTCATCACCCCGATCCTGGCCGGTGACATCCTCAATTTCTGCTACGTCGGTAACGACCCGGCGTACTGCGGCCGCTTCACGAGGGCGACGAACGGGACCATCACCTCGCTCGACGAAAGCCTGGCCAACCTCGGCTCGCTGCGCACGGAAGGCTACGATCTGGGCCTGCATTACCGGTTCCCCGTCACCCACTTCGGCGAATTCGCCCTGCTTTCGGACAGCACCTATCTGAAGGACTACACGCAGGTCAGCAGCCCCGGCGCCGCGCCGCGCCACCTGGCCGGGTACATGGATGGGGTGCAGGGCCTCTACCGCGTGCGTTCCAACCTGTCGCTGGACTGGTCGCTGAAGCGCTTCGGCGCCACGTGGACGGTGCGATATTTCTCCGGACTCAACGACAGTTGCTGGTCGGCCGATGTCGAGTGCAATCGCCCCGAGAAGGTCAACGCACTGACGGGCGCCACCGGAATCAGCCATAAGGGCGGCGTCGCGTTCCACGATGCGCAGCTACGCTGGCAGGCACCGTGGAATGGCAGTTTCCGCGTCGGCATCAATAACGTTTTCGCCCGCAAGGGACCGTTGTTCTACAACGTCTCCGCGGCCGGCGGCGGCAGCCCGCCGTACAACCCGGCATACGATGTCGACCGTTATTTCTACGTGGGTTACCAGCAGCGGTTCTGAGCCACTCGCAAGATCCACCCCATTTCGAACGATCCAATCGCATCCGTAATTTCGGATAGGAATCGTTCTCAAATCCTTGCGGTCATATGACAGCCGCGTTATGTTCCCGTTACGTCGCATAGCGCCCAGGGTCGGCGCGACGTGAGTGTCCCCACACTCCAGGCCCTTCGATACCCCCATCAACGAGTGCCGTCAGCGGCGCTTCTACAAGCTGTTCAGCCTTGCCGCAAAGCAGGGCCAGGGAGAGTTTTACCTCATGAAAAGCAACACCCTGTTCGCGCGCTCCGGCGTGCTGAAGCGCACGGCGCTTGTCTCGGCGCTCGGCGCCTGCCTGCTGGCCGGTTCGGCCCACGCGCAGAGCACCGTCGGCGACATCTACGGCAGCGCCGCGGCCTCGCAGACCATCCAGATCCAGAACCTCGGCTCCGGCGCCTCGCGCACCGTGGTCGTGGGCGAAGACGGCCGCTATCGCGCGTCGTCGCTGCCGATCGGCAGCTACCGCATCAACGTGCAGCAGAACGGCCAGACCGTCTCGACGCGCGACATCAACGTCGTCGCCGGCCAGTCCGCGCAGGTGAACTTCAACGCGCCGTCGGCCGACACCAGCGCCGCCGCGCTGGACACGGTCACCGTGTCCGCCAACGCCCTGTCGGCCATCGACGTGGCCTCGGTCGAGTCGCGCACCAGCTTCACGGCCGACCAGCTGAACTCGCTGCCGGTCCCGCGCAACGTCGTCGACGTGGCCGCGCTGACCCCGGGCACCGTCAAGGGCGACTCCGCGTTCGGCAACCTGCCGTCGTTCGGTGGCGCCTCGGTCGCCGAGAACAGCTACTACGTCAACGGCTTCAACGTCACCAACCTGTACAACAACCTGTCGTTCTCGGAAGTGCCGTTCCAGGCCATCCAGCAGCTCGACGTGCAGACCGGTGGCTACGGCGCGCAGTACGGTTTCTCGACCGGCGGCGTCACCTCGGTGATCACCAAGCGTGGCACCAACGAGTGGAAGGGCGGCGCCAGCTGGGTGTACACCCCGGCATTCGGCCGCGAGCAGCAGCCGACCACGTACACCAAGGACGGTGCGCTGTATCGCACGTACCAGAAGAACAGCGACAACGACAACGTCTACTCGGCATGGCTGGGCGGCGCGCTGATCAAGGACAAGCTGTTCTTCTACGGCATTTTCCAGTCGCATCGCGAGACGGAAACCAATTACCAGGCGACCACCTCGACCAAGCCGGCCGAGCGCAATACGTACAGCGATCCGTTCTATCTGATCAAGATGGACTGGAACATCAATGATTCGAACATCCTCGAGTGGACGGGGATGAACAATACGAAGCACACGACGAACCAGTACTACAACCAGGCCATCGGTGACGACGGCAAGCCGTCCACCACGGATTTCCTCGGTCGTCGCAACGTCAAGACCGGCGGTGCGGTCAACGTCTTCAAGTACACCAGCTACCTCACCGACGACCTGACGCTGTCCGCGCAGTGGGGCAAGATGAAGAGCAAGAACTCTTCGGACTATGTCAGCGCCGACGGCACGCGCACCACGTATGACGGCAACATCAACGGCGCCAACACCGGCTGCCCGTACGTCATCGACCGTCGCACGAGCACGGCCAGCGGCGTGACCGATCCGTACGCGTCGTGCTACCTGTCCAGCACCATCGACCGGTTCAACGGCGAGGACCAGCGCACGGCCTACCGCGTCGACCTCGACTGGAAGATCGGCGACCACGACCTCTCCGGCGGTTTCTCGCGCGAGAAGTGGAAGTCCGACTCCGGCCAGAGCTATGCGGGCGGCGCGCTGTACTACTACCGCACCGACACCGCCGGCAACCTCGGCCCGGCCGGTAACGACTACGTCTCGGTGTACAACTACCGCACCGGCGGCTCCGTCGCGATCGACCAGAAGTCCTGGTTCCTGCAGGACAACTGGCAGGTGAGCGACAAGGTCCTCGCATACATCGGCGTGCGCAACGACTCGTTCAACAACAAGAACGGCGCCGGCGAGAACTTCGTCCGTCAGGGCAACATCTGGCAGCCGCGCCTCGGCTTCTCGTGGGACGTCTTCGGCGATTCGACCACCAAGGTGTTCGGTACCGCCGGTCGCTACTCGCTGCCGATCGCCGCCAACGTCGCCCTGCGCGCCGCTACCGCCTCGTACTACACCTCGCAGCCGTTCGCTTATTCGGGTGTCGACAGCGTGACGGGTGTGCCGACCCTGGGTGCCGCCCTCGGCCCGCAGCAGATCGTCAATGGCGAGAACGGCAGCACGCCGGACCCGCGCTCGGTCGCCACGAAGGACCTGAAGCCGTACTCGCAGGATGAGTACATCCTCGGCTTTCAGCACCGCATCACCAGCGACAACGACTTCTTCAACGACTGGGTCGTCGGCGCGAAGGCGACGTGGCGCAAGCTCAACAACGCGATCGACGACACGTGCGACTGGCGTCCGTTCTACGCGTACGGTCAGTCGCTCGGCCTGAACATGGACGCCAACGGCGACCAGTTCACCCCGCCGTCGACGATGCCGGGCTGCTTCATCTACAACCCGGGCAGCAAGGTCTCCGTGGACGTCGATCTCGACGGCAGCGGCCAGCTGCGTAACGTCACGCTCCCGGGCACGGCGTTCGGCACGAAGGCGAAGCGCACGTACGAGTCGGTGACCCTGTCGGCCGAGAAGGCGTCGGACAAGTGGTACGTCAACGCGTCGTACACCTGGTCGAAGAACCGTGGCAACACCGAAGGTCTGGTGAACTCGGACAACGGCCAGATGGACACCGGCACGACCAGCGCGTTCGATTACCCGGAACTGATGACCGGCGCGACCGGTTACCTGCCGAACGATCGTCGCCACAGCTTCAAGATCTACGGCGGCTACAAGATCACCCCGGAATGGTCGGTGGGCGTGAACGGTCTGCTCGAGTCCGGTCGTCCGACCAGCTGCTTCGGCGGCGGCGATGAAACCGTCGGCGGCATCCCGGGCTACAACTCCGAGTTCTTCTACTGCGAAGGCAAGATCTCGGGCCGCGGTCGCGCCAAGCGTCTGCCCTGGACCTGGACGCTCAGCCCGAACGTCGTCTACACCCCGGCCGCGGCCAAGGGTCTGACGGTTCAGCTGGACATGATCAACCTGCTCAACAACGACAAGCCGACGGCGATCAACGAGATCGGCGAGAGCGCGGGTCAGACGTTCTATTCGTCGACCTATCGTGTGCCGAGCTACTACCAGACGCCGCGTTACTTCCGTCTGATGGTGCAGTACGACTTCAGCCTGTAAGGGTTGGGTTGCGTCGCCGCTTCGGTGACGCGTTATGAAGAAGGGCCGTCCGGTTGGGCGGCCCTTTTTTTGTGGTCTGGCGGGCTCGGCTTCGCCGTCGCTTTTGCCTTTGCGCGCTGTAGCGAGGGAGCCGTCGGCTGCCATGCCTGTCGCTACGTCCTCCTACGGCCTTCGCCTTCGTGCGGAAACGCTCCAGGCACGGCAGCCGACGGCTCCCTTCGGACGGTGCGTTGAATTGAGGGACGAGCAAGTGGCTGCGCTCCGGGTCGAATCGGATCGCAAGTTTGCCCAACACCTCGCCACGTGATCTACCTATTTTTGCTAGCTTGTGCCCGTCGCCCTGCGTGTAGACGGGCATGGAAAAAGGAGGGGCACTGGATGAACTTCAATACGACAATCGCGGCTGCACTGGCGCTTGGCACGTTCGGTGTCGCTGCAAGCGCTTCGGCGCAACAAGCTGGCAAGGATGACGTCGCCAAGCTCGTCAAGTCCGTGATGGACGCGACCTACGGTCAAAACTACGACGCGAAGAACGCTTGCTGGGCCTTTACCTGGAAGGATGACCAGGGCGAATCGGCCGACTACTGCATGCGGCCCGGCACGCCACAGATCGTCGAGGGCCCTCCTGGAAAAACCCTGTACCTGAACACGTTCAGCGCGACCGATATTCGCGGCGACGCCCGGTACGGTTACAGCCAGGTCGAGCCCGGGCTGATGGGTGCCTTCAAGATTAAAGTTGGTGGCAAGCAGGGATGGATCTACGAGGCAAATGACAGCGGCACGGATTACGGCAGCGCCGGTGATTGTGGGTGCACGCGGGCGCGACTGATCAAGCTGAGCAACTCGGGTGATTACGGCTGGCTCTTCACTAGCGGGGGCACCTGGCAAGGCGTAACTGTGGCGGATTACAGCATCATTGCCGCCATCAAAGGCCGCATAACAGACATCAGCAAGATTCCGCAGGTGACCGAAAAGGCGCAAGGCGTCAAATACGACATCAGCGTGAAGGAAGACGCGGCTGCTAAAGACTTTTTCCCGCTGCACGTCGTGAAGACCTTTGCGAACGGCAAAACCGAAGCATTCGATGTCGCCTTCGATACCACGAAATCCATATACGCCCTGCCCCCCGGTCGCTGACAGACCACAACGCGCACCAAGCCTGAAGCTTCCGTTTTGACGCCGGCTGTATACACACACAGACGCACCTTGCCGAACTCAGCCATCTGAGGGCCTCGCTTGAACTATTCGCGCTCGATAAGCCCTTTTCATTTGGCCGCTGCTTCACGAAGGCATGGTTCGCAGATGGGCTCCCCCGTGGCAACGGGCTTGATATCGTCGGACGTCGGCGTGGCTTTGGATGGCTCTTCTTTTGCATAGCTACATCGCATAACCCGCATCTTTTCGATCAATGTAGCTGCAACCTACAATCATGCCTGGGTCACACGAGACGCCCGTTTGGTCTCGAAGACCCTTGTCGACGATGTCCCTTACACAGCGAAGATGCAGATTCTTACTCTCCTTCTTGAGCGATCCTACGAATAGGTGATACGTCGGCCTTTCATCATTTTCATCCCACTCACGCACCAACCTGTAACGGTAGTCGCCGTTCGTGAATCCAAGCTCAAAATACGAGGATAGTCGCTGCTGAAGCTCGGAGTAGAAAAACGGGCCATTCTTTGATATTTGCCCTGAGAACTCCATCTCAACAAGCGGAAACTTGCCATAGCGATAAGTAAGCGATTCATTTGTAGCTCCGACACTCTTGCAAAGCGATGCCTTTTTCTCGTTCTGCAGTCCACACGAGAATATTTCCGCTTCGTCTGTGCGACAGAAATTGTCGCCAGCATGCGCAACATGCATAACGTGCAAACCTAAAAGTAGCGTGGGAATCAGTTTATTTTTTCGCTTTGATGGCGTCATACGCCCTTGACATTCGTACGTCATAATCGTCGTAATACCTGCCATTGTATTGTCTTGCAATAGCGACCCAATCCTTCCTTCGGATAGCATCTAATAGAAGGGGATTTTGCTTCATGAACGACACAGCAGCCCGCAGATGACTTGATTCACTTCTGCTCAATGCCCCAACAAACGCAGTGACTGCATCGTGTCCGCACGCCAGGTGATTAAAACCCATCAACTGGAATCGACCCCATGATGCTGACATTAGGGCAGCGTCCGGCGCTAATGCGTATGCCCTCATGAGTCGCGCGTATTGTCCCGAACTAGGTCCATAGCGCATCCTTTTCGGCGACTCGTGCTCGCCATCCGCTAGTTGCTTCACGTATCTTGCAGCGTCACTTATCTCCGGATCGATCCGGTCATAGGACCCGCCTGTTAGCTTATGAAAGATGTGTCGCTCGTAGAGTATGGTCGGAACTATGTCGTCGTCCGCAGCTAGTGATCTACCTGGTAAGAAGAAGGAGCCGGTTTCGCCGGTCTCGACTTTGGCGATTGCCTGAATGACTTCCGGTTCGCACGCGAGAAACTCCGCCGCATCAATAAAGTCTTGATTGGAGAGCTCGCTGCCGACGCACATTTCTAGAAATGGTAAAACGACCTTTTCGCCATTGATCGTTATTTGGGGGTAGCGACTGATGGGCTTCGAAAAATTATCAACCCACCCAAACGGATGTATGTGGTGCACTGTCGCGTCCGAGGGAAACCCCGCCAGCTTCCCCGCCACCTCATTCCACCAACCACTCTTCTCCTGCCGCTCCATATCCACATGCCAATCGGCATTCATGTACGGGTTCAACTGCGTCCATCGATCGATACCACTGCTCCACTGACTCTCGAAGCGTACGATCTGACGGCTGACGCGATGAGCGATCCACGGACGTTGCTGAGCCTCGCCGATATCCGACGAGACAACCGACCCTTTGCGCGTCCCGACCAGACCGATGATCTGCTCCAGGTTCGTGATGAAGTTGCTGGCGCCGAGTGCCGTCATCACCGGTTCAAACTCCTCCCGGTGTTCGTCGAGCACGTCGCCCATCAGGCAAACGTTTCGCTGAAGTGCGGCCATCGGCTCGAACATCGTCGCGTCCGTAATATGGAATCCGGGCCACGCGTGCGGGCTCTCCCAGCGCGTCCCCGGGTGATCTTTTGAACACACCCAGCCCAGTAAGCATGAGTTCTCCTCGTCACCGACCTCGATCTGCCACCAATGGGAGCCATCGATGTCGATGAAGCGGCGCGAAGCGTCCAGGCTGTTCAACTGGCCACGGTTACACGAAAGCTGGAAACCCACGGTAAGCGTGGCGTCGTCCTTACTGAGGGGCGGCGCGTCCCAGATGGCCATATTGGCATTGGCCGGCCGATCCCGGAGTGCCCAGCGCGGCGCGGTATCCCCGTCGGGTATCAGGATCTCGCGCTGGGTGTACAGCGCTTTTTTCGCCTGGCTCAATCGATCGTAGTGAGCGCTGCCGATGCAGTCGGTGCCGTCCGCTTTTGTGTAGCCTCGGATCATCGCATCGCGCGGAACTGCGGAATGCACCGGCACCCGTTCGATGCGATGAATGGAGCCGTAAACGAAGCTCCCCGTCGTCGATACGCCGGCCGGGGGAACCAGGACATAACCCGGGGTAAGCGTCATCTCGGCAGCTCGCGGACCCCGACACAGCTTCGCACCCTTTTCGACAATCAACATGGGCTTCTCGGCTTCGGGAAGCGCCGCCACTCGCCGTCGTGCTTCAGCCAGATAATCAGGGAATTCCGCACCGGCAAAGACCTCGATCGCCACACGCGCTTTCAGGCGAGGCACCCCGCCCTGCGGTTCGGCCTGATGCTTGCCCGGATTTTCTCCGAGAAACCCCAGTAGATCACCCGCCTTGACCGGGCAAGGCGGGTCGAGGACGACGACCTCATCGACGGGCGAGGGCGTGACGGTGCGCTCCAGTTCACCCAGGTAGACCCAGCCATTGGCGACGGCGCGCTCGTCGACGCGCTCGTCGAGCGTGTAAGGCAAGGCCGAGCCCCGTTCGATTTCGGCGATCTGTGCCCAGCCGCTCGTCGCCTCGCCGCGCACGGTGAGGATGCAGCCACGTGGGAGCAAGCCGATGACGGCGCCACGACTATTGCTTTCCTGGCGTACACGTAGACCGATGGCGCGCTCCCGAACCGGGGCATCCGGATCGGGCGCCGGCGGCGGGGCGCCATAGATACGGGGATACCTCTCCACCACCGGTGGAAGAAGCTGCGAATCTCTCGCACGGCTGCCGACGCGGTACTTGTGGGATCCCTTCCAGAAGGGGAGCACGACCTTCAGGAAGCCGTCTGCATCTTCCTCGTAACGGTCCAGCGGTCGGTTGTACGAATAGAGGCTGTAGATGTCGATCCCGCTCATCGCTTCCTCCACCGGGGGATTTACCCGGGGATGGATCGGCGGGTTGCCTTGCGGCGCTGGCTCGCGCGGTGGCCCCGGCGGCAAGTCCATGCGATGTCTTACCAGTACAAAGCCGAGCGAATACAGGACGACGTGCGCGGGGTCGTAGGTGAGTGTGTGCAACGTGCGGTCGAGTCGGTACGCCACGACCTCGCCATCGGCGAGGCAACGAAATCCCTCGTCGATCGTGAGACCGGTACATTCCTCACCGAAAAATACGCTGCCGTTGAGGAAGCCCGAGCACGCGATGGGAAACATGCCGACCGGCATGGCGGAGACGGCCTGAAAATGGTGATGCAGGTCGTTGGGCGCGGAAGCGTCGCGAAGGGCGAATGGATAGGCCCAGTGCTTCGTCGCGGTAGTTGGGTGCTCCACCGCAGCTGCCGGAGTGGTGCGCGGGTGATGAGGCGTCGTCATGAGGTGGATTCCATTCTGTGCAAATTCGGCGTCGTCGTGTCGACGAAGGTCATGCACGGTCTCGGCGTATCGATGTGAGCGTTGCACTCGTTGCTGATGGAGTGGACCTTCTGCCCAGAGCTGTCCCGGGCGCGTTCGCGACGGTTTGCGAAGTGCGCGTGCGAACGCCGATCAGCGATTTTGAAGCGCGAGATGAAGTAGTCGCCGATGTCCGAGCCGAGATGCATGTTGACGCCCGCACGAAAAGGGGACGTCACGCTAACAAGCAAAGGACGCGCTTGGCTCTAGAAGAATTCTGAAAAATCAAACTATGTTTCGCGGCAATCAACTTGCGTTGCGACGTTGCAACGTCGCTCGCTTGTAGGGCAAAGCTTTCAGGACAAATCACCGAAAGATTTGCTAGTTTGTACACGTTGCCTGCGGGATCGCAATCCACGCATCGCAGGCAACCATCGCTCAGAGCGGTGAGCGCGGACCTAGGGTGTTGACGCACCACAAGGTCCGCTGACCCTAATCAACGACGAAGGTTGACCATGGCTATGCCAAATACTAAGGCATTCTCACGCGTGTCGCTTCCCGGCGGCACTCCCCTCAACGGTTACCGGGCCGTCTGCCGATCTCGCAGACACGGTTGAAGAACCGCGGCGCCGGCCGTTGCTGGTTGAGTTTTTTCTTGCCGTAGCTATCCGGCGCGTTGCCGTGTGGCCGCAAGACAGCGACTGGCGTTGCGAACCACTTCTTGAACACACCGCCCGGCGTCCGGTCACGGACAGGCCGATGAGGCTCATCGTGCGAGCGATGGTGGCACGCCTTTGCGTTTTGGCGTGCCACAACTCGGGGCGGGGTGAATCGCCAACAGGGCTGGCTCCTACCAGAGCGGGGCTTTGTGCGGCATGCATGGAGATGACTATGGAAAAGTTTGGAACGGTTGGCGAAGGAAGTTTTTGTATCGACCCCGAGGCGAGCGTCAACGCATTGTTGAATGACGCTAACGAGTTGTTGCAGTACGCGCGGGGCATCACGGATTTGCTCGTGGAGTCGCTGCAGGAGGACGAAATTCCCGAGCGACAGCGCACGTTGCTTGCGCTGGGAGGTGTCGGTGCGTTGATTACGATGGGTGTGCAGTGCGCGGCGCAGGCTCACGTGAAGATGGAGTGGGACAGGGTTTGATGTTGGAACCGCCGGCATCGGTGGAGGCAGTGCTTCGTTCGCCTTGTTGAGCGCTGAGGGGTCGCGAGCAGGCTCGCTCCTACATGAGCCAGGTGGCGTCAGCGTTCGGAGGGGCGTCGGCGTCTGGCGTTCCTGGAGCGATTCCGCACGTAGGCGAAGGCCGGAGGAGGACTTAGCGACAGGAATGGCAGGCGGCGACGCCCCTTGCCACGAGGCAAGCTTTTCGCCCGCAGGGCGGGCTCCTACAGGTACGGCATCTTCGAACGTTTGGTCACAGGACCAACGGGCGGTCGGGGAGCTGGTTTTCGCGGGGTTTGCCGTCGCTGGGGAAGTGGCGGGTGAGGAGTGCGCCGGCTTCGGCGACGCCGGTTTGTACGGCCTCGCGGTAGTGGCCTCTGGCGAACTCATCGCGCATGTGCGCGGTGATGGCATCCCACTCGCCGGGCGCGACCACGCGTGCGATGCCGCGGTCGGCGACGATCTCGATGCGGTGCTCGGCCAGCAGGACGTAAAGCAGGACACCCGAATTGTCTTCGGTGTCCCATACGCGCAGGTGCGAGAACAACATCGCGGCACGTGCGCGTGCCGTGACACCGGAGGCGACCGCCGACACCGGCAGGCGCGACTCGATCACCACACGCAACTCGCCGCGATGCATGCCCTCACCCGCCGCGACCGTCTTCGCGATCGCATCCAGCGCGGACGCCGGAAACTGCCGCCCGATCTGGAACCACGCGCCGAAGATGTTGGTAAAGATACGTTGCATGTCCATCACCAACTCCCCGACGATCCGCCGCCACCGAAACTGCCGCCGCCTCCGCTGAAGCCGCCGCCTCCGCCGCCACCCCCGCCGAAGCCACCACCGCCAAATCCACCGCCGCCGCCCCAGCCGCCGAAACCGCCCCAGCCACCGCCGCCGATGTCACGGCCGCCACCGAGGGGCACGGCCATGAACAGCGCGCCGGCGACGAGGCCGATGACGCCACCGAGGAGTGAGCCAAGCAACAGCCACGCGAGGCCCCCCGTGATCACGCCGCCCACCGGCGCGCGCACGCCGAGTGACGCGCGGCCCAGGATGCCGCGAAGAAACAGCACGCCGAACAGCAATGGCAGCAACAGGCTGCCGCCGCCACCGCGACGTCGCTCGTGGCTTTCATCCGGCGCGACCGGCGCGGGCAACGCTTCGCCCTGCACGATCTGCGTGATCGCGTTGAGCGCTTCGGTGATGCCACCGTAGTAATCGTTCGTACGCAACTTCGGCGCCATGTACTCGCGGATGATCCGCGATGCGATGGCATCGGGCAGCGCGCCTTCCAGCCCGTAGCCGACTTCGATGCGCACGCGCCGGTCGTTCTTGGCGAGCAGGAGCAGCACACCGTCGTCGGTGCCTTTACGTCCTACCTTGTTCGTCTCGGCGACCTTGAGCGAATAACTCTCGAGGTCGTCCGGCTGGGTCGTCGGCACCATCAGCACGACGACCTGCGCACCCTTCTGTTTTTCTAGGTCGGTCAGACGCGCATCGAGTTGCGAGACCTGATCGGCGGAAAGCGTGCCGGTCAGGTCCGTGACGTGCTTCGACAGGGTAGGCACCGCCGGGTCGTCCGCCGCCAGCGCCGCGAAAGACGGCGCCAGCAGGGAGACGGCGAGCAGGAGCCGCGCCGCGAACCGCCGCATCAGTGGGCGGCCGAGGCTGCCGGGGCCGGGTTCTGCTGGGCGGGCGTGGGAGCCGGTGCCGCGTTGAAGTCGACCGTCGGCGCCGTGGAAATGGCCTTCTCGTTCTCGACGCTGAAGTTCGGCTTGACCTTGTAACCCATGACCTTGGCCGTGAGGTTGTTCGGGAACGAACGGATCAGCACGTTATACGACTGCACCGCCTGCACGTAGCGGTTGCGCGCCACGGTGATACGGTTCTCGGTGCCTTCCAGCTGGGCCTGCAGATCGCGGAACGAACCGTCCGCCTTGAGCTGCGGGTAGTTTTCGCTGACGACCATCAGGCGCGAGAGCGCGCCGGAGAGCTGGCCCTGCGCGGCCTGGAACTTGGCCAGAGCTTCCGGGTCGTTGGCCAGTTCGGGGGTGATCTGGGTCGAGCCGACCTTCGCACGGGCGTTGGTCACCTCGGTGAGTACGCGCTCTTCGTGCTGGGCGTAGCCCTTCACGGTGTTGACGAGGTTGGGGACGAGGTCGGCGCGACGCTGGTACTGGTTGAGTACCTCGGACCAGGCCGCCTTGACGCCTTCGTCTTCACGCTGGATGGCGTTGTAGCCGCACCCGGACAGGAATCCGGCCAGGGTGACGAGGGCGAATGCGCGGAGAATGTTTTTCATGGCGGTGGATTCCTTGGGGTGTGCGGGGCACAACTTAACCCAAAGCCGCAAGAAAAAGCGTGGACGAGTCAGCCGAGGTAGCGCGGTACCAGGACCAGAGCCCAGCTGACGGCGACCATGACCAGCAGCAGGAACACCGCGGCCGACCCCATGTCCTTGGCTCGCCCGGCCAGTTCGTGGAATTCCGGGCTGACCTTGTCGACCACGGCCTCGATGGCCGAATTGAGCAACTCCGCCGACAGGACGAGGATCGGGAAGGTGATCAGGACGATCTTTTCCACGCCGCCCTGACCCAGCCACAGGCCCAGAGGGATGACCACAACGGCGAGAAAAACCTCAAGCCGGAACGAGGCCTCGTGCTTGTAGCAGGCTTTCAGGCCCTTCATGGACCACTGGAAAGCCGCGAAGATCTGCCGCGGCCCGCGCGGGACGGTGGTCGCCATGACGGGTCAGGCTCCGAAAACGGACGGAAGGATGAGGGTCGGGAGCACGGAGCCGGCCTGGGGCTGTGAGTCAGCCTCGTATGATGCCACAGCCCGGCTTCGGGCCGGCTTAGGTGGGGCGGGGGACGACTTTTCCGTGGCGAATCGCCGCGCCCCTCTGGCGCTGCAACACAACGGGGCGGACCATTTGTATTACGCTTGAACGGTTGTGACTCCGTTCAGGGTCACGGCGATGGGAGCGGGCCTACGGGCCCGTTCGCTGTTTCCAATGCGTCCGGAAAATACATGGCAACCCAGAACCCGCCCGTTTCACAGACCAAGTCATTCAGCACCGTCTTCCTCATCGAGATGTGGGAGCGCTTCGGCTTCTACGGCATGCAGGTGCTGATGGTCACCTATATGGTGAAAAAGCTCGGCTTCCCCGATGTCGACGCCAATCTCGTCTGGGGCGCGGCTTCCGCCCTGATCTACGCGACCCCCGCCATCGGCGGCTGGATCGGCGACAAATTCCTCGGCACCCGCCGCACCATGCTGACCGGTGCCGTCGTGCTCATGGTCGGCTACGCGTTGCTGTGGATTCCGACCAACAACACCTATTTCCTGTACGTCGCTCTCGGCGTGATCATCCTCGGCAACGGCCTGTTCAAGCCCAACGCCGGCAACCTCGTACGTAAGATCTACGAAGGCGACGAGGTCAAGATCGACAGCGCATTCACCATCTACTACATGGCGGTGAACGTCGGCTCGACCATCTCGATGATCCTGACGCCCTGGATCCGCGACTACGTCGGCGAGCACTACGGCGACGCACTGGGCTGGCACACCGCGTTCGGCGTCTGCTCCATCGGCCTGATCCTCGGTCTGATCAATTACTTCTTCATGCGCCGCACCCTGGCCCACGTCGGCTCGGCACCGGACGAACACCCGCCGGTGGCGAAGAACGTGCTCGGCATCATCGGCGCGGGCATCCTGATCATCGCCGCGTCGTCGTACATCCTGCAGAACCAGAGCGTCGCGCAGGCCTGCGTCTATATCGCGGGCGTCGTCATCCTCGGCATTTTCGCGTACCTCATCTACGCCAGCGAAACCGGCGAGCGCGCCGGCCTCATCGCCGCACTGGTGCTGACCATCCAGACGATTTTCTTCTTCATCTTCTACCAGCAGATGTCGACCTCGCTGAACCTGTTCGCGCAGCGCAACGTCGACCTCGACTTCAGCCTGTTCGGCCTGCACATCCTCACGTGGATCCCCGAGCAGTTCCAGTCGCTCAACGCCATCTGGATCGTGGTTCTGTCGCCGATCCTGGTCTGGATCTACAACGCCCTCGGTCGTCGCGGGAAGGACTTTCCGGTCGCCGCCAAGTTCGCCCTGGGTTTCGTCGCCGTGGCCGTCGGCTTCTTCATGTACGGTCTGGGCGCCACCACCGCGATCGCCGGCAAGATCTCGTCCTGGTACATGGTGTGGGGCTACGGGTTCTATTCGCTGGGCGAAATCCTGGTCAGCGGCCTCGGCCTCGCCATGATCGCGCGCTACGTGCCGGCACGCATGGGCGGTTTCATGATGGGCGCCTACTACGTCGCCTCCGGCGTGGCCCAGTACATGGGCAGCGTGGTGGCCAACTATGCCGCCATCCCGGACAACATCTCCGACCCATTGGAATCGCTGCGCATCTACACCAGCCTGTTCAACAAGCTGGGCTTCGTGGGCGTGGGTTGCGTCGCCATCGCCGTGGCCATGCTGCCGCTGATGAAAAAGCTGTCGTTGAACCACGCGCTGGCCAACGTGCCGCCGGTTCCGCCGGTTCACAACGAAGACCTGTAAAACGGTGAGGGCCGCCCCACGCGGGCGGCCCTCCTTCCTGCAACGAGATCGATAACCCGTGAGCGACACCCTGCATTCGCCATCGTCCCGCTCCGGTCCCTTCGCACTAGCGCGTACGCTCGCCTGGCTCCGCCTTTGCGCCATCGCGGGCCAGAGCGTGGCCATCCTCTCCTGCGTCACCCTGCTCCGCCTCGACGTGCCGCTGCTGCCGTTGATGATCGGTGTCTGCATCCTGGCCGTTTTCGCCGCCACCGCCGCGTTCCGCCTCGGTATGCCGTGGAAGGTGAGCGAGGGCGAGGCCATCGTGCACATCGCCGCCGATACGCTGGTGCTGGGTTACCTGCTCTTTTTCACCGGTGGCGCCTCGAATCCGTTCGTCGCGCTGCTGCTGGTACCGATCGCGCTGTCCGCGGCCGCCTTGTCCATCGCCGGCGTGTCGCTTGTGGCGATCCTGACCGGTGTGGCCTATGTGCTGCTGGTGCCCTATCACCTGCCGCTGCCGACGCTGGGCGATAAAGCCCAGGATTTCGACCTGTACGTCGCGGGTATGGGCGTCAACTTCGTGATCATGGCGGTCCTGCTCGGCGTCTTCATCAGCAATCTGGCCAAGGCGATCCGCGTGCAGCAAGGCGAAGTGCAGCGCGTACGCGAACGTGCCCTGCGCGACGAGGGCATCCTCGCCATCGCCACGCAGGCAGCAGGTGCCGCGCACGAACTGAATACGCCGCTGTCGACCATGCGCACCCTGCTTCCGGAGATCCGCCGCGAGCATGCGGGCGACAACGCGCTGGGTGACGACCTCGACCTGCTCGACGGCCAGGTCGAACGCTGCCGGACCATCCTTCGCGAAATGGTCGCTTTCGGCCAGGCGCAGCTGTCCCAGGTGCCGGAACGGATCACCCTCGACCAGTTTATCCACGGCGTCATGGAGCGCTTTCAGCTGCTCCGTCCGGAGGCCGAAGTCAGCCTGTCCGTCGAACCCGGGGCCGGGCGTGTCGCGCTGCGCTCGCCGCCCGGGCTACGCCACGCCTTGATCAACCTGCTCAACAACGCCGCCGACGCCTCCGCCATGAACGAGAGTACGGCGGTCTCGCTGGCGATCGGCATCGTCGGCCCCTGGCTGGAGCTGGTCGTCACGGACGAGGGTCCGGGATTTGACGAGTTCGACGAACTGGGTACGCTCGGCCTGTCGCAGAAGGATACCGGTCTCGGCATCGGGCTCGCGCTGGCGGAAGCCACCGCGGAACGCCTCGACGGCGAGCTTGCCGCAAGCAACACTGGCCACGGCGCGCAGATGCGCCTGCGCCTTCCCCTTTCGGTCATCGGAGACCATACATGAACGATATCGCCCAACCCGGCGGCCGCCCCCTGCTGATCGTCGATGACGACGCGACGTTCGCCCGCGTGCTCGGGCGTGCGCTCACCTCGCGCGGTTTCGAGGTCATCGCCACGGACAACGTGGACGATGCGCGCGCGCTCACCCGCCGCCACCAGCCTCGCTACTGCGTGCTCGACCTCAAGCTGGGTGACGAGAACGGCCTGCGCCTGATTCCCGAACTTCAGTCGCTGGTTCCGGACATCCGCGTGCTGTTGCTGACCGGCTACGCGTCCATCGCCACGGCGGTGGAGGCGATCAAGCGGGGCGCGCATGACTACCTTGCCAAGCCGGTGGATGCGGACGCCGTCGTTCGCGCGTTGCTGGACGGCGATTCGGGTCCGATGGATGCCGACGATCTGGTCGACGCGCCGGACGCGCCGCTGCCGCTGCGTCGTCTGGAGTGGGAACACATCCAGCGCGTGCTGACCGAGTGCGAAGGGAACATCTCTGAAACGGCGCGTCGTCTGGGCATGCATCGACGCACGCTGCAGCGCAAGCTGAGCAAGCACCCCGTGCGTGAGCGGCCGGACGAGTCGTGATTTAACGCAGGAAGATCGTGGCGCGGCGGCAACGCCTGCCCGCGCCTTACGCTTCGACCGCTTGCGGGTTCGGGAAGCGGACGCTCGAGACACGGCTCGCACCCGGCAACGCGCGGGTTTCGAGGGGCCATTCGAAGCGGTCGGACAGACGCCGGGCGATCGCCAGGTCGAAACCGTGCGGATTCACCGAAGCATGTCGACGTGTCCCCGGATCGGGGGTCGTGTCGACGGCGGGATTGATCACGCTGACACTGCCCGGCATGACGGTGACCACGATCGTGCCCTGGTCCGTCTGCTGAAGCGCGTGCCGGATCAGCTGTCCGCAGAGCACCGCGAAGACCCGCGGCGACGCATGCAGGGCGAACGTCGCCGGCTCGTCGAGGATCAGTTCCACCGGACGCCCCGCGATGAGCTCCCGCGCGTAGTCCACTTCCTGGCGAAGCACGGTGTTGACGATGAAATCTTCCTCGGCCAGCCCCTGATCCGACTCGCGCGAGAGGATCAGAAAAGCCTCGACCAGCGCTTCGAGTTCGCGGGTCGAGCGGCGGATGCGCTCCAGCGACCGGTGGCCGAAATCCGACAGATCGGTTTCGTCGGCCAGCATGTCCGAGGACATCTTGATGACGGTCAGCGGGCTGCGCAGTTCGTGGCTGGCGTCACGGGTGAAGTTGCGCTCGCGTTCGCTGTAGCCTTCGATGCGGGAGGCAAGACCGTGCAGTCCGCGCAGAAGCTTGGAGATGTCGCCGTCCGCTTTCCTGCCCTTCTGCTCGTCCAGCGCCGCCATGTCCGGCCGTTCGGAATCCCAGCCATCGAGCAGTTTGGCAAGGGCCGCCACTGGCAGCCATTCGCGGGACACGGCCAGCCACGCCAGCCCGCCCGAGGAGAGCATGATGGCGATCGCCGCGCCGATGGGCGCGACGTTGTTCGCAGCCATCACCGAAGCGATGACCACGACGAGGGTCTGCAGAGTGAAGACCACCGCGATACGGGCCTTGAACGAGCCCCGTCGGGTGGTCCCCCGCGATTTGCTGCCTTCCATCGACTATGCCTGGTCCTGCATGTTCCTCATGCCGTCTGCGACGCGGCGACTTCGGAATCCAGATCGGCCAGACGGTAGCCCGCCGAGTGGATCGTGTGCAGCAGCGGACGGTCGAACGGCTTGTCGATCACGCGGCGCAGGTTGTACAGGTGCGAACGCAGGGTGTCGGAATCGGGCAGCGTGTCGCCCCAGATCTCGCGCTCGATGTCACGGCGGCTGACCACGCGCGGCGATTCGCGCATGAGGATGGCGAGCAGCTTGAGGCCGATCGGCGAGACGGTCAGTTCCTGCCCGCCGCGGGTGAGGCGCAGCGTGGCGGTGTCCAGCGTCATGTCGCCCACGTTGAGAACCTCGGACGAAACCTGACGACGGTCGCGACGGATCAGCGCGCGAAGACGGGCTTCCAGCTCGCGGACCTCGAACGGCTTGACCAGATAATCGTCGGCGCCAGCCTCGAGGCCGACCAGCTTGTCTTCCAGGGTGTCGCGAGCCGTCAGCATCAGGACCGGCGTGGACTTCTTGCCGTCCTTGCGCAGCTTGCGGCACACATCCAGACCGTCCATGCCCGGGAGCATCAGGTCCAGCACGATGACGTCGTAGCTGTTCGAAACGGCCAGGTGCAGGCCACTGACGCCATCCGCGGCGTAGTCGACCGAATAGCCCCTGCGCTCCAGAAACTCGCCGACCATCTCGGCAATCTGGCGGTTGTCTTCGACCAGAAGGATCAGGCCTGCCTGTTCATCGCGGTTGCTCATCGCTCCACTCCTACGCTGATTCACAAATGTGAAGAGTTAACGGCCGGACCAGTGAGTACCGTGTGAAGACCGAAATTGAGCATTCATTCTGCGTACGAGGACGTGCACGTGGCGTCGTCTACCTAAGTAGCGGCGTAAGCACTTTCCACACATTCTCCGCGACACGGGGCTCGCCCCTGGCTGTCGGATGCAGGCCATCGTCCTGCATCAGGCCGGGATCCAGCGCCACGCCGTCGAGCAGGAAGGGAAGCAGAGGCACCTTATGCTTCGCGGCGGCGTCGGCATAAACCTTCCGCAAGCCGTCGCGGTACTGCGGGCCGTAGTTGACCGGGAGTTCGATCCCCAGCAGGAGGACATTGGCGCCCGCCCCCTTTGCCGCATCGATCATGACGTCGAGGTTGGCCGCCAGCTGACCCAGGGGCAATCCCTGCAGCCCATCGTTCGCGCCCAGTTCGATCACCACCACCCCGGGACGCTGAGTCTTGAGCAGGCCGGGCAGACGGTTCCGGCCGCTAAGCGAGGTTTCGCCGCTGATGCTGGCATTGACCATCGTCCACGGCGTCGCCATCTTCGATGTGCGAGCGTCGAGCAGGCGCACCCATCCGGCATCCACCGGAATGTTGTGTGCCGCCGACAACGAGTCCCCGAGCACCAGCACCTTACGTGGCGCATCCGCCGCGGAGGCGATGGCGCAGCAAACCCATAGCAACAGGACCAGGCAACGACGCATGAGCGATTCTTCCCGTGTTCTTCTCGAAGTGACCGATGTTAGCAAGTCGGTTTTCGGCCCGGAGGGACGACTCGACATCCTCTCCGGCGTCAACCTCCGCGTGGCCGCCGGTGAGAGCTTCGCCATCGTGGGCGCGTCCGGTTCCGGAAAGACCACCCTGCTCGGCCTGCTGGCCGGCCTCGATGTGGCGACATCCGGCAGCGTGCGGATCGACGGTCAGGCACTGGAGGCGGTCGACGAAGAAGCTCGCGCCGCCATCCGCCGACGTCTGGTCGGTTTCGTGTTCCAGTCGTTCCATCTGCTCCCGGCGCTGACGGCCGAAGAGAACGTGATGCTGCCGCTGGAGCTCGAAGGCGACGACTCGGCGCGGGAACGCGCCCACGCCGCGCTCGACTCGGTGGGCCTGGCTGCACGGCGCCGGCATTATCCCGCGCAGCTGTCAGGCGGCGAGCAGCAGCGCGTGGCGCTCGCGCGCGCGTTCGTCCACCGGCCGCGAATCCTGTTTGCCGACGAGCCCACCGGCAATCTCGACCAGCACACGGGCGAACACATCGGCGACCTGCTCTTCGAAATGAACCGGCAGCATGCGACCACGCTCATCCTCGTCACCCACGACCCTCGCCTGGCGGCGCGCTGCGCCCGCTCGGCGGAACTGCATGAAGGCCGCCTCGGAGTTCCTGCATGAACGTCGCACGGCTCGCCCTGCGTACGCTGCGCCGCGAATGGCATCTGGTCGAACTGCGCACGCTCGCCGCGTCGCTGGTGCTTGCCGTCATCGCGCTCGGCGTGGTCGCCACGCTGTCCACCCGTATCGAACGGGGCATCCTCGCGAGCGCCGCCGAACTGATCGGTGGCGATCTGGGCGTATCCGCGCCTGCGCCACTGCCTGAGCCCATGCTTCGTTCGGCACAGGACGACGGACTCACGGCATCGCGCGGCGCGGCCTTTCGCAGCGTGGCTTTCGTAGGCGAACACAGCCAGTTGCTCGATGTCCAGGCGACGGATGCGGCTTACCCGCTGCGCGGCACGCTGGAAGTCCGCGGTGCCGACGGCAAGGACCGCAGTGCCCACGGTCCCGGACGCGGCGAACTCTTCCTCGATCATCGGGCCATGGTCGGCCTCGGCATTCACGCCGGCCAGACCGTCCAGGTGGGGGGACGCGACCTTCGCGTCAGCGCCGAACTCGTCCGCCAGCCCGACGGCGGTGAGCTGTTCGCTCTCGCGCCGCGTGCGCTGATGAATCTCGACGACGCGACGGAGGCCGGGCTCCTGTCCGTCGGCAGTCGCGCTCGTCACCGGCTGCTGGTCTCGGGTCCGCCGGCGGCGGTCGCCACATGGCGCACGTCGCTGGAAGCGAACGCCCTGCCCCAGGGCGCCGACCTGATCACACCGGAGAAAATGCAGGAGCGCATGCGCTCGGCATTCGATCGCGCCAGCGCCTTCCTGCGCCTGACCGCCCTGCTCTCCGCCCTGCTCGCGGGTGTCGCTATCGCGCTGGCATCGTCGCGCTATGCACGACGCAAGGCGTCCGAAGTCGCGCTGTTGCGCGCGCTCGGCACGCCGCGCCGACGCGTGGTCGCGCTGCTGATCAGCACGCTGACCGCGCTGGCGCTGCCCGCCGCCGCCGTCGGCATGCTGATTGCGATCGGCCTCGCCCAGGGCGCGTGGTACTTCGCGCGCCAGCTGTTCGACAACATTCCGACCACCCTGCCGCTGGGACCGGTCTTTGCCGCCGCCGCGATGGGCCTGGCCGTGCTCGCCGGCTTCGCGCTGCCGCCGCTCGTGCGCCTCGCCGAAGTGCCGCCGGTCGCCGTGTTCCGCGAGTCGATGCAGCGACGCGTCCGCCGCTTCGACGTGCTGTACCTCATCCCGCTGCTGACCGCGATCGCGCTGGTGTGGGTGCAAAGCGATTCGGCCAGACTGGCCGGCATCCTCGCGGCGAGCCTGAGCGGCGTCGCCGTCGTCGCCGCGCTGCTTTCGGCCTTGCTGCTGGTCGTCGCACGCCGCATCGCCCCCGGCGCGCACCCCGCGCTTCGTCTGGGCCTTGCGGCGCTGGCACGCCGACGCGGGCTGTCGCTGATCCAGGCCACCGCTCTGTCGCTCGGACTGTGCGCCCTCCTCCTGCTCGCCGTGATCGCTCCGTCGCTGCTCGACGGCTGGCGACGCGAACTGCCTGCCGATACACCTAACTGGTTCGCGCTCAACCTGCAGGACGACCAGCGCGACGCCTTCACCAACGCGCTGACTCACATGGGTGCGAGCCGGACCAACATGATGCCGCTCGCCGTGGGCAAGCTCACCGCGATCAACGGCAAGTCGATCGACACACTCACCTTCGACGACCAGCAGGGCCGCGATTCGGCCGATCAGCAGTTGCGCCTCTCGTGGAGCGCGGAGCTCCCGCCGTCGAATCAGATCGTCGCCGGGGCATGGCCCGGCGCCTCGCCGGCGCAGGCCGAAGTGTCCATCGATACGTCGTGGCGTGACCGTTTCCAGCTGAAGCTCGGCGACACCCTTCGTTTCGAGGTGGGCGAAGGCAGCCTCGACGCGCGCGTCACGAGCATCCGCAAGGTCGACTGGAGCTCGTTCCGGGTCAACTTCTTCCTCATGCTCGATCCGGCCCATGCCGCCGATCTTCCGCACACGTGGCTGACCAGTTTCTATCTGCCTCGTGGCCACGCGGATGAGTTGTCGAAACTGTCGCGCGACTACGGCAACCTCAGCCTGATCGACGTGGATGCGCTGCTCGACCGCGTCCGCGAGATCGTCGACCGCGTCGGTGGCGCCGTGCGCTGGGTACTCGGTTTCAGCCTGCTGGCGGGCGCGCTCGTGCTCACGGCCGCCCTGGCGGCGAGCGCACAGGAGCGGCGGAAGGAAGCCGCCCTGCTGCGCACGCTCGGCGCCACCCGCCTGCAACTGAGGGCTGCCGCGGCCTGCGAGTTCGCGTTGCTGGGTCTGGTCGCCGGCCTGACGGCGGCGCTGGGTGCCACGGGCGCGGGCATCTGGCTCGGCCAGGCGGTGTTCCGTATCGAACACTTCGTGCCGCCGCTGTGGCCGCTCATCGGCGCCGCCGCGCTGGCGGCGCTGGTGGTCATGCTGATCGGCCTGTACGGGACGCGACGCGTGCTCAACACATCGCCGATGGCGCTGCTGCGGGAAGGCTGAGTCGGCTCAGTCCGGGCGGTGCATGTCGAAGGCCATTACGATGGCCTCTTCGCGCCCGTTTTCCGCAGGGTAGTAACCGGGCCGACGTCCGATCTCGTGGAAATCCAGCGAGTCGTAAAGCGCCCTGGCGACGGGGTTGGAGGGGCGTACTTCGAGAAACACCCGCTCCACGCCGTACCAGCGGGCCAGATCGAGCAGCCGTCGCATCATGCGGCGGCCGTAACCGAGTCCACGCCAGGCGTCACCGATGCAGACGTTGAGTACATGCGCCTCCCCCGCGGCCACCGAGAGAATGCCGTACCCGGCGATGTCGCCCTCGTGGACGATTACCCAACAGTTATGGCCGGCCTGCAGGCAGTCGCGGAAGATGCCCGCACTCCAGGGAAACGGATAGGACGCGTGCTCGATCGCCACGACGGCATCGAGGTCGTCGCGACGCATCGCGCGGACTTCGGTGGACGGGCGGGCGACAGCGACCATGGCGGGCTCAGCTCCGTGCGAACGCGCGGCCCAGAGCGCGCAGACCGTTCCAGAGACGGCGCTTGGCGGCCGCATCGGACACGATGGCTGACGGTGGGTCGACGAGGACGATCTGTGCCGCGGCGAGCGCGGCGGCCGGCAACTGATGGCCCAGGGCTCGCGCCTGAGCATCGCCGAAAACAAGATACGCCGAGGCGACCGGCACGTGCTCGAGGCCGTTGGGCCCGACCTCCAGCCGCGCCGCACGCGCGGTAACGGCGCCGAAGGCGCGCAAGGCGCGACCGAGCAGTTCCATTTCACGCTCGCTGCATCCCGCGGGCAGGACGACGACGCAGGCCACGCGCTCACCATCGACCGGGTCGTTGGCCGGCTCGAACGGCGACGGCTCCACGGCTTCCGTGACACGCAGGCGCCATGGGGTCACACCCATGACCTTGAGCAGTCGCGCGTGACGGGCGGGCATCGCGGCCATCAGCTGCCTCCCGGCACCCGGGCATGGCGACGCACCCGACGACGGTGGGCCGCACGGCCCCACAGCGTCATCACCGGGCCCGATATCGTGTAGATCACCGCGACGGCGAAGAGCACGCGCGCGGTGTCGATGAGCAACAGCACCACGATGAGCACCGCGGCGATCAGCCAGATGAAGGGCACGCGGTCACCCTTGGGCCACGCCTTGAAGCTGTAATAGCGCACGTTGCTGACCATCAGCAGGCCGGCGATCACCGCCATGGGCAGCGCGAAGAACGCGACCGTCGGCCCCGGCACGTCGAACTTGACCATGGTCCAGACGAAGGACATGCACAGGGCGGCCGCCGCCGGGCTGGCCAGTCCCTGGAAGTAAAGCTTGTCCGCCACGCCCACCTGGGTATTGAAGCGGGCAAGACGCAGCGCCGCGCAGACGGCGTAAATGAAGGCACCGGCCCAGCCGATCTTGCCCCATACCTGTCCGTAATCAGCCAGCGATGACAATGACCAGGTGTACAGCACCAGCGCGGGCGCCAGCCCGAAGCTGACCAGATCGGACAGCGAGTCGTACTGCACGCCGAACTCGCTCTGCGTGTTGGTCATGCGGGCGACGCGGCCGTCCATGCCATCGAGGATCGCCGCGACGAACACGGCCAGAGCGGCCGTCTGGTAGTGCCCGCCGATCGCGGAGACGATCGCGTAGAACCCCGAGAACATCGCGCCCGTGGTGAAAAGGTTCGGCAGCAGATAGATGCCGCGGTGACGCGGCCCCCGGGGTTGGATCGGATCGCTCATGGGCCATTCCGTGACATGGGCCGCCAGTGTAGCCCAGGCGCCGTGATGCGTCAGGCCGCCGCCGGTGCCGCGGTGCGTGAAACCGGGACGGGGGTCGCTTGCGTGGCAGGGGGCCCGGTGATACTTCTTGCGCCATCCACCCACCTGCCGGAATCACGCATGCGTCGCTGCCTTGTCCTCGCACTCCTCGTCACGGCCTGCCCCCTCGCGCTGGCCCAGGCATACAAGTGGAAGGACGCTCAGGGCGTCACCCATTACGCGGACACGCCGCCGCCGAACAACGCCAGATACGAGAAGGTGAAGACCAGCGGCACGGTCGAGGCACCGGCACCGGCCCCCGCCGCACCGGCGAAGCCGGAAGCCGCGCCTCCCGCACCCGGCACCCAGGTCGCCGACAACCCGGCCAACCGCGCCAGGCTCTGCGACCAGCTGCGAAAGAACATGGACGTGCTGGGCAAGGAACAGGTCATCTCCATCGATGACGGCAAGGGCGGTTCCCAGCAGCTCGACGACGCCGGGAAGAAGC
The DNA here is from genome assembly GCF_900102405.1 of Dyella sp. 333MFSha. NCBI lineage: Bacteria > Pseudomonadati > Pseudomonadota > Gammaproteobacteria > Lysobacterales > Rhodanobacteraceae > Dyella > Dyella sp. 333MFSha. The sequence goes on along the minus strand of NZ_FNBR01000001.1, from coordinate 167,909 downwards.
GCCAGATCGAAACCACACAGGCGCAGATGACGCTTTACTGCAAGTGATCGGCGCTGGCTGGGGCTTGCAACTATAATCGGCGTCTTACTCCCGACGAATCGCCCGCATGCGCCTCAGCCAGTTTCATCTCGCCACCGTCAAGGAAGTCCCCGCCGACGCGGAAATCGCCAGCCACCAGCTGATGCTGCGCGCGGGCATGATCCGCAAGCTGGCGTCCGGCCTTTACACCTGGTCGCCGCTGGGCCTGCGCGTGATGCGCAAGGTCGAGGCCGTGGTTCGCGAGGAAATGGTCCGCGCCGGCGCGATCGAAGTGCTCATGCCTTCGGTGCAGCCGCGCGAACTGTGGGAAGAAACCGGCCGCTGGGAGAAATTCGGCGGCCAGTTGCTGAAGATCAAGGATCGCAAGGAACAGGAGTTCTGCTACGGCCCCACGCACGAAGAAGTCATCACCGACTTCGCGCGTAACGAGCTGAAGAGCTACAAGCAGCTGCCGCTCAACTTCTTCCAGATCCAGACCAAGTTCCGCGACGAGATCCGCCCGCGCTTCGGTGTGATGCGCGCGCGCGAGTTCCTGATGAAGGACGCCTACTCGTTCCACCTGACCCCGGAATCGCTCGGCGAAACCTACCAGGTCATGTACGACGCGTATTCGCGCATCTTCACCCGCCTGGGCCTGGAATTCCGCGCCGTCGACGCCGACACCGGCGCCATCGGCGGCAGCGCCAGCCACGAGTTCCAGGTCATCGCCGACTCGGGCGAAGACGCCATCGCGTTCTCCGACGGTTCGTCGTATGCGGCCAACATCGAAAAAGCCGAAGCGCTGGCACCGGCCATCGAGCGTCCCGCCCCGTCGGCCGAGCTCACCCGCGTGGATACGCCCACGCAGCGCACGATCGACGAGATCACCGCGTTCCTCGGCGTACCGGCTTCGCAGACGGTGAAGACCATCCTCGTTCGCGGCCTGGAAGGCCTGGTCGCGCTCGTCGTGCGCGGCGATCACGACATCAATGAAGTGAAGGCCGCCCACCTGCCGGAGCTTCCGGACGATTCCGAACTGGCCAGCGAAGCGGAGATCCTCGCCGCCACCGGCACACGCCCTGGCTTCATCGGCCCTGTCGGCCTGCCCGACTCCATTCCGGTCATCGTCGACCGCAGCGCCGCCGTGCTCGCCGACTTCGTCTGCGGTGGCAATCAGGACGGCACCCATTTCACCGGCGCCAACTGGCAGCGCGATGCCCGCATCAACCGCGTAGCCGACATCCGCAAGGTGGTGGAAGGCGACGCGTCCCCGGACGGCAAGGGCACGATCCGTCTGGCCCGCGGCATCGAGGTCGGTCATATCTTCCAGCTCGGCCAGAAGTACGCGGAAGCCATGGGCGCGCGCGTGCTCGACAACAACGGCAAGATGGCCACCATGTACATGGGTTGCTACGGCGTCGGCGTCAGCCGCATCGTCGCCGCCGCCATCGAGCAGCGCCACGACGACGCCGGCATGATCTGGACCGACGCCATGGCGCCGTGGCGCGTGGTGGTCTGCGTCATCAATCCGAAGAACGATCCCGTCGTCACCGAGGCGGCCGAGTCGCTTTATCAGGAACTGTCGCAGGCCGGCATCGACACCGCATTCGACGACCGCGGACTCCGTACCGGTCCGATGCTTGCCGACATGGAACTGATCGGTATTCCGCACCGTATCGTCGTGAGCGGCCGCGGCCTCGAGGCCGGGACGTTCGAATACCGCGCCCGCACGGAAGCCGAATCGCGCAACGTCACGCGCGAAGAACTGCTCGCGCTGCTCGAAGCGTGATGGTCCCTGAGTGACAGGCGCGACGGGAGCGCACGAGCCGCGCTCCCGTCGCGGTTACCGGCCGCCTCTACTGGACGGCGGCATTGATCGCGTTGGCGTAGTCCGCCGTCGTACGGCCCGGCGCCGAGCATTTCTGGATATCGTCGTACAGCCACATGAAGCCGCCCGGGATACCGGCGCTCTGTTTCCAGGCAGTCATCTTCGACTGCACGGTCGCCGGCGAATCGCCAGCGCTGCAGCCCGTGCCGTTCTTCGACCAGAGCCCCGGAATCACCGGCATGCCGAGCGCGCTCGTCCACTGCGCCGGATCGTTACCCGTGCCACCCGCGTAGTCCTGCAGGTAGATCTTGTCCACGGCACTGCCCAGGTTGGCTTTGAGCGAAGCCCAGAAGCTGCGATTGGTATAAGGCGCGAACGTGATCTTGTAGCCGAGCCCCGCCAGCATCTGACCGAAGGCCGTCGCCGATGCCAGATCGTAGGCGCTCTCATCGTCGAAATTCGCCGCGTCCGCGCCCGTAATCTGTTTCAGCAACTGGAAGTTACGGTAAAGGATGCTGTCCGGCCCCGTACCCGATCCCGCCCCGGTGCCGTTGACCAGTGCCTGGATACTCTCGAAGTCCGTCGTACCGCCGGCACCGATCGACACCTCGATCCGGTTCACCGACGTAGGCGCCTGCTTGAGCGTCGCCAGCTCGGCTGACCAGCCCGTGTTCGGGCCGACGTAGTTGCCGTCACTGATGAGGGGCTCATCGTTGAGGTGCAGGTCGCCATTGGTATCCACATGCACGCTCCACAGCATGACTGTGGTGAATCCCGATGCCCGGAGGTCGTCCATGACGGGCGTACCGCCGCTGTAAAACGGGCCGCCGCCGTACACGGCGGATTCCGCCATACCCGGCGCCGAAAGGCTCACACCGCCGGCCAGGGCGACCGCGAGGGCAACACGTCGTACGCCAATGCTAATGATGGACATGAGTTATTCCATTCCAGTGAACGGCGCCGCTGTAGGATTATTCCGATAATCGGCTCCGATTGCGCTGAGAGTCCCACGGTAAGCTGCCATTATTCCGCCACTTGGTTCACAATTCCGACCCGAGCGTGTGTGAAATTAATCGCATCGATTAATACGTCGATTTACTGTGAAACCAGAACAGGGAGAATGCCCATGGCCGTCGATATCAAGAACCTCAGCCACAATCAGCTCAACGAGCTGATCGCCAAGGCCCAGTCCCGCCAAACCGAGCTGCGCAGGGAGAAAGTTTCCGCACTGCGCGACAAAATCAATGAATTGATCCGCGCCGAAGGTTTCACCTTCGACGACGTCTTCGGCGCCCGCGCCCCGAAATCCAAACGCGCCGGCACGGTGGTTGCTGCCAAATACCGTAATCCGGATAACGAGGAACAGACCTGGTCGGGACGCGGCAAGCGTCCGCGCTGGTTCAATGACGCGCTGAAGGCCGGTAAAAAGGAAAGCGATCTGCTGGTGTGATTTACATCCCGACATAAACGAGAAAAATGGCCTTGCGAATGCGGGGCCTTTTTTTTGCGAATCGGCGTGGTGTTTGTTTCGGGAGCTCGGCTTCGCCATCGCGTTTGGCTTTGTCGCGGCGTGCGGTGAGGTCGGGAAGAGCCGGCGGGTGCCACCCTCGCGTCCACGCCTGCGGCGACCCCTCAAGGAGGGCCGCTACCGCGGCCGTATCTCAATGGCCTTCGGCCGGGTCGGGCTCCGACTGGGGGTTTTCGAGTCGGCTGTCCCTGCCTCCCCGAAAACGGCAGGTGATTCATGACCGGCCCCCTACGGGCCTCTTCCAGTCGGAGCCCTCGCCTGCGGCTACCGGACGCGAGGGTGGCACCCGCCGGCTCTTTGGGGGACTGAGGTTGCGGGTGGGTCGAGCGGCGGTGCGCTTCGTTGGATGGGAACGCTCGCTTGCCTGGGCGCATCGCCTCGTTCGCCTTAGCTAGGCTGAGGGTTCGCGAACAGGGTTCGCTCCTACCGCGCGGCGAGCGCAATGGTGGGATACATGGCGGCCTGTAGGAGCGCGCCCTGCGCGCGAAAAGCCAACGAAGCGAAGAAGCCACACCCCGCTCGACCACCAACCCACCTCGGTACACCAAAGAGACGGCGGGGGTGACCCTCGGGGCCGGTAGCCGCAGGCGAGGGCTTCGACTGGACGAGGCCGCGCGGGCGGGGCCGGTCAGGGATGACCGGCCGTTTTCGGGGAGGCAGGGACAGCCGACTCGAAAACCCCCAGTCGGAGCCCGACCCGGCCGAAGGCCATTGATATACGGCGGCGGTAGCGGCCCTTCCCTGAGGGGTCGCCGCAGGCGTGGCCTCGAGGGTCACCCCCGCCGGCTCTCCAACGCGACACAACACGCTCGCGACAAAGCCAAATGCGATGGCGCAAGCCGAGCCGAACCAAGCCCGCGAGATCGAAAGCACGCCCTTGACGCTCCCCCGCCCCCGGCGTAAACCGGGCGGATTATCCCCGGAGCCAACCTCATGCCCCTCGTCCGAATCGATGTCCGCCGTGGCAAGGATGCCGCCTATCGCAGCGCGCTCGGGAAAGCCGTTCATGACGCTCTGGTCAGCATCGGCGTGCCGCACGATGACCGTTTCCAGGTCATCGCCGAACACGATGCGGAAGGTCTCGTCTACGACGCGCACTACCTCGGTATCGAACGCACCGACGACATCGTCATCGTGCAGATCACCTTCAACGACACGCGCACCCTCGAGCAGAAGAAAGCGCTGTATCAGGCGATCGCGGAAAATCTGGGCAAGTCGCCAGGCGTCAAACCGGGCGACGTCTTCGTCAATCTCGTCGAGGTCAAAAAAGAGAACTGGTCGTTTGGCAACGGCGTGGCTCAATACGCCAGCTGACCGCTCAGAGCGAACGACGCGGCGCGACGATCAGGTCGCCGAACAACAGGCCCGCCACCAGCGACACCAGCAGCGTGACACCGAGCAGGCCCGTATCCATGCCCAGTGAGGCATCCCGGTCCAGCAGATAGGAGACGCTGCGGAAGCTTACCGAGCCCGGCACCAGCAGGATGATGCCGGGCTCGCGCACGACGGCGCCCGGTTGCTGGGCGTAGCGCGCATAGACATTGCTGAGCGAGCCCAGCAGCAGGCCGCCGACAAACACGCCGAACGGCGCGCCCGGCAGCGAGCCCGAAATACTGCCTCCCCATCGTGTGGCGAGGTAACCGAGAATGACGGCCCCCATCACGACCAGCCAGTCGCGCCGGGCGGCGCGGAACAGGATGGCGAACGAGAAAGCGCCGACCGCGAGCATCGGCCAGTCGGCCCAGCCGGGAAGTGGCGGCAGCGAGTAATCGCGCGACACGATACCGAAGGCCTCGCACAGCTGGCTGGCCGCCACGGTACCGAAGGTCAGCTTCAGCAGCGTGGCCACCGCGCCACCCATGCGCGCGACACCGGCCACGAGATGTTGACTGGAAATTTCGCGCACGGCCGTGGTCAGCGCCATGCCGGGCATCAGCACGATCAGGCTGCCGAGGATCACCGACTTGACCGCCAGCGGCACCAGGTAGGCGCTGACGACGATCGCGATGGCTGTGGCGACCATGGCGCTGATCGCATCGCTGGCGGCGGCGAGCCGCGGTCGGCTGCCCGACGCGACGGTAATCGAACCGATGAGAACGCCGATGAAACCCGCGGTGACCAGATCGGGCCACGCGCTGTGCAACAGCAGGCCGACGACGGTGGCCGCGCAGAGGCCATAGCTAGCGATCACGCCGAGCTCGGCACGGAAGGTTTCCGGTGCACCCAGCTTGCGTAACAGGTGAAAGCCTTCGCGCAGTTCCATCCGGCCGTCGATCACGACGTCGGCGATGCGGTCGGCTTCGCAGAGGCGCGCGAGGTTGACGTCGCCGGGCGGCAGGCGCATGACCTGCGTGACCTGGGCGACGCCGTCGTCGCCCTGCCCCAGATCGGCGAACGACACGATGATCGCGGTGGGGCTGGACCAGACCTCGGCGGAAAGGCCGAGGCGCTGCGCGGAGCGACCGATGGCGGTCTCCAGGCGCGGTGCGGTGGTGCCGTACTGGTGCAGGCGACGCGCCAGCTCGGTGAGGAACGCGATGCGGGTGTTGATCGCCGTGGTGGCGAAGCTCACCGGAACGGTCAGCGGTGCGACCTCAGGCAACGTCCGTCGCCTTCACGCGCAGGGTGGTGCCGTCGATGCCGACGACCTCGACGGTGGCACCCAGGGGGAGATCCGGCCCGGTGACCAGCCACATGCCGTCGCCCACCTTCGCCTTGCCGCGACCCTGCACGATCGGCTCGCACAGCGTGTAACGCTGACCGATCAGCTGTTCGCCACGACGGTTGAGCCGCTCGTTGCCGGCCGGAACACGGTTGAGCCGCGGCCGCACCCATTTCCAGTAAAGGAAGCAGGAGGCGAATGCGAGGATCACGAAAATCACGGCCTGTGCAAGCGCGGTCAGACCGGGGACGGCCAACAGCACGACGCCCATGACCGCCGCGGCGAGACCGATCCACAGCATGAAGTAACCCGGCAACAGCACCTCGCCGCCGAGCAGCAGCAAGGCGGCGATCCACCACAGGTAATGCAGCGCGATCTGGCTCATGGCGTCAGCGGGGCACTGGCGGGGTGCGATTGACGGTGCCGTCGCCCTGCGGCGGGCGCTGCTGTTGCTGCGTGGCCAGCGAGGATTTGGCCAGCTCGGCGATGCCCGCCAGCGAACCGAGGATGCCCGTGGCTTCCATCGGCAGCAGCAACGTCTTCTGGTTGGGCGACTTGGCCATTTCCTTCAGCGCCTCGACGTAATTGTTGGCCACGAAGTAATTCAGTGCGTTGACGTCGCCATGCGAGATGGCGTTGGAGACCATCGTCGTCGCCTTGGCTTCGGCCTCGGCGAGGCGCTCGCGTGCTTCGGCTTCGCGGAAAGCGGCCTCTTTTTTGCCCTCGGCGCTCAGGATGGCGGACTGCTTTTCGCCTTCCGCCTTGAGGATGGCCGCCTGACGGAAGCCCTCAGCATCGAGGATGTTGGCGCGCTTCTCGCGCTCGGCCTTCATCTGCCGGGCCATCGCGTCGACCAGATCGCGCGGCGGCGAGATGTCCTTGATTTCGATACGGGTGACCTTGACGCCCCACGGATGCGTGGCCTCGTCGATCACGCCCAGCAGCTTGGCATTGATCGCGTCGCGCTGGCTGAGGCTCTCGTCGAGATCCATCGAACCGAGCACGGTACGGATATTCGTCATGATCAGCGCCAGCGCCGCACCTTCGAGGTTCGCGACTTCATACGCGGCCTTGGCGGCATCCAGCACCTGGTAGAAGACGACGCCATCCACGCGGACCACCGCGTTGTCCTTGGTGATGACGTCCTGCGAGGGAACCTCGAGGACCTGCTCCATCATGTTCATCTTGCGACCGATCGCATAGACGAAGGGAATCAGAAAATGCAGACCCGGTGTCAGCGTGCCGGTGTACTTGCCGAACATCTCGACCGTCCACTCGTAGCCCTGAGGCACGATGCGGATCAGCTTCGCCAGCACGGTGACGGCAACCACCACGACGACGAACGCGACGACGATATTTCCCATGGCCCTTCGCTCCCTATTTCCGGTGTCTTGCCCGGAGTATAGGCGAAGCGACTCAGGCCGGACCGGCGGGAAGCAACAGGGTGACGCGAAGGCCGCCGCCGTCGCGGTTGGACAGCGCGATCCGGCCGCCATGGGCTTCCGAAATTTCTCGGGCAAGCGCCAGCCCAAGGCCGGTACCCGAGCGCTTGGTCGAATAAAAAGGCAATAACGCCTGCGCCAGGACGGTGTCGCTCATGCCCGGGCCGCGGTCGGCCACCTCGATCAGGGTCTCGCGGCCGATGTGGTGGACCGCCAGGCTGACCTCCGTGGCCTCCCCGCCGGCCTCGTGCGCATTCTTGATCAGGTTGATCAGCACCTGCTCGACCTGGGTGCGATCGAACCACCCCGGATGCTCGGGCAAGGGCGCCGCAAGGCGAAATTCCGCGTGCAGAGCCAGATCGTCGAGAAACGGCGCCCAGGGGACCTCGCGGGCCTGCGGCGCGGGCAGCTTGGCGAAGCTGGCGTAGCCGGCAATGAAACTGTGCAGGTGCTTCGCGCGGTCGCCGATGGAGGCGAAGACCCCGGGCAGCCGGGCGAGATCGCCGCGACGTGCGAGTTCGGCACCGGAATGCGACAGCGACGAGATAGGCGCCAGCGAGTTGTTGAGTTCGTGACTGATGACGCGGATGACCCGTTTCCACGTGTGTACTTCCTGGCGGGAAAGCTCACGCGTCATGCGACGGTACAGCTGAAGCCGGTGAGGCCGCCCCTGCAGACGGAAGCCCCGCTGCGAAAGGTGGAAGGTCTCTTCGCTGCCATCCATCTCGACGTTGAACAGCGCGTCCTCGCCGGCGCCGGCGGCATCGCGAAGGTTGGCGGGCATGGCTTCGAGCACCGTCGCGAAGTCGAGACCCGCCAACGCCCGGCCTTCGTTGAAGAGATGCCTCGCCGCGATGTTCGCGTAGGTGACCTTGCCTGTCGCATCGGTCAACACGAGGGCGACGGGCGTGTTCTGTACCACGGTGTCCAGCAGCAACTCGCGCTGGGCGAGATGCTGGCGTTGTTCGCGCAGCGTCTGGCCAAGCGCGTTGTGCATGTGGATCAGATCGCCGAGTTCGTCGTTGCGCCCGGATCCGATCGAGATGCTGAAATCCCCGTCGCGATAACTGGCCAGTGCGCTCTCCAGCGCACGCATTAGACGACGCAGGGGCTCGACCAGAAGGTGCGCCACCCAGGCCGACAGCGGCAGCAACACGAGAAGACAGATGACCAGGGCCGTGGTGCCGTCGAACGCCTCGATCGGCCCCGGCGTGGGCAGTTTGCCGGTCTTGTCAGGCACCGCGCGCATCCACGCCAGCACCTGCGGGAAAGGCCAGATGGAAACGCCCGCGAACACCAGCGCGCCGACGATGGCCGATGCGGCCACCACGATCGTCATCCGTCCCTCTAGCGTGAGCGTCCTCATCGGCGGCGCGTCAGACAGCCAGCCCGTATCGCTCCATCCGCCGGTAGAGCGCTTGCCGTGACAGGCCCAGGCTGTTCGCGGCGCGACTGATGACCCCGCCCGCCGAGGCCAGGGCTGCTTCGACCGACTCGCGGCTGGGTTCGTCGAGGTTGCGCGTGGCGTTCGCCGCCGGCGGCGGGAGGTTGAGGTGTACCGGCTCGATGCGACCGTCCGGTGCCAGCAGCGCCGCACGCGCGATGGCGTTTTTCAGCTCACGTACGTTGCCCGGCCACGAGTGCGCCAGCAGGGCTTCGCGAGCGTCTTCGGTCAATGTGGCCTTGCCGTCCAGGAAATGCCCGGCCAGCGGCAGGATATCGTCGCTGCGCTCGGAGAGCGGAGGGAGGTTCACGTCGATGACGTTGAGGCGGTAATAGAGGTCTTCGCGGAAGGTGCCCGCAGCGATCATCGCCTTGAGGTCGGCATTGGTCGCGCTGACCAGGCGCACCTTGACCTGTCGCGTCCGCCCCGAACCCAGTCGCTCGAACTGGCCCGTCTCGAGCACGCGCAGCAGCTTCATCTGCCCCGGCAGCGGCAGGTTGCCGATCTCGTCGAGGAACAACGTGCCGCCATGAGCCATCTCGAAGCGGCCCTCACGCGCCTTGTTGGCGCCCGTATACGCGCCGGCGTCGGCACCGAACAGCTCGGCCTCGATCAGCTCCCCGGGAAGCGCACCGCAATTGACCGCGACGAACGGCCCGTGCCTCACGGCGGAATTGGCGTGCACGATCGCGGCGATGCGTTCCTTGCCGGCACCGTTGGGACCGGTCACCAGCACGGATACGTCGGAACGCGCGACCTGACATGCAAGCTCGATCGTGCGGCTCATGGCCTCGGAAGCGAATACCAGGCCATCGAGTTCGTAGCGGCTTTCGAGAGCTTCGCGCCGGCGACGGCGTTCGACATGGACACGCGTGGCCTCGCGGTTGGCTTCGGCCAGTTCCAGCAGGTTTTCCACCGTCGCCAGCAGCTTGTTGTCATCCCACGGCTTGGCCAGATAATCGGAAGCGCCGGCCTTGACCAGTTCCACCGCGGCTTCGAGGTGCGTCCACGCCGTCAGCAGGATCACCGGCAGGTCGGTGTAACGCGCGCGGATGGCCTTGAACAGCGCGATGCCTTCCTCCCCCGACGTGGTGTCGGCGGTGAAGTTCATGTCCTGAATGACGACATCGATCCGTTCACGGCCAAGCATCGCCAGGCCTTCTTCGGGTGTGAGCGCGACAAGGGGCCGGATCTCGCGGAGGCTGAGAGCCAGGGAAAGGGCCTCGCCGACGGCGGGGTTGTCGTCAATGATCAGTACGCAGCGCATGTGAACCTTTGGCATGCAGGCATGGATGCTTCTCGATGACCAAAAGGTTGAAAGCCTTTCGCATGAATCTTCATTCTAACCACGTGTCGCGACCACCGGGGGGACGGCCGCCGCGCGCAGGGCCGGTGCCAGCACGGCGACCTGCCCGAGCAGCCAGAGGATGATCGCCCCGGCCGGCAGATAGACCAGCGGAAGTCTCGGCACTTCGTATTGCCACATCAGCAGCAGGTTCATACCGTAAGCCAGCACCATGCCTAGGCCGATCCCGATGCTGGCCAGCAGGAAGTTTTCGGTCTGAAAGTAGCGCAGCACGTCGACCCGGCGCGCGCCCAGTGCCCGCCGTACGCCGATCTGCCGACGCCGCTGGCCCACCCAGAAGCTGGCCAGCCCGACGATGCCCAGCGCGGTCACCGTGAGCAGTGCGATACACACACCGACCAGCAAGACGGCCATGGCACGATCGCTGGCGAAATACGCGTCGCGGATGTCGCTGTAACGCTGTTTGCCGGTGACCACCCGCCGCGGGTCGAGCTGGCGAAGTTTCGCCGCGGCGGCCGTCAGTACGCGGTCCGCCTCGCCCGGCCTTACACGCAGCACGAAGGCCGCGCCCATCGCCGGATATTCCCGGAGCGGCACCATCGTGCTGAAGGCGACCTGCCCACGGTCGCCGCCCCCGGCGCGCGACAGGCGTTTCACGACACCGACCACACGCATCTCGTTATCGCCGACGAACACGCTTCGACCGATCGGATGCCCGTCGGGGAAAAGCCGGTCGGCGGCGTCTTTCGAAAGGATGATCGACGGGGCCACCTTGACCTTCGCGCTGACGACATCGTCCATCCAGCGATACTCGTCGGGGCGGAACCAACGGCCTTCGGCCAGCTGCACACCCATGATCTCGCCGATGCGCTCGCCGTAGAAATTACCGGTATTCAGGCTCGACACATGCTGATCGCGCTGACGACCGAGACCACTGCTCCAGCTACGGTCGCCGAAAGGCACCGAGTTGGCCACGGTGGCGTCTTCCACACCCGGGACCTCGCGAAGAGCGGCCAGATCCGCCAGGGTGCGTGCATGCATGTCGGTGTGGATACCGATGTCGCCCACTTCGATACGCACCAGACGGTCTTCGTCGACGCCACTGGGCGTGTCCATCCACGCCAGCCGGTCGCGCACCAGGAAAACCGCGTTGCAGACGATCGCGCACGTCAGGGCGACCTGCAGGACGAGCAGCGTGCAGGTGAAGCGATGGCGTCGCAGTGTGGAGAGGATAGGTCCGATCTGCATGTTCATGTCATTGACTCTTCAGCTGCAGCGCGGGCGTGATGCTGCACGCGCGCCAGGCGGGAAGCAGGCCGGCGATCAACGTAGCGATCACCGAAAGCAGCAACGTGGCGACGAGCATGGTCAGATCGAGATGAGCCAGCCGGGCGAACGCATCGGGCTGCCTTCGCACCAGGGCGAGTCCGGCCCACGCGAGGATCAGCCCACCCACGCCTCCGGCCACACCGATCAGGCCGGCCTCGGTGAGCAGTTGCGCAAACACGCTGCGCCGTGACGCGCCCAGTGCCCGCCGCACACCGACTTCGCCGGCGCGTCGCATGAACTTGGCCAGCATCAGCCCCACGGTGTTGACCAGGCACACGACAAAAAATCCGAGGGCAAGCCACACCTGCAGGCGGACGTCACTCGGAACGACCTTCTGCTCCTCCAGGAAAGCGAGCAGGCCGGTCACCTCCGGGTGCTGGGGACGCTGAAAACGGCCAAGCGCCGCCTGCTCGTGCGCGTAGCCGTCGAGGTAGCGACGATACGCTTCGAGGTGCGCCGCACTGTCGAGCTGTACCCAGTACTGCAGCCAGGTGCACGAGGCACGTTCCATCTCGTTCTCGGCGGTCGACCCCTCGCCCCAGCAGCTGATCCCACCGTCTCGGCCCATCTCCAGCGCGCGGGCCGTCGAGAGCGGGACGAACACGCCTTCGCTGCCCGAAAAGCTGCCGGTATAGATATCGTAGAAATGCGGCACGGGTCGCCAGACATCGAGCACGCCGATGATGCGAAGATCCGCCCCGTTAGCGCGTATCGTCCGGCCGACGCTGTTGGTGCCGCCGAACAGCCGGTCGTTCAGATCGGCTCCGATCACGGCCACGTGTGCCCTGGACTCGTCCTCCGCATCGCTCCACGGCTGCCCGTAGCGGAACGGCACATCGAACATCGCGAAGAAGTCTGCCGTCGTATAGCGCGAGTGCTCGATGAACGGATCCATGGCCTGATCGTCGGACTGGACCGGTACCGTGCCACCCACCATCAGGGCTTGCCGGTCCGCCCGACGGTCCTTCAGCAAGCGCATGCCGTCGATCCAGGTGACCTGCACGGGTAGCTTCGTATCCTCCGCGTGGCTCAGATCGCGAGGGTCCAGCCGGGGCATGTAGATCGATCCGCTGCGTTCCGGCAGCGGATCGCCCGACAACACGTGCAGGACGGTCAGCGTGGTCATGCTGGCCCCGATCCCTAGCGCGACGGCGAGAATCATGAGCGCCGTCAGTGCCCTGCTCCGCCTCAGGCTGCGAAAGGCGAGTTCCAGGTAATAGGCGAACATCGATACTTCCACGCCTCAGACGCTCCGCGTCGCTTCGACAGGCGACACCCGAGAGGCGCGCAGCGCCGGCGCGAACACCGCCGCCTGACCGAGGCCGAGCAACGCGACCACGCCGACCATCACGTACGTAAACGAAAGCCGCTTCATCTCGAAATGCGTGAACATCCACTGGCTCAGCCCCAGCGCGAGCATCGTGCCGACGACCACGCCGGCGAGCGCGATCAGGAAGTTCTCGGTCATGAAGTAACTGAGGATATCGCTGCGCTTCGCCCCCAATGCGCGCCGCACACCGATCTGCTTACGCCGCTGCCCGACCCAGAAGCTCGACAAGCCCACGATGCCCGCCGCCGTGATGGCCAGCAACACGCCGCAGACGACGCTCATCAGGATCGCCATGCCGCGATCCGCCTCGTAGGCGTTCGCACGCACCGTTTCGAAGGTGCGGATGCCGTATTTTTCGGGAAGCACACGCATGCGGTTGACGTCGAACAGGACTTTGGGAACGCTCTTGAATACGGCGTCCTGCTGGCCCGGCTTGGTACGGATCATGAAACTCTGTCCGCCGTCATTGAACGTCAGCGGCATGATCGTCACGCTGTCCATGAAGTCCATGTCGATCCACGGAACGGTCAGCTTCGCCACGATGCCGATGATGGTCGACGGCTTCCCGCCGCGGTAATAGATAACCTTGCCCAGCGCATCGCCGTTGGGAAAAAGTTTGTCGGCCAGCGTCTTGGTCACGATCACCTGCGGCGGGGACGGCGACTCCTGGCGCTCGAACGAGCCGACCTCGGAGGCCGTGAAATTCCGGCCGGCGATGAGCTGCACGCCCAGCGTCTTGAGCGTGTGCTCGTCGCCGAAGTAGAGCGCGGTCTGCGCGCCGCCCTTGGTCGCATCCGGTGCCGTGCGCGCGGTCAATGACCAGCCACCCCGGCGCAGCGGATACGTGTTGGTGACATACGCATCTTCCACGCCGGGCATGGCGCGAATGGCCTGGATGTCCGTCCTTATGATCGGAAGGTAGGTCGAGGGCGCGCCTACATACCGGTTCTGCACGGCGATCAGGTTCGACTCGTTCATGCCTGTCGGGCGGTTCGCGCGCTCGACGCGCTCATGCACGATGAACAGGGCATTGCAGACGATGGCCAGGGTCAAGGCGATCTGCAGCGCGATGAGGATGGTGCCGGCCTTATGCCGACGCAGCGCGGCGAGGATGGGAAGTATCTGCACGATGAAATCCTCAGTTCGACTTCAGCTGCCAGGCGGGCTGCACTTGGGCGGCGCGCCAGGTCGGATAGAAAGCGGCGATGATCGACGCGGCGATCGACACCACGAGCGTGAGCAGCACGAGCATCGGGTCCAGTGTCGCCAGCCGGGCGATGGGCTCGGGGAAGACCAGCCCCACGCCGAGCACGCCCAGCCCGGTAAGGATCAGACCCAGGACGCCCCCTGCGACGCCGATCGTGCCCGCCTCGATCAGGAACTGCGCGTAGATATGCAGCCGTGACGCGCCCAGCGCCCGGCGAACGCCGATTTCAGGCGCCCGGCGCATGAACTTCGCCAGCAGCAGACCCACCGTGTTGACCAGGCAGATCACCAGGAAGCCCAGCGATACGACCAGCGACACCTGCGACTCCGGTGGAACGACGTTCTGCACCGACAACCAGTCCATCACGTCACGCACGCGCCCGTTGGGTGCCCAGCGAAAACGGCCCGCACGTTGTTGTTCGGCTCCATAGCCGGCGATGTATTGACGGTAGGAGTCCGCCGCGACACGGGTCGGCAGCTCCGCCCAGAGCGACAGCCAGATGCACTCGGAACGCAGATAGTTGTCCCAGCCTTCACCGGGATCGGCGACACAGTTGTTGTTGCCACTATTGGGCAGTTTGAGATCGACAGCCCGGTTGAACGGCACATACACCGAGGCGCCATCGTTGAACCCGCTCGTATTGGGCACGTCGAAGAACAGCGGCTGCGGCGCCCAGTCCTGGATCACGCCGCTGATGCGGAACAGATGGCCATCGATGTTGATCTGCTTGCCGACGCTCTGGCCGCCGTCGAACAGCTTGTCGTTCAGCGTCTTCGAGATCACAGCGACGCTGGCATGGCGCTCGTCGTCGTCCAGCGTCCATGCCTGTCCCTGGATGAAGGGCACATCGAACATCGGGAAGAAGTCGGCACCTGTCGCGTACGCACCTTCGCGCACCGGTAAACGGCTCGGGTCTTCCGGAATCACGGAAATGCCGATCGGATAGGTCACCGTCTGCCGTTCGGCCTTGTGTGCCCGCAGCAGCGCGATCGCGTCCTGGTACGACAATGCCGGGGGTGGCTCGCCCTTCTCCGTATTCTCGGGACCCCAGTTGTCGACCTGCACGTTGTAGAGCACGGCCGACTTCTGTGGAATCGGATCCCGCGACGTCGCGCGGAACACCGAGTACGTCGTCATCGACGCGGCCACGCCGAAGCCGATGGCCATCACCATCAGTGCGGTGAGGACCGGGTTGCGCCTCAGGCTGCGCATACCGAGATGGAGGTAGTAACTGAACATGGACGGATTCCCCCGGAGAAGCGGCGGTACGATCAGGAGTGGGCGACGTTGGGATGCGAGTGGAAGCGCGGTTCTTCAGCGAGGTCGACCACCTGGCCGTCGATCACGTGGACGTTGCGCTGCGCGCGTGCGGCGAGTTCCGGATCGTGAGTCACCATGACGATGGTGGCGCCTTCACGGTGGATCTCTTCCAGCAGTTCCATCACGCCGCGGGCCATCTGTGTATCGAGGTTACCGGTCGGTTCGTCGGCCAGAAGAAGACGCGGTGAGCCGGCGAGTGCGCGGGCGATGGCGACACGCTGCTGCTGACCGCCGGAGAGTTCGGCCGGGTAATGCCTCGCGCGCGAGGCCAGGCCGACACGCTCGAGCGCATCCATGATGCGCTGCTTGCGCTCGGCGGCTTTCATCCCGCGATAGCGCAGCGGCACTTCGACGTTGTCGAACACGTTGAGATCGGGGATCAGGTTGAACGCCTGGAAGATGAAGCCGATCTTCTCGTTGCGGATCTTCGAGCGGGCGTTATCGTCGAGCTTGCTCACTTCGACGCCGTCCAGGTGGTATTCGCCCCCGGTGAACGTCTCGAGCAGGCCGGCGATGGTGAGGAAGGTGGTCTTGCCCGAGCCGGACGGTCCGGTGACGGCCACGAACTCGCCTTCCTTCACATCGATGTTGAAGTCGCGCAGGGCGTAGGTCTCGACGACTTCCGTGCGGTAGACCTTGGCGAGATGGTTCATCTTGAGCATGACGTTTCCCTCGGTGGATGAATGGTTGGAACGGTTAACGGCTGATGGCGATGTGCTTGGCGGTGCCAAAGGTGTCCGCCCCGGAGATGACGATCTTGTCGCCCTCCTTCAGACCGTCCAGAATCTCGACCTTGTCGATGCTGCTGGCACCGACACGGATGTCGCGACGATCGGCCATGCCGTCGGCCACGACGTAAGCGTAGCGGCCGGCGCTTTCGTCCACGAACGAGCCGCGCTCGACGGTCAGTACGTTGTCGCGTTTGTCGAGCAGGATACGCACGGACATGCGCTGGCTCTGGCGCAGCTGCTTGGGTGTATCGCCGTCGAAACGCAGTCGCGCCGCGACTTCGCCATTGACCACCTCGGGCGAGATCGCGCTCACCTTCCCGTCCCACACCTTGCCGTTACCGGTGATCTCACCGGGCATGCCGATCGCGAGGTCGCGCGCGAAGCTCTCCGGCACTTTCATCTCGACTTCGAGGGCGGACAGATCGATGACGCTCAACAGCTGGGCATCCTTGGCGACCGTGGCGCGCTCGGCGATGAACAGCTGACCGACCTGCCCGTCGACGGGCGACTTCACGTTGAGGTCGTCGACCTGGCGCTCGAGGTCTTTCACCAGCAGCAGCTGACGGTCGTGGGCCAGCTTCTTCGACTGCACGTCGAAAGTCAGGCTGTCGTTATCCGTCGCCAGGTCGGACTTCGCGTGCTTCGTGGTGATCGCCGCCTTGTCCAGCGTGGACTTGGCCTTCTCCACTTCGGCGGCCGGCACGGCACCCTTGTCGAACGCGCTCTGGTAGCGCTTGAGGTCACGCTCGGCGGCGGTCTGATCGATGGTCGCGTTATCGAACGCCTTCTGCAGCTCGGAGCGCTTCTTCGTCGCGTCGATCTGCGCGCGCAGGAACTCCACTTCCATCGCATCGGCCGCCGACTGTTCCTGCGCGAGCTTGCTGGTGAGTTCGGGACTGGTGATGACGGCGAGCGGCTGATTCTTCGTGACCACGTCGCCCGCATGCACTTTCAGCACGACCGCGCCGGCGGACGCCGCATACATCGTCGGGCTCACGGCGGCGACCACTTTGCCTTCCGCCGCGATGTCGCGAACGAAGGGGCCACGGGTGACGGTGCCGAACGAGAGGCGCGAGGCGCTGACCGACGAATCCGCGGAGAACATCGTCGCGACCTTCGGCGCCGCGAATACGAGCGCGGCCAGCACCACCACGCCCGCGCCACCGAGCATGAGCTTGCGCCGATGGCTCGGGCGGACTTCGACGAGGCGGTCCTGTGCGGAGGTGTCGCGGATCATGTTGGGTATCCCTGGTGATTTCCAGGGAGTAGCAGCAAGCGGCGTGCCAACACGAAATACTAAATCAGATCATGGCCTTGCAAGGAATCCGGCGTGTGCGACGTGTGTCCGCGGACAAAGTGTCCGGACACCCGCGGGTGGCGGACACGTCCGCGCGAGGCATCAGCCAGCGATGCCCACGGATTCGGACATCGCGATATCCCGCGCCACACCGTGGCCCAGCGTGGATATGCATGCGTCGCGCGCACCAAGCACCGTGAAGCCACTCATCCGTCGGCGGGTGAAGGTGAGCACGCGCGCACGCGATGCACGCAACCATTCGCGGTTCGGCGATCGCCGCGCCGGCGCCGCGATCGGTGAGGCGTCGGCGAACAGGCCATCCCAGGCGAGGTAGTCCGTGTCGGGCAGCAGATAGATGCGGGCGACGGTGTCGCCTTCGGCGCTGACGCCGTCGATCCACTCGCGCGGCCCTTCCGCCGTGATGGCGCAGGTCAGGCCCACGTAGCGGGCGACGAGCAGTGGCGCCAGATCGGCCGATTCCACGAGGCAGCCGTCGGCGGCCGGCGCGCTGAGCGCACAGCCGGACAGCGGCGGTGCCAGGTACAGCACACCGCCCAGCTGCCCCAGGCCCTCGAACAGGGTCCGCGGTGCCAGCGCCAGCCAGCGCGTGGTCGAGGTGGTACGGGCGCGCGAGAGCACGCCGAAGGACGATAGCCAGCCGAACATGTCGCCTCCCGGTCTGTGACGAGGAACGGAGGCCTGGCTTGCGCGGTCCGGGGAGGTCCCGCGTGGCTTGGCGTCGGGGAGAAGTGCGCTTACTTGGTAAGGATCAGCTTGTCGTTGCGAGTCAGGCGCAGGTGGTACTCGCTGCCCTGGTGCTCGATGACGAGCTCACGCGAACCGTCGAGGAGGTTCTTGCTCTCGATGCGCCGCGTCGCGACGGGGGTCGCCATGCGAAGGGGTACGACCTTGTCTCGGCCGCCGTTGTCGGTCAGGGGAAGCGTTCTCAGCAACATGGTCAGCTCCGCGGTTGAGGGTGCGGAGTTGATGATAATGATTCTCAATTACCTGTCAACAGGCAATGGGGTCTCTGCTGAGAAAACGCCGCCCGACGGCGGCGTCGTTTCAGCCCTCGCCGGCCAGCCGCGGGGCGTCGGCAAGCATCCCGGCCAGCGTCCGCTCCAGTTCTTCGAGGTCCGGAATGATCGCGGTGTCGTCACGGACGAGCACCCGCGCACGCACACCGAACGGCAGGTCATGCCCGTCGTGGGTCGGCAACAGAAGCTCGGCATTGAGCGTGGTCAGGCGCGGGAAGCCGTGGGTCACCACGGCGATGTACGGCAGCCCCGCCGTATTGCCGAGCGCCTTCAGCACGGCGACGCGGGCGGCCTGCGGCGGTGCGTCGTCGGGCAGGCGGGCCACATGGTCGAAACGCACCAGCGGAATGCTCCAGCCACGCCAGGCGATGCGCCCCAGCAGCCAATCGGGCGCATCGGCGACCGGCTCGACGCCAGCCAGGGTAATGACTTCCGCCACCGCGGCGTTCGGCAGCAGCAGGCGTACGCCCGCGCTGGGAATCAGGACGCAGCGGATTTCGCGCGGTAACGGCTCACTCATGGGAATTCCTCGATCAGTTTCTGCGCCAGCGCCGCGACGTCGCCGGCATAGGCCGCCACACGCTCTTCGCGGATACCCGCGACCATGTGGCCATGCGCCTCTTCCACCGGCACGCTTTCCACCCAGACGCGACCGCCGGCGTCATAAACCGCCTGCGCTCCCGCCACGGCATCGTTCCCGCGACCGGCGAACACGATGGCCAGCGCGTCGCCACCGAACCCGCCGGCCAGCGTGCTCAGGACACCGTCGATCGACGGGCCCGCACTGCCGGTCGCGCTGGCGTCCTCGCGCACCGTGACGCTGCCGTCACGGCGGATCTGTACGTGCGACCCGCGCGGCACCACCAGGCGCTCGCCGTGGGCCGTATGGTCCTGCTCGCCAGCGATTCGCAGATCGCCCAGGCGACGCGCGAATGCCTGGGTGTCGTCATGATGCGCCACGACGAGCAGCACCGCGGGAAGACGTGCGGGGACCGCGGCCAGGAACGCGGCGATCGACGCTTCGCTTTCGCCTGCGCCGCCGAGGGCGATCACCCGGCGCACGGCACGCGAGCTGCCTTCGAGGAACATCTCGTGAGAGAACTCGCCATCGGTGCGCGGCGCGATGGCTTCTTCCATCGAGACCAGTTCGAGCGTGAAGCCCGCCTCGATGCCGTGCGTCCCGTCGTCGACGATGTCCTGTGCGAGGTATTCCGCAGCCGTGAGCGTTTCGATACCGAACTCCGAAGCGGGCGGGCGAGCCACCGTTTCGGGCATGACAGCATCGTGGTCGATCAGGTCCCATTCGGGCGCCGGGGGCGGTACGTATTCGGTGGCGCGGCCTTCGATCTCCAGCTTCGGCGTGCCTGCCTGCGCCGTGCCCGGCAGGGCATCGTCCTCAGGTGCGAGCGAGAACTGGCTCAGGTCGAATTCGCGTTCCGGTGCGGGCGACGGCGGCGGCGTTTCGTCGATGACCTCGAAGCCGGACAGATCGAGCGACGCCAACTCGGTCAGTTCGACCGGTGCGGACGGCACCTCGTCCAGGCCGTCCGTGCTGATCGCGGAGGCATCGGTGTCGGCCAGCAGCGCTTCGAGTTCGGCGGCGAGCTCCGTCGGATCGGCCCCCTCACCGTCGTGTTCGCCCGTGGCGGACAGCGTGGTCGAAAAGGCCAGTTCGTCGGGCACATCGTGCTCGACACCCGGCACGGCATCCATCGACACAGGCGCAGGCTTGTCGACGGATGCCATCGGCTCCTCGGGATAACCGTGCGTACCCGTGATGGCCAGGTCATCGACCAGGGGTTCGTTGAAGGTCTCTTCGGCCGGTGCGGCAACGCCGGCCATCGCGACCACACGCGGTTCGATGGCTCGGGCGTCTTCGGGGCGTGGCGGATCCATCGGTGACACGCCGACCAGCTTTGCCGCGAGATGCCGGGCCCAGCGGGCGCGGTCCCAGCCTTCCAGCGTGCGGCTCACGTCCGCATCGTTGAATACCAGGCGCGGATGTCCGCCTTCGACCGTGTCGTACAGACGGTCGAGGTCGTCATCACTGGGGTCGTCGAGGTCGACCACGACCACATCGGCCGAAGAACCCACCAGTTCGGCGGGCGCGAAGGCGCGGAGGTCGGATTCATAGACGATCGTCGCGCCCTGCTCGACCAGCGCGTCGCGCAGGTGTCCGGACAGCGCTGAGTCGTCGAACAGTAACGCCACCAGGGGCGCACGATCACCCATGGTGAACTCCGAGCACATCGTTGATCTGGATGACCAGATCGTTTTCCTGATACGGCTTGCCGATGTAACGGTCGACGCCGATGTCGAACGCGCGCTGACGATGTTTGTCGCCGGTACGCGAGGTGATCATGATGATGGGCACGCCCGCCAGACGCTCATCGGCCTTCATCTGCGTCGCCAGTTCATAGCCGTCCATGCGTGGCATCTCGATGTCGAGCAGCATCAGGTCGGGCACGCGCTCATTGAGCTTTTCGAGCGCGTCGATACCGTCCTTCGCCGTCATCACCTCGAACTCGTGACGCTCCAGCACGCGGCCGGTGACCTTGCGCATGGTGATCGAATCGTCGACCACCATGACCAGCGGCTTCACGCGGATCTCGTCCTGCGCGCGCGGTGCGTGCGGGATGGCCGCTTCGGCTTCGAAGGCGCGGCGAGCCATGCCATGACGCACCAGGGGCGCGAGGTCGAGAATCATCAGCACCGAACCGTCGCCCATGATCGTCGCGCCGAGGATACCCGGCACCGAGCTGACCTGCGGACCGACCGGCTTGACCACGATTTCGCGCGAGCCGAGCACGGCATCGACACGGATCGCGGCACGCAGGTCGCCCGAGCGAGCGAGCAGCAGCGGAATATCACCCTCGTCCGGCGACGCGACGATATGCACGCCCAGCAGCTGCGGCAGGTCGTGGATGGCGAACTCTTCACCCAGATAGTCGAACGCGGGCTGCTCGTCGGCCATGCGGTGGGCAAGCTCGTTCGGCTCCACACGCGCCACGCCGTTGACCGAGGTCATCGGGATGGCGAAGTTCGTTTCACCGATGCGCACGATCAGGGCCTGGGTCACCGCGAGGGTGAACGGCAGGCGCATCACGAAGGTCGTACCGCTGCCCTTCTCCGATTCGATCGCCAGCGTGCCGCCGAGCTGCTTGATCTCGTTGGCGACCACGTCCATACCGACACCACGACCGGCTACCTGGGTGACCTTCTCCGCGGTGGAGAAGCCCGGTACCTGAGTGAGCTGAAGGATCTGGTCGTCGGAGACACGGGCATCCGGACGCAGCAGGCCGCGCTCGATCGCCTTGGCGCGAATGGCATCGCGGTCCATGCCGGCACCGTCGTCGGACAGGCGCACCACGACCTCGGTGGCTTCGCGCGCCACCTGGATACGCACCGTGCCTTCCGGATGCTTACCGTTGGCTTCGCGGGTGTCCGGTGTCTCGATACCGTGGGCGACCGCGTTACGCAGCATGTGCTCGAACGGCGCCTTGATGCGGTCGAGCATGTTGCGGTCCATTTCGCCGTTGGCGCCTTCCACCACCAGCTGCGCCCGCTTGCCAACATCGTTGGCGGCCTGGCGGAGCGTGCGGCGAAGGTTGGGCACCATCGCGTCGAACGGCAACATGCGGGTCTGCATGAGACCTTCCTGCAGTTCCGCGTTGACCCGCTGCTGCTGGAGCAGAAGATTTTCGGACTGACGGGTCAGCTCATCGAGGATCGTCTGCAGCGAGACCAGATCGGATACCGACTCGGCCAGCGCTCGCGAGTACTGCTGAAGCTGCGAGAAGCGATCGAGTTCGAGCGGATCAAACGTCGCCGATCCGGTATCGCGGTGTTCCTGGTGGTAACGCGCGATGATTTGCGCTTCGGTTTCGATTTCGAGCATGCGCAGCTGGCTGCGCAGACGGCTGACCGTCTGCTCGTGCTCGGTGAGCGTCGAGCGGAAGCTGGCCGTCTGCTGTTCCAGGCGCGAGCGGTAAATCGACACTTCGCCGGCGTGGTTCACCAGCGTGTCGAGCATGTCCGCGCGGACACGGATCTGTTCCTGCGACGCGCGCTGCAGTTCTTCTTCCTCGAATTCCGGCAGCAGGTCCGGCAGTTCGTGGTCGAGGACAGGAATGACTTCCGGTTCCGGCAGGGGCTCGGTCGCCGGGATGTACTCGGCGGCCTCGCGCTCTTCACGGTAAGCCTCGGCGGTCAGCGTATCCGGTGCGATGGGCGCGCCGGCCAGGCGTGCGAACGGCTCGATGTCGGCATCGCTGAGCGCGATCGCGCGGTTCTGCGCGATGCTCTGGATCATGCCATGCAGACGATCGAAACCGACTTCCATCGCTTCGATGGAGGCGCGGTCGCTTTCGCGCTGGCCCGTGGCCACCGCGTCGAGCAGGGCTTCCATCGCATGCGCGAAGTCGCCGACCGGCGCCAGGCCAGCCATGCGCGCACTGCCCTTCAGCGTGTGCAGATCGCGCTGCAGCGAGGTGACGTGTTCCGCCACCTGCGGCTCGATGCGCCATGCGGCGAGCGCGCCGTCGGCGTGATCCAGAATCTCGCGGCCTTCCTCGACGAACACCTCGAGCAGGTCGGGATCGATATCGGCATACGGCGAAAGCTCCGGCACCAGGGCCGGTGCCGGCTCGTCCACCGGCGTATGCACCGGCGCGGCGACCGGTTCATGCGACTGGTCTTCGATGAGAACGGGCTCGGCCACGGCGGGCTCGGCCACGTCTTCCGGCTGAGCCACGTCTTCCGGCTCGGCCACTTCGTCCGGCTCGGCCACTGCTCGCGGCTCAGCGGCTTCTTCCGGCTCAGCCAGCTCGAACGATGCTTCGGACTCCGCCATGTCAGCGGCGTACGGCGCTACTTCCGGAGCCTCGGCCTGGTCGACAGGTATTTCCTCGGCCACCGGCTCGAAGACGGGCTCGGTGGGAGCCGACTCTGCCGGCGCGTCGGGACCCGCCGACGCCAGCGGATCGGGATCGACAAACGAATCCTCTTCCGACGGCGTCTCGTCGATCACTTCATCGTCGGCGGAAACAACCTCCCCGACACGCGAATCCTCGACACGCGGTTCGACGAGGCCATCGTCGGTATGCGGCACGTCACCGTCGTGCGACATCGGCTGCGGCAATGCTTCCGCTTCGGCTTCGGCGTTGGCTTCCGCTGCCGCGTCGACCGACGGCCCGGCCGGCGTCGTCGCCGCGGCATCGAATCCCTCCACCAGCGCGCGCCAGGCAGCCGCTTCGTCGACGTCGTACTTCGCGATCGGCTCGACCACGCCTTCCGGTTTGTCGACCTCGAAACGTTCGAACGAAGCGAGCAGCTCGGCCGTGAGATCGTCCGTGCTGTCGATCGGCTCGACGGGCGCCAGCTCGATCCCGGGAATGGCCTGACTGTCCGTCTCGGCGTCGATGTCGGCCTGAAGCTCGGCGAGCGTCAGCTCCTGCTCTTCGGACGTTTCGGATTCAGGCTCCACGTCGGCGACGACGTCGGCTTTCGTTTCGACCGCGGGCGGAGCGGCAGCCTCGAGCTCGGCCAGCTCACGGGCCAGCATCGCTTCCAGCTCGGCTTCGAGATCCCCCGGAGCGGCAGCATCCTCTTCCACGCTGTCGTCGGCGAGGGTTTCCGTGTCGAGCGACGACACGGAGGCCACGTCGTCTTCCGGCAAGACCTCGTCCACGACCGGCGGCGGGACGTCGTCGACGACGTTCGCAACGTGCGGCACGACGTCTTCGATGTTGTCGATGTTGTCGATGTCGGCGACGACCGGCGTCGCGGACGCCGCGTCGACGGGCGTCTCGTCCAGCGGCAGCGGATCGGGCTCGTACAGGATGTGCGCGACCGTCGCTTCGGGCTGTTCGTCGCGCATGGCGATGATATGTGCCGCCAGCGCGGCCACGTCCGGTACGCGCGGATCCGGGGTGTCGAACTGGTCCATCACGTGATCGACGAGATCGGCCGTATCGGTCAGCGCGTCTACGCCTTCGACACGCAGCGGCAGGCCGCTGGCACGAACGCGCTTGATCAGGCCTTCCAGCGGTGCGAGCACCTGGATGAGCACCGGGATGTCGACCATACCGATGGCACCGTGCAACGTGTGCACGGCACGCAGCAGCGCGTCGTCGACAAACAGTTCGCCGTCGCCGGCGCGGGCCAGGTTGGCACGAATGATCGTGAGGTACTGGGCCACCTCGGTACGCAGGATGTCGAGCAGCACGGCGTCGACCGGCGGCAGCGGCGGCGCGACATACACCGGCTCGCTCGGCGCGGCTTCGACGGGCTCGGCGGGCGTCTGCCCGTAGCTGGCGAAAGCGGCGGTCGGCACGGCGGCGATGGTGTCGCGGGGCACGCGACGCTTCACCTTGGTGCGGACCTTCTGTACGGAGCTCTTCGCGACATCTTCCACGAAGGCCATGTCGCCCATCGCGAGGCGATCCGCGGTTTCCATGATCGCGGCGATCGGCGCACCCGGCGTGCTTTCGCCTTCGAGAGCGGCCTTCAGCTGCGGCAGCGCATCGATGGCATGACGGACCAGCGCCTGCACGCCCGGATGCGGTTCGATGCTCTTGTCGAGCACGCGGTTGAGCGTGTTCTCGACCTTCCAGGCGAACTCGCCCAGAAGACGGGCGCCGACCAGACGACCGGAGCCCTTCAGCGTATGGAACGAGCGACGGATCGGAACGAGCGACTCGCTTCTTTCCGGATTGGCCAGCCACGCGCTCTGCGCGGCGCGGAGATTGTTGATCTCTTCCTCGGTTTCTTCGAGGAAGATCTCGCGGATTTCGTCGTCGATACCGTCGACCGTGATCTGGAAGCCGGCGAACTCGGCATGGCCTGCGCCGCCCACTTCCTGCTCGATTTCTTCCTCGATCTCGACCCAGTCTTCCTCGCCCGCGGCAGCGGCGGGCTCCGCAGCGGCCGCGACCGGCGACGTCGCTTCAGGCGCCGTCGCTTCGGGCGCGGCGACCGCGGCGGCCGCGGCGATTTCCGCCTCGGTCGGCGGCTCGTCGACCAGATCGAACGATTCCGCAAACGTCGATACCGTTTCGCCCGCATCGACGCTGGTCGACGGCACGGCGATGTGCTCGATCGCCTCGCTTTCGATGCGCTCGATCGCGGCTTCGCCCAGCGGCTCGGCTACGTCTTCCTCAGCGGTCGGCAGCGGCCAGTAGCCGAGCTCGGCCAGGCTCTGCTGCGTCACGTCCAGTATGTGCTCGAGGCCACCGCGGTGTTCGCGGGCGGCTTCGAGGTAATACTCGAGCGCCGCCAGTGCATCGGCAAGGCGATCCATCTGCGCGCCGTTCGGCACGCGGCGGTCGCCGAGCAGTTCACGATGAATGAACAGGCCAATGCCGTCGGCGAGTTCGCCGGGGCGCGGAGCGCCCAGCATGCGCATCGCGCCGCCGATTTCGGCCATCAGCTCCGGCGTACCGTCCAGCTGGGCGTGATCCCAGGACGACTCGACGAAGGCGACGATCGCGTCCTTGACCTTCGACGTGTTGCCCGTGGCTTCGCGCATCAGCGTGGCGAGAATGTGGCGTGCTTCGCTGCGCGGAAGCGGCGACGGACCGAGGTCGGAAACGACCTGCTCCTCGCCCTCGGCACCGAGGCGTTCGATGTGGTCGTCGAGCGAGGCTTCGACGTAGAGCAGCGCACCCGCGACGTCGAGCAACGACTCTTCGTCGGGATCGCGCGCACCGGTGGCGATTTCGCCGAGGATCCGGCGCTGTTCGCCCACCACGCGACGCGGCACGCCGAGCGCAAGCATGCCCAGCGTGTCACCGACACGATCGAGTACGTCAGCCTGCGGGCCGAGCTGGGCGGGATCGCCATCGGGGCGACGGAGGAACAGATCGAGCGATTCCTTCACGCGCAGCAGGTCTTCCTTGATCGCCACCGACACGGTGTCGAGCAGCGCGCGGTTGTGACCGGACATCGAGCCACGGGCATGCTCGACCTCGGCGGCCTGCGGCAGCAAGCCGTCGAGCCGGTAGGTCTGGCGCAGTTCTTCGAGGCGTTCGCTGCCCGGCTTGGCCTGGGCGACGTAGTACAGCAGCTTGCGTGCGAGTTCGTCCGCATCGCCGTTGAGCAATGCGTCTTCGCCACCCTCCACCAGTTCACGGATGGAACGGTCGACGCGGCCGATCAGCTGGCGCACGTCCTTTTCGTGGGCGCGCAGCACGCCACGCTCGAGGCCCTCGAGCACACCAGCGGCGATCCACCACAGGCGACGGCCGGCGATGGTGTAGCAACGCGCGGCGATGCCGTCGAGCGTCGCGCGCATGCCGAGCAGCTGACGTTCGTTGCCCTGCCCGCGGAACCAGGCCAGCAACTGCTGCTGGAAACGCACGCGCAGTTCGGCGATCTCGGCGCGATGGCTTTCCGCCGCCGCGGGATCGTTCGCACCCGGCGCAATGGCCGGCAGCATGGTGTCGAGGTTGGGCGTGAACAGTGCCGACTCGTGCAGCGACTGCTCGCCACGGCTCGAGCGAAGATCGTTGAGCAGCGGCAGGAGCACGATGGGCACGTCGCGGTGGCCACTCTGCAGACGCTCGAGGTAGTCGGGCATCTGCATCATGCCGCGCATAAGCGCGGCATAGGCGTCGTCGCGATGGGCCACGCGATCGTCGATCAGCGCGGCGACCAGCTGCTCCATTTCGCCGACGACCATGGCGGCGCCGTACAACTCGACCATACGCAGCGTGCCGTGGACCTGGTGAAGGTCCGCGGCACAGGTGTGCATGACGTAGGCGTCGCGGGAGTCTTCGACGTAGGACTCGAGGGCCTGGCGTGCCTTGGACAAGGCGTCGTCGAGCTCCGCCTTGACCCAGTGCAGCGTAGTGAAATCGGTATGGTCTTGAAGTCTCACTGCATTAGCCCGGCAGCTTGAAGTTCGCGACGGACAGTCGCAGGTCGTTCGCCAGCTGCGCCAGGTTTCCGATCGACTCGGCCGTCTGGCTTGCACCCAGCGAGGTCTGCGAGGTGATCTCCTGAATGACGTTCATCGTCGCCGAGGTGTCCGTTGCCGCGGCCGACTGCTGGCGGGCAGCGGCGGAGATGTTCTGAATCAGTGCGGAAAGATCGTTCGAGACGCGCTCGATGTCGCCCAGCGCGGTACCCGCGTCCTCGGCCAGTCGTGCACCGGCCACCACCTCGGCGGTGGTCTGCTCCATGGAGCTGACCGCCTCGTTGGTATCGGACTGAATGGTCTGGACCAGCGTTTCGATTCGCTTCGTGGCGCTGGCGGAACGCTCGGCGAGTCGCTGGACTTCGTCCGCGACGACCGCGAAACCGCGACCCGCTTCACCGGCCGACGCCGCCTGGATGGCTGCGTTCAACGCGAGGATGTTGGTCTGCTCGGCAATGTCGTTGATCAGTTCGACGATCGAGCCGATTTCCTGCGAAGACTCGCCCAGTCGCTTGATTCGCTTCGAGGTTTCCTGGATCTGGTCACGGATCGAGTCCATGCCCTGAATCGTTTCCCGCACCACTTCCGCGCCACGCGATGCGATCTGCACCGAGCGCTGCGCCACGTCGGCCGACTCGGCCGAGTCCTTCGACACCGTATCCATCGAGGTGGCGATCTGGTTGATGGCGGAGGTCGCCGAGGTGATCTGCTGCGCCTGCTGTTCCGCCGCGTCGGCGAGGTGCATCGCGGTCGCCTGGGTTTCCTGCGCTGCCGCCGAGACCCGCACCGCCGTTTCGTTAATCGTGGTGACGAGGTTGCGCATCTCGTCGACCGCGGAGTTCATGGCGTCCGCGATGGCGCCCGTGATGTCCTCGGTCACCGTGGCCTTGATGGTCAGGTCGCCTTCGGCGAGCGAGCCCATCTCGTCCAGCAGTCGCATAATCGCGGTCTGGTTACGCTGATTGAGTTCGGACGTGGTTTCCAGGCGGCGACGCTGATCGCGCACGAGGTTGTAGACCAGCAACAGGGCGAACGCCACCGCGCCGATGGCGCCGATCAGGCCCCACCATACGTTCGGGAACAGACGGGTCAGCGGCAGCCTGGCGATTTGGTCGGCGGACTCGTTCGCACGAAGCAACACGGTCTGCGAATCGAGCGAGGCCTGGTTACCGGCGCGCTTCACGTCCTGCAGGTTCGGCGACGCCGAGACCAGCTGGGTGACGGGATCGACCAGGTCGCCCCACGACGTCTGCATGTCGGTCAGGATCTTGTGGGCATTGCTGTCGGAGATGGCACGGACACCGCCGTCCGGGTTGCCATCGATCAGGCCCTTGAGCACCGAACCGTACAGCTGCGCATCGCGCGACAGGCCGTCAGCGGCGGACTGCGCACCGTCGCCACCCTGCAGGATTTCCTGCACGCGGCGGATCATGCGGTCAGCCATGAGCATCCAGCGCGCGATGGTGAAGGTCTGCTCCACCGAGGCGTTTTTCTGCTGGACGATGTTGAGCACCTCGTCGGTGCGCGCGTTCAGCAGCGGCATCTGCCTGGAGAACAGATCGGCGCGCTCACCCGACGACAGGACGAGGTCCTTGTTGGAGAGAATCTTGCCGATGTCCGCGTCGAGCTGGTGCCAGGCGTTGGCCAGCGCGCCCACCGAGCGACCGGCCTGCGAGCCGTTGTCGTCCGCGTAAGCCGGCATGCCGGTCTTGTCGTCGCCCTTGACCAGGCGCTGCACCGCCGAATCGATCGTGTTCCGGGTGGCCGACAGTTCGCGGAAGGAGTCGCGGTTGCCGTCGGATGCCTCGAGCGCGTACTTCGCGGTCTGCTGCGAAAGCACCTGAACCTGGGTCGTCAACGCGATGGCTTCGCGATCCTCACCGTTCCTGGTGTTCAGCCACCAGAAGTCGACCGACGCCAAACCGATCGCCAGGAGAAGAAACACGATAACGATCGTGTAGCCACGTTCCCGGCCTGCGCCGCCTGCTGTCGTGCTCATATCTACCTCACCCAAACCTGGCAAAGCTAGCCACCGGTGCCTCGAGGCTGCCGGCAAGACGAAGCGACCGAAGTGATCGCCCCCCGTTCCCAATGCGAAAGCGGCCAAGCCACCTCCGCCCATCCTGTAACGGGCCGGCCAGGAGGCCGCCCCGTCCCCCTGGAGACGCCTTACAGCGCCGCCTGCCGGAAATCCGGCGCACGAACCAGCCGGCTCATGCTGAACAGCCCGAACGATTGCTCGCCAAGTGTCACGTTTTCAGCCACGAACCGCGTCAGGCGCGGATCGCGTTCGTCTTCGCCCGAACCGCGCTGGGCGTCGTCCATCGTCCGCTGGCCGAAAACCTCGTCGACCAGCAGCCCCACCGTGCCGCCGTGCTGGCGTACGAGAAGCAGACGCGTACGTTCGGAAGACGGCGTACGTTCGTCGAACAGGAACCGGCCCAGATCGATCGCCGGCACCAGGTTGCCTCGCACGTTCGCCACGCCCATCAGCCAGGGCTGCGTGCCCGGGACGTTGGTCAGCGAGGGAACCGCCAGCAGTTCGTTGATTTCCTCGATGCCGCTGACGAAGGCGCGCCGACCCACGCGGAACCCGATGCCACGCCACAGGCCCGTCGAGTCGACGTGCGTCGGCGCATCGGCCGAGTGCGCCAGACAGGCGCGTTCGTAGAACGCGAGCAGTTCGAAGGGCGACGTTGCAACGTTCTCGCTCATATCGCCCTCAGTGCGTCTTGTTCGGGAGCAGGCTGGCGATGGTCGAGAGAAGCTCCTTCTCGTTTACCGGCTTGGTGATGAAGGCCTTCGCACCCTGGCGCAGGCCCCACACGCGGTCGGTCTCCATCGATTTGGTCGTGATCATCACCACGGGCACGTCCGCCGTGGCCGGGTCGCGGCTCAGCGAACGGGTGGCCTGGAAGCCGTTCATGCCGGGCATGATGACGTCCATGATGACCAGATCGGGCTTGTTCTCCTGGATCCGCGCGATGCCTGCTTCGGCGTTGTCCACGCTGGAAACGGAAAAACCCGCCTTTTCGAGCAGCGTGGTGAACACGCGTACGTCGGTGGGCGAGTCGTCGATGATTAGGATATTTGCCACACGTCCCCCTGGACGTCGTTAAGCGAGATCAGGTCGGTCAGCTCGCCGTCGCATAGCGGTGAATCGCGCCGAGAAGTTCGTCGCGGGTGAATGGCTTGGTGAGGTACTGCTCGGCCCCGACGATGCGACCGCGCGCCTTGTCGAACAGACCGTCCTTGGAGGACAGCATGATTACCGGCGTACCGCGGAACTGGGCGTTGTTCTTGATCAGCGCGCAGGTCTGATACCCGTCCAGGCGCGGCATCATGATGTCGACGAAGATGATGTTCGGCTTCTGGTCCGAGATTTTCGCCAGCGCCTCGAAGCCGTCGACGGCGGTGAGGACGTCGCAGCCTTCCTTCTTCAACAGCGTTTCCGCCGTGCGCCGGATGGTTTTCGAATCGTCGATGACCATGACCTTCAAACCGGTCAGGTCGGTACCGCGTCCGCTTTCGTTCACTGCGCCCCCGTGCCACGCAAAAAAAACCGCAAATCCCCGCGCAGGATAGCCCCTTTCCGGGGCTTGTTCCGTGCGCTGGGTCGTCGTCCGGAACCTGCGTCCCGGCGGCCCGCTCTTCGGCGTTCCTCCCGACCGCTGTTTAATGGTTGGTGAGAGTTACGTCAAGATGAATTGTTCTTAAAAGGGGGACGGGCTTGTGAAATGGACCCTCCCGCTCCACTAGACTTGGCACCCTTCCTGCTCGCCGGACCCGCCATGTCCCTCACCGTCGCCGTCCTGATGGACCCGATCCGCGCCATCAAGATCGCCAAGGACTCCACCTTCGCCATGTTGCTGGAGGCTTCCCGCCGCGGCCACACCCTGTTTTACATGGAGCAGGGCGACCTGGCCCTGCGCGACGGCGAGGCCTGGGCACGCCTGCGGCCGCTCACCGTGAAAGACGATCCCGCCGGCTGGTACACGCTGGGCGAAGCCGCCTGGCGCCCCCTTGGCGAGATCGACATCGTGCTGGCCCGCAAGGATCCACCGGTCGATGCTCAGTTCGTCTACGACACCATGGTGCTGGAGCGTGCCCAGCGGGCGGGCGCCAGGGTCGTCAACGACCCGCGCAGCCTGCGCGACTGCAACGAGAAGCTGTTCGCGCTGGATTTCCCGCAGTGCATCGCCCCGACGCTGGTCTCGCGCGGCCGTGGCGACCTCAAGGCCTTCGTCGCCCTTCATGGCGAGGCGGTCCTGAAGCCGCTCGACGGGATGGGCGGTCGCGGAATCTTCCGCGTCCGGGCCGGCGACAGCAATCTCAACTCGATGCTGGAGACCCTGCTGGTTCCGGCAGGGCATGACTTTGTCATCGCACAGAAGTACATCCCGGAGATCACGTCGGGCGACAAGCGCATCCTGCTGATCGACGGCGAACCGGTGCCTTATGCCCTCGCCCGCATTCCCCAGGGCGACGAATTCCGCGGCAACCTGGCGGCCGGTGGCCGTGGCGAAGGCGTGCCGCTGTCCGAGCGTGACCGCTGGATCGCCGCACAGGTCGCGCCCGAACTGCTGCGTCGCGGCCTCCGCTTCGTCGGTCTGGACGTCATCGGCGACTACCTGACCGAGATCAACGTCACATCTCCGACCTGTATCCGGGAACTGGATGCCCAGTTCGGCATTAACATCGCGGGGCTGATGTTCGACGCAATCGAGGCCCGATGACGACCCGCACCACCGGCGCCGACCTGTTCGGCGCGACCCTGCTGTTCTCGCTGCTGCTGCACGGTGTCGTCATCCTCGGCATCACCTTCGACGCGGAGAAGCCCAAACCGAGCGTTCCCACGCTCGACGTCACGCTTGTGGACGTCGCCAACCAGGAGCCGCCCGACAAGGCCGACTTCCTGGCCCAGGCGAACAACGCGGGCGGCGGTGACAAGGACAAGGCGGCGCGCCCGTCGGAGCCGGTGTCCGGCCCCCTGCCCACTCCCGTGCGCGGCGTCACGCCCGAGCCGAAAGAAGCGCAGGCACCCGCGCCTCAGGACCGCACGCCGCAGCAGTTGCTGACGAGTTCCGGTGAAACCGCCTTCGCGGTCGATACGACGACACAGCAGACCGAGCACCAGGAGCACCCGCTGCCCGTGTCGGACGAGGAGATCCAGCGCAAGCTGGAGATGGCTCGCCTGTCGGCCGAGGTGCGCGAACAGTCGCAGGCCTACGCCAAGCGACCGAAGAAGAAATTCATTTCGTCCAACACGCGCGAGTACGTCTACGCCGCCTACATGAAGGGCTGGGTGGGTCGCGTGGAGCGGGTGGGCAACCTCAACTACCCGGACGAAGCCCGCCGCCAGGGGCTGTATGGCGAGCTGGTCCTCACCGTCGGTCTGAACAAGGACGGCTCGATCAAGAGCATGGACGTGATCAAGAGTTCAGGCCATAAGCTGCTCGATGACGCCGCCCAGCGCATCGTCCGGCTTGCGGCACCTTTCCCCTCGCTGCCGGCTGACAAGACGAAGGTGGATGAGTTGTACATCACCCGGACCTGGCAGTTCTTGCCGGGGAACGTTTTGAGGAACTATTGAGGCTGGGGGGGCCGGGCCGGGCTGAGGCCCGGATCGCGCGCGGGGCGCGCTCCTACAGGGACCTTATCGCGCGCAGGGCGCGCTCCTACAGGGGCCGGGTCGCCTTGTAGGAGCGCGCCCTGCGCGCGATTCACGCCAACGCGATTCACGATGCCGGCAGCAGCTGATCCGCCTCACTCACGTAGGCCTTCTGCGCCTTCCTGTCCCAGACACACAGCTCCCGCCCCGGCCGGTTCTGCATGTGCTTCTGCGGATAACGCCCCGCCAGCACCAGCGCCGTCACCGGCACCCTGTCGTCATACGCGATAGGCCGCCCCACCGGCTTCACATCCTTCAGGCCGCTTGCCGCGACGCAGGCCTGCGTCAGCCGCTGGTCATAGTCCTTCCATGCCGACGGCGTCGAAGCCTGCGCCAGCGAAGCGGCGAGCGCGCCGGTCGCCGCTATAAAACCCTTTGCGAACATCATCTTCTTCACGATTTTGCCTCCTTGTGACCGGGCGCACACGGTACCTCCGGCGCGCTGAACCCATCCGCACGCCCGGGCGAACAGCGGCTACAATGCGGCCATGACGATCGCCAACACATTCGCGGGTCAATTCCTCATCGCGATGCCCTCGCTGGCCGAACCGCCGTTCGCGCGTGGCGTCGCCTTTCTTTGCCAGCATGGCGAAGACGGAGCGGTCGGGCTGCTGATCAACCAGATCTCCGAATACCGTCTGGGCGACGTGCTCGCGCAGATGAAGCTGGACTGCGAGGACCCCGAGATCGCCGACTACCCGGTACTCATCGGCGGGCCGGTGCAGCAGGAGCGCGGATTCGTCCTCCATCGCGAGCCGGGCAACTGGGACTCCAGCTACCGGGTCAACGAGGACTGGTCCGTCACCACCTCGCGCGACATCCTGGTCGCCATGGCCAAAGGCGAAGGCCCTCGCCGCGCGGTGGTCACACTCGGCTACGCGGGCTGGGAAGCCGGCCAGCTCGAACAGGAAGTCATGGACAACGCCTGGCTCACCACGCGCGCTGACGAACACATTATTTTCGACACACCGCTCGACGAGCGCTGGGTCGCCGCGGCCCGCAAGCTGGGCATGCAGGACCCCTCCCAGCTGACCGGCTACGCCGGTCACGCCTGAGCATCCGTTCGCGATGAGTTGCCTGTTCGGTTTCGATGTCGGCACCAAGGTCGTCGGTGTCGCCGTCGGCAACCGCCTTACCGGAACGGCCCGCGGCATCGCCGCGGTGCCGGTGCGCGACGGCCAGCCCGACTGGCAGGCGCTCGACACGCTCCGCCGCGAGTGGCTGCCCGAGGCGCTGATCGTCGGCCTGCCGCTCGATAACGAGGGCAAGGAACAACCGATGACCCGTACGGCCCGCCGTTTCGCCGAACGCATCGGCGAGCGCTACGCCCTGCCCGTGACCTTCGCCGACGAGCGCATGAGCTCGCAGGAGGCCGCGCGTCGCTTCGCCGCCGGACGCGCCGCGGGCACGCGCAAGCGCTCCGATGTCCGCTCGATCGATGCCGAGGCCGCCGCGGTCATCCTCGAGTCTTATCTTCTGCAGTCATGATCCATCCCCCACCTTGAGGCCGTCATGTCCCAACGCCTGCGCCATCTGACCACCCTCGAGAACCTGCCGCGCGAAACGATCGAGCGCCTGCTCGACCGCGCGAACTCCATGCGCGACGCCAGCGCCCATGGCACGCGCAAGCTGGACCTGCTCGGCGGTCGTACCGTGCTCAACCTGTTCTTCGAGCCCTCGACGCGCACGCGCACGTCGTTCGAACTGGCCGCGCGTCGCCTCGGCGCCGATGTCGTCAATTTCGACATCGGGCTGTCCTCGACCAGCAAGGGCGAAGAACTGTTCGACACCCTGCACACGCTCGAAGCCATGCATCTCGACGCCATCGTCGTCCGCCACAAGGTCTCCGGAACGCCCGAGGAACTGGTCAGGCACGCGATGAGCGGCGTGTCCGTGGTGAATGCCGGCGACGGCAACCGCGCCCACCCGACGCAGGGCCTGCTCGATGCGCTGACCATCCGCAACCACCACCCGGACATGCGCAAGGTCAAGGTTGCCATCTGCGGCGACGTGCGCCACTCGCGTGTCGCCCGCTCCGACGTCCATGTGCTGACCGCACTCGGCGTGAAGGACGTCCGTATCGTGGGGCCGACCGCGCTGCTGCCCACCGAAGGTGAGTTGAACGGCGTCACGTACCACGAGGATTTCGACGAGGCGATCGCCGGTGTCGACGCCGTGATCATGCTGCGCCTGCAGAAAGAGCGCATGGCCTCGACAGACCTCCCGGACGAAGCGGCCTACTTCGAGCGCTATGGCCTTGACACCAGGCGCCTCGCCCGGGCGGCGAAGGGTTGCCTCGTGATGCACCCGGGCCCGATCAACCGTGGCATCGAGATCGCCTCCGACGTCGCCGATGGCGCCCAGTCGCGGATCCTCGAGCAGGTCGGCAACGGGGTGTTCGTGCGGATGGCGGTTCTTTGCGAAGTGCTCGGCCGCTAACCGGCACCGCGCCTTGCGTTCCGGCATAATGCCGGGACCTAGGGACCAAACAATGGGATACAGAATGCGACCGACCAAGCGACTTCTCGCGCTCGGCGTCGCCAGCTTGCTGCTGGCGGCCTGCGGCCACAAAGACAAGGATGCCCCTCTGGCCTTCGTGCCGGCGGATACGCCGTACGTGGTCGCAAGCCTCGACAAGCTCGACGACGACGCCTACGAGGCCATGCTGGCCCAGGCCAACAGCGAGCTGCCGGGCCAGGTGGGTCAGATGAAGGCCTTCGCCTCGGACCTCGAGAGCAAGGGCAACAAGGACGGCGCCAACCTCGTCAATGCGCTGGCGGCCGAGTTCGACGGCAAGACCGCCGAGGCCGCCCTGAAGAACATGGGCCTGGATGCGAAGAACGGCACGGCCTTCTACGGCCTCGGTCTCGCTCCGGTCGCGCGCATCACGCTGGCCGATACCGCCGCGTGGGACGCCTTCGTCGGTCGCCTGGAAACCGCCTATGGCAAGAAGCTCGAGACCGCCGATGCCGGTGGCCAGCCGTACCGCCACGTCGCCCTGTCCGACTCGGGCATCCAGCTGATCATCGCCACCGTCGGCAAGCAGGCCGTGGTTTCGCTGCTGCCGGCGGACGCCGCCCAGCCGCTGATCCGTCAGGCGCTCGGTGCCGATCGCCCGGAAAAGAGCATCCAGGAAGACGGCCGCCTTGCCGATCTGGCCAAGGACAAGGGCTACAAGGACTACGCCGTCGGCCAGGTCGACCTGACCCGTCTGCTGCCCCTGATCGCCACGGGCAAGGATCCGCTGTTCGCGACCTTCCTCAAGCACCAGTCGGCCAAGACCGGCGAGCCTGTGCCCACGCTGCCGCCGAGCTGCCAGAGCGAAGCGTCGCGCATCGCCGCGCGCGTGCCCTCGGTCAGCTTCGGCTACACCCGCCTCGACCTGCACCACCAGGAGCAGCGCGTGGACATCGCGCTGGCCGACGACATCACCAAGGCCTTCTCCGGTCTCAAGGTCGAAGTCCCGGGCCTGGGTAGCGACGCGACCGGCGCGTTCGACATCAGCCTCGCGCTGCCCGTCGAACAGCTGCG
Source organism: Dyella sp. 333MFSha (assembly GCF_900102405.1). NCBI lineage: Bacteria > Pseudomonadati > Pseudomonadota > Gammaproteobacteria > Lysobacterales > Rhodanobacteraceae > Dyella > Dyella sp. 333MFSha. Next base: position 131,311 of record NZ_FNBR01000001.1, on the reverse strand, counting down.
CACGTTCTTCACCGCGCAGGCGGAAGCCGTAGCGGCCAAGCCGTTCGAATGCCCGGCCTTCGCCAGCATGAACGACAGCTTCGCCAAAATGGGTTCGACCATGCAGCAGGCGGCCATCCCGCCGATCGGCGACCTGCGCGGCCTTCGCGTGCTCATCGACTCGTTCAAGCCTGCCGCCAACGCGCAGCAGATGCCGCAGCTCACCGGCCGTGTCGTGATCGCGACGCGTAACCCGGCGGGTCTGCTGGCCATGGGTCAGGCGATGCTCGGCGGCGACTTCAAGCTGGCCGGCGACGGCAAGCCGGTCGCTCTGCCGCCGAACATCAGCGGCATGCTCGGTATGCCGGGCTGGGCCGCCATGAACGGCCAGGCCATCGCCATCGGCCTGGGTGCCGGCGAAGACGCCAAGCTCGACGACGTCCTGATGGGCAGCACGGGTGACGCTGGCCGTGTCTCCCGCCTGCATCTGAACGGCGACATGTACCGCTCGTGGGTCGACGTGATGGCCGATAAGGCTCAGGCCTTCGCCAGCAACATGACCGAAGCCGCGGGCGCCGACGGCGCTCCGGACGGCCAGGCCGACACCGCCGCGGCGGCTCAGCGCTCCAAGGCACAGTTCGATGCGATGAAGGCTCAGGCCGCCCGCGTCGTGCAGGTCTCGGGCGAGTCGCACGTCGACGAGAAGGGCCTGGTGATCTCGGGCGCGGTCGAATACAAGTAAGCCGCGTTACGGCGCCAAAGATGAAGGCGGCCCTCCGGGGCCGCCTTTTTTATGCGCTGAGCAGACACTGATCATCCTTTCGGCAAAGCTGAACGGAGCGGTTTTTCGGGCACGAATCGTTCACGGATGCGCTGTTTCCATAGGCCCCGCGACACGGCAGCCACAGTGCGCGGCGCCGTCGCCAGTCCCATCACAGATTCGTATAAAGGAGTTCCCCATGAACCATTCGAACCTCCGTAAGGCCCTGTTCGCCGCCGCTCTCGTTGCCGGTCTCGGCACGGTCCCGTTCGCTCAGGTCAATGCACAGGACTCCGCGGCGGCCACGAGCAAGGGCGACAACCAGACGGTCGCCGGCAAGGCGGACGACACGTGGATCACCACCAAGGTGAAGTCCGAGTTCGCTGCGAACAAGAGCGTCAAGGCCACCGACATTTCGGTCTCGACCGCTGACGGCGTCGTCACCCTGACGGGCACCGTCGCCACGGCGAAGGAAAAGAGCCACGCCGAGATGATCGCCAAGAAGATCAAGGGCGTGAAGAGCGTCGACGCGAGCGGCCTGACCGTGTCGGCTGCCGCACAGTAAGACTTCGCTTCGGCGGAATCGAAAAGGGAGCCGAAAGGCTCCCTTTTTTTGTGCGGTCCCGGGCAGCCTTCGCGCTCGCCCGTCCGATAGTCGCCAGCCAGCCCTGCTGGCGACGCGCCCGCTTACCGGCTCAGCATTCCGCCGAACGTCTGCTTGTCGTTCGTCGAGTCGATCTCGACACCTTCCAGCCCCTGCGACAGCGTATGCGCATCGCCTCCCTGGGCCAGCTTGATCCGCAGGCGCACTTCGTTCGAACTGTCCGCGTGGCGCAGCGCGTCTTCGTACGAGATCTCACCAGCGTGGTACAGCTCGACCAGGCTCTGGTCGAACGTCCGCATGCCGAGCTGATTCGAGTCGCGCATCAGCTCCTTGAGCTTATGCACCTCACCCTGTCGGATGTAATCCTGCGCGAGCGGCGTGCCCAGCAGCACTTCCACCGCGACGCGGCGCGACTTGCCGTCCGGCGTCGGGATCAGCTGCTGCGCGACGATGCCCTTGAGGTTCAGCGAGAGATCCATGAACAACGCGCTGCGACGGTCTTCCGGGAAGAAGTGGAGGATACGGTCCAGCGCCTGGTTGGCATTGTTCGCATGCAGGGTGCACAGGCACAGGTGGCCCGTCTCCGAGAAGTTGATCGCGTGCTCCATCGTCTCGCGCGTACGCACCTCGCCGATCATGATGACGTCGGGCGCCTGGCGCAGCGTGTTCTTCAGCGCGTTTTCCCAGTTGTCGGTATCGATGCCGAGTTCGCGCTGGGTGATGATGCAGCCTTCGTGCTTGTGCACGTATTCGATCGGGTCTTCGATCGTGATGATGTGACCCGTGGAGTTCTGGTTGCGGTAGCCGATCATCGACGCGAGCGACGTGGACTTACCGGTACCGGTACCACCGACGAAGATGATGATGCCGCGCTTGGTCATCGCCAGCTGCTTGATGATCGGCGGCAGACTCAGTTCTTCCGGCGTGGGGATCTTCGACTCGATCCGGCGCAGCACCATACCGACGCAGTTGCGCTGGTAGAAGCACGACACACGGAAACGTCCGACACCCGAGGCGCTGATGGCGAACTGGCACTCGTGGGTCTTTTCGAACTCTTCGCGCTGCGCGGGCGTCATCACGTTCAGCACCATGTCGCGCGACTGCTGCGCGGACAGCGGGCTCTGCGTGATGGGAACGATGCGTCCCTGGACCTTCATGGAAGGTGCGACGCCGGCGGTGATGAACAGGTCGGAAGCCTGCTTATGCACCATCAGCTTCAGAAAAGAGGTGAAATCGAATTCGCTCATGGCGGTCTGGTCCCCGTGTGCCGGACCGGGCCGGCGCCCCTGTCGCGATCATATACCGGCGACGGGGGCGCTTGCAGCGGACTGTTTCACGCCTTAGCGGAACGATTCCTTGTTCTTGGCGTACATCATGCCTTCCTGGCGGGTGATCTGGCCGCGCTTGACCAGATCGAGCAGGTTCTGGTCGAGGGTCTGCATGCCGTACTGCTGACCGGTCTGGATCGCCGAGTACATCTGGGCGACCTTGTCCTCGCGGATCAGGTTACGGATGGCCGGGATGCCTACCATGATCTCGTGGGCCGCCAGACGACCGCCGCCCACCTTTTTCAGCAGGGACTGCGAGATGACCGCGCGCAACGACTCGGACAGCATCGAGCGGACCATCGGCTTTTCGCCTGCCGGGAACACGTCGATGATGCGGTCGATGGTCTTGGCGGCCGAGGAGGTATGCAGCGTACCGAACACCAGATGGCCGGTTTCCGCGGCGGTCAGCGCCAGGCGGATGGTCTCCAGATCGCGAAGCTCGCCGACCAGGATGTAGTCGGGATCCTCACGCAGTGCCGAACGCAGGGCCTCGTTGAAGCCGTGGGTGTCGCGGTGCACTTCACGCTGGTTGACCAGGCACTTCTGCGAGGTATGCACGAATTCGATCGGATCCTCGACGGTGAGCAGGTGACCGTATTCGTTCTTGTTGATGTGATCGACCATCGCCGCCAGCGTCGTGGACTTGCCCGAACCGGTCGGCCCGGTGACCAGGATCAGGCCCTGCGGCTGTTCGATCAGCTCGCGGAAGATCTTCGGCGCGCCGAGGTCTTCCAGGGTGAGCACCTCGGAAGGAATGGTACGGAACACCGCGCCGGCACCACGGTTGTGGTTGAAGGCGTTGACGCGGAAGCGCGCCAGCCCGGGAATCTCGAACGAGAAGTCGGTCTCGAGGAACTCTTCGAAGTCGCGTCGCTGCTTGTCCGACATGATGTCGTAGATCAGCGAATGGACCTGCTTGTGCTCCAGCGCGGGGATATTGATACGCCGCACGTCACCATCGACGCGGATCATGGGCGGCAGGCCCGCGGAGAGGTGCAGGTCGGAGGCCTTGTTCTTCACTGAGAAGGCAAGGAGTTCGGCGATATCCATGAGGGTCCCCTTTCGATGTGGGGCATAGGTAAACACGCCGGAGGGTCGGCGGCAAGGCGCGGCACCATATATGCTTCGGTGACTGTGAAAACCATCGCGAACGGAGCGGACCACCCCATGAATCGGATCGCCTTTATCGGCGGCGGCAACATGGCCACGGCCTTGATCGCCGGCATGCTTCGCCACGGCGCCCAGCCCGGCGGCATCGCGGTGGCCGAGCCCCGCGCCGAGGCCCTGCAGGAGCTCTCCCGCGAATACGGCGTGGCCACGTACACCGACAACCTCGACGCCGCCGAAGGCGCGTCGATCCTCGTGCTGGCGGTGAAGCCGCAGATGATGGCCGAGGTCTGCCGCGGCCTCCGTCCGGCGGTACAGAAATACCGGCCGGTGATCATCTCCATCGCGGCGGGCATCCGCATCGCCCAACTCGAGCGCTGGTTCGACGCCGCCCTGCCCGTGGTGCGCTGCATGCCCAATACGCCCGCCATGTTCGGCGCCGGCGCCACCGGGCTGTTCGCCAACGGGCGGGTGAGCGCACCGCAGCGGGCCGAGGCGCAGCACGTGCTGGACGCGGGCGGCCTGACCGTGTGGGTGCCTGACGAGGACCAGCTCGATATCGTCACCGCCCTCTCCGGCTCGGGCCCGGCGTATTTCTTCCTGATGGTCGAGGCACTGGAAAACGCGGCATTTTCTCAAGGGCTGTCCCGTGAGACGGCCCGGGCCCTCGCGGCGCAGACGGCGTTCGGCGCCGGGCGCATGCTGGTCGAATCCGGCGAGAGCGCCGCCACGCTGCGGCAACGCGTCACCTCCCCCAACGGCACCACCCAGGCTGCGCTGGAGAGCTTTCGCGACGATCATTTCCCTGCCATCGTGGCGCGGGCGGTCGACGCGGCGCGCCGACGCGGCTTTCAACTATCCGAAGACATGGAATCGAACACGTGAACTACCTGACCAACGCCGGCGGCCTGCTCCTTGAAGTCGCTTTCGGCGCACTCGTCACGCTTTTCATCCTGCGCATCCTCGCCGAAGCGTACCGGGCCGACTTCCACAACCCGATCTGCCAGTTCCTCTACCGGTTCACCAACCCGGTGCTGCGACCGCTGCGCAAGGTGCTGCCGCCCGTGCGCCGGGTGAACACCGGCGGCATTGTGATCGTGTACCTGCTCGAATGCGTCAAGTGGCTTCTGATCGCCGCCATGGCGGGCATCGCGCCGAACATCCTCGGCCTGGCGATCACCGGCCTGGGCGAGACGCTGGATATCTTCCTGCTGACCTGGGTGGTGCTGGTCTTCGCCTGGTCGATCATGAGCATGCTCTCGACCGATCGCTACCACCCGGTGGCGCGTCTGGTGACGAGCCTGGCCGAGCCGCTGGTGAGGCCGCTGCGTGGGCGCATGACGATCGGCGGACTGGATTTCTCGCCGACCGTCGTGATTCTCGGCCTGATCCTGGCGCGGATGCTGATTGCCGCGCCGATCAAGGACTGGGGTGTGTCCATGATGCTGGGGGCGGCAGGCTGAAGGCAGGAGCGCGCCCAGCGCACTCCTACCTGCCCCCTACCCTCCGCGCATCCGTCACGTTGGACAGCGCGCTCAACCGACCGAGCAACGTTGAAAGCTGCTCATAGTCCTTCACTCGCAGCGTAAAGCGCATGTCGACCTCGCCCGTCCGCACATGCACGCGGCTGGAGGACGCGACGATGTGCGGTCCGGTGTTGCTGATCGTGGTGGCGACATCCTTCTGCAGCCCCTTCCGGTCGTAACCGCGCAGCTCGATGTCGATCTCGTAACTCTGCACCTCCACGCGGCCCCAGCTCACGTCGATGACGCGTTCGGGGCTGCGGCGTGCGAGCCGTGCCAGGCTGGCGCAATCGGAGCGATGAACCGATACGCCACGTCCGCGGGTGATGAAGCCACGCACCGGGTCGCCCGGCAGCGGCTGGCAGCAGCGCGCAAGCGTCGTGAGCAGATTACCCAGGCCCTCGATCGACAGCGCCCCGCGGTCGTGCTGGGCGGCGCGCGACGCGACGGGGTTGCCCGACTGCGTGATCTCCGGTTCCACCGGCTCCTGCAGTGACCGAGCCACCTGCCCCAGCGTGACCTCACCGAGTGCGATGGTGACGTAGAGCTCGTCGACCGACTTCAGGCGGAAGTGCGTGGCCAGCTTGGCCAGATCGACGTCGTCGAGCGCCAGCCGGCGCAGCTCCTTCTCGAGCGTGATCTTGCCCGTCACGATGTTGGCGTCGTGCGCCTCGCGCCGGAACCAGCCGCGCACCTTTTCCTTCGCGCGCGACGTATGCAGGTAACCGTGATGGGCCGAGAGCCAGTCACGGCTCGGCTCCGACACCTTGGTGGTGAGGATCTCGATGCGGTCGCCGCTGCGCGGCTGCGTGGTCAGCGGCACGATGCGGCCGTTGAGCTTCGCGCCACGGCAGCGATGACCGACCTCGGTATGGATGTGGTACGCGAAATCGAGCACGGTCGCACCCCGCGGCATGTCGATGACCTCGCCCTTGGGCGACAGCACATACACGCGGTCTTCCATCAGCTCGGTTTCGAAGCCCGCGGCGAGCTCGGCCTCGTCTTCACCGCGCGGTTCGAGCAGCTTGCGCATCCAGGCGATCTTCGCCTCGAATTCCGCATCGGCACCGCCGCCTTCCTTGTAACGCCAGTGGGCGGCCACGCCGAGTTCGTTAGCGCGGTGCATCTCGTGCGTACGGATCTGCACTTCCAGCGTCTTGCCCTGCGGACCCAGCACGGCGGTATGCAGCGACCGGTAACCGTTGCCCTTCGGTCGCGCGACGTAGTCGTCGAACTCGCCCGGCAGATGCGGCCACAGACTGTGCACGAGACCCAGCGCCGCGTAACAGTCGGCCACGCTGTCGACGAGGATGCGCACCGCACGGATGTCATAGAGGTCGGAGAACTCCAGCCCCTTCTTCTTCATCTTTTTCCAGATGGAGAAAATGTGCTTCGGACGACCGGCGAGATCGGCATGCACGCCGGCACCGTCGAGCGTCTCGCGCAACGTCGTCAGACTCGCGGCGATAAACGTCTCGCGATCGGTGCGGCGCTCGTCGAGCAGACGCGCGATACGGCGGTAGGTGTCCGGCTCCAGGTAACGGAAGGCGAGATCCTCCAGCTCCCATTTCAGCTGCCAGATACCGAGGCGATTGGCGAGCGGCGCATGGATGTCGGACGTGAGCTGGGCCAGTTCACGACGTTCGTGATCCGGCAAGGCCATGGCGGTGCGCATCGCGGCGAGCTGGCGTGCGAGCAGGACGAACACGACGCGGAGATCGCGGATGATCGCCAGCAACAGGCGACGCAGGCCTTCCGCGCCGCTCGCCGGACCGCGCTGCGCATGCAGTGCCCAGACCTTTTCCGCTTCGCCCTGCCCTTCGACCAGGCGGCGCAGTGTGGGCGCCCATGTCTTCGCCGCCTCGTCGGCCGCGCCGGGCAGCCCGTTGACCAGCGAAAACCACAGTGCCGAGGCGCAGGTTTCGTCATCGCAGCCGAGCAGGCGCAACAGCTCGATGACGGTCTCGCCTTCGGCCCGCGCCGCCACGGGCAGCACGGCACAGGCCTCGCGGGCACGCTCGGTCAGCGGCATCGCGTTGCCTTTCGCCTCCGGGGAGCGCGTCTCGCTCATGGCTTCATCCTCGCGGGTTTTCATCGTGACGCCGCCTGCGCGGTTTCCAGTGCCTTCGCCAGCCGTTTGGCTGAAACCGGCTCGGCCGTTTTCAGCTCCTGGGCAAACAGGGACACGCGCCATTCTTCGAGCAACCAGCGTAGCTCGCTCCAGTCCGTCGCATCCAGCGCGGTGCCGCCACCCTGCAGCAGTGCGCGCCAGTACGGCAGCACCTGCAGCATACGCGACTGGTCGCGCGCGGGATCCTGGCGGAGACGCTCGCCACGCAGACGCATGGCTTTCAGGTAACGCGGGATATGCGCGAGCCGGGTGGTCGGCAGTTCCCGCAGAAACCCCGGCTGCAACAAGGCCGCGAGTTGCTCGCGCAGGTCGTCGTAGCTGGCCCTGGCGAAGCCCATCAGTGGCGGCTCCATCCACGGTTTGAGTTCGGCCTGTGCCTCGATAATCGGTTCGGCGAGCTTCTGCCGCGCCATCGCGGCGCCGAACAGCTTCTGGGCGAATTCCGTGCGCAAGGCTTCGAAGGCACCCTGGGTGCGCATGTCGAGCCGGCGACCGTCGAGCAGGTCGCTGAAGCCACCCTCCACGAGGTCCTCGCGCAGACCGTCGACACTGCCCATCGGCGCGTATTTGAGCGACAGCGGATTGGCGATCGGCAACTGCCGTTTCGCGCGCTTGAATTCAGGGCCGAGCGCTTCACGCAGCAGCCGCTCGACACCGCCCGCATGTGCTTCGGCGGCCTCGTCGGCGCGCTCGAAGACACGCAACGCCACCGCCTCGCCGAGGTCGACCAGCGCGGGGTAGGCCTTCAGACCGGCTTCGGACGTCACTTCCGCCGGGATCGATTCGAAGTCCCACGTGACGATGTCCTCGCGCGTGAGTTCGATGTCGGTCTTGCGCGAGAACGCTTCGCGCGCCTTGCCTTCCCACTGGGCACGAATCGCCGCGAGGTCACGGCCTTCGGCCACGGTGCGACCGTTTTCGTCGTGCACGCGGTAGCGCATGAGCAGGTGCGGCGGAAGCTCCGCATCGGCGAACACCGCGGCGTCCACGTCGACACCCGTGGTTTTCTTCAGAAAACGGGCCAGCGCCAGCGGCAGGGATTCGTCACGCGGCGACTCGGCTTCGGCGAACGCGCGTGCGAAATCCGGCGCGGGCACGAAGTTGCGCCGCAGCGCCTTCGGCAATGCACGGATCAGCTCGGCCACCTTGTCGACGAGCAGGCCAGCGACCAGCCACTCGCCCCGCGCCGTCGGCAACGCATTGAGGAAAGCCAGCGGCACATTCACGGTGACGCCATCGGCGTGATCGCCGGGGACGAAGCGGTATTCGAGCCGATAGCGGTGCTGACCGATATCGAGGGAGGCGGGGAACGCCTTCGGATCGAGCCCGCTGCCGGTATCCATCACATCAGCGAGCGTCCAGCGCAAGGCGGCCTGTTCACCGGGCGATGCCTTCCGGTACCACGCGTCGAGCGCGCGTACGTCGGCGATCTCCTCGGGCAGCTTGCCGTGGAAGAAGGCGACCAGATCGTCGTCGGAACGCAGCAGACCGGCGCGGCGCTGCTTGGCTTCGATGTCATGCGCCTGCTCGAGCACGCGCGCATTGGCACGGACGAAGTCGGCGCGGCTGTCGATATCCGCGCGCACCAGCGCCTCGCGCAGAAAGATCTCGTGCGCCAGCCTGGGATCCTGCCGGTGGAAGGTCACCGGACGACGCTCGACCAGCACCAGACCGAACAGCGTGACCTGTTCGTACGCCACGACGGTACCGCGCTTGCGCGACCAGTGGGCGTCGCGCGCCGTCGCGCGGACGAGGTGACTGGCCTGCGTTTCGATCCACGCCGGATCGACCCGCGCATTCATCATCGCCCAGATCCGCCCACCGATATCCAGGATCTGCGCGGCGAAGATCCATGCCGGCGGCGACTTGGCAAGCGCGGAACCGGGGAAGACCTGGAAGCGGCGCTCGCGCGTCCCGCGGAAGATGCCCTTCTCGTCCTTGTGGCCGACCTGGGTCGGCAGGCCCGCGAGGAGGCTGCGGTGCACGGCCTCGAAGAGCGCGTCCGCGCTGCCCTCACCCTGCTGGGAGCCAACCCTGTCGGCGATCTCCCCGCTTTGGTGGGAGCTGACCCTGTTGGCGACCGCACGGTTGCGGCGGCGCTTATCGCCAGCAGGGCTGGCTCCTGCCACAGCCGGCTTGCCCTGGCCTGCCTTGTCCTCGGACTTATCCCGGTCCGACCAGCCGAGGTTGCGCGTCACCAGCACGAGCTGCCGGTGCAGCTCGCGCCACTCGCGCATGCGCATGAAGCTCAGGAAGTGACGCGAGCACCAGTCGCGCAGCTTCGACGAGGTGAGTTCCTCGGCGGCGGACAGATAGCCGCGCCACAGATTCAGCACGCCGACGAAGTCGGATTTCGGATCGGCAAACTGTGCATGAGCCGCATCGGCCTGGCCGCGCGCTTCCGGCGGACGCTCGCGTGGGTCCTGGATGCTGAGGAACGCGACGATCGTGGTCAGTTCGGCCAGCGAACCAAGCCGACGCGCTTCCACCAGCATGCGCGCCAGCTGCACATCGATCGGCAGACGCGCGACGGTACGCCCGGTCGCCGTAAGGCGGCGGTCGTCGTCGATCGCACCGATCTCGGCGAGGCGGCGGTAGCCATCGGCCACGATGCGGGGATCCGGCGCTTCGAGGAACGGAAAGTCCTCCACCTCGCCCAGATCCAGCGCCAGCATGCGCAGGATCACGTTGGCGAGCGAGGATCGGAGCAGTTCCGGGTCCGTGAACTCCGGACGGAGATTGAAGTCGGCTTCTTCGTAAAGCCGATAGCAGATGCCCGGTCCCACGCGTCCGCAGCGGCCCTTGCGCTGGTTGGCGGCGGCCTGCGAAATGGGCTCGATATGCAGCCGCTCCAGCTGTCCCCGCTGGCTGTAGCGTTTGACGCGCGCCGTTCCGGGATCCACGACATACCTGATGCGCGGCACGGTCAACGAGGTTTCGGCCACGTTGGTCGCCAGCACGATGCGCCGCTTCGGCCCGGGACGGAACACGCGATCCTGCTCGCTGGCGGAAAGTCGCGCGTAGAGCGCCACCACCTCGGTCTCACGGTACTGCTTGCGCGACAACAACAGATGGGTGTCTCGAATCTCGCGCTCGCCGGGCAGGAATACCAGCACGTCACCACGCGGATCCTCACGGGTGATGTCGTCCATCGCGTCCGCGATCTGCTGCGCGACATTGCCTTCGCCGCGCTCGCCGGGCGGCCGATAGCGAACCTCGACCGGGTAGGTACGCCCCTCTACCTCGACCACCGGCGCATTGCCGAAATGGGTGGCGAAGCGCTCGGTGTCGATCGTCGCCGAGGTCACGATGATCTTCAGGTCCGACCGGCGCTCGGCCAGCCGCCGGAGGTAGCCCAACAGAAAGTCGATGTTGAGGCTGCGCTCGTGCGCCTCGTCGATGATGATCGTGTCGTAGGCGGACAGCCAGGGATCCGACTGGGTCTCGGCCAGGAGGATGCCGTCGGTCATGAACTTGACCAGCGCCTGATCGGACACCTTCTCGGTGAAGCGCACCTGGAAGCCGACCTTGTCGCCCAGCGGCGTGCCCAGCTCCTCGGCCACGCGCGTGGCAACCGAACGTGCGGCAAGACGCCGCGGCTGCGTGCAACCGATCATCCCCGCCTCGCCGCGCCCGGCCGCAAGGCACAGCTTCGGGAGCTGCGTGGTCTTGCCCGAGCCGGTCTCACCGGCCAGCACCACGACCTGGTTCTCGCGAATCAGCTTGATGATGTCTTCCGCGCGCGCCGCGATGGGCAGCGAGGCATTCACCGTGATCGCCGGCTTGGACGCGGCTCGTGCCGCGCGCCGCGCGCGCGACACCTCGATATCGGCGGCGAGGGCGTCCACGCGGGACGGATCCGGCTTGCGCTGGAGACCGCGCCAGCGCCCGAGCAGGCGACCGAAATCGCGGCTGGCCACGTGATTGAGCGCATCGCGCATCGCGCGCAGGCGCGGATCGGGCGACGGAGAACGGGCGGGAGGTGTGGTTGTACTCATGGGGACGCCAATAATAGCGTGCGCCTATGGACGGCATCGGAACGTTTCATTTCACCTCGTCCGGTCCGAACGTTAAGATTTCAATCCAAAGCAAGATCATTCCAAGGAGAGTCGTAAGATGGCCATCGATATCGGTATTGCCAAGAAAGACCGTGAAGCGGTCGCGAAGCACCTGTCCAAGCTGCTGGCGGACACGTATTCGCTGTATCTGAAGACCCACAACTTCCATTGGAACGTGACCGGGCCGCAGTTCAACAGCCTCCACGCCATGTTCGAGGTGCAGTACAACGCGCTGTGGCTGGCCGCCGACGAGGTCGCCGAGCGGATCCGCATCCTCGACGTGTTCGCCCCGGGCTCCTACAGCCAGTTCGGCAAGCTCACCTCGATCAAGGAAGAATCGGGCGTGCCCGAGTGGAAGGACATGGTGGCCCAGCTGGTCGAAGGCCACGAGATCGCCGCCGCCACCTCGCGTGACACGATCAAGGCTGCCGAGGCCGCAGGTGACGATGGTACCGCCGACATGGTCACCGGGCGCCTCAAGGAACACGAGAAGACCGCCTGGATGCTGCGCTCCCTCCTGAAATAAGCGGCAGCCCCTGTAGGAGCGCGCCATGCGCGCGATGGATTTCCCGCATCCCCGCCCTGTTGGCTTTTCGCGCGCGGGGCGCGCTCCTACCCGGTTGCGGCCCCCGGTTTCGGCTTTTTCTCTGAGGCCAGCCTGACCGGCTTTGCTGCAATGCGTTGAGCCGGTCCCTCGCGTTGGTTAAGCTCCCCCGGTTACCTTCTGACTCCATTTGGGGGCCGACCGGTCCGGGGATTGTTTTGAGCTCAGCCACCAAGACCGAACGAAGCCATCCGATTCTCGCCGCGCTGATCCTCGCGATCCTCGTCGCGGGCCTTAACTTCGGCCTCTGGCTGGTAGCCAATCTGCCCAACGGGCCGACCGACTGGCACGGCCCGATCCCGGGCTTCGCGTTCACCGCCTACCAGCGCTACCAAAACCCGATGAAGGGCGACTTCGCCACGGATCCGGAGATCGACAGCGATCTGAGGCTGGTCCGGAAGTATTCGCCCCGCATCCGCACCTACTCGATGCTGGAGAACCCGCAGACGGTTCGCCTGGCCGCGAAGGAAGGTCTGGACGTCATGGCGGGTGCCAACATCGACACGCGCCTCGAAAACAACGAGCGCGAGATCGAAGCGCTGATCGCCCAGGCCAACCGCTATCCCAAGACGATCACCCGGGTCATCGTGGGCAACGAGTCGCTGTTCCGCGGCGACATGAAGCCCGAGCAGATCATGGCGTACCTCGACCGGGTCCGTGCCGCGGTGCACCAACCGGTTTCCGTGGCCGAGCCGTTCCACGTCTGGATCCAGAACCCGGAGCTGGCCAACCACGTCGACTTCATCACGGTCCACCTCTTCCCCTACTGGAACGGCATCGAGACCCGTGCCGGCGTCGCCGACTCCATCGGCACCCGCAACGAGGACGGCAGCAACAACACCGACGGCAGCTACCAGGCCCTGCAGAAGACCTTCCCCGGCAAGCACATCGTCATCGGCGAGATCGGCTGGCCGTCCAACGGCGATCGCAACAAGTACGCTTACCCCAGCGTCTCCAACGAAGCGATCTTCCTCCGTGAATTCTTCAACGTGGCCAAGCGCAAGGGCATCGACGACTACTACGTCCTCGAAGCCATCGATCAGCCGTGGAAGGAAAACCTGGGCGAAGGCCGCACCGGCGCCTACTGGGGCATGTTCAACGCCGACCGCCAGCTGAAGTTCCCCTTCACCGGCCCGGTCACCGAGGACGTGGGCTGGCCCTGGAAGGCGCTCGCCGCTTCGGTCATCGCGTTCTTCCCGATGCTTTGGTTCGGCCTGCGCTTCAGCCGCTTCAAGCTGATGGGGCGCCTGTTCTTCATGGCGCTGATCCAGCTGGCCTGCGGCCTGATCGTCTGGTCGGCGACCCTGCCGTTCAATTTCTACCTCAGCCCGTTCGACTGGGCGATGCTGATCCTGCTGTTCCCCGCGCAGATCGCCATCCTCGGCATCCTGCTGATCAACGGCTTCGAGTTCACCGAGGTCCTCTGGGCCCGCAGCTGGATCCGTCATGCGGGCATGCTGCCCAAGGACCCGGTCGAGCGTCAGCCCTTCGTTTCCATCCACCTGGCCTGCCACAACGAGCCGCCGGAGATGGTCCAGATGACCCTGGACTCGCTGGCCGCGCTGGACTACGAGAACTACGAAGTCCTGGTGCTGGACAACAACACCAAGGACCCGGCGGTCTGGGAGCCGGTCAAGGCGTACTGCGAGCAGCTCGGCCCGAAGTTCCGCTTCTTCCACCTCGAACCGTGGCCCGGCTACAAGGCCGGCGCGCTGAACTTCGGCCTGACCGCGACCGACGAGCGCGCCGATGTGGTGGCCGTCATCGATGCCGATTACGTGGTGCGTGAAGACTGGCTCGCCTCCCTCACAGGTTACTTCCACGACTCGAAGGTCGCCGTGGTGCAGTGCCCGCAGGCCCACCGCGACTTCGAGAAGAACCGCTTCCGCCGCATGACCGCCTGGGAATTCGACGGCTTCTTCCGCATCGGCATGCACCACCGCAACGAGCGCAACGCGATCATCCAGCATGGCACCATGACCATGGTCCGTCGCTCGGCGCTGGAAGGCACCGGCGGCTGGTCCGAATGGACCATCTGCGAAGACGCCGAACTCGGCCTGCGCCTGATGCATTCGGGTTACGAGCTGGTCTACGTCGACGAGCTGATGGGCAAGGGCCTCACCCCGGCGGACTTCAAGGCGTACAAGAGCCAGCGCTACCGCTGGGCGTTTGGCGCCATGCAGATCCTCAAGGGCCGCTGGAACTGGATGACCCGCAAGGGTCCGCTCTCCGCCGGTCAGCGTTTCCACTTCCTCACCGGCTGGTTCAGCTGGTTCGCCGACGCGCTGCATTTCATCTTCACGATGATGGGTCTGCTCTGGACCGCGGGCATGATCTACGCGCCGGAGTACTTCAACCTGCCGATGCAGCTGTTCATGATCCCCGTGATCGGCTTCTTCTTCGCCAAGGCCATCTTCGGTGTGGTGCTGTACCGGGCACGTGTCCCGTGCGGCTGGTACGACACCATCATGGCATCGGTGGCCAGCATGGGCCTGTCGCACGCCATCGCGCGCGGCATCCTGCATGGCCTCACCCGTGAGAAGACCGCATTCGTGGTGACGGCCAAGAGCCGGCGCATGGGTGGCAGCAGCTTCGCCGCCTTCGCACCGGTGCGCGAAGAAGGCCTCATGGCCATCGCCCTGCTCTGCGCCGTGATCGGCATGGCCATGCACTACGGCACCGCCTATACGGAGAGCGAGCTGTGGATGTTCATCCTGGCCGCGCAGTCGATTCCGTACGTGTCCGCTCTGGTCGGCGCGTGGATCGCGCATACCTCGGGTGACGAGGCCGGTTGATTCAGCCTCGTTCACGTTTGTGTATCGACCTTACACGCCCGTCGCGGTAAGTTACGCCAAGACCTGACGTCAGGGGACGCTGGATGCGACCCCGCCTGGCTGCCGTCCTCGCGACGGCGTTTGTGAATCACGATCGGAACAGGACGCTCATGCGCCTTACCAGACGCCATGGACTGCTGCTTCTGCCGTGGTTCCTCCTGCCCACGCTCGCGCATGCCGGCATCGTCCTCCGTGTCGACGGTGTCGACGAGAACCTGAAGAACGCCGTGGTCGCCGGCGTCGACCTTTCCCAGTACGCCAAACGCGACGTCACCGCCGCGCAGGTTCGCCGCCTTTACGAGAAGGCGCCCGACCAGGTGCAGACCGCGCTTCGCCCCTACGGCTACTACGAGGCGACGGCGACGGGCGACCTCAACCAGGTCGGCAACGACTGGCAGGTGACGCTGCATGTGGTCCCCGGTACGCCGGTGAAGATCACGAAGGTGAATGTCACGGTCGATGACGACGCGAAGAAGGTGCCGACGATCCGTCGCGCCGTCCGCGGTGTCGAAAACCTCAAAGACCAGCCCATGAACGACGGCGCCTACGACGGCGCGCGCGACGCGGTCAGCGGCGCGCTGACCGCCACGGGTTACCTGGACGCCAGGCTCGTCACGCACAGCGTGGAAGTGAACCGGGCCGAGCACAGCGCCACGGTTAACCTGAAGTGGGAAGCCGGCCAGCGGTATCGGTACGGCCACGTCGTCTTCAAGAACTCGCAGTTCCGCGACGGTTTCCTCGATCGCTACGTGCCGTTCAAGAGCGGCGACTACTTCTCGCAGAGCCAGCTGCTGGAACTGCAGCAGGCGTTGAACGGCGCCGACTATTTCGCCGTCGTCAACGTCATCCCCGATACGGACAACGCGAAGGAAGGCACGATCGACATCGACGTCGAACTGGCGCCGGCCAAGCGGACCATCTACACCGGCGGTCCGTTCTTCGGCACGGATACGGGCCCGGGCCTTCGCGGCGGTATCGAGAAGCGCTGGATCAACGATCGCGGTCACAAGTGGAAGAACGAGCTGGTCGTCGCCACGCGCCTGAAGACGATCTCCACGCTGTACCAGATCCCCATGCCCGGCCCCAACCAGCGCAGCTTCAACTTCGGCGCGAATTACCGCGACGCCAACACCGTGACCTCGCAGTCGCGCACGTTGCAGCTGGTCGCCAATGAAACCCGTTTATGGCACGGCTGGACGCGCACGCTCGGCGTCAGCGCGTTGTCCGGCACCTTCACCGTCGGCAAGCGTGGCGATGAAGCCGACAGCGCCGCAGGCCTCGAGCACGGTCGCAGCACCCTGCTCTACCCGGAGGTGACGCTAAGCAGGAAGAAGGGCGACAACCCGACCTTCGTGCGCAGCGGCTGGTCGATCACCGTCACCGGACGCAGCACCGTGGGCGGTCTGCTCTCCGACGCCAGCTTCTCGCAGGTGATCGGCGACGTGAAATGGATTCAGTCGTTCTGGGGCCGCAACCGTCTGATCTTGCGCGGCACCGCCGGCAAGATCTGGACCGACAACTTCAGCGATCTGCCGCCGCAGCTGCGCTTCTTCGCCGGTGGCGATCGCTCCGTGCGCGGTTACGACTTCGAGAGCATTGGTCCGCGAAACAGCTACGGTCGCGTGATCGGTGGCGAAGGCCTGCTGGTCGGCAGTACCGAGGTCGAGCACTACTTCACCCGCAACTGGGGCATGGCCGCCTTCGTCGACGCCGGCAACGCGTTCACGGGCACCGATTACAGCCCGCGCATCGGCGCCGGCCTGGGCGTCCGCTGGCTGTCACCGGTCGGCATGATCCGCGCGGATATCGGCGTGCCGGTCGGCGACAAGAACGAACACGGCATCCACCTTCACGTCGTCATCGGGCCCGACCTGTGAGCAGCACCGGCATGAAATGGTTTCTCCGTATCGGTATCGCGCTCGGTGCGCTGTTGCTCGTCGTCGTGCTGGCCGTGTGGTGGCTGGTCGGCACGGCATCCGGCCTGCGCTTTGCGCTGGCCCGTGCACAGGGTTTCACCGACAATGCCCTGACCGTCGACAAAGCCGAAGGTCGTCTCGCCGGCCCGCTCGATCTCGCTGGCGTCCGCTACCGCGACGGCAAGGGCATGGACGTGCGCGTCGCGTCGGCGCACCTCGACTTCTCGTTCGGCGCACTGCTGCGCAAGACGGCGCACGTGTACACGCTCACCGCCGACGGGATCGACGTGGCGCTAGGCCCCAGCGAGCCCGACACGCAGCCGTCCGAGCCGTTCTCGCTCAAGCCGCCGCTGGACATCGTGCTGGACAAGGTCAAGGTCGGGCACGTCCGCGTGACCCAGCAGGGCCAGCCCCTGTTCGAATCCAACTCGCTGGATCTCGCTGGCTCCTGGACCGCGAAAGGCATTGCACTGAAGACGCTCGCGCTGCGCGCGCCCGATGGTCAGGCCGACCTCGGTGGCACGCTGGCGGTGGGCAAGAACTATCAGGGTGATGGCAAGGCCAGCTTCCGCTGGAAAGTCGGCGATATCGATTACGCGGGCAATGTCGAAGCGCATAGCGACGGCGACAAGGCCCACACCATCGTCAAGCTCACGCTCCCGCTCGTCGCGCAGGTCGATGCGAATCTGACGCAGAGCGGCGACTTCCCGTGGACGGCGTCCATCGACGCGCCCCGCTTCGATCCCAAGCCGCTGATCGGCGACAGCAGCCTGACCTCGCTCGGCCTAGCCGTGAAAGGCAGCGGCGACCGCTACGGCGCCAACCTCACCGGCGATCTCGACCTCAACGATTACCGGGTGCACCTCGCGCCGCTGAAGGCCACGTTCGACCACGAGTACAAGCGCCTGACGCTGGACGAGCTCACGGTCGGCTCGCCGCAGGTCAAGGGGACGCTCACGGCAAAGGGCACCGTGGAGATTGCCGCCACGCCGTTGTCGGCGGATCTCGCGCTCAACTGGAAGGACGTGCTGGTCCCGGCCAGCGTCGCCGGCCAGGATCTCGCCAGCACCGGCCAGCTCGGCTTCAAGGGCAGCGCCGAGGCGTACCACGCCGCGGGCGATATCGACATCGGCCCGCCCGGTCACGTCGGCAAGTTCACGCTCGATGTCGATGGCAAGCCCGACCTCATCACGATGCACACCGTGCAGCTCAGGCAGGCCGACGGCAGCCTCGGCGCCAGCGGCACGCTGACGCTGCAGCCCGCGCTCGCGTGGAAACTCGACGTCAAGGGCGACCGCTTCGACCCCGGCCAGTTGCTTGCCGAATGGCCGGGTGCGCTGAATCTCGACATGTCGACCGAAGGTCGTCTGGTCGACAACCAGCCGCTGGGCACGCTCACGCTGCGCAAGCTCGACGGCACCCTGCGCCAGCGTCCGCTGCGCGGCAACGGCGAGCTCACGCTGAAACCCAACGAAGTCGTCAACGGCACGCTCGACGTTGCCTCCGGCGGCAGCACGATTCGTCTGGATGCCAGGGGCGACACCTCGAACGACGCGACGCTGAAGCTCGCCATCGCCTCGCTCGGGGACTGGCTGCCTGACGCGGGTGGCCGCGTGCAGGGTGACATTTCGGCGAAGGGCAATGTGCCGAAGCTTGCGGTGAAGGCAAGCGTGCGCGGCAGCGCCATCGTTTACGCGGGTCAAAAGATCGACGCGTTGACCGTCGATGCCGATGTGCCCGACGTAAGCGCGCCGGGCGGTAAGCTCGCCATTGTCGGTACCGGCGTCAATGCGGGTGGGTTGCTGTTCGAGCGCCTTGCCGTCAACGCCAACGGCACGCAAGAGAAGCACCAGCTCAGCATCGATGCGAAGGGCCGTCCGCTCACCGCCGACCTGCAGCTGTCCGGAGGCCTGCGCGACGGTGCCTGGAACGGCACGCTGTCCACGCTCAATATCGACTACCAGAATCTGCCGCGCTGGCGCCTGCAGAACGCGAGCCAGCTCGCGTACAAGGACGGCGCGATGAGCATGAGCGACCTGTGCCTCACGGCCGGCGATCCCCTGCTCTGCGTGGCCGCAAGACAGGATAAGGGTGGCAACCTCGACGCCAGCTACCGCCTGCGTCAGGTGCCGCTCGCCTTGCTCATGACCGCGGCCGAGGCGTCGGATAGCCCGATGCGCGCCGACGGCATCATCGAAGGTGACGGCAGCATTCGTCGCACCGCCGCCGGCGCCCTGTCAGGTCAGGCGAATGTTCACTCCGCGCATGGCACGGTCGCTTATGCCGACCACGCCGACCAGCCTCTGCTGGTATACGACAACCTGACGGCCAATGCGCAGCTTGCGCCCGACAATCAGCGTTTGACGCTCAGCGCCAACCTCAATGACGGCGGTACGCTGGCCGGCAACGTATCGCTCACCGGCGCGCAGCAGGCGCTCGGCGGCAACGTTGCGCTGCATCTGAAGAACCTCGGTCTCATCGAGCTGTTCACGACGGAACTCGCCGAAGTGAAGGGCGGCCTCGATGCGAACTTCAACCTCGGCGGCACCGTTGCCAATCCCGCCGTCACCGGCCAGGCCGTGGTCGATAGCTTCGCGGCGGAGGTACCGAGCGCCGGCCTCAAGCTGAAGGACGGCCGCTTCAGCGTAAACACCACCGACGCGAAGAACTTCGCTGTCGACGGCACCGTGCGCTCCGGCGATGGCACGCTCGGCATCAAGGGCACCGCGCTGATCGGCACCGGCGCGACGATGCGCATCGGCGTCGAAGGTTCCAAGTTCACCGCCGTCGACATCCCCGCGGCGAAGGCGATCATTTCGCCCAACCTGACGATCGTGCAGGATGCGAAGGGCATGAACGTCACCGGGAAGGTCGGCATCGATCTGGCGGACGTCAACGTCGAGCGACTGCCCGGCTCCGGCGCGACCAAAGCGTCGCCCGACGTCGTGGTCGTCGATGACAAACAGCAGGAGGCCGCCGCTGAAGCGACGCCGATCAGCGCGGATATTCGCGTCGATCTGGGGCAGAAGGTTCACCTGGTCGGTTTCGGCATCGATGGTCGTATCACCGGTCAGCTCGATGTACGTGAGCGTCCCGGTCGTGCGACGACGGGTCAGGGCCAGATCGGCGTCGACGGTACCTATAAGGCCTACGGTCAGGACCTGAGGATCGAACAGGGTCAGCTGTTGTTCGCCAGCACGCCCATCGACAATCCCGGCCTCAATATCCGCGCGGCGCGTACGCTCAACCCGAACGCCACGATCGACGACGGGCAGAAGGTCGGCCTGTACGTCTCCGGCACCGCGCAGCGTCCCATCCTTACCGTGTTCTCGAATCCCGTGATGGAACAGTCCGACGCTCTCTCCTACCTCGTCACCGGCAAGCCGCTGTCGCAGGTGAAAGGTGGCGAAGGGAACATGGTGGGTGCCGCCGCACAGGCGCTGGGCTCGGCCGCTGGCGACCTGCTGGCGAAGAGTGTCGGCTCGAAGATCGGCGTCGACGACATCGGCGTATCGAACAACGATGCGCTGGGTGGCACCTCGGCATTCACCGTGGGCAAGTACCTCTCACCCCGGCTCTACCTCAGCTACGGCGTGGGCCTGTTCGACCCGGGTCAGGTCATCACCCTGCGCTACCTCTTCAGCCACAAGTGGAACTTCGAAGCGCAGAACGCGACAGACTTCAGCCGCGCCAGCCTCAACTACCGCCTCGAACGCTGACCGATGGTGCCGCGTCCCCCAGGCCGCGGCACCCAAAGGTAGGAGCCAGCCTGCTGGCGAACCCTCAACGCCGCTAAAGCCGACGAGGCGATGCCTCACACGTGGTTCCCACCCCCATCACGATCCACATGATTCCCTCGTCCCGATAGATACAGATATCGGAGACGAGTCATGACATCCCGCAAAGCCGAAGAGATCCAGCACGAAGGCGCTTCCGGTGGCTGGGGCTCCGTCTCCGGTATGGCCAAGGTGCTCCTGCGAGAAAAGCCAACGCCGGCCTCCCTCGACACCCTGCTTCACCAGAACAAACCCCACGGCTTCATGTGTACATCGTGCGCCTGGGGCAAGCCAAAACATCCGCACAAATTCGAATTCTGCGAGAACGGCGCCAAGTCGACCCTGTGGGAGCTGACATCGGATCGCTGCACGCCCGACTTCTTCGCCGCACATACGGTTACGGAGTTGCTCGACTGGCAGGACTACGACCTCGAGATGCAGGGTCGCCTGACCGAGCCCATGCGCTACGACGCCGCGACGGATAAATACCTCGCCTGCACCTGGGACGAAGCTTTCGCAGGCATCGGAGCGACACTCAGGACGCTGGACCCGAAGTCCGTTATTTTCTACGCCTCCGGCAAGTCCGCACTCGAACAGTCCTACCTCTACGGACTTACCGCGCGCTTCTACGGCAACAACAACCTGCCCGACAGCTCGAACATGTGTCACGAAACGACCTCGGTCGGCCTGAAGCAGGTCATCGGGTCGCCGGTCGGGACCTGCGTACTCGAAGACTTCGAGACGTGCGACGTGATCCTCTACTTCGGCCAGAACCCGGGCACCAACAGTCCGCGCTTTCTCCATCCGCTGCAGGAAGCCGTTAAGCGGGGCTGCAAGATCCTCACGTTCAATCCCGTACGCGAACAAGGCTTGGTTCGCTTCATCAATCCGCAGAACCCGATGCAGATGCTGAGCGGCCACGCCACCGAACTTTCGCACATGTATCTGCAGGTGCGCCCGGGCGGCGACATCGCGGCAATGATGGGTATGTGCAAGCATGCGTTCGCCCTCGATGCGGCCCGTCGCGAAGGTGGCGAAGACGGTGTTTTCGACCGTGACTTCATCGCCCAGCACACCAGCGAGTTCGACGACTTCGCCACGAAGGTACATGCGACCGCGTGGCACGATATCGAACGCGAATCCGGTCTTACGCGTGCGGACCTCGAAGCCGCCGCGGACGTCTACGCCACCGCGAAGAACGTCATTGCCGTCTACGGCATGGGACTGACGCAGCATGTCCACGGAACTCAGTCCATCGGCATGCTGGTGAACATGCTGCTGCTTGGCGGTCATATCGGCCGCGACGGGGCGGGCGCATGCCCGGTGCGTGGTCATTCCAACGTTCAGGGCCAGCGTACGGTCGGCATCTCGGAGAAGCCGGAGCTGGTACCGCTCGATGTACTCGCCAGGCAGTTCGACTTCGAGCCGCCGCGCGACAAGGGCATGGGTACGGTGGAAACCTGCGAAGGCATTCTCGCCGGCACGGTGAAAGGATTCATCAGCCTTGGGGGCAATTTCGTCCGAGCCATCCCCGACCAGGAGATCGTGGAGGCCGCGTGGTCCGCGCAGGCGATCACGGTCTATATCGCGACCAAGCTCAATCGCAGCCATCTCGTGCATGGCAAGGCCTCCTATCTCCTGCCCTGCCTCGCGCGTTCCGAGGACGACGTGCAGGCGTCGGGAAGCCAGTCCGTATCGATGGAGGACAGCTTCAGCCACATCCATGGCTCGATCGGCAAGCGGAAACCGGCCAGTGAGCACCTGCGATCCGAGGTCGCCATCGTCGCCGGCATCGCCAAGGCGACGCTGCCTCCCAACCCGACATGGCGCTGGGATGAATGGACCGCTGACTACGGCAAGATCCGCGATCTGATCGAAGCGACGTACCCGGACCAGTTCAAGGATTACAACGCGCGCATGTTCGATGCCGGCGGCTTCTATCGCGGGAATCCGGCGCGTGAACGTGACTGGAAAACAGAGACCGGCAAGGCAAGGTTCACCACGCCGACCGTTCTCTCGGCCGTCGGCGTCGGTGACGCGCCTGGCCGGTACCACCTGATCACGATGCGGTCCAACGATCAGTTCAACACGACGATCTACGGACATAGTGACCGGTTGCGTGGGCTCGAGGGCTCGCGATCCGTGTTGCTGATGAACCCGCAGGATATCGAGCGCGATGGGCTCCACGTGGGCGACGTGGTGTCGCTGGTTGGCGATGCTGGCGATGGCGCCGAACGGTTGGTCGGAGGCCTCACCGTTACGGCGTTCAATCTGCCTTCGGGCTGCGTCGGCGGATACTACCCGGAAATGAACCCGCTTATGCCCTTGTGGTACCACGACGTGGATTCGAAGACGCCCGCGGCCAAGGGTGTGCCGGTGCGAATCTCCGCCGGAAAAGAACCCACATGATCGGAGGACGTGATCGCATTCAATAGCTGTCATGTCGGGAAAAATGTGACGCCGGTCTCGCCCCGAATTCCGCAGATGCAGCATTGTGCCCATTCACAATCAGCTGCCAGGGAAAGGTATGAAGACCGTCTTCGGGATTCTGTGTCTGTTTGTCATGACGATGGCCTCCGCTCAAGCCGAGGAAATATGGTTTGCGCTGGATCCTGGCTACCCCATGCCACCGGATCTCGTGCACTATTCGAGTGCTGAAGACGCGTGCCGTGCGGGTTACGCGAAAGACATCGACTACCTGTCGCAGTTCGACAACGATTACATGCTGGCGTATCGGCCGCCCGTTTGGAATCCGCTCACATTGCCGTACGTGACGTACGATTGCGTCGAAAGCTGGACCGGCACCATCGATGGCTCCTCATGGTCGGTCTCTGACTTTCGCCATATCATTAGTGTCCAGGGTGAGATGTGCGGACCCGGGCTAGTGTTCGATCCCTATGCGGGGAAGTGCGGACCGCTCAGCGATTACGCGCAGCGTAGACAGAACGGCGATCCCAATAACGATCCGGACAACCATCCAGACAACTGCGCCGGTAACCCGATCAATATTGCCATTGGCAACAAGTTCGAGCGGCAGATCGATTTCGCGGATGCCGACGGCGAGCTTCGTTTCGAACGTTTCTACAATGGCGCAGAAGGCCGCTGGCGGCACAGTTACGGCGCGTCTCTCATTGTCACGAACGGCTCGGCCATCCTGACCTTCGAGGACGGTCGCGCGTCGATCTTTACCGTGACGGCGAACGTTGCAACGGCCGAGTCCACTGAGCGCGGCAGCCTTGTGAAATCGGGCGCCAACTGGGTCTATTCGTCACCCACAAATGAAACCATGACCTTCAACAGTGATGGTCAGCTGACGGCCTGGAAGCTTGCGTCTGGGCTTACCCAGAAGCTCACCTACGATTTCGACGAAAACTACAACAACCTCGTCACCGTCACCGATTCGCGCGGCCATGTCCTGTCCTTTACGGAAGACTTCAGCTCGCACCTTGTCAAGCTGACGGCGGGCGCACTGACCGCAACTTACGTTTACAGCGATGGCGGCACGCTGACGTCGGTCACGCGGGCGCTCGGCGGCAAGTCGGTGTCACGGTCCTATGTATATGACGATCCGAACAACCCACTCCTTCTGACCGGCCTTATCGACGAGAAGGGCGTCAGGGCTGCGACCTGGACCTACGATACCCAGGGACGAGCCACGTCCAGCCAGCATAGCGGCGGTGCGGACAAAACGACTGTCTCCTACGCCGACGACGGCACGACGACGGTGACCAATGCACTGGGCCACGTCGTCACGTACAAATATGCGCTCGTGGCTGGCACGAAGCAGATGATGTCGGTATCGGGTGCCCCTGCCCCCGGCTGCCCGATCAGCAACTCGTCCTTCACCTATGACGCCCGCGGACAGATCGCGACGCAGACCGACGCACTCGGCCACATCACCGCCCTTGTCTACGACACGCAAGGCCGCATCATTTCCAAAACCGAAGCCAAGGGCACCGCCCAGCAGCGCGTCACGACCACCACCTGGGACGGCACCAGCTTCCGGCCCAAGACGGTGACCACCGCCGACCGGGTGACCACCTACAGCTACGACACCCAGGGCCGCCTGCTCTCCACTCAGACGCATTCGATCAAGGAGTGATGCACATGACCAAGGGACTGCGCTGGACCCCGCTCGCCCTCGCCCTCTGCGCGGCCATGAGCCACGCCGCCACCGCCGATCGCACATCGACCGTGACGTACAACACCAGCGGCCTCGTCGCGTCGGTCGACGGCCCACGCACGGACGTATCGGACGTCACCCGTTACGCCTACGACACGCAGGGCCGCCTGGCCACCGTGACCGATGCCCTAGGGCACGTCACGACGTATGACACCTACGACCCTTATGGAAACCCCGGGCGCATCGTCGACGCCAACGGCGTGGTCACGTCACTGACCTACACCCCGGAAGGCTGGCTCGCCACCACCACACGCGATGCGACGGGCACGCCCGCGACGACCACCGTCACCTACGACGCCGTCGGTAACGTGGTCCAGACCAAGGACGCGGATGGCGTGGTCCTCAAGTACACCTTCGACGATGCCAGCCGCCTGACGACCATCACCGATGGTGCGGGCAACCGGATCCAGTACACGCTCGACGCCGCCGGCAACCGGACGAAGGAGCAGACCTTCAACGCCGCCGGCACGCTCAAGCGCTCGATGACGCGCACGTTCAACAGCCTGGGCCAGCTGCTCACCGTGGTCGACGGGCTCAACCGCGCCATCCTGGCCTTCAACACCACCGACGGGTACGACGCCGAGGGCCACCCGGTCCATAGCGCAGACGTCAAGGGTGTGCAGCGCAAGCAGGGTTACGATGCGCTCAACCGCCTGGTCAGTACGATCGACGATTACAACGGCACCAGCGCGGGCACGGCCAACACACAGTCGGTGTCCTCATACGATGCCAGCGACAACCTTGAAGCGGTCAGCGATCCCTCCGGCCTCAACACCATCTACGACCACAACGGGCTGGGCGACCTCACTGGCATCCATAGCCCGGACACGGGCACGACCACGTTTACCGTGGACGCCGCCGGCAACCCGCTGACCAGGACCGATGCGCGCGGCATCGTCACGACGTACGCCTACGATGCCCTCAATCGCCCCTTGTCGGCCTCATATACCGATACCACGCTCAATGCGGCCTATCACTACGACGAGGCCAATACGGTCACCGGCTGCGCCGCGTCCGCGCCGATCGGGCACCTGACACGCGTCGTCGAGCAGGCGGTTACGACGATCTACTGCTACGACAAGCGTGGCAACGTCATCCAGAAGAAGCAGACCCAGGGCACCGTCACCGATACGCTGGGTTACAGCTACACGGCGGCGGACCGCGTGCTGACCGAGACACGGCCCGGCGGTGCGATCGTCCGCTACGGCTACGACACCCTTGGTCAGGTCAGTGGCGTCTGGGTGACGCCGACCGGCGGGCCCGAGCAGGTCGTGGCCAGTGGCGTGACCTGGTTGCCGTTTGGGCCGATCCTGACCTACACGCTGGGTAACGGGCAGACCGTGTCGCGCACCTATGACGCCAATTATCGCGTCACCGCGGTCGTGTCCCCGGCACTCGAGCTGCGCTTCACGCTCGACTACATGGGCAATATCAAAGCAGTCACGGAGACCGGCGGAGCATCGGCGACCTATCTATACGATCCGCTCTACCGGCTGACCTCGGTGAACGACGGGACGGGTAAAGCGATCGAGACTTACACCTATAACCCAACCGGCGACCGGCTGAGCAAGACGGCACCGGGAGCGTACACCGGCGCGTACACGTATCAGGCCGGGACGCACTGGCTGACCGCGACCGGGACCGCATCGCGGACTTACGATGCCAACGGCAATACAACGGGCAACGCGGCCGCCGGCACAGTCTGGGGCTATGGCTACAACGGCCGAAACCGAATGACCGTGGTGCAGCAGGGTGGAAGCACCATCGGCACCTATGTGTACAACGCCAATAACGAGCGCGTTGCGAAGACGGCGAGCAAGGTCACCACGCGATTTGTTTATGACGAGGCGAGCCAGCTCGTATCGGAAGCTTCGGGGACGACGCGGCGTGAGTATGTGGCGATTGGTGGTTTGCCCGTTGCCGTGTTGGATGGCGGGACGGTGCCGACGATTGGGTTTGTTACCGCGGATGGCCTGGGGTCGCCACGGGCGGTGACATCGGCGGGCGGTGCGGTCATCTGGAACTGGCCTTATTCCTTGAATCCGTTCGGGGAGAACAGGGCGGTCTCGGCATCGGGGTATGTCCTTAATCTGCGGTTCCCGGGGCAGTATGCCGACGGGGAAGCTGGACTCAAGTACAACCTGAACCGGAGCTTCGATGCCGCGTCCAGCAGGTACCTCCAAAGTGATCCGATTGGATTATTCGGAGGACCATCTACCTACAGCTATGCAGGCAACAGTCCCTTGTCTGGGTCAGATGCTTCTGGGCTAGCATGCCCACCTCAACTGAAAGCGCAGGGCATGTGCATTGACGCATCGAATTATGACGACGAGAGCAGCGACCACGTGACCGTTCAGGGAACGGTGGAAACAGACGAGGTCGCCGCTACGAACGCATGGAGGCTAGATTCGTCCGGCCCAGAAGAGGCATATGGCGCAATTTCGCCTACGGATGTGTTTTCAGTACGACCAGGCAGCGGCATCAAAACGTCCAAGGGCTACGTAGGAAGCTTTAGCGTCCCTGTGAACACGGTAGCCGTCTGTCACTCACATCCCCACACCGCTGGGTTTAGTCCGACACCGGGCTTCGGAGATGACCGTCAAATCCGTGACTCATCCCGTCCAAACTATATTGTACGTAACGGGACAATTGGCGTAGTCGAGAAGGTCGACGGGCAGTACCAATACCGCGTTATATCCGGCTCGCTTTCTCGGCCTGAGCGCGACGCAACGCGCAAGCAGCTGAACTCGTTTCAAAGGAATTAGCATGAAAGATGGAAATGCGCAAACCATCGGCTTTGTCGGCAACAATCTTGTCTGGATATCCATAGTAAGCGTCTTCGCCATACTCGTTGCCGGCTGTGCGGCAGATCGAAAGAGCACTGCACCAGAAGCGATCTTCTTAAATGCCGACACCTTGGCAGGAAAGCGGGTGACGGTCACGGGCTATCTTCGATATGAGTTCGAGAATCGATCCATCTATCCGAGGGAGGCATCCGTTCGCAAAGCGGAGAGGGATGCATGCCTACCGATCCTAGTCGAGCGTGGCAACGACGCAATGGACAAGGATTTAGCGTCATTCAATGGGTCCGTAGTTACAGTCACAGGGACGGTTGTCTCCTTGGTCGAGCCTGGCATGTCCGTTGTTGGGCCATGCAAAGACGTCGGTCTTGCGATCGAATCGATACACAAAAACTAAGATTACGTCGCCACAGCTTCGCATTCGCATGTAAGCCAACGCGGGACGCAAACAGCACATCGCCAATGCGATTGCTGCGAAAGAAAAAAAGAAGCAGACCCAGGGCACGGCCACCGATGTGCTGGGTTAAAGCTACACGGCGGCGGACCGCGTACTCACCGAGACCCGGCCCGGTGGCGATCGTCCGCTACGACTACGACACCCTAGGTCGGGTCAGTGGCGTCTGGGTGACGCCGACAGGCGGGGCCGAGCAGGTCGTGACCAGAGGCGTGACCTGGTTGCCGTTCGGGCCGATCCTGACCGACACGCTAGCAATGGGCAGACCGTGTCACGCACCTACGACACCACTTATCGCGTCACCGCGGTCGTGTCCCCGGCACTCGAGTTGCGCTTCACGCTCGACTACATGGGCAACATCAAGGCGGTCACGGAGACCGGTGGTGCGTCGGCGACCTATCTGTACGATCCGCTCTACCGGCTGACCTCGGTGAACGATGCCACCGGCAAGGCGATCGAGACCTACACCTATAACCCAACCGGCGACCGGTTGAGCAAGACGGCGCCCGGAGCGTATACCGGCGCATACAAGTATCAGGCGGGGACCCACTGGCTGACAGCGACCGGGACCGCATCGCGGACTTACGATGCCAACGGGAATACGACGGGAAACGCCGCCGGCACAGTCTGGGGCTATGGCTACAACGGCCGAAACCGAATGACCGTGGTGCAGCAGGGTGGAAGCACCGTCGGGACCTATGTGTACAACGCCAATAACGAGCGCATTGCGACGACCGCGAACAAGGTCACCACGCGATTTGTTTATGACGAGGCGAGCCAGCTGGTGTCGGAAGCCTCGGGGACGACGCGGCGCGACTATGTGGCCATCGGTGGGCTGCCGGTTGCTGTGGTGGATGGCGGGACAGCGACGACGATTGGGTTTGTGACCGCGGATGGCCTGGGGTCACCTCGTGCGGTCACGTCGACGGCCGGTGCGGTAATTTGGAACTGGCCGTATTCGCTGAATCCGTTTGGCGAGAACAGGGCTGTCTCGGCGTCGGGGTATGTGCCCAATCTACGGTTACCAGGGCAATATGCCGATGGTGAGGCGGGTTTAAAATACAACATGCACCGGTCATTCGACGCGGCGACGGGCCGTTATCTTCAGAGCGACCCAATGGGCCTGCAGGCAGGCACCAATACCTATCTATATGCCCTGGCAAACCCGCTCCTACATTGGGATGCCTCGGGACTGTGTCCAGGGGAAGCCTGTGATCCTTCCGGTTCCGCGCCCACACCTCAGCAATACGAGCAACTTGGCCGAGCTTCCCATGATGCGATCTACACCTACAACCCGCATAGCCCGGGATCTTTGGGAACACCCGGGGGCGCGGCTTACAACTTCGCGACCTTGTATCACTTCAAGCGCGGCGACAGACTGGACGCACAGGTGCAGTACGGTGGCTCTACCGCCTATGCAAACTACGTGTATGGGGTATACCTAGGTGCCGCCGGCTGGAGTCTGTCGGAAACACTCAGTTCGGCGAACGCGTATGGTCGACCCCGGTCAAAATATGGTCCGGATATTGAGATGAGCACGGACTATCCAGACATACCGACGTCCAATGTGAATAACATCACCCGCGGCTACTGGAATCAACAAGAAGGCAATTTATGCCACGCTCGCTAAACCTTGCAATCCGATATCAGATTTTCCCGACTAGGACAACTTTAGCCTGCACGCTGATGGCAGCTGCCCTGTGCGCTGGTTGCGGGAAAGACTCAGCGGTAGTTTGGACGGCCAAGTCCGTTGCGCCCAGCGGAGATAAAATCGCCGTTGCCGAAACTACCCAATACGGAGGCCCGGGCACGGCCGGGGTATTCACGACGGTGGACATTGTCCGGCCCGACTCGGAGGGCGAGCCGGTTCATATTCTGGTACTCGAAAATCCATCTGCCGCAAACATTTCAGCCATAGAACTGACCTTCACGTGGAAAGATGACAACCACCTGGACATCTCATACCCAGCAGACGCAAAACTCAATTTCAGGGCCGATCTTTACGGAAACGTCGAAATAACCTCGCGTCCACGTTAGCAAATGATAACGAGCTATTTAAAGTGGAGCGCACAGCATCTTATCGACACTCTGCAGCCTGTCTTCGCATAACACTGCTCAAACTGACCTGCCCCCCTAGCGTTAGATAGGCCATGACCCTATGCGGCATGATCGTCCGCTACGGCTACGACACCCTCGGCGAGGTCACTGGCGTCTGGGTGACGCCGACCGGCGGGGCCGAGCAGGTCGTGGCCAGTGGCGTGACCTGGCTGCCGTTCGGGCCGATCCTGACGTACACGCTGGGCAACGGGCAGACCGTGTCACGTACTTACGACGCGAGCTATAACGTCACTGCAGTGTTGTCCCCAGCGTTGGAACTGCGCTTCACGCTCGACTACATGGGCAACATCAAGGCGGTCACGGAGACCAGCGGTGCCTCGGCGACCTATCTGTACGATCCGCTCTACCGGCTGACCTCGGTGAACGATGCGACGGGTAAGGCGATCGAGACCTACACCTATAACCCCACCGGTGACCGGTTGAGCAAGACGGCTCCCGGAGCGTATACCGGCGCATACAAGTATCAGGCGGCGACCCACTGGCTGACAGCGACCGGGACCGCATCGAGGACCTACGATGCGAACGGGAATACGACGGGTAACGCTGCAGCCGGGACCGTCTGGGGTTATGGCTATAACGGCCGTAACCGGATGACCGTGGTGCAGCAGGGTGGAAGCACCGTGGGCACCTATGTGTACAACGCCAATAATGAGCGCGTTGCCAAGACCGCGAGCAAGGTCACCACGCGATTTGTTTATGACGACGCGAGCCAGCTGGTGTCGGAAGCCTCAGGGACGA
Organism: Dyella sp. 333MFSha; assembly: GCF_900102405.1. Lineage (NCBI taxonomy): Bacteria > Pseudomonadati > Pseudomonadota > Gammaproteobacteria > Lysobacterales > Rhodanobacteraceae > Dyella > Dyella sp. 333MFSha. The sequence goes on along the minus strand of NZ_FNBR01000001.1, from coordinate 100,397 downwards.
CGCGGCGCGACTATGTGGCCATCGGTGGTTTGCCCGTTGCCGTGTTGGATGGCGGGATGGTGCCGACGATTGGGTTTGTTACCGCGGATGGCCTGGGGTCGCCACGGGCGGTGACATCGGCGGGCGGTGCGATCATCTGGAACTGGCCGTATTCGTTGAATCCATTCGGAGAGAACAGGGCACTTTCAGCGTCGGGCTATGTGCTTAATCTTCGGCTGCCAGGACAATATGCCGATGGCGAGGCAGGATTGAAATACAACATCAACCGCAGCTTCGATGCCGCGTCCGGCCGGTACTTGCAGAGCGATCCGATCGGACTCCAGGGTGGGCCCACGACCTACGCATACGTGGACGGCAGGCCATTAGAAGACATTGACCCAAATGGGCTTTCTACTGCGACATTCAACAAGTCGACGCATACCGTCACCATTCGAGATCGAGACGGCAATATCGTCAGCGAACAGCCTGCAGCCAATAACGCTCAGCGCGGAAGCCGAGGCGCATGGGCAGACGGAACTTATAACTACTCATACAGTACTCGTCACCCGGACGACGCTCCCAACGCTCATATGGAACAAACGGCAACGCCGTGTTCAACGTTCCGGGATGTACCGGCTGCGGCTTGCATTCGGGAAGAGCACAAAGCACTGATCGGGCAGGCCGCACAGGTGTAAACTTCGCTACAAACGGATGCATCCGCACCACAGATGCCGCTACAGGGGCCATACGCCTTCTGGAGCGCTCCGGCGACCCCCTGACTACACTGACAGTCGAGCATCAACATGCGCATCAGAGGTTATCTATCTTTGGCGGCTGCTTCTGTCGCAGCCGCCGGAGCCGTCGCAGCAGGTGAGCCTCTTTCCACATGCACGCCTGCTGAATCAGTACATGTCGAGTCTAGCGTCGCGCGCCTTCGCGACTGGCAAGGCGTCTATCACGCGTATCGAATCAACCAGTCGTGTAACGGAGAAAACGTCGTTGAAGTGTGGGGAGCATATAGCCAGGTTATATCGAATCTCCTCGCCAAGGACTGGAAGAACATAGATCAACTGTCGCGGCTAACCAGGAAAGATGCCGCATTCGAAACCTTCGTTCTCACGCATTTGTCTGACGAGACGATCCCAGAAGACGTCTTGGCGAAAATCCGCCTGCACGCCTCCAGGGAATGCAACGCCGGTCAGGAAGCTTTGTGCGCGAAACTGTCAAAGGCGAGCGAATAGTCCCCTCTTACCGCCACGGCCGACGAACCCAAAAATACGCTGATCTCGCAGACCACGATTGCCATGCGTATGCCGGCGCTTAGCGCGCAAAACACCGCCCCAAATGCAACCGATGCAACAACTCGGCCTAAGTCAGCGAAATCCCACATGTCTCCGCAATGTCTTTCGGGGAAGCCCCCTGCCGGGCCAGTCGCTGCGCGAGTGCCAGCGACCGGTCACTCGTGCTACCCGGCTCGGACGATGCGAGCAATATCAGTGGGACGACTGTCGCCGTGACGGGTGGCGCCGGGCTATTCAGCGGCACTGTCAGCGGTGCAATTAGTCGACCAACATACGCAAGCTACAATGTCGGGGCGGGTGTTGGGCTTCTAATCGCCGGATCGCTGACCACGACGAGAACGGCACACTTCGGTGTTCGAGATGCCGTGAATTTCTTCAGGAACATTGGCAGCACCACGAGCAGTGCGACCTGTAGCAAAAGCATCGGTCCCTTGGGGATAGATCCGGGAATGACTTATCCCGGCATGTGGTAAATGTTGGAGGATTGTCTTGATATTCCTGTGTTTGTTCGTGTTGGCCCTTGCTACGCATGCAGGCTGCTGGCTGCTGACCGTAGTGTCGGCGTTCGGAGTCATGCGAAACTTCAAAGTGTCGTCAGACCGGTTCTCAAAACGGACGTTATGGAACCCCCTCAATGCCTTAACCGCGCCGTCTCTTCTAACCGAGACGGGACTGAAGTGGCGTCGCCGGGTGTTCATGGCGTTTGGGGGAATGCTGATTTCCTTGGCTGTGGGAGGGTTATCAGCGTTATGCCTGCAGGCCTTAGCCTCTCACGGTTGACCGACCGCGTTTCTTGTAAGTCGACGGCTACCTCGGTCAAATGCGGTGTGGGCATTCGAAATGCGTCCTATCGTGCGGTCGAAGTTATGAAGCCCGTCTCGAACTCGGGCCAGAAATGGTAACGCGAAACGTGCGAACCAGAATCCTGGGCATGGTTACCGCCTTAATTGTTGCCGGCGTGGTTCTGTTTGGACGCGACCGAATCGCTACGCTTTTCGCCGGAACCACCGAAGCACACCTGCCGATCTCCTCGTTATTGAGCGATCTGCAGGCTATACCGTTGCATCCTGGCGACCGGATGGACGGTGGCATCCGCTCATTTGATAAGACGGTCATTGTTGGCGCGACCATGCACGTCTCGACGGACTCGCCAATGGCCAGTGTCATAGCTTATTACGTCGAAACCCTCCCAAGGTTAGGATGGGTACGATCCGACGATGATCGACGACCGGATGAAGTCAAGTTCTGCAAAAGCGGCACGAGCCTTCTGGTACAGGCCTCGAACGATAAAGACCATCCCATTTATTACATTGGCGTCGTCTGGACAAGCTATCGAGGCAGTCAGTCTTACTGCCCAAGGACAGCGACGTAATGACCTAGCACTACCTGCACAGGTCAGGCCGCTAAATCAGCGCCCCGAGTGCAACCGATGCAGCAACTCAGCCTCAGTCAACGAAATCCCACACGTCTCCGCAATGTCCTTCGGCGAAGCCCCCTGCCGCGCAAGGCGCTGCGCGAGTGCCAGCGACCGGTCACTCGTGCTACCCGGCTCGGAAGCAATCGTCACCGTCGGCGCACGACGCACCTGCTCTTCAATATCGCCAAGGCGGTTCTCGAGGCGACGAAGCATCGTGTTGAGTGCCGTCGGATCGATGGCAGGTTCGGCGAGCGGTGCGGGCGTCTGCTCGGGTTCGGCGACGGGCGCGGGTGCCGGTTTCGCGGGCGCGTTACCGAGGCGGCGGAACACCAGCAGCAGGCCGACCAGGTTCAGGGCGGCGAGTGCGATGAGGATGTATCCGACGATCGGGTTCATGCGGGGTGGCTTCCGGGGTTAGCGGGGACACGGTAACTCAGTGGGGGGGAATTCTGAAGATGCAGGTTGGTGCGGTGGTGCGAGGCCTGTCGCCAGCGGGGCTGGCTCCTACACAGAGCGGGGGCGGTAACCTCTGCCGCCGCTGTCAGGCGCGGCAGAGGCGGGGGACGTCGACGAGGGCGATGAAGCCGTCGTCGCGGGTGATGACGCCGGTGACGGGGTCGTCTCGGCGGTTCGCGCGGCCGGGCGGTGGCGGGTCGACTTCGTCGGCGTCGAACTGAAGCATCTCTCCGATCACGTCGATGAGCATGCCAACCGCCGTTCCGCTGTCTTCGAAGACGATGACGCGGCGCGCGTCTTCCGCGCCCGGTTCGAGTGCGCCGTCGAGGCCGAAGCGGCGACGGCCGTCCAGCACGGGTACGATCTGACCGCGCAGGTTGACGATGCCGAGAACGTCTTCAGGACCACCCGGTACCGGCGTGATGTCACCCGGACGGATGACTTCGCGCACGCTGTTCAGCGCCACGGCGTAACGCTGCCCCTTGAGTGAAAAGCCCAGCCAGGCGCCCTGCGCGTTGTGTTGCGAGTCGGTCACGGACCCAGCTCCTTTTCCAGCCATTCGATCAGCGCCGTGGTGTTGACCACGCCGCACTTGGGTTCTTGCGACATGCCGGCCAGCCAGGGCCGCGTGGTCGCGCCGGTGCGCCACTGGATGGCGTCGGCATCGAGTTCCACCGGCTCGTCGACGACGATGCAGGCGATCGCCCAGCCGCGATGGCCGAGCAGAACGACCGATGACGACAGCGCTCCCGCCATATCCGGCGAGATGATCGCCGCCAGATCCGCGACCCGCGCTTCACCGCTGGGATGACGCCAGCGCCCGAGGCATACCGGGTTCGGTACATTGGGCGGCGACAAAGGCGGTATCGGCAGGACGTGACTCACGTCGGCCATCGGCACGGCCAGCTTGACGCCGGCGGCAACGCAAAGCAGGTAACGGTTGTCGACGGCCGGCGCAGCGGACTCGGACGGCGCGTTGCGCCAGGTCTCGATGGCCACCACTTTGACTTCGTTCGGGGTCACCACGGCCGGCACCGCCGCAGGCGTCAGCAGCTCGGCAAGATAGTCGGCGACGATCTGCTCGGCGTCCTGCATGGCGCGCATCACGCGGCGGCATCCGTCGCGGGCGCGGTGGCCGACGCAACGGTGGAAGCGGCATCAACCGCGGGAGGCGCCAGCAATTCATCGAGCAACTGGCGATACGCCAGACCGCCGCGACGTGCGGCCGGCCACGAGGCGAGCGGCACACCGGCCGCACTGGCTTCGCGGATCTGCGTATCGGTAGGAATGACAGCCTGACTGACGCTGTCGCCGTATTGCTCGCGCAACTGATCCAGGCAGACGCGCGAGGCGTGCGTCCGCGAATCGAACATCGTCGGCACAATCGTGCGTGGCAGCGGACGACCGCGCGAGCGCTCGATCATCGACAGGCTGCGCAGCATGCGCTCAAGACCGGCCAGCGCCAATGCTTCGGTCTGTGTCGGCACCAGCAGACGATCGCTCGCCGCCAGTGCGTTGACCATCAGCACGCCGAGCGTGGGCGGGCAATCGAGCAGCACATGGTCGAAGTCGGGCGCGAGTTCGGCGAGCGCCTGGGTAAGCACCAGCCCCATACCCGGACGCGTACCCAGCTGACGGTCCAGCGTGATCATCGCGGGCGACGCAGGCAGCACGCTCAACCGGTCCCACTGCGTGGCGTGCACCAGCGTGCGCACCGGCAGCGGGGCCGCACTGTTACCGATGCCGAACAGATCGTAGACGCTGCCATGCGCCCCGCCTTCGACGCCGATGTAACCGGACAGCGAGGCATGCGGATCCATGTCGATGAGCAGCGTGCGCTTGCCGGACGCGGCGAGCAGACTGCCCAGCGCGACCGTGGTCGTGGTTTTTCCGACGCCGCCCTTCTGGTTGGAGACCGCCCAGGTGATCATCGGCGATTTCCCCCGGCCGGCGCGGCCGCGGCATCGCTGTAGAAACGCGACGGGGCCGCCTTGTCGCTCATCACGACAATCAGCACGCGGCGGTTCCGGTTGCGTCCGTCGTCGGTATCGTTCGCCACGATCGGACGAAACTCGCCCCAGCCGACGATACCCACGCGATGCGGATCCACACCCGTCGTCGTCAGCAGACGCGCCACGGTAGCGGCGCGTGCCGCGGACAGCTCCCAGTTGGACGGGAACGTCGGCGTGGCGATCGGCGTGTTATCTGTATAGCCCTCGATACGCATCGGGTTCGGAAACGGCGCGAGGATGCCGGCCAGCTTGCGCAGCACGTCATCGGCCGGCGCCTGCAGTCTGGCGACACCGACCGGGAACAGCATGTCGGTCTTGACCTCGATCTCGAGCCAGTCCGGCGTCTGCCGCACGTTGACCAGACTCTTGTCGATCAGCGGCTTCATCGCCCGCTTCACTTCGTCGGAAATCTGGCTGAGGCTGGCGTCCTCGGTCTTGCCGACCGTGGTGTTCGCCGCCGTCGCGGCATTCGTGCTGGCCGCTTCCTGACGCTCGGCGGCGGCGCCTTCGTGACCGGGCAACGGCAGGTTGCGCGGCGGAACGGGCACGTCGATGCGGGCGATGGGCGCGGCGGCCGGCGCACGCGACTGATTCGGCAGCGGCACCTGCGCGGCGGGCGTAGCCTCGCGGATCGGCTCGATCACCTTGCCCGTGCCGTTGAAGGCTTCATTGATGGACTGCGCCATCACCTTGAACTTGGTTTCGTTGACGGCCGATACCGCGTACATCACCACGAACAACGCGAGCAGCAACGTGATCAGGTCGCCATAGGGGATCGCCCAGCGCTCGTGATTGATGTGCTCTTCGTGGTGGCGGCGCTTCACGAGAGGAACCCCTGAAGCTTGCTCTCGATGTGCCGCGGGTTATCGCCCTGGGCGATCGAGACGAGGCCTTCGACGAGGATCTCGCGCATCTGCGACCGCTGACGGGCCAGACCTTTCAGGCGTGACGCCATGGGCAGCGCCAGCAGATTGGCCAGGCCGATACCGTAAATGGTGGCGACGAAGGCGGCCGCGATGCCGTGGCCGAGCTTGCTGGGCTCGGCCAGGTTCTGCATGACCGACATGAGGCCCATGACGGCACCGATGATGCCCATCGTCGGCGAGTACGCACCGGCGTTTTCGTAGACCTTGGCGGCTTCGATGTCGTTGTGCTCGCGTGCGAGCACTTCCACTTCGAGCACGGAGCGCATGGCGTCCGGCTCGGTGCCATCCACCAAAAGCTGAAGCCCCTTACGGATGAAGGGGTCCGATTCGCGCTCGATGGCGGGTTCCAGCCCGAGCAGGCCGGTGCGCCGGGATATCTCGCTCCAGCCGACGATGCGGCTGACGAGGTTTTCCGATTCGATATCCGGCGGGCGATACACCCACGGCAGCATGCTCCACGCACGCTTGAGTACCGGCCCCGGCGTCTGCACCAGCAGCGCGGCCAGGGTGCCGAGAAAGACGATGACGAACGCCGCCGGGTTCCACAGGGCATCGAGACTCGAGCCTTTGAGGATGGTCCCCACGATGATGACCACGAAGGCCAGGATCGTGCCGACGACGCTCACGATATCCATGTCAGACAGCCATCCTCAATGAAGGCAGCACCTGCCCACTGTCATCGGCCAGACCGGCAAGGTCGAGCACGAGGGAGATACGCCCGTCACCGGTGATGGTCGCCCCGGCGACACCGGGAACGTCCTTGAGGAACGGGCCCAGCGGCTTGGCCATGACGTCTTCGCGGCCGAGCACTTCGTCGACCAGGCAACCCAGCGTCTGGTGACCGATCTGCACGACGACGACATGGCCGCCCTTCCCGCTCACCCCGGCCCAGTGACCGAGGTCGGCGAGCGGCAAGGCGCGCTGACGGTGCGACGCGACGATGCGGCCGTCGAGCTCCTGGATCTGACCGGGAACGAGCTCGAACACTTCGGTGACATTGGACAGCGGGAGCGAAAGCAGACGATGACCGACGCGAACCATCAGCACGCGCATGATCGCCAGCGTCAGCGGCACCGACAGGCGTACCGTGCTGCCATGACCGACACGCGAGTCGATGGACAGCGTGCCGCCCAGTTCGACGATCTTGGTCTTGACCACGTCCATGCCGACGCCGCGGCCGGAAATGTCGGACACCGTGCTGGCGGTCGAGAAGCCCGGGCGGAAGACGATTTCGTAGCATTCGCGCTCGTCCAGACGCGCGGCCTGCTCGGCGTCCATCAGGCCCTTTTCGACGGCCTTGCGGCGCAGGACCTCGGGATCCATGCCCTTGCCGTCGTCGGTGACGGTAATGACGATGCGGTCGCCGTACTGGCCAGCGGCGAGGCGCACCGTGCCCAGACGCGACTTACCTTCGGCCGCGCGCACGTCAGGCATCTCGATGCCGTGATCCACCGCGTTACGCAGCAAATGCACGAGCGGATCGGCGAGCGCCTCGACCACGGTGCGATCGATATCGGTTTCTTCGCCTTCCGTGACGAGCTCGATCTCTTTACCGAGCTGGCGGGCGAGGTCACGAATGATGCGTGGGAAACGGGAGAACAGTTTGCCGACGGGCTGCATGCGCATGCGCAGCACGGCGTTCTGCAAGTCTTCCGCGACGCGCTCCAGCTCGCCGATGGCACGTTCCATCGGATCGTTGCCGCCGCGCGGTGCGAGGCTGGTGAGGCGGTTGCGTACGAGCACGAGCTCGCCCGCGGCGTCGACCAGGCTGTCGAGACGATGCGTGTCGACGCGAACCGTCGTGTCGGCGGCGGACGCGGCGCGCTTTTCGCCAGCCGCGGCGGGCGCGGCCTTCGCTGCGGGAGCAGCCACTGCCGGCGGTGCGGGTGCAGCGACCGGAACCACGGCGAGCGCAGGCGTGGATGCGACAACAGGCGCCGCACCACCGACCGCACCCGGCGCTGCCGTGCCGTGAAGGGAATCCAGCAAGGCTTCGAATTCGTCGTCGCTGATCGCGTCGTTGTTCGACGGCAACGGTGCTGCGGCAGCGACCACGGGTGCGGGCGTCGGTGCCGATGCGGAAACAGCTGCGCTGTCCGCGCCTGGCGCACCCGTGCCGTACAACGAATCGAGCAGCGCTTCGAACTCGTCATCGTTGATCGTCGCGGACGAGGCCGGTGCCGGCGCGCGGTCGGTGCGCGCGGCGTCGAGCATCGCCTCGAATTCATCTTCGATCGGGTCGTACGCTTTCGGCGCGGAAGGTGCCGCGACCGGCGAAGAGACCGGTACCGCCAAGGCAACGGGAGCCGCGGATACGGCACGACCGGGAATCAGCAGCCGGTCGAGCAGCGAACGCGGCGCGGGCTCGATCGGCACGCCGCCATCGGCGGCGCGCATCATGTCGTTGAGCAGGTCGAGCGACTCGAGCAGCGCATCCATGAAGGCGGCGTTGAGCACGATCGTGCCGTTACGCGCTTCGTTCAGAAGATCTTCGCCACGGTGGCACAGCTCCACCATGGGATTGAGCCCAAGAAAGCCCGCACCGCCCTTCACGGTGTGGAACGCACGGAAGACCGCGTTCAGCAGCTCCGTGTCGTTCGGCGACGCTTCGAGATCCACGAGCTGCTCGCCCAGGCTCTCGAGCAGTTCGCGCGCTTCGATCAGGAAGACGTTGAGCAGCTCGTTGTCCAGCTCCACGCTCATAGCGGGCTCAGAATCCGAATTCGCTGAGGAGGCGATCCACTTCGTCCTGGCTGACCTTGTCCGCGGCCGGCGCATTGCCGCCCGCGAGCGAGCCGGTCAGACGGACCAGCTCGACCAGCGACGACTCGACCTTGGCCATGAACGCTTCGACCTGCGCCACGCGCTGACCGGAAAGATCCTGCCACGACTGGGCTTCGACCATTTCGCCCAGGCCGATGTCGCAGCTCTGCGCGAAATCGCCCACGCGCACGGCAAGCGCCGTGGCATTGGCGCCGAACGCCGGATCGGCGTGATCGAGCACGAGCACTTCGTCGGCCTGCTTCGCCAGCGCCTGGGCCTGCGGACGCAGCTTTTCGCTGAAGTCCAGCGTGCGGTGCGCGGCGGTCGAGCTCATCTCGAGCACGTCACGCAGATGCTTGCGCGCATCGCTCATGTTGCCGGGCACGCCGTCGGTCGAAATGTCCGAAGCGAGGCGGCGCACGGATTCGTGCAGGTCGCGCGCAAGGTGGCCCAGCGCCAGGAACAGGTGCTGCTCGCGGCTGCGGATCAGGTTGTCGAGTGCCTTTTCGAAGGCGGCGCCGTCGTCGGCCTCGAGCAGCTCGCGCAGTTCGGGGACGACCTCTTGGCCGGGGGAGAGCATCGTATTCATCGTTATTCCCTTAGCCCGCAGCCGCGGCGAGTCGTTCGAAGATCTTGTCGAGCTTTTCCTTCAGCGTGACCGCCGTGAAAGGCTTGACGACGTAGCCGTTAACACCGCTCTGCGCGGCGGCGATGATCTGGTCGCGGTTGTTTTCCGCGGTCACCATCAGCACCGGCAACGACTTCAGACCGGCATCGGCGCGGATCGCGCGAAGCAGGTCGATGCCCGTCATGTTGGGCATGTTCCAGTCGGTGACGACGAGGTCGATCGGCTGCGAGCGCAGCAACGCGAGGGCCGCGTTACCGTCTTCGGCTTCCTGGATGAGCGTGTTGGTGAAACCCAACTCGACCAGGAGATTCCTGACGATGCGCCGCATGGTGGAAAAGTCGTCCACCACGAGGATCTTCATGTTCTTGTCCAAAACTGCTCTCCGCCACGTGCTTTTTCTTTACCGGCGACGGCACCGCGATGCCGTCACTGCTTGTCTTTCCAACCCGTCATGCGTGCACGCAGGCGAATCAGGGCCTGGCCATGGATCTGGCACACGCGCGACTCGCTCACACCCAGTACCACACCGATTTCTTTCAGGTTGAGCTCTTCATCGTAGTACAGCGACATCACCAGCTTCTCGCGTTCCGGCAGGCCGTCGATCGATTGCGCCAGCGCGTCGCGCAGGCCGTTCTTCTCGAAGTTGCCTTCCGGGCCCGAGGCGTCGGGGTCCGCGACGTCGATCGCCGCGCCTTCGTCGCCTTCCGGCGCCGTGAGGCTCAGCAACCGCGCGCTCGCCGCGTCGGCCAGAATCTGGTTGTACTCCATGGCGTCGATACCCAGCCGCTTCATCACTTCCGCGTCTTCGGCGTCGCCACCCGTTTCGTTCTCGATCTGCCTCGTTACTTCAGCCACCTCGCGCAACTTCCGGTGGACGGAGCGCGGGGTCCAGTCCGTCTTGCGCAGTTCGTCCAGCATGGCGCCACGAATGCGGATGCCCGCATAGGTCTCGAAGCTGGCCGCGCGAGTCGGCGAGTAATTTCTTGCGGCCTCGAGCAGTCCGATCATTCCGGCCTGCATGAGGTCATTCGCGTCCACGCTTGGCGGCAGGCGGCCCATCAGGTGATAGGCGATCCGGCGCACCAGGGGTGCATGCGTTTTAACCAGTTGATCCGCTGGAACTCTAGTGATTTCAAGGTATTCGCTAGCGACACTCACAGCGGCAGCCCTCCCCCCATCTGGTTCCGTTCGGCGAAAAAGCCGATGCGACCCTGCACCCGGGGTTCGGGTTCACCCCATGTATCGACCGACCGGGCCAGATTCTTGAATCCCACCGCCGAGCGGCTGCTCGGCCAGGCGTCGACCACGGCCGCCTGGCGGCGGATGGCCTGACGCAGGTACTCGTCGTGCGGAACCATGCCCATGAAATCCAGGGACACGTCCAGGAAGCGGTTGGTCACGCGGGCGAGCTTCTCGAACAGCTGACGGCCTTCCTGCGCATGGCGGACCATATTGGCGACGATGCGGAAGCGGTTCACGTCGAACTCGCGGCTCATCACCTTGATCAGCGCGTAGGCGTCGGTCAGCGAGGCCGGCTCGTCGCAGACCACGACCACCACCTCGTCGGAGGCTGCCGCGAACATCGACACGCTGTCGGAGATGCCGGCGGCGGTGTCGACGATCAGATATTCGGGGGCGACCGGGTATTCGTCGAAGGCGCGGATCACGGCGGCGTGCTCGATATTCGGCAGCTGCGCCATGCGGCGCGCGCCCGAGGTCGCCGGGATCACTTTCAGGCCGTGGTTGGCGTGGAGGATCAGGTCCTCGATGCGGCACTCGCCTTCGAGCATGTGGCCCAGATGGCGCGTGGGCTGCAGGCCCAGCAGCACATCGATGTTCGCCATGGCCAGATCCGCGTCCAGCAGGACCACGTCACGGCCGCCCATCGCAAGCGCCATGCCGAGGTTGACCGCCACCGTGGTCTTGCCCACGCCGCCCTTGCCGCCCGCCACCGCGATGCTGCGCGTGGGACGACGGTCGGCGAGCCAGTTGAGCCCAGCAGCCTGGGTGGAATCGACGTGTGTGTTCATGAAGGAATTCACTGCCGTGAAGGGGTGTGCGGATGCGGATGCCGTGGTCACGTTACTTCAGTTCCCGGTGTCAGGCGATGGCTGGCGCGGTGGAGAAGCCGAAACGGTCGGCGAGAATCGCGTCGTCCGGTTCGTCGGTGCGCTGCTTGACGAGTTGAGCGGCCAGGCAGACGAGTTTGCGCGCATCCGCGGAGGCGATGTCTTCCGGCACGCGCTGACCATCCGTGGTGTAGTCGAGCGGCAGACCGTGACGGATGACGGCCGACAGGGCACCGCCGATTAGCGGGGCCTCGTCGAGCTTGGTCAGAATCGCGGTCTGCGGCGCCAGCGGCGCGTAGGCACGGATCGCGTTGTCGATGGCCTGTGCCTGCGCGTTCGCGGCAAGCACGAGGCAGACACGCACCTCGGTCATCGCGCGCAGGGTGTCGAACTGCTGCTGCAGCTTGGGGTCGTTACCGGCCAGGCCGGCGGTGTCGATCAGTACGGTGTGCTTGCCACGCAGCTGGAGCAGCACGTTGCGGAGGCTCTGTGCATCGTGGGCGTTGTAGACGCGCACGCCGAGCAGGCGGCCGTAATGTTCCAGCTGGGCGCCCGCACCGATGCGGTACTGGTCGGCACTGATCAGCGCGACGTTCGAGGCGCCGTGGCGGAGCACCGCACGCGCCGCGAGCTTGGCGATGGTGGTGGTCTTGCCAACGCCCGTCGTGCCGACCAGAGCGGTGACGGCGCTACCGGCGGTATCGGCATTGCGGCCGCTGGTACGGATGTTGCGCGAGAGGATGCCCAGCGGCAGGTAGCGGGCCTGCTCGGCGGTCATGCCCGGCGGCAGCTCGGCGCAGAGCGCGCGGGCCACGTCGCCGTCGATGCCCAGGCGGGTCATCTCGCGGAGCACGCGGGCGCGCAGCGGCTGGTCGCGGTCCATCTGATTCCAGGCGAGCGTGGACAGCTGCACTTCCAGCATCTCACGCAGGCTGTTGATCTCGGCACGCACGCCATTGACGGCGGCGTCGCTGTTCGCGTTGTGGTTCGGGGCGACCGTCGCGGCGCGCACCACATCGGCGACGCTGGCGGCGAGCGCGGCGCTCGACTGACGCTGCGGCGCATTCGGATTCGCGACCGGCGGAGCGGCGGGCGCCGGAGCACCGCGCGTCACACGTTCGACAGCGGCGGCGGTCGCGGCCTTGGCCTGATCGATGCGGGCGGCGAAGTCGTTCTCGCGGCGCACGCGGATCGGGGCTTCCTCACGCTCGCGCGGCGGAAGATCGACACCGAAGCCGGCTTCACGCACCAGCGCTTCGTCGTAATCCAGCGCCGCGATGATCTCGATGCCGTCGTCCAGCCGACGGGTCGACAGGATCACGGCATCCGGGCCCTGCTCGTCGCGCACCTGGCGCATGGCCTGGCGCATGTCGGGGGCTACGAAGCGTTTGATTTTCATGCGTTCGATCCTGTGTCCATGTTCATTCCCCACTTACCTGCCGAGCGCCGTCACCAGCTTGACGCGTCGGTTATCCGGAACTTCGTTGTAAGCGAGTACATGCAGGTTTTGGGCCACATGACGCGTGAAGCGCGAAAGCCATGGACGAAGCGCGGGAGAGACCAGCAATACCGCCGGTTCGCCGGCCGCTTCCTGACGTCGTGCGGCCTCGGCGACGTTCTGCTGAAGACGATCGGCCAGACCCGGCTCCACCGCCGCGCCGGTCGGACCGCCACCCTGCAGCGACTGCAGCAGGATCTGCTCGAGTTCCGGCGCCAAAGTAATGACGGGCACTTCCGAACCCAGGCCGGCGATCTCTTGCACGATCTGACGACCGAGCGTGACGCGTACGGCGGCGGCGAGCACGCCGGGATCCTGACTCTGGCCCGCGTGCTCCGCCAGCGACTCGACGATGCCGCGGAAGTTGCGGATGGGCACGCGCTCGGCGAGCAGGTTCTGCAGCACCTTGACCACCGCGCCCAGCGACAGCCGCTTGGGCACGAGATCTTCGACCAGCTTCGGCGTCTGCTGGGCCAGACGGTCGAGCAACTGCTGCACGTCCTGGTGGCCTATGAGTTCGTGGGCGTGGTTCTGCAGAATGTGCGACAGGTGCGTGGCGATGACGGTGGCCGGGTCGACCACGGTGTAGCCCAGCGTCTGCGCGTGCTCGCGCATGCCCGGCTCGATCCACACGGCATCGAGGCCGAAGGCGGGATCGCGCGTGGCGATGCCATTGATCGTCCCGTGCACGCGGCCCGGATCGATCGCGAGCATGCGCTCGGTATGGATTTCGGCCTCGCCCATCGGCACGCCCATCAGCGAAATGCGATAGCCGTGCGGTGCGAGATCGAGGTTGTCGCGAATGTGGACGGACGGGACGAGAAAGCCGAGCTCCTGCGACAGCTTGCGACGCACGGATTTGATCCGCGCCATGAGCTCGCCGCCCTGCGCCTTGTCCACCAGCGGAATCAGGCGATAGCCGACTTCCAGGCCGATGGTATCGACCTGCGCCACGTCTTCCCACGAGAGTTCGAGACGCTCGGCCGGCGGCGCGGACTCCAGCGCCAGATCGGTACCCGGGGCGCCCGGTGCGCCGGTGGCGCCACCCTCGGCGACGAGGTTCTTGCGCTGCTGCAGCTTCCACGCGGCAAAGCCGGCGCCTCCGGCCAGCAGCAGGAACGGAATGTTCGGCATCCCGGGGATCAGACCCATCGTGCCGAGCACGGCGGCGGCCACGCCCAGCGCCTTGGGCTGACCGAACAGCTGGCCCATCACGTGCTTGCCCATCTCCTGCGACTTGGACACTCGGGTGACGATGACCGCCGTGGCGATCGAGAGCATCAGGCCGGGGACCTGGGCGACGAGGCCGTCACCAATGGTCAGCAGCGTGTAGGTACGCGCGGCTTCGCCGGCCGACAGGCCATGCTGGAACATGCCGATGAAGAAACCGCCCAGCATGTTGATGGCGAGGATGAGCATGCCCGCCGTGGCATCGCCGCGGACGAACTTGGACGCACCGTCCATCGAGCCGTAGAAGTCGGCTTCCTCACGCACTTCCTGGCGGCGCTCGCGCGCCTGTTCCTGGGTCAGCAGACCGGCGTTGAGATCGGCGTCGATCGCCATCTGCTTGCCGGGCATGGCGTCGAGGGTGAAGCGGGCGGTCACTTCGGACACGCGGGTGGCGCCCTTGGTGACGACCACGAAGTTGATGATGGTGAGGATGGCGAAGACGACGAAGCCGACGGCGAAGTTGCCGCCGATGACGAACTCGGCGAAGGCCTCGATGACCTTGCCCGCGGCGCCCGGGCCGTTATGACCGTGCAGCAGCACCACGCGGGTGGAGGCGATGTTCAGCGCCAGGCGCAGCAAGGTGGCGAACAGCACCACCGTCGGGAACGAGGCCAGCTCCAGCGGGCGCATCACGTACATGGTGGCGAGCAGGATCACCAGCGACAACGCGATGTTGAAGGTGAACAGCAGGTCCAGCATGAAGGGCGGCAGCGGCAGCATCATCATGCCGAGCATGATCAGCATGGCGACCGGCGCCGCGACGCCTCGGCGGCCGATCTGCCGGAACGTACCCATCAGGTTGGTGGAAGCGGCCATTCGTCAGTTATCCATGCGGTAGGGGCCGAGCAGGTCCGGGTCGATCTCCTGCTTCGGTAGCTCCGGCGGGAGATCGCCCATGGCGATCGCCTGCTTCAGCCGGAACACGTAGGCCAGAATCTGGGCCACCGCGACATACAGCGCCGACGGGATTTCGCGTCCGATTTCCGTAGTTGCATACAAGGCTCGTGCCAACGGAGGCGCTTCCACCACAGGAATCTTCGCCCCACCCGCCACATCGCGGATCTGCTGGGCCAGGACGTCCACACCCTTGGCCACCACGCGGGGCGCTCCCATGCGGTTTTCGTCGTATTTCAGGGCCACGGCGAAGTGCGTCGGGTTGGTCACGATGACGTCCGCGGTGGGCACGTCTTCCATCATCCGGCGGCGTGCCATCTGGTGCTGCATCTGCCGGACTTTTGACTTCAGCTCGGGACTGCCCTCGCTTTCCTTGTGCTCGTCCTTCACCTCCTGCTTGGTCATCTTCATCTTCTTGGTGAAGCTGTACTTCTGCCAGGGCGCGTCGACCAGGGCCACGGCGCCGAGCGCCACCGCGAAGATCAGCGAGGCGTGGCCGAAAATCCCGAAGGCTCGGGCGATGCCTTCGGCCACCGGACCCGTGCCGCCCATGTACATCTCGGTCGTGCTTTTCCGCAGGAACCAGACCAGCGTGCCGCCGATCAGGATGAGCTTGAGCACCGACTTGCCCAGCTCGACCAGGCCGTTGAGGGACACCAGCCGGCCGAAGCCCTTGATCGGGTCCAGACGGTCGAACTTCGGAATGAGCGCCTCGAAGGAAAAGTTCAGGCCGCCCATGAGGGTCGGCGCGGCCACCGACGCGATCATCGTCGCGATGAACACGGGCGCCAGCATCCAGAAACCTTCCATCACGGCGGTCATCAGCGCGTGGTAGAGGCCATTGGCGGCGAACAGGTCATCGCGCCCGTAACGCAGGCCGACATGCATGATGTTGGCCGCGTGCATGGACATCTGGTCGCGCGAGGCGATCAGGGTGGCGACGCCCGCCAGCACCACCACGGCGGTCGACAGGTCGCGCGAGCGCGGCAGATCGCCCTTCTCGCGGGCTTCGCGAAGGCGTTTGTCACTGGGTGATTCGGTTTTGTCCTCGTTGTCGGCGCCCTCGGCCATGGCCGGTTACCTCCCGATCAACTGGCGCATGGTGTCCCACGCGGCCGTCTGCAACGAGTCGAACGCACCGGGAAGGGCGCGCAGCGAAAGCCATACGGCGAGGACGCCGAGGCAGATCGTGATCGGAAAGCCGACCGCGAAGAGATTCATCGATGGCGCCGACCGGCTGATGGCGCCGAAACCGAGGTTGACCACCAGCACCGCGGTCAGGGCCGGCAGGGCGACGCGCACGGCGCCGGAGAACAGATGCGACGCGAAGCTCAGGACGCCCCACAGGCCATCGGCGCCGATGCCACCGTCGCCCACGGGCATGCTGCGAAAGCTGTCGGCCAGCAGCGAAATGAGCTGGAGATGGCCGTTCAACACCAGAAACATCAGGGTGACGAGCATCGTGTAGAACTGGCTGATGACCGGCGTGGTGCCGCCGACACCCGGGTTCACCGTCTCGGCGAAACCCAGGCTCATGGCCTGTGAAAGGAACTGGCCGCCAAACGCCACGGCCTCGAAAACCAGCTTGAGGATGAAGCCCAGCGCCGCGCCGATCAGCACCTGCTGCGACATCACGGCCACCCCCGCGGCCGACAGCGGCCGGATATCCAGCGGCGCCAGCGGGGCCAGCACCATGGTCAGCAGCACGGTCAGACCGAGGCGGATACGCATCGGGATCATCGTCGAGCCGAGTACCGGCGCGACCAGCATGAGCCCGGAGATGCGGGCCAGCGCCCACATGGCGCCGCCGACCCACCCATCGAGCTGGCCCAGGTCGATCGGCATCAGCGGACCGCCTGAGGCAGGCTCTCGATGAGCGTGCGGGTGAACTGCACCAGCGTACGCAGCATCCACGGGCCGGTGATGATCATCACCAGCGCCATGCAGATCAGCTTCGGGATGAAGCTCAGGGTCTGCTCGTTGATCTGGGTCGCGGCCTGGATCATGCCCACCAGCAAGCCCACCGCCAGCGCGGTGAGCAACAGCGGGGCACCGATCAGCATGGCGACGTGCAGCGCCTGCTGGCCGAACGCGATGACCGATTCCGGCGTCACTGGAAGAAGCTCCCCGCCAGCGTGCCGAGCAGCAGTGTCCAGCCGTCGACCAGCACGAACAGCATGATCTTGAACGGCAGCGAGATGATCATCGGCGAGACCATCATCATGCCCATCGACATCAGCACGGAGGCCACGACGAGGTCGATGATCAGGAACGGGATGAACAGCAGGAAGCCCATCTGGAAGGCGGTTTTCAGCTCGCTGGTGACGAAGGCGGGCAGCGCCACGCGATACGGCACGGCGTCCTTGTCGGCGTACGGCTGCTCGCCGGCCAGCCTGGTGAACAGCTGCAGGTCGGGCTCACGCGTCTGCTCGAGCATGAAGTGACGGAACGGTGCGGCGGCCAGCGGCAGCGCGTCCTGCACGGTCATCTGACCGTCCATATACGGCTTGATCCCGGCGTCATACGCCTTGTTGATCACCGGCGTCATCACGAACAGGGTGAGGAACAGCGACAGCCCCAGGATCACCTGGTTGGGTGGCGTGCTGTTGGTACCCAGCGCCTGGCGCAGGAAACCCAGGACGATGATGATCCGCGTAAACGAGGTCATCATCAGCAGGATCGCCGGCAGCGCGGTGAGCGCCGTCATCAGCGCCAGCATCTGGATCGACAGCGACCAGGTCTGGCCGCCATTGGCGCCCGGCTGCACGTTCAGCAGCTGAATGCCCGGCGGATCCGCCGCGAACGAAGCCAGCGGCAACATCAGCAGCACAAAAAACGCCACCCATGTGCAGCACCTCCTGTAGGAGCCCGCCCCGCGGGCGACCCGAGCCCGCCTCACGACCGCTTCCACTGAGCAAGCACGTCCCGAAACCCACGCATCGCCGGCGCCGCGGGCACGGAAGGATCGTCCGACACCGGCGTCTCCAGCACATGCAACGTACGCAGCCCGCCCGCAGGCGACGCACCCACCAGGATCTGCGTGCCGCCAACCTCCAGCAACATCACTTTTTCCTTGATGCCCACGGGCATCGATTCGATGACGCGGATCTTCCGGCCACCCGGACTCACCCGTGCCTGAGCACGACGAGCCATCCAGCCGACGAAGAAAATGAGCGCCACGACGCCGAGCAGGCTGATCAGGACGCGGACCAGTTCCGCGCCCGAATCGACCGCCGGAGCGGCGACCGGAGCCGCCATCAGGGCGCAGGGAAGGGAGCCACCGGCGAAGGCGGCGACAGTACGGCGCATGGGAATCACCGCAGCTTGCGGACGCGCTCGGCCGGGCTGATCACGTCGGTCAGCCGGATACCGAACTTCTCGTTGATGACCACGACTTCGCCGTGGGCGACCAGCGTACCGTTGACGAAGACGTCCAGCGGCTCACCGGCGGCGCGGTCGAGCTCGACGACGGAGCCCTGGTTGAGCTGGAGCAGGTTGCGGATGCTGATCCTGGTCCGGCCCACTTCCATGGCCATGGTGACCGGCACATCGAGAATGACGTCGAGGTTGACCTCGCTGCCGAGCCCCATGGTCCGGGCCAGGGCGGCATCGGTGCCTTCGATATTGTCGAGCGTGGATTCGTTCATGTCCGTTCCAGAGTGTCGTTACCGGGTTACGGGAGCTATGAAGCAATCCGCGTGCCACGCTGTCGAAACGCTGGAGACTGTAAATTTACCGTGTTTTTTCAGTGCTTTGAACGACGCTTTCCGGTCACGTCTCGCGCCCGGAAAGTGACGCTCGGCGGAAACCTGACGCTCGACGGCAGTTAGTCACCGAGCCGGTCCATTGACGGCACTTCACGCCAGTACGGGCATCGGCTCCGTCGTGGTCACCGGCATCGCCCTGCCCTCGCCGCGCTTGCGCATCAGAGAATCGAACTGCACCGCCTTGTTGCCTCCGGAGTTGGCCATGCGGCCCCGGAAAATAGGAACGTCTTCGGCAAAGACCGTTGCCGTCTCCGGCAGGCTGATCGGGATGATGTCGCCCTTGCGCAGGTGCAGGAAGTCGCCGATGGTCAGGCGCGCTTCGGCCAGCATCGAGGTGATCTCCACTTCCGCATCGAGAATTTCCTCGTGCAGGTTCTGGATCCAGCGCTCATCGCGCTCGGCCCGGTCGCTCTGCACGCCGGCATCGAGCAGTTCACGGATCGGCTCGACCATCGAATACGGCAGCGTGAGATGGACTTCACCGCCGCCGCCGTCGAGCTCGATATGGAAGCGCGACACCACCACCGTCTCGGTCGGGCTGACGATGTTGGCGAACTGCGGGTTGATCTCGGAATTGAGGAACTCGAACTGCATCTTGAGGACCGGCGCCCATGCTTCCGCCATGGCCGAAAAGGCCTCCGCCAGCACGATCTGGATCACGCGGTTCTCGGTCGGCGTGAAATCGCGGCCCTCGATACGCGCGTGGTACCGGCCGTCACCACCGAAGAAGTTGTCGATCACCGTGAACACCAGGCGCGGCTCGAACACCATCAGCGCGGTACCGCGCAGCGGCTTGATGCGAATGAGGTTGAGATTGCTCGGCACCGCCAGCGAGTGAACGTACTCGTTGAACTTGGTCATCTTCACGCCAAGCACCGACACTTCGCAGGACTTGCGCAGGACGTTGAACAGGTTGGCGCGGAAATACCGGGCGAAACGGTCGTTGACCATCTCCAGCGTGGGCAAACGCCCGCGCACGATACGGTCCTGCTGGGTGAAATCGTAGTCGTGAACACCGCCCGGTGGCGGCAGCTCGACCTCGGTTTCGACGGCACCGCCTTCCACACCCGCGAGCAGGGCGTCGATTTCTTCCTGGGTGAGAATGTCGCTCATGGCTGCGGGTGTCCCGTCACTGCATGATGAAGCTGGTGAAATAGACCGCGTCCACCCCGGGGCGACCGATCTTTTCCTTCAGCACGCGCTGAATCTCGGCGAGCGCGGCGGCCTGCAGCTTCTGCTTGCCCTTGACGTCGGACAGGGACTTCACGTCCTGCGCGGAGAACAGCATCAGCAAGGCATTGCGGATCTCGGGATCGGCTTCCTTCGCCGCGGCGATCGCCTCCGGGTCGTGAGACATGACGTTCACACCGACCTGCAGGAAACGCAGCGCCGCCTCGTCCTGGAAATTGACCACGAAGGCCGGATCCAGCTGCAGATAAACCGCCGGTTTGGCCTTGGCCGCCGCGGCGGCATCGGCCGCACTCGTCTTGCCGTGGCCGCCCTTCATCAGAAACCAGCCGCCCGCACCGCCCGCCGCCAGCACGATGACCGCGCCGATGATCAGCAACTTGCCCTTGCCCTTCTTCTTTACGGGAGCGCCTTCGGGCGCGTCCATCTGTGCTGCGGCCATGCGTGAAAAACCTCTGTGATGCGAATGCGATGTCGTCGTTGCCCGATGGGCTCACGGGCATTGTTGCAAGCGACGTGCCATCTGCGTCCATGTAGCGTGATGCGCATCCCGCTTCGCGTCGCGCCGTCGTTGTCGCCCCGAATACGCGCCGTCGCCGCGACGACGAATTGACGCGCGCCAATTCGTCGTCACCCAATCGATCGTCAGGCCACTTCGTCGACCAGACCGCGGGATACGCGCGAGGTCGCCAGTGTGACCGTCGCGCCCTGTGCATCGTCCGCGCCACCCTGCCCCGCGCCGCCGTTGCCGGTATGCCCGTCATCCTGCCCGGTCTGGCGCTGACCCACGTCGGTCTGGCCGAGCGACAGGCCGTGATGCGCCAGCATCGTGTCGAGCTGCGAGAGCGTCTGCTGGACGGCATGCACCGCTGCCGGGTGCTGCGCCATGATCGCGACATTGACCTTGCCGCCGTCGACATTCACGCGGACGTCCATGCTGCCCAGCTCTTCGGGGTGCAACTTGATCCGCGCTTCCTTGACGTCACCACCGCCCATCCAGGCGATCTGCTCGCCCAGTTCCTGGGCGAACTGCGGCGAGGTGGCGGTCTGTGTGGCCTGTACCTGCAAGGCCGCGCCGTCCACCGGTGCCAGACCGGGCGTATGGGTCAGCGGCATCGGGCTGGTCGTCGGATCGGAAGGCGACGCCGCGTCCTCCTTTCCCGTGCCCACGGTCACCGTGCGCGCGGCCAGAAGCGCAGCCAGCGGGGATCCGGCGGCCGTCGACGCGGTCGCATCGGCAAGGGCACCGGCGCCCTCGGTCGACGCCAGCATCGCACCCTTGCCGTCGCCACCGGTCACGGCGGCAGCGGCAGCGTTCGGCAGACCCATGGCCAACGCGCCAGCGCTGAGATCGCCCGTCTTCCCGGCGACGCCCTTCAGGGCACCCAGCGTCTTCGACGCCAGTTCGGTCACCTTGGGCGGTACGCCGATCAGGGCGAGCATCGTGCTGGCAATGGACGTGTCGTCGTTGTCGGACGTGTCGTCCTTCTTCGCGTCATCCTGATTGGCGCTCTTATCCGCTTTCGTACTCGCGACCTTGCCGTCATCGGCTTTGGCAGACGTCGTGCTCTTGTCGTCGCGCTCATCGGCACTGTCGTCCTTCGCCTTACGCGTGTCGGACGGTGCGTCGCCGCGGCTGCTGGCATGGGCGTCAGCCGCATGCGGCCTGACCGTGCCGCCGGCGCCGGTGTGCGCCTGGGCGTGCGCGCTGTCGAGCACCGCATCGAAGCGCTTCGACGGGGTCGTGCCGTCGTTCGCCCTGGCCGTCGCGTTCGACGCGGACGTGGGTGCCTGGCTGACCGGGCGGGCGAGGTTGAGGGCGACAGTGGCGTTATTCATGCGGTGCTTCCGGTGAGATCATGCCGAGCCCCTCGGGTTACGGCGGTACTGCGAGCGCTCGTCGGCCTGTTCCTGCTCCCGACGATCCTGTGACTTACGTTCCTGGTCGCGATACCTGGTGGTCACCGACTCGAGCGCCTTGGCACGGCCGCGGGCCTCCGCCCACGACTGGCGCGCTCGTTCGAGCCCCTGCTCACGACGCTGGACTTCGCTCATCTGCTGCACGATGGCCATGTCGATCTTCTGCAGGAACTGCTGCCGGTTGAGCAACGCGCTGACGCCGATGCCATCGGGCATCGCCGCGTACTCGTTGCGATAGCGACGTAGCTCGGCCAGCTGCTGTTCGCTCTCGGCAAGCGTCCGCTGGTGCGTGGCGAGCGCACGCGTCGCGTCCTCCGCCTTCTCGGCGGCGATATCGACAACGGGTTGCAGGCGGTCGGCACGCGAGGCCATCAGTTAGTCCTCGCGACATCGACGAGGCCGGCTTCCGCATCGGCCAGATCCACCGGCACATCGGTTTCCTGCTGCAGGAAGGCCGAAAGACGCGGATACAAGGCAATCGCCTCGTCCGTACGCGGATCGCTGCCCTTCTGGTACGCCCCCACCGCGATGAGGTCGCGCTGCTGGCGATACGCCGAATACACCTGGCGGAAGCGCTGGGCGGAACGCATGTGATCCTTGCTGACGACCGCCGGCATGACGCGGCTGATCGACGCTTCGATGTCGATCGCCGGGTAATGACCGGCTTCCGCCATGTCGCGCGACAAGACGATATGACCGTCGAGAATGGCGCGCGCGGAGTCGGCGATCGGATCGTGGCGGTAATCGTCGCCTTCGGTGAGCACGGTGTAGAACGCCGTGATCGAGCCGCGACCTTCCGCGTCGTTGCCCGCGCGCTCCACCAGCGCCGGCAACATCGCGAATACGGACGGCGGATAACCTTTGGTGGCCGGCGGTTCGCCGATCGCGAGCGCGATCTCGCGCTGCGCCTGGGCATAACGGGTGAGCGAATCCATCAGCAGCAGGACGCGCTTGCCCTGGTCGCGAAAATGCTCGGCCACGGCGGTCGCGACCTGAGCGCCGCGCAGGCGACTGAGCGGCGGCGCGTCCGCAGGGGCGGCGACGACCACCGCGCGACGGCGACCTTCCTCGCCCAGCGTATGGTCGACAAATTCCTTTACTTCGCGGCCTCGTTCGCCGATCAGGCCGACCACGACGACGTCGGCGTCGGTGAAACGGGTCATCATGCCCATCAGCGTCGACTTGCCGACGCCGGAACCGGCGAACAGGCCGATACGCTGGCCCCGGCCGACGGTCAACAACGCGTTGATTGCGCGCACACCGACATCGAGCGGCGTATCGATCGGCTGGCGCAGCATGGGGTTGATCGGGTCGCGGCGCAGCGGTACCCGGTCGCGCGCCAGCAATGGACCCTGGCCGTCGAGCGGGACGCCGTCGGGGCCGATGACACGACCGAGCAGCGAGTCACCGACGGGAATGCCCGACACGGCGGCCACCGGCGTGACGCGCGCATTGGGCAGCACACCGTGCATTTCACCGGTGGGCATCAGCAGAAGCCGGCCATCGGAAAAGCCGACCACTTCCGTTTCGAGCTGTTTGCCGTTCGCCGAGGTCACCATGCAGCGGGCACCGACCGGCGCTTCGCAGCCGACGGCCTCGAGCGTAAGCCCGACGACGCGGCGAAGCTTGCCTTCGGCCTGCATCGGGCTGACGCCCTCGGCGCTTGCGCGCTGCGCCGCCAGCGATTGACGCCAGTGCGCGACGCGTCCGGCGGTGTGCGATTCGGCGTTCATGCCGGTTCGTCCAGCGCATCGGCTTCCGCCTCTTCGACACGGCCTTCCAGCACGCTGTCGATCACCGCGGCCAGGCGCGTCCGGAGGCGCGCGTCCAGGCGCGAGTGCTCGCTCTCCAGGCGCACGTCACCGCGCTCGAGCGCGGCGTCGTCGACGATCGAACCCTCGTGATCGACCGACGACCGGTGCTCACGCACGATCGCGGCATCCGCCGGGTTGAGGTGAATCTTCAGCTGCCGGCTGCCAGCCGGCAGCACGTCGACGGCCTGACGAACCACGTCGACGATCTTTTCGGGGCGCGTCGCGATCTCATATCCCAGCACGCGCTCGGCGATGACGGTGGCGAGCACGGCGAGATCACCGGCGACGTCGGCGTCGAGATCCGCGAACGGGCGCTCCACGGCGGCGAACAAGGCGTCGAGACGCGCGACCTGTGCATCCAGTTCGCGCTTCGCCATCGCACGACCTTCGCTCAGGCCGGCATGGAAACCCTCTTCGCGAGCCTGGCGCTCGATCGCTTCGATCTCGGCCACGGTCGGCCGGTGCGGACCATCGTCCTCCTGCTCGACGACCTCGCGCGGATCGGGACCACCCACGACGGGCAGCTCCCAGCGTTCGAACTGGTCGACGCGCTCGCGGGCGAGGATCGAGGTAAGGCTCATCAGACGAACTCTTCCCCGCCACCGGCGAGATTGATCTGGCCCGCGTCAGCCAGGCGGCGCGCGGTAGCCAGCACTTCCTTCTGTGCCGCATCCACCTCGGAGAGACGGACCGGACCCTTGACCTCGAGGTCGTCGCGCAGCATGTCGGCCGCACGCTTGGACATGTTGGCGAAGATCTTCTCGCGAATGGCCACCTCGGCACCCTTGAGGGCCGTGATGAGGCGCGCCGAAGGTACTTCGCGCAGCAGCGTCTGCATGCTGCGATCGTCGAGGTCGGCGAGGTCGTCGAAGACGAACATCAGTTCTTCGATGCGCTCACCCAGGCCCGAATCGATGCCGCGGATCGACGCCATGAGTTCGGCCTCACGCGAGGTTTCCATCGCGTTGAGGATATCCGCGGCCGCCTTGAGGCCACCGACGGTCGCCGACTTCAGCTTGTTGGAGTTGCCGGAGAACTGGCGTTCCATGATTTCGTCGAGTTCGTTGAGCGCGTGCGGCTGCACACCGTCCAGTGTGGCGATACGCATCACCACGTCGCTGCGCGTACGGCCTGGCAGGTAGCCGATGACTTCGGCGGCCTGATCGGACTCGAGATGCGCCATCACCAGCGCGATGATCTGCGGATGTTCCTGCCCGATCATCTCGGCGATGGCACGGCTTTCCATCCACTTCAGCGATTCGAGACCCTTGCTGCTGCGACCGAGCAGGATGCGGTCGATGAGACCGCCGGCCTTGTTCTCACCCAGTGCGTTGACGAGGATGCGGCGGATGTATTCCTCGGTGCCCACGCCGATCGACGTATGCTGACCGACGTCTTCCTGAAGCTTGGTGAGCACCAGCTCGACCTGCTCCTTGCTGACGTTCTTCAGCGCGGCCATCGCCGAGCCCACGGCCTGCACGTCGCGTGCGCCGAGGTGTTTGAGGATGGACGCGGCGTCTTCTTCACCCAGGGTGAGAAGCAGGATCGCCGCTTTTTGTGCGCCCGTCAGGGCCTCTTTCGACTCAGCTGCCATCGTCGGATACCCAGCTCTTCACGACCTGCGCGATCTGCTTCGGATTTTCGGCGGCCATACGCTTGGCGAGACCCACCTTCTGTTCGTAAGCCAGCAGCGCGGGCGAGCCCAGCTGCGGCGAGGACGTGCTGACACGATCCGGCGACATGTCGTCGTCGTCCACCATGACCGACACCGAAGGCATCGGACCGGCGAGCGCGACGTTGTTCATGGCGATCGGCGCGGGCTTGAGCAGCCCCTTGAGAATCGGGCGCAGGACGAAGAAGCCGACGATCAGCGCGATCATCACGCCCAGCCCCTGCTTGATCAGGTCGAGCATGCCGGGACGCTCGTAGAACGGCATGCCCTGCGGCTCTTCCTCGGCGACGGCGGCACGGAACGGCTCATTGATGACGCTGACGCTGTCGCCCCGGTCCGCGCTGAAGCCCACCGCGTTCTTGGTCAGTTCGGTCAGGCGGGTCAGCTCTTCCGGCGTGAACGACACGCTCTTCATCTTGCCGTCTTTGTCCGGCACCTGCTTGTTGTCCACGACCACGGCCACCGACAGACGCGCCACCTTGCCGGCGGGGTCCGTGACATGGCTGACGGTGCGATCGAGTTCGTAATTGCGCGTCGCGTTCTGCGACTGCTGCGTCGGCGTGGCGGCGGTCTGCGTGCTGGCGTTCTGGCCGGCGGCGGGCTTGCTGTTGCCTGCGGCCGGGTTGGCCGCCGTCGGGTTACCACCGGTGTTCGGCGGCTGGTTGCTCAGCGCACCGGGCACGCCGGCGTTGCCGTTCGGCTCGGTACGCGTGTCGCTGCTGGTCTGTTCGCTGCGCAGCGCCGGGTTCTCGTGGTTGAACACCTCGCTGGCCTTCTCCGTCTGCGAGAAGTCCAGGTCGGCGAAGACCTGGGCACGCACCTTACCCGCGCCGACGAGCGGCGTGAGCAGGTCTTCGACGCGCTGCGTGTAGGTGGCTTCGATGCGATTGGACAGGCGAAGGCGGCTGTCGCCGATCGCGGAGGCGCTGTCCGGGTCGCTGACGGTGAGCAGGTTGCCGGTCTGATCGATCACCGACACCTGGCGCGTATCGAGGTCCGGCACGCTGGCAGCCACGAGATGAACGATGGCGGCCACCTGGCCCTGATCCAGCTGGCGACCGGGATAGAGCGACACGACCACCGACGCCGAAGCCGGCTTGTTGTCGCGCACGAAGGCGGAGGGCTTCGGCAGCGCGAGGTGCACGCGCGCGCCACGTACCGACTGCAGACCCGCGATGGTGTTGGAGAGGTCCGTTTCGAGCAGCGACTGGTAGCGCGAGCGCTCAGCCATATCGCTCATGCCGAACGGCGAATCGGCCTGCGGCAGCGCGGCGGCGGCACTGCCCTGCGGAAGACCCTGGCCCGCCAGCTTGAGGCGCACGCCGGCGACGTCGGCGGCCGGGACGAAGATGGAACTGCCGTCCGTGCTGAGCGTGTAAGGGGTATTGCCGGCCTGCAGCGCCTGCGTGACCGCGGCGGCGTCCTTCTGCTCGAGGCCGCCGTAAAGCAGACCGTAGTTCGGTGCGCGCGACCACATGACCGCGGCGATACCGATCGCCACCGCACCCGCGATACCGGCAAGCATGAAGAGCTGACGGGCGGCCGGCGTCTGCGACAGGGACTTCAAAGAGTCCATGCGCGAGGCCGTGTTGCTGTCCGTGGTGGCGACGCCGTTATCTGCCATGGGGAAACTCGAATCCTGTGAGGTTGCTCATGCCGGATCGGATCAACGCGATCAGATCGACATGTTCATGATTTCTTTGTACGCATCGACCATCTTGTTGCGCACTTCGGTCATGGCACGGAAGGAGAGATCCGCCTTCTGGCCCTGAATCATCACTTGCGCCAGATCGATACCCGGGTCCCCGCGCTCGAATGCCGACGCCATCTGCGATGCCTTGGCCTGCGACTGCGCGACACCGTCGATCGACTGTTTGAGTACGTCACCGAAGGAACCTTTCGCCGCCTGCCCCGTTTCGCCGACACCCCGGATCGCGGGCATCTCGGTCTGCGCGCTGATGCGGCGCATCTGGAGCAGCAGGCTGTTCACATCGATCGTGGTCATGACGGTTTTCCAACGCGTTATCGGCTTACCGACACCCGATGCACGAGGTGTGCCAAACCGACGCGACTCAACCGGCCTGGACGGTTTCCGACAGGCCGTACTTGCGCAGCTTCTCGACCAGCGTGGTGCGCTGGACGCGCAGCAGCTTGGCCGCATGGGCGACGACACCGTTGGCCGAGTTCAGCGCCTGACGGATCAGGCCGATCTCGATACCCGCCAGGTGGTCCTTCAGGTCGAGGCCACCGAGCGGCAGCACCGCCGGATCGCTGTCGTTGGAGAAACCGAAGGTCTCGACCACCGGCTCCGGCTCGGCTTCCATCATCGCGATGAGTGCCGCACCCGATACTTCCTCGATCCGCAGTGCGCCCCGGTACTTTTCCGGCAGGTCGGCCGCGCGGACCTCGCCCTGCGGCATGAGGATGGCCATGCGCTCGACCAGGTTGGACAGCTCACGCACGTTGCCCGGCCACGGGTGACGGCACAAGGCGGTCATGGCGCTCGGCGCGAAGCGCACCGAGGTCAGACCACGCTGCAGCAGGCGCTGGTTGAACTCGGCGATCAGGGCCGGCAGGTCTTCGAGGCGCTGGCGCAGGGCCGGCATTTCCAGCGGGAACACGCTCAGGCGATAGAACAGGTCTTCCCGGAAACCGCCGCGCTCGATGGCACCTTCGAGGTCGCGATGGGTCGCGGCGATGATGCGCACGTCGCAGCGCTGCGGGCGGTTACCGCCGACGCGCTCGAAAACGCGCTCCTGCAGGACGCGCAACAGCTTCACCTGCATCGGCAGGCTCATGTCGCCGATTTCATCGAGGAACAGCGTGCCGCCCTCGGCCATTTCGAAACGACCCTTGCGGGTGCTGATCGCGCCGGTGAACGCGCCCTTCTCGTGACCGAACAGTTCGCTCTCGAGCAGTTCCGCCGGAATGGCGCCGCAGTTGATCGCGACGAACGGTTTGTCGCGACGCGGCGAGCAGTCGTGAATGGTGCGGGCGACCAGCTCCTTACCGCTGCCGGACTCACCCAGCACGAGGACGCTCGAATCGAACGGCGCCACCTGGCGGATCAGCGCGTTGACGCGCTGCATGGGACCGGACTGGCCGACGAAGCGCAGGTGGTTCTGGACCGGCTGCATGCGCGACTGCAGGGTGCGCAGGGCCTCGGACAGACGCTCGTAGCGGAGCGGCATGTCGATCAGCTCGACGTTGAGGCTCTGCGCGTCGTCGCCGGCGATCAGCGCGCTGGCGACCGGGGAATCGGCCGAGACCAGGAGCGGCAGGTTGCGGCCGTGGCGACCCAGGGCAGCCAGATAGCCTTCGAGTTCGGCTTCGTCTTCCACCGTACCGACATAAGCGGCGCGCCAGCCTTCGGCGGCGTCCGCAGCCTGCATGCGATGAGCGAGCACGGGACGGTAACCCAGGAAAGCCAGCGCGGAAGCGACGGTTTCAGCGCGCGATGCGTCGGATTCGACGACGAGAAAGTTGGAAGACTTCATCCTGAGATACCTCACGTTGCGTGTGATCGAAGGCCCGTGAGCGGGTTCGCGATGGAATCCCGTCGCCTTCGTTGCAAGGTATCAATCAAGGAGCGTGCCAACGCCGGAATTCTGGCGCCACAAGGCCGACATTCACGTAAGTACGGGGCTTGCGGAGGTGTGAGGAAAACCTTTTCGGCAAGTGATGACGGCGTGAGGGCGCCCCTTGGTGTCAGCCCTGACAACACGCGTCACGAATGTGACGCAGGACGCCACGCGACGTTCCTACGTCACGTGACGTAAAAGGTCACTTCACTCGCCCGAGCCGTCCTGAGGCCGTGCGTGGGCTCGTGCTTCGGCGACCTGGCGGCGGTGCTGGCGGAACACCAGTCGCTCGATACCGTCGCGGACGGACTCCGTCAGGCCCTCGAAGGCGATGAAGCCCTTGCCGTCCGTGGGACCGGCGAGGCGAACGCCCGGCAGCTCCAGCGGGAGGGCCCGGCACACGTCGAAATGCAGCTTCAGCATCACCGGGGTGCCCACGGCGGGCAGGCCGTCCCATGGCAAGGCGGCGCCGGCGGCGTTCACACGGACCGGAATGCGGGGTGGCAGGACGGACTGAGGCAGAAGGAGCCGGTTGACGATCTCCATCAGGACGTTGAGCTTGGCGTCCAGACGGGCCACTTCCTGGGTCAGGGGGCTGTCGTCCTCGCCAGTGTCGCTGCGCCGGTCCATGAGGGCGGACACGGCGACCAGGACGTTGGTGTTGCGGTCGTTGATCAAGGCCAGGGCGGCCGGATCGGGACGCTCGGTGATCTCACAGGTGGCGTGAAACCGGGAATCCCAGGCTACGCGATCGGAGAATGCCTTCCACGCTTCGTCAGTCATCCGTCCGTCCCCGCCAAAGGATGTGTCGATCAGAACGAATTATACGCGGCGACGGCGCGGCGAACCCGACGGGACGTGTCCCACTGCGCCGCGGTCTCGTCGCGAGCCGCCGAGACGAGGTCCTTGATCAGGCCATCCAGCAACATGATGGACTTCAGCGACTCGAGCGTTTCCGGGGCCGGACGCATGCTGCCCTGCCGCAGGACAGGCTCGCGCTGGGCTTCGAGTTCGGTGAGCTCATCCCA
The DNA here is from genome assembly GCF_900102405.1 of Dyella sp. 333MFSha. NCBI lineage: Bacteria > Pseudomonadati > Pseudomonadota > Gammaproteobacteria > Lysobacterales > Rhodanobacteraceae > Dyella > Dyella sp. 333MFSha. The sequence continues at coordinate 70,254 of NZ_FNBR01000001.1, read as the reverse complement.
GCGACCTTCGCTGGCGGCCGCATGCATGGACTCGGTCAGGTCGAGCACGCGCGGGAGGTCGCACCAGAGGGTGTCGTTCATGCGCCTGCTCCGGCGACCTGACGGGCCTCGACCGGGATGGCCACCCAGCTGTCGCGGATCTGCCCGAGCAGGCGCGCGACTTCTTCGAGGGCTTCGGCGTCGTTATGCAGATTGGCGTGTACGAGACGGCGGCTCATATAGTCGTACAGGGCGTCCAGCTGGGAAACCAGCGGCGTGGCCACGTCGTGGTTGAGGCCCGACTGGAGACCGCCGACGATTTCGATCGTCTTCGAGATGGCCTCGCCCTTGCCCGCGACGTTGCCCGTGGCCATGCACGCCAGCGCCAGGCGAATGCGTTCCAGACCGCCATCCATGAGCATGGTGATGAGACCGTGCGAGTCGGCCTGCTCGAGGCCGCCACCGGTGCGGACCTGCTGGTAGGCGCCAGCGCCGCGGGAGTATCCAAGTGCCATGTCGGTTTCCTGTCCTGCGATCAGGACGATTTGGTCAGCGCGTCGAACTGCTGCGTGAGGTAGCTGCTGGTGCTGCTGAGTTTGGTCATCATGGTGTCGAGCGCCGTGTACTGCGTGGTCAGGCGCTTCGTGTAGTCGGTCATGGTCGAGTCCCAGGCGGTCTGCTGATCGGCCAGGTCCTTGAGCTTGGCATTCAGATTGGTGGTGCGCTGGGTCAGGATGCCGCTGGACGAGGTCCAGCCGGTGACCAGCTTGTCGAGTTTCGGCGCGATACCGTTGGTGCCGCTCAGCAGGTCCTTCACGCCACTCGGGTTCGAGCTCAGCGCGGAGGTCAGCTTCGTGGTGTCGAACTTCAGCGTGCCGTCGACCTGGAAAGACACACCCAGGTCGCTGAGCGAGCGCGGGCTGGCGGTGGCGCCGGTCAGTTGCGAACCCAGCAGCTGGGAGACCTGACTCTTGATCGAATTGACCGTGGCATCGCCGATCAGGGCGCCGACCTGCTGGTTGGTCGCGTCGTACTTGGTCAGCGTGCTGTAGGTCGAAACGAAGGAGTTATAGGCGGTGACCAGCGACTGCATCGCCGTGCTGACCGAGCTGGTGTCGTTGCTGATGGTGATGCTGCTCGAGCCGGTCTTGGCAAGCGACAGTGTCACGCCGTCGATCGCCGTCGAGGTCGTATTGGTGGGGCTGCTGGCCGCCGTGCCGTCGACCGTGAACAAGGCGTCCTGCGCCTTGATGGTCGGGGTATCCGTCGCGGGATCGAAATCCAGCTGCGCCAGGCCGCCGTCGCCGCCACTGGAGGTGACCGTGAACGCGTTGGCCGCACCGGTGGTCTGCGAGGTCAGCACCAGATGTGCGCCGTCGGTACCGGTGACGATGCTGGCGGTGACGCCGGGATTGGACTTGGAGTTGTTGATCGCGTCGCGCACGTCCTGCAGCGTGTTCGCCGGCGAGGCGATATCGACGCTCATGGACTTGTCACCCACCGCGATGCTCAGGGTGCCCGTGCCGACCTCGGTCGTCCTGGCGCTGGCGAACGCGCCCGACGTGGTCTTCTGCGAGGTAGCGAGCTGGGTAACGGCGATGTTGTAGACGTTGGCCTTGGCCGTGGAATCCGTCGTCGCCGAGAGGACGGTGGAGTCGCCGATCGAGGTCTTCAGCGTGGAGAACGCGGTGCCGTCGGTCAGGGACTTGATGGCGGCCTGCAAGCTCGTCAGGGACGAGGTGAAATTGCCGATCGCCGAAATCTGGGTGCTGGTGCTGGTCTGAGCCGTCGAGATCTGACTGTCCTTCGCCGCACGCTTGTTGTTCACAAGGTTCGTAACGATGGATGCGACGTCGATGGAGCTGGATCCGAGCGTAACGGTGCTGCTACTGGTGGCCATGAGACTCTCCGTGAAGACGCCTCACTGCCCGGGGCGCCAATTTGTCGACGGCTGGCCCCCAGTGGGAGCCAGCCGTGGACAACTAAGCAATTACCCTGCCAACCCGGGGATGCCCCGGGTTGGCGGTGTCACCATTACTGGAGGAGCTTGGTGACGATCTGCTGGCTCTGGTTGGCCTGGGCGAGGACCGAGACGCCGGCCTGCTGCAGGATCTGAGCCGAGGACATGTTCGCCGTTTCCTGAGCGAAGTCGGCGTCGGTGATGGCCGACTTCGACGAGGTCAGGTTCTGCGAGATGTTCTGCAGGTTCGAGATGGTCGACTCGAAGCGGTTCTGCACCGCGCCGAGGGTGGAGCGCAGATCGGAAACCGACTGCAGCGCGGCATCGATGCGGTTGATCGTCTTGTTCGCATCGTCGACCGTCTTGACGCTGGAATCGGCCAGGGTCGAGGTCGTGCTGACGGCCTGCGTCGTGATACCGAGCGTACCGGCCTGCGTACCGCTGACGGTGTAACCCGTGGCCGAGGAGATCGTCAGGCTCTTGCCATCCGAGCTCACGTAGGCGCTGATGCCCGAACCCGACTTCGAGTTGACGGCGTCGGCGAGGCCCTGAGCATCCTTGTACGTGCCGGCGAGCGAGAAGTTGGTACCGTCGGCGAGCTGGATGCTGGCGCCAGCCGCGCCCGCAGCGATGGTCAGGGACTTGGCATCGCCCGCCTTCACGGCGTCCGTACCGGCAACAGCCGTGCCGGTGCCGAAGATCGCGGCGCCAGCGCCCGTCGGGGCCGGAGCCGCACCCGCACCGGCGGTGCCGGCGGTGAAGACGACCTTGCCGCCCGCGGCGGTCACGGCGACCGACGTATCGCCGGCGCTCGTGAGCTGGGCCTGGATCGCCGCAGCCGTTGCGCTGCCATCGGTGTCACCCGACAGATCGGTGTTCAGCGTGATGTTGGTGTTGCCGACCTTGAAGGTCTTGGCGTTACCGGCACCCGAGTAGTCGGCACCGGTGAAAGCGTCGGACGTGAAGGTGCCCTTGGTAGCGGCGGCATCGGCGGCGACGGTGAAGTTGGACGAGACGTCGACCGTCTGCGAAGCCAGCTGACCGACCTGATTGGACTTCATGCCCTTGTCGAGGCCGACGGTGATCACTTCACCGACGTTGGCACCGACCTGGAAGCTGAGGTTCTGGGCGGAACCGTCCAGGACCTTCATGCCGTTGAAGTTGGTCTGCGTGGCGATACGCGTAACTTCCGACAGACGCTGCTGGACTTCGGCGTCGAGTGCCGCGCGGTCCGAAGACGAGTTGGAAGCGTTGGTCGACTGAACGGCCAGTTCGCGGATGCGCTGCAGGTTGTTCGTGACTTCGTCGAGGGCCGATTCGGTGGTCTGCGACAGCGAGATACCGTCATTGGCGTTCTGCACGGCGCGGTTCAGGCCGTTGATCTGCGTCGTGAAGCGGGTCGAGATCGCGAGGCCGGCGGCGTCGTCCTTCGCGCTGTTGATGCGGTTACCCGACGACAGGCGCTCGATCGCGGACGAGAGCTTCGTCTGCGAGGTGCTCAGGTTACGCTGAGCATTCAGCGACATGATGTTGGTGTTGATGGTCAGTGCCATGGGATTGATCCTTTTTAAGCGGAACCGAAATGCCGGAGGTTGTGCGGCGTAGTCCGGCGGGGTTCCGTGAAGGAAGCCTTCCGCCTCAGAGAGGTTTACGGCACGCCGGGAGGAAACTTGAGAACTTTTTCTACCTGTCAACAACTTTCTTGATCGAAACCGTGTAGGCGGTGACGCCCAGGCTCCGTCAGTCAATTTATCGGCAGGGTCGGCTCCGGGTTTAGGGTCAATTTCATAACGCCAGATACGTCGATTCGGCAGCGGAAGTACGCGCCCCGGCGAACTCGCGGGGGCGCCCCGCCCTGTGCCGTCTCGCCGTGGAACTACTCCAGCAATTTCAGGATGAGCTGTTGAGATGAATTGGCCTGTGCGAGCACCGAGACACCCGATTGCTGAAGGATCATGGCCATCGTCTTCTTTGCGGTCTCCTCCGCGATGTCCGAGTCCATGATGGTGCTGCGTGACTCCGTCATGTTCTGCCGGATGCTGTCGAGGTTCCGGATGGTGGACTCCAGGCGATTCTGCACGGCACCCAGCGTGGAACGGGTCGAGCTGACCGATTCCAGTGACGCGTCGACGCGCGCCACCAGGGCGTATGCCGCATCTCGCGTAAGCACCGAGCCATCGGCCAGGGATGTCGCGGTGTCCATGGCGTAATCACTGGAAAATCCGAGCTTGCCTGCCAGAGCCCCCGACACGCTGACGGCCGACCGCGAATCGAAGCGTAACGATCCGTTTTCACCGACAAAGGCGGAGAGACCGCTTCGTCCGTTGGCATTGATGGCATCGGCGACGCTTTGCGTGTCCCGGAACGATCCGATGATGTCGACGCGCTCGCCGCTGCCATTGGTAAATGAAAGATCGCCTTTAGCCAGGCTGAGGCGGTCGCCCCCTACCCTCACGATGTCGAGTTTGTCACCGTTGGCGGCAACCCTGAAGTCACGACCGAGCTTGCCTTCGAGAAAGCCACGCGCAGTGTCGACGGCGTCGCCTTTATAGAGCGACCAGTCGACCCTGACGCCATCGTAGTCCACCGTACCCAGGCTCTTCCCGTTGGCATTGCTCCAGTCCTTCGCAGGATCCTGCGTGAACGCGTAAGGCTTGGAGACGAACGCCGATGCGATATCCACCGAGCCACTCGCTACCTGACCGACCTGATCCGCACGCATACCCAGCCCAAGGCCCACCTGAATCACTTCGCCCACGTTGGCGCCGACCTGGAAGGTGAAGCGCGAGCCGCTTCCGTCCAGTACTTTCATGCCATTGAAATTGGTTTGTGTGGCGATGCGGGTGATTTCTTCGAGGCGTTCGACCACCTCGTTGTTGAGGGCGCGCCGGTCCACACCGGAGTTCGAGCCGTTGGCCGACTGCAACGCCAGTTCGCGGATGCGCTGCAGGTTGGCCGTTACCTCGTCGAGCGCCGCCTCACTGGTCTGCGACAGCGAGATGCCGTCGCTGGCGTTCCGACGGGCTTGTGCGAGACCGTTGATCTGCGTGGTGAAGCGTGTCGCGATAGCGAGACCGGCGGCGTCGTCCTTTGCGCTGTTGATGCGTTTGCCCGAGGTGATGCGCTGCATGGCCTCGGCCAGCCTGCTCTGGGTCATGCCGAGGTGTCGCTGCGCGTTGAGCGACGCCATGTTGGTACTGATAGTGAGAGCCATGAGAATGTCCTTCTCTCGTGGCGGGCACGCCGCTTACGCGACGGCGTCGCGTGCCCGCTAAAAGGGAATTCGCCGTAAGAGGTGATCGGCGATTTGCAGGCGGGCTAGTGACGGCGGTGGATGAGTTTGATGTAGGGCCCGGAGGAAGATGAGTCCGGATTTCGCGCACTAAAAAGGCGGCCTTGCGGCCGCCTTGAAATGTCGCAAATGCGAACGTCGAGGCGCGTTCTATTTCAGGTAATTGAACAGCGACAGATTCTGCATCTTCACGTAGGCCTGCTGTGCGGCATCGAGCGCCGTCTGCTGCTGGGTGTATTTACTGGCTGCACTCGCGTAGTCCAGCTCGGTCAGATCCGACAAGGTGCTGTCATAAGAAAGCTTGACGTCGGAACCGATGTCCGACTGCTGGTCGAGCGTGTTCATGCGTGCGCCGATCTTGGTACGCGTATTCAGCAGGCTGGTGGCCGCCTGGTCGAGATTCTGCAGCTGGGCGTTGACCTGATTGTTCATCGCCGCGCCGCCGCCGGGCGCTTCGAACGCACTGATGATGCCGGCGATGGTCGAGAACACGTCCTGCGACGACGACGGACCTACACTGAACGAATCGCCCGCCGCAGGGGTACCGGTGACATTGAGCTGCGCGCCCTTGAAGCTGATCGTGCCGCTGGTACCGGTATACGTGCCGGTCGACAGAGGCGTGCCCGTGGGATCGGCCGCGTCATGAATCTCGTAGGTGGTCGCCGAGGTGAAGTTGACCGTGTAATTACCGCCGTCCCACTGCGTGGCATCCGTGACCGAGGTTGCGCCGACAACGGCGCTTCCCGTGTTCGTTGCACCCGCGGTCGTCACGAACGTGCCATTGCCGCCGCGGATCGACATGAAGACGTCATCGCCACTGTCGCCCGTCGCAACCTGGAGGCCGGCGGCCGCTGCGACCATCCGCTGGGTCTGGTCGCCACCGTAGCTCACCGACAGGCCGTCGATCGTGAACGGCTGCGTGGTGGTGCGGCTACCGGCGAAGATGTATTCGCCCTGGCCGTCCTTGCTGTTGCCGAGCGCGACAAGCTGATTCAGCGTCTGTCGCAGCTCGGTGGCGATGGACTGGCGGGATTCGTCGGTCTGCGTGCCGTTCACGCCTTCCAGCGTGATGGACCGGATCCGGTCGAGGATATTGCCGGCCGAGGTGAGTGCGGTTTCTTCCGTCGACAGTCGCGTCGTCGCCGAGTTGATGTTGCGCGTGTACTGATCGTTCTGGGCGCTGGCCGAGCTGACGTCGACGGCGCGCGCGGCGGCCGCCGGATTGTCGGACGGCGTCTGGATGGCCTTGCCGTTGCCCAGGGCAAGCTGGGTCTGCGACAGCTGATACTGGCGATCCAGCATCTGGTTGACCGCTTGCTGTGCACCCCATGAAGTCGAAATACGCATGAGTTATCCGTGTACCGCGCTCAGGAGGGACTGAAAGATGGTGTTCGCCGTGGTGATGACCTGGGCGGATGCCGAGTAGGCCTGCTGAAAACGCAACAGATTGGCCGCTTCTTCATCCATGTTCACACCGGACAGGCTTTGCTGCGCCGCCGTGGCCTGGTCGAGGATGCTCTGCTGCGCATCGAGTGCCGTGTTGGCCTGCGCGCCCGCCGTACCCACTTGCGCGATCAGCTGGCTGTAAGACTTGCCCACCGTGGTCACACCGTTGTCGAGCACGCCCTTGCTGGCCACGTTGGCCAGCGCCAGCGCATTTCCGTTGTCACCGCTGGCGGTGCCGGCGGGTTTCACGGTGAATGTGTCGTTAGCGGCCGGCACGCCGGAAAGCTTTAATGTCCAGCCATTGCCGGTGATCGTGTCGCCATCGGCGTAGGTATTCGGACCCACCCCATTGATCGTGTAGGTCGTCGGGGACGTGAAGACGATGCTGGCCGGCGTATTGAAAGCGGGATCGGCCACGTTGGTGACGGTAAGGCCGCCCAGCGTGGCCTTACCCGTGTTCGCTGAGCCTTTCGTGGCCGCCAGCGGACCCGACGCGGCGATCTTGTTGGTATCGCTGATCGCAACGCTCATGGACGATGCCGCGTTGCGCGTCGCCTGGATCTGGAACGAGTCGCCCGCCACCGCGCCCGCGCTCACCACCATGGACAGACCGCCGACCTTGAACGGGTCCGTGGCGGTGCCCGTACCGGTCATCGGTACGGTGACACCGGCCGTGGTCGTCGCGCTCCAGTTCGTGCCATCGAAGCGCATGACGTAGTCGGATGCATCGAGCCTGGAGACGTCGGACACCGTGGCCGCGATCGAACCCGTGCCTTTGTTGGCCGTGCTGTTGAACACGGCGGGGTTGGCGATAGTGAAGAAGTTTCCGCCCGCGTCGCCGTTGAGGTCGATACCCTGTGCGTGCTGCTGATTGAACGCGTCCGTCATCGCGATCGCGGCGCGACCCAGCTGGTTGCGTGCCGGATCGAGCACGTTGGTGCGGAAATCGAACGTCGCGCCGAGCGAACCCGATCCCAGCTGGCTGCTGATGACCGAGCCACCGGGGCCGGTCACTTCGAGCCGGGACGAATCGTACTGATTGGGGGCCGTCGAAAGCTTCGCGGAATCGGTGCCATTGACCAGCGAAAGGCCATTGCCCACCGTGACGGTGACCATGTGATTGTCGTTCTGGGTGACGTTGACGCCGACCAGCTGCGAGAGCTGCGAGATCGCCTGATCGCGCGAGTCGAGCAGGTCGTTCGGCACTGCCCCGCCCGCGTAACCCTGCTGGATCTGTCCGTTGAGGTCGGAGATCGTCTTGGTCAGCGCATTGATCGAATCGACCGCGGTGCTGATCTGCGTGTTGGTGGACTGGTCCAGCTGCTGAAACTGCGATGACAGCGACTTGAAGGTCGACACCAGCGTACTGGCCTTGCCCAGCAGGGCCTGACGACTGGCGGTATCCACGGGAGCGTTGGCCACGTCGCTGACCGCCCCGAAGAAACCGTCGAGCGCCGTCTGCAGATTGGCCGACCCGCTCACGATGTTATTCACCGACGCCGTCAGCGTGGCGTACTGCGACGCGCGCGATTGTCCCGAGTTGGCCGACCACATCGACTGCGTGAGGAACTGACTGTACGCCCGCTGCACGCTGACCGCATCGGCGCCCTGACCGACGTAGTAACCGCCGTTGTATTCAGGCGTGCGCGCATTGAACGTCGTCGTCTGCCGCGTATACCCCGCGGTGTTGACGTTGCTGATGTTGTGTCCGACGGTGGACAGACCCACTTGCGAGGCAAGCAGACCCGAGACACCTGTGGAGAGCAGATCGGCCATCGTTACGTTCCTTCTGTCCTTTCGTCAGCCCGTGGATTACAGGTCGGCCGCGACGCGTTCGAGCGCGGCCAGGGCCTGTTTCATCACCGGACCATTGGCGATGTCGGCCAGCTTCTGTGCGTAGCTGGGATCGGTGGCGTAACCACCGTTGACCAGCGCCTTGGCGAAACCCTTCACGTCATCACCGCGACCCACCGCATCCGCGTAGCGTGGGCTACTCGCGACCATGTCGGCGTAGTCCTTGAACGAGTCGGACGGTGAGTCGTAAGCGCGGAAGCTGTCCTTCTTGCGCACGGCGACCCCGTTTTCGTATTCGAGAGTCGGTACGTTGACGCGCTTGCCGTCCCAGCTGCTGCCGGCCTTGATGCCGAACATGTTGAAACTGGTGGTGCTGCCCTGCGCCGGCATGTGCTTGCCCCAGCCGGTCTCCAGTGCCGCCTGAGCGAGCAATGCGCGCACCGAGACGCCAAGCTTCTTCGCCGCTTCGATCGCGTGCGGCGCCAGCTTCTGGACGAACTCCTCCGGGGAGGAGATCGACAGCTTGCCGACCGCGCTCGCCACGGCATTGGCGCCGTCGCCGACGGCCTGCCCGGCGCGACCGAGCATGCGCTCGAGCGAATCCATCAACCCGCTGTCCTGGTCAGACTTGGACGAGACCGCATCCACCGTACTCGCATCGCCCGTGACGCCTGCGAAGAGGCCGTTGCCGGACGAGGCGCCCTGCGCGGACGATGCGCCGCCAAGCTGGCGGATGAGCATATCGGCGATGCCGATACCCTTGCCCTGCGACAACGTCACGGAGAGCTGCTTGTCGAACATGTCGCGATAGGCGTTCGACGCCTGCGAACCCATGATGTCGTCACCCATGGCGGCGCTGGCGTCACGCATGGACTTCAGCATCATCTGCGTGAAGATCGATTCGAACTGCTTGGCGACGGCGGGAAGGGCGGACGCCTGATCCTTTTGCGCGGCCGAACGCAGGCCGGCAAACCCGGACATGTCCGTGTAGGTGCCAAGCTTCTGGTTGTCGACCGCGGTCACCATGTCAGATCACCACCAGTTCGGCGCGCAGGGCGCCCGACTGCTTCAGCGCCTGCAGAATGGAGATCAGGTCGCTCGGAGAGGCGCCCACCTGGTTTACGGCGCGCACGATGGCGTCGAGGCTGGTGCCCGGACCGAACTTGAACATGTGGCCGCCCTCTTCGCTCACGGCGACCTGGCTGCTCGGCACGACGGCCGTCTGGCCGCGGCTGAACGCGCCCGGCTGACTCACCTGCGGCTGCTCGCTGATCGTGACCTGGATCGCGCCGTGTGCCACCGCGGCGGCGCCGACCTTGACGTCGGAACCGATCACCACGGTGCCGGTGCGCGAGTTGACGATGATGCGTGCCGGGGCATCGCCCGGCGTGACATCCAGTGCCTGGATGGTCGACAGCCAGGCCACACGCTGGGACGGGTCGAGCGGCGCGCGGACCGCCACCGAGCCGGAATCCAGGGCGTTGGCCGTGCCGGCGCCGAAGTTCTGGTTGACTGCCTGCGCGATACGGTTGGCCGTCGTGAAATCGGCGGTGTTGAGGTTGAGCATCAGATCGCCGCCCTTGTCGAACGACGTCGCGACGCTGCGCTCGATGCTCGCGCCGCCAGGGATGCGGCCGCTCGAGGAAATATTCACCTGCACGCTCGAACCGCTCTTACCCTGCGCGCTGACACCACCGACGATGACGCTGCCCTGGGCGATGGCGTAGACCTGCCCGTCCGCACCCTTGAGCGGCGACATCAGCAACTCGCCACCGCGAATGCTCTTGGCATTGGCGATCGAGGCGACCGTCACGTCGATGCGCTGACCCGGCTTCGCGAACGGCGGAATCTCGGCGGTGATCGTGACCGCGGCCGCGTTCTTCAGCTGCGGACGCACGTTGGCCGGCACGTTGACACCGAACTGCTGAAGCATGTTCTCCAGGCTCTGCGTGGTGAACGGTGCCTGGCTGGTCTGGTCACCGCTGCCGTCGAGACCGACGACGAGGCCGTAACCGATCAGCTGGTTGCTGCGGACACCGCCGACCTGCGCGAGGTCGCGGATGCGATCCGCGTGCGCCGGAAGGACGGCGGCGATCGCGAAGACGGCCACGGCGGCGTTAAAAAGAGTGCGAAAACGAAGCGAGACGTTCATCAGAACGGCATCCACTTGGAATCGAAGAAGCGCGAGAGCCAGCCACGCGTGTTCGAATCCGCGAGCGTGCCCTTGCCCACGTACTCGATGCGCGCGTCGGCGACGCGGCTCGAGGCGACGATGTTGTCGTTACCGATATCCTGCGGACGGACGATGCCCGAGATGCGGACCAGCTCGTCGCCCTGGTTGATCGTCAGCCATTTTTCGCCACGCACCACCAGCGCACCGTTGGACAGCCGCTGCGCGACGGTGACGGTGATCTCGCCGGAAAGCTGATTGCTCTGCTGGCTCGAACCGTCGCCGTCGAAAGCGTTGTTGCTGGCCAGCGAGCTGTCGGCGGTCTTTCCGCCGATGCGCAGGCCCTGACCGAGCACCGTGGGCGAGGTGATGGTGTTGCCGTTCTTCTTGCTGGTGCTGGTCGCCGCTTTTTTGCTGGCCTGGGTCGACTCGACCAGGGTGATCGTCAAAATGTCGCCGACGCGATGCGCGCGCGGGTCCGCGAAGAGCTCCAGCGACTGCTGATCGGCATAGAGCGACCCGGTGGCGCGCGCCTGCTGCGTCGGTTCTTCCGGCAGAGTGGCGGTATACATCGGCCTGGGCGTAGGCGGCACCATCGCGCAACCGTTGAGGAGCGCGAACGGCAGCACAGCGAGAACAGCACGGACGTAAATGCGATTCATGACGTGTCTCAGGTCTTGTTGGTGATGGTCTGGAGCATCTGATCGGACGCCGTGATCGCCTTCGAATTCATCTCGTAGGCGCGCTGCGTTTCGATCATGTTGACCATTTCCTCGACCACGTTGACGTTCGACGTTTCGAGGCTGTTCTGGTTGAGGGTGCCGAGACCGTTGAGGCCGGCGGTGCCCGTCTGCGGAGCGCCGCTCGAGGCGGTCTCCAGGTAAAGGTTGTCGCCCTTCGGCTGAAGGCCGGCGGGGTTGACGAAGTCGGCCAGCTGGATCGTGCCGACGTTCTGCGCGGCGGCCGAACCCTGCACGGTAACGCTGACGGTGCCGTCGGTACCGATGGTGACGGTCGACGCATTGGCGGGAATGGTGATCGACGGTTCCAGCGGGTAGCCGTCGTTGGTGACCATCTGACCATCCTGGTCACGCTTGAGCGAGCCGTCACGCGTGTAGCCGACGGTGCCGTCCGGCATGGTCACCTGGAGGAAGCCGCGACCGTCGATGCGCACATCGAGCGGATTGTCGGTCTGCTGCACGCCGCCCTGCTCGAACATCTTCTGCGTGCCGACCACGCGGACGCCGGTACCCATCATGAAGCCGGTGGGCGACTGCGTCTGCTCGGTGGTCTGGGCGCCCGCCTGCCCACGGTTCTGGTAGGACAGGTCCTCGAACTCGGCGCGGGCGCGTTTGAAGCCCGTGGTGTTCGTGTTGGCCAGGTTGTTCGAGACGACGTCCATGCGCGTCTGCTGCGCATCGAGGCCGGTCTTGGCGATCCAGAGGGACGTGAACATCGTTGACTCCTGCGCGTTGGCGCTTTACGAGCCCGCGACGGTTTTGCGTCGCGCGGCGGTGGTTATCCCACCTGTAGCAATTTCGATGCCGACTGGGCGTTTTCGTCCGCGGCTTTGATCGAACGGACCTGCATTTCGAATTCGCGGGACAGCGAAATCATCTTCACGAGCACGTCCGAAGGGTTGACGTTGCTGGATTCCAAGGTGCCGTTGACCACTTTCACGTCCGCGTCGGCCGGCGCCTGGGATCCGTCTTTCATGTGCATCAGACCGTCGCTGGCGTACGTCAGCTGGTCGTTGCCGGGGTTGACCAGCTTGATCCGGTCGGTGGTGGCCACGGTGGCCGGACTTTCACCCAGCGGAACGGTGGAAATCGTGCCGTCCTCGCCGATCTTCACACTGGTCGACTGTGGGATCGTGATCGGACCGCCGCCGCCGAGCACGGCATTGCCGCGCATGTCCGTCAACAAACCGTCGGCGTCGACGCGCAGGTTACCGGCACGCGTGTAGCCCTCGGTGCCGTCGGGAGTCTGCACCGCGATCCAGCCGTCACCCTGCACGGAGATATCGAGGTCGTTGCCGGTATGCATCTGCTGACCGGACGTCGTGTCCCAGCCGGTCCCCTGCGCGACACCGTTGATACGCGTCTGCAGGCCGTCGCCCTGAACCGGCATGCTCTGAAACGCCGACAGCTCGGCCTTGAAGCCGGCCGTGTTGGCGTTGGCGAGGTTGTGTGCCACTTCGGCCTGCGCCCGCATGATCTGCGCGGCGCCGGTCATGGCGACATATACGGAACGGTCCATGGCTTCGGTCCTTAGCGGCCGGTCGCGGGCGCGGCCCGAGCCGCACCCGCGTCACGCTTAGTTGCGGATGTTGATGATCGTCTGGGTCAGCGTGTTGTCGGTCGAGATGACCTGCGCGTTGGCCTGGTAGTTGCGCTGCGCCTTGATCATGTTGACCAGCTGGGCGGTGAGGTCGGCCGTGTTGGACGCCTCCAGCGAGCCGGCCTGCACCGTTCCGACCTCACCCGAGCCCGCCACGCCACGGATCGGCTGACCCGAATCCGTCGAGGCCACCCAGTTGGTGTCGTTCTGCTGGCGCAGACCCTGGTTGTTGGCGAACGTCGCGATGGCCAGTTGCCCCAGCGGCGTCGACACACCGTTGGTGTAGACCGCCGACACCGTGCCGTCCGTCGAGACGTCGATCTTGGAGAACTTGCCGGCGGCAAAGCCGTCATTGGTCACGGCCGAGGTGGTGTACGAGTCGCCGAACTGGGTCACCTTGGTCATGTCGACCGTGAGGTTGATCGGCGCGGCGCCGGGGTTGGGCGACGCGGCACCGAAGTTGAGCTTGCCGTTGGCCGGCGTGGTGAGCGAGCCACCCGAGCTGAACACCATCTGCTGAGCGGTACCCACCTGGGTGCCGTCCACCGTCATGTACGCGTTCCACGTATTCGGATTGGTCGCGTCCTTGGCGTAGTAGACGTTGGTGGTGTGCGTGGCACCCAGCGAGTCGTACGACTGGAAGGTCGACACGTAGTTGTAGCTCTGGTCGTTGGTCGGATCGAAGGCGACCGTCTTGGCCGTGTCCGACGAGGACAGGTTGGCGGTCAGGCCGATCGTGCCGCTGGCCTTGGCCGCACTGGTGCCCGTGCTGATCTTCAGGTCCTTCAGGGCGCTGATGTCGAAGCCGCCTGTCGCGGTCGGCGGGTAAACCTGCAGGTTCTGGCCGGTCGCGTTGACGATGTTGCCATTGTCGTCCGGGTGGAAGTTACCGGCGCGCGAGTACGAATAACCCGAAGAATCACGCAAGGTGAAGAAGCCCGCGCCGCTGAGCGCGAAGTCGTAGGAGTTACCGGTCTGGGTGACGTTGCCGTCGCCGAACTGCTGGGCGATGTTGGTCAGGCGGACGCCGCTGCCCGCCGCCGTGGCGGACAGGTTTTCACCGGCCACGGAATACACCTGCGAGAACTCGGCGCGCGAGCCCTTGAAGCCGACCGTGTTGACGTTGGCGATGTTGTTGGCGGTGACTTCCAGGTCGGAAGACGCCGCGTTGATGCCGCTGAGGGCGATATCGAAAGGCATGGGTGTGTTTCCTCGCTGGAATTACATGATTTGCGCGATCTGGCTCAGCAGGGCGCCGCCGTAGCCGGCCACCTGCACATAGGTTCCGTCCGTGCCCGAGGCACCGACGCCTTCCACCTTTCCGCGAACGAACGTATCGATCGCGTTGCCGCCGGAAGTAGCGGTCATCTGGTAGACACCGTCGGTCAGCTGCGTGCCGTCGTCGGATTTACCGTCCCAGGAAAACTTGGTGAGGCCCGCATCGGGCTGGCCCAGGGAAATCGTGCGGACGACGTTGCCGGAGGCGTCCTTGATCTGCACGTTGACGTAGGTGCCGGAAGTACCGACGTTGACGGCGCCATCCATCTCGCTGTTGGTCAGCTGTCCCGCGGTGGACGGCACGAGCACCTCCTGGCCGACCAGACTGGCGGCACGGACGAACTGATCGCCGGTGAGGTTGGTCGCCAGCGTGTCGAACGAGCTCTGCAGCTCCTGCGTCGCGGCCACCTGAGAAAACTGCGCCATCTGCGCCACCATCTGGGTGGAATCCATCGGCTTGGTCGGGTCCTGGTTGGTCATCTGGGTGACCATGAGTTTCAGGAAATCCGACTGGCTGAGGGTCTGTTCCTTCAGCTGGCTGCTGGAAGACGTCGAGGACGTGGAACTGGTAGTGCTGACGGAAGCGACCATGGGAGTGCCTTATTTGCCGAGGTCCAGCGTCTTCTGCATGAGCTGCTTGGCGCTGTTCATGACTTCGACGTTGTTCTGGTAGGAGCGGGACGCGGAGATCATGTTGACCAGCTCGTCGACCGGATTGACGTTGCTCGAATAGACGTAGCCGTTCGTGTCGGCCAGCGGATTGGCCGGCTCGTAACGCGACTGGATCGGTGCCTGGCTCTCGGTCACGCCGAGCGCGCGGACACCGCCGTTTTCCATCTGGCCGTCCACCTGCTGCTGCACGGCCGCGAAGGTCGGCTGCCTGGCGCGGTAGGCGGTGGCCTCGCTGCTGGACAGGCTGTCCGCGTTGGCCATGTTGCTGGCGGTGGTGTTCAGTCGCGCGGACTGCGCGGCCATGCCGGAACCGGCGACGTCGAAAATCTTCAGGAGACTCATGAGGCGGTCCCGGTGATGGCGAGGCGCATGGTGTGGATCTGCGCGTTGATGAAGCTGAGCGATGCCTGGTAATGGATCGCGTTGGCGGCGAACTGCGACTGCTCGACCTGGGTGTCGACGGTGTTGCCGTCCATGGTCGGCTGGGTCTCGGCGCGGTAGGCCAGCTTGTTGGCCTGGTCGAGCGCCACGGCGGGGTTGCCGCCGATGTGACCGTCTTCGGTCGACGCCATCTGCAAGGTGTGGCCATCGGTGGCCCCGGTCGCGGCGGTCATCGCTTTCTTGAAATCGAGGTCGCGGGCGAGGAAGCCCGGCGTGTCGGCGTTGGCGAGGTTGGATGAAATGACCTCGGCACGACGCTGCCACAGGCCAAGGGCCTGGGCGTGTACGCCGAACAGCTTGTCGGATGAATCGATCATGGGCTCGTCCCCTCTCGTGACCTTGGCCCGAGGGGTTGAGCAAGAGCCGTGCCACGGCTGGGGACTAACGACGAAACGGCGCCGCAGCGCCGTTTGCAAGGTCTTGCGACGAGCCCGAAGCCGCCAGCGCCGGAATTCCGACGCGCGTACGGCGGTGCCGCGTCAGGGCGACGTCAGGCCGGGAGCAGCTCGAGCACGGCCGTGGCAAGCACGTCGGGCTGGAACTTGGCGATGAACCGGTCGGCGCCGACGCGCTCGACCATCGCCTCGTTGAACACACCGCTCAGCGAGCTGTGCAGCAGGACCTTGTGATGACGCAGGCCGGCCTCTTCGCGGATGGCACGCGTCAACGCGTAACCGTCCATCAGCGGCATCTCGATGTCGGACACGACCAGGGCGACCCGGTCGGCGACCGGACCCGCCGCGAGTTCGCGCAGCTTTTCCAGGCCTTCCTTGCCGTCTTTGGCCACGACACATTCCAGGTCCATCTTGCGGAACAGGTCGACGATCTGCGTGCGGGCGACCAGCGAGTCGTCCACCACGAGGACACGGCGACTGCCCGCGTGCTGGATATGGGCGGCCTGCTGCACGCGGTCGGACAGCTCGACCGCCCGGGGATCCACATGGGCCAGCACCTGCTCGACGTCGACCACGGCGAGCAGGTCGCCGTCGAGACGCGTCACGGCGTTGACCCGCGCCCCATAGCCGAGCGCCGGCGGCGGCGCGGCCATATTGGTGCCGTCGACGTGGACGATCCGATCCACGTCGGATACCAGGAAACCCTGCACGGAGCGGTTGAACTCGGTCACGATGAGGTGCGCGCTGTCCACGGTGGCCAGCGGCGGGTAGCCCATGGCGGCGGCCAGGTCGATCACGGGGATGGTGCTGCCCCGGTAGTCGAAGCTGCCCGACACCAGCGCGTGCATGCTGGGCATACGCTCCAGACGCGGCCGGCGGAGCACCTCACGTACCTTGAAGACATTGATGCCGAACGCCTGGCGGTCGCCGAGACGGAACAGCAGCATGGCCACGCGGTTGTGTCCCGCCAGGCGGGTGAAGGTTTCCACGGTGTCGAGCAACGGGCGGGCCATGTCGTGCCTGGGCATCTGCATAAGGTGTCGCGGAACGTATCGGCGCGGTCACCCATACCTTGAGGTACCCGACTGGCACACGGATTGCTTGGCTCAAGAACGACGGCTCCTGGACGATTACTAGGGGCGACCATCCGAACAAGCGAAAGCGAAATCATGACCCTCCTCTGGAGCCAGCACGTCCGCCTTCTCGCCAGCGCCGCCGCCACCGGTGACGCCGCACGAGTCCGCGCCCTCTCCGCGCAGTATCCGGCGGCCGCCAGCGCCCTGGGCGCACTGCTCAAGCCTGCGGAGGCGCCGCGCACCGCACCGGCGACGACGATCCAGGCCATCGAGCAGCAAGGCATGGTCCTGACCAATGCGCAGGCGCTCGGCGTCAGCCTGCAGGAGCTGGTCGGCAACCTCGAAGGCGCGCGCGATACCGCCGGTCGATTGACGGAAGCCAGCGCCAGGATCTCGACGGCGATCGACCATGCCCACGGCAGCGTCACCGGCATGGCGGAATCGGGCAGTCAGGGCCAGGCGACCGCGGGCGACCTCGACGGCCAGCTGCGCCTCCTGCGCAGCGCCCTCTCGGGCATGAGCCGCAACCACGCTCAGTTCTCCGAATATTTCACGGCGATCCGCAAGCTCACCGCGGCCGTGCAGGACATCGCCCATCAGACCAATCTCGTCGCGCTCAACGCCGCGATCGAAGCCGCGCGCGCCGGCGAAGCCGGTCGCGGTTTCGCCGTCGTCGCCGACGAAGTGAAGCAGCTGGCCGAGAAGACCACCCAGGCCACCGCGGAAATCGACCAGGTCACGCAGACGGTCGGTGAATTCTCGGGCCAGCTCGACGACGCCGTGCAGAACAGCCTGCGTCGCCTCGACCAGACCCAGTCCGGCATCGCCGGTATGCAGGCATCGCTGGGTCGCGTGGATGAGGCCGTGCGCGGCGCCCGCGGCAGCCTCGACGCGGCACGCGAAGGCATGACCGCGCTGGCCGGTCGGATCACCGCGATCCAGACCACGCAGACCTCGCTCGGCCGCATCGGCAATGAATCGCGCCGCCAGGCCGATGCCGCCGCGCGCGCCGCCGTGCTCGCTCACCGCCTCAGCCTGGCGCGCCTGGAGACCGAGGGCGCGCTCGACGCGGCCAGCCTCAGCCAGATGATCCGCGAAGCTTGCCAGGGCCTGCGCTACGCCGTCGAACTGGCGTCGCGCGATCCGGCCAGCCTCGATCGCCGCTGGCTCGACACGACGCCACTGATGCGCTGCATCGACCAGTTCCGCGAACGCCGCCCGGATGCGGCCGCCGACGGCATCCGCGCGGCGGGCGAGCGTTTCACCGCGCTGGCTTCGACGTACGCCATCACCCTTGGGGAAGGCCGTCACGCCGACGCCAGCCACATGGTCCCGGGGCTCAACAAGGAACTCGACGCCGTCACGCAGGGCCTTTCGGCGTCCCTCGCGGAGCGCGCTGCGTGATTCACCGGTTTGTCGCTGGCGGACTCGCCCTCGCGGCCCTGCTCGGCTGCCCGCTTCCGGCGGCAGCCACGCAGTCCGTCGACGGGGTGCGCGATGCCGCGGTGAACTGGTTGCGGGCGAACCGCGCCCCGCCGGGCTCCCGCATAGTGCTCGAGGCCGTGCCGCTCGACAGCCGCCTGAAGCTGGCCGACTGTGCCGCGCCACTCGACGCGTCGCTGCCGGGTAACCGGGCTCTGGGCGCACGCGTCAGCGTGACGGTCCATTGCCCCATGCCGGGGGGCTGGACGGTGCGGGTACCGGTCAAGGTCCAGCTCTTCGCGCCCGTGCTGGTCACCAGCCGGCCGCTGACACGCGGCGACGGCCTCGGCCCCGCGGATGTCCACACGGAAGAACGCGACGTCGCCACCCTCGCCTACGGCTACATCGCCGCCCTGGACCAGGTCGGAGGCCGTGCGCTGGCCCGGCCGCTCAACGCAGGTACCGTACTCACCCCGGGCATGCTCGCCGGGCGACAGGCCGTGCGCATCGGCGATGCCGTGAGCATGGAAGCCAGCGTCGACGGCGTGGTCATCCGTGCGGACGGGGTGGCCATGGGCGCCGGTGACATGGGATCACGCCTCAAGGTCCGCAATGCGTCTTCCGGGAAGGTGCTGGACGCCGTGGTACGCGGGCCGGGGGTCGTCGCGGTGCTTCCGTGAACGAAATACCAACCGCGTCACATTTCTGGCGCCGCGCCAGTTAAAGTTCCCCGATGGACCGCCGATAAGGATTCTGAAGGACATCAGATCCGAGGAAAGATCATGACCACGACCATCAAGCCCGGTATTCCGAACCAGCAGCCGCCGGTGCAGCTTCGCACCCAGAACGCGGCCGCCGGCTCGACCGCCTCGACGCAGACCGCCAGCCCGGTCCGCGCCAGCGACGACAGCGTCAATATCACCGACTCGGCCAAGGCGCTCGACGCCGCCAGCCGCGCCGACGATCCCGGCCGCGCCGCGAAGCTCGAGAAGCTGCGTACGGACATCGAGTCCGGTACCTACAAGCCGGACTCGCAGGCGATCGCCAGCAAATTTCTTTCGATGGAAAGCCAGATCGGAGGCGCAGGCAGCGCATGACCGCGGCATCCGCCTCCGACTTCGACGCGGCGCTCGGCGCCGTCATGGGCGACCTCGCCCGTGACGTCGATGCGCTGCACGCCAGCCTGATCGACGAGCGCATGGCGCTCGATCAGGCGAACATGCCCGCACTGGAAGTCGCAGGCCGGACCAAGAGCAGACTGCTCGACCGCATCGAGAAACTCGATGTCGAGCGCCGTCAGCTCAGCGATGCCGCGGGCGTCGACAGCCTGCAGGACGAACGCTGGTCGCCGACCATCGAGCGCCTGCTCGAATGCCGTCGGCTCAACGACGTCAACGGGCGCATCGTGGCGCAGCGCATGAATCATGTGCGTCACGCGCTCTCGCTCCTTTCGGGCGATGCGCCGGGCGGCTCCACTTACGGACCGAACGGCGTTTCAAAAGTAAGACTCCGTTCCGGGACGCTTGCACAGGTCTGACGCTACGGAACACGCGATACTGCAGGCTCACCCAGACGGCGTAAGAGAAAGCAATGGCAGCATCCCCCCAGCCGACAGCGGTGAACGACGACGGCATCCTCCCCATCGTCCGCGTCCCCATCCTCGACAAGAAACAGTCGCTGTTCGCTTACGAACTGATTTTTCCGCGGCCGGTCGGTACCGATATCGAAGCGGCCGCCGTGGCGCATACGCAGGCCACGCTCAGCGCGATCGCGGATGGCAGCCTCAAGCGCCTCGTGCGCGACAACCGCGCCTTCCTGCACATGTCGCGCGAGCTGCTGCTCGAACACGCCGACATCCTGCGTCACAACGCACGCCTGGGCGCGAGCATCAGCGCCGACGTGGGCAGCGACGAACAACTGCTGATCAAGCTGCGTGAGCTCAAGAGCCACGGCTGCCTGTTCATGCTCGAAGACTTCAACCTGCCCGCCGATCCGGAACACCGAGCCGGCGTCGACGCCTTGCTGCGCATCGTCCAGTTCGCCAAGGTCGCCGTCGATCATCGCCATCCGGTCGCCGCCCGCGCGCACATGGACTACGTCCAGGCGTTCGGGGTCAAGGTCATTGTCACCGGCATCGATACCCACGAAACCTTCGTGGATTACGCCGATCAGGACGTCGACGGCTTCCAGGGTAAATACCTGCTCCGCCCCGAGCGCGTCGACATGCCGCGACTCACTCCCAGCAAGCTCGGCGTGCTGCGCCTCATGGGCGCGCTGCAGGATCCGGAAAACGGTCCCGTCGAACTCGGCAAGATCGTCCGCGACGACGCCATCCTCAGCTACAAGCTGCTGGGTTGCGTGAATTCCGCTTATTTCGCCCTGCCCCGCCAGCTGAAGTCGGTGGAACAGGCCGCGGTGTTCTTCGGCGTCAACCGCATGCGCAACTGGATCTTCACCATGGCCGTGTCGGGCATGGACGAGCGCCCGCCGGAACTCCTGCGTCTCGCGCTGGTTCGTGCGCACATGTGCGAGAAGCTTGCGCGCAGCATCAAGCCGGAGCTGCAGGAAATGGCGTTCACCGCCGGCCTGTTCTCGCTACTGGACACGCTGATGAACGTGTCGATGGCGTACGTGCTCGAGCATCTGCCGCTGGCTATCGAAATCCGCGAAGCGCTGCTCGACGGAACCGGTCCGTTCGCCAGCATCCTGGATCAGGTGCGCCACTGGGAACAGGGCGAAGTGGAAAGCGATAACGCGCTGCGCGACCAGCACATGGCGACCATGGCCACGATGTACGTCGAAGCCACGAGCTGGGCCGATCACGTCTACGCCTTCGCCGATGGGTCCGCCGCGGCCTGAGCGCCGCGGCCTGAGACAGCCCGCCCTCAGACCAGCGAGGGCGCGATCACGTGAATCACCACGTATTGCCAGATGAGCATCGCCGCCATCGCGGCGATCACCAGCAAGGTCAGCCCGGCGCCGAAAAGACGCCCGGGCGATGTCCCGGGTGTCTTCGACAGCCCGATCGCATGCAGCACGCGCGCGATCACCAGCACGATGCCGAACACGTGTAGCAGCATCGGCAACGTCTGGTTGAGTTCCAGTATCAGCAGCAGGATCAACGCGATCGGCACGTACTCCGTCGCGTTACCGTGTGCCCGCGCGGCGCAGGCCACGGCACGGTTGCCGCCGTCGCCCAGTCCGATGCTCGTACGACGACGTAAGAGCATCACGCGCGCGCCGAGGAAGATCATCAGCAGCGCGACCAGGGCCGCATATAGTCCAGTGATACGCATGGCGCGATTTCCCGCTTCAGTTCGATGCCGATGAGGTTCGTTGCTGCACGCGCCAGATGGCCAGGCCTGCCCCCAGCACAGCGACGAGCAACCATACGCTTGCCGCCATCGCGTCGCCAGCCATCCACATCACCCCGGCGACCGCCGCGATGATGACCGCGCCGGTGCCGGCGGCGAAGAGAACGTCGCGCCGCAGGCGGCTGGTCCAGGCGAGCAAAAGCGCACCCAGCGAGGCGGCGAGAAACGCCGCGATGCGCACCGGCAACACCGCGCCCGGAGGCTCGGGGAGCGCGGGCATGACGTCCAGCAAGCTACGGTCGCCTACCTGCACATCGAAACCGGCGTCGCCCTCTCGCGCGGGCGTGCCCGGCACCAGCGTGTCGCCCTCGATCCGGGCCAGTACCGTCATCGCCTGCAACGGCACGGCCTGCCATGTGATGCGGAGGTCGCCCAGGCGCGGATTGGATGGCTTCGCACTGGTCACCAGCGCGTCGCCGACACGCTGGAAGGTCGCCGCGAAATTGGACGGCAACGCTTTTTCGTCCGGCGTGACGTCGACCTGCCCCGGGAACGCGCGCAGGATGGGTGCGGACAGCTTGAAGTTACCGAGCTTGACCTCGCCGGCCTCGAACTGCCGTCCCTGGATCGGGAACGCACCCGGGTTCACGTGGCCCGCGGGCCTGGCGAAATTCGTCGCATCGATCGGCCGGTCGACCCAGTCCACCTCGTAGTGCGTGTTGCCGCCCACGGTGATCTCGCGCCACTGGTACATCTCGACATGGCGAATGAGGACGGGCGAGTCGGCGCGGACGTTGAATTCGCGGTCGCGCGGCGCATCCATGATCTTCGGCATGCCACTGACGCGGGTCAGCGCACCGAACTGGCCCGCCGCGGGCCGGCCTTCGGCGCCGAGATCGAGCACAGGTGAGCCGCCGTGACGCGCAAGGGCGGCGCCGTAATCCATCACACGGCGCTCGTTCCAGGCGATCAGGCCGAGCCCGACCAGAAGCAGTACCGCACCGGACAGACGCGTTCCCCAGGCCATCCCGGTGTGTTTCACTTTTTGCTTCGACCTCATCCTGCCCCCGTAACGCAACTTACTGCACCTTGCCGAGACCGGACGGACGACGCGGATCGCTGGCGGCGTCAAGCTTACCGGTACGGTGATCCCAGGTGACGACGTTCATGAAACCCCACGGCGAGCGATTCTTCAACACGTGGCCCATGTCGGTCAGCGCCCTGGCCGTGGCATCGTCGAAGACGCCGGCTTCCACGTCGACGCGGTCCGGCAGGTACTGGTGGTGGTAACGCTTCTGCGCGGTGATTTCCGAGGCGCTCTTGCCATCGATAAAGGCGAGGATGCCCTCGAGCACCTGCGTGATGATGGTCGAACCACCCGGTGAACCGAGCACCGCCGTGCGATCCGCACCGAACACGAAGCTCGGCGACATCGATGAAAGCATGCGCTTGCCCGGCTCCGGCGCATTGGCCAGCGCCCCACGCAGGCCAAACGCATTCGGCTGTCCCGGCACCAGGGCGAAGTCATCCATCTCGTCGTTGAGCACGACGCCGGTACCCTTCGCCACGAAGGCCGAACCGAACTCGAGGTTCACCGTCAGGGTCGACGCCACCATGTTGCCGTCCGCGTCAATCACCGAGAAATGCGTGGTGTGCATGCCCGGCTCGGGCGCCATCGAGGTGGGCAGCAGATCCGACGGGGTGGCCTTGTCGGGTGAGATCGTCGCGCGCAGGCCGTCCGCGTAGTACTTCGACAGAAGCATGTCGAGCGGCATCTTCACGAAGTCCGGGTCACCCAGGTATTCGTTGTGATCGCGGAACGCCCGACGCATGGCCTCGATGGTGAGATGCGTCGAATGAGCCAGGTCCGCCTTGCTCAGGTCGAAGCCGGAGAGGATGTTCAGCACCTCGGCGATCGCCACGCCTCCCGACGACGGCGGTGGCGCGGTAACGATGCGATAGCCCTTGTAGTCGACGCTGAGCGGCTCGCGCTCCTTGACCTTGTAGCCATCCAGATCGGCCGCGGTCCAGTTACCGCCGGCGGCACGCGATGCCGAAACCATCAGCTTCGCGGTCTCGCCTTTGTAAAAGCCGTCGTGGCCCCTGGCGGCGATGCGTTCCAGCGTCTTCGCCAGGTCGGGCTGGCGCAGCGTCCAGCCGGGAGACGGGACCTTGCCGCCGGGCAGGAAGATGGCCGACGAGGCGGGATAGCGCGCCAGCACGTCCTTGCGATCCTCGATGGTGCCGAGAAACCGCGAATCGGGCTGAAAGCCCTCTTTCGCGATGCGGATGGCAGGCGCCAGCGATACCGACAAAGGCAGTTTGCCGTAATGCTCCGCCATCCAGACGATACCGGCGGGCTCGCCGGGAATGCCGGACGAGAGCGGGCCGTTGGTCGACGTGTCGCGGTTGGGCTTGCCGTCCTTGCCGACGTAGACCTTCATGTCGACGGCCTTCGGCGCGGTTTCGCGCGCGTCGATGAAGACATCGCGGTTGTCCGATGCACGATGCAGCAGGGCCATGAAGCCACCGCCGATGCCTGAACTCTGCTGCTCGACCACGGCGAGCGTGGACGACACGGCCACCGCGGCGTCGAAAGCGTTACCGCCCTTGCCCAGGACCTCGAAGCCCGCGTTGGTCGCCATGAAATTGGCACTGGCGATGGCGGCGTGTCCGGGGCCGCCGGAAGCGGCCGGGGCGTTCTGCGCGTTGAGCGCGCCGGCACTGAAGACAACGACAAGGCTCGCGGCGAGCACGCGCCACGACGGGGCATGGACCATGAAATTTCTCCGGGTGGGAATATCGCTACCCGCGAGATTAACCCATGGACGCGCGCGAGGCGCTTACGAGGCCGCGCGGGCCATCAGATGCTCGTACTTCAGCATCAGCTGATCGTGCGTTTCCACGCGGTCGGGATCGTGCGGGATGCACTCCACCGGGCAGACCTCCACGCACTGCGGGTTGTCGAAATGGCCGACACACTCGGTGCAGAGGGCGGGATCGATCACGTAGTACTGCTCGCCGAGCGAAATGGCCTTGTTCGGGCACACCGGTTCGCAGACGTCGCAGTTGACGCAGGTATCGAGGATGATCAGGGACATGCGCGCATTTTAGCGCGTTTACGAGAAGGGCGCCCTGAGGCGCCCTTCGTTTACGCGATTCGCGTCCGAAACGATTACATCGCGACGAAGCGGACCGTAGCGCCGGTCGGCGTCAGGGCGTCGGTGACGCGCTGCTGGTCGGCCTGGTCGCCGATGAACAGGATGATCACGCCCTTGAACGAACCCGCGTTGGCGCTCTTGAAGGCTTCGACGATGAGGTCGGCGGTCTTGGCCGACTCCGGGCCACCGAAGACGAGCATGTTGCCCGGCGTGACGCCGCGGGCCACGGTGCCCTGCACGTTCTCGAGCTGACGCGCGCGACCGTCCTGGCCGTTCTGGTCGTCACCGGCCGGGACGAAGTACGGGAACGGCCGATCAGCCGTCATGCCCTGCATGTTCTTCCGCACGATCTGGCCGAAATACTGGCTCCAGGCCTTGGTGTCGGTCGGGTTGGACGGCTTGGCGACGGCAGCTTCCTGCGTCGTGGCGGCCTGATCGGCATCTTCGGACTTGTTGCAGGCCGAGAGGGCCAGGGCGGCGGTCAGGGCCACGGACGCGGCGAGGACGAACTTACGCATGATGATCACCTTTGATTTCAAGAGTTGCGCCAGCGTTGGCGCATGGCCTGCTGCACCGCCGGATGCACGAAGCCGGAGATATCGCCACCCAGGCGACCGATTTCACGCACGAGCGAGGAAGAGATAAAGCTGTATTGCTCCGCCGGGGTCAGGAACAGCGTCTCGGCCTGAGGAATCAGGTGACGGTTCATGCTGGCGAGCTGGAATTCGTATTCGAAGTCCGACACGGCGCGCAGGCCGCGAAGGATCACACCCGCGCCGATTTCCGTTACGAAGTGGGCGAGCAGGCAGTCGAAACCGCGCACC
Source organism: Dyella sp. 333MFSha (assembly GCF_900102405.1). NCBI lineage: Bacteria > Pseudomonadati > Pseudomonadota > Gammaproteobacteria > Lysobacterales > Rhodanobacteraceae > Dyella > Dyella sp. 333MFSha. The sequence continues at coordinate 44,690 of NZ_FNBR01000001.1, read as the reverse complement.
TCCACGTTCGGCAGGTCGGCCAGCGCCAGACGGGCCAGCGCGATGCGCTCGCCCAGGCTGAAACCGGGGCCCTTGTTACGACTCTCCGCCACCGCGACCACGATCCGGTCGAACAGCGGCGCGGCACGCGACACGAGGTCGGCGTGACCGTTCGTGATGGGATCGAACGTGCCCGGATAAACGGCAAGTCGGGGATTGGCCGGCGGATGAGTCATGGACACTGGGGTCAGGGAAAACGCGGGCTAGCTTAGCGGATCGGCCGGGGCGCGGCGATAGAGGGTGTACGTCACCTCTCCCGCCTGACCCTGCCGGTGCGCGAGCCACGTCGGGGGCAAGGTGAAGACCGCGCCACGCGGCGACTCCACGTAGATCCAGGCCGTCGGCGTCAGCCAGCCCCCGCTTTCGAGCTGTGCGGCGGCGCCGGCCCAGGCATCCAGCGCGAAAGGCGGATCGAGAAAAACCAGATCGAACGGCTTGCCGGATCCCTTCAGCCAGCGAACCGCGTCATCGCCGACCACCTCTCCGTCGGTCTTCAGCCGCGACAGGTTCGCCTTGAGCGCCGCCGCCAGCCGGGGCTCCCGCTCGACGAAGGTGACGCTGCCCGCGCCGCGCGACAGGGCCTCGATGCCGAGGGCACCGGTGCCGGCGAAGGCGTCGAGGCAGCGGGAGCCCGCCACCACCGGCCGCAGCCAGTTGAACAGGGTTTCCCGCACGCGCTCGGCCGTGGGGCGCAGCCCCGGCAGATCGGGCACGTCGAGCCGGGAGTTGCGCAGGTTTCCGCCGATGACGCGGATGCGGCCGGAGGCGGTCATCGCTCAGCGGCCAGTGTGGGCGGGAGTGCTAGCATTCGCCTATTGTCTTTGAATCCCTCCCGCAATGCTCAAGTTCTGGAAGAAGAAGCCCGCCGAACCGGCGACGACCGAGGCCCCGGCAACGGATGAGCGCGTCGATCGCGCCGCCGACCCCGCCGCCACCGACCTGGGCAGCCTGGTCGCCGAGGCGCTGGCGGAAACGGTAGCCCCCGAGCCCGAGGCTCCCGAGGTCGAGCCCGAGGCGGAAGACACCCTCGTTGCCGAGGCCGCGCATGAGGCCACACCCGCGCCCGAGGCGTCCGCAAAGCGCAGCTGGCGCGACCGGCTGTCCGGCAGCGGTTTCGCCAGGAGCCTGGGCGCGCTGTTTGTCCGCCACCCCAAGCTCGACGACGACCTGCTCGACGAGCTGGAAACCGCCCTGATCACCGCCGATGTCGGCGTCGAAGCCAGCACCCAGCTGGTCGAGGGCCTGCGCAAACGCATGCACAAGCGCGAGTTCGCCGACGCCGGCGCGATGCTCAAGGTGCTGCGCGACGAACTGGTCGCGCTGCTCAAGCCGGTGGAAAAGCCGCTCGACGTCTCGACGCACAGCCCGTTCGTCATCCTCACCGTCGGCATCAACGGTGTGGGCAAGACCACGACCATCGGCAAGCTCGCGCGCCGCTACGTCGACGAAGGCCGCGGCGTAATGCTCGCGGCGGGCGACACCTTTCGCGCCGCCGCCGTCGAACAGCTGAAAACCTGGGGCGAGCGCAACAAGGTTCCGGTCGTCTCGCAGGGCCAGGACGCCGACTCCGCCAGCGTCATCTTCGATGCCCTGCAGGCGGCGCGCTCGCGCGGCACGCAGGTGCTTATCGCCGACACCGCCGGTCGTCTGCACACGCAGGGCGGCCTGATGGATGAACTGGGCAAGATCGTCCGCGTCATGAAGAAGCTCGACGCCGCCGCGCCACATGAAGTCCTCATGGTGATCGACGGCACCACCGGTCAGAACGCCATCAGCCAGCTCCGCCAGTTCCGCGACACGGCGGGTGTCACGGGACTCGTGGTGACCAAGCTCGACGGCACGGCCAAGGGCGGCGTGATGTTCGCGCTCGCCCGCGAGTTCAGCCTGCCGATCCGCTACGTCGGACTGGGCGAAACCGCCACCGATCTGCGCGTGTTCGACGCCGCCGCTTTCGTGGACGGCCTGCTCCCTGCCAACCTTGGCGGCTGAGTGACGCGCATGCATGACAGGTCGCTGCCGTGAACCGGCGACTACGCATCGGATTGCTCGCCGTCGGCGGGCTGCTCATGGGCATCCTCGTCGCGGCACTGGTCGCCACTTATGTGGTTCTGCAGCCGGAACGGTTCACGGCGATGCTGCAATCGCGTGCCGAGGAGGCGGGTCTCGACCTCGGGCTGGCCAGCCCGGCCAGTCCGACGCTCTGGCCCAAGCCGGCGCTCGAGCTCGAGGGACTGACCTTGCGCGCCCGTGGCTCGGGCACACCTCTGATCGTCGCTTCGCGCGGCAAGCTGGTGCTGCCGTGGCGCACGTTGCTCGGTCAGGACACCACGGTGTCGCGACTCGAAGTGGAAGGCGCGCGCATCGACATGGACGCCGTGTCCGCGTATATCGACACGCTCCCCTCGCGACCGTCGACCGCGGGCGCGATCCTGCCGGGCATCGACGCGGGGTTCCGCGTCACCCGTGGCACGCTGACCCGGGGCAACCGTCTTCTCCTGTCCAACGTGGACATCGACGCGGGCCGCCTGGCCGATGGCCGTGTGTTCGACCTCAGACTCGCGGCATCGTCCAGCGAGAAGCCGTACTCGATGACGCTTCGCACGCGCCCGGTCCTTTCGCGTGGCGTGCTCACGCTCAACGATCTCACGCTCGATCTCGCCAGCCAGGATCGCTTCGCCGCGAGCCTGCGCGGCGAAGCCACCTGGCGCGGCGGTGCGGACGTCGGTGCCTCACTGGCCGGGCGCATGACACGGCACGATGCGTCGCCTTTCGACGTGGTCCTCAACGTCACACCCGCGAATCAGCAGGATCCCCTGTTCGTCGCGCTGAAGCTCGACGGTCCGACCGACCATGCCGACCTGCGCGTGCCACCGCTGGCCGTGGCCGAATGGTGGAGCGGCATCAACGCGGGCGGCGCACCGACGCTTCCGCCCCTGCTTGGCAGCGTCGACGCGGCGGCCGTCGACACCGACAGCGTGCACATCAAGGGCTTGCGTATCCGCGCGACGCCGGACGTCACGCCGGCAACCGCGCCAGCGTCAGCGAGCACCGCTTCGCGCCCGGCCACCGGGCTCACGCCGTGAATCCGTTCGCCCGTGAACTGCTGCGCTGGTACGACCACCACGGACGCAAGGACCTGCCCTGGCAGCATCCGCGCGATGCTTACCGCGTGTGGCTGTCCGAGATCATGCTGCAGCAGACCCAGGTGGTCACCGTCATCGGTTACTTCCAGCGGTTCGTCGAGCGGCTGCCTACGCTGGCCTCGCTTGCCGAAGCCGACGAGGACACCGTCCTCGCACTCTGGTCGGGGCTCGGCTACTACCGGCGAGCACGGTTTCTGCACCGTGCCGCGCAGCTGTGCGTCGAACGTCACGCCGGTGAGCTGCCGCGCGATCTCCATGCGCTGATCGCCCTGCCCGGCATCGGCCGCTCCACCGCCGGCGCGATCCTGGCGCAGGCCTATGGGCTGCGCTTCCCCATCCTCGATGGCAACGTCAAGCGCGTGCTGACCCGCTATCACGGCATCGCCGGTCACCCGGGCGAAAGCGCGGTCGAGAAGCGCCTGTGGATTCATGCGGATGAGCACACACCGGCGACCCGTACCGCCGACTACACGCAGGCGATCATGGATCTCGGCGCCACCGTCTGTGTGCGCAGCAAGCCGGCCTGCATGCTCTGCCCGCAGGCGGCCACCTGCGTCGCGCATCGTGACGGACTGACCGCCGTACTGCCCACCGCCAAGCCCGGCAAAAAGGTACCCACGCGCGCCCTCGCGATGCTGTTGTTGCGCGACGCGCAGGGTCGGGTGCTGCTGGAGAAGCGTGGCCCGCAAGGCGTGTGGTCCGGCCTGTGGAGTCTGCCCGAGGCACCCGATGCCGACGCCGCGCCGACGGTCGCGCTCCGCCTGGCACGCGTCGGCTCGGCCGATCCCCTGCCCGCCTTTACCCACGTCTTCAGCCACTACCGGCTGGACGTTTCACCCATCCTGTTCGACCATGCGACCCCGCTGACCGCCGTGGCAGACCGCGACGACCAGCGCTGGTGCGCCCGCGACGAGCTCACCACGCTCGGCCTGCCGGCACCCGTCCGCACGCTGCTCGACAACCTTCCGGAGATATCCCCATGACGCGCATGGTCCACTGCGTAAAGCTCGGCCGCGACGCCGAAGGCCTCGACTTCGCCCCCTGGCCCGGCGACCTGGGCAAACGCGTCTACGACAGCGTCTCGAAAGAAGCGTGGGCCCAGTGGCTGTCCCACCAGACCATGCTGATCAACGAGATGCGCCTGTCGCCCCTCGACCCGAAGACGCGCACGTTCCTCAGCGGCGAAATGGAGAAGTATTTCTTCGGCGGCGATGTGGTTCAGCCCGCCGGTTACGTCCCGCCTGAACAAGAGGCTTGACGCCGGAGCCCGCACCCGATTTAATACGCGGCTCCACTCGCCGCAACGATCGTTGCAGGCACCTGTGGCTCGGTAGCTCAGTTGGTAGAGCAGGGGATTGAAAATCCCCGTGTCGGCGGTTCGATTCCGTCCCGAGCCACCATTCCCATCAGATACTTAGAAGAAGCCTGCCAGAGCTGTAGGTCGAATGGAGCGGATCTGTGCCCATTCGGTGCCCGTTCCTATCGAGTACTGACTTTGGGCGAAACACATCGTCGAACCGCGAGCGATGGAGGTTTCTCGAATCCTGCAAGATTCCAGCGTCTGCCTAGGTTTCGCCGGGGCTAGTTGCAACTTAGCTGCTTGACGAGGGTGACGGCGGTCGCATGCGCAAGCGACGACACATCACTGATCAAGGTGCCAACCATCTCTACCAAGTGGCACCGGCCTTAGGCTCCATTGCCGCTAACAATTCACACCAAAACCCTTCGATCGCGACCGCGTATTCGCGGACATGACGCTCAGTTACGAACACATCGTCACCGAGAAGCGGGGTATACACGCGGGGTGACATACTAAATGCCACCCCGGCAACGCCCCCGACACGGCAGAACAGATCCGGAGCCAGCGATGCGAGCTCGCGGCTACTCTTACCCTCGCCGTGCTTTAACGTGTTCGCGAGGTGCCGCAATTCTTCAAGCTTCCCCCAGCTCGCAAAGGACTTGGTACAAATGCCCTTTTTATAAAGCCTGCTATGAATCTCATCGTGCTTCAGCAACTTGGTGTCGTTCTGCTCCCGCCAATGCAGCAGCTCTTGTCGGTGAAAAGTCAGTAAGTGCTGTTCGAACAGGTGGTACAAGAACAATGCGCAGCAATTGAGGATTCCTTGCTCCATCCCGGTAAGGTTGAGGTAATACTCAACCTCGGCCTCACGAACAGCGTCCGCAACTTCAGCTTCGCTTATATCGGGATCACCCCAATCCGACATTGCGCGATCCCATAGCTCCTTACCGTAGCTCTGGGCCTCCTCCCCCGCCGATGCGAAAGTCGGTATTAGGCGCGCAAGAAAAACGTCTACCACTCGATGGCTGGCAGGGACGAACTCGCGTTCAAATCGGTGTCGCCACATGTGCAGGTTGTGGCCCACTGCGGATATGGCGCCCGAGCCAATCGATGAGGCCATCATTCGTTTCCTAGATTCGTGCGGTGACCCTCTTCGACAAGCTCCTTGTACAGAGCAACCCACTGCGCCCCACCACCCCGCTTTACGATCTGCTCAACGATAAGAAGCGCTTCAAGATGCCGACCGCCTTGATCGATTTTTCGCACGATCGACTGAAGCCTTCCTCGGAAGTCGTCAGAAAATTCGTAGTTCTCTAGGAAGGCCTCGACTATCCGCTGCACGTTCAGCGCATTCTTGCCGCCTAAGCGATCCAATGACTCCAAGAACTCATCGCTTCCGTAGCTAGAATGTGCGTACGAGGCGATAGGCAGCAGCCAGCTCATGTCGTCGTCAGACAGCGATGGCAGGAACGAGATGAACCGCGCAGCCACTCTCAGAAGCTTTTTTCGCGCTGTCGCATCTTCGAGGCCGAAAGCGACTACCGACCTAGCGAAATCCGTCACACGCGAGACCTGTTCGTCGCTTATTTTCTCGCTCGACCAGCGAGAAATCGTAGATGCGACCTCGATGAGGTCATCGATTCGATCGCTAGAAAACATCTCGGCCAACTCGGGAGAATGGACTTCAACGAGGCCCCAACCGTAGGCCAAAGCGATGCGTTCGAGCAAACGTTCCCGAGCACTTCCCTTGATATGCTCCGATCGAAGAGCCCTCCGTGGAACATTCGCCTCCCGTAGAATCTCGTAGAGTCTCCCATTGGCGTTTGCGAATGAGAGCCCGGCGATAGCGCACACAAAATTGTCGCTGTGCGCTTCTGAGAAAATTCGCTGGATGTTCTCGGAAACCCAGTCGGAATCGACATATATAAGCTGCGCCAAGTACGACGCCAATAGGGTGGAGGATTCAAGACACCCGCCATCGCCGCAGCAGGCGACTTCCGCGTCAAGTTCGCCCTTAAGCGCCAACCAGACATCCAGATGCGTTTTCTCTACCTTATCCGCATCACGACAACGCCGCAGGACGAACTGTAAAAGCGCTTCGACGGCCATACCGCGCGAATTGTTGATTGCGCTCGTCATAGGATCATCGGACATCGAGATACCCGGTGCGTTCGCCTTAACCGCAAGCACGATAGAGAGCATCAAGTCACAGTCAGATTCCAACAAGGGAATGGTGTCGTCCGACGCCAGTTTCTTGACCACTTCGACAATGACCGGGGGGATCCAGTCCCTATCCGGCTCAAAGCGGCCGGCATCCTCAGCCGCTTCCTCCCAAAATTGGGCAGACCCCACCAAGCCTTGCAGATAAGGTAAAAATGCATCGAGAAGTGACCGACGTAGAGTCAAGTCTTCACTTGATTTCAGTCCATCCAGGGCGTTCGCGTAGCCTCGAATCAAAGCGGCGCGCTCAGTGCTGCGCAGGGCTCGCAGCTTTCAACGTTGTCGGCACGAGTCAAGCTTTCCGTGGCTAAGTTAACGGCTGAGAGGAAAGGTGTAGAGATCGACTATCGAGGAATTCTTCATCCATCCAAGGAGTGGAGTTCTCACCCCAATGGCCGCCGCATCTACAGTCATATCTCCGCTTTGGGCTCGAAGTTTGTCACGACAAATTACGACGACTGGTTGGATATCGCTCTGCCGACAGTTGACCTCGACATCGGAGATGGGCGCGACAGGGCGAGCGAGAGCAAACGTCCGGAACAACGAGATGATCGTGCAGGAACTCGCGGAAATGGAGGCGTTGGCTCGTGGCTGAACTTACCGCAAACCAGAAATCTTTAGTCGGCTACATGAAGAAGAGTGAGCAGCATGCCGCTCACGGTTTTCACGAGGGAATCTAGGGCTCGATCCGCGAATTCGGACCAACGAGGGCACCCGGCGATGTTGGAGACGCCAGCTCCAATAAAAGGGACTAACGTCCCCCGAGTCGCCGCCTCAACGAGGCCACTTGGCACCTCGGGAATCGATCTAATCTGGCTCGACACTGGTCCCCACTCCTTGTCTGGGCTAGCAGTCCGCGCTCGCCTGCGGTGAAGTTTGACCTAACTGGTCTGCGTCCAACAGGGTGCCGCGAGTATCGCAATGTATACGTATAGACAGGTCGACATTTCTATCGAAAGTCCTATCAGAGAAGGCGTCTCAAGAGGCGTAAGGAAACAATATAACGGTTAGGACAACCAGGTTCGCTCTGACGCTCACCGCCGGCAGCCCCTGGGAGCGCGATGCGAAAAAGCCCGCGAGAATAATTGTATCCGGGTTTTTCTAGGAGATCCTTCAACCGGCAGATTGATCGACCCGAGCACGACAGCCTGACCGCCCGGCGCCATATCAGACAGTCGACCGGACCCACCGACACGCGAGGGGCTTAGGAGACTTGGAAAGTTCGTAACCTGAACGACCACTCGGCCTCCATTTCGGAGGGCGGCTCTCCTGCCTTTGGCGGACTTCACGAGTCCATGCCGCAGCCCCCATCATCAGGCCGATCGCCCTTCAACGAAGCCCCGAAACATGTGCGCCGCCGATGTAACTGCAACCCAATTCTGGCGACGGCCTCTACTCCTACCACCGCCGGATACCCGCGTTGAGGATCGTGCCTTCTTCCTCGAGCGTGTCAACGACATTCGAGTGGTCGCGCTCACCCTCCTCCTGTAAGAGCGTCGAGCCAATGACGCAAGGGCGAAATCCTCATGCAACAGGTTCAACCAGCCGCTATCATGCCCTCAGCCCAAGGTCGCTCCTGCGACCCATCTCAAGGAGTCGAGGATGCCGAGCCAATGAGTCCCTTGCCGAATCAATGTCTCGCGGTTCTGACGGCCGCGGCGCTATCCAGCGCAGCCGCGTCAGCGAGCGCCACCGTCCTTTCGGTTGTACTGCCCGCGCAAAGCGGCATCAGTGCTTACAGAGCAACGGCGCCCGCGCCCGCTTCTACGACACCCGCCACGCCCCCAGAAGGACCTCGCATGACTCCTGTTGCCCCTCAGCACTCGGCGGCTGCCGCCCATGCCACCCAAGTGCTGATCAGCTTCCTCACTAGCCTGAATTCAACTGCTGAAATCACGCCTGAGCGGGTCGGGAAACAGTTTGGTGGCACGCTGATTCCGGATGACGATTCGCTCGCTTATCGGAGCCCAGACCTCGGCAACGGATGGATCTACGGCGTAAAAGTCATTCCGCCGAAGAAAGCCTTCAAGCCCGGTTTCGGTTTTTGGTTCTACAACCCCGACCGCTCTGCCGACCCGTCAACCGTCTGTAGTCTCACGATGGCCGCCCTGCGACAAGACCTAGTGGCCCATGGCTTCGTCGAGAAGTCGTCACCATCGGAGATCGGCGGCATCGATTGGGTGAATTTCGTCAGGAACGACGTCTGGCTCACCGTAACCCGCCGGGACGTAGTTCAGGGCCCGGGTGAGAGCTTGTGCGTTATGAGCCTTCAGACCGACGACAGTCTCTGAAAGAACAGGAGGTTCCCATGGCATCCCCGAACTCGGCCCTTGAAGCGGCCATTCATCACTTTGCGCAGCAACCGGGTGTCACGCCAGCGGACGTGAACCAGTTACGAGCCGCAATGGCATCTGATGCCGACCTGACGACCAACCTCGGGAAGTCGGCCTCATCGGGTGCGTTGAACGGTTTCGCACTTTCGCCTGCCGAGAGTGCGGATCGCCCGGTAGGCGATTACGACCGCGCCGTCGGCATCGTGACGCTGCCAACATCTTCCGTGCGCGCCTCGTCGACGGAGGTCCGTGCGGTGCTGAGCGTGCAGTCCATGATCGTGGACTTCGGCGGAAAATCCTTCGCTGATACGTCGGGTGCTAAGCATCCTGTGACTGCGGACATGCTGACCAATCTGCAGGACACAATGAACGGTTCGCCCGTCCTGGCGGATGAACTCAAGCGGGCCGCCACGACTGCCGCGCCGCCACAGCCGAAGCAGGGGCCGCACCGTATCCTCGAGTCGTTTGAGTTCACCTCTCCCACGTCTGGCACCGGCGGCAGCTACAGCGTGTCGAATCACGCCATGAATCTGCCAAGCGACGCACTGACCAGCGCGCCACCCCACTCGCCAGGCATCGGTTACCGGCCGAATGATCTGACGTTCGTCATTGGGCACGAGATACAGCACGGCTTTAACGCTCAGGCCGCCGAGCAAGCGCGCGCGCTCTATACACAAGATGTGCGTGCGATAGCGAAGACACTAGGCCCCGTCCATGACTACACGGCGCTGGTCGAGAGGCATATTCAATCTGGGCGTGAGGATGAGGCCAAAGCCGAAATCGCAGGTTGGAACGCACTGCGCAGTCGCGTTGAGCGCCAGAACGGATCGGTCACCCTGACCGACATGCGACAGGCTGCCCAGCAGCGCGTCGACGACTTCGTTGAAAGCACTAACAACAAACTCGTACCACGCGCGAATGTTTCCTTGAATGCCGACCTGACCATGTCGCAAACGCCTGCCAACGTCGCCGCGATGGGACATAACTATTTCGATCGCCCCGTCTCGCCCACAAATGGCGATAACCGGCAAGCAATGCATCTTGGGCACGGAGGCGTTTCTGACTACGCCAACTATTACGCCGGGTGGGCTGTCGCGACCATCAGCGTCGAAGAGCAGAATGCAGCCCACAGGCATGGCGTTAAGCCCCAAGTTCAGATCAACATGGCGCACGCGGGATTGCGCGAATCCATGATGGAACAAGGCGGTTTGAACCTCGAGCCGTCCAGACAATCCGTTCCTTATCTGGACAGCAGTACACAACCCGCCGTCCCGCACACCTTCGACCATACGGCCGACGGTCCCAATCAATTTCAGTATGTACCCGTGGCGCCCGCACGACTGGACGAGCCTGACCACGCCGACCATGCACTGTTCAAGCAAGCCCGTGGACACGTGGCGGCACTGGACCAAAGCCTCGGGCGGACGCCCGACCAGCACACGGATCAAATCTCGTCGGCACTCGCTGTGCAGGCGCGTTTCGACGGCTTGCACCGCATTGATCAGATCGCCCTATCCACAGACGGCAACAGGCTCTGGGCGGTGCAGATGCCACCCGGTCGGACGGATCACCTGTTTGATCTGCGAACCAGCGTGCCGACGACCGAAGCGATGACGCCCATGCATGAGAGTGCTGCTAAATGGCCCGACGCCATGCAGCAGTTCCAGCAGACGCAACAGCAGCAAAACGCGCTCAGCCAGCAAATCACACAAGATCAAGCGCATACTCAAGGACCTGTGATGAGCCACGGTGAACTGCCCCGCTAGTCCGCTACCGGTCGCTAACAGGCGGCATTACTTGCGCCGTTGGCATGACCGCGGCGCTCGCTCCCCTCTTTACATGACTGGCAAGCGGCAGCCCGCCGCCCTCTCACACACCTTCGCCACCCAACGCAAACAAAAAAAGCCGCCCGTGGGAGCGGGCGGCGATCCGAGGATTTGCAGCGGGTCCTTCCCTGGACCGTTTGTCTGGTTACGCGATCACTGAAGTGGCGCTGATCAGAAGTCGTATGTCGCCGTGAGGCGGGCATAGCGCGGCGTCTGGTAGTACTGACCCAGGTCGTAGTTGTTGTTGACCGTGGTCGGTGCCGACTCGTACGTCGAGAAGCTGTTCAGCGGCTTGCGTTCGTTGGTCACGTTGAACACGCTCAGGCCGAAAGCCATCTTGCCGTCGAAGTAGCCCGGACGATAGGTAACGGCCAGATCGACCTGGCGGTACCACGGGTTGCGCTTCTCGCCCGGATGCGACGGCTGACCGTTGCAGTTGTGATAAGCCGAGCCGTAGCCGATCGGATCCGAGTCTTCCTCACCGTCTTCATAACCAAGGCACGACTTCGGCGCACCGGAGGCGAGACGAAGGTTGCCCGAGACCAGCCATTCCGGCGTCAGCTGATACGCGCCGTAAGCCTTGATCTGATGAGTACGGTCATTCGACAGCAGACCATTGGCGTAACGCATCAGCTCAGCCGAATCCCAGTCTTCCGTCTTCGAGATATCGGTCTGGCCGATGTCGGACTTGGTCTGGCCTTCGGTGTTGCCGTAGCTGCGCGAGAACGTGTAGTCCAGGCGCCCCTGCCACTTACCGTCGAACGGGTGCTCGAGGTACATGTCGAGCGCGTAGTAGGCACGCTTGGCGCCGGTCGAGAAGCCCCAGTCGTCCTTGCTCATCTTGACTTCGGTGCGACCCGAACCGTCGACGTTGGCGAGGCTGAAGGTGTTGGATGAGCCCGGGTTGAAGATCACGCAGCCAGGAATGACCACGGAGTTGGGATCGCCACCCTGCGCGGTGATCTTGTCTGCCAGCAGGCCGGTGTCGCAGACGTCGTCGATGGCGGTACGCAGCCTGCGCAACGTCACCTTGGCACCGGTGACCCAGCCGTCACCGAGGGTCTTGTCGAAGCCGATGATGCCTTCGTCCTGATACTGCGATTTCAGGTCACGCGCGCTGACCGCGATCGGGTCGACCGCCTGACCGTACTCGCCGTCCGACGACACGGCGCCCGGCGAGATCTCGGTCAGACCCGTGGGACGACCGAGCTGATCGATGCCGGTGTAGGTGTAGTAGATGTCGGTATACGTCGAGGGCGAGGCACCGCGCACGGCCACGTTGTTCGGCAGCGCGAGGTAGTAGCGGCCGAAGTTCGCGTACAGCTTCAGCGACGAGTCGCCGTAGACGTCCCAGCTGGCGCCCAGACGCGGCGCCCACTGCGCCGCATTGTTGACGTACGGACGGTTCTTGTCGTTGAAGTTCTTGAAGCGATCGTTGCGTACGCCGAGGCTCAGCAGCCAGCGGTCGGTCACCTGCCAGCGGTCTTCCAGGTACTGAGCCCTCTGGTCCACGGACATGCTGGTGACGGTGCTGAACACGCGCTGGGTGACGTAGTAGCCGTCACCACCCGGAGCGCCGACGCCGAGCGACGTGCTGATCGGAATGTTCTCGTTGCCAGCCGCCACCTTGCGATAGCGCAGGTAGTAACCCGGACCGCTGGTCGACGAGCCTTCGTTGCTCGCGTCGTAGCTCATGTTGTCGATACCGCCGGCGAGGTGGTGATCGCCGACCTGCCACTCGAGGTCGAGGCGAAGGCCATGCGTCTTGCTGCCGGCGTTCGGATCCTGCGCGGTCGACGACGAGTTGAGATTGGTGATCGGCGTGCCGCCGTTCAGAGCCGGGTTCTGCAGGTAAGGGCTGTCGATATACGGCTGCTGCGCAAGGCCCGGTGTCGGGTTCTGCAGATAGTCGTCGGTCCAGCCCTTGCCGTAGGTCGCGGTCAGCGTGATGTCGTCGGTGATGTAGCTGGTGTACTTGGCGATGGCGTACTTCGTGGTGATCTTGCTGGTGTCGGCATCCGAACCGAGCGGGCCACCCACGGTGCGCGTGTCGTAGTCGTAGCCGTAATACTTGCCGCGCTGCTCGTCGGTGGAATGGATACCCGTCAACTCGAGGATGTTCGAGTCGTTGATGTTCCAGTCGAGCTTGGCGTAGTACTTCGGCAGGTTGTACGTGTAGTGGTTGTTGGCCACCGGATTGGCTTCGACCGACGCCGTGCTCGTGCCTTCGGACTTCTCGGCTTCCGCGGCGACGAAGAAGAACAGCTTGTCCTTGATCAGCGGACCACCGACGTACGCGCTGTACGTGGTCGTCCACTTGGTGTTGTCCTGACGATTGCGGTAGATCGTGCCCGGAAGGGTGTCGTCGGCGTAGCCGTACCCGGCCGGGAGGGCCTTGTTCGAGTAATAGATGCTGCCCGGCGTCGACGAGGCGAACTTCGGCTCCCACAGCACCTGTGCACCGAAGTGCCAGTCGTTGGTACCGCGCTTGCCGACCTGGCTGATGACGCCGCCATCCGAGCGACCGTACTTGGCGCTGTAACCGCCCGTATAGACTTCCTGCTGATCGATCGCGCCGTACGGCAGACCGACGCCGCCAAGGTTGCGGTACGGGTCGGACGAGTTGTAGCCGTTGATGTAGTAGGCGTTCTCGGAGGCACCGGAGCCGCCGAACGACACGGTGCGGTAGCGACCGTTACCCAGGTTGCTCGAGCCCGGGACGGCACCCGGCGCCAGCAGGGCGATCGCCTCGGCATTGCGTCCCAGCGGAAGACGCGCCAGCGTCTGCGCGGTGACGACGGTGCGCGAATCGACCGCGGTGGTGTCGATGGGCGGCAGGCTGTTGGCCGTCACCGTCACCGAGTCCAGTGCCTGAGCACTGGCTGCGGTGGCCGGGGCCTGGAACGACACATCGGTGGCGCCACCGACCTTCAGCGCAACATCTTTGCGCGAATCGACGACGGCGCCATCGCGCTTGAGGCTGACGGTGTACGACCCGAGGGGAAGGTTGCCGATGCGATACCGGCCCTGTGCGTCGACCGGCACTTCGCGCGTAAAACCCGTGCTGCCGGTGACCGATACGGTTTCGCCTGCGGCCGCGGGTACCTGACCGAAGATGTCGCCGGTCGTGGACTGTGCAAACGCCGGTGCGGTCGCACCCACGCCAAGGGCGAGCGCTAGCGCCAGCGCGGACGGCCGAAGGCCTCCGCGACGGCGGATGATCTGGTGCTGCATTGGTGTCTCCCCGAAAAAACGACCCTTAGCAAGGGCCATTAAAAAGTTGCGCTTCGCCCGAACCCGCAAATAAAGAAACCTGGTACGTCCCGCCAGTCGCGCATGCTCCCCCGAGCCGACGCGACTTCAAGCTTTCCCATCGCGAGTCCGTGCGACGCGTTCACCTCGCCGCCGATGAGATGACGGTGTTTCATACATGAGGCACGTATGAACTTAGGGACTGGCAGCAGCCCTGTCAAACAAAAATTTGAGATTTTTCGTAAGAAATATTCCTAGACAGGTATTTCTCCGAAAGCGGGACCCGGTCAAGGACTTGGCAAGCGAAACCTGCCTCCCTCCTCTGGCCCCCACCCGTCTCAGATGTTGACGTCAGCGCCCTGCTCGCTGGCACAGCGCTTCAGGCTGTCTTCGAGGGCGCGCCTCTCGTCGATCCGCGCCTCCGGTACAGTCTCCTTCGCCAGCACGCGCCGCAGGTACAGCACGCGCGTGTCGACCGACGCCCGGAGTGCATCACGGGCGTCGTGGCCGCACGGAGTACGCGCCTTCCACGACGCAAGCTGGTCGATACGCGGCTTCAGCGCCTCGAGGCGAGCAGGCTGTGCGTCGACGGGGGCGTGTTCGAGATCGTCGACGCGCGCGGTCCAGTCCGCGGCCATGCCGCGAAGATCGCTGACATCGGCGCTGAGGGCGGCCGCATCGGATTTGCGGGCCCGGTGCGATTCACTGATCGCCAGGATCGCTGTCGTCGCCGACGCCACAAAAGCCACCAGAATGACGATGAGTGCCGTGCGGCGCCCATTCGCCTTCGAAGGCTCCGTCTGGGGATCGAGCTCGGTCATGTCGGTTTCCGGATGGCTGTCGATGGCAACGCCGTAGTTTGCCCCATTGCCGGCACCGCTGCGTCACGACGCAATGTCGCGCCTCGACCCTGTGACCCGGTCACGGCAATGACGTGTTTACGTGGCTATAGTCGGGTGCTCATTCCGAACCGAAGGACCCCGCCCGCCATGCCTCGTTTCCGTCAACTCGCGCTGATTGCCGGCCTCGCTGCCATCCTTGCCACACCCGCCATGGCGGAAGACCTCAAGGTCATGTCCTTCAACGTGCGCACCATGACCGGCAACGATGGCCTCAATGGATGGACGCATCGCCGCGACCTCTTCGCCGACACCATCCGTCAGCTGCATCCCGACGTGATCGGCACCCAGGAGCTGTATAAGGCGCAAGGCGACGACACGATCGACCGCCTGCCGGAGTACACGTGGTTCGGCCGCGATCGCTATGGCGATCATCGCGACGAGCACATGGGCATCTTCTATCGCAAGGATCGCCTGAAGATCGTCGAATCGGGCGACTTCTGGCTCTCCGACACTCCGGACAAGGTGGCCAGCATCACGTGGGGCAATATCTTCCCGCGCATGGTCAACTGGGCGCTTTTCGAGCGGACCTCCGATCACAAGCGGTTCTATCTGCTCGACACGCACTTCCCTTACCGCGATCAGGACGAAGATGCGCGTTCGCGCAGCGCACATGAGATCGCCGCGTGGATCGCGAAGCTCCCGGCGAATGTCCCCGTCATTCTCACCGGCGACTTCAACACGGGCCCGGACAGCGAAACGCATAAGGCGCTGACCGCTACGTTCAAGGACGCATGGATCGCCGCGCCGAAGCACGAGGGTCCGGCCGAGACCTTCCACGACTTCACCGGCAAGGCGACCAAGCGGATCGACTGGATCCTTTATCGCGGTGTCGAGGCGAACTCGGTACGGACGATTACGGTGTCGAAGGACGGCCGTTATCCCTCGGATCACTTCCCGGTGCAGGCCGACTTCACCCTCTGACGTGGAACACCGGCCTGCGGCGCCTCTTTCCCGATGATGCGACGACGGTGGTAGCGAACGCGTCGGCGGAAACCGTCGACACTCCGAAGCGCCACCGTCTTCGCGGACGAGCGCGGTGCCCGAAAGACGCGGCCTGCCAGCTGGATGCCCCAGCGATCGAACGTGCGATCGAACACCATCGCGGCGGTGATGACGACCACGAAGGTCGCCGGGACGGTGAGCATCGCCGCGGCGACCGGATCGAGGGCCAGCCGCCCCGCCATGACGGTGAAAAACCAGGCCGAGAAGCTCAGCAGGATCGGCAGGTGGACAAGATAGAACGCATACGAGATGCGCCCCATGAACTGCGCGGGCCGGCTCTGCAAGACACGGTCGAAGCTGCCGCACCGGACGACGTATAGCAACAGAATGCCGCCGACGACGTTGAAGAATGCTTTGCGCTCGTTGTCCGCAAGCGGCAGCACGTGCGTCCAGTCGTACCAGGGCGATACGTCGAAGCCACCGCAGATAATCGCTCCGACGACGGCCAGGGCCAGCAGCGGTTTCGACGTCGTGAGGCGTGCCTCGCCAACATGGCTGCCGGCAAGGAACGCCGTGTAGTAAGGCCAGTCATGGGGAAAGAACCACGCGAGCAACGCCACCGCGAACGCGAAGTTGAGCGGCGCCGCACGCCCTGGCAGCGTCAATGAGCGATAGGCGAAGACGAACATCGAGCCGAGCAGCTCGATCTTCATCGTCCAGAGGGTCGGATTGAAACGCGACCATCCACCGAGAATCGTGCCGTACGTGCCATCGCGCAGCGCCTCGATGAAGTCCGGCGGCTTCTTCCAGAAATCGGCCAGCCAGGTCGAACCGGACAGGTGACCCGCCTCGACCGCGTGA
This sequence comes from Dyella sp. 333MFSha, assembly GCF_900102405.1. Classification (NCBI taxonomy): domain Bacteria; kingdom Pseudomonadati; phylum Pseudomonadota; class Gammaproteobacteria; order Lysobacterales; family Rhodanobacteraceae; genus Dyella; species Dyella sp. 333MFSha. The sequence goes on along the minus strand of NZ_FNBR01000001.1, from coordinate 27,872 downwards.
CTCCACCCCATCGCCATGACGAACCAGGCGAACATCACCGACCCGAAGATCGGTACGCCGAGGCGCAGGTATCGGCGCGAGGCGCGCAACCGGAAGGTCGCGGTGTCTCCGGTCTCGATGAACGACTTGGTCAGCACATACCCGCTGAGCACGAAGAAGATGCATACCGCGAACTGGCCGTTCCAAAGCACCGAAAGCGGCTGGAAGGCGATCACCTGATCGACCACGCCACGCATGGCGTCCGGCGTGGTGGTATCCGGGTAGATCCAGGCGAATCCGCCCGGCAGGAAAGCCAGGAAGAGATGGCACAAGAGCACGTTCACCGCGGCGAGACCGCGCAGGCCGTCGGCTGAGATGTCTTTACGCATCGACCTTCCCGCTGCAAAAAGGTCATGGAAACAAGCCCCGGTTGGCCGTACGGTGAACGCAGGTTCTTCCGTTCGGGCTGGCTTTGGGAAGATGACGGTCGCGTGAGGACTTGCGGAGCAGGCCGACGCCCGGCAAGAATCGGCCATCAATGCCGGGGGATACACCATGCGCCGCCTGATAGCCGCCGTGACTTTCACGTTTGCCGCGCTCTGTGCCTTTGCAGACTCGTCGGCCTCACAGACCCCGCCAGCTTCATATTTCGACAACACCGGACGCGACGACGTGCTCTCGGGCGGTCAGAAGTCGATCGTCATCGATACGCCCAAAGGCAAGTTCAAGGTCTGGACCAAGCGCGTCGGCAACAATCCGACGATCAAGGTTCTGCTCCTGCACGGCGGGCCGGGCGCCACGCACGAGTATTTCGAGGCGTTCGACAGCTACTTCCCCGGCGCCGGCATCGAGTATTACTACTACGACCAGCTGGGTTCGGCCTTCAGCGACAAACCCACCGATGAATCACTGTGGGAAATTCCCCGTTTCGTCGACGAAGTGGAGCAGGTCCGCCGGGCGCTTCACCTGGACAAGGACAACTTCTTCCTCCTCGGCCATTCCTGGGGCGGCGTGCTCGCGATCGAGTATGCGCTGAAGTACCCGCAGCACCTCAAGGGCCTGATCATCTCCAACATGGTCGACAGCATCCCCGCGTACAACGAGTACGCGAACAAGGTGCTCATGCCCGCCATGGACCAGAAGAAGCTCGCCCAGGTCAAGCGCATGGAGGCGGAGAAGAAGACCGCCGACCCGGCCTACATGGCACTGCTGATGCCGATGCACTATGAGCAGCACGTGCTGCGCATGCCGGCCGACCAGTGGCCCGAGCCCGTGGAACGCGCGTTCGGCCACATCAACGAGCAGATCTACGTCTCGATGCAGGGCCCCAGCGAACTCGGTGCCAGTGGCAAGCTGCTGCACTGGGACCGCAGCAAGGACCTGAAGAACATCAGGGTGCCCACGCTGGTCATCGGCGCCCGTTACGACACGATGGACCCCAGGTACATGGAAGCCATGGCGAAGAAGATGCCGGACGCGCGCTTCCTCCTTTGCCCCAGGGGCGCGCATATGGCGATGTACGACGACCAGACCACGTACTTCACGGGACTGATCGGATTCCTGAAGGACGTGGACGCGGGTAAACCGCTGCGCTGAGGCCTTGGTCCTTCGGCAGTCTTCGCTCCTGAGACGGCTTTCTGGCAACATCACCCGGTTAACGACGCGCTGATGCGCGCCAGCCGGACAGCCAAACCCATGAATCTGCAAGCCAATTACGAACAGATCCCGCTCAAGGACTACGCCGAGCGGGCCTATCTCGACTATTCCATGTATGTGGTGCTGGATCGCGCCCTGCCCTTCGTGGGCGACGGCCTGAAGCCGGTCCAGCGCCGTATCATCTACGCCATGAGCGAACTGGCGCTGGGCGCCACCGCCAAGCCGAAGAAGTCGGCCCGTACCATCGGCGACGTCATCGGCAAGTTCCATCCCCATGGCGACTCGGCGTGCTACGAGGCGATGGTCCTCATGGCCCAGCCGTTCTCGTATCGCTACCCGCTGGTCGACGGCCACGGCAACTTCGGCTCGCCGGACGATCCGAAGAGCTTCGCCGCCATGCGGTACACGGAGTCGCGACTGACGCCGATCGCCGAGGTGCTGCTCTCCGAGCTCGGCCACGGCACGGTCGACTGGGTACCGAACTTCGACGGCACCATGAACGAGCCCTCGTGGCTCCCGGCTCGCGTCCCGCACGTGCTGCTCAACGGCTCCATGGGTATCGCGGTCGGCATGGCCACCGATATCCCTCCGCACAACCTGCGCGAGGTAGCCAGCGCCTGTATCCGCCTGCTCGACGACCCCGACGCGACGATTGCCGACCTCTGCGAGCACGTACAGGGGCCCGACTACCCGACCGACGCCGAGATCATCACGCCACGCCGTGAACTCGCCGCCATGTACCAGAACGGTACCGGCTCGGTGCGCGCGCGTGCCGTCTACGTCCGTGACGAGGGCAACATCGTCATCACGGCGCTGCCGCACCAGGTGTCGCCTTCCAAGATCCTCGAGCAGATCGCCGCGCAGATGCGCGCGAAAAAACTGCCGATGATCGAAGACCTGCGCGACGAGTCCGATCACGAGAACCCGATCCGCCTCGTCCTCGTGCCGCGCTCCAACCGTGTCGACGTCGAAGAAATGATGCAGCACCTCTTCGCCACGACGGATCTGGAGAAGAGCTTCCGCGTCAACATGAACATGATCGGCCTCGACGGCCGGCCGCAGGTGAAGGATCTGAAAATGATCCTGAGCGAGTGGCTGCGTTTCCGTACCGATACGGTCACGCGCCGGCTCACTCATCGTCTGGGCCGCGTCGAGCGTCGCCTGCACCTGCTTGAAGCGCTGCGCATCGCTTATCTCAACATCGACGAAGTCATCCGCATCGTCCGTACCGAGGACGAGCCGAAGCCGGTGCTGATGGAGCGCTTCCGTCTCGATGACGAACAGGCCGACTACATCCTCGAAACCAAGCTGCGCCAGCTGGCCCGCCTGGAAGAATTCAAGCTCAACGAAGAGCGCGACAAGCTCGAAGAAGAGCGCGCGCGCATCAACGTGCTGCTGAAGTCGCCGGCCAAGCTGAAGAGCCTGATCAAGGAAGAGCTGCGCGGCGACGCCGAGAAGTTCGGCGATGAGCGCCGCTCGCCCCTGATCGAACGCAGCGTGGCCCAGGCCCTGGACGAGAGCGCGCTGGTCGCCTCCGAGCCGGTCACCGTCGTCCTGTCGCAGAAGGGCTGGGTACGTGCCGGCAAGGGCCACGAGATCGATGGCGAAGCGTTGTCCTACCGCGACGGCGACAGCCTGCTGGCGATCTCGCGTGCGCGCACCACGCAGCAGGTCGCCTTCATCGACTCGACCGGTCGCGCTTACGCCACGGCGGCACATACGCTGCCTTCCGCACGCGGAAACGGCGAGCCGCTGACCGGCCGTTTCAGTCCACCTGCCGGCGCCCGCTTCGACGCGGTGGTCACCGCCGACAACGACACCCGCATCGTCCTTGCCACGGACTTCGGCTACGGCTTCGTGACGCGTTTCGAGGCGCTCACGGGTCGGCAGAAGGCGGGCAAGCAGATCATCAGCCTGAGCGATGGCGCGCGCGTGCTCGCCCCGGCGATCACCGCGGACCCGTCGCGCGACCGTATCGTGGTCGTCACCGGCGAAGGCCACCTGCTCATGTTCTCGGTGGCCGAGCTGCCGGAACTGGACAAGGGCAAGGGCAACAAGCTGATCGAGATTCCGAAGGCCAAGCTGGCCTCGGGCGAGGAACGCGTCGTTGGCGTGGCCGTTGTCACCGAAGGCAAGGGCGAGGTCACGCTGTACGCGGGACAGCGCAAGCTGACGCTGAAGTGGGCCGATCTGGTCGAGTACGGCGGCAGCCGTGCCACTCGCGGCGGCGTACTGCCGCGCGGGCTGCGTCGCGTGGAGCGGATCGAAACCACCGGTTGATCGCGTGGTTTCGTGAACCCGGCGGGCCGCGGTCGAATGCGGCCCTGCCGGGGCCATCGGCGTCAGGGCCGGCGATACGGCTCTACAGCCGGGTGACGCTCCAGGACATCATCCGCCCGTCCTTGTACGGCATCACCCCGTGAAACGGCCGCGGGTCGCCATCGAAGACCAGTGGCAGGAAGTGACGGTCGCCTTCCCACATCGGCAGGGCGTCCAGCCCATCCACCGGCACCCACTCGAGCGCACCCTCGGGGTTGGACTCCATCGGCGTGCCGCTGTAACGGTCGATGATGAAAATGAAACCCAGCCAGTCCTCGCCGTGCTTGCCGAAGCCCGGCCAGTTCAGCGTGCCGCGCAGACGCATTTCCTGGCATTCGATGCCCGCCTCCTCGAGGATTTCGCGGCGCATGCAGGCGGCGATATCTTCGCCGGGTTCCATCTTTCCGCCGAGGCCGTTGTACTTGCCCAGGTGGTGATCGTCCTTGCGGGCGTTGCGATGGATCATGAGCACACGCTGGCCGTCTGGCGAGAGCACGTAGCCGAGCGTGGCGACGATGGGCGTATAGGGCATGGCGATGACGCTACCGGGGAAAAACCCGGGAGTTTACGCCCTCCAGGCGCGAAGACGCCGTCTGGCCCCTTGCGCCGCCCGTCCGACCCGGCGACCATCGGCGCATGCCCCACCCGCCTCTTCCCCGCGTGACCCCCGCTTTCCTCCTCCGCGCCATGGTCGCCGCCGCCGTCACCGCGTCAGCCATGGGCTGTGCGCCGGCCGCCGATGCCGTCGACAGCCGCGAGGTGGTGTTCGACAGCCAGTCGTACTTCGCCGTCACCGTCGACACCCGGCAGGAAGACATCGAACTGCACTGGCGCAACCCCGACACCGCCCAGCCCTTCGGCAGCATCGAGGCACTGAAGACCTGGACCACGAGTAAGGGCCGGCCGCTGTCGTTCGCGACCAACGCGGGCATCTACGATCGCGACTACAAGCCGCTGGGCCTCTACGTCGAAGACGGCAAGGCGCTGGTCCCGCTCAACCTCGCTCATGGCAATCCGCGCTCCGGCAACTTTTCGCTGCTGCCCAACGGTGTCTTCGCCGTCTATGACGACGGCAGTGTCGAGGTGCGCACGACGGAAGCCTTCAAGGCCGCCGCGCGCAAACCGCGCTGGGCGACGCAGTCGGGACCGATGCTGGTGATCGACGGCGAGGTCAACACGCAGTTCGACAACGGATCGGACAGCATGAAGTGGCGTAGCGGCGTCTGCGCGAAGTCATCGCATGAGGCCGTCTTCGTCGTCAGCCGGGCGCCCGTGAACTTCCACAGTTTCGCCCGGCTGTTCCGCGACGAACTGGGCTGCCGGGACGCGCTGTTTCTCGATGGAACCATCTCGCAGGCGTTCACCCCGGATGACGGCTACGCCGGTGCGCCCGCCTTCATGACCAGGCCCTACGCGGGCATGGTCGCGGTGTTCCCCAAGGGCCGATAACCCTAGCGATAAGGCAGACTGACGGTCATGCCGTCCGACCACCCGACACGCGCCTTCGCACGGTAGGTCGGGTCGTACGACAGCTGATACGAGGTGCAGGCCGGCCCGTTGGCGCAGGTGTTCAGTCCGGCCTCGTACACCACGTGGTACGGGAGCTTGCGCCCTTCGTTGCCGGCCAGCGGAATTTCCCAGACGATTTCGTGCCGGGGGTTGAGTGTCGAGGCGAGAGCCGTGACGTCGGCCAGGCTTCCATGGTATCGGCGCGCCAGGATCCACTGAAACAGCGCCGGTACGTCGGGCGTCCACCACGTGCTGCGATAGGACTCGTTGACGGCGCTGCTCCGCACGCGCACCAGAGGCAGGTCGATGCCCGCCGACGTGGATTCGGTCCGCATCAGGTTGAAGCCGAAGGTCATCGAGATGCCCTGCTTGCCCTCCGAATCCATCGAGCGCGAGAATTTCACCTCGCCGCCGAAGGCCCAGCTTTCGCCGAACGACACGTTGACGCTGCCACCGGACGAGTCCTGCGGAAAGAGCTTGCGGAGTACCGGAGCCACCGGGCAGTCGTCCGGCCGGAAGGCGCGCGGTGCGTCACACCGAAAGACATGGGTATCGCCGGTCGCCGGAAACGTCGAGTTCAGCGGCCACGCGGTCACGACATCGCGGTGTTCGATGCTGCCCCAGCCCGAATGGATCGCCACGTCCATCAGGTACCGGAGTTCGTTCCGGGACGGGTCGAGGAAGGCGTGAAACCCGTCGCGCCGGGTGAACCCGGTTCCGGCGCCGTCGCCCAGCGTCTTGGCCCACAGCAGGTAGCTTGCCGTGCCGCCCTGCGTCTGATCCTCGCGACGAATCAGCGCCCATTCGGTCGCCAGCGTCAGGCGGGGCACGTCGGACGGGGCGAACGGCTCGATGGTGAACTGCGGTGCCTCGGCACGGTGCAGCGACAACGTCCCGTACTGGCACCAGCGACGGACCTCCCGGCGGAAATCGTGACGCTCCTCCGAGCTGGGCAGGCGCCCGTCGAACAGGACGCGCAGCATTTCGCGACTGAAGCTGCGGCAGACCGATGAAGGCGATGCGGCGAGCACGCGGAAGTCGACGTGTCGTCCTTCGCGCGGGGCGGCAGCGAGCGGGGCGGCAGCGCGCGGGGTTCGACGGGCGGCAGGCAGGGGATCGTCCCACGGCCAGCGCGAGAGTGCGGCCTTGCGCGCCGCATCGTCCTCACTGTTCAGACCGAAGATGCCCAGCCCCGTGGCGGCGTCGAGGAGGATCGTGTTCGTTTCCGGCCATACGCGGACGAACGATGGCCGCATGAGCGCGAGGACGTCCGGAGACCCGGCCAGCGCGATCCGACCGCCCTCGCCGACGAGCCTGTCCAGGTGACCTCGCACGACGTCCGGCGTATCGGTCGCCTCGACGGTCAGGATCGTCACGGATGGAACGCTGACCTCATCGACCGAGAGGGCGAATCCGGGGAGTGGCGCCAGGGCGCATAGCAGCGCGGATGCCACGAAGCAGTGCCTCATGCTGTTCTTCCTTGAACGGTTGGGTGGCGAATGCTCGCACCCGAAGGGCGCACACGCTGCCCGCGACCGACACATCCGGGTGTCGGCGAGAGGCCTCAGCTTACGAAAGCATACGTGCGCAAATGGCCTCGTAGAGGTCCGGCAAACGCTCCAGGTCCGTCACCGACACGCACTCGTCGACCTTGTGGATCGTCGCGTTCACCGGGCCGAGCTCGATCACCTCCGCACCCATCGGCGCGATAAACCGGCCGTCGCTGGTACCGCCGCCCGTGCTCTGCTCGGGATCGATGCCGCACACATCGCGACAGACGCCGACGACGACCTCGCGCAAGCGCCCGCCCGGCGTGGCCAGAAACGGATGCCCCGAGAGCTGCCAGTCGATGGAGAAGTCGACGCCATGGGCGCGCAGGATCGTTTCCGCCCGCTCGCGCAGGCCGTCAGCGGTACTCGCCGTGGAAAAACGAAAGTTGACGAGGGCCACCAGCTCGCCGGGGATGACGTTGTTCGCCCCCGTACCCGCGTTGATGTTGGAGACCTGGAACGAGGTCGGCGGAAAGTCGGCGTTGCCTTCATCCCAGCGTTCCGCCGCCAGCGCGGCGAGTGCGGGTGCGAAAACGTGGATCGGATTGTTCGCCTTCTCGGGATAGGCCACGTGACCTTGCACGCCACGCACCGTAAGCGTCCCCGACAACGAACCCCGGCGACCGACGCGGATGAGATCGCCCAGGCGCTCTTTCGCCGAAGGCTCGCCCACGACGCACGCATCGATCCGCTGCCCGGTTCTTCCGAAGTGCTCCACCACCTCACGAACGCCGTGCAAGGCCACGCCTTCCTCGTCGCTGGTCAGCAGCAAGCCGACCGTGCCGGCATGCGCCGGATGCGTCGACACGAACCGCTCGAGCGCGACCACCATCGCCGCGACCGAGCCCTTCATGTCCGCGGCGCCACGACCGTAGAGAACGCCGTCGCGTTCCGTCGGCTCGAACGGCGGCGATGCCCATGCGCCTTCCGGACCGGTCGGCACGACGTCGGTGTGGCCGAGAAAGGCCAGCACCGGACCGCCGTCGCCATGCGTCGCCCAGAGATTGTCGACATAGCCAAAACGCAGATGCTCGATGCGAAAGCCCACCGCCGCCAGACGCCCGGCGATCAGCGGCAGACAGCCGGCATCGTCCGGCGTGACCGAACGGCGGCGGATGAGGTCACAGGTCAGGTCGAGGACGGCGGACATTTATTTTCCGAAGCGCTTTTTGAAGGCGTTGTCGGTGAAGCCGACGCTGACCTCGTCGCCGTCGACCACCACGGGACGCTTGATCAACGCGGGATATTCCTTCAGCAGCAGCGTCCACTCCGGGTCGCTGCGCGGATCCTTGCGCTGCGGCAACAACGTGCGCCACGTGGTGGACGCCTTGTTGATCAGCTTGTCCCAGCCACCGAGCTTCTCCGACCACGCTTTCAGCGTCGACGCAGGCACCGGGTTCGCCCGGTAGTCCGCGAACTCGTGTTCCACCTCGAACCGGCCGAGCCAGTTGCGCGCTTTCTTGCACGTATCGCAGTTCGGCAAACCGTAAACGATGATCGCCATGATTCAGTCGCCGCTGCGCAGGAGTTCGTTGATGCCGGTCTTCGAACGGGTCTTTTCATCGACCTGCTTGACGATGATCGCCGCATACAGGCTATGGCTCCCGTCCTTCGACGGCAGACTGCCGGAAACGACGACGCTGCCCGCCGGCACGCGGCCGTAGGAAATCTCGCCCGTGGCGCGGTTGTAGATACGCGTCGACTGGCCGAGGAACACGCCCATGCCGATGACCGAGCCCTTCTCGACCACGACACCCTCGACGACTTCGGAGCGGGCACCGATGAAGCAGTTGTCTTCGATGATGGTCGGATTGGCCTGCAGTGGCTCGAGCACGCCACCGATGCCGACGCCGCCGGACAGGTGTACACCCGCGCCGATCTGCGCGCACGACCCGACCGTCGCCCACGTATCGACCATGGTGCCGGCACCGACGAAGGCGCCGATGTTGGTATAGCTGGGCATGAGCACGACGTCTTTCGCGATGTGCGCGCCGCGACGGACCAGCGCACCGGGCACCACGCGCGCACCGAGCCGTCCGTATTCGGTGGCATCGCCATCGGTGAAACGCAACGGCACCTTGTCGAACGCGCTGGACGGACCGCCGTCGACGACGACGTTGCCGTTCATCCGGAAATACAGCAGCACGGCTTTTTTCAGCCACTGGTTGACCTTCCAGCCGCCGTTGCCGTCGGGCTCGGCGACGCGGTGCTCACCCGATTCGAGCAGATCGAGCACCTGGTTCACGGTGTCGCGGAGGCCACCCTCGATTTCGTTCTGGGTGAGGTCGGCGCGACGCTCGAAGGCGTCATCGATTACGGATTCAAGCGTCTGCATCTGCATTTACGACAGTCCTGGGGGTTTCGAAACCGATATGGCGAAGCAGGCAGGCGCGCAGGATCTCCCGGTGCTCGGAAGACAACGGCGCATTGCCGCGATCGGTAAGTTGGAAGAAATCTTCGACGCGCTCACCGAAGGTCGCGATCCGCGCATCATGCACGCGCACCTCGGCTTCGGCCAGCGCCTGCGCCACGGCGGCGAGCAGGCCGGGGCGATCGGTGCATACCAGCGCGAGCTGGGTGCGCTCGCCCGCATCGACGAACTCGATGCGTGGCGTCATCTGGAAATGGCGAAGGTGGCGGGAGATGCTCCGCTTGGGCGGCCCCTGCCCGGCAGGTTGCTCAAGCGCGTGACGCAGGCGCGCGCGCAACTCTTCCGCGCGCTGCAGCGATGCCGGCGCCTGCGAGTCCGACTCCAGCAACAGGAAGGTATCCAGCGCCATGCCCGTGTTCGACACGAGCACGCGCGCCTCGACGACCGAGAAGCGGAGACGATCGAGGACCGCGGTGACGGTGGCGAACAGGCCGTCCCTGTCGCTGGTGTAGATGAAAAGCTCGGTGCTGCCGCGGACGGAGAACGGATGCACCTCGACCAGCGGCGTGGCTCCGCGCGATCGCAGGATGGCCGAGGTCTGCCAGGCGATCTGCTCCGGGCGGTGTCGAAGAAAACTGCTATCCGGGAATTCGGACCAGATCCGCGCGACCTCGTCGGCGGCGACATGTTCGCCCACCAGAATGCCCAGCGCACGCTCGCGGCACTCACGCACGCGCATGCCCGAGTGCGACGGCGGTGTGAGATCGCTGCGCAAGGCGAAACGGGTCGCTGTGTACAGGTCGGCCAGCAGGCGATCCTTCCAGGCATTCCACAGTTTCGGGCTGGTGCCGATGATGTCGGCGATGGTCAGCAGGTAAAGATGATCGAGGTGCTCCCAGTCGCCGACCGTTGCCGCGAAGCGATGCACGACATCGGGATCGGTAATGTCCTGACGCTGCGCCGTCGTGCTCATCAGCAGATGATGGCGCACCAGCCAGGCGACGAGATCGATGTCGTCGCCCGGAAGCCCGAGGCGTGCGCAGAAGGCGCGGGCGTCTTCCTCGCCGAGAACGGAGTGGTCGCCGCCGCGCCCCTTGGCGATGTCGTGGAACAAGGCCGCCAGCAACATGAGTTCAGGCTTGTCGATGTGCGGCCAGATCTCGCACGCGATCGGGAAGTCGCGGCGCGCCGCCGGATCCGCGAAGCGCGCGACGTTACGCAGGACGCGCAGCGTGTGTTCGTCGACCGTGTACACGTGGAACAGGTCGTATTGCATGCGCCCGACCACCTTGCCGAACGCGGGAAGAATCGCCGCGAGCAGGCCATGGCGATTCATCCGCCACAGCGCCTCGACGGCCGGCGCCCCGCGCTTCAGCAGCGTGAGGAACGCTTCGAGCACCCTCGGATCATCGGCAAGCAGTTCGCCATGCGACGATACCGCGTGCTGGATACGCCGCATCGTTTCGGCGGTGAATCCCGTGATACCCGGCTCGTCGAGCCGCGCGATGAAAATCTCCACCAGAGCCGCCGGGCGGCGCACGAACAGCTCGGGACCGCGCACGGTGATGCGTGAACCGTAGCGCAGGTAGTCGGTGCCCACGCTCTCGGGCTCGCTCTGCGGATCCAGCATTTCCTCGAAACGTTCGACCAGCTGCGTTCCCGAGCGCTCGATCTGCGTGGCGGCGCGGTAATAGCCCTGCATGAACTGCTCGACGCCGAGGTTCTTCGCGTGCTCGTCCTCGAAGCCAAGCCGGGAAGCCAGCGCCCGCTGGTAATCGAACAGGAGGCGCTCTTCGGCACGCCCTGCCTCCAGATGCAGCGCATAGCGATAACGACGCAGGGTTTCCTCGGCACGCGTCAGCCGGGCAGCCTCCACCGGTTCCAGCAGACCCTCCGCGACCATGGCATCGAAGTCCGGGGCGTCGGCCAGCCGACGGCCCAGCCAGCGCAGGGAGTCGAGCGTGCGCAGACCACCCGGCCCGTCCTTCAGGTTGGGCTCGAGATTCTGGGCGGTATCGTCGTAGCGGGCATGACGCGCGTCGCGCTCCGCCAGGCGCGCGGCCAGGTAGGCGCGCGGTGGCCACAGGGCGGGATCGTCGAGGATGCCGCGGAGCTCCTGGCCCAGGATCGGCCAGCCGGCCAGACGCTTCGCGTCGAGCAGGCTGGTGAAGACGCTGGCGTCCTGCGCGGCCAGTTCGCGGCATTGCGCGACCGTCCGCACGGCGTGGCCCGGCTTCAGGCCGATATCCCACAGGCAGCTGAAGAAGTTTTCCAGCGCGCGGTAGAGGGCCGGGGAGCTCTCGCCGACCAGGGCCAGAAGGTCGACATCGGACGCGGGAAACAGCATGCCCCGACCGAACCCGCCCACCGCGAACAGCGCGGCGGCGGCGATATCGCCCAGGCAGGCGCCCCATGCGTGGACGACCACGCGCTCCACGATCTCGGCCCGGCGACGGGCCAGCGCGGAAGCATCCTCACCGTCGTTGAAGGCGACGGTGAGCGCACGATCGACGTCGCCCATCAACTGACGGAGGGCGCGCCGCGCGTCGGGCGACACGCCCGAGCGGGGGACCACGGCGGGCAGGCGTGGAAGCGGTGGAAGCGTCACGTCGAAGCCCTCGGTGGAGTAAAACGAAAATCGTGTGTCAGGCGGCGTCCGGCCAGGGCGTCAGGATCTCGAAACCGTCGTCGGTCACGGCGATCGTGTGCTCCCACTGCGCGGACAGCGAATGATCCTTCGTGACCACGGTCCAGCCGTCCGGCAGCGACTTGGTCTGCGGTTTGCCGGCGTTGATCATCGGTTCGATGGTGAAGGTCATGCCCGGCTTCAGTTCCAGCCCGGTGCCGTTGCGGCCGTAATGCAGCACCTGCGGCTCGTCGTGGTAGACCTTGCCGATGCCGTGGCCGCAGTACTCGCGGACCACCGAGAAACCGGCGGCCTCGGCGTGCTTCTGGATGGCCGCACCGACGTCGCCCAGCGTGGCGCCCGGCCTGACCGCCTCGATGCCCTTCATCATGGCCTCGAAGGTGGTATCGACCAGCCGTTTGGCCAGCACGCTGGGCGTGCCGACGAAATACATGCGGCTGGTATCGCCGTGCCAGCCATCCTTGATGACCGTGACGTCGATATTGACGATGTCGCCGTCCTTAAGGACCTTGGTTTCGGTCGGAATACCGTGGCAGATCACATGGTTGACCGAGGTGCAGACCGTTTTCGGGAAGCCCCGGTAGCCGACGTTGGCGGGGATCGCCTTCTGGACGTTCACGATGTGGTCGTGGGCCAGGCGATCCAGGTGCTCGGTGGTGACACCCGGTTTCACGTGCGGCACCAGCATGGCCAGAACCTCGGCGGCCAGACGGCCCGCCTCGCGCATGCTCTGGATCTCTTCAGGGGTCTTCGGTACGACTGCCATGACGGTTCTCTCTGTTCCTTTGCCCTCGGGGTGTAGGGCCTGCCAGGAAAATGGCGGCGTCCCCGATGGAATTCCACCCCGATCTTGCGGCTGGGCGGTTCCGAAGGCTACAATTAGCGAGTTTTGCTGTCCGGCGAAGCCACTTATCCGTGGCCACGGCGGCGATACGAAGCGCGATTGTAACCGCATGGAGCCATCCTTGGCCCGGCCAAACCGTCGCATTTAACGCCACACACGCATCGGCACCGCCTTCGGGGTGCCTGGTCCCACAGGACCGGGTCGAAGCCGGGGATGCGTGGAGGTCCCAACCCCCATAGAACCGCTCGATGCGGTTCGCCCAGGAGTAATTCCATGGCACAAGTCACCATGCGCGAGATGCTGGAAGCCGGCGTCCATTTCGGCCACCAGACCCGTTACTGGAACCCCAAGATGGCTCCGTACATCTTCGGCGCCCGCGGCAAGATCCACATCATCAACCTCGAGAAGACCCTTCCGCTCTTCACCGACGCGATGAACTTCCTCTCGGGCCTGGCCCAGAAGGGCGGCACCATCCTGTTCGTCGGCACCAAGCGTTCGGCTCGTGAGTCGCTCGCCGAAGAAGCTTCGCGCGCCGGCCAGCCGTTCGTCACCGCCCGCTGGCTCGGCGGCATGCTGACCAACTTCCGCACGGTCAAGCAGTCGGTCGCCCGCCTGAAGGAACTCGAAGCCGCCGAAACCGACGGTTCGTTCGAGAAGCTGGTCAAGCACGAAGTGCTCGCCCGTCGCCGTGAGCGCGAGAAGCTGCAGAACTCGCTGGGCGGCATCAAGGACATGAACCGCCTGCCGGACGCCCTGTTCATCGTCGACATCGGTCACGAAGACATCGCCGTCCAGGAAGCCCGCAAGCTCGGCATCCCGGTCGTCGCCGTCGTCGATACCAACTACGACCCGGCCCTCGTCGACTACGCCATCCCGGGTAACGACGACGCCATCCGCGCCATCCAGCTCTACGCCCGCGCCGCTGCCGACTCCATCCTGGAAGGCAAGGCCGCCGCTCCGAACGCCGCCCGTGGCGACGCGAACGAGTTCGTCGAGATGGACGAGGAAGGCAACCCGGTCGCCAAGGACGAGGCCGCTCGCGGCGATCGTCGCGGCGCCCCGGCCAAGAAGGGTGCTCCGCGTCGCGAAGGCGGCCGTGACGGTGGTCGTGGCCGCGCGTAAGCGCCCCACCCCGTCCAGCTCTTCCGTTTCATCCGGCGCCGCGGCATGTCCGCCGCGGCGCCCATCAAAACTTTGAGGAACTACCATGGCTGAGATTTCCGCCAAGCTCGTCAATGAACTGCGTCAGCGTTCCGGCGTCGGCATGATGGAGTGCAAGAAGGCGCTCGTCGAAAACAATGGCGACATCGAAGTGGCGATGGAGTGGCTGCGCAAGAACGGCATGGCCAAGGCTGACAAGAAGGCTGACCGTGTCGCTGCCGAAGGCCTCGTCGCCATCGCGCAGAAGCCCGGCGTCGCCGCCCTGATCGAAGTCAACAGCGAAACCGACTTCTCCTCGCGCAACGAGCAGTTCATCCAGTTCACCAAGGACGTCGCCAACGCCGCCCTCGAGTCGGGCGTCAACGACATCACGGCCCTCAAGGCCGCGAAGCTCGGCGACACCACGGTCGAGGAAGGCGCCAAGGCACTGACGCTCACCATCGGTGAGAAGTTCGACGTCCGTCGCATGGCCAAGATCGAGAGCACCGACACCATCGGCGCCTACTCGCACAGCGGCCGCATCGGCGTGCTGGTCAACCTGAAGGGCGGCTCGGAAGAGCTGGCCAAGGGTATCGCCATGCACGTTGCCGCGATGAACCCGAAGTTCGTCAAGGTCGAAGACGTCCCGGCCGATTTCCTCGAGAAGGAAAAGGAAATCGAGCTGTCCAAGATGACCGACAAGGACAAGGCCAAGCCGGCCGACATCCTCGACAAGATCGTCTCCGGCAAGGTCAACAAGATCCTCGCCGAAGTGACCCTCGTCGGCCAGCCGTACGTGCTGGACGGTGACGTCACGGTCGCTGAAGCCCTCAAGAAGGCCGGTGCCGAGATCATCTCGGTCCAGCGTCTGGCCGTTGGCGAAGGCATCGAGAAGGTCGTCGACGACTTCGCCGCCGAAGTCATGAAGCAGGCCGGTCTGGCGTAAGCCTCACCTCCTGGCGGGACCTGAAAGAGCCGCGAGCGATCGCGGCTCTTTTTTTGTTTCCACAACCCTGAACGAACGCAGGAGCGAAAACGCGAAACCCGGAAAACGTGACCTCGGCGCAGGAATTCACATAGCTGTAACAACCGCCCACGCGTTAAACTACGGCCGTTTTGCCCCACACAAACTGGAGATCCCCGAATGAGCAATCCGCTGAAACACCGCCGCATCCTGCTCAAACTCTCCGGTGAAGCCCTGATGGGAACCGAGGACTACGGTATCGATCCCAAGGTGATCGGCCGCCTCGCCAAGGAGATCCTCGAAGTACGCGATGCCGGCGTGCAGATCGGCGTCGTCATCGGCGGCGGCAACATCTTCCGCGGCGCCGGCCTGGCTGCCTCGGGCATGGATCGCGTCACCGGCGATCACATGGGCATGCTGGCCACCGTGATGAATGCGCTCGCCATGCAGGACGCCATCGAGAAGCTGGGCGGCGAAGCCCGCACGATGAGCGCCATCAAGATCAACGAAGTCTGCGAAGACTTCATCCGTCGCCGCGCCATTCGCCACCTCGAGAAGGGCCGCGTCGCCCTGTTCGCGGCGGGTATCGGCAACCCGTTCTTCACGACGGACTCCGCGGCCGCCCTGCGCGCTGTCGAAGTCGGTGCGGATCTGCTGCTCAAGGCGACCAAGGTCGACGGCATCTACTCGGCCGACCCGAAGCGCGACCCGACCGCCGAGCGCTATGACCACCTCACTTACAACCAGGTGATCGAGCGCCGTCTCGAGGTCATGGACACCGCCGCCATCGCCCTGTGCCGCGAGAACAAGCTGCCCCTCCGCATCTACGACATGACCCAGCCGGGCAGCCTCATGCGCATCATGCAGGGCGAGCCCGTAGGCACGCTCGTCAACGCCGGCTGAATCCGCCGCTATCCGGCGCCCTGAGGGGCGCCGACGATCCTTGGCGCGCTGCGGCACGGCCGCACGCGCCCTCACTGCTATACTCGTCTGCTGACCAGTTCGACCGGAAACCAGCCCATGATCAACGACATCAAGAAAGATGCTGAGACCCGCATGGGCAAGAGCATCGACTCCCTCAAGCACGACCTTAAGACGATCCGGACCGGCCGCGCCAACGCGTCGATCCTCGACAATATCGTCGTTCCCTATTACGGCTCGCCCACCCCGCTGTCGCAGGTCGCCAACGTGAGCACGCCCGACGCGCGCTCGCTGTCGGTCAAGCCGTTCGACAAGAGCATGATCGGCCCGATCGAGAAGGCCATCATGGCTTCCGACCTCGGCATCACGCCGACGACGATGGGCATGGACATCCGCCTCAACTTCCCGCCGCCGACCGAGGAGCGCCGCAAGGAGCTCGCCAAGAGCGTCGCGAAGGAAGGCGAAGCCGCCAAGATCGCCATCCGCAACGTGCGCCGCGACGCCGTGCAGCATGTCGGCAAGCTGCTCAAGGACAAGGAAATCACGGAAGACGACCAGAAGCGTGCGGACGACGACATCCAGAAGCTGACGGACAAGTTCGTCAAGGAAGTCGACGACGTCGTCAAGGAAAAGGAAAAGGAGCTGATGGCGCTCTGACGCGCCATCGGACCGCATCCATGACCGCGAGGCCCGACGAAGGCAGGGTTCCCCGCCATCTCGCCATCGTGATGGATGGCAACGGGCGCTGGGCCAAACAGCGCCTTCGCCCGCGCACGTTCGGCCACCACGCCGGGCAGAAAGCCGTGCGCAAGGCCGTCGAGTTCTGCCTCCAGCGCGGCATCGCCTCGCTCACCCTCTTCGCCTTCTCCAGCGAAAACTGGAATCGCCCCGCCACCGAGGTGTCGGCGCTGATGGAGCTCTTCCTGAAGGCGATCGACAAGGAAGTGGACGAGCTGCATGGCCATGGGGTCCGCATTCGCTTCGTCGGCGACCTGGACGGTTTCGCGCCGGAACTCCGCCAGCGGATGCTCGACGCCATGGAGCGGACCGGCGGCAACCAGGCGCTCAACCTGAACATCGCCGTCAACTACGGCGGCCGCTGGGATATCGCCAACGCCGCACGGCTGGCCGCCGAAGCGGCAAGCCGTGGCGAGTTCGCCCCCGGCGACATCGACGAGACCCGCCTCGCCACGTACACCTGTCTCGCCGATCAGCCGCCGCTGGATCTGTTCATCCGCACCGGCGGCGAACGTCGCGTCAGCAATTTCCTGCTCTGGCAGATCGCCTACGCCGAGCTCTATTTCACAGACACCCTGTGGCCCGACGTCGACCAGGCCTGCCTCGCCGAGGCTCTCGACGACTATGCCCGCCGGGAGCGCCGCTATGGCCGCACCGGCGAACAGGTCGCCCAAGGCTGACGCCGGACCGCCATGCTGAAACAACGCATCACCACCGCCCTGATCCTGCTTCCACTGGTTCTCGCGCTGATCCTCCTGCCGCCCACCGTGTACTTCGCCGCGGTGATCGCGCTGGTGTTCGTCGGTGCCGCGTGGGAGTGGAGCCTTCTGGCGGGCTGCCGCACCGCCGTCGGCCGTGGCATCGTCGTGGCGGGTGCCGCCGCGCTGCTGCTCGCCGTTCTGCTCATCGCCACGCCGGGCCTGCTCACCGTACTGACTCTCGTGGGCGTGGCCTGGTGGATCGGCTGCTGCTTCTGGTTGCGACACTTCACCTTCGCCGCGGCGCCCAACGCCGAGAACCGCCTGCTGAAGATCGGCACGGGCGTCCCGGTCATCGTGCCGACCTTCGCCGCCGCCATGGCCCTGCACGGCAGCGACCGTGGCCACTGGTGGACCCTGCTTTCCCTCATGATCGTCTGGGCCGCCGACACCGGCGCCTATTTCAGCGGCCGCCAGTTCGGCCGCCGCAAGCTCGCTCCACGTATCAGCCCGGGGAAGACCTGGGCGGGCGTCTATGGCGCCGTACTCGGCGGCGCCCTGGTCGCCGTGCTCGGCGGCTGGATGCTTGGCGTGAGTGACGCCGCCCACCTGATCGGGCTGGGCGTGCTGGGCGTGCTGACCGTCGCGATCGCCGTCGTCGGGGATCTTTTCGAGAGCCTCATGAAGCGCCACGCCGAGGTCAAGGATTCGGGCAACCTCTTCCCGGGCCACGGCGGACTGCTGGACCGCCTCGACAGCGTCTTCGCCGCCCTGCCGATCTTCGTGGCGGGCAAGATGCTGCTGGGCCTGTAGGCCATGGCTATCCGCAACGTCGCCGTCCTCGGTGCCACGGGCTCGATCGGGGGCAGCACGCTCGACGTCATCGCACGGCACCCGGATCGCTTCCGCGCCACCGTCCTCGTCGCCAACCGGGGCACCGAAGCGCTGGCCGCCCTCTGCGCACGCTTCCGTCCCGACCTCGCCATCGTCGCGGACCCTTCGATGGAAGCGGACCTCGCCCGTCGCCTCGCGGCGCTTGGCGTCCGCTGCGACGTCGCATCCGGCGCCGACGCGGTCAGCGCGGCGGCCGCGGGGCCGCTCTGCGACACGGTCGTGGCCGCCATCGTCGGTGCCGCGGGACTCGACTCGACGCTGGCCGCCGCACGTGCGGGCAAACGCCTGCTCCTGGCCAACAAGGAATCGATCGTCATGGGCGGCGCCCTGCTGCTCGAGGCGCTGCGCGCCGGTGGCGGCGATCTGATTCCGGTCGACTCCGAGCACAACGCCATTTTCCAGTGCCTTCCCGGCGGCCGGCCTGAACTGGCACGCGCCGGCGTGCGCCGGCTGGTGCTCACCGCCTCGGGCGGCCCGTTCCGCGGCCGCACCCGGGCGGAACTGGGCGGCATCACGCCCGATGAAGCCTGTGCGCACCCCAAGTGGTCGATGGGCCGGAAGATCTCGGTCGACTCCGCCACCCTGATGAACAAGGGCCTGGAGGTGATCGAGGCGCATCATCTGTTCGGTGCACCCGCGGACGCCATCGACGTGGTGGTGCATCCGCAGAGCCTGGTTCACTCGATGGTCGACTACGTCGACGGGTCGATGCTCGCCCAGCTCGGCAACCCCGACATGCGCACGGCCATCGCCTGCGCCCTCGCCTATCCGGAGCGGATCGAGGCCGGCGTCGCACCGCTCGATCTCGCCGCCCATGCCCGTCTCGACTTCGAAAAACCCGACACGGACACCTTCCGCTGCCTGGCCCTGGCCTTCGACGCCCTCCGGGCCGGAGGCGACGCCACCGCCATCCTCAATGCCGCCAACGAGGTCGCGGTAGACGCGTTCCTGGCCGGAACGCTGCCCTTCCTCGGTATTTCCGAGGTGGTCGAACGCGTTCTTGAGGAACTGCCGGCCAAACCCGTGGTCGATGTCCAGACGCTTGTGGAGCGTGATGGGGAAGCTCGCCGGGCGGCACGGGGCGTGCTCCACCGCGCTTACTGCTAAACTCGCTCCACTCCAACGTTTTTTATCTTCGAGACCCTCTTTTCCTGATGAGCCCCTTCCTCGGTTCCGTGTTCTGGCTGCTGGTCACGCTTGGCGTGCTGGTGACCTTCCACGAATTCGGCCACTACTGGGTCGCACGCCGCTGTGGCGTTCGCGTGCTCCGCTTTTCCGTGGGCTTCGGCCGGCCGCTGTGGCGTCGCGTCGCGAAGGACGGCACCGAATACCAGGTGGCGGCGATTCCGCTCGGCGGCTACGTCAAGATGCTCGATGCCCGCGAGGGTGACGTCGATCCGGCCTGGCGCGACCAGGAGTTCACCGGCAAGTCCGTGTGGAAACGCATCGCCATCGTCGCCGCCGGTCCGGCATTCAATCTGATTTTCACCATCGCCGCCTTCTGGGCGATGTATATGATCGGCAAGCCCGACTTCGCTCCCATCGTGGCCGCCGAAAAGGGCAGCATCGCCGAACAGGCCGGCATTCGCCCCGGCGATCGCCTTCTCGCCGTCAACGGCGAGGCCGTCGGCACCTGGAGCGACGCGCTGAACGGCGTGGTCAACGGCCTGCTCGGCAACGAACCACTGCCTGTCCACGTGAAGGGCACCGACGGCTCGCAGCGCGACGTCGTCCTGCCGATCCAGAAACTCGCCGACAGCGACGACATCGGCAAGCGCCTGACTCAGCTCGGCCTCGGCCTGCAGGCGCCGCCCGTGGTCGGCCAGGTGGTTCCGGGCGATCCGGCCTCCGCCGCCGGTATTCATAGCGGCGACCGCATCGTCAGCGTCAACGGCAAGCCGGTCGCCGACTTCTCCGACTTCACCACGCTGGTCCCCGAGCAGGCCGCCATCTCGCCGAAGCTGGCCATCGGTATCGTGCGCGACGGCCAGGCGAAGACCTTCGACGTCACCGCACGCATGCGCTCCGAACAGGGCCAGCCCAGCCGCTGGCTGATCGGCGTCAGCAGCCAGGCCATGGAAGCCGCCACGCTCCGCTACGGCCCCGTACGGGCTTTCAGCGAGTCGCTGCGCGCGACCTGGGCGGGCACCACCTCCACCTTCAACCTGATCGGCAAGATGTTGTCGGGTCAGGCGTCCACCAAGAACCTGTCCGGCGTCATCGGCATCGCGCAGGTCGCCAACGATTCCGCCAACCGCGGCCTGGGCTGGTTCCTCAGCTTCCTGGCCCTGGTCTCGCTGAGTCTTGCGATCTTGAACCTCCTGCCCATCCCGGTCTTGGACGGTGGACACCTGCTGTATTACCTTATCGAGTTGGTCAAAGGCAGCCCGGTCAGCGAGCGCACCATGATCGCTGGCCAGTACGTAGGCATCGCCCTGTTGTTCACCATGATGGGGCTGGCGTTCTTCAACGACATCCAGCGACTGCTTGTTTCTTGACACATCCGTATCACCCAGGCCCCGGACGCTCCCGCGCCCGTAGCCGAACGACGCCGGGCACGAGTCCGGCGCGTGCTCCTCTTCGGTCACCGGCCTCGTCCGCCGGCGACTGGAATTAACCCAACGGAATCGACGATGAAGCGTATCGCCGCCCTGATCTTGCTCGCCTCCCTGTCCGCCAATGCGCTTGCCGCTTTCGAGCCGTTCGTCGTTTCCGACATTCGTATCGATGGCCTTACGCGTATCGCGCAAGGCACGGTGCTGAGCTACCTGCCGATCGAAAAGGGTGAAACCCTTAGCGACGACAAGGCCCAGGCCGCCATCCGCGCCCTGTACCAGACCAAATTCTTCAGCGACGTCGAACTCGACCGCCAGGGCGACATCCTGGTGATCAAGGTCGTCGAACGCCCGGCTATCGCCAAGCTCACGCTGCGCGGTAACAAGGACATCAAGGAAGACGACCTGCGCAAGGGTCTGAAGGAGATCGGCCTGGCCGAAGGCGAGACCTTCGACCGCCTGTCACTCGACCGCGTGCAGCAGGAACTCATCCGTCAGTACTACAACCGCGGCAAGTACAACGTGTCGGTCGATCCGCACGTGACCCAGCTCGACCGCAACCGCGTGGCGATCGACATCGAAATCCGCGAAGGCAAGGCGGCGAAGATCAAGGAGATCAACGTCGTCGGCAACAAGGCCTTCACCGATAAGGCCATCCGCGAAGGTTTCGAGTCCAACACCAGCAACTGGCTGTCCTGGTACTCCAAGGACGACCAGTACTCGCGCGAAAAGCTCTCCGGCGATCTGGAGAAGCTCAGCAACTACTACATGAATCGCGGTTACGCCGACTTCGGTATCGATTCGACCCAGGTCGCGATCAGCCCCGACAAGCGCGCGATGTACGTCGATGCGTCGGTGAAGGAAGGCGAGGTCTATACCGTCTCCGACGTGAAGCTCCTCGGCGAACTGATCCTTCCGGAAGAAACCCTGCGCAAGCTGGTCTTCATCAAGAAGGGCGACACCTTCAACCGCGGCGCGATCGAAGCCAGCGATGACGCCATCAAGGGCATCCTCGCCAACATCGGTTACGCGTTCGCCAAGGTCACCCCGATTCCCAAGCTCGACAAGGACAAGCGCACCGCCGACCTCACGCTCTTCATCGAGCCGGGCAAGCGCGTGTACGTCCGTCGCGTGGTCTTCCAGGGCAATACCCGCACGGAAGACGAGGTGCTGCGTCGTGAAATGCGTCAGCTCGAAGGCGCGTGGTATTCGCAGGGCGCCATCGATCGTTCGAAGACCCGTCTGCAGCGCCTCGGCTACTTCAAGACCGTCGACATCGACAAGGCACTCGTGCCGGGCACCGTCGATCAGGTCGATCTGACCGCCAAGGTCGAGGAGCAGTCCGCCGGCTCGCTGATGTTCGGCGTCGGTTACTCGCAGTACTCGGGCATCATCCTCTCGGCCTCCGTGTCGCAGAACAACTTCCTGGGCACCGGCGACCGCTTCTCCATCGGCGCGGAAACCAGCACGTACTACAAGCGCGTCAACGCCAGCTACACCAATCCGTACCTCACGGATTCCGGCATCCAGCTCGGCTACAACCTCGGTTACAGCAAGCTGGATTACGGCGATACCGATCTGGCGAACTACACGTACAGCACCAAGTCGTTCGAAACGACCCTGTCGTTCCCGATCACCGACTTCGACTCCGTGTCGACGAGCCTGGGTGTCAGTTCCAACCTGATCAACACGTCGTATTACACGCCGGAAGCGCTGGTCGGCTATCAGAACGCGCTGGGCAACAAGACGATCCATTCGTGGACGTCCAGCCTCGGCTATACGCATGACACGCGTAACAGCTACTGGGCTCCGACCCGCGGCGGCCAGCTGACGGCCTCGGTGTCCGGCGCGCTGCCGGGTTCCACCGTGCAGTACTACAAGCTGTTCGGCGAAGCCAACCACTACTGGCCGATCGGCAAGGGCTTCGTGCTCTACCTCGACGGCCAGGTCGGTTACGGCAAGACCTACGGCACGACCTACAGCAACACGTCGTACCAGATGAATGCCGACGGCACCATCGCGAAGGATGCCAGCGGCAACCCGATCGTCGAGTACCAGAAGGGCGACAAGGTGGCGTTCCCGTTCTGGGAAAACTACTACGCCGGTGGTGTGCGTGACGTCCGCGGCTTCCAGGACAACACCCTGGGTCCCCGCCTGTGCGACGGCGGGAGCACCTCCTCCACGCCGGACAGCAAGGGCAAGTGCACGGGCGGCTACTACAGCTACGGCCAGCCGGTCGGTGGCGCGTTCAAGGTGCTCGGTACGGCGCAGATGTTCCTGCCGCTGCCGTTCCTGAAGGACGTGAACACCGCCCGCGTCTCCTGGTTCGTCGACGTCGGTAACGTCTACAAGGACTACGGCTCGTTCGACGCCAGCGAGCTGCGTGCCTCGACCGGTCTGTCGCTGCAGTGGCAGGCGCCGATCGGCCCGCTGATCATCAACTTCGCCGTGCCGTTCCGTAAGAAGGACGCCGACAACCGCTTCGTCGAGCGCATCCAGTTCACCTTCGGCAACACGTTCTAAGCAACACCGTCGGAGCGCGCCCCGCGCGCGAAAAGCCAACGAAGCGGCATAGCCGTTTCGTACGATAATAAGAGGGGTGGCCGGTGCAAACCCGGCCACCCCTTTTCTTTGGGAGCCCCCCGTGAGCGGAAATCCGCAGTACACCCTGGCCGAGCTGGCCGAGCGCTTCGGCCTCGAGGCCCACGGCGATCCGACCACGACGGTCGACGGCGTCGGCACGCTGGCCGCGGCTACGGCCAGCCAGTTCACCTTCCTGTCCAACCCGAAATACACCTCGCAGCTGGCCGAATCGCAGGCCGGCATCGTCGTGCTCGGCGCGGACCAGCTGCCACTGCGCAACGGTGCCGCGCTCGTCGCGAAAGACCCCTACGTGGCCTACGCGAAGATCGCCGCCCTCTTCGAAAAACACCCCGCGTCACCGCGCGGCATTCACCCCAGCGCGGTGGTGGCACCGTCCGCCCGCGTTCACCCCACCGCATCGGTGGGTCCGTGCTGCGTGGTCGAGGACAACGCCGTCATCGAGGAAAACGCGATCCTGGGCCCGCATTGCACGATCGGGCCGGGCTGCGTGGTCGGCGCGGGTTCGCGCCTCGTCGCCCGGGTCACTCTGGTGATCCGCGTGACCCTGGGCAGGCGCGTCCTTATCCACCCGGGCGCGGTGATCGGCTCCGACGGCTTCGGCCTGGCCTTCGACCGCGACCACTGGATCAAGCTTCCCCAGCTCGGCGGGGTCCGTATCGGGGACGACTGCGAGATCGGCAGCAACACCACGATCGATCGCGGCGCGCTGGAAGATACGGTGCTGGAAGAGGATGTCCGCCTCGACAACCAGATCCAGATCGCCCATAACGTGCATATCGGTGCCCACACGGCCATGGCCGGGTGCTCGGCGGTCGCCGGCAGCGCGAAGATCGGCCGTTACTGCCTGATCGGCGGTAACGCGGGGGTGCTGGGCCACCTCGAACTGGCCGACCGGGTTACCATCACGGCGAAGAGCCTGGTCACGTCATCGATCAGGGAAGCCGGCGAGTACTCCTCCGGCACCCCGCTGCAGGAAAACCGCCAATGGCGGCGGAACGCGGCGCGCATGAAACATCTCGACGAATACGTGCGCCGCATCGCGGCGCTGGAAAAGGAAAAAGGGCAATGACCGAATCGAAAGCCGCCGTGACGCTCCCCGTCGACGTGGAGCAGATCCAGCGACTCCTGCCGCATCGCTATCCGTTTCTGCTGGTCGATCGCGTCATCGAGATCGAGCCGGGCAAGTCGATCGTGGCGATCAAGAACGTCTCGATCAACGAGCCGTTCTTTCAGGGTCATTTCCCGGGTCATCCGGTCATGCCCGGCGTCCTGATCGTCGAAGCCCTGGCACAGACCGCCGGCCTGCTCACGCAGATCACCAGTCAGATGGATGGCCAGAGCGGCAGCCCGCTGTTCTACCTGGTCAAGGTGGACAACGCGCGCTTCTCCGCCGTGGTCGCCCCGGGCGACCAGCTGCGTATGGAAGTCTCGCTTAAGCGCCTCATCCGCGGCATGGGCCTGTTCGAAGCCAGGGCCCTCGTCGATGGCAAGGTCGTCGCCTGCTGCGAACTGATGTGCGCAGCGAGGAACGACAAATGATTCATCCCTCCGCGCAGATCGATCCGTCGGCGCGCATCGCGGATAACGTCAGCATCGGCGCGTTCAGCGTGATCGGTGCGGACGTCGTCGTCGGCGAGGGAACCACCATCGGTCCTCACGTGGTGATCGAAGGCCCCACCGTCATCGGTCGCGACAACCGCATCTCGCAGTTCGCCTCCATCGGTGGCGCACCGCAGGACAAGAAGTGGCAGGGTGAGCGCACCGAGGTCATCATCGGCGACCGCAACCTCATCCGCGAGTTCGTCACGATCAACCGCGGTACCGGCGACGGTGGCGGCATCACGCGCATCGGTAACGACAACTGGCTGCTCGCCTACGTGCACATCGCGCACGATTGCCAGGTCGGCAATCACGTGGTGTTTTCCAACTATTCGGCGCTGGCCGGACACGCGGAAATCGGCGACTGGACCATCATGTCGGGCTATTCGGGCGTGCACCAGTTCTGCAAGGTGGGCGCGCACGCGTTCATCGGCATGGGCTGCCTCGTGGGCTCGGACGTTCCGCCGTTCGTCATGATGGCCAACGAAACCCGTGGCCGTCCGCGCGGCATCAACAGCGAAGGCCTCAAGCGTCGTGGCTTCGACACGGCCCGCATCGCCGCCATCAAGCGCGCCTACCGCACGCTGTACATGGCCGGCCTGCCTCTGGCCGAAGCGCGTGAGCAGTTGCTCTCGCAAGCGGAGAACAGCGAAGACGTCCGCCAGATGCTCGAGTTCCTGGATCGCAGCGAGCGCTCGCTCGCCCGGTAATGCCCGTCGGCGCCAGGGGGCGCCGACACTTCGCCAGGCCGGCACGCCGGTCGAGGGAGACCCGTACACCATGCAGCACACCCCCTCCTCCACCGACGCACCGGTCATCGCGCTCATCGCGGGCGAAGACTCCGGCGACCAGCTCGGTGCCGAGCTCATCGAGGCGCTTCGTACGCGCTATCCCGGCGCCCGCTTCGTCGGCATCGGCGGCCGGCGCATGCTCGCCCAGGGTTTCGAGTCCTGGTACGACATCCGCGAACTCTCCGTCATGGGCTTTGCCGAGGTGGTGAAACACCTGCCCCGCCTGCTCGGCCTCCGCAAAGCGCTCCTTGGCAAACTTCTTTCGCTGCGTCCCGCTGTCGTCGTCGGCATCGACGCGCCGGACTTCAACCTGGGGGTGGAGCGCAAGCTCAAGGCGGCCGGTCTGCGCACCGTGCATTACGTCAGCCCTTCGGTCTGGGCCTGGCGCGAAAAGCGTGCCGAGAAAATCGGTCGCTCCGCCGACCGCGTGCTCTGCCTGTTCCCCATGGAGCCGCCGATCTACGCGAAGCATGGCATCGACGCGCGCTTCGTGGGCCATCCGCTGGCCGATCGCTTCCCGATGGTTTCCGACCGTGCCGCTGCCCGCGAGACGCTGGGTCTGCCCCACGACGCCCCGGTGCTTGCCGTGCTTCCGGGAAGTCGACCCAGCGAAATCGAACGCGTCGGCGCGATCTTCATCGCCGCCGCACGCCGTGTCGCGGAAGCCATGCCAGCCGTGCGGATCGTCGTGCCGTCGGCCAACGAACGCGTCCACGCGCAGCTGCAAGCCCTGCTCGCGAACTTCCCGGGTACCCCGCCGATACTCACCGATGGCCAGGCACACGACGTCATGCTGGCCGCGGACGCGGTCCTGCTGGCCTCCGGCACGGCCACGCTCGAAGCGATGCTGGCAAAACGCCCGATGGTGGTCGGCTACCGCGTCTCGCCCACCAGCTACCGGATCGCCGTCGCGCTGCGCATGCTGAAAACGGACGTCTACAGCCTGCCCAACATCCTTGCGCGAGCCTGTGGCCTCGGCAAACGCCTGCTGGTCCCCGAGTTCATGCAGGATGAGTGCACCCCCGACAACCTCTCCCGCGCGACGCTGGAACTCCTCGGCGACAGCGAACGCCGCGGCGCCATCGTCGCCGCCTTCGAGTTCCTGCACCAGGAACTGCGCGGCGGCCTGGAAGGCCGCGCCGCCGATCACGCGGCGGACGCCATCGCCGACCTGATCGCGGTACCGGACTTGCCGACGGCCAGCGCCGGACACTAGGCTTCGCATCATGCCCCGCAAGCGCAATGTCAGCTCCCAGCTCGCCCGCGACCTCGTCGTTGCGGGCGTGGACGAGGCCGGCCGCGGCCCGCTGGCCGGGCCGGTCGTCGTATCCGCCGTCATCCTGGATCCGGCCCGACCGATCCGTGGCCTCAACGACTCCAAGCAGCTGAACGAGGACGTCCGCGAGAAGCTCTACGGGCGCATCATCGAACGCGCGATCGCCTGGTCCGTGATCTTCGTCGAGCGCGAGGAAATCGACCGGATCAACATTTTTCAGGCGACGATGGTCGGCATGACGCGTTCCCTGATGGGCTTGTCGCACACTCCCCACATCGCGCTGATCGACGGCAACCGCCTGCCGCGCACCCTGCCCTGCGAAGGCCGCGCGGTCATCGGCGGCGACGCCACCGAGCCGGCGATCAGCGCCGCCTCGATCCTGGCCAAGGTCAGCCGCGACCGGCACATGCATGCGCTGGATGCGATGCATCCTGGCTATGGCTTTGCGAAGCACAAGGGTTACGGCGTACCCGAGCATCTCGATGCGCTTTCCCGTCTGGGGCCGTGCGATGCCCATCGCCGCAGTTTTGCGCCGGTGAAGCGGTGGTTCGAGCCTGAGGTCCAGCCGATCGCCGATTTGTTCGCCGTTGCTGGGTAGGTTGCCGGGCTCGGCTTGCGCCTTCGCGTTTGGTTTTGTCGCGGCGTGTGGTGTCGCGTTGGAGAGCCAGCGGGTGCCACCCTCGCGTCCACGCCTGCGGCGACCCCTCAGGGAAGGGCCGCTCCGCGGCCGTATTTCAATGGCCTTCGGCCGGGTCGGGCTCCGACTGGGGGTTTTCGAGTCGGCTGTCCCTGCCTCCCCGAAAACGGCCGGTCATCC
>NZ_FNBR01000003.1:0-375014 GCF_900102405.1 Dyella sp. 333MFSha | reverse complement strand
GCACCATCAAGACTAGGTGGTTGATAGGCACGGTGTGGAAGTGCAGCAATGCATTGAGCTTACGTGTACTAATGAGCCGTGAGGCTTGACCATATAACCCCAAGACGCTTCACCGTCTTATCTCTTAACTCGCTGTTCGATGAAAACCCGGACGCTTGTCACTCGTTTACACCCTCTGTGGAGCCGGCGCTCAATGCGCTGCTCCCACCCCTTCCCTGGCGGCTATAGCGGCGTGGTACCACCTGATCCCATCCCGAACTCAGAAGTGAAACGCGCATGCGCCGATGGTAGTGTGGCTCAAGCCATGCAAGAGTAGGTCACCGCCAGGGGCTTTATTCCAAAAACCCGTCCTCACTAGAGGGCGGGTTTTTCTTTGCCCGACATTCCGCCTCGAACGCGCTCTTGCGCGCAGCGCGACCCGCAACAGGTCACCGCCAGGGGCTTTATCCTGAAACACCCGTCCTCACTAGAGGGCGGGTTTTTCTTTTGCGCGCAGCGCGACCCGTCACAGGTCAACGCCACGGGCTTTATGTTCTTGAGGCCTCTCCCTTACCGGAGAGGCCTCGCTTTATCCAACGCTCAAAGAATGTTGATCTGGGTGTACACCGTGTTGTGCGGTGCATTGGTCGACGTGTTCTGATACTTGAACAGTCCGGACTCGTGGCCATCCACGTTGTACTCGTTGAGCCAACCGACCACCGTCTGGCCTGGCGTGCATGGCCATGTGTACTGCGTGCCGGTGACACAGATGCCGGTGCTCGCGTATTGGGCCGAGCGCGGCAACTGTCCGCCATTCATGGATGCGATCGGATTGGATCCATACCCGATCTCCATGACGGCGACACGGAGCTCGCCGCCGCCGTGATTGCACGTCGTGGTTCCCTTGCCATCGGGATACTCCCAACCGCAGGCGGTCGAGCCCACGGCGAGAATACGGACGCTCGAGAGTCCAGGAGCGGGTGAACGTGGGACAGGCACCACGGACTGCGCGTCGATCGGCATGTGCATCTCATCGTCTGTCGCGGTCAACGACGGCAGCGCGGTCATGGCCGGCCGGGGGACGGCAAATGCATCTTGTGCGTGGACACCCACGGCGGATGTGCAGGACAGCGTCAGGGTGCAGAAAAGAAAACGAACGGAGTTCAACGGAGATCCTTTGCATAGAGCGGCATGAGTCGCGTGCGAAGTTGACCGGCCGTACCGTGCCAGACACGCCACTGCCATGCCATACCGTGCAGCGACATGTGGAGTAACGCATCGGTGCAGCGTTACGCAGCTTGCGAACGAGGCCCACAGACTGCGCAACAAGGATCGCGTCTGATCTCTCGCACGAATGTCGGATAGAGGCCGCACCAGTACGCCGAATAGGCAAAGGTGCGATCGTCAACGCATCGACGCCGGTGCAACATGACACGCGCCCGATTAGACGCCATCATGTCGGCGCGTCGTGCAACAAGGGAACGTCATGGATTTACGCCTCAACCGAAGACAGGAAGAACTGGTCGCGATCGTCCAGCGCCAGGGCTTCGTCGGTGTCGATGAACTCGCCAGCCACTTCGATGTGGCACCGCAGACCATCCGGCGGGACCTTAACCTGCTCGCTGACGGCGGCTTGATTCGCCGCTACCACGGCGGCGTGAGCACCCCTACCAGCAGTGTTGAAAACGTGGCTTATGCGGCGCGTCAGACCTTGCAGGCGGCTGAGAAGGGCCGGATCGCCGCGGCTATCGCCGCCCAGATTCCCGATGGGTCATCGTTGTTCATCAACCTCGGCACCACCAACGAGGGGGTGGGACGGGCCCTGCTCGAGCGCCGGGATCTTCGTGTCATTACCAACAATCTCAATATCGCTTTGTTGCTGAGCGAGAACCCGACGTTCGAGGTGATCGTCGCCGGTGGTGTGGTCCGGGCTCGCGATCATGGTGTGACAGGCGAGGCCACGATCGAGCTGATTCGTCAGTTCAAGGTGGACTACGGGATCATCGGCATCTCGGGTATCGAGCTGGATGGCACCTTGCTGGACTTCGACTTCCACGAAGTGCGCGTCGCCCAGGCGATCATCGAGCACTCGCGCCAGGTCTACCTCGCGGCGGACCATACCAAGATCGGCCGCAACGCCATGGTCAGGCTGGGTGACTTCAGCCGGGTGGATGCCTGGTTCACCGATAAGACGCCACCGGAGCCGTTGCTCCCGGTCATCGAGGCGGCGGGTACGCGGTTGTTTGTGGCGGACTGAGGGGTGCCACCGCCGGCGCCACCGCCCCCAGCGCGGCTTCCCAGCGCCTCCCCAGACGGCTCGCGAGCCTGCCCTCGCTCCTTGAAAGACTTACCCAGCTCGCATGACGGACAAATCGTACGCTGCAGTGCAGCGTGCGATGTTCGTTTGTGTTCGAATATGCTCCTTTCAACGTGGGCGACGCCTTGCCGATGGTTTGACGTGTTCGTTTTTGCGCCCTTCGGGTGCTCCCTCAGGGAAAACGAACGTACCCGAGCGTAGGGTTCTCTCCTCAGCAAGGCGCCGCCCCCAGCCAAGTGGGGTGGGTAATGGTCGAGCAGGTCGATGTTCTGGTAGTCGGTGGCGGCGTCAACGGTGTCGGCATCGCGCGTGACGCCGTGGGCCGCGGGCTCTCGGTATGGCTGTGTGAACGTGACGATCTGGCTTCGCATACCTCGAGCGCGTCGACCAAGCTGATCCACGGCGGCCTGCGGTATCTGGAGCAGTTCGAGTTCGCCCTCGTGGGCAAGGCACTCGCCGAGCGCGAGGTGCTTCTTCGCGCGGCCCCGCACATCATCTGGCCGCTGCGTTTCGTGCTTCCGCATCAGCCGCATCTGCGTCCGGCGTGGATGATTCGTATCGGACTGTTCCTTTACGATCATCTCGGCCGCGGTCGCCGCACGTTGCCCGGCTCGCGCCGCGTTCGCTTCGCCAAACACGTCACCGGCGAGCCGATGCGCGATGACTTCTCGGTAGGCTTCGTCTATTCCGACGCCTGGGTGCAGGACGCACGTCTCGTGGTGCTCAACGCCATGGACGCCGTGCACCGCGGCGCCAAGGTGGAGACGCACACCAGGTGCGTCAGCGCACGTCGTGACGCGGACGGCTGGACGGCCGAACTCGAGTCCCGCGACGGCACCCGCCACTTCGTCAAGGCGCGGGCGCTCGTCAACGCCGCGGGTCCGTGGGCCGCGAGTTTCCTCGACGACGTAGTGCACGTGAAGCACACGCACTCGCTGCGCCTGATCAAGGGCAGCCACATCATCGTTCCGAAAATCTTCGATCATCGCTACGCCTATATCTTCCAACAGCCCGATCGTCGCATCGTGTTCGCTATCCCGTACGAGCGTGACTTCACGCTGATCGGCACCACCGATGTCGAGTACAAGGCCGACCCGTCGCATCCTGAGATCGACGCCGACGAGAGGCGTTACCTGTGCGACGCCGCCAACCGTTACTTCAAGAAGCAGCTGACGCCGGACGACGTGGTCTGGAGCTATAGCGGCGTGCGTCCGCTGCTGCAGGACGAAGCGGGCAGCGCCTCGGAAGTGACGCGCGACTACCTGCTCGACATCGATCAGACCGGTGGGGCGCCGCTGCTGAACGTCTTCGGCGGTAAGCTGACCACGTACCGCAAGCTGTCCGAAGAGGCGGTCGACAAGCTCGCCCCGCTGCTGGGTAACGACAAGCCGGCGTGGACGGCCGATGCGCGTCCGCTGCCCGGTGGCGGCGAGCGCGACATCGATGCGCTCACCGACGACATCCGCTCGTCACGTCCGTGGCTGCCTGAGACCTTCGCATGGCGCCTCACGCACATGTACGGCACGCGTGCCCGCGATCTGCTGGGCGAAGCCGATGGCCTCGATGCGCTGGGGACACACTTCGGTTCGGACCTGTATCAGGCCGAAGTCGACTACCTGATCCGGCACGAATGGGCGACCGAAGCGGAAGACATCCTCTGGCGGCGCAGCAAGATCGGCCTGCGCGTCGGTCCGGACGACGTGAAGCGTCTTACCGAATACCTCAATCAGCGGGTCCCGAAGGGCTCCGCCATTAACCCGTAGCGCTCACGCGCTGCCCCTGCCATGAAACCGATGGAGAGACGGATCATGCGACAAAATATAGGCGAGTTGATTTCCGAAGCCCTGGCGATGTTCATCATCATCGCCTTCGGCGATTCCGTAGCGTGTATGTACGTGCTTTACGATCCCAGTCCCTATCTGAATGCCTACTGGGGTGTCTGTATCGCCTGGGGTCTCGCGGTGACCATCGCGATCTACGCGACCGCATCGGTGTCCGGTACACACGCCAATCCGGCGGTGACGCTGGCCCTGGCGGTGTTCCGGGATTTCTCCTGGAAGAAAGTCGTGCCTTACTGGATCGCCCAGGTGATCGGCGCGTTCCTCGGCGCGGCTATCGTCTATGCGCTGTTCGGTCCGGTCATCGATCATTTCAACGCCACGCACAACCTGACCCGCGAAGCGGGCGGTGCGGCGGGCGTGTTCTTTACACATCCGGGCCTGGCCGTCTCGCCCATGCACGCGCTGTCCGATCAGATCATCCTTACCGCTTTCCTGCTGTTCGGTATCTTCGCCATCACCGAGCAGTACAACGAAACCGCTCCGGGCGCGAACAACGGCGCGCTGATCATCGGCCTGCTGGTCGCCACCATCGGCGCGTCGATGGGCTATCTCGAGGCATGGGCGATCAATCCCGCGCGTGATTTCGGTCCGCGACTGTTCGCCTACTTCGCCGGCTGGGGTCCCTCGGCGCTTCCGTCGCCGGACAACTACTGGTGGGTGCCGATCGTCGGTCCGCTGATCGGCGGTGTCGTCGGTGGCGGCGCTTACCAGCTGCTCGTGCATCCTTTCCTGCCAGCACGTCAGCGTGCGCTTGAAGAAGCGCGCCAGAAGGCGGCGCGCGGCACATCTTCCACCAACACCATTTCGTGAGGCCGCAGATGAGCAAGCAGAAATACATCCTCGCCATCGACCAGGGCACCACCAGCTCTCGCACGATTCTTTTCGACCACGACGGCAACATCGCCGGCACCGCGCAGCGTGAGTTCCCCCAGATCTTCCCGCAGCCGGGCTGGGTCGAACACAACCCGCGCGAAATCATGACCAGCGTGCTGTCGACGATGACCGAGGTCATCAGCAGCTCCGGTATAGATGCCAGCTGTATCGAAGGCATCGGCATCACCAACCAGCGCGAGACCGCGGTGGTGTGGGACAAGAAGAGCGGTCAGCCCATCTACAACGCGATCGTCTGGCAGTCGCGCCAGACCGCCGACATCTGCGAGAAGCTCAAGGCCGACGGCCATGACGAGATGGTGCGCGAGAAGACCGGCCTGCTGATCGACGCGTATTTCGCCGGTACCAAGGTGCGCTGGATCCTCGACCATGTCGAGGGTGCGCAGGAGAGGGCCGAGGCGGGCGAGCTTCTGTTCGGCACCATCGACACCTGGGTGATCTGGAACCTCACCGGCGGCAAGGTGCACGTGACCGATTACACCAATGCGTCGCGCACCCTGATGTACGACATCTACAAGCGCGAGTGGGACGATGAGCTGCTGAAGATGCTCAACGTGCCGCGCGCGATGCTTCCGGAAGTGAAGTCGTCCAGTGAGGTCTATGGCAATACGCTGGCCAAGCATTTCTTCGGCCGCGAAGTGCCGATCGCCGGTATCGCCGGTGACCAGCAGGCGGCGTTGTTCGGTCAGGCATGCTTCGAGCCGGGTCTGGCCAAGAACACGTACGGCACCGGCTGCTTCATGCTGATGAACACGGGCGAGAAGGCCGTGCGTTCGAAGAACGGTCTGCTCACCACCATCGCGTGGGGTGTGGACGGCAAGGTCGAATACGCGCTGGAAGGCAGCATCTTTGTCGCCGGTTCCGTCATCCAGTGGCTGCGCGACGGTCTGCGCATGCTGGGCAAGGCGTCGGATTCGCAGTCGTATGCGGAACGCGCGAAGGACAACGATGGTGTGTACTTCGTGCCGGCGTTCGTCGGTCTTGGTGCGCCGTACTGGCGCAGCGATGTGCGTGGCGCCGTGTTCGGTCTCTCGCGCGGTACGACGAAGGAACAGTTCATCCGCGCCGCCCTCGAGTCGATGGCGTACCAGACGCGCGACGTGCTCGAAGCGATGCAGATCGACTCGGGCATCGAGCTGAAGGAGCTGCGTGCCGACGGTGGTGCGATCGCCAACGACTTCATGGCGCAATTCCAGGCGGACATTCTCGACGTGACGGTGTTGCGTCCGAAGGTGCAGGAAACCACGGCGCAGGGCGCGGCGTACCTCGCCGGCCTCGCGGTCGGTTTCTGGAAGGACCGTGCGGATATCGCCAAGCGCTGGGCGGTCGATCGCAAGTTCGAGCCGGCGATGACCAAGGAAGCGCGTGACGACCTCTACGAAGGCTGGAAGCAGGCGGTGACGGCGACGATGGGGTTCAAGCCCAGGAACTGACGCGGCCGTGTGGGGGTGCGCCCTGCGC
Source organism: Dyella sp. 333MFSha (assembly GCF_900102405.1). Classification (NCBI taxonomy): domain Bacteria; kingdom Pseudomonadati; phylum Pseudomonadota; class Gammaproteobacteria; order Lysobacterales; family Rhodanobacteraceae; genus Dyella; species Dyella sp. 333MFSha. The sequence continues at coordinate 368,525 of NZ_FNBR01000003.1, read as the reverse complement.
GTGATGGGCTTTGTCGCGGGGCGGGTCGCGCGCGGGGTGGGTCGCGCGCGGGGCGCGCTCCTACAGTTTGCTGCACGAAAAAAGGGCGGCGCATTTCTGCGTCGCCCTTTTTTTATGCACGTTACAAAGCGGCTATCAGCCCAGCTTGTAACCGAACTGGCTTTCGAACTCGGTCGCGAACTCCTCGTACGTGAAGTACTGGTTTTGCGTGCCCGGATGCTCGACCTTCAGCGCGCCCATCAGCGACGCCATCTTGCCGACGGTCGGCCAGTCGTAGCCCTTCATGATGCCGAAGATCAGACCGGCACGATACGCGTCGCCGCAGCCGGTGGGGTCGACCACCTTGTGCTCGCGTGCCGGCGGGATCTCGATCGTCTGGCCGTCGACGTGGATCAGCGAGCCGCGCGGACCCTGCGTGATGATGTACGCGGTGACCTTGGACGCGATGTCCGCCGCGCTCCAGCCGGTGCGCTGCTGCAGCAGCTGCGACTCGTAGTCGTTGACGATGACGTACGTGGCCTTGCCGATCATCGAGCGGAACTCGTCGCCGTTGAACAGCGGCATCGCCTGGCCCGGATCGAAGATGAAGGGCACGCCGCGCGCGGCGAACTCGTCGACGTGCTGCAGCATGGCTTCGCGGCCGTCCGGCGCGACGATGCCGAACTGATAGTCCGGGATGTCACGCACGTGGTTTTCGTGCGCGCTGGACATGGCGCCCGGATGGAAGGCCGTGATCTGGTTGTTGTCCAGATCCGTGGTGATGAAGCACTGCGGCGTGAACTGGTCGTCGAACTGGCGAACGCCATCGAGGCGGATGCCGAATTTCTCGAGGTGCGCGCGGTAGGGCGCGAAATCCTGGCCGACGGTGGCCACGGGCATCGGTTCGCCGCCGAGCAGCTTCAGGTTGTATGCGATGTTGCCGGCGCAACCGCCGAACTCGCGGCGCATGGCCGGCACCAGGAACGACACGTTCAGGATATGCACCTGGTCCGGAATGATGTGGTTCTTGAACTGGTCCTGGAACACCATGATGGTGTCGTAGGCGAGCGATCCGCAGATAACGGCAGTCATGCTTGGGCGACCCTGAAAGGATGAATGGCGCGGCCGTGAGCCGGCCGCCGCGAGCGCCGAACGCGAGGGGTTCGGCAAACCGACGGATCGTACCCAAAATCGCCCGCCGAGGCGACTGCTGATTACGTACAGAATTACGGATATGCGTCACCTTTCGCTCGCATCCATCGGACTTACAAGACTTTCTTAACTTCTTCGCCTCCGCTCCGCCCTTGCGTGGGGGAGGGCGCCAATCTAGACTTCCACGCTTACTTTTTGCCGCAACGGGCGCCCGCCGCATCATGTTTAAGAAGTTCCGCGGACTCTTTTCGAACGACATCTCCATCGATCTCGGCACGGCGAATACGCTCATCTACGTGCGCGGGCAGGGCATTGTCCTGAACGAGCCGTCGGTCGTGGCCATCCGTCAGGATCGTGGCCCGGGCGGCCCGCGTGCCGTCGCCGCCGTGGGTGGCGACGCCAAGCGCATGCTCGGCCGCACCCCGGGCAATATCGCCACCGTGCGTCCGATGAAGGACGGCGTCATCGCCGACTTCACCATGACCGAGGCGATGCTCCAGCATTTCATCAAGCAGGTGCACCGCTCGCGCATGCTGCGTCCCAGCCCGCGCGTGCTGGTCTGCGTCCCCTGCGGTTCCACTCAGGTGGAGCGCCGCGCCATCAAGGAATCCGCCGAAGGCGCCGGTGCGCGCGACGTGTTCCTGATCGAAGAACCGATGGCCGCCGCGATCGGCGCCGGCATTCCGGTGCACGAGGCCCGTGGCTCCATGGTTCTCGACATCGGCGGCGGTACCTCGGAAGTCGCGGTCATCTCGCTCAACGGCATCGTCTACTCGCAGTCCGTGCGCGTGGGCGGCGACCGCTTCGACGAAGCCATCATCAACTACGTGCGTCGCAACCACGGCACGCTGATCGGTGAATCCACTGCCGAGCGGATCAAGCTCGAGGTCGGCTGCGCTTTCCCGCAGAGCGAAGTCCGCGAGATGGAAATCTCCGGCCGTAACCTCGCCGAGGGCGTGCCGCGCATGTTCACGATCAACTCCAACGAAGTGCTCGAAGCCCTCCACGAGCCGCTGTCCGGCATCGTGGCCGCGGTCAAGGCGGCGCTGGAGCAGACCCCGCCGGAGCTCTGCTCCGACGTGGCCGAGCGCGGCATCGTGCTCACCGGTGGCGGCGCGCTGCTGCGCGATCTGGATCGCCTGATCTCCGAGGAAACCGGCCTGCACGTGCAGGTGGCCGACGACCCGCTCACCTGCGTGGCGCGTGGCGGCGGCAAGGCCCTGGAGATGATCGACCAGCACGGCAGCGACTTCTTCGCTTTCGAATGACCGCCGCGCTCGCGGCGCCCGGACGCTAGGCCGTGGCGCTGAATCGCGACGACAAGTCGCCGCTTTTCGCACCAGGCGTAGCGGGAACGCTACGCCTGATCGTGTATCTGGCCCTCGCCTGTGTCCTGATGGTCCTCGACCACCGGGGCGGCTGGCTGGCCAACGTGCGCTACGGCCTGTCGATCGTCATTGAACCCGTATACCGGATCGCCGGCCTGCCATCGCAGGGTTTCCAGGCGGCCACGGTGGCGTTCGCCGATCGCCAGCGCCTGACCGAGCAGAACCAGCGCCTGCGGGAAGATCTGCTGCTGGCCAACGCCAAGCTCAACCGCATGGCCTCGGTCGCCGAGCAGAACCAGCGCCTGAAGGAACTCCTCGATACCCAGCACAGCCTCTCGCTCAACGTGCAGCTCGCGCGTCTGGTCGGCGTGGACCTCGGTCCGTTCCGGCACCGGATCGTGCTCAACCTCGGCGCCCGCGACAAGGTGCAGCAGGGGCAGGTGGTGATCGACGCGCGTGGCGTCATGGGCCAGATCGTCGACGTGATGCCGACTACCTCGGTGGCCATGCTGATTACCGATCCCAACCACGCCATTCCGGTGACCATCGAGCGCACCGGCCTGCGCACCGTCGCCTATGGCTCACGTGCGGGCGACATGCTGACCCTGCCGACCATTCCGGTTTCGGCTGACGTGCAGGCGGGCGACAAGCTGGTCACGTCGGGCCTCGGCGGCCGCTTCCCGCCGGGCTTCCCGGTGGGGGAGATCCGTGACGTCGCACAGACCGCATCGGGAACCTTTCTCTCCGCGCAGGCCAAACCGGCCGCCGATCTCGACCGCAGTGAAGACGTGCTGCTCCTGCACGACCTGGCCGAGCCGGCGGGTCCGCCGTCGCTCGCGCCGGAAGCGGGTCCGCCGGCCAGCATGGCACCCGATCCGAACGCACCGCCCGCGGTTCCGACGCCTGCGCCGACGCTGCCTTCGGTGACCTCGCCGACCACGAGTCGCGTCGCGCCCGCGCGCGCATCCACGGCCGGGAGCACGCCATGAACCGTATCCGCGTCCGGCAGCTCTGGTTCGCGGCGACGCTCCTGCTGTCGCTGTTCCTCATGCTGATTCCGTTGCCGGGTCCGCTGACGCCGTTCAAGCCGTACTGGCCCGCGCTGATCCTGCTTTACTGGTGCCTGCAGTCGGGCGACCGGGTCACGCTTGGCATGGCGTTCTGTCTGGGCGTGGGCGCGGATCTGTTCGACGGTGTGTTGCTGGGCGAGCAGGCACTGCGACTTACCGCCATGGTCTTCATCGCGCTGCGCTTCCGCTCGCGGCTGCGTTTCTTCCCGATGTGGCAGCAGGCGCTGGCCGTGCTGGCCCTGTTGCTCAACGACCGCGTGCTGCTCCTTCTGATCCGCGTGCTCGGCGGCGATCCCGTGCCGCCGGCGGAATACTGGATCTCGCCCTTCGTCGGCGCGGCCCTGTGGCCGTTCGTGTTCCTGATCCTGGACGACCTCCGCGCACGGCTGCGCATCCACGAAACATGAGCACCCGGCGCGCCTCGATCAAGGAGGTCCGCGGCGAGGTGGCGCTGTTCCGCCGCCGCGCGCTCGCCGGTTTTGCACTGATTCTGGCGGGTCTGATCGCCGTGTGCTGCCAGTACGTCAACCTGCAGGTCAATCACCACGACGAGTTCGCCACGCGTTCGGAACAGAACCGCGTGAAACCGCGTGCGATTCCGCCCGCGCGTGGCCTGATCTTCGATCGCAACGGCGTGCTGCTGGCCGATAACGTACCTGCGTTCCGGCTCGAGGTGACGCCCGAGCAGGTCGGCAACATGGACGCCATGCTCGCCAGGCTCGGCGCCATCGTGCCACTCAGCGATGACGATATCGCCACGTTCAAGAAGCAGGTGAAGGGCAGTCGTCGCTTCGAAGGCGTGCCGCTGAAGCTCAAGCTGACCGAGGACGAGATCGGCCGCTTCGACGTCAATCGCTGGCGGTTTCCCGGCGTGGATGTCGTGCCTTACCTGACCCGTCGCTACCCGCTGGGTCCGGCGCTGGCCCACGTCATCGGGTACGTCAGCCGGATCGACGTGGACGACCTCAATCGCATGGACGACGAGGAAGAGGCGACCTACAAGGGCACCACGCACATCGGTCGCATCGGCATCGAGCGCTCGTACGAGAAGCTGCTGCACGGCGCGCCGGGCTACGAGCTGGTCGAAGTGAATGCGGACGGCCGCACGCAGGCCGTGCTCGACACCACGCCGCCCACGCCGGGCAAGAACATCTACCTGAGCATCGACGTGCGCCTGCAGAAGGCGGCCGAGGATGGACTCAACGGCCGCGCGGGCGCGGCGATCGCGATCGATCCGCGCAATGGGCAGGTGCTGGCCTTCGCCAGCGAGCCCAGCTTCGATCCCAACCTGTTCGTCAACGGCATCAGCTCGGCGGACTACAAGGCGCTGACCACCTCGCCCGACAAGCCGCTGTACAACCGTGCGCTTCGCGGCGTGTATCCGCCGGGTTCCACCGTGAAGCCCTTTCTCGCGCTCGGTGGCCTCACGATGGGGATTCGCCGGCCGTCTGACACCGTGCTGTCGACGGGTGAGTTCTGCATCCCCGGCCAGTCGCGCTGCTATCGCGACGACGTGCGCGGCGGTAACGGTACGGTCAACATGGTCCGCGCCATCGAACTGTCGACCAACACCTATTTCTACCGTCTCGCGCTCGACATGGGCATCGACCGCCTCTCCCAGTGGATGGGGAGTCTCGGCTTCGGCAAGAAGACGGGCATCGATCTGGTCGGCGAAGTCGAGGGCATCCTGCCGTCGCGTGAGTGGAAGGCGTCGCGCAGTAAGGCCGGCTGGTTCCCGGGCGAAACGATCATCGCAGGCATCGGTCAGGGTTACTGGGCCGTGACGCCGCTGCAGCTGGCGCACGCGGTCGCGACGTTCGCCGGGCGCGGCGTTCCCTACACGCCGCACTTCCTCCTCGATACGCAGGACGGTGTGGACAGTCCGCGCGTGGCTCAGTCATTCCCGCCTTCCGGTCCCTCCGTGATCCGCAAGGAGGCCGACTGGGAAACGGTCAATGACGGGATGAAAGCGGTGATCACCGGCGGTACGGGCAAGAAGCTCGGCATTGGCTTTCCGTACGTCATCGCAGGCAAGAGCGGCACGGCCGAGCGCTTCTCGCGCACCACCAACGCCTACGACCAGAACAAGAATTCGGCCTATCTGGCGTCGCGCCACCGCGCGCTGTTCATCGCCTACACGCCGGCGGACGACCCCAAAATCTCGGTGGCCGTGGTGCTGGAGGCCGGCGCGTGGGGCGCGCAGGATTCCGGCCCGATCGCGCGCAAGGTGCTCGATCAGTGGGTGGTCGACGAGGGTGGTCCGCGTCCGTCCGAAGCGCCGCCCGGCCCCGTCGTGACCGCCGATGCGCCGCCCGAGGCGGCGCCCCCGGAAGACGCGCCCGCCCAGGGCGTGCAGCCCGCCGGTGCCGCCAGCAGTGCGGAGCCGCCCGACGACAATGGTGAGGACCAGTGACCGTGATCGCCAACCTCACCATGCGGATGAAGCGTTTCGGCCTGCGTCTTCTGAGCCGTCCGCGCCTCGACATTCCGCTGCTGCTGGCGCTGTTCATCCTGGCCTGCGTCGGCCTGACCACGCTCTACAGCGCAGGCAATGCCGATGCCAGTCTGGTGACGGGGCAGGCCATGCGCTTCGGTCTCGGTGCCGTGCTGCTGGTCGTCATCTCGCGGATTCCGCCGCCGGTGCTGCGCTCGTGGACGCCCTGGCTGTACATGGGCAGCACCGCCTTGCTGGTCGTCGTCGCGATCCTGGGCGAAGGCCGCGGTGCCTATCGCTGGCTGGATCTGGGTGTCATGCGTTTCCAGCCGTCCGAACTGCTCAAGCTGACCATGCCGATGATGGTCGCCTGGTACCTGCATCCCCGGCAGCTGCCGCCGAGCTGGAAGGACATCGCGGTGGTCGGTCTGCTGATCGCGGTGCCGGCCGGTCTGATCGCGAAACAGCCCGACCTGGGCACGGCGCTGCTGGTGGCGGGAGCGGGTGCGTTCGCGCTGTTTCTTTCCGGCATGGCCTGGTGGCGCATCGGCCTGATCGTCGGCGCCGTGGGCGGCGCCATTCCCGTCGCCTGGCAGTTCCTGCACGAGTACCAGCGCAATCGCGTGCGCACCCTGCTGGATCCGGAATCCGACCCGCTGGGCAACGGCTGGCACATCATCCAGTCGAAGATCGCTGTCGGCTCCGGCGGCGTGTTCGGCAAGGGCTGGCAGCACAGTACGCAGTCGCGTCTGGAGTTCCTGCCCGAGCACACCACCGACTTCATCTTCGCGGTCTTCTCCGAGGAATTCGGCCTGATCGGCGTTATCGGCATCATGCTGCTGTACGCGTTCATCATCGGCCGCTGCCTGTGGATCGCGATGAACGCGCGCGACACGTATTCACGCCTGCTGGCCGGCGCCATCGGCATGAGTTTCTTCGTCTATGTGGCGGTCAACGGCGGCATGGTCGCGGGCATTCTGCCGGTGGTCGGCGTGCCGATGCCGCTGGTCAGTTACGGCGGTACGTCGGCCGTCTCGCTGCTGACGGGCTTCGGTGTGCTGATGTCGATTCACGCCAATCGCAAGCTGCACGATTGATGGCTGAACAGCGGCCGAAACGCGCCCCGGATGCGCCACAGCTGCGTGTTACCCTTCGGTGCATGGATGAAGTTCTGACTGCGCGCCGCGCCCGACCCGCACGCCACCTCCCGCGCCTCGCCGGCGCGTTGATCGGTATCCCCCTGCTTTTCGCGGCGTCCGCGCATGCTGAGACGCATCCTGGCCAGGATGCACTCGTGCGCGAGGTGGCGAAGGACACCGGCAAGAGCAAGGCCTCGCTGAACGCGTTGCTCGACAACGCGAAGAAGCAGCAGGCGATCCTCGACGCGATCAGCCGACCCGCCGAGGGCAAACCCTGGCGCGATTACCGTCCGATTTTTCTCACCGAGCAGCGGATCGCCGCCGGTGCCGCGTTTTACGAGGAACACCGCGCGCTGCTCGACGGCATCGGCCGCAAGTACGGCGTGCCGCCGGAATACATCGTCGCCATCGTCGGTGTCGAAACCTTCTACGGCAAGAACACCGGCAAGTGGAAGGTGATCGATGCGCTCACCACGCTCGCGTTCTACTACCCCAAGCGTGCGCCGTTCTTCCGCGAGCAGCTGAAAACGCTGCTCGAACTGCCGTCGAACCACCTGGGTGGGCCCGTCGACACGCTGACCGGCTCCTATGCCGGCGCGCAGGGGTGGGGGCAGTTCATGCCTTCGTCCATCCGCGACTGGGGCGTGGATTACGACCACGACGGCCGTATCGACATGAAGGGCTCGATGGGCGACATTTTCGCCAGCATCGCCAACTACTTCGTCGAGCATGGCTGGGAGCGTGGGGGTCCCGTGGCGGCGCGTGCGCAGCCCGATACGCGCGTGCGCGCGCCCGACGTCCCGAAGGACTGGCGCCCCGTGGCGCCGGTGGAATCGTTCGTCGCCGACGGCTTCGCGCCCGTGCAGCATCTCAACCCGGGTCGCGACGCACAGCTGGTGCGTCTCGACGGGCCGTCGGGTGACGAGTACTGGTTCACCTTCCAGAATTTCTACGTGATCACCACCTACAACCGCAGCCCGATGTACGCCATGGCCGTGAACCAGCTGGCGCAGGCCATCCGCGAGCGCGCCGGCGGACCCGCCCCGCGATGAGGCATCGCGCCGGTACGGCGGCGATGCAGGGTAGGAGCGCGCCCTGCGCGCTCCTGCGTGTTGCCGCTGTCCTGCTGGTCGCGTTGTTGCTCAGCGCCTGCGGCGGGTCGAAAAACACCCGCCCGGCCTCGCGTGGCGGTAGCAATGGCGGCTCCTCATCTTCATCGCGCGGCGGCTACGACGACATCCGCAAGTCGCAGGGCTCGCGCTACCGGTCCAGTTCCGACAGCGTGCCGACCGAGATTCCGGATGTCAGCAAGCTCCCGGAGCCGGTGCCGAAGGTCGAGCCACGCTCGCTCTACGGCAACAAGAGCCCGTATTCCGTGCTCGGCCAGACCTACAACGTGCTGCCCTCGCCACGCGGTTACGTCGAGCGCGGCATCGCCTCGTTCTACGGCAACAAGTTCCACGGCTACAAGACCTCGAGCCTCGAGGAATACGACATGTATCAGTTCTCCGGCGCGCACAAGACGTTGCCGCTGCCGAGCTACGCACGTGTCACCAACCTCGAGAACGGCAAGACGGTCATCGTCCGCATCAACGATCGCGGTCCGTTCCACGAGAACCGGATCATCGATCTGTCCTTCGCCGCGGCCGTGAAGATCGGTGTCTGGCCGAAGGGCACGGGTCTGGTCGAAGTGCGCGCGATCGATCCGACGGAAGCCAACAGCGATCGCGGCGCGCCGTACGTCAACACGGCGCCGAAACCCGCGCCGATCACCGCGCCACCGCCGCCGCCGCGGGTGGTCGCCAGCGCGGCCGCGTCCGCGCCGGTCGGCGCGCGTCCCGCGTCCACGCCCGAGCGCGCGCTGGCGCCGCGCGCACCGTCGCAGGATATCGATGCCCCGGTCGGTGGCGCGGCGGTGGCTGGCGTCAGCCTCGCCGAGGGGCATGTGCCCGGCATGACCGGGGTGTCGCCGACCGAAGCGCTGCCGCCCCTCGCGGGCGCGGGCACCGGGACAGGCGCCAAGGCCCCGGTTTCCAGCCCCTCCCGTGGCCCGGTCGCCGCCCCCGTGGTCGGCAAACCCACCATCTACCTTCAGGTCGGCGCCTTCTCGGATGCCGCCAATGCCAACCGCGTCGCCGATCAGCTGAACAAAGCTGGCCTTGGCCCTGTCAGTGTGATCGAGACCGCCGTCGGCGGCCGCAGCGTGCGCCGGGTCCGGGTCGGGCCCATGGCTGACGTCGATACGGCCGATCGCGTGACCGACCAGATCGCTGGCATGGGTCTGCCCCGCCCCTCGGTCGCGGTAGACTGACCTTCTTTTTTTGTTGCATTTGACTGGACCGTTGAAACGATGAAGCTTCTGCCTCGCTCCCTGTTCGCTTTTGCCGCCGCCGCGCTCGTCGCGGGTGTCGCGGCGCAGCAGCCCCCCCGTCCGCCCGTCGTGCCGCGCCCGGTGGTGCCCGAGGCGCCGGTGCCGCCGCCGCCGGACGTCGAGGGCAAGAGCTGGGTGCTGATGGACTACAACACCGGGCAGATCATCGCGTCGAAGGACATGGACGTGCAGCTCGAGCCGGCCTCGATCACCAAGATCATGACCGACTACGTCGTCTCGGCCGAGCTGGGCAACGGCAAGATCCACAACGAAGATCCGGTCACCATCAGCGAGAACGCCTGGCGCGGCGGCGGCGCCAGCACCGACGGCTCCACCAGCTTCCTCAAGCTCAACAGCCAGGTGAAGCTGAAAGACCTGCTCTACGGCATGATCATCCAGTCCGGTAACGACGCCGCCATCGCGCTGGCCGAACACACCGCGGGCTCGGAGCCGGCCTTTGCCAATCTGATGAACGCGTACGCCAAGCAGCTGGGCATGACGCATTCGCAGTTCCAGAACGCCTCCGGTTATCCGGTCGCCAACCACTACACCACCGCGCACGACATCGCGATCCTGTCCCGCGCGCTCATCCACGACTTCCCCGAGGACTACGCGATCTCGGCGGTCAAGGAGTTCGAGTGGAACGGCATCAAGCAGCACAACCGCAACCTGCTGCTGTGGCGCGATAACACCGTCGACGGTATCAAGACCGGTCACACCGCGGCGGCCGGCTACTGCCTGGCGGCGTCGGCCAAGCAGGGCGACGCCCGCATGATCGCCATCATCATGGGCGCCAACAGCGAGAAGGGCCGTGCGGATGCCGCGCTGGCGCTGCTCAATTACGGTTTCCGCTTCTTCGAGAGCCATAAGCTCTACGAAGCCAACAAGCCGCTGGCCACGCCCAAGCTGTGGAAGGGCGCCGAGAACACCATCCCTCTCGGTGTTGCCGAGGACGCGATGGTGTCGGTCAAGCGCGGCGACTACGACAAGCTCAAGGCCAACCTCGACATCCCCTCGACCCTGATCGCCCCGTTCAAGAAGGGCCAGCAGGTCGGCACGCTGCGCGTGACGCTCGACGGCCAGCCGGTGCTCACCGCGCCGCTCGTGGCCCTGAACGACGCGCCCGAAGGCGGCTTCTTCTCGCGCCTGTGGGACACGATCATGCTGTGGTTCCACAGCGACGGCGACAAGAAGTAAGAGGGCTCGGGCGATGAAGGAAATCGACTTCACTGACGCGCAGAAAGACGGCAAGGGCTTCCAGTTCCCGGGCGAGTTCGAGATCACCGCGATCGGCAACGCCAACGCGGGTCTGGACAAGCACGTGCCGGCCTTGCTCCACGGTGTCGGCCTCGAAGTACTGCACGAGACACTGTCGACCAAGCTGACCCCGGCCGGCAATTACCAGTCGGTGACGGTGAGCTTCGTCGCGCCGACGCGCGAGAAGTACCTCGAGGCGCATAGCACCTTGCGTGCGGACGAGAATATTCGCTTCACGATGTGATCCGGGCATGCCCCTGCAGGAGCGCGCGGGGCGCGCTCCTGCAGGGGGCTATCCTTGTTTAGCGCGGGCATCGCCCACAATTCCTCGGCATCCCCTCCGACCCCATCCTCATGACCCACCCCCTCAACGTCCGCCGGCTGGGGCGCGTCCCCTACGAATCCACCTGGAAGGCCATGAGCGCCTTCACCGACAACCGCACCGAGGACACGGTCGACGAGCTGTGGCTGCTGGAGCACGACCCTGTCTTTACGCTGGGACAGGCCGGCAAGGAGGAGCACGTGCTGGCGGCGGGTGATATCCCGGTGGTCCGCGTGGATCGCGGCGGTCAGGTGACCTATCACGGGCCCGGCCAGATCGTGGCCTACCCGATGATCGACCTGCGCCGTGTCGGGGTGGGCGTGCGTGAGCTGGTCTGCCGCATCGAGCAGGCCATCATCGATACCCTGGGCGAATGGAACATCGGCGCCGAACGTCAGGAAGGCGCGCCCGGCGTTTACGTGGCTGGCGCCAAAGTGGCCGCCCTCGGCCTGCGCATCCGCCGCGGCTGCAGCTTCCACGGGCTGGCCTTCAACGTGGACATGGATCTCGAGCCCTACCACCGCATCAATCCCTGCGGGTACAAGGGTTTGGAAGTCACCCAGGTGCTAGACTTGGGTGGTCCGTCGCGGTTGGTGGACGTGGAAGACGTCCTGGTACAGGAATTCTGTAAGCAGTTCGGCTTCCATGCCGTCGCCGCCGACTCCACTCTCCCCGAACTCCCCGCCCGCGTCGCGGTCTGAGGACGTAGCCGTTATGAGCCAAACCTCCGCCACTCCCTCCCGCAGCATCCCCATCGCCGTCGTCGACAAGCCGGGCGAGAAGATGCTGGGCAACGACAAGATCGCGCTCAACCGTGCGGGCTTCGATACGAACGTGCCGGTTCTGCGCAAGCCCGGCTGGATCCGCGTCCGTCTGCCGCAGGGCAACGCCGTGCAGCAGCTGAAGGCGCGCCTGCGCGAAAACTCGCTGGTCACGGTCTGTGAGGAAGCCTCCTGCCCGAACATCCACGAGTGCTTCTCCAAGGGCACCGCCACGTTCATGATTCTCGGTGAGGTCTGCACCCGCCGCTGCTCGTTCTGCGATGTGGCCCATGGCCGCCCGCAGCCGCCGGACCCGCTGGAACCGGCGCGCCTGGCCGAGACCATTCGCGACATGCGCCTGAAGTACGTGGTGATCACCTCGGTGGACCGCGACGACCTGCGCGACGGCGGCGCCGAGCATTTCGCCTCGTGCATCCGTGCCGTGCGCCACGCCAGCCCCAACATCCGCATCGAGATCCTGACCCCGGATTTCCGCGGCAAGGGCCGGATGGAGCGCGCGCTCGAGGTCATGAAGGACTTCCCGCCGGACGTCTTCAACCACAACCTCGAAACCGTCCCGCACCTCTACCGCGAAGTGCGCCCGGGCGCGGATTACCAGTGGTCGCTGGACCTGCTCAAGCGCTTCAAGGCGCAGCATCCCGACGTTCCGACCAAGTCCGGCATCATGCTGGGCCTGGGCGAAACGATGGAGCAGGTACTCGAGACCATGCGCGATCTACGTAACCATGACGTGGACATGATCACCATCGGCCAGTACCTGCAGCCGACCGCGCATCACCATCCGGTGGTCCGTTACTGGACGCCGGACGAGTTCGAGGCGCTGCGCGTCGCGGGCGAAGAGATGGGCTTCGGCCATGTCGCTTCCGGCCCGTTAGTGCGATCCTCCTACCATGCCGACCTGATGGCTCACGCCGCCGGTGTCGTCGAATAAACGATTTGAAGCACTCCGAGGCTGCGACTACATGACCCTTCGTCCCGCGTTCGCTCTCCTGCTTGCCCTCTCGGCAGCAGGCGTCCAGGCCCAGACCGCCAAGCCGCAGCCGGACACAGCGCCCGCGACCAAGCCGGCCGCACCGCAGCCGAAGGACGCGTCGGAAGCTGCGACCTCGCCCGAGCCGCAGCGTAAGGAATCCACCCTGCCGCTGAAGGCCACGCCGGCCGAAGCGCAGGCCTCGCAGCTGTCAGCGCGCTTCCTCACGCGTTTCCACTATCAGGCCCAGCCGCTTGACGACGCCATGTCGGCCAAGATCTATAAGGCCTACATCGAGTCGCTCGACAGCGAAAAAGTCTTCTTCACGCAGGAAGATCTGGCCAAGTTCGAGCCGATGAAGACCCAGCTCGACGACGCCATCTGGAACCAGGACCTGACCGCGCCGTTCTCGGTGTTCAACCTGTACATCACGCGCGCGGTCGACCGCATGAACTACGCGCGCAGCCTGCTGGCCAAGGGCTTCGACTTCAGCGGCAACGAAAGCTTCAACTTCGACCGCAAGAAGGCCGCCGCCCCGAAGAACCAGGCCGAGCTCGACGACGTGTGGCGCAAGCGCACCATGAACGACTGGCTGCGCCTGAAGCTCGCCGGCAAGACCGACGACGAGATCCGCAAGACGCTCGACAAGCGCTACGCCACGTACATCTCGCGCGTGCGCCAGCTGGATAACGAGGACGCGACGCAGGCCTTCATGACCGCGTACGCCAACTCGACCGACCCGCACACCGATTACCTCGGCCCCCGCGCCGCGGACCAGTTCGACATCGCCATGCGTCTGTCGCTGGAAGGCATCGGTGCGGTGCTGCAGGCACGCGACGACTACACCACCATCCGCGAGCTCGTGCCCGGCGGCCCGGCGATCAAGTCCGGCAAGATGAAGGCGGGCGACCGCATCGTCGCCATCGGTCAGGGCGAAACCGGTCCCATGGTCGACGTGGTCGGCTGGCGCCAGGACGACGTGGTCAAGCTGATCCGCGGCAAGAAGGACACCACCGTCCGTATCGAGATTCTTCCCGCCGATGCGGGCGTCGACGGCAAGCACAACGTCGTGACGCTCGTCCGCAAGAAGGTCACGATGGAAGAGCAGGCCGCCAAGTCCAAGGTCATCGACGTGAAGGACGGCGATGTCACGCGCAAGATCGGCGTGATCGACCTGCCCACGTTCTATCAGGACTTCGGCGCCCGCCGTAACGGCGACGCCAACTTCAAGAGCGCCACGCGCGACGTGTCCAAGCTGCTCACCGAGCTGAAGGCGCAGAAGGTGGACGGCATCATCATGGACCTGCGCAATAACGGCGGCGGTTCGCTGTCGGAAGCCACCGAGCTCACCGGTCTGTTCATCGACACCGGCCCGGTCGTGCAGGTGCGTGACGCGCGCGGCCAGATCGACGCGCAGGGCGACGACGTCCCGGGCATGTCGTGGGACGGCCCGATGGCGGTCATGGTCAACCGCGGTTCGGCGTCGGCCTCGGAAATTTTCGCGGCGGCCATCCAGGACTACGGCCGCGGCATCATCATCGGTGAGCCGACCTTCGGTAAGGGCACCGTGCAGAACCTGGTCGACCTCGACCGTTTCGGCAAGGCGCAGACCGGTGAAGACGCCAAGTACGGCGAGCTGAAGATGACGATCGCGGAATTCATCCGCATCAACGGCGACAGCACGCAGCTGCATGGCGTGACGCCGGACGTCCAGTTCCCGCAGAACGGCGATGCGAAGGAATTTGGCGAGTCGACCTATGACAACGCGCTGCCGTGGCGTCATATCGACCCGGCTGACTACAAGCCGGTCGCCGACCTCAAGCCGATCATCGGTCCGCTCAACCAGAGGCACGACGCACGCGTCGCCACCTCGCCCGCGTGGAAGCTGATGCTGGACGAACTCGCCCAGTACAAGAAGCTGCGTGACAAGACCGACATCTCGCTCAACTTCGCCGCCCGTCAGGCCGAGCGTAAGCAGTACGACGCGCTGCAGACCGACTTCCGCAATCGTCGCAAGGCGATCTTCGGTGGCGATGGCAGCGCGGCGGATCCGAACGACGACGACACCACCGGTGACGATGGCCTCAACGCCAACGAGCGCAGCCTGAAGTCGGAGATCAAGCAGGAAGCCGACGCGAAGAAGGCCAAGGACACGCCGCTGGACGAAGCCGCGCACATCGTCAGCGACGAAGTGGCGCTGATCAAGGCGGACCCGAAGGTCGCCGCCGAGGTGCTTCCGTACGGCGGCAGGAAGATCGACACCCCGCAGACGGCGCAGGTGCCGACCAAGCCGGCGGCTACCAGCACGCCGTAACGAAGAAGGCGCCGAAAGGCGCCTTTTTTGTGCCTGGAAACCACCTTTTCACTTCGTCGCTGCTAGCCTCGTCGCGCACTTTTCCACCGTCCAAAGGCAGCACCATGAACGACTTCCTCGACCGTATCGGCGTCGATGCCGCCATGCGCACGCTCATCCTCTCGTACTCCGTACGCATCGGCCTTGCGCTCCTGCTGCTGGTCATCGGCTTCTGGCTCGCGGCACGCCTCGCCAACATCGGCCGTCGTGCACTCGAGCGCGCGCATGTCGATGTCACGCTGGCGCTGTTCCTGCGCAACGTCGTCTACGGCGTCCTGCTGGCACTGCTGTTCATCCAGGTGCTCGGCACGGTCGGTATTCCGACCGCTTCCTTTATCGCGGCCATCGGCGCCGCCGGACTCGCCGTCGGCCTCGCGCTCACCAGTTCGCTGTCCAATCTCGCCTGGGGCGTGCTGCTGATTCTGTTCCGGCCGTTCCGCGTGGGTGATTACGTCACCGTCGGCGGCATCGATGGCACGGTGCAGAGCGTCAACCTGATGCACACCTATCTGATCACGCCGGACAATCGCGAAGCCGTGGTGCCGAACGCGAAGGTCGGCGGCGACGCGATCATCAACTACAACGTGCGTGGCACGCGTCGCTTCGAGTTCAAGGTCGGCATCGGCTACAGCGACGACATCGGTAAGGCGATGAAGGTGATCACCGATCTGTTCGATGCGGACCCGCGCATCCTCAAGGACCCGGCGCCGGGCGTCTGGACCGATGCGCTCGGCGACTCCAGCGTCAACCTCGTAATCCGCGCCTGGACGGCGGTGGCCGACATGCAGGGGGCGCAGACGAATCTGCTGCGTCGGATCAAGGAGCGCTTCGACGAGGAGGGGATCACCATTCCTTACCCGCAGAGCGAGATTCGGGTGATCGGCAATCCGGCGCCGGCGGCGGAAGGGCAGGGCAAGGTCGACGGCCCGGCTGCGAATCCGCTCAATCCGTCGTGACTCTCAGTAAAAGCAGAAATTCACCCCAACGACCGTTTGAATCGTGGGAAAAGCTGCTTGAGGGATTACAATCGACCGGTTGCGCCGCAGCATAGGCGCCTGTCTTCCCCCGCCGGTGGGTTTGCCGCCCTCCGACGCCTGTTTTCTAGGAGGTTCCATGGCCGACGTCAAAGAAGCCCGCGTCCCCGATATTGGTGGTAGCGCGGTCCCCGTCATCGAAATCATGGTCAAGGTCGGCGATCGCGTCGAAAAGGACCAGAGCCTCGTGACGCTCGAATCCGACAAGGCCACGATGGAAGTGCCGGCGCCGTTCGCTGGCGTCATCAAGGAACTGAAGGTCAAGGTCGGCGACGAAGTCGACGAAGGCCACGTGATCGCCCTGGTCGAAGCCGAGGGTGATGCCCCGGCCGAAGCGCCGAAGGCTGACGCTCCCAAGGCCGATGCACCGAAGGCCGCCGCCCCGAAGGCCGACGAGGCCAAGGCCGCCGCGCCGGCTCCGGCTCCGGCTCCGGCCGCCGCCAAGGCACCGTCCGCCTCGAAGTCGTCGGGCCCGGTCAACGTCACCGTCCCCGACATCGGCGGCAAGCCGGTGCCGATCATCGAGCTCATGGTCAAGGTCGGCGATACCGTCGAGAAAGATCAGAGCCTGATGACGCTCGAGTCCGACAAGGCCACGATGGACATCCCGGCCCCGGCCGCGGGCGTCATCAGGGAACTGAAGGTCAAGGTCGGCGACGAAGTGAACGACGGCGACCTGATCGCCGTGCTCGAAGGCGCCGGCGGCGAGTCCGCTGAAGCCGCCTCGGCCGACGCACAGCCCGCCGCTTCGACCGACAAGCCCGGTATCTCGGAAGCCCCGGCCGAAGCACCGAAGCGTGCCGCCGCCTCCGACGCCTCGACCTCGGAAGCCTCGAAGTCCGAACCCGCCGGTGGCACGCCGCGTACGCCGCCGGTGTCGTTCGACGCCAGCGTGATCATGCCGGGCAATGCCCCCTACGCCAGCCCCGCCGTGCGCGCGTTCGCACGCGAGCTCGGTGTCGACGTCGCCCAGGTCAAGGGCAGCGGTCGCGGTGGCCGCATCCAGCGCGAAGACATCTCCGGCTACGTGAAGCAGGTGATGGCCTCGGGTGCGTCGCCGTCGAAGGGCGGTGCCGTCGCCGGTGGCAATGGCCTCAGCCTGCTGCCGTGGCCGAAGGTCGACTTCTCGAAGTTCGGCGACATCGAAGAAAAGCCGCTCGGCCGCATTCCGAAGATCTCCGCTGCGAACCTCGCCCGCAACTGGGCGATGATTCCGCACGTCACGCAGTTCGAAGACGCGGACATCACCGAGCTCGAAGCCTTCCGCAAGAAGCTCGGCGAGGAGAACAAGGATCTCAAGGTCACCCCGCTGGTCTTCCAGATCAAGGCGGTGGTCGCGGCGCTGAAGAAATTCCCCACGTTCAACGCGTCGCTCGATGCGGCCGGTGAAGTGCTGACGCTCAAGAAGTACTACAACGTCGGTATCGCCGTGGATACGCCGGACGGCCTCGTCGTCCCGGTCATCCGCGACGCCGACAAGAAGGGTCTGCTCGAGCTCGCCGCGGAACTGGGTGAGATCTCGAAGAAAGCACGCGACAAGAAGCTTACCGCCGCCGACATGTCGGGCGGCTGCTTCTCGATTTCCTCGCTCGGCGGCATCGGCGGTACGGCGTTCACGCCGATCGTCAATGCGCCGGAAGTGGCAATTCTGGGCGTTTCCAAGGCGGCGATGAAGCCGGTGTGGAACGGCAAGGAATTCGCGCCGCGCCTGATCCTGCCGCTGTCGCTGTCGTACGATCACCGCGTCATCGACGGCGCCCTGGCCGCACGCTTCGCCGTGTATCTCGCCCAGCAGCTCGGCGACATCCGTCGCCTGTTGCTCTGACCGGAGACGACACGCATGGCTAACACGATCGAACTGAAAGTCCCCGATCTCGGCGGCTCGCACGATGTGCCGGTGATCGAGATCCTGGTGAAGGTCGGCGACACCGTCGCCAAGGACCAGAGCCTGGTCACGCTCGAATCCGACAAGGCCACGATGGACGTGCCCGCCTCGCAGGCTGGCAAGATCGTCGAGATCAAGGTCAAGATCGGTGACGAACTCAACGACGGCAGCGTGATCGCCCTCATCGAAGCGGAAGGCGCCGATGCGCCTGTCGCGGACAAGGCCGTCGGCCAGTCGACAGTGAAGGACGCGCCCGCCGCTCCCACCCCGTCGCCCGCGCCGTCACCGCCGAAGCCAGCGACACCGGTCGCCGCGCCCACCGCCGCGTCGTCGTCCGCTTCGTCCGTCAAGGCTGCGGCCGATTCCGGTCGCAAGGCCGACATCGAATGCCAGCTGGTCGTCCTTGGCTCCGGTCCAGGCGGCTATACGGCCGCGTTCCGCGGTGCCGACGTCGGCCTCGACGTGGTGCTGGTCGAGCGTTACGAGTCGCTCGGTGGCGTCTGCCTCAACGTCGGCTGCATCCCGTCGAAGGCGCTGCTGCACGCGGCCGCCGTCATCGACGAAGCCGCCGCCATCGAAGCGCACGGTATCGCCTTCGGCAAGCCGACCATCGACCTGGACAAGCTGCGCTCGTTCAAGGAGAAGGTCGTCGGCAAGCTCACCGGCGGCCTGGCCCAGATGGCCAAGGCGCGCAAGGTGCGTACCGTCACCGGTGTCGGCACGTTCATCTCGCCCAACGAGATGGAAGTCGTCACGGCGGAAGGCACCAAGCTGATCCGCTTCGAGAACGCCATCATCGCTGCGGGCTCGCAGTCGGTGAAGCTGCCTTCGTTCCCGTGGGACGACGAGCGCGTCATCGACTCGACCGGTGCGCTCGAACTGCGCGACGTGCCGAAGAAGATGCTGGTCGTCGGCGGTGGCATCATCGGTCTGGAAATGGCCACGGTGTACGCGGGTCTCGGCTCGGAAGTCACCGTCGTCGAGCTCGCCGACCAGCTGATGCCGGGCGCCGATCTCGACCTGGTCAAGCCGCTGCAAGGCCGTATCGCCAAGCGTTACAAGGGCATCCATCTCAAGACCAAGGTCGTCGCGGCCAAGGCTACGAAGCAGGGTATCGAGATCACCTTCGAGGGTGACAGCATCCCCGAGACCACCGTGTACGACCGCGTGCTCGTCTCGGTGGGCCGCTCGCCCAATGGCAACAAGATCGGCGCGGACAAGGCCGGTGTGGAAGTCAGCGATCGCGGCTTCATCCCCGTCGACCGCCAGATGCGCACCAACGTGAAGCACATCTTCGCCATCGGCGACCTCGTCGGCCAGCCTATGCTGGCGCACAAGGCCACGCACGAAGCCAAGGTCGCGGCGGAAGCGGCCGCCGGTCAGAAGAGCTTCTTCGACGCTCGCGTGATCCCGTCGGTGGCCTACACCGATCCGGAAATCGCCTGGGTCGGCGTGACCGAGCGCGAAGCGAAGGAAAAGGGCCTCAAGGTCGGCGTGGGCAAGTTCCCGTGGGCGGCTTCGGGCCGTGCCATCGGTATCGACCGCACCGAGGGTTTCACCAAGCTGATCTTCGACGAAGAGACGCATCGCATCGTCGGTGCCGGCATCGTCGGCCCGCACGCGGGCGACCTCATCTCCGAACTCGCCCTGGCGATCGAGATGGGTGCCGAAGCCGGTGACATCGGCCGCACCGTTCACCCGCACCCCACGCTCGGCGAGTCCGTCGGCATGGCGGCCGAGGTGTACGAGGGCACGATCACCGACCTGTATATCCCGAAGAAGAAATAAGCCCCGCAAAAGGCGCGCTCCTCATGTAGGAGCGCGCCTCAATTCCCCACCCAGATCGCATCCCAGTACGGATAGTCCCCAACGCGCCGCACCAGCCCCGCGCGAATCGGATTGGCCACGACATACCGCGCCATGGCTTTCAGATCGTCTTCCTTGCGAAGCGCACGATCATGAAAGGCCCGCTGCCAGACGGGCGACTCCCGGCCTGTCTTTCGAAGCGCTCTGGTGACCCGCGACTTCATCTTCCCTATCGTTTTCGACAGATCGGCGTCCTCCCCGAGCTGGATGATTCCGTGCCAGTGGTCCGGCATCAGCACCCATGCGAGGCATTCCGCATTTAGCCAGGTCTTCGGGGAATGTATGGCGCGGGCTGCCATACGAGCCGTAACGTGATCGCGGAACAGCGGTGCGCGATTCCACACCACCGTTGTAACCAGATAGATCCGGCCGGCTTCTGAAAAACGACCGATGCGAAGAGCGGAGTGTCCGGAAGAAATCGTCATCCGCTAATCCTGGTTCACCGCGCGGCGACTCCGGTATCCACCCGACCCTCGTCACCTTGTAGGAGCGCGCCCCGCGCGCGACACCCGTTCGCCGTCCCGCCATGACATCCGCCGAACCCAGGTCGCGCGCAGGGCGCGCTCCTACAGTGGTCTCGGTGTGCCGGTTATGGCATCGTCACCCGATGCCAGCACCTCAGCCAGCTCACTATCTCCGCCGTCTCGGTATCTGGGATGCCGCGATGATCGTCATCGGCGGTGTCATCGGGGCGGGTATCTTCCGCACGCCGGCCACCGTCGCGCAGCTGACCAGTTCGGGCACGGAGGTGATTCTCCTCTGGACGCTGGGCGGCCTGCTGACCCTTGCAGGTGTCCTCTGTTACGCCGAGCTCGGCGCGCGTCGTCCGCAAGCGGGCGGTACCTACGTCTATCTGCGCGAAGCCTTCGGCCAGCTGCCAGCCTTCCTGTTCGGCTGGACGATGGCGCTGATCAATTACCCGGGCAGCGTGGCCGCCGTGGCGACGACGTTCGCCGACTACGCGTGCCGCGCCACCGGTCTGCCGCACGAGTGGGTCAAGCCGCTCGCCGTCGGCGCCATCAGCTTCATCGTCGCGGTGAATCTGTTCGGTATCCGCGCCGGCGCATGGGTGCAGAACATCTTCACCGTGCTGAAGCTCGGCGCGGTGTCGTTGCTGATCGTCGTCGGTATCTTCCTCGCGCAGGGCCATCTCGGCGCGGCGTTCGCTACCGATCCGACACACGACGTGCCGGCAAGCACGGTGATCGGCGCGATTCTTCCGGCGCTGTTCGCGTACGGCGGCTTCCATTACCTGAACGACCTCGCCGGTGAAGTACGCGAACCGCAGCGCACGCTTCCACGCGCGCTGGGTCTCGGCATGCTCGCCGTCGTCGTCTGCTACGTGCTGGTCAACATCGCCTACATGGCGGGCCTTGGTCACGCCGGCCTCGCCGCAAGCACGGCGCCGGCGGCGGATCTCATGCGTCGCGTGTTCGGCGAATCCGGCGCGACGATCATCGCCGTCGGTATCGCCTGCTCGACGTTCGGTTATTGCAGCATCGCGATCGCCGGTGGTGCGCGCGTGCTGCAGGTGATGAGCGCCGACGGCATGTTCTTCAAGCCGATCGCGCGTATCGACGCGAAGACCGGCGCGCCGCAGTTCGCGCTCGTGGCACTGGGTGGCTGGGCGATCGTGCTGATTCTCTCGGGCAGCTTCAAGGCACTGCTGAACTACACGACCGTGGGCGAATGGTTGTCGCATGCGTTCGGTATCGCGACCATCTTCTGGTATCGCAAGAAGCTGCGCGACGAGCCATCGCCGTACCTGGTGCCGGGGTATCCGGTATTGCCGCTGGTGTTCACCGTCACGGTGCTGTGCGTGATTGCCGCGACGGCGATCACCGAGCCGGGCGATGCGGGCATGAGTCTGGTGATCATTGCGATCGGCGTGCCGGTTTACTATCTGTGGCGGAAGCGGCTGGGCAAGGTGGGGTGAGTCCCCGTTCATGCCCGGCGTGGCAGATTCCGGGCATGCGTACTTACCTTTCCCTCGCACTGCTATCCCTCAGCGTCTCCGCCCACGCGGCGACCGTCGATCTCGTCCATCCGGCCGACGCCGCGCGCGTCACGACGCGTGACGCCACGCTCGACCCCACCGTACGCAAGGCCGCCGACGGCGGTGAACTCGTCGCGGTCACCTTCAAACCCTCCGCGTCGCCGTCGCTGATCCTCGCGCCGAAGCAGGGCACCTGGGGCTGGCAGCCGGATGGCACGATGCGCCTGCGTGTGCAGAACGGCATGCCCTGGCCGGTGACGTTGATCGTCGATGTGGCTTCCGGCGACAAGCACCTGAAGACGGTGGTCGGCGTCCCTCCCGGCCCGCCGCAGACGCTGTCGGTGTCGCTGAAGGCGACCTCCCCGCGAGCGTTCGGGATGCAGGTCGGGCCACCGATGCCGTTTGATGACGGTAAGGAGAAGCGTCTCGTCGCGACGGCGGTGGATGGCGCCGTCGATGCGAACGCGGTGACGTCGGTGACGTTGTCGATGCCGCAGCCGGGCGCGGCGCAGACCGTGTTGT
This sequence comes from Dyella sp. 333MFSha, assembly GCF_900102405.1. Lineage (NCBI taxonomy): Bacteria > Pseudomonadati > Pseudomonadota > Gammaproteobacteria > Lysobacterales > Rhodanobacteraceae > Dyella > Dyella sp. 333MFSha. The sequence continues at coordinate 346,065 of NZ_FNBR01000003.1, read as the reverse complement.
TCGGAAAGCTGGATACCGTAGCGGGCGAGGGCGATCTGCGTGCGGCGTATACCGGGGTGGTGGATCGGTATGGGCAGTACACGCGGGGGACGTGGCCGGAGAAGATCGATAGCGACGAGGGCCTGAAGAACGCCGCCAATCGTCGACAGAGCTGGCTCCCGCCGGTGGCGGCAGGTGGCAAGGCTGCGGTAACCGGCCTGGACCAGTTCGGTGGGCGGACGGATCTGCCGGCGTTACAGGCGACCGGGTTCTTTCATGCGCAGAAGCAGGGCGAGCGCTGGTGGCTGGTGACGCCGGAAGGGCATGCATTTTTCTCGCTGGGCGTGAACGCGGTGAATCTCACCGATGCGCGTACCTATGTGCAGGGACGCGAGTTCATGTTTGCTGACACGTCCGGGGCGAGCGGCAGGTTCGGAGGCGTATCGGACAGTCGCAGCGATCAGGGCTCGCAGCGCGACAACGGCATGAATCACGGGCGCTGGTGGGACATCTATTTGCAGAACGTGTCACGGACGCTCGGTAACGATTTCGCGGCGGCGTGGCGCAAGCGCAGCGTCGACCGGCTGAAGAGCTGGCGCTTCAACACGCTGGGCAACTGGAGCGATCCGGCGTTCGCCCGCGATCACCGTATCGCCTACACCGTGCCGGTGATCATCAAGGGCGACTTCAACACGGTGAGCACCGGTTACGACTACTGGGGTCGCATGCCCGATCCGTTCGATCCGCGCTTTGCCGCGGCGGCAACGACGGCGGTCGCCAATGCGAGCAAGGGTGTCAAAGACGACCCGTGGTTGCTTGGCTACTTCGCGGATAACGAACTCGCCTGGGCGGGGCAGGGGCCGCAGGGTCGCTGGGCGCTTGCCGTGGGCTCGCTCGTGCAGGGGCCGGAAAGCCCGGCCAAACAGGCATTTCTCGCGTACCTGAAAAAGACGCACGGCGATGCGGCGACGTTCGCGAAAGCCTGGGGCGTGGATGTGCATTCGTGGGACCAGGTCGCGGCCAGGGGCTTCAAGGCACCGGATCCCAGCGAAGCGCATCCTGCGGTCGCCGCCGATTACATCGCTTTCCTGAAGCTGTATGCCGACCAGTACTTCCGCACGGTGGCGCAGACGTTGAAGAAAGCCGATCCGCATCACCTTTTCCTCGGCGGACGTCTGGCCGTCCGGACGCCTGAGACCGAGCAGGCCAGTGCGGCCTATGCGGACGTCACCAGCATCAATACGTACACCGACGTGCCCGAGCACGGCTTCGACGTCGCCGCCTTCCGCAAGATGGACAAGCCGGTGATGATCACGGAGTTCCACTTCGGATCGGCCGACCGGGGGCCGTTCGGGAACGGAGTCGCCGCCGTCGGCAGCGAGGAGGAGCGCGGCAAGGCTTACGCGCGTTTCGTCGACGCGGCGGTCGCGTCAGGCGTCGTGGTCGGCACCCACTGGTTCCAGTACGTCGACCAGCCCGTGACCGGTCGTATTCTCGATGGCGAAAACTCGCATATCGGGCTGGTCGGCATCACCGACATCCCGTTCGACGGCTTCACGCATGCCGTCACCGTCGCCAATGCGCGCGCAGGCGGTGGATCAGGCGGCGTGCGCTAGGGGTGGGCCGCGGCGCGACCCGCGGGTCACGTCGCGGCCGAGGGCGAACGCGATCGGCTCGGCGATACCGACCAGCGTGCTCAGTGCGACGTTCTGGTTGACCGCGTAACTCATGGAAAACGCGATGCTGAAATGCGTCGCTGCATATTTGATGGTGCGGGCCATGGCCACGTCCTCAATAGGAATGAATCTCATTATGGGGATCGCGGAACACAAGTCCAAGTGATCGTTAAGATGATTCCAATAGGTTGTCCCTATCGATGAATCGCCATCGCCAAGACGATCGTCACCACCATCAGGATCGCGACCGTCATGCAGGCGCTGGTCGGTTTGACCCGTCGGGCATCGACCCGGGGCACCAGCCGCCAGATGAGAAACGCGCCCAGCAGCATGTCCAGCACCAGCCAGCCGCGAACCCAGGCCAGTTCCAGCAGCGAGGCATCGATCGGCTGCCCGTGCCGGGTGACCAGCAGCACCGTGCCGCCCAGGCCAAGCGCCACCAGGAGCCAGATCAGCATGGCCAGGTAGGTGCGGTTGAACACCACGGGGGTGCGCTCCAGCCAGCGCAGGACGGACCAGCCGATCACGGCGGGGACCACCGCGCCCACGCTGGCATACAACACCAGCCAGATGGCCGCGGAAAGCAGGGTCAGGATCGTCTGGGTCACCGGACAGCCCGCATCAGTAGGGAGCGCCGAAGCGACCGAGCGCCTTGCTCATCAGCCACGCCGGGCCGATCAGCAGGTACTGCAGGTCGGTAAGGAAGGAGGGACGTCGCCCTTCGATCCGGTGCCCGATGAACTGGCCGATCCAGGCAACGACAAAGACGGTGATGGCCGACCAGAGCAGGCCGCTCGTGCCGATGTTCCGGTAGAGCGAGTCGGTGACCAGGGCGAGGATGATGAAAGCACCCGCCATGGCGATGCCGATCTTTCGCGAGAGGCGATAGAAGTAGAAGCAGAAGGCCAGGAACATCGCCAGCACCGCCCAGAGGCCCGGGCGACCGAGCCACCCGGGGACGGGAATGAGCCAGAACAGCGCGACCACCGTCCAGGTGATCGCCGGCACGCAGATCCAGTGGATCAGCTGGTTGGTCTCGTTCTGGTGGTCCCGGCTGTAGTTGCCGAACCAGGTGGCTGCATCGCGCATGAGTGGGCCTGTGAAGCGTTAAGCGTCAAGCGCGAGAGTTGACCGTTGCGCAACGCGCGTCAATCGTGCGTTGCGGCAAGAGTGATCGTGCGTTGCGGCGAGAGCGGTCGTGCGTTGCGGCGAGAGTGATCGCCGGCGGGGCCGGCTCCTACACGTCTGCTGTGGCCTGGAAGCCCCCCCCAGACCTGCCGTGCCCTGAAAGACACCGCGGACATGTAGGAGCCAGCCTTGCTGGCGACCCCCACCCGCCTCAGTCCAACCGAATCCCAGCCAGCTTATCCAGCGCCTCGGCATATTTCGACGCCGTCCGCTCGATCACGTCGGCGGGCACCTTGGGCGCCGGCGGCGACTTGTTCCAGCCCAGCTCTTCCAGATAATCGCGGACGAACTGCTTGTCGTAGCTCGGCGGGCTGATGCCGACCTGATACTCGTCAGCCGGCCAGAAACGGGAGGAGTCCGGGGTCAGCATCTCGTCCATCACGTGCAGCACGCCGTGCTCGTCCGTGCCGAACTCCAGTTTAGTGTCGGCGATGATCACGCCACGCTCGGCGGCATAGGCCGCGGCGAAGGTATAGATCTCCAGGGTGGCCTTGCGTACGGCGTTGGCCAGCTCCTCGCCGATCGCGTCGACGACCACGTCGAAGCTGACGTTCTCGTCGTGATCGCCTACCGCCGCCTTGGTCGACGGGGTGAAGATCGGCTCGGGCAGCTTCTGCGCCTGCTCGAGGCCTTCCGGCAGCCTGATCCCGCAAATGTCGCCGGTCTGCTGATACGACTTCCAGCCGGAGCCGATGATGTAACCACGGGCGATGGCCTCGACCGGCACCGGCTTCAGCCGCTTGGTGATCACCGCGCGTTTCGCATAGAGCGCGGGATCCACGCCGGCCGGCAGCACCGAGGCCACGTCCTCACCGGTGAGGTGGTTCGGCATGAGATGTTTCGTCTTCTCGAACCAGAAGTTGGAGATCTGGGTCAGCATTTCGCCCTTGCCCGGAATCGGATCGGGGAGCACCACGTCGAAGGCCGACAGCCGATCGGTCGCCACCATCAGCAGGCGGTTGCCGGGCAGGGCGTAGACGTCACGCACCTTGCCGCGATGGATGAGCTCCAGGCCCGGCAGGTCGGATTGCGAGAGGGTGGTCGGCACGGGGTGACTCCGATGAGGGGCGGTTCGAAGTCGGCCATTGTACCGGGGGTAGGGTGTGGCTCCCACCGGCGGTGAGGAATTTCGCGCGCGGTGCGCGCGCCTGCGCGCAGGCGGACGCGGTCCGCCTGCTAGAATTCGGGGTTACTGCCCCCATTGCCCTGCCATGCGATTTCTATTGACCGCGGCGCTTGCCCTGGCCCTCTCCGCCCCCGTCCTCGCCGCACCGCCTGTGAAGCCGGCGCGCCTGGGCCTGTGTGCGGCGTGCCACGGGGAAGACGGCATGGCGCGGATCCCCGGCGCGCCCAATCTGGCCGGGCAGAAGCTCGACTATCTGCGCGAAGCCTTGCGCCAGTACCGTGACGGTCGCCGCGACATCCCCGTGATGCGCGCGGCGACGGGCCCTCTCACCGACGCGGAAGTCGACCAGCTGGCCCAGTGGTTCGCCGCACAGACCCCCACCAGGGCCGCTCCATGAATTTCACCGGCACTCTTATCGGCGCAGTCCTGGGCATGTGGGCGACCCACAACCTGCTCGGCGCCCTCATCGGCGGCGCGCTCGGCTTCATGTTCGATGCCAGTCGCCAGCAGCAACGTCGCCGTACGCCCGCACAGGGTGGCTACATCGCACCGCTGTTCGCGCTGATCGGCGCGGTGGCCAAGGCCGACGGACGGATTTCCGAAGCGGAAATCGCCATCGCCGAACGGCTGATGGTGCGCATGAACCTCGATCAGGAGCAGCGTCGCCAGGCCATCGACGCGTTCAACGAGGGCAAGCAGCCCGAGTTCAACGCGACCGAAGTCATCGACGAGCTTCGTCAGTGGGTCGGTCATCGTCGCGACCACGCGTTCCCCGTGATCGACGTGGTCATCGAGACGGTGCTCGCCGAGGGTGGCAATCCGTCGACCGAAAAGATGGGCATCCTGCGCCAGCTGGCCTTCGCGCTGCGGGTAAGCGACATGGAGCTCATGGCGCTGATGGCGATGAAGGGCTATGCCTGGAACGCCACCGGCGGCGGCCGCTCGTACGGCGGCGGGCAGGGCGGCGGTGGTTACGTGCCGCCGCAGCGGAATACCGCCGGTCCGGACCCCTACGCGGTACTCGGCATCCAGCGCGGCGCCGACGATCGCGCGATCAAGCGGGCCTATCGCAAGCTGATTTCCGAGCATCACCCGGATCGCCTGGGCGACCTGCCGGACGACATGCGTCGCCGGGCGGAAGCGCGGGCCAGCGAGATCAATGCGGCCTACGAGCGGATCAAGGCGGAGAAGGGGTTTAAATGATGACGCGAAGCGCCATCATGTAGGAGCGCGCCCCGCGCGCGACCTTCCGTAATACCGCGACAAAACGCGTCATCCCCGAACGGCTAACGGTACCCATCATGTCCAGGCAATCACCCGTCATCGCCCCCTCCATCCTCTCGGCCGACTTCGCCCGCCTGGGTGAGGACACCCGCAAGGTGCTCGATGCCGGCGCGCAATGGGTGCACTTCGACGTGATGGACAACCACTATGTGCCCAACCTCACGATCGGGCCGATGGTGTTGAAGGCGCTGCGCGATTACGGCATCACCGAGCACATCGACGTGCACCTGATGGTCAAGCCGGTGGATCGCATCGTCCCGGACTTCGCCAAGGCCGGCGCACGCAGCATCAGCTTCCATCCGGAGGCCAGCGAGCATGTGGATCGCACCATCCAGCTGATCCAGGGCGAGGGCTGTGAGGCCGGCCTCGTGTTCAATCCGGCCACACCGCTGAACTGGCTCGACTACGTGATCGACAAGATCGACATGATCCTGATCATGTCGGTGAATCCCGGCTTCGGCGGTCAGAAATTTATCCCTGGCGCCCTGGACAAGATCCGTCATGTGCGTGAGCGCATCGACGCCAGCGGCCGCAACATCCGTCTGGAAGTGGATGGCGGCGTCAATGCCGACAACATCGGCCAGATCGCGGCGGCGGGTGCCGACACGTTCGTCGCCGGCTCGGCGATCTTCAATGCGCCGGATTACGCCGATGTGATCCGTCGGATGCATGCGGCGATCGGCGGCTAAACAAGTTTTCACGAGACAATAGCGAACTGCGTAGTATTGTAATCTCCAGTTCTCGGGGTGAGAGCCTACTGGAGGATGCGCACATGAAGTCGTTGTCCGTATTAGCCCTCACCGCGATGCTCGTCGCTCCCGCCGCTTTTGGCGCCGAGCGACCCCAGCCGCTCCCCGATCAGAAAGACATCGTCGCCAAGTCGCTGCTGCCGTGCCCCGGCGGTCTCGAGCGCTTTCTTCCCGGCGATTACTATTTCTGTTCCGCCGCCCGCAATTACTGGTCCGGCCATCCCGGCCTCGCACGCGAAAGCCTGAAAAACGCGGCACAGTGGGCAAGCAAGCCGGCGCAATACGCGCTCGGCATCATGTATTTCAATGGCGACCGGGCGGAAAAGAATCGTCCGCTGGGTCTTGCCTGGCTGGCGCTCGCCGCCGAGCGGCACGATCCCGCCTACGAACCGGCCTTCATCTCGGCTTACAAAGAGGTGTCGCCGGAAGAGCTTGCGCAGGCCAACGCCTATTGGCAGGACCTGAAGAAGACTTACGGCGATCCGGTGGCCGCCCCGCGTGCCGAAAAACGCTTCGACCGCGAATACGCCCAGATCGCGTGGGCCGTCAACTTCGGCGGAAGCATTTTTGTCGACGGTGTGACGGTTCCCTATAACGACGCGATGGCGAACGACCTGCCGTTGCAGAGTGGGTTTACGCTGGGCCGCATGCTGCAATCGCAGAAGGCCATGTACTTCTACGGTTACGATAGCCACGTCTTCGTGGGTGACGCCGAGCTGGTGCCGATCAGTCAGGTCGCGTCTCGCAAGGACGACTGACGCTTGGGGACACCCGTGCACGTCACGGGTCAAGGTGCGTTTAACGGACTAACTTTCATAGCTGCCGGGGAGGCAGGTGCATGAAAATCTTTCGGACTCTTTCTTTCGTTCTCATGGCGACCGCATCGGTCGGTGCTTCGGCGATGGCGAATACCGCTCAGCCTGCGGATCCCCGGGCCCTGTTGCGCAAGGTCAACGCGTACTGCCCTGGCGGCATCGAGCGCATCCTGCCCGGCGAGTACTACTTCTGCGCCGCCGCTCGCGACTTCGGTAAGAACCACGATGCCCGGGCCCGCGAGCGTCTTCGCGATGCCGCTTACTGGGCGAGCAAGCCGGCGCAGTACGTGCTCGGGCTGATGTACTTCAATGGCGACGATGGCCCGATCAATCGTCCGTTGGGTGTGGCCTGGCTGGCACTCGCATCGGAACGCCACGATCCACGCTTCGAGCCGGCGTTCGCCAAAGCCTACCTGCAGCTGTCGCCTGCGGAAAAAGCCCAGGCGGACGCCTACTGGGTCGACATGCGCGAAAAGTACGGTGACAGGACCGCGGGGACGCGCGCGCACCGGATCTATCTGGCCGAGATGCGTAATCTGCAAGCCGCCTTGATGTTCGGCGGTTCCGTCTTCATCGATGGCATTGCCCCTCCGAATGGCGATTCGGTAGGTTCGTTCAATGGTCCGGGTGGCGCGCGCGCTTCCAGCGTGGGTAGCGGATCCACGGGTTTCACAATTCAACGTCTGATCGGAAAATCAGGCGATGACTTCTTCCGGGGCCTCAACGGGACGGTCACTGTCGGCGATGCCGAAATGGTGCCGCTGGGCAACGTCGTGACGAAGGCGTCGCCGAAGGCTGACTGAGGCCATGAAAAAGCTCCCCCGTCCGGTGCCGGATGGGGGAGTGAAGGAAGCTCCGGCAGGAGCGTCGGGGGAAAGGGTCAGTGCAGGCCGAACAAGACGCCGAGCAGCAGAGCGCCCAGCGCCAGGGTGACGCGCAGGGGCTCGAAGTCGCGTTCGAGTTCGGTGTTGTCAGCGTCGGGTTTGGTCATCGTCGGTTCTCCTCGGCGCCGGTCGGCGCGCCGTCATGCCTAGTTGAATGCCGCACGCGGCGGGCGAGGCGTCCCATAAGGGGCAATCCGCGGATGGTTTATGGCAAAGCGAAGGCAAAGACTTCGTGCACGGCGGTTCGCGGCGATGTATAGGGCGAAACGCGGGCAATCGCGGCGCAGGCCTTGCGCCCGCCGGTCCCCCATAGCACCCTGCGCACGCCGATCCTCCACACGGAATGCCCATGGCCCGCAGCATCGCCATCGTCGAAGACGAACCCCTCATCCGCGCCAACTACGTCGAAGCCCTCAACCGCTTCGGTTACGAGGCCCGCGGCTACGGCTCACGCCGCGATGCGTCGACGGCCTTCGCCATGCGTCTGCCGGAACTGGTCATCATCGACATCGGCCTGGGCGACGAGCCGGAAGGCGGTTTCGATCTCTGCCGCGAGCTCCGCGCCAAATCGGCCACGCTGCCGATTATCTTCCTGACCGCACGTGACTCCGACTTCGACGTCATCTCCGGCCTGCGTCTGGGCGCCGACGACTATCTCTCCAAAGACACGAGCCTGCACCAGCTGGCCGCCCGCATCGCGGCGTTGTTCCGCCGCATCGAATCGCTCAAGGCCCCCGCCGCGAGCGAAACCGTGATCGAACACGGTCCGCTGAAGCTCGAGTCCGAGCGCATGCGCGTCCTGTGGAACGGCATCGAGATTCCGCTCACGGTGACCGAGTTCTGGATGGTGCATACGCTGGTGCGGTTCCCGGGTCACGTGAAGAATCGCGATCAGCTCATGCGTGAAGCGGAGCTCGTCGTGGACGATGCGACGATCACCTCGCATATCAAGCGCATCCGCAAGAAGTTCATCGCGCTGGCGCCCGAGTTCGATGCGATCGAAACGGTGCACGGGGTCGGATATCGCTGGACGCCGTGAGCCTCCGCCAGAAACTCCTCCTCGTCGCCCTCTGCACCCTGGCCCTTCCGGTCGCCGGGTGGCTCTACGTGCGTCAGATGGAGACACTGCTCCGCGAAGGCCAGGCCCAGGCACTCGTGGCCAGCGCGCGAGCCATGGCCCGCAGCCTCGTCGTGGTCGATGCGCCGTTGCCGCCGGCGGGGCCGGCCTGGTTCCTCCAGCGCGCCAACGTGCCGATCACCATCGACGGTTATGCCGACGACTGGGCCTCGCTCAGCCCCTGGGCGCAGCCTTTCGGCAAAAACTCCAGAGTGATGCTGGCCGAGGACGACCACTGGGTCTATTTCTACATCGACGTGCGCGCGACACATCGCCGTCGCGCCGACGCGGCCGACCGCCTCGCGCTCAACGCCGATCACCTCATCGTCTCCATCGCCAGCGGCGACGATAGCCAGCGCTACCTGATGGCCAGCGCCGCGCCCGGCGCGACGACGGCCATCGCACTGGATGCCGATGCGGGCGTGTTGCCCGATCGCATCAACGCGCAGTGGCAGGAAGACGGCAGCGGTTTCCGCGCGGAGTTCCGGCTGCCTCGCGGCCTGCGCCTCGATCGCTTCGGCCTCGGCGTTCATGTCGCCGCGGACGGTGATCCCGATCCACTGACTGCCGACAACCGGCCGCTGATCGATTTCTCCGCGCCGCTGTCGCAGGAAGTGGCGCGTCTGGCGCCGGATGGTGTTCGCGTACGTATTCTCTCGCCCGACGCGTGGCTTGTCGCACAGAGCGGCAAGCTCGCGCTACCGGACCTGCCCGCGGGCGATCGTCCGGGTTGGTTCGCTTCGCTGGTCTATCGCTCGCTGCTGGCGACCCGTCTGGATAGTGACAGCGCGTGGGCCGAAGACGCTCCACGTATCGACCTGCCGGAAGTGCGCGAAGCCATGCAAGGCAAAACCGCCACCGCGTGGCGCGCGGGTGAGGCGCGTGGGAGTGTCGTACTCGCCGCCGCCATGCCGATCCAGATGCAAGGCAAGTGCCACGGCGTGGTGCTGCTCGAACAACCCAGTCGCGCGGTGCCGCTGCTGGCGAACCGCGCGCTGTTCGGTCTGCTGCTGACGAGCTTCGCCGTGCTGCTGGTCGCTGGCGGCGTGCTGCTGTTGTTCGCGACGCGACTGACCATTCGCCTGCGTCGTCTGCGCAACGCCGCCGAGCGTGCGCAGGCCAACGATGGTCGTCTGCATGGCCCATTCCCTCTGACCGATGCCACCGACGAACTAGGTGACCTCGCGCGCAGCTTCGAGCGGCTCTTCGAAGTGGTGGGCGGCTACACCGATTACCTGCGGACGCTGGCATCCAAGCTCTCGCACGAACTCAACACCCCGCTGGCCATCGTCAAATCGTCGCTGGATAATCTCGATCACGCAGGACTGCCGCCGGAAGCCGCGCCTTATCTGGCCCGTGCGCGTGACGGCGTGGCACGCCTCGGCCAGCTGGTGCGAGCGATGAGCGAAGCGAGTCGTATGGAGCGCGCCATCGCATCGGCGGAAGCCGAGGACGTCGACCTCGCCGACATCGTGCGCGGCTGCGCCGAGGGCTACCGCACACTGGCAGGCGATCGCCGCCTCGACGCCGAACTGCCTCCCACGCCGGTCCCGATGCATTGCTCGCCCGAGCTGATCGCGCAGGCGCTCGACAAGCTGTTCGACAACGCGTTGTCGTTTACGCCACCCGGCGGATGGTTGCGCATCGCCCTGACGCCGACCGTCGAGGGCGCGGACATCGAGCTGTCCAACGAAGGGCCGCCGCTGCCCGCGGCGATGCAGGGGCGTCTGTTCGATTCGCTGGTCAGTCTGCGCGACAAGGCGACGCCTGGTGACGCGCCACATCTCGGCCTCGGCCTCTACGTCGTGCGGCTGGTCGCCGAGCGCCATCAGGGGAGTGCCAGCGCGCGGAACCTCGAGGGCGGGGTGGCGTTTACACTGCATTTGAAGGGATTGCCCAGGCAGCGACTGGGCTGATTCGACAGTCCGGCGGGCCCGGCCTTGACGGACTTCGGCCGGAGCTACGGGTTGCCGTAAGGAGAGTCCTTCAGAGCCATCGGCCAGCGTCGATCGTTTGGAAGAAAGGAGGAAAAGGATGAAGTCGATCTGTGCGGTTGTCATCGGTATGGCGTGGTTGACGCAGTCCGTCGGCGCACTGGCCGGGGACGCGGACCAAGGGGTGAGACGGGGAGCTCCGAAAGGTGTCTCCGAGAGCTTCTTCGCCTGCACAGACCGGGCTGGCGGCGACATCGTTGGGCTGGGCAACTGTTCAACCGCCGAAAAGAAGGTCCAGGACGCGCGCCTCAACAAGGCCTATTCGGCTCTGATGAGCAAGCTCGATAGCCAGGGCAAGGATCATCTGCGCGCCGCCGAACGGGCCTGGATCGAATTCAACGCCAGGTCCGTCGACACGGAGCTGGACGTGCGGAGCGAGGAGAAGACCGCAAACATCGACGCGTCGATCAACGAAATTTATCGATACGCGGAGCGAGCCAATACGCTCGAGGGTCTGCTTTCCGTTGTGGGTGATTGAATGGATGCTGCGTCGCATGCGGCGTACTCAACGACATACGCCAGGCACTCGTGGCGCACTCCAGAGCCTGGCTTTTGGACGAAGTTCGGGTCCAGGTAGCAAAAAGGGCGGCTTCCGCGTGGAACCGCCTGTCCCAACCCCAGGGCCTGGGCCTACAATCGGGGGTCACTCCAAGGTCACCCCCGAGACCCATGATCTCCCGCGAACAATTCGACGCCTACGCCGCGCAGGGCTACACCCGTATTCCGCTGGTGCGCGAGGTCTTTTCCGACCTCGACACGCCGCTGTCGGTGTATCTCAAGCTGGCCGATGGCCCGTACACCTTCCTCTTCGAGTCGGTCGAGGGTGGGGCGACCTGGGGACGCCACTCGATGATCGGCTTGCCGGCGCGGCGGGTGTACCGCCTGCGCGGCCATGAGCTGGAAGTCGAGGAGAGCGGCGAGGTCATCGAGCGTCGCCACCTCGAGGATCCGCTGGGTGAGATCGAGCTGCTGCGCAAGCAGTACGAGGTGCCGCAGCTTCCGGGTCTGCCCGATTTCACCGGTGGGCTGGTCGGGTACTTCGGTTTCGAGACGATCGGCTACATCGAAGAGCGCCTCGCCCAATGGGACAAGAAGGACGAGCTCGGTACGCCCGACGTCCTGCTGATGCTCGCGGACGAAATTGCGGTGTTCGACAACCTCAAGGGTCGTCTGTACCTCATCGTACATGCCGACCCCTCGCGTCCACAGGCCTACGCGGAAGCCTCGCGCCGCCTGGATCAGCTGGCCTTCCGCCTGCGTCAGGGCGGCGTTTCGTACCCGCAGCTGCTGCAGCCCGCCGCGCTGGATGAGTCGGATTTCAAGTCGAGCTTCACCCGCGAAGAATACGAGGCGATGGTGCGCAAGGCACAGGAATACATCCTTGCCGGCGATATCTTCCAGGTCGTGCCTTCGCAGCGCATGAGCGTCGGTTTCAACGCGCGTCCGGTGGATGTCTACCGCGCGCTGCGCGCGACCAATCCGTCGCCGTACATGTTCTTCATCGACATCGGTCCGACGCAGATCGTCGGCTCGTCGCCGGAAATTCTCGTCCGCCTGAAGAACGGCCGCGTGGTACTGCGCCCCATCGCGGGCACGCGCCGTCGCGGCAAGGACGAGGCCGAGGACATCGCCCTCGAGACCGAGCTGCTGGCCGATCCGAAGGAGCGCGCCGAGCACCTCATGCTGATCGACCTCGGCCGCAACGATGTCGGCCGCGTCAGCCAGACGGGTACGGTGGAGCTGGCCGAGTCCTTCGTGGTCGAGCGCTACTCGCACGTGATGCACATCGTCTCCCAGGTAGAAGGCGACATCCGTGGCGATCTTTCCTACATGGATGTCATCAAGGCGACCTTCCCGGCCGGTACCGTCAGCGGGGCGCCGAAGGTCCGCGCCCTGGAGATCATCCAGGAGCTGGAACCGTTCAAGCGCAACATCTACGCGGGCGCCATCGGCTGGCTCGGCTGGTGGGGCGACGCCGACACGGCGATCGCCATCCGCACCGCCGTGATCCAGGATGGCCGCCTGCACGTGCAGGCGGGCGGCGGTGTGGTCTATGACTCCGATCCGGCCGCCGAGTGGGAAGAGACCATGAACAAGGGCCGCGCGTTGTTCCGCGCGGTGGCGCAGGCAGCCAAGGGCCTCTAATTTTTGCGGGGCCCTTGCCGATAACCGCCAGGGCGTCGTAAAAATGCGCGCCGCAACCACGCAACGACCTGGCAGCACTCACTTCACGGATCGATTGAACGCATGAGCAGCACACGCACTTTCATCGCGGCAGGAAGCATCGCCATCATGGCCGCCGCCGTTCCGGCGCAGGCCCGTGAGCCCTTCACCGACGACGTCGCCTCGCGGACGCAGGCGCTGGCGCTGCTGGAAACCCTCAATGCCGACCTGCTCAGCCATCCCAGCGCCACGCTCACGCTCGAGCGCTGGTGCGGCGATCATGCGCTGGCCGGTGAGGCGAAGATTCTCGCCCGTCGGGTGAAGGGGCAGGACAAGGTCCTCCCTGACGAGGCGCGGCAGACGCTGGGTATCGGTCCGGATGAGCCGGTGCGTTATCGCCGGGTGCAGCTGGCCTGCGGCGATCACGTGCTGTCCGAGGCCGATAACTGGTACGTGCCGTCGCGCCTCACCCCGGAGATGAACCAGATCCTCGACAGCACCGACCAGCCGTTCGGCAAGGTCGTCCAGGCGCTGCATTTCCGTCGCCAGACGATCAGCGCCGACCTGCTGTGGACGCCGCTGCCCAAGGGCTGGGAGATGGATGCGCCATTGCCCGTGGCGCATAAGGGGGCTCTGGCGATCCCGCACGAGGTGCTGAGGCACCAGGCGGTACTGTTCACCGAGGGGAATCAGCCGTTCAGTCTCGTGGTGGAGACTTACACGTCCGAGGTGCTGGCGTTCGGTCGCAGATAGTCGCCCGGCTCTCACCAAGCGCTTAGCCCATCCGGCCGACTAGGCAGGGCCTCGCCTCCGTTCGAAGCTGTACGTCACGGCATGATGGAGACGAGCAGATGCCTCTGGCGACAGCGAGCTTGCGCAAGACCCCCGCGAGCGGCCTGACGGGTATGAACCCGCTCGGGGCGATGCTCGTCGTTGCGCATGAACCGCGCCTCGGCCCGCAGCCCAATTCACTGGATAACGCGGTGTCCTGCGCGACGCACTGGGTGCAGCTGTCCGACAACCGCCGGCCGGATGCGATGTGGCTCGAGGCGGGCGCGATGATGCAGAGGATCGTGCCGCGCGCGGAGTGGGTGCGCTATATGCGCAAGATCCGCCTCGATCGTGGCTTGCTTGTGGGCCGGGAGTGGTTCGAGGTGACACGCGTGCGGGACCCGGTCGGTCTTCCTGCGGGCGACTATCTCAACGTCATTTTCGTCGCGCATTTCGCCCGCGCGGTGTTGTTCGAGACGGTTTCGCTGGCACCCGGGAACTCGGGCTGGATGCCGGTGGGCTATGTGATCCGGCCGGTGCAGCGCGAGATCAAGTTCGCGTAGGAGAGTTTCGGTGCGCTCGGTAGGCTGCCGTGGGCACAACCCTTTTCGGAGCGATGGCATACTCACCGCCTGAGTTTTAGACGGGGTGTTCCTCATGTCCGATTTCGATCCGCCGACGCGCGAATACACGCGGCCGCAGATGACGCGCGGTGTGGACCCGCAGCGCATGAACTGGCTGTGGCAACTGATCCTTCAGTCGACGGATCTTGATCCGGCGGACGTGCGCAAGGCGCTCAACGCGATGGGTGTCGCCGCGACCGAGAAGCGCATGAAGAGCTGGCAGGTCGGCGACCGCGATGAGGATTATTTCCCGCTGACGATCGCGGAGCTGGAGCGGAATCTGCGCGCGGTCGTCGCGTGGAAGAAGGTCAGGAGTGACGCTGCGTCATCCGAGGCCGCCTCAGCGGCATCGGACGACAGCAGCGATCAGGCGTAACGCTCGGACAGGAACCGGTAGAACGCGCGAAGCCCCTGCGCTTCGCCGCCGCGCGGATGTGCCGGCGTGTCGCCGTCGTTCCATGAGTAAGTGTCCAGGTGCATCCAGTTCTGATTTTCGGGCACGAAGCGCTCGAGATACAGCGCCGCGGTAATCGCGCCGGCATGACGCGATGCGCCGGAGTTGGCGAAGTCGGCGATGTACGAGTCCAGCATGCGCCGGTATGGACGCCACAACGGGAGGCGCCACAGCGGATCGGCGGAGACTTCCGCGGCACCGATGACGTGATCGGCGAGCTGATCGCGATTGGTGAACAGTGCGGGCACTTCGGGACCGAGTGCGACGCGCGCGGCGCCTGTGAGGGTCGCGAAGTCGACGATCAGGTCCGGTGCCTGCTCGACCGCGAAGGCGATGGCGTCGCACAGCACCAGGCGGCCTTCGGCGTCGGTGTTATCCACTTCCACCGTCATGCCGGCGCGGGTGCGAATGACTTCGCCCGGACGCATGGCGTTGCCGCTGATCGCGTTCTCGACGGCGGGCACCAGCAGCGTCAGACGCACCGGCAGCTTCGCCTGCATGATGAGGCCGGCCAGCGCGATCGCGTGTGCCGCGCCGCCCATGTCCTTCTTCATCCAGCGCATGCCGTCGGACGGTTTGATGTCGAGGCCGCCGGTATCGAAGCACACGCCCTTGCCGATGATGACCAGCTTGGGATTCGAATTCTTGCCCCATGTCAGCTCGATCAGACGCGGCGCACGATGGCTCGCGCGACCCACGGCGTGGATCGTGGGGAAGTTGGCGGTGAGCAGTTCATCGCCGACCCACTCGCGCACCTTGGCCTTGTGCGTCGTCGCGTGGGCGCGGATGGCCTCGGCGAGATGCTCGGGGCCCATGTCTTCCGTCGGCGTGTTGACCAGATCACGCACCTGATAGGTCGCGTCGATGATCGGCTGCAGCGAGCGCAGCGTTGCCGAGTCCACCAGCAGCTGCGCCGGTGCGCGACCGCGTGAGCGATACCGGTCGAAACGGTAGGCGCCCAGCGCCCAGCCGAGTGCGACCAGATCGGGATCGGCGGGAATACTTTCCTTGGCGATCTCGTAGGTGCCTTCCGGCAAGCGGTAGGGCAGAGCGCCCAGCGCCATGATCGGTTCCGACGGATCCACACCCACCAGTACCCGCTCGATCACGCCATGGGTGTCGGGCAGCAACAGCACCGCGCCGGGGTTGGGGCGGAAATTCGTCGAGACCATCCACTGGCGATCGGCGGCGGTCAGCCGGGCTTCGAGGGTCGGGATGCTGGAAGCATCGACCATCTCGACAGGTATGGCGCGGCGCTTACCGGACCTGGTTTCGATCAGCGATGGCATCAGGCCTCCCGAGCCCAGCGACGGAGATGTTGCCGCTATTCTAGCTGTCAGCGACCGTCGACGCTTCTATCCAGTCGGCAAGCGACATCATGTCAGCGAATTCCAGGTCCGGCGCGGGCACATGCGACCACGTTTCGCCGTGGCGATTGAGCCATACCGTACGCATGCCGGCATCGCGCGCACCGATCACGTCGAGTAACGGATCGTCACCAACGTGAAGAACGTCTTCAGGCGCAACGCCCAGGGCGTCAGCGGCGGCAAGGAAAATACGCTTGTCAGGCTTGGCGACACCGACGCCCGCGGCATTGAGGCGCGTGTGGAAGAGATGGTGGAGGCCGATGACCTCCAGATCCGCGTTGCCGTTGGAAATCGCGACGATCGGCACGCGCTCGACGATGCGGTTGAGTGCGGGAAGGCTGTCGGGATACAGCTCGACGTTGTTGCGCGCCGCGAAGTAGATGCGCCAGAGTTCGTCGACCGGTGCGTCGTCGATGCCGCAGGCGGCGAAGGCGTGGCGGATGGTCAGCCGACGCTGTTCGCTGAAATCGTGCGAGAGATGCGTGTGGTCGCGGGCGACCTGCTCGCGGAGCTCACGCATGGCCTCGATGGGCCATGCGCTTGCGACTTCGGGATGATGCTCTTTCAGCCATCGGTCCACGCAGTGCTCGGCTTCGATCAGGGCCGGCATGACCGGCCACAGGGTGTCGTCGAGGTCGAGGGATACGGCGCGGACCGGCACGGCTTAGCGGGCGCCGACCTTCAGCACCTGACCCGGATGGACGTTGTTGTCCTTCAGGCCGTTCATCGCGCGAAGCTGGTTCACGTCGACGGCGTTCTTCTTGGCGATCGAGTAGAGCGTGTCGCCAGCCGACACCTTGTAGGTGCGCGACGCGGCGGCAGGCTTCTTCTCAGCCTTGGCGACTTCCTTCGCGGCCGACTTGGAAGCGGCCGGCTTGGCCGCCGGCGCCGCGTCGGCGACCTTCGGCGTTTCCACCTTCGTCGACTTCTCCGTCGCATCGACCGGAGCCGCCGGCTTGGCGACCTGCTTGCCCTTCACCGTGACGGCGTCGGCCGTGACCTTGGCGAACTTACCGCCGACCTTGGCGTTGTCGGAGACCGTGACGGCTTCCGAACGGACGCCCGCGAAGCCGACGTGTGCCGAGGTGCTGACGCTGGCGACGACGCGTGCGAACTGCGACGGCTCGGCCGTGGTGGAGGCGACGGAGCCCTTGGCTTCTTTCGCGACCTTGGCGCCCTTGCCAGCGACCTGGGCCTTGGCGACCGCGGTTTCCTTGGCGACCTGGGCGGCCGGGGTAGCGGCAGCAGCCACGGTCGGCGTAGTCATCGCCTGACCCACGTTGGCACGCGTGCCGACGGTGGAAGCGATCTTCGCGCGACGGGCGGCGTCGTTGGAGGCCAGCGAAGCGCCATCGGCATACGGCACGAGGCTGTGCGAGCGGAGCAGCGAGCTACCGGCGCTGGAGGTGACGAAGCTGATGAATTCCTTGACGTCGGCCGCCTTCGGGCTGGTCTCGTTCGACACCAGATACAGCTCGGTGTAGAGCGGATACGCGCCGCTGCCGACCGTCGACATCGAGGGCGTCACGCCGTCGATCGAGAGGATCTTTACCTTCTTATTCGAGGAGGCACCCGCGAGGGTCGTGGCGCCCAGGCCCTGCTTGTCGAGGGTCACACCCTCTTCGAGCTTGGCGACGTTGACGTACAGGCGCGGGGCGGCGACCGGCTGGTTGCCACGACCGAACAGCAGCTTGCGCAGGCTGTATTCCACGCCGTCGCCGGGGCTCGCCACCGCGTAGAGGTTGATCGGCTGGTCAGCGCCGCCGAGCTCCTTCCAGTTGGTGATCTTGCCCATGTAGATCTCGTGCAACTGCATGAGCGTGATGTTGCTCACCGGGTTGGACGGGTAGGTGACCATGACCAGCGCGTCCCACGCGACCGGCGTAAAGGTCAGCGATTGCTCGGCGCCGCCGATACCCGGGCGTGCCGAGCCGGCGATGTCCGCCGTGCCCTTGGCGACGGCGTCGATACCGGAGGCGGTGTTGAACGGCTGGAGCTCGATCTTGCCTTTGCCGGATTTCTCCCAGGCCTTGGCGACATCGGTAACCACGCCGCGGGCGGTGGTGATGTCACCACGCCACACCAACTGGGTGCCGGCGGCGAATACGGTGGCGGAGGCACTGAGGCCGATCAGCGTGGCGGTGAACAGTCGCGCAAGACGAAGAGACATGGACGGCAAGAACCTCGGGACGGAAGCGGGGTTGGGCAATGGGGCGCCATTGTGGGCTAAGGCGGGCCCGCGCGCACCATTGGCGTCATTCAGCATCCTGCCGAGGGGAAACGGAACGTAGGCTGTCGGGGCAGCCACACCTGTAGGAGCGCGCCCCGCGCGCGACATCTTTTAAGGCGGGGCGTTGAAATTCCTCGTGAAACCGGGTCGCGCGCGGGGCGCGCTCCTACAGGACGGCGTAGTAGATGGCGTTGTCCCTCACGAGCGTCAGCATCAGCTGTCCCGGAATCGGCACCCCTACCGGCAGCCCCTTCACCGAGACGATCTTCCGCTGGCCGATGCCGACGACGATGTCGCCGTCCTTCAGTCCGGCGCGATCGGCCGCCGAGCCGGGCTTCACTCCGGTCAGGGCCACACCGAACAGCCCGCCGGCCTTCTGCTCCGCCGTGAGGTCGCTCAAGGTCACCCCGCTCAGCCGCCGGTCCACCTTGCCGCCATCCAGCGTCCCCAGTCGCGGCGCGGTGATGGTCGCCTCGATGTCCCTGGAGGCCCCCTCCCGCTTCACCGACAACGTCACCTTCGCGCCCAGCGGCAACAAACCCTCCGCATTCCGCACGTCCTGAGAACTCCGCACGGGCTTTCCATTGATCGCCGTCAGCACATCACCCGATTGCAGCCCCGCGCCATCGGCAGGCGATCCCGCATTCACCTGCGTGACCACCGCGCCGGTGGTGTCCTTCACCCCCAGCGCGGCGGCGATACGCGGGGTGAGGTCCTGCACCTCCACGCCGAGGTTTCCGCGACGGACCTTCCCATACGCGAGCAGCTGCTTCATCACGCCTGTCGCCAGGTCCGTCGGAATGGCGAAGCCGATGCCGACGTTGCCGCCCGACGGCGTAAAGATCATCGAGTTGATGCCGACCAGCTCGCCGCGCAGATTCACCAGCGCGCCGCCCGAATTGCCGGGATTGATCGAGGCATCCGTCTGGATGAAGTTCTGGAAGCCCTTGCCCAGGCCCGAACGTCCCAGCGCGGAGACCATGCCCGACGTCGCCGTCTGACCGAGCCCGAACGGATCGCCGACGGCGACGACGAAATCGCCCACTCTCAATTGAGAAGAGTCAGCGATCGGCAGCGCCTGCAATTTGTCGGCAGTGATCTGAAGCAGCGCCACGTCGGTATCCGGGTCGCTGCCGATCAGTTTTCCCTTGAAGTCTCGGCCGTCCTGCAGCGTCACGGTGATATCGTCCGCGCCCCCGACGACATGGTTGTTCGTCAGTACGTAGCCCTTCGCCGCGTCGATCACCACGCCCGAACCCAGGCTCTGCTCCACGCGTTCGCGCGGCACGCCCTGGTTGCCGAACAGCTGGCGAAACAGCGGGTCGTCAAAATACGGGTCGCGTGCCCGCACGCGGGTTTTCGTCGAGATGTTGACCACGGCTGGCGTCACCTTCGCGAGCATCGGTGCCAGCGAGGGCAGCGGCTCGCCGTTGACGGCCGGTGGCAGGGAGGCGAACGCGGGCGAGGCGAGGGCCATCGCCAGGGCGGCGCCGAGGGACAGAATCGGCGAGCGCCGGGGTGTGGATACGGGCATGAACGAACTCCTTGGCTGTGTGCTCCGCGCACGTGGATCGCCGCTTTCGACCACATTCGTGTCGCCGGGTTTCAAACGGTGAGACGCGCGCCGATGACACTTTACATCGCCCCCCTCCGGGGTTAAGGTTCCCACCGGTCGCAACCACAACATCTTGTGTTCCTCTGTTCGCTATTTACCAAGTGCTGGTGTTGCGGATCATCAGGTTCAAGCTACAAACCTTCGTCCTCCAAGGCATTTTTGCCGCCGGGCGAGGGTGGCAAGGATGGTCGCTGCAACTCCGGGGGGAGGGGTAGCGACGGTGGGGCCGACAACAGCCCAATAACACGGCCTACAGAAGCCGAGACACGAGGACGACACATACATGAGCACTTCACGTGCACAAGCCATGGGGCTTGAGACCGCGGCCATTCCGCTTCAGCCCGCCTCGTACGACATCTGGGACAAGAAGTACCGTCTTAAGGCCAAGTCGGGCGTTCCCGTCGACGACTCCGTCGACGGCACCTACCAGCGCGTCGCCCGCGCACTCTCCGACGTGGAAGCCACCGACGAGCTGCGCGCCCACTGGTACGAGCGCTTCCTCTGGGCCCTGCGCCGCGGTGCCATTCCCGCCGGTCGCATCACGTCCAACGCCGGCGCCCTCGCGCACAAGCCGGCCACCTCCACGATCAACTGCACCGTCTCGGGCACCATCCACGACTCGATGGATGACATCCTCGAGAAGGTGCACGAAGCCGGCCTCACGCTGAAGGCCGGCTGCGGTATCGGCTACGAATTCTCGACGCTGCGCCCGCGTGGCGCCTACGTGTCCGGCGCTGGCGCCCACACGTCGGGCCCACTGTCCTTCATGGATATCTACGACAAGATGTGCTTCACCGTCTCGTCGGCCGGCGGCCGCCGCGGCGCGCAGATGGGCACGTTCGATATCAGCCACCCGGATGCCAAGGAGTTCATTCGCGCCAAGCGCGAAGACGGACGCCTGCGTCAGTTCAACCTGTCGCTGCTGATCACCGACGGCTTCATGGACGCGGTGGAAAACGACCAGGACTGGCCGACCGTGTTCCCGGTACACATCAAGGAGCAGCACGAGATCGACCTCTCCGACGCCTCCAGGGTGGTCTGGCGCGAGTGGCCGACCAAGGACAACTACGTCACCCGTGAGGATGGCCTGGTCGCCTGCAAGATCTACGGCCACATCCGCGCGCGGCACCTGTGGGACATGATCATGGTCTCGACGTACGACTACGCCGAGCCGGGTTTCATCCTGATCGACCGCGTCAACGAGATGAACAACAACTGGTGGTGCGAGCACATCCGTGCCACCAACCCCTGCGGCGAGCAGCCGCTGCCGCCGTACGGCTCGTGCCTGCTCGGCTCGGTCAACCTCACCACCTTCGTGCGCGATCCGTTCGGCCCGAAGGCGAAGTTCGACTGGGAGGAGTACCGCGAGGTGGTCCGCGTCTTCACCCGCATGCTCGACAACGTGGTCGAGATCAACGGCCTGCCGCTGCCGCAGCAGCAGAAAGAGATCCTCTCCAAGCGTCGCCACGGCATGGGCTTCCTCGGCCTCGGCTCGACGCTGACCATGCTGAAGATGCGCTACGGCGCCGCCGACGCGGTGGCATTCACCGACGAAGTGTCGCGTGAAATGGCCATTGCCGGCTGGGAAGTCGCCTTGGAACTGGCGAAGGAAAAGGGCCCGGCCCCGATCCTCGCGCAGGAGTACGAGGTCACCGCCGAGATGCTGCGCAAGCGCCCGGAGATGGCGAAGGACGGCTGGAAAGTCGGTCAGACCATCAAGGGCAGCGCCCTGCACGCGAAGTATTCGCGCTACATGCAGCGCGTGGCCTCGGTCGCCCCCGAGCTGGTCGACGCCCTCGCCGAGACCGGCGCGCGCTTCACCCACCACTCGTCGATCGCGCCCACCGGCACCATTTCGCTGAGCCTGGCCAACAATGCCTCCAACGGCATCGAGCCCAGCTTCGCGCACCATTACTCGCGTAACGTGATCCGCGAAGGCAAGAAGTCGAAGGAAAAGGTCGAGGTCTACAGCTACGAGCTGCTGGCCTATCGCGCCCTCATCAACGGGGACGCCATGCCGTACTCCGACGACCCGAAGGCCCGCCTCCCGGATTACTTCGTCGCCGCCGACGACATCAGCCCGAAAGAGCATGTCGACATCCAGGCGGCCTCGCAGAAGTGGATCGACTCGTCCATTTCCAAAACCGCGAATGTCCCGACGGACTACCCGTACGAAGACTTCAAAGACATCTATTTCTACGCATATAAGCAGGGTTTGAAGGGTTGCACGACCTTCCGGTTCAACCCCGCCGCGTTCCAGGGCGTACTGGTCAAGGAGACTGACCTTGAGAACACCCTCTATCGCTTCGAATTGGAAGACGGTAGCGTTGTCGAACTGAAGGGTAACGACGAGGTTGAATACGACGGTGAAATGCACACCGCCGCGAACCTTTTCGATGCTTTGAAGGAAGGCTATTACGGTAAGTTCTGACCCCGCGGAGAGGGAATACGTATGTCGAGTGAAAACCAGATCGTCGAGGGTGAGCTGCCCTCGGTCGATACCATCGATACCGACAGCACGCCGGCAGCGGAGACGGAAGTCGCCGCTGACGTTGCGCCTGCTGCACCGGTTGTCGCCAAGAAGGTCGTGAAGCGCAAGCCCGTCGCGAAGAAGGTGATCGAAGCCACTGCGCCGACGCCGTCGAGCGACACGGCTGTCCAGCACGACGAAGAAGTCACCCCGGTGGCTGATGAGCCGGCGCCGGTCGCCGCTGTGAAAAAGCCGCGCAAGCCGGCCGTCCGCAAGCCGAAGGCTGCGGTCGTCGAAGCTGCTCCGGTCGAAGTCGAGGCTCCGGCCCCGGCCAAGAAGGCGGCGAAGAAGGCCACCCGTAAGGCTCCTGCGAAGGCTGCCCCGATGGCTGCGAAGAAGGCCACCAAGAAGGCTGCTTCGAAGAAGGCCACGAAGAAGGCTGCCGTGAAGAAGGTCGCTGCCAAGAAGGCCGCGGTCAAAAAGGCTCCGGCCAAGAAGACCGCCGCCAAGAAGGCCGCCGTGAAGAAGGTTGCCGCCAAGAAGGCCGCGGTCAAGAAGGCTCCGGCCAAGAAGACCGCCGCCAAGAAGGCTGCCGTGAAGAAGGTCGCCGCCAAGAAGGCATCGGCCAAGAAGGCTGTCGCGAAGAAGGTCGGTCGTCCGGCCAAGTCGGTCGCGGCGAAGAAGCCGGGTCGTCCGGCCAAGTCGGCTGCGGCGAAGAAGCCGGGTCGTCCGGCCAAGTCGGCCACGGCGAAGAAGCCAGGTCGTCCGGCCAAGTCGGCTGCCGCCAAGAAGGGACGCGTCGCCAAGACGGTCGCTGCCGGTCGCAAGACCGCGAAGAAGGCCGCTGGTCGCGTCGCGAAGAAGGTAGCTGCCGGTCGTAAGACCGCAAAGAAGGCTGGCCTTCGCGTCGTCAAGGTCGCATCGGGCGCCCGCAAGGCCATCAAGAAGGCCGCCGCCCAGGTGGTTCGCCGGAACGCCGGCCGCCCCGCAACGAAGAAGACGGCCGCCAAGGCCGCCGGCAAGACGACCGCTCGCAAGGCGGTTGGCAAGAAAGCGGCTACGGCCGTCAAGAGGTCCACTGCCAGCAAGACCGGTCGTACGTCGGCACGCAAGTCCGCCGTTCGTGGCCGTCGTAAGTAAGTAGTACCCATCCGGCCCGGCGTACGCGCCGGGCCGGATAACCAGCACAAGAAGAGAAGAAGATCATGGCGATCAAGATCGACAAGAAGATCAAGGGCTACAACGTCGTCAAGCCCGAAGACAAGGCCGCTCCGGCCCCCGTCGTCGCACCCGTCAAAGAGGTTGCGCCGGTCGCCGAAGTCATCCAGATGCACGAGAGCCTCGAGCGTCCGGAAACCCTGGTCGGCAGCACGTACAAGATCAAGTCGCCGCTCTTCGAGCACGCGCTGTACGTGACGGTCAACGACATCGTCCTGAACGCCGGTACCCAGCACGAACAGCGCCGCCCCTTCGAGCTCTTCATCAACTCGAAGAACATGGACCACTTCCAGTGGATCGTGGCGCTCACCCGAATCTTGTCCGCCGTCTTCCGCAAGGGTGGCGACGTGACGTTCATCGTCGAAGAGCTCAAAGCCGTCTTCGACCCCCGCGGCGGCTACTTCAAGGCCGGCGGCGTGTACATGCCCAGCATCGTGGCCGAAATCGGCGGCGTGATCGAAACGCACATGAAGTCGATCGGGCTGATCCACGATCCGGAAATGAGCGATGCGACGCGCAAGCTCATTGCCGAGAAGCGTGCGGCTTATGAGAACGCCAATGCGAAGCCGGCCGCTGCCGCCGCATCGGCCACCTCGGCTGCCGCTGCTTCTGTAGGAGCCAGCCCTGCTGGCGAAAGCCAGGCCGCCTCACACACCAATGCTTCCGGGTTCCCGGCTGGCGCGACCCTTTGTGCCAAGTGCAATACGCAGGCGCTGGTGCTGATGGATGGGTGCCAGACTTGTTTGAATTGTGGGTATTCGAAGTGCGGTTGAGGGGGTGCCTCCCACATTTCCTGCTTTTCTTTCGACGGCGGCCGGCTCATAACAGGTGCCTTTAATTCATGCACCCACATCGCACGTGTTGCCAGTAATAAATAATGACTTCTAAGATACGCGCATCATCCTCAGCAGCAGAAGTGTCGCTGGTGAGTGACTACATTGGAAATAAACGTAACGTTATAGACTTTGTTACCCAGCCCTTGCGCGAGCTTGGTGTGTCGAGGCCGCTTCAGGTTATGGATCTTTTTGCCGGCACCGGAGCCGTATCCGCAGCTTTCAAGCAATTGGGTCATAAGGTTACAGCCAACGATCATTTATCGACTTGCTTTACGTTGACCTCGGCCGCGCTTCTAAATCACTCGCTGCCTCGATTCGAGGGACTTTTTGGGCTTGAATCCGAGCGGGTTCATGGAGAGCGGTATCACGCGATCCTGGATTATCTAAATTCGTTGCAGCCTCTTCGCGGCTTTGTTTACGAAACGTATTCGCCCGCTTCCAGTGAAGTCGCAGGCGTCGCCCGAATGTATTTTACTGAGGCTAACGCACAGCGAATCGATGCAATTCGTGCGTCAATCGAGGTTTTGAGAGGTCGACTCACCCTTGGGGAATATGCGCTGCTTCTCAGTGACCTGCTCCGAGCGGCCAGCTCTGTCGCCAACATTGCAGGCACCTACGGGAGCTACTTGAAAGAATGGAAACCAAAGGCTCTCCAATTGGTCGTGCTCAAGCCTGCGAGCTTTGTGGACGGGTGTCGCGATGGTCATCAGGTCTGGTCAATGGACGCGGGGGAAGCCGTGAAAATGGCAGCTGTAGATGTCATATACGCAGATCCGCCATATACAAAACGGCAGTACGCGGCCTATTACCACGTGCTCGAGACCATCGCGAGAAATGATCGTCCGATTGTCACTGGGCGCACTGGCCTTCGGGCTTGGCAAAGCGAGTCATCAGATTTTTGCTACAAGAAGAAAGCGCCGGCGGCATTGGTGAAGATTTTATCTTCGATGCGGGCTCGCCATCTTCTGCTTAGCTAGCCGAAGCGACCTTCAGCGCGTGGGCGGCTCGGGTGAAGAAGCCGCTGGCCGAGCAGCTTCTGAAATGAGGTCATTAAAGACGCCCTGCGAACAAAATGGTGAGCGCACCGGACCGGCGTGAGCCGGTGCGCTGTCTGGTCGGCAGGGAAGTGAGCGAGCGTCGATGCTGACATGAGCGCAAGCGCCTACCGCTATGAGCCGCGCCCCGACCGTAGCGTCGAACTCCGTGAGGCGATCTGCGCGCTGGCTCATCGGCATAAACGCTATGGCGTGGGCATGATCCATCTGAAGCTTCGCCAGGCCGGGCACCCGGTGAATTACAAGCGCACGGCGCGCTTGTATTAGGACGCCAGACTCCATGTGGGGCGGCGCAAGCGAAAGAAAGTCGTGCCGGCCGAAAGACAGCCACTAATTCGGCAGGCGGCTGCGAACGAGGTCTGGTCGATTGATTTCGTGTTTGATCGCACCGCCGAGGGCCGCATCATTAAATGCCTGTGCTAGCGATTTGGCGAAAGGCTCACAGTGATTCCGGACTCGAGATCGGACCGCCATTGCTCTGGCTCATTTTTACGAGGCAACCGGAATCTGGCCCGACGAGGGCGCACTGATCGTGATTCAACGGTAAATGCGCCATCGACCCAGGCGACCCAGGTAAATCGAGGTTCCCCGTCTGCCTCATTCGGGTTCGCCCTGAATTAGCTTGCGGATCCTTTCCGAGGATCGGACCCCTATTTCTTTTGCTACTAGTCGGCCGTTCTTGAACACTAAAGTTGCAGGGACACCCGTTACTCCATATTTTGCCGCTACGTCGCGGCAATCGTCGACGCTGGCTTCACCCGATGGGAGATCAAGGACAACAACGGCAGTGAGCTCTGCGGCTTGCGGTTGCTGACGCCCCTGGTCGACGTCATCGATGCCGGCGACGGGAACGCCCTGGTCACGGTCCCCTACTGGACGGCTTGCGATGGCCTCGACGCCACCGTCGTAAAGCTGATCATGGTCTACAAGGACAAGAAGTACGCCATCCGGGGCAGCCTGCCGAACCAGGCGAGCGACGAGATCACCCGTACGCCGGGCGACAGCTTCAAGACGCTGCCGGACGTCGTCCAGAAGACCGCGCTTGCCTACTACGCCAGGGTAGAGGCGGCCGCGAAGAAGGCGGCGGACTGGAGCGATCCCTCCTCAGGGAAGTAAAGGCTCTTGATCCAGACCCGCCGATGTATGCAGGATAGGCGGTCAGGGGTTCACGGAGACTAACGGTGCTTGAACGCACATCGCGCCTGCTACGTATTGCTTTGATCGTCCCGCTGCTCGGCCTCCTTCCCGGTGTCTCGACGGGCGCCGAGCCGAATGATTTCCCGCACTTCGTTGCTCACGCGCAAGACATCTTCCAGGGCAAGGGTGACGACTTCGCCTCTTATGTCGCGCTTCACGACGCCTACGACCGGCTGACACCTGCGGCTCGGAAGGGCGCCGGCCAGCTCCTGTCCATGATCGACGCCATGTACGGGCGCTACGATGATGCGAGTCGGCACTACGCCGACACGTTCCCCGCCAAGGTGCCGCCGCTGTGCCCGTCGGGTCCGTACGCGCAGACACCTTTG
Source organism: Dyella sp. 333MFSha (assembly GCF_900102405.1). Lineage (NCBI taxonomy): Bacteria > Pseudomonadati > Pseudomonadota > Gammaproteobacteria > Lysobacterales > Rhodanobacteraceae > Dyella > Dyella sp. 333MFSha. Next base: position 318,925 of record NZ_FNBR01000003.1, on the reverse strand, counting down.
GATGCGGCGATACTCACGGTAGCCGCCAGGTCACGCGTGCTGCTGATCAACGAATCCCACTCGATGGTCCAGACGCGAGCGGCGATCATCGAGCTGCTTCCCACCTTGCGCAAAGCAGGCTTCACGGACCTCGCGCTGGAGGCTCTCAACCCGGCGAACGCCGATTCATTGATCAATGCACCCGCCGGCGCAGGACGCAGCGCCCTCCCCGACGACATCAAGGCAGGCTTCTACCTCCGCGAGCCCGTGTACGCGAGGATGGTCGAGAACGCGAAGTCCCTGGGCTTCGGCCTCGTCGCCTATGAAAGCGAAGACGTCGATCACCAACGACGGGAAGCCCAACAGGCAGATCATCTTCAGGCATGGCTGAATTTGCACCCCAAAGGGCGGTTGCTCGTCATCGCAGGCTACTCGCACATCTGGAAGAACGAGGGCTGGATGGCCGAGAAGCTTATGGCGTCAACGGGTGGCGCCGTCGTGTCGATCGATCAGATCGATGGCCTTGGTGGATGCCGGGGACCGAAGCCAGCGGCCGTGCCGTCCCTGTGGCTCTCGTCGGCAGGGCAGGCCTGGACATTACACCCGGAGCGAGTCGACGCGACGGTAACCTGGCGTACGAGCGACCGGCGCGGTCACGCTTCGACCTGGTTGTCTCTTGGCGGGATGCGGAAGCCCGTATCGGTCCCGAGTGCATGCCACGGTAAGCGGCCATGTCTTGTGGAAGCGACGCGGGATGACGCGCGCGGTGGTGTCCCGGAAGATCGCCTCGTTACCTTTAAGGCATCGGAGTCGTCCATTCTGTACGTCACTCCTGGAAACTATATCGTGGTCGAGCGAACGCTGAAGGACGTACGGAGACGAAGTCTCGACGTGCAGCGCGATGGGACCCCGGTCTGGAAGCTCCTGCCTTGAGGGACTCGCATAACGTAGCGCGGGCTGATCAGTTGGTCATGGTCCACGTTAGGATGCCCCATCGATCGGCAACTCACGCTGCCGGAAGGGGGTGCGCGTGAAGCGCGGCAGCCCTCTGACGTTTTGCCTGATTCTCCTGGCCCCGTAGTCGTTGCCAGGAGCAATTCAGCGGCGGATAGCAGAGAGGACGATCAGAAGAAAAGGACCGGGAATGCCCTCACACACACCAGACCCCTCATTAGCCGGCCCCCTCTACGGAAGGGATCCCTGGCCGCTCCGCTTCCACTCCCACAGCTTTGACGCAATCTGCTTCAACACGCTGGCATGCAGCATCGTCTACGACCGTCGGCAGTTTGGCACCCAGAAGCTTGACCAGCGCGGTGAACCTTACGACGACATCTCAGGTGAGCCGCCTTTTGGAGCATGGCGTCAGCGCTGGACAGGACATCACAGTGTCCCTCCCGCCAACGGCAGGACATTCCCGTCCGATGTTGAAATCAAATGGAAGTCACTGAGCGGTGACTGGCATGCGGCAACGCTCGATCTGGACAAGATATTCAGGCGCCGCCTCGTTCTCCACAATGTGGCCCGGGAGGACGTAAAGGAAGCCTGGCTGGACGCAAAGTCCGTACATCCCGTGAGTCCGGACATTCTTGTTGAAGTTAACGACCGGACGATCAATGTCTTCATGCGCGCACTCGTCGTAACGGAAGTCGCGCAGGAGCCTGGCAATGCAAACAGTCATTTCCGTGACGACCTGATGCTGGCATGGACTCACCATGACTGATCGTAAGGCCATTGTCTCGACAAAGGTTCGGATTGCCGCCGATGGCATCGGCGATGATGGCGTTGGACATACCTGTCTTACGGATGCACAGCTGGATCCCTATGCCGTCGCCATCGGAGCCCTGAGCCACTTCGACGTACCCATCCTCGTCAGGGCCGGCCATCCTCACGAAAGACTCTTCGTCGTCATGTTCGATGTGACCCAGCGAGAGAAAACGTCGGTCGTCGATCGCCCGCAGAACGTGTGCAAAATATCCGATGACATCAGAGCACGGGTCCAGCTTGGCAACGACGAGGTGCGAGGCGTCTACGTCACCGGCCCTGGGGTGCCGGAAGGGTGGTTCGCACCGTTCACTGATCGCTACCGGAAGAAAATCTTCGAGCAGGGCATTCACCGGGCATACGATGACCTGATCGTGACAGCCAATCGCTGGAGGCGCGATGATCCTGACGCCGCTATCCGTGTGCACAGCATCGGCTTCAGCCGCGGTGCCAGCCAGGCCGCCGTATTCGCCCGGTTGCTCCACGAACGAGGAATCCCATACCTCGACAGCGAAGTGCGTTCCGCTCGGGGCTCGGTTCGCTATGAGCGATACATCACTGAGCCCGGGCAAACGATTCAGACGGTCGGACTTTTCGACCCCGTCGCGACCGGGGTGCCGATGCTTTTCGATAGGCGGCTACCACCCAGTGTCGTCTCAGGACTTCAACTTACGGCGGTGCATGAGCGGCGGATCGCATTCCGGTCGGATCAGATTCTCCCGCCCGGCTTGTCGGAGGACGGTCGCTTCCTGCATCTCATGCTTCCCGGCACTCATGCGGACGTGGGCGGCGGGTATTGGCGAGACGGGTTGTCGATACGTGCAGGCAACATCATGCGGAATTACAGCAACGCGCTGTGCGAAAGGCCTTACCTGACGCTGGACTTTGAGCCAATGGACCAGCGCTTGAACGTCATTCACCAGTCTCACGAGCATACGACGATCTCTCGCCTGGATCCGCGTGTGGCGGAACGAGGCACTCCCAGCGGAACCAACACGGTTCTGGTTCCGAAGAAGGCGGATCGATAGCTGTCACGTGGCACCTGGCGCGCCGTCAGCTGACGGCGCTTCCGTCACTTCTTCGGCACGTCATCCAAGGTCATAAACACCTCCATCCCCGCCCAGTTCTCCGTAACACCACTAAGCACCCGACCATCGCACGTGTACGTCGTCTCATTGGTGGTCGATTGCGCAGGCACCTGGCTCGGGTCGGTGACGTCGTAGTTGGTCATCACACGGTAGTCGACAAAACGTGCGCGCCGGGCGGAAAGTATCTCCACGCCCGTCGTCGGGCTGGTCTGTTTTCCCCACACGTTGCCGTTCTTCTCGATGGGCGTACTCGACCAGGCTTTCAGGTCATCCTTCATGGCGTCGAGCCTGGCCTTGCACGCAGCGAAGCTTTCCATGACCTCGGGCGGCACCGGGGTCGGTGGCAAATGAACACTGGCCCAGGCTGGCGCGGAGAGAAGCAGTGCGCCCGTCATGAGCGCGATCAGCGAACGATGGTTCGTCACGGGGAGGTTCCTTCCTGTCAGTCAACGGTGGAGACCAGGCGCACGCAGCCGCCCTGGATGAGGTCGTGTTCTTCGACCCGAAGCACGATGTCATGCTTGGTGAAGCTCCACCCGCGCGGCTTCGTGTTCGAGTAGAGCTCTTCGTCGACCGTATAGCCGTGTGAGCTGAGCACCTTCTTTGCTGTGTCTATGGTGAAGAGGCAGGGGTGCGCCAGCATTGCAAAGGGCGATTCCTCGTACAAGCCCAGCTGAAAGCCTGCCTTTACCGGCGGCCTGGCGGAGAAGCGCTGGATCGCGAGCGTCCAGCCGTCGTCGGCACCGGGTGTCACGTTGATGTCGCCTTCGCCGGTGTGTTTGAAGGGCAGCTTGAGCGCTTTGAGGAATCTCGGTGACGACAGGTCGGCGGAGGCATTAAGGCTTCCGAGCGCATGGAGCGCCCGGGTGCCGATGGCCGGAATATCGACGCGTTTGGGCGGGGCTTCCGCCGCGGCAGCGAAGGGCAGGGTCGCTGCAAGGATGAACAGGGTTAGCCGCGAGCGCGCCTGGGGTGTCGTTCCCGATGCCATGTAAGTCACTCCTTTGATGTGCCGCCGAAATGTACCGCATGGTGTTCGATTTTTTCTCAAGCCGCGGGCGATTGTTCAGCCCATAGGCAGGTCCCTTACCCAGGCGGCATACTTGCCGCCCATCAAGGGGAGGGGAACATGGCGTACGGAAAACGATGGGCACTAGCACTGACGATGGCCACGCTGCTCGGCAGCGGCTATGCATCGGCGCAGCGCGACGATCCTGACTATCCGCCTGTCGTGCCTCCCCCGGGGACCGTCGTCGCCAGCCCCGAAGCCTTCCTGACGAAGCTCTTCGGTAAGCCCATTGGCTGGATCATCAAAGCGACAGGTGACCTCGATGGTGACGGGCGCGACGACTGGGCGGGTGTCGTCCAGTGGGATGCCTCGTCGGTGAATCAGGCGCAGCTCTTCATTCTGCTGCAACGGGCCGACGGAACGTTCGTCCTTACGGAGCAGTCCAGGGCGTCGGACACGTACCGTGCCGGCGTCGAGGATCTGACCATCGAGGACCGTGGTGTATTGACTCTCCAGTACAGCGTGTCCTGTTCAGCCACCTGCCACGCTGGGGTCAAGCTGCACTACAAGTTCTACAAAGGTGCCTGGACACTCGTGGGCAGTGATGAGGAGTCCTTCGAGACGGACTCCCAGGCCGAAACCCGCTATTCGACGAACTTCCTCACCGGGCGTACGGTCACGGACGTGATAGCAAGCAACGGAAAGGTCGCATCGTCGACCGTGGGACATACCGATAAAAGGCCCGCCCTGTTGCACGACGTAAGCGTGTTCGGCAATTAACGACCACAAGATCGGTTGCGCCTACAGACAACCGCAAGTTGATTTGCTAGTTTCACCCCGTTGCCTGCGTCGTCGCTGTCGAAGCCTCGCAGGCAACCATCGCTTAAAGCGGTGAGAAGCGCGGCCCAAGGGTGCTACCAACACCAGAGGGCCGCTGACCAAACCAACTGAAGGACAGTTGAAATGGCTACCCCCGATCATACGGTACTCGCTCGCCCGCCGGATCCCCCCGGCGACAAACTCACCGGCCACCGGGACGTCTGCCGACCTCGCAGACACGGTTGAAGAACCGCGGCCCCAGCCGTTGAACCGCAAAGCGCGCTGACGCCGCCACACACTTCATCAATCACGCCGCCCCGGCGCCTGGTCACAGGCAGCCGATGAACCCGCGAATCCGTTTGATCCGCGGCACGCCCGGTTGTGCCTGGCGTGCCGCACCTGGAAACGCAAGAGGCGGCCAGCAAGGAGACTGCGATGTCCGTATCGAAGGAACATCAGACAGAAGGTACGCTGTGCTATCACGCGGATCCGGAAGCAACGGCGCATGCGCTGTTGAATGAAGCGACCGAGTGGCTCCAGTTCGCGCGCGGGCTTACAGGGCTATTGGCCGATCTGATTCATGAGGCGGATTCGGTGGATTGCCGGCGCATGGCGCTGGGGCTCGAGGCCATTGGCGCGCTGACGAATATGGGGGTGCAGTGTGCGGCGCAGGCGCATGTGCGGATGTGTTGGGAGCAGGCAAGCGCGGGGGGCGCGTTAGCGGACGGTAGCTGAGAGCAAGGTGGCCGTAAAATGTGATCCCGCTTCTTGTCGCCTGATCTTGCGTTTCATTGATTGCCAGCCGGTCCGTGCATACACTGACCGCCTGTCGACTCGAGCGCTAGGGATCGGTTATGAACATGCGAGTTAGCTCTTTGGACCCTGTGCCGCGCTTGGTCGCCCCGTTAGAAAACGCCAGGGGTACATGGCTTTCCATCGGCTTTCTTACGGCGATCGCCGTAGTGGTGTTGGTCCCTGAGCTTGTGTCGGCAACGGACTCTTCGTCGCAAATGTCTTTTTTGAGGCCGGCCTATTTAGACTGCGTCGGTGGCGGCGGTACGACCACGGCCGCTGTTCTCCAATGCGCGCACGATGAATTCGTTTTTCAGGATAAGCGGCTCAACGAAAATTACCGAGCGCTAATGTCCAGTCTGCCCGCTACTGAGAAGGCAGCGTTGAGAGACGAAGAAAGGAAGTGGCTTGTTTTCAAAGCCAAGCGCTGCGCACTTCCCGATGAGGCTGGGACAGCGGATCAGGTGGCGTCGGCTGACTGCGAAGTTACCGAGACGGAAAAGCAGGCGACGAAGCTTCAACATCGAATACATAAGTAAGTGTCATACATGCAAGGAGCAGTTTTATGGATAGGAATCACTGGAAGCTAGGCGATACCTCGGCCTTGTTTGAGAGCCAGGGCTCCGCAGGCACGGTTTCCCTGGGTGTTGGTGACCATGGCGGCGCGTCATACGGGATCTATCAGCTTTCGAGCAAGGCGGGAACAGCTCAGGAGTTCGTGAACCAGTCGAGCTATGCATCCGATTTTCATGGGTTGCAGCCAGGAAGCGAAGCCTTCAATAACGCTTGGAAAAAGGTGGCGGAGGATCACGCGGACTTCGGCGCCGAGCAGCAGCAGTTCATCAAGAGGACGCACGTGGACCCGGTGACAAGTTCACTGGCGGCTCGAGGGATTGACATATCGGCTCGAGGGCCGGCTGTTCAGGACATGGTGTGGAGCATGTCTGTCCAATATCGAGCGAATACACCGTCTCGTATCGAGCGGGGGATCAATGAAGCGTATGGAGCTGGGGCGGACCTGTCGACATTGAGTGACGCTGACATCGTGCGTGCAGTGCAGCAGTCGAAGCTCGTGCACGTAAATCAGGACTTTGCGAGTTCGGCGCCGACGGTAAGGCAGGGTGTCGAAACCAGAATTCGTGCTGAGGAAAGTGCACTCGTACGACTCGCAGAGACGGGCTCTGTGGGCACGGTCGCTCAAACTACAGCCGACTGGAATTCGGCTTCTCCGGTCCATCATGGGTCGTCTCGGGAGCGGATAGTAGCGGTCCAAGAGAAACTTCGTGACGCCGGAATCCTGACGTCGAAGGGCGAACCTCTTGTCGCGGATGGGGACTTTGGCCCCTCTACTCGGGCTGCAGTCAGCGCCTTTCAGTCATCCGTGGGCTTGCCTCCTACAGGGTCCGTGGGCGCACTCACGATGCACCGACTGGAGGAGCAGTCTCAAACAAGGTCGCACCTGCATGAACAGTCGGTAACGTCTCAGGGCGCGGCGGCGATCTGCCGCTTAGATGACGTTAGCCATCCTGATCACGATTTCTTCCGAAGTGTCCGGCAGCATGTGGCAAACCTCGATGCGAGCCTCGGTCGGGTGCCTGACCAGCATACCGATAACATCGCATCGTCGCTTACTGTTCAGGCGCGAGCTGACGGCATGCATCGTGTCGATCAGATTGCGCTCTCGACTACCGGGGATGCCATGTGGGCTGTGCAGACTCCGGTCGGAAGAAGCGATCACTTGTTCGATCTACGCACATGCGTACCTACGTCCGAGGCAAGCACAACGATGGAGCAAAGCGGCGCGCGTTGGCCCGAAGCCATGCAGCAATTCCAGGGGCATGAGCAGGCGCAGCAGCAGAGTCAGCAGCGAGCCATGGACCGGCAGCAGACCGAGAGCCAGGCTCAGGGTGCGGCGGCATCGTCCCCGGTTCGGTAGTCGGAAGAAAAGGTGTGTACTTCTGTGTGGGGATTCCCTTTGGCATCCGTCTCAATGATCCGCTGAAGCATCTGATGCACTACGCCAGAGAGACAACTGGATGACGTTCATGAGAGCCGCGGCGATATCCTTCATGGCCAGCTTTTGGCTGGCCGCGTTAATAACGAGTGCGGCCATGGCAGCACCTGCGAAGGCTGCCTCCGAGCCCACCTCAATCCGTGCTGCCGAACGCTTTCTGTCGTTTGTCGCGGGCCTTGGTCGGCTGTCAGATGCATCCGCTGAAAGCCTCGAGAAGAAGCTTGCCGTGAGCTTTCAGCGTGAGGGCACGGTTTCCGGATACCGGAGCGCAGCCGGCCCAGGAGGGTGGCAGTACTTCATCGACTTTTATTTTCGAGATCCGCCCAGCCGGAATGGATTCAGCTTCGAGTTTGTCAACCTTGGCGGATCTGCCGACCTGTCCCCTGTGTGCTTCAACTTTGATCGACTGAGGAGCACCCTGCATCAGGCTGGTTTCGATGAGCAAAAACGAGTGGGAGAAATCGGGGAGTTGATTTCCTTCAACTACTTCAAGGGTGATCTCAAACTGGCCGTCCTGATTCAGTCGCCGACGACCGGCGACAGGAATCGAAACTGCGTCCGCCGCATACAAACGCTTCAGTAGCGAACGCAGCGCACGCGGCCACGGCGAGGTAACATTCCCCGTCCCGAGCCAGCAAGGATTCCGCCATGTCCCCCGCGCCAGGCATCCCGCCGATCCCTCGGGATGCCCTGCAACTCCCAGCCGACGTCCTCTGGCTGGCGCATTGCAAGGATGGCCCCATCCCTCGCGTCGCGGCGGAGGGTGTACGTGCGCTGTTGGAAACCGAACTCGAGCCCTGGAACTTACGCTGGCAGGAAGACTTCCTCGACGTCCAGGCGCGCTTGCGTCACGCGAGCGCGGCGTTCTTCGCCGTCGACGAAGCCGACATCAGCCTCGTCGCCTGCACGTCGGCCGGGCTGGAAGCGATCTCGCTGGGGTACCCGTGGCAATCGGGTGACGAGGTGCTTATCCCCGCCGGGGAGTTCTCGAGCAATCGCCTTCCCTGGCTGGCGCTATCAGCTCGCGGCGTCGTCTGCCGCGAGGTGGAGCTGTGGCCAGACCAGCTGGCCGCCAAACCCGCACCACCCATGCCCGGCATCGAGCCCGAGCAACGCCTGCTCGATCAGATCACACCGCATACGCGACTGATGTCGGTGTCATGGATCCGCTTTCAGGACGGCACACGGCTCGATCTGGATCGTCTGGGGCAGGGCTGTGCCGCTCGTGGCGTGCATCTCGTGGTCGACGGTATCCAGGGTGCTGGCACGATGGTCCCATCGCTTACGCATGTGGATGCCTTCGTCAGTGGCGGTCACAAGGGCCTGCTCGGTACGCAGGGGCAGGGCGTGATGTGGACCCGGTCGACGTTTCGCCAGCGGTTGGTGCCTCTCGGTACATGGCTGTCCGCGCCCGCGGCGTTCTCACAGTCGGGCACGCAGGCGGATGCGGGCGACCTCTGGGCGAGTGACGGGCGCCGGTTGGAGGCGGGTAGCCCGTCGATTCTTTCGTGTGGCGCGCTCGGTCATTCCGTGCAGCTGTTGCTCGACAGTGGCGGGGCGCCCGTTATCCAGGCGCACGTCATGGCGTTGCAACGGCTGTTACTGGAACGACTGCTTCCGTACGAGGAGTGGTCACACGACGTCGCGCGTCTTCAGGGTTTGCTGGAAGCCGACAGACTCGGACCGACCTTGTCGTTTCGTGTCGAGGACGATCGCGCCGAGCGGCTTCTCGCGGCAGCGGCGAAGCAGAAGATCGGTACGAGTACACGCGAGGGCTACCTGCGCGTGGCGTTGCACGGCTGGCATTCGGTGAAAGACGTTGAGCGGACGGTGGCGTGGCTGACGCAAGTGGACCTCCCCCGGTAAGCACGTCCATCCGCTAGCACGCCTGTCGCCTCGTAAAAGCCAGAAAGCCGACAGGCATTCACCCGAGGCGGCGCCCAGAATCGGAAAAAACGAGAGGGGACGTCGTGAACATCCGGATTATCACCCTGTTTCTTATCGCGTTTGCCGCAAACGTAAACGCCAGCACCGATGTCTGGCAGCCCACCGCCGGACACACGCAAATACCGTTGTGGCCGGAAGTACCGCCCGCGGCGACGCCTATGCCCGGTCCGGAATATGTCAGGACGAGCACGAAGCCGTTCGGCGGAAAAACGATGGTAACCGTCAGCAACGTGTCGCAGCCCACCATGACGGTCTACACACCGAAAGGCGAGAATACGGGTGCTGCGGTCGTCGTATTTCCGGGGGGTGGCTTCGAGATTCTGGCCATGGATCTCGAGGGCACCGAAGCATGCGACTGGCTGACGTCCCGGGGTATCACGTGCGTGCTGGTGAAGTATCGCGTGCCAAGTTTGCCCTATGTGGCGGCTTGCGATTGCCGCCCGCACAACCGCGCGCTGTCGACGCCGTCGTTGCAGGATGCGCAAAGGACCATGCGACTGGTGCGCTCCCATGCGGCGGAGTGGAAGGTCGACGCGCACAAGATCGGCGTGCTGGGCTTTTCGGCGGGTGGCTTTCTGGTGGCGGAAATCAGCACGGTTTTCGACCGCAAACTATACGCGCCGGTGGATGCTGCCGATAAGGAAAGTGCCCGGCCGGATTTCGCCATGCTGATCTACCCGGGGCATCTCGCCACCGACGACGACAAAGCCAATCCCAATCTCCCGATCACCGCCCACGTGCCGCCGTCATTTCTTGTCCAGGCGGAAGACGATTACACGGACGGGGTGCATCAGTCGCTGGTTTACTACGCCGCGCTGGCCAGGGAGCACGTGCCCGCGGAAATGCATCTGTATGCACAGGGCGGGCACGCGTTTGGCCTGCGGTCGACGAATCTGCCGATCAATGGATGGCCCGCACTGGCCGAAGCCTGGATGCGGACGATCGGTATCACCCACTGAAAACGCATGCTCTGGCGGATCACGCTCTCGCTGCGAGCAACTCGTCCAGCTGCGCAAACTGTTCCGGCAAGCCTTCCGCCGAGCCAGCGATCGCCTCGTCGCGCGCCGCTTCCGTCGGATACAGTTCGTGCAGGGTGACCAGCGTCTTGCCGTCCTTTTCTTCGAACGTCACGGTGGTCAGCGCGCCCTGGTCGCTTTCTTCGTTCGTCCATACGAGCCGCGTGTTCTCAGTCACTTCCTTGTAGGTACCGAAGAACGCCATCGGCTGATCGAAGGCCGGATGTTTGAACACAAGGCGATACGTGCCGCCGGTGCGGATGTCCATGTCGCCCGAGACCAGCGACATGCCGGCGGATTTCGGAATCCACCAGCGTTTGAACAGCTCGGGGTTGCGCCACGCCTCGAACACGAGGTGCACCGGCGCATCGAACGTGCGCGTCACAACGAGCTCGCGGTCGCCTTTGCGTTCCACGGCGGTGCGCTTGATTGCGGCTGAACTACCTTCGCTTGCCATTGGCTTTCTCCTCGCGTTTAAGGTGGTCGACGATTTCATCCAGCGCGTCGAAGCGCGCGCTCCAGAGTTCGCGGTGCCGCTCGATCCAGGCGGCTTCTTCTTCCAGCTGACGTATCCCCAGCCTGCAGGTGCGCACGCGCCCGACCTTCTCCGTGGTCACGAGCCCCGCGTCTTCCAGAATGCTGACGTGCTTGCCCATGCCGGTAAGGGTCATGTGGAAACGTTGGGCGAGGTCGCTGACCGAGGCGTCCGAACGGCCAAGCTGCTCCAGCACGCCGCGTCGGGTGACGTCGGAGAGGGCGGCGAAGGTGGCGTCGAGGCGGGCTTGATAGTGAACCATGTGGTTCACTGTATGCCCCGGTCGGTGGGTTTGCAATACCTCGGGGCCCTGGTCACAACGGCGGCATGGCGTCTCAGAACTTTGCCGGCGCCGCCGTTTGGTGGTCGCTCCGATTCGCTTTCAGGTCACTGGGTGCCGAGTTCGGGAGTCGTCTTCTCCAGGATCTTCATCGCTTTTGCGTTCTCGGCTTGCCAGGTCGCGATGTCGGCGTCGGAAGTCGGCGTCGACCCGGTGGACACCGGCGTGCCGTCGGGTCTCGTGATCGGCGGACGGGGTGCGGCGGTCGGCCGGGTCATGGTCGCGTAGCTTTGGTGCGACACCGCCGGTGGCGTGGCGAGTCTGGACGAGTAGTAGTCGCTGGGTCGAGTCGCAAAATGACGTGTCGGCGCGGCGGCGTTGGCGCGTGCATTGGCGACACCTTGTGAGGTGGACTGGATGATGGACTTACCCATGTTGTCCAGGACGCGCGGGATGGACAGGTAGCTGATAAGCAGGACCGCGACGACGGCGAGAACCGCGATGATCGGCGTGCCGGACGTCGACGCGGATACCCGCGGTCGTGTACGACTTGCCGCCACCCAGCTCGGCCTGTCATCCAGCGGCGGCATGTCCACCTCGGGGATCGGCCCGAGCATGCTTCGTATCTCCGCACCGCCGATCAGCTGGATCGGCATGAACTTCGCCGCTGACCGCATGGCGTGATCGGTGAACTCGCCGGAGGAGATCAGGATGGCGCGCTGTGCGCCCTCCGTGTGCATCACGCCGATCAGTTCATGCACCGCGTTATGCGGCACCTGTCCCGTGTTCCAGTGCTTGCACTGCACGACGATGTATTCGCCATCGCGGTACAGCTTGAGGTCGATACCGCCATCGGCCATGGCGTGACCGACGCCCGTGCCGGAATGATCCACCCGGTAGCCCTGCCCACGGTAATACTCGGCGACGCGTCGCTCGAAGTCATCCCAGGGCACCTGGGTGAGCGGGTCGGTCCAGCGCGAGCGGACGGGTTTCCAGCGGCGGCTCATGGGCCGGCGCCTGATGTGTTCAACTCCATGTCTTCCCCTGACGTCCGGGTGTCGAAGGTTTCGCGCACGGTCCGGGCGTTCCGGGTCGATGGTACTCAGGCGGCGACGCGGTGGGCGATGATCATGTATGCCGATTCGGCCCGGTACGCCGGGACATGGTGTCGCGGGCCGGGACTCACTTGCCCCCGGTCACGTCCAGAAAGGTGCCGGTGACGAATGAGGCCTCGGCACCTGCAAGCCACAGGATCGCCCGTGCCACCTCGTCGGGCTGACCGCCGCGCTTCATGGGTATGGATTCCTTGACGCGGTCCACTCGTCCCGGCTCGCCACCGCTGGCGTGCATGTCCGTGTAAATGTGTCCGGGGCGCACGCAGTTGACACGGATGCCCTCGGCGGCGACTTCCCTGGCGAAGCCAGTGGTGAAGGTCTCGAGCGCACCCTTGGACGCCGCGTAGTCGACATACTCGTTCGGGCTGCCCAGTCGTGCGGATGCGGACGACACGTTGATGACGGAACCGCCCCGGCCGCCGTGGCGATGCGACATCCGTCGTATGGCGTGTTGCGCGCAGAGAATCGGGCCGATCGCGTTGACCGCGAAAATGCGCTGCATCCGCTCGAAGCTCAGGTCCTCCAGACGGGATTGCTGCGCGAGAACGCCTGCATTGTTAACCAGCACGTCGATGCGACCGAATTCGCGGTCGATCGCGGCGAAGAGCCCGTCGATCTGCCCGGGATCGGCGCTGTCCGCGCGGACGGCCAGCGCGCGACGTCCGGCCGCTTCGACATCGCTAACGACGGCGAGTGCCGCGGACTCGTCGGAGACGAAGGTGATCGCCACATCGTAGCCCTGGGCGGCGGCCAGTCGTGCCGTGGCCGCGCCGATGCCCCGGCTGCCGCCGGTGATCAGGATGAGCGGTGCCTGCGAATCGTCAGTCATGGTCGAAACCTTTATGTCGTGGAAGCGGTGGCGCGCAGATGAGGTTTCAGCAACATCACCAGCGGCGCAATCAGGGCGGCGGTCGCGGCCGAGGCGAGGATGCCGGTCGTCTGATTGCTGTGATCGGCAATGGCGCCGTACAGGATGGGCGCGGCGCCGCCCGAAACGACCACGCTCGTGTAAAAGACCGCGAACGCGCGACCGGTGTCACCGTCGGAGAGCTCCGGCACCGTCCCGTAAAGCACCGATGATGTGCCATTGAGCACGACACCGAGCAATGGCAGCACGATGATCGTCGGTGTCAGCGGTGTGAGCAGCGTCGCGGCCATCAGCGCGGCGGTGGCGACCTCGGTCACGATGACGCTCCCGACCACACCCAGTCGCTCACCCAGCCATCCGCAGGTCGCCTTGCCCAGCGCGCCACCGATAAAGAGCAGAGCAAGCGCAACGCCCACGGTCGGGGAGTTGCCGCCCTTGGCATGAATCAGAAACGGAAGGAACAGCAGATAGCCCATGCGGGTCGCCGTATCCAGCGCACCGATGGTCGTCAGGATGCCGAAGCCGCCACGGCCGTGACCACGTTGCGTCTTTACCTTGGCACGTGCGATCACGGGAGTCTTCGGCGCCCAGGACCTCAGTCCCAGCGCAACAACGATGCCAAGCAGCGCCATCAATCCCAGCACGGGGCGCCAGGCGAGCACGGACAACGTCACCGCGACAAGCGCCGGCACGATGGCCTTACCGAGGTCGCCGGAAAAGTTGTACATCCCCAGCGGTCGTCGCGATGCGTCGCCGTAGCTGTCGGTGACGAGCATCGAACCGCGTGGATGCTGGATGCTCGAACCCACGCCCGCCACGACGAGGCCGACGCAGAGTCCCGCGAAGCCGAGCGGCAGCGCCATGATCAGAAATCCCATGGCCGCGATGACGGTCGCAAGTATCAGTGCGGATCGGGCCGATACGCCACGCAGGGCGCGATCGGCGGGAATCTGCAAGCCGCCCATGGTGCCGTAATAGAGCGCGCGCACCAGGGCCAGCGCCGCATAGGACAGACCGAACTGCGCCTGCCACACGGGAAGAAAGGCATAGAGGCCGTCGGTATAGCCGTCATGCAGTGCGTGGGTAAAGCACGCGGCCAGCAGGTTGCGCGAACGGGGCGCTTGGGGCGTGCGTTCGCCGTCGAAGGTGACGGGGAGGTCGGTCGAGGCTGCCATGCGGCTATGCTAGATAAGCGAGGAATAATCAACAAGACAACCATGACTCACCTTATGCGTGAGCATAAATCACGGATAGCCATGCGCAACCTGCCACCTCTCCATGCTCTGAGGGTCTTCGAAGTCGCCGCCCAGACGGACAGTTACGCCGACGCGGCGGCGGAACTCGGTGTGACTCACGGTGCCGTCAGCCGGCAGATCGCGGTGCTGGAAACGTGGCTGGGCCAGAAGCTCTTCGTCAAGGACGGTCGCCGCATGGTGGCGACGCCGGCCGCGAGGCTGTTTGCCGCCGAGATCGGCCTGTCGTTCGATCGCCTGGTGGTGGCGGCCGCGGCGTGCGGACAGCCAGGCGCGCGGCGCATCGTGCGCGTCAGCGCGCCGACCAGTTTCGCGATGCGCTGGCTGATCCCCCGGCTCGGTCGCTTTCACGCCGGGCATCCGGACACTGAAATCGTTGTCACCACGGTATCGACGCTCTTCGAGGAACTGCGCGGCGGCGTCGATGTGACGATTCGGCGTGGGCCTGGGCGCGATCGCCTGTTGCCTCAGCATCGCGTCTTCCCCGTGCTGGATGACGTCGATACGCTGATCATGAGTCCCGCCTTGTTTGCCCGCCAACCCGTGCTGAAACCGTCCGATATCCAGGGCCACACGCTGTTCGCCACGGAGACACGACCGGGCGACTGGCGTGACTGGCTCGAGGCCGCCGGTGTACATCACCTCGCAGGACTTCCGCGCCAGCGCTTCGATCATTTCTTTGTGACCCGCCAGGCCATCGAGGATGGTCTGGGTATCGGCATCGGGCCCTTGCCGATGCTGGAGATGGATGTCGCCAACGGACGGCTGATGACGCCGCTGGCGGATATCCGGGTGGTGCGGACGGGGTATGTCGCGATCGTCGGGCGGGAGTCTGACGAAGGTGGCTCGGTCAACCGGTTTGTCGAATGGCTTGTGGGGGAAAGGCCGACGACGATACTCGCCCAGGTTCAGCCATCAGGCCTCTGAGAATCTATTCAACATATGGACGCATGCAGTATATAGTTAATTGATTTATAGAGATTTTGACAAAAAGTATCTATTCAAGTATCTATTCAGCGATGGCAAAGCCTGCGCCCATGACCGAGACCTTGATCAACGTGCTTCGTCGGCGCGGGCCACTTAGCGCGAGAGATCTGCGCGAGGCACTCGGCGTCAGCCAGCCGACGATTTCCCGGTTGCTCGACACCAGTGGGGCGGAGGTGACGCGTTTTGGTCGAGCCAGGCGTACGCGTTATGCAGCACGGCGCGATGTCCGGGGTCTCGGTTACGAGTGGCCGCTTTTCCGAGTCGATGCGCAAGGTCGACCTCACGAGTTTGGCCTACTTGCGGCGCTGCACGGCGGCGAATGTCTTCTGACAGGGGCCACTCCGGTGTGGTTGCGCGACGAGTTCGTCGATGGGCTGTTTCCCGGTGTGCCCTGGTTCCTCGACGACCAGCGGCCACAAGGATTTATTGGCCGCCAGTTCGCGCAGCGCTGGTCGCGCGAATTGGGACTGCCCGCCGATGTGCTGCTCTGGGACAACGACGCGGTACTGACGGCGTTACTCCGTCACGGCGAGGATGGTCCGGGAAATTTCATTCTGGGCGAGGCTGCGCTCGAGCGTGCATTGCAAAGTGAGTTCGACGTCGTTGCCGAGGAGACTCGATGGTCTCGTTACGGTGACATGGCTAATGTAGCCATCGCCGGTGAAGCCGTCGGATCATCGGCGGCAGGCGGGCAGCCCAAGTTCACGGCCACGGTGATCGACGCGGAAGGTGCCACCCGCCACGTCATTGTCAAGTTCACCGAGCCGGTGGAAGCCGGTGCTACGGCACAGCGCTGGGCTGATCTCCTGATCTGCGAGCACCTGGCTGGCCAGCTCCTGGCCGAGCAAGGCAACGCCAGTGCGCCTACCGAATTGATCTGGTCGCAAGGCCGCCTTTGCCTTGAAGCGACCCGCTTCGATCGCATAGGCGCCTACGGGCGGCGAGGCTGCGTCAGTCTGGCGGCGTGGGGCGATGCGCACGACGGCAACCGCGACGACTGGGCCACTGCTGCCAGGCGCATGCATGAAGCTGGGTGGATCGACGACGCATCGCTGGCGCAGGTTCGTCAGCGCTGGTGGTTCGGCCGGCTGATTGGCAACACCGACATGCACTTCGGTAACCTCTCGTTCTTCCTCGATGACACGGTGCCAATGGTGGTGACACCGAGTTACGACATGTTGCCTATGCTATATCGGCCTGCTTCAAATGGCGCCATACCACCCCGCGTCTTCCAGCCCGCTGTGCCGAGTCCGGGGGATATGACGTACTGGCTGTGCGCTGCACGCTGGGCTGTGATCTATTGGACGCGTGTTAGTCAGCATGCGGAAATCAGTGAGGGATTCCACGATATCGCCAAGGCAAATATCGAAGCGATAGCCCGCCTGCGCGAGCGCTTCGATACCTGACATCCGTAGTGATCGGCGCAGGCCCTGCTGCTAAAGTTTCTCCCTGCCCGCACTCAGGACCCTCGTTATGGACAACATCGAACGCTTCGACACCGGTGTCCCGGCCACCGCGTTCCGCCTGTCCTGGGTAGCCTATGTTCGTCCCGTCGTGACCCTCGCTGCCGCGCTCGTCATCGCCTGGTTCCTCCCCGTGCTGTATCGGTCGATCCTTGCGGTGCTGGCGTTGGCCTGGTTCGTGTACTCGGTCATGGAGGCAAGAGAGGTACGCCTCTTCGTCAACGACGACGGCATCTGGGTGCGCAGCGGCATCCTTCCCTGGAACCGCGGCGTCAGTGGAGTGAAGTGGCGCGACCTGGACGAAGCCTCGTTTCATACGGGCTTTTTCAGCTGGGCCGCCAGGTCCTATCGGGTGCGGATCGGTCACCGCTTTACGAAAAGCAGTGAGATCCTTCTGATGCACGTACACGAAGGAAATCGTGCGGTAGCGGAAATCAACGGGATTCATCGTGCAAGGATTTCGCGCGGGCACGAGTGATCGCCGCAGGAAGCTTTGACCGGCTTTGATCGCTGCCCGGCGAACCGCGGCGCACCGGACAGCGAACGACTTACATGCCCGCGGCATCCAGCAGCGCGTTACCGCTCTGTCCCGCGCTTCCGCTCGTCTTGTAGGCATTGAGAAGAATGCCCTTCTTGTCGAATTCGAAGACGGCGTCTTCGTGCTCGTTAGGCTGGAACGGCATGGCGGCGATACGTGTGAACGTATAGTTCCAGACTTCCTTGCCCATCACCTCGGACTTCTTTGGCGGCTGGCCGATGGCGGCGATGACATCTTCTCGGCGGGTCTTGCCTTTGGTGAAGGAGTTCAGGGTCTCCTGGCTGATCTGGGTGCCCGTTTTGTGGTCGAGTGCGCTGCATCCGGCCATGGCGGCGACGGTCAGGGCTGCGACGGCGAAAGCTCCAGCGATCTTCATATGAGTTCCTCTCATGGTTTTGCGTGGGGATATCGTCAGCTGACGACCGCCCATTGTGCGTTGGCAAGAAACCGTTTGGGGCTGTCTTTACGCATTTTCAGACTAGTCCTATGCCGCTGCGCGGACGCGGCCCCGGCATGCGGGTTCTCCGACACCGACGACGTCAACTCCTTATTTACATTCCGCACCGCTTCCCGGTAGCCTCTCTTCCGCCCAAAACCATGGGCTACCTCATTTGCGCCACCGGACGGAGCAGTCAGTTGTTGAAGGTCAGGGATCCCCGCCGCCGTTGCGCGGCGCAGGCTGCAAGCTCCACACGCGCCAAAGCTCATATCCATGAATCGCGACGTTTCCCCGTGCGAGGCGCATCTGTTTGCGACCCACGTGGACCGCTGGCGCGTGCCCGTGTGAGCGCACTTCGCGAACTACGTCACAGTTTCTGACAGGCACATCAGGGAGGCCACCGCATGGATGGCGGACGCATGTGTCTGTTTCCAAAGATCGACAATCATCGGTTGTGCTGCCCAGGCCAGCCACGATATTTCCAGGGGAACATCGAATGAATCGTACTTACCGTCTCGTATGGAACAGAGCCCTGCGCGTTGTCCAGGTCGCTTCGGAACTCGCGTCGAGCGAGGGCGCCGCAGCGGACGGCACGAATGCCGCGCCGCCGCGGATGACGCGTCTGTTCAGCGCCTTGCTGGCAGCCGGCCTTTGCTTATCGTCTGCCGTGGTCTTCGCGCAGACCGGGGCGCCTGGCGGCTCCGGCAACTCCGCGGCGGCCGGAAGCGTCCTCTCGGGCGCGGGCGGCGCGGGTAACGGGACGGGCGGGCAGGCGACGCATATCGATTCGTCCTACGACGCGAGCGTGATCGACGGCGCATCCGCAAACAACGGCGCGGGTGGCTCGGGCGCGTCCGGCATGGACGACGCCGAGGGGGCGACAGGCGCGGGTGGCGCGGGCGGTGCGGTAGGCGCACCGGGCACGGTGATCGTCGGCGGACGCGGCGGGGATGGCAGCACGGGCCATGCCCCGGGTGGCGGCGGCGGTGGTGGCGCGGGTGTCTATACGACGGCGACGAGCTACAACGTTTCCGCTACCTCCATCACGGGCGGCGCGGGCGGCCATGGTGGCGGGCAGGATCTGATCGCCGGTGGGGCCGGCGGCGGTGGCGGTGGGGCCGGCCTGGTGTCGGGCGTCGCCAGCGGCTTCGTTCTCAATCTGTCCGCAGGGCAGTCGATCACAGGCGGTGCCGGCGGCGCGGGTGGCGCGGGCGGCACGGCCGGCGTCTCGGTCGGTGGCGGTGGCGGCGGTGGTGGCGACGGCGTACTCATCACGGGTACGGCGGGTAAGGTCACCAATGCCAACGGAGCCACGATCACAGGCGGCGTGGGCGGCGCCGCCGGTGGGGGCAATTCGGCGTCGGGCGGCAGCGGCGCGTCCGGCGCCGGTATCCGTGCGCTGGCCTCGGGATTGCACGTCACCAACAACGGCACGATCGCCGGTGGCGCGGCGACCGGCAACGGTGCGGCGGGCAACGCGATCGTGACCCAGGACAGCGCCGACGTCGAGAACTACGGCACCCTCGCGGGTGGCGCGGTCAGCGGCGGCCATGCATCGGCGGTGCTCTTCAACGGCGCCGGCAATGTGCTGGGGCTGCACGCGGGTACCGTGATTCAAGGCGCCATCGAGCTTGCCAGTAACGCGAGCGCCTCGATCGTCGCGGATGCCGCCGTCTCACTGAATGGCGTCACGCTCGACGGCGGCACGGCCGACGTCGTCTTCAACGCGACCAACGGCGGCTCGATCGACCTCGGTGGCGACCTTACCGGCACGGGCACCGTCCGTAGCACGGGCGTGGGCAGCCTGACGCTGGACAACGTCAACCTTACCGGCTCGCTGGCGCTGAGCCACACCGGCGGTACCCATACCGCGGGCACCGTGCAGACGACCGGCGCGCAGACCTACCTCGGTGGCGTGACGCTGGACGGCGCCACGCTGTTTTCCAGCGGCTCGAACATCGGCTTCAATGGCGTGACCGCCGGCACCGACGCCCTCAGCGTCACCGCCGGTGGCACGATCACCGCCAGCGGCGTGGTCACGCTCGGTGGCAGCAGTGTCTTCACCGCGCTCGGTCATGACATCACGATGACCAACGCGGGCAACCGCTTTGCCGGACTGCTGACCGCGACGGGTCGCAATATCGCCATTGCTTCGAACAGCGCGTTATCCGTGGGTCCGGTCAGCGCCACGGGCAATGTCACGCTGACCGGCACCGCCATCACACTGCAGGACGATCTGCAGGCGACGGGCACGCTGACGCTCGCCGGCGACAGTGTCACGCAGACCGCGGGCGGCGTAGTGGTCGGGACCCTGACGGGCAGCACCACCGGCAATTTCGTTCTGGCGAGCACCAATAACGCCATCTCCACGCTCGGCAACCTCACGGCGCAGAACGTGACGCTCGCGGGCGCCACGCCACTCAACATCACCGGCACGGTCAACGTGCAGTCCCTCGCCTTGTCGTCGGCCGGCCGCTCGGTGCTCACCGGTACGCTCACGTCGACCGGCAATGTCACGCTCCAGTCCGGGACGGAACTCGCCGTCGGTGGTGGCGGGACTACCGGTGCGCTTACCGGCAACGTGGTGGACAACGGCACGCTGTCGTTCAACCGTTCCAATGACGTCAGCTTTACGGGCGATCTCAGCGGCGCCGGTGCGCTGGTGAAGAACGGCGCGGGCAAGCTGTTGTTCGATGGCGACGGCAGCGGCTTCACGGGGAACACCACGGTCAGCGCCGGCAGCCTGATCGTCGGCAGCGCGGCGAACAGCACGGCGGTGCTTGGCGGCACGAACGGCGCGGGTGCCGGCGTCACGGTCAACGGCGGTGGCACGCTCGGTGGCCACGGCACCATCGCGACGAACGTCGACGTCCTCTCGGGCGGTACGTTGTCGCCGGGCAATTCCGTAGGAACGCTGACGGTCGACGGCAATCTCACCCTCGAGCAGGGCAGCACGCTGCAGGCTGAGTTTGGTGGGCTGGGCTCGGGCGACCAGGTGGTCGTGTCGGGCAACCTCGCTCTCAACGGTGCCACGCTCAACGTCGTCGATGCCGGCGGCATGACCAACGGCGTCTACAATCTTTTCAGCACCGGTGGCACGCTCAGCACGAGTAACGGCGGTCTGGTGCTCGGCACGACGCCGGCGGGCCACCCGCTGACGCTGCAGTATCTGACCAGCTTCGGACAGGTGAACCTGATCGATAACTCGACCTCGAACCTGAGCTTCTGGAACGCCAACGGCCTCGCCTCCGCTACGCAGATGGGCGGCGGCACCGGCGTCTGGTCGACCACCGCGCCGAACTGGACCGACGCCACCGGCACGCAGCCGAACGGTCAGATGTCGCCGCAGCCGGGCTTTGCCATCTTCGGTGGCGCCGCGGGCACGGTCACGGTCGACGGTACGCCAGGCCAGCTCCAGGCGACGGGCATGCAGTTCCTTACCGACGGCTACACGCTGACCGGTGACTCGGTACAGCTGCTGACCACCGATGGCACGACGCCGATCATCCGAGTCGGCGACGGTACGGCCAGCAGTGCGCCGTACACGGCGACGGTGTCGAGCGTGCTGACGGGCAACCAGGGCCTGGAGAAGGCCGACGCGGGTACGCTCGTGCTGACCGCGGCCAATACGTATACGGGTAACACCGTGGTTTCGGGTGGCACGCTTGCCGTCTCCGCCGATAACAACCTGGGCGATGCCGCCAATGGTGTGACGCTTCAGGGCGGCACGCTGGGTATTACCGGCACGTCCTTCACCACGACCGACCGGGCGCTGACCCTCGCCTCCGGCACGGGCGGCACGCTGGCGGTCGCCGATGCGGGCAACGTCTTCAACTGGCACGGCGGCATCACTGGCGCGGGTACGCTCACCGTGCAGGGCCCGGGCACGTTGCTGCTCGATCATGCCAACAGCTACACCGGCGACACCGTGGTCAACGGCACTCTGCACCTCGCCGCGAACGGCGCCATCGGCACCGGTACGCTGGTGCTCAATGGCGGTAGTCGCGTCGCGCTGTACGCGCCCGGCACGACGCTGGCCAATTCGGTGGTCGTCGGCGGCGAGACCACGCTCGACACCGGCGCGGGCATCGCGACGCTGACCGGCGCGGTGTCGTCCGCGGCGGGTAGCGACACCTCGCTCGACATCGTGCACAAGACCGGCACGGGCACGCTGTTGCTTGCGAACGCGGTCTCGCTGGGCGCCGTCAATATCGACGCCGGTACGCTGCAGATCGGTAACGGTGCGACCAGCGGCAGTCTGGCGGGTAATGTCGTGAACAACGGTGCGCTGGTTTTCCAGCGCGCCGACAACACGAGCTTCGGCGGTGTGCTCAGCGGCGCGGGTACCGTCAGCAAGCTCGGCGCAGGCAATCTGCAGCTCACCGGTGACAGCTCGGCATTCGCTGGTTCGACCACGGTGAGCTCGGGCAGCCTCCAGGTCGACGGCTCGCTCGGCGGCTCGCTCACTTTCGCCAGCGGCACGACGTTCACCGGTAACGGTACCGCGGGCAACGTCACGTTGCAGAGCGGATCGATCCTGTCGCCGGGCGGTGCGGGCATCGGCAAGCTCGCCACCGCGGGCGACCTCACCGTCGCCGCCGGCACGCAGTACTCGCTGGACCTCGACAATACCGGGCATAGCGACATGGTCAGCGTCGGCGGCAAGGCGACGCTGCAAGGGGGCTCGGTCGTCAGCCTTGCGAGTGCCGGAGGCAAGTGGAGCCCGACCGCCACCTACACGATCCTGACCGCCGCCAACGGCGTCAGTGGCACATTCAGCAATGTGTCGAGCAATCTCGCGTTCCTGACGCCCCAGCTGGCCTACACCGCCAACGCGGTGAACCTCACGCTGACCCGCAACGACATCCTGTTTGCCGACATCGGTGCTACCCGCAATCAGAAGGCGACGGCAGCGGCGATCGAATCGATCGGCGAAGACCAGCCGGTGTTCGACACGGTGGTGAAGCTCGACGCCGCTTCGGCACGTCGTGCCTACGACCAATTGTCGGGTGAAATTCACGCCAACCTGCAGGGTGCCATCGCGGACGACGACCGTTACAAGCGCGAAGCGATCAACCAGCACCTGCTGACTCAGTTCGCCGATGAAACGGAAGACTCGTTCGCGACGTGGGCGTCGGCATGGGGCCATCGCGGCCACCATGACGAAGACGGCAATGCGTCGAAGCTGGATGCCAGCGGCAGCGGATTCTTCGTCGGTGCGGACAAGGGCATCGCGGATCGCTCGCGTATCGGTGTGGCGCTCGGCAGCGGTCGTATCTCCGCGGATGCGCGCGACGATTCCGCCAGCGGCAATACGCTGACGGCGGCGATCTATGGCGGCGCCGACTTCGGCGACGTGATGATTCAGGCCGGCGGAATCTATTCGCGTTACGACATCGACACGCATCGCACGGTCGACGTGGATTCGCTGGCCGGTCGCCTGAGCGGCACCACCAAGGCGCACTCGCTGCAGGGTTTCGTCGAAGGCTCGTACGAGTTCCGTTGGGACAGCGGTGCGCTGGCGCCGTTCGTCAACATCGCCCAGCAGCAGCTTCGCACCAACTCATCCGACGAGCGCGGTTCGGACGCGGCGTTGCACGTGATGGGCAACAAGAGCGACCTGACCTACGGCACCCTCGGCGTACGCGGGCGTAAGGACTTCGGCGAAGACGGCCGCTTCGGCATCTTTGGCAGCGTGGGCTGGCAGCATGCGGCCGGCCACACCGACACCAACAGCAAGCAGCGCTTCCTCGAAGGCGGCAACGCGTTCGAAGTGATGGGCACGCCGGTCGGGAAGAATGCGGGCGTGGGCGTCTTCGGTGTCCGTTTCCTCGCGACGCCGACGGTCACCATCGATGCCTCGTGGAATGGCCAGTTCGCCAGCGAGGCGAAGGACCAGTCGGCTCGCCTGGCACTCAACTGGGTGTTCTGATGAAAGGCCCGGGCCACGTTTCGGCGTGCGCCCGGGCCGTTGCGACTTACGGAACGTCGGGTACGACCGGGGCGGGAGCCTGTGCGACGCGCTCCGCCGTCCCGGCGTGAGGCTGGCTTGCCGATTGCTGCATGGCCTGCATCTGTGCCCGCTGGATCTCGTGGATGTACACGCCGTACATCACGCACAGCATCAGAGCCATCACGATCACAGCACCCACGGCGGCGAAGACCGGCGCGCGACCTGGTGTTCGGTCGTCCACGTCGGCCCAGGGTGCGGTGTCGTTGGCGGACAGTACGGGGAGCGGCGGCTCGGAGACCTTGCCGAGCATGGCGCGTATGCCCACCCCGTCAATCAGCGCGACGTGCGGAAACCGCGACGCCGCCTCGATGGCGGGGCGGGTGAATTCACCCGAGGTGACCACGATGGCGCGGGTGGCCCCGGCGGCATGCATGACGCCCATCAACTGGTGCACGTCATGGTGCGGCACCTGCTGTGCGACCCAGTGCTTGCATTGAACGACGGTGATTTCGTCGCCACGCGTCAGCGTGAGGTTGCTGCCGATGCCGACGTCGTCACTGTGACCCGCGGGATCCGGGCCGGCATGCTCGACGATGTAGCCTCGTTCCCGATAGTAGGTGGCGACGAGTCGCTCGAACTCACTCCGCGATACACGGGTGAGTGCGTCGTCATGCCGAAAACGCACAGGCTTGGTGAACCTCATCGCCAGCGATCCGCGATGATCGACCGAAAGTCGCGCCCATGGGCGCCGTGCAGGACTGCCATGGTATTCCCCCTGATCGAGCGTCGCGCCCCCTTGGTACGTCGCTGGATGCTGTGGAATATAGCGCGTTATTCTGTGGATTCCTGTAGGCGAATGCCTACATCGCATTGCCTAAGTAGGTAATCGTTTTCTCTCGTAAGTAGTATCTGCGTACTCGACGAAGCAAGGACATCGTTTTGCGACATGCCATGAGATCGATCTTCATCGGCGCCGCGGTACTCGCGCCCGCGCTCAGCTACGCCGCAGGCTTCGACTGCGCGAAGGCCTCCACCCCGATCGAAAAAGCGATCTGCGCATCGCCCGGCGTCTCGGCGCTCGACGGCGAGCTCGGCGACGCGTTCAAGACCGCCCTGGCCGGCCACCCCGACAAAGCCGACGCGCTCAAGCTCGATCAGCGTCACTGGCTGGCCAGTCGCGATGAAGCAATCAGCAGCCAGATACGCGACGAGCCAGGCAAGACGTTGTCCGGTGACGTGGCCCGGTATCGCGACCGTATCGACTTCCTGAAGGGTCTGGACGCACCCGTTCCTAAACCACTGGACGTGATCGCCGCCGCACTGCCGAAGCTCTCGGGCAGCCAATACGACGTGCTTCACGGGCTGGCGGCCAAGGGCGTGCCGCTGGTGGTCGCGAAAAGCAGCGACATGAGCAAGCCGTCCGACTTTCCCTACGAGGCGGACAAGACCGTCGCGGACGCGCTCACGGAAGGAAGCGGCGACGCGCAGTACCGCGTCCTCGCGGGATCGCCCGTGAGTTCCGTGTATTCGTTGCAGGGGACGGCGAACTGCTGGTCGGAAACGCCGTTCCGCATTGAAGGCAAAAAGGCTATCGCCGTCGAGGCGCCGGACGCCTGGGGTGCCGATTGCATGTCGTCGCACGAGCTAGTGAAGATTGCCGGCGATTACGCGGCGGTGGTCGTGGGCTATGGCGGGGCCGATGAGCTGAGGGTGCAGGCCGCCCGTTGGGAAGGAAAGGCCTTCGGTAAGGATGCGCTGCTGGTCGCGCGCTTCGACCACACGCTTTCGATGAAGGGCAGCGCCTGCGCACCGAAGCAGTCACCGTGTGACGACTTTGCGGCGACCGCGATGACCGTCGCCAACCGCTTCGACCGCAGTCCGCTTGCCGACACGCTGGCGCGGCTGCCCCAGGGCGCCGACAAGGCGGCTCATGCCGCGGCGTACGCGGCGGCGACCGCTGACGACGGGATGGCAGCAAAGAAGAGCCAGACGCGGCCGAGCCTGCCGGACTTCGGCACCGGTTACACGGCCGGTTCGATGGCGGACTACAGCGCCGAAGGCACGTTGTTTCCGCTGACCTTCCGTGGAGAAACACTGCTCGGCTATATCGACCACGGTCACGTCGGCTGGCGCGTCAACGACGACTGGATCGTCTCCGCGTGGCGGCTCAAGGCCGGCCAGCTCGAGCCGGTCGCCTCCGCCTACATCGAGGTCAAGCGCGGCGCGTTCCTGCTGTCGTCGATGGTGCCAGTGCCCGCGCCGGATCCGCACTGAGTCGAGTCCATCCGGCTAAAAAAAAAATTCAGGGATAGCCCATGAAACGCTACGTCATTCTGACTGCCATGGCCGTGCTCGCGGTAGGCCTTGCCACGCATAGGCCGGCTCACGCGGACGAAGCTCGTCAGACGTTCCGTCCGACGGGTATCCCCGCCACGCTGCCGGTGACCGGCACGGAACTGGTCGACGGCAAGGTGGTGCGCAGTCGCTACTACCGGTATGGCGACGGTGAGCCCGGACAGAAGCCCATCGTGATCTTCGTTCCCGGTTCCGGCTGTGACGGTGCTCTGGCCCTGGGTAGGGATGGCAAGGCGCATGCCGGACTGGAGATGTTCGCGCTGCCTCGCTTGCGCGATGTCGATGTCTACGTGGTGGAGCCGCCGGGCATTCCACGGCAGTTCGCCGCGCCTGAGCACGGCCTCAGCGAAGGTTGCCCGGCGGCCTTCCTTGCGGCCAACCGATTCGAGGATGTCATGGCCGCATACGGCCGAGCCTTGCATGACATCACTGACGGTCGGGTCGCCGGGCGGCCCGTGATGATCGTCGGCACGTCCGATGGCGCTCTCATGGCAGCGGCGCTGGCGGCAGGGGATACCGCCACGACGCATCTGGTCCTGATCTCGGGCTTCGGGACCTCGCAGGTGGCTGACCAGCTCAGGCAGCGCGTGGATCAGGCGTTCTCGGATCGAGTGGACGAAAAAGGCGTGGCAAGCGTTCGCGAGTACCGAAGCAAGCTCGATTTCGCACAGAAGCACCCCCAGTCGCCCGTGCTCTGGCAGGGTCAGCCCATGTCCCGATGGTCGAGTTCGGCGCAGATCTCCGGTGTGGACCTGATTCGCCGTCTTCCCGCCGCGGTGCACCTGTTGTTGGTTCAGGGCGGTCGCGACACGAGTTGGTCGCCTGACGCATTCCGGCAGGGCGTCGCGACACTTCTCGCCAGTGGACGCGGTATGGCCATCCGCTACATAGCTTGTGGCGATCATCAGCTTATGTGTGCGGGGGACCCACCGGGCCCGGGGCACCTGAAGGAAACGATCGAGCAGGCGCTACGCTGGCTGGACGACGGCCACGCGGACGCATCGTGGACGACGTTCGATGCCGCACCCATGACGACGCGTTCCGCTGGCCGACAACTCCCGGTGGGCTATGGTGAGGAAAGGCGGTCGAGATAACGCCTTTGCGTTGCGCGTTCGGCATTACGCAGCCCGCTTACCAGCGCACCGCGACGTCCAGCCTCGCGCCCTGATCCTTCCCTCCACCGCCGAAGCGACCCTGGTAGCTCGCGCCCACCGTCGTATGACGACCGATGGCGAAGGTCAGGCCGAGGTCGGCGATACCGGCGTTTCTCGCGAGCGGGGCGCCCTGGATGATGAACGTGTCGCCGCCATCGAGGAACCGCTGACGATCGATCGGCGTGAGATCGCCATAGGCGCGCTGGTAACCGAGCTTTGCGTGCGCGTCGATACCATCCCCGATCGACATGCTGCTACGCAGGCCGGCGGTGACGACCGTGGCGTTTTCACGCGTGCCACGTATCACAAGCGCCGCATCGGCCTGTTGCTCGGTGAACCCATCCTGCTGCGTGCGGATACGCGCGACATTCGCAAACGGTGTGAGCGAAGCGGCTGACACGGCGATGCGATAACCGGCATCGAGCCATCCCTGCGCAAGGTTGCCGTCGTAGCGCGCCGAGGCGTGATGCGTGGCGAGGCCCGGAACGTCGAGTCCACGATGCGCATCCATACGCTGCCATGCATACGTCGCGCCTGCACTGAGCTGCCACGCATCGACGGTGGCGGCGGCATAAAGGCCCGCGACGCGGCTCTTCGCGTTGACGCTGTCGTTGCCACTGCGCGTGCTCAGGTCGTCGGCACCGCCAAGCGCGCCGACGCGTACGCCATCAAGGTCACGGTCGAGACCGGCCAGCAGGCCGCCGCCGTTCGATCGCGCGCGTTCGAACCCGATCGCGCTGCTGCCGCCCGCGTTACCCCAGTGTCCCCAGGTGGCCGTCCATGCGGCGCTGCCGGGAAGCGCGTCATCATTCGAGGCGTCGAGGTGTCGCTGCACGGTGTCGCGCACCTGGCGCGCGTCGTCCGTGCGCGCGCTGCGCGACGAGGCGTAGACGGCGCCGGTAAGACTGTCGAGCGCAGGCATCACGTCGGCATGGTCGAGGACCGCCAGCGTATCGCAGAGCGCGCCGCCGATGCCCTGCGACTGAATCGCCGTGGCGGTCGATCGTGCGTTCCGATTCGTCGCCAGCGTCGCGAAAGCGATATCGTTGCGATCCAGTTCGAGATAGACGGCTTGCGCACCGTAAGCCAGCCGTGGCGTGAGGAAGGGCTTGTCGACGGTCACGCTTTCGAAGGTGCCAGTCACGCCGCCCGCTGCGGTCAGGATGGTATAGCGCGTCGACGGCTTCACCGTCGTGCCGCTGAAGCGTGCATCGACGAGCCCGCCTTGCAGGGTGGCGGTTCCGCTGGCGGCGATCAGGTCGCTTGCACCGGCAGGTGTCGCCGTCACGATATAGCGCGAGGCTGCCGCCAGCGTGACGTTCCCCGTAATGCGTAAGCTGCCGGTCGTGCCATCGCCAGCGACGCTGAGGCTGCTGCCGTTCGAAGCGACGAGTGCACCGATGGCGCCCTGACCCGTCAGTGCCGCGGCGTTCCCAAGCGTCACGCTCCCGCCAAGCGTACCGCGCAGGTCGAGCGTTCCGGCATCGACCTGCGTTGCGCCTGTGAAAGCCGAGCCATCGCCGATGGCGAAACTACCCACACCGCGCTTGATCAATTGACCCGTGCCCGACAGCGCGCCATCGAAGGTGACATCGTCGGCACGGTCGAAGACCAGCGTCGCGTTGTCGGCCACCGAGCCGATGAGCGAGCCCGCGTGAGCACCGTCGCCGACGATCAGTGTGCCGGCGTCAACCGACGTGCCGCCGCTGTAGCTGTTGGTTCCCGTGAGAAGCAAGGTGCCCGCACCGAGTTTGTGCAACACACCGCTGCCGGTGATGCCCTGTGTGAGCTCTAAATCGCTCGCAGTCTCGATGCCGCCTCCGCCGCTTCCCACGGATACGTGGCGATCGCTGGTGAAAGCTCCGGTGTTGCGCACCACGCCACCGTCCAGCGTCACCGCATTCGATGCATCGCCGAGGCTGGCATCGCGTGCGATGGACAACCGGCCGCCGTTGACGGCAACGCCGCCGCTCCACGTGTTGTCAGCCGTGAGCACCAGCGTGCCGGCGTCGGTCTTCGTGAGTCCGTGCGTGCCCTGGACGACGCTGTCGATGGTCGCGGTGACGTTTGCGCCTGCCGCCGAACCGTCGCCCACCCGCACATTGGCCAGGCCGCTGGCGTCACCCGCCAGGACGAGCGGCGCGCCGGTCAGACGATAGCCGTCGCTCATTATCTGCAGTCCCGTCACCGCGATGTCGCCTGCGCTCGCGTCCAGTGTCACGGTGCCCGCCGTTCCGCCGAAGACGGCGAAGCCGGGCTGCGGCGACATGGGCGCGGTGACGCTGCCGGTCGCGTCGGTGAAGTTCACTGAGGTGAGCGACCACGTTCCGTCTCCACCGCCCATCGTCGTGGCGGAGGCGCGACCGTCCGCATTCCAGAAGGAGAGGGTGGTGCCCTGCGTGCTGAGCAGGTCGATCGCGTGATCGGCGGCAAGATAGCGCAGGGTCAGGCGGGCCCCGGCCGGCGTCGAGCCCAGCTGAATGCCGCCGTTGGTGAAGGTGGCCACGCCACCTACGTCGAACAGCCGGTAGACACCGGCGCCGAAGCCGGACGACGTGACGAGATGGAGCGTCACATCGTCGAAGGACGCGTCACCACCGACGCTTACGCGATCGCCGATGCCCGTGTGGAGAAAATCCGCGCCAGGCGAACCGAGTTCATAGCTCAGGCTGCTACCGGACTGCATCGTCAGATCGCCACCGACGCTGAGCGTGCCCACGCTGTTGCCGGGGCTGATGCCGCCGCCGGACGCGATGGTCACATCGCCATCCACGCGTCCATGACCGGCCAGCGTGCCGCCGCTCTGCACGAGTGCATCGCCATGCAGGTACGCGACCGACCCGGCGACGGAGCCGACGGTCAGCGTGCCCTGCGCCACGGTGGTCGTAACGGTGTTGGTCGTGTGCCCGTCGATGATGAGCTTGCCGGTGCCCGTTTTGGTCAGCCCGGAGATATCGGAGATCGTGCCCGTGAGTGTTCCACTGCGGCCGGCGTCGACGTTGAACGTCACGCCGCTGCCAAGGCTGAAGTCATTGGCGACGGAGAGGTCGTCGGCGCCGAAGTCGAGGGCGAACTGGGCGCCCGCCACCAGGCCCGAGCCGAAGGCGGTGCTGCTGGTGGCACGTACGCGGGTACCCGTATCGATGAAGGTCGAGCCGCTGTAGCTGTTGTTTCCCGCGATGGTGAGCAGGCCACTGCCGCCGAAGGCGAGACTGCCGTTGCCCGACAGATTGCCAGCCAGGGTCTGGTCAGCCGAACCGACCACGCTGAAAACGCCCCGGTTGACGACATCGGCGGCGATGATGCGTGTGCCGCTGGTGGCGAACAGCTGAAGCGCGCCGGCATCGATCACGATGTGATCGGCGTTCAGCGCGCCGCTCAGCGTGAGCCACGCGCTGCCGGTTTTCGAGAGCGTGCCGATGGCGACATTGCCGGCGTACGTCGCATCGGAGGATTGCTGCACGCTGAGCAGTCCCGTCCCCGTGATGCTGCCACCCGTACCCGTCAGGTTGCCGAGGTTGTACGTCGCGCCACCCAGCTGCAGTGTGCCGCCGGTGATGTTGTATGCCGCTCGTGCGCTGTTTGACTGGGTCAGGGCCAGGACGCCGCCGGAGAGCGACGTGCCGCCCGTATAGGAAGTGTTGCCGCTGAGCGTCAGCGTGCTGTCACCACTCTTGACGATGCCGCCTGCGCCGGTGATAGCGCCCGACAGCGTGGCGGACTGACCCGTGGGAACGTCGAGACTGGTGGCGCCGCCGAGCGTGATGGCGTTGGCGATGGACATGCCGTTGGTGGTGAGGGTCAGCGCGTTGTTACCTGCCAGAGCCAGCGTGCCGCTGCCGAAGGCCGCGTTGCTGGTGGCGCGTACGGACGATCCGTTGGCGACCGTCGTGCCGCCGGTGTAGCTGTTGTTGCCACCGAGCGCGACAAGGCCCGTGCCGCCGATGGTCAGGTTACCGGTGCCGGACAGGTTGCCGCTGATCGTCGTCGCCGCCGTGCCGAGGATCGCCAGGGTGCCCTGATTGGCGATGTTCCCCCCGACGACGCGCGTGTTCGCGTTGTTGGTGAGCTGCAGCGTGCCGGCGCCGATGGCGAGTTGGGCCGAGGTCACGTTACCCGTGAGCGTCAGCGTCGCGGCGCCGGTCTTTTGGAAGGAGGCCACGCCGACATCGCCCGCGTACGTGGCGGCAGTGGACTCCTGAACGTTGAACACGCCCGTTCCCACGATCGAACCGCCGGTACCGGACAGGTTGCCGATGTTGTACGTGCCGCTTCCCAGTTGCAGCGTGCCGCCGTTGACGATGTACGGCGCACGCGCGTTATTGGACTGTGTCAGCGCCAGCACGCCTGCATTGAGCGTGGTGGTGCCGGTATACGTATTGCTGCCAGACAGGGTCAGCGTGCCCGCGCCGTTCTTGATGACGTCGCCGCCGCCGGTGACGGCACCGGCCAGTGTTGCCGTCGCGCCGCTGGCGATCTCGAAACGCGTGCTGCCACCCCGCAGAAACGCACCGTTGAGCGCCCAGCTCGCGTTGGCGGTCGCGGAAACGACGTCGAAGCCGGAGACGTTACTGGCTGTCGAGCCATTGCCACCCAGGCGTAACTCGTTGGATGCGCCATAGGCATAAACGTCCCCCGTCAGCGACGTGCCGGTCGAAAGGGTGAGGAGGTTGTTGCCGCCGTAGAGGTCGAGGGCATGAGCCCGTGCGCCCGTGCCGCTCAGCCCGCCGATGACGGTGCCGGCGTTGACGATGGAGGCGCCGCCGTTGTCGGAGACGATGCCTGCACCGCCGCCGCCCGCGCCACCGGTGTCACGTGCCACACCACCGTTACCTCCGGTGACCGTCCCCTGATTGGTAAAGGTGGTGGCAGGCGCCAGCCACACGCCCGCACCTCCGCCACCGCCGCCGGCGCCTTGCCGGGTGGGGTCGGTCGCTGCGCCGCTGGCGCCACCGTTACCGCCGACGATCAGGCCGGCATTCGTGAGCGTCGCGCCGTTCGCCAGCGACGCGCCGGAGCCGCCGCCACCGCCGCCGCCCGCACCACCGCCGCCGTCATCGCCACCGTTGCCGCCGCTACCGCCCCGAAGCGTCGTGCCTACGGGAACCGTGTTGCCCGCCGTCGTGAAATAGACCGAGACGCCGCCGCCTCCACCGCCCGCCGCGCCATTGGTCGAGTTGGCACCGTTGCCGCCGGTAAACGTCGCCGCGGCGAAGGTACTTGGGCCCGACGTGGTGATCGAGGCGTTCCCCCCGGCGCCACCGGCGCCGCCAGGGCCGCTGCCCGCCCAGCCCGCGTTGCCCGCGCTGCCGTTGCCGTTCGAGCCGTAACTGAAGAAGTTGAGCTGGTAATAGCCGCCGGCTCCGCCGACACCACCGCCGCCCGGTGAGCCGGATCCCGATCCGCCGGCACCGGCGTAGTTCTGGCGGGAGCCACCGTTGTCCTGGCCGGCAAAGGCGATGGCCGGCGTCACAGCGCAGGCGGCAAGAATGCAGAGCGTCAGGGTACGACGGCGCGGCACGCGCGCACCGTATACCGACGTGCGTGCCGCCGGGCGAAAACGGATAACCATGTGGCACGAACCCCTGCTGATTAGCGACCGCGCGCGCGCGCGCGTCCCCCCGAAGCCCTGCCTCGACGACGGGCAGAGCATCCCTGTGATCGCCGTCTCACGCACCCGTAAGTGCAATTTTGAGTGGCACCACCAAGTGTGACGCATGTCACATATTCGGTGTATCGGCGCCTGGCGGCTTTCCTTTACTGGCGGATTTCGATCGCAACCGACATGAGCTAAGGGACGTTCCGGTGTGGCTTGCAACCGCCAGCTCACCGGTGGGAGCTGAGCCTGTCAGCGTTTCACGCCTTGCGGCGGCGCAAGGCATAGCCGATCGCCAGAATCGCAAACCACACCGGGCTCGCGATCAGCGCCTGACGCGTATCGCTTTCCAGGGCGAGCAACACCAGCACGAAGGCGAAAAACGCCAGACACACCCAGCACATGAACACGCCGCCCGGCATCTTGTACGACGACACCGCGTGGAGCTCCGGGCGCTTGCGCCGGTACGCGATATACGCCGCCAGAATCAGCGACCACACGAACATGAAGAGAATCGCCGCCAGGGTCGTCACCAGCGTAAATGCGGTCACGAGGTTGGGCACCACGGCAACCAGCATCGCGCCGCCCAGCAGGCAGATGCACGAGAAGAGCAGGCCGCGCGAAGGCACCGCGGCCCTGGACAACTTTGCGAAGGCCGACGGAGCGTGGTTCTCTTCGGCCAGACCGAACAACATGCGGCTGGTCGAGAAGATGCCGCTGTTGGCGGACGAGGTGGCCGAGGTCAGCACCACGAAGTTGATCAGGCTGGCCGCGGCGGGGATGCCGGCCAGCAGGAACAGTTCGACGAACGGGCTCTTGCCCGGCACCACCTGGCGCCACGGCGTCACCGACATGATCACCACGAGGGCGAGCACGTAGAACAGGATGATGCGCACGGGGATCGAGTTGATCGCCTTGGGCAGGTTGCGCTCCGGATCGGCCGTCTCGGCGGCCGTCGTGCCGACCAGTTCGATACCGACGAAGGCGAACACCGCGATCTGGAACCCGGCAAAGAAGCCACCGATGCCCATCGGGAAGAAGCCGCCGTCACTCCACAGATTGGACAGGGAGGCGACGTGGCCATCGGGCGACCTGAACGCCCAGGCCACCATGCCGAAGCCGGTGACGATCAGTGCGCAGATGGCGATGATCTTGATCAGCGCGAACCAGAATTCCATCTCGCCGAACAGTTTGACCGTCGTCAGGTTCAGCACCAGCAGGAGCGCCACACAGAGTACCGCCGGTATCCACGGTGCCAGTCCCGGGAACCAGAACTGGGCATACGAGGAGATCGCGATCACATCGGCGATGGCGGTGATGATCCAGCAGAACCAGTACGTCCATCCGCAATAAAATCCGGCCCATGGCCCGAGCAGGTCGGTCGAAAAATCGATGAACGACTTGTACTCGAGGTTGGACAGCAGCAGCTCGCCCATCGCCCGCATGACGAAGAACAGCATCACGCCGATGATCAGGTAGACGAAGAGGATGGAGGGCCCGGCAAGACTGATCGTCTTGCCCGAGCCCATGAACAGGCCGGTACCGATGGCGCCGCCGATGGCGATCAGCTGCAGGTGGCGATTGGACAGGCTGCGCCTGAGGTGCTGCTCGGGGGGCTGCTCCGGCGAAAGGGACATCGGCATGCTCGGTCGGGACGGAAGCGGTGAACATACGGGGGTGGCCCCTATCCGGCAAGGATTCTCAGTCTGTCCCGACGACGTGGGGTCAGCGCGGCCTCACCACACTCGCCCCACCCAACACCTGAGGCATCACCCGCGGCAAGAACGAATGCGGAAAAATCGGCGTGATCGCACTCGCCTCATCCAGTCGGCGCAGTTGCTCATCCGTAAACGTCACCCCCAGTGCCACGAGGTTCTCTTCGAACTGTGCCGCGGTACGCGCACCCAGAATCGGAATCACCGTCGGCATCTGCTTCGCCAGTAGCCATGCTATCGCCGTCTGCGCAGGCGAATGCCCGACCTCCTCGGCGACCTGCTTAAGTACATCCACAATGTCGAAGTTGCGCTCGCTCAACCCGCCCATTCCCGACACGACGGCGGAGCGCGTGCCGCTCCACACGTCCGCGCCCTTATGCTTCTCGATGTCTTCGCGCGTGTACTTGCCGGTCAGCATGCCCATGCCCAGCGGCGACCAGGCGAGCACGCCGAGACCCAGCTCCTGCGCCATCGGCAGGAGATCGTGTTCGACGGTGCGCTCGATCAGACTGTGCTCGATCTGCAGGGCCACCAGAGGCGCCCAGCCGCGCAGATCGGCCAGCGTCTGCATGCGCGCGACCTGCCACGCCGGTGTGTCGGAAATGCCGGCGTAAACGATCTTTCCCGCGGTGACGAGGTCGTCGAAGCCGCGCATGATCTCCTCGATCGGTGCCAGCCCGTCCCAGACATGCAGGTAATAGAGGTCGATGTAGTCGGTATCGAGACGGCGCAGGCTCGCTTCCACCGCGCGGACCATGTTGCGGCGGTGGTTGCCGCCGGCGTTCGGATGGCC
Organism: Dyella sp. 333MFSha; assembly: GCF_900102405.1. Lineage (NCBI taxonomy): Bacteria > Pseudomonadati > Pseudomonadota > Gammaproteobacteria > Lysobacterales > Rhodanobacteraceae > Dyella > Dyella sp. 333MFSha. The sequence goes on along the minus strand of NZ_FNBR01000003.1, from coordinate 283,456 downwards.
GGGCTCGGTGTTGAGCGAATACTTCGTCGCGATCACGGCGTTGTCGCGGCGGCCGGCGAGGAACCTGCCGAGCAAGGTCTCCGACGTACCGCCCGTGTAGAAATTGGCGGTGTCGATGAAATTGCCGCCGCGCTCCATATAGATGTCCAGCATGCGGCGCGATTCCGCTTCGGCGGCGCCCCAGCCCCAGTCGTCGCCGAAGGTCATCGTGCCCAGCGAGACCGGGCTGACACGCAGGCCCGAGCGGCCGAGGGTGAGGTAGTCGTTCAGTCGCTTGCTCATGGTCCACTCCAGCAACGGGAAAGAGGCTGAAACGATAGGCGCCCGATTCCGCTGGATAAATGGGGTTGCTCGCCATAGGCTATGAAGTCCGGCTTCACAATGGGGGTGCCCGATGTCGTCCGACCTGCTGCCCGCCATCGCCGCCTTCGCGCGCGTGGCTCACCACGCGAGCTTTACCCGGGCGGCCGCCGAGCTGGGCGTGTCGCCGTCGGCCTTGTCGCAATCGATGCGGAATCTGGAGCGGCGCCTGGGCGTGCGCCTGCTGGACCGTACGACGCGTCGGGTCGGCGTCACCCAGATCGGTCAGCGTTTCCTCGACGATGCCCGTCCCGGGCTGGACGCCCTGTCACACGCGATGGACACCGTGACCGAGTCGCGTGAATCGCCCGCCGGCCTGTTGCGTATCAACCTCGCGCGTGTCGTGGCGGATGTCATTGTCCTGCCGCATCTGGCCGCCTTCACGGCCGCCTACCCGGAGGTGGTCGTCGACCTGCATTGCGATAACACCTTCCTCGACCTGATCGACGGCGGGTTCGACGCGGGCTTTCGTATCGGCGAGAGCCTCGCGAAGGACATGGTGGCGGTACCGATCGGCGGTCCGCAGCGCATCGCGACCTTCGCCTCGCCCGGCTACGTCGCGCGGCACGGCCTGCCACGCACGCCCGCGGACCTGCTCGATCATCGGTGCGTGTCCATTCGCCTCGCGAACGAACGCAGCGTCATGCTCTGGGACTTCGAGCAGGACGGCCGTATCGTCGAGGTCGAGACCACACCCGCCCTCATCAGCAACGATGGCGATGTGCTACTCAGCGCCGCACGGGCCGGCGTCGGCATCGGCTGCCATTTCGAGCCGCTGGTGCGGGAAGACCTCGACGCGGGCCGCCTGGTCCCTGTGCTGGAAGACTACTGGCCCACGTTCGAGGCCTTCCATGTGTACTATCCCAGTCGGATGCACATGCCGCGCAAGCTGCGCGTGTTCATCGACTTTCTGCGCGAACGCCACGCGCCTGACGCTACCCGGGGAGCCATGCCATGACCGCCGATTATCACCAGGCCCTGATCGAGGCCTATATCGACGCTTACAACCGCTTCGATGTCGAAGGGATGCTGGTGACCCTCACTGATGACGTGCGCTTCGAGCACCATGCGGCGGGCGAGCTGGCCGTGGCGACGGATGGCAAGGCCGACTTCGAAAAGCTCGCCCGCGTCGGCGCCGCGCTGTTCGCCTCGCGGGCGCAGACTCTGGTCGAGCTACGCGACGAGGGCGAGGTCGTGGTGGCGACGATCGATTTCCACGGCGAGATCGCCGAGGACATCCCCGACGGGCCGGGCGCGGGCACCATCATCGAGATGCAGGGCACCTCGGAATTCAGCTTCCGCGACAGCAGGATTTCGCGGGTGATCGACCGCGGCTGACCGACGGCAGCGACTCAGGCGGCCAGCCGCTGCACGGCGGCGAGCAGGCTCTTGCGGTCGTAAGGCTTGGCGAGGTAGCCCATGGGCTCGCGAACCCACTCGTGCTGCTCTTTAGCCTCGCCGGACGTGACCAGGATCGGCATGTCGCTGTGGCGCGTGGCCAGTTCCTGACCCGACACCGTGCCGGGCATGCGCACGTCGGTGAACAGCAGGTTGGCCTTGCCCGTCTGCAGCCAGGCCTCGGCTTCATCGCCGTTGCGCGCGGTGTGCACCTCGTAATCCCCTTCGAGGATCATCGCGGTGAGTTCGCGGATGGCGTCATCGTCCTCGACGAGCAGGACGACAAGCTTCGGGTCAGTGGTCATGGGAGCGTACTTTCAAAGGAGTTAACAGCGAGGCAGATACCGGTTGCGACGTGAATCCGATGTCAATGAGGCTCCTCCGCCGGGTGCTATTCCATTGCGCCCGACGGGCACGCATCATATGACTTTTAAGGGGGATCACCATGACCGCACTCAGCCAGCGCACCATAGAAGCCATTCGCACGCATGAGTCCCAGCTGCTGGCGACCTGGCAGGCCAACCTCGAGACCAGTGGCGCGTCACGGGACTCCCGCATCAACCAGGTCGAGTTCGACGGCCAGACCCGCGACTTTCTCCGCCTGCTGGTCGGGGGTGCCAACGCGGGCGAGGAGAGCATCGCCAATCAGGAGTGGTCCGAAACGCGGGCCTTCCTCGAAAAACTCTCGCGCAGCCGCGCCCAGCAGGGTTTCGACTCGCAGGCCACGGCCAGCTTCATCTTCTCGCTGAAGCGTCCCCTGTTCGACCTGCTGCAGACCGTTTATGCGTCCGACCCGGTCGAGCTGGCACAGCAGCTCTGGGCGATTTCGGAGTTGCTCGACTCGCTCGGCATGCACACGATCCGTGCCTTCCAGAAGTCCCGCGAAGAGGTCATCGCCCGGCAGCAGGAAGAACTGCTCGAACTCTCGACCCCGGTGGTGAAGCTCTGGGAAGGCGTGCTGGCCCTGCCGATGATCGGCACGCTGGACTCGCAGCGTACGCAGGTCGTCATGGAATCGCTGCTCCAGCGTATCGTCGAGACCGGCTCGGAAATCGCCATCATCGACATTACCGGTGTGCCCACGGTGGATACGCTGGTGGCGCAGCACCTGCTCAAGACGGTCACGGCGATCCGTCTCATGGGCGCCGATGCCATCATCAGCGGCGTGCGTCCCCAGATCGCGCAGACCATCGTGCACCTGGGCCTCGACCTGCAGGGCATCGTGACCAAGGCCAACCTCGCCGATGCGCTGGCGCTGGCGCTGAAGCGCTCGGGCATCACGGTCTCCAGGGCCGACTGACGCCATGGACCGTATCCCTATCCTGCGCATGGGCGAGTTTCTGCTCGTCACCATCCAGGTCGACATGCATGACCAGCTGGCGCTGACGCTGCAGGACGATCTGTCCGAGCGGATCAGCAGCACGTCGGCGCGTGGCGTCCTGATCGACATCTCCGGACTGGATATCGTCGACTCCTTCATCGGTCGCATGATCGGGACGATCTCCGGCCTGTCCAGGATCATGGATGCCGAAACCGTGCTCGTCGGCATGCAGCCGGCGGTCGCCATCACCCTCGTCGAACTCGGTCTCACGCTTCCCGGGATCAGCACGGCGCTGGACGTCGAGCGCGGCATGAAGCTGCTACGCGAACGCGTGCACAACCAATGAGCGTACTCAAGAGCGGGTCGCAGGCTGTCCGCATCGAGCAGGACGTGGTTCTGGCGCGACAGACCGCCCGTAAGCTGGCGGTCGAGTGCGGCCTGCGTCTTGTCGACCAGACCAAGCTGATCACCGCGGCCAGCGAGCTTGCTCGCAACTGCGTCATCTACGGCGGTGGCGGCGACATGGACTGGGAGATCCTGGAGGAAGAGCGTCGCAAGGGCCTGCGTCTGGTCTTTCGCGACGAAGGTCCCGGCATTCCCGATCTCAAACTGGCCATGACCGATGGGTGGACCTCCGGCGGTGGCCTGGGTCTGGGCCTCACGGGCGCGAAGCGTCTGGTCGACGATTTTTCGGTGGAGAGCACGCCGGGCATTGGCACCCGGGTGATGATCTGCAAATGGACCTGACCTTCGATGGTGGCCTGACCGACGTCGTACCTGTCGAGGAGACCAGCCAGATCGGGCAGGCGAGGCGTGTCGCGCAACAGATCGCCACGCAGGCCGGTTTCGATGCCACTGACGCGGGACGTGTCGCCCTGATCGCCACGGAACTGGCCACCAACGTGCTGAAGCACGCCCGTGGTGGCGAGATTCACGTGTCCACCGTCCCCGGGGTCGGTACCCAGGGTGTCGAGGTCACGGCGGTCGACCGCGGTCCCGGCTTCAATCTGGCCGACTGTCTGCCCGATGGTTTTTCCACGGGCGGTACACGCGGCGAGGGCCTGGGCGCGGTGAAACGTCAGGCCGATGTCATGGACATGTACGCGGACGCACGGGGGGCGGTGGTGCTGGCGCGCGTGTATCCCAAGGGCTTCACCCGCGCGGACATTCGCTTCGGTGCGAGTCACCATGCCCTGCACAGCGAGCCGGTCTCCGGCGATGGCTGGGGCATGGCACTGAATGCCGACGCCGCGGAGATCGTGATGGTCGATGGGCTCGGCCACGGCGTCGCGGCGCACGAGGCCGCGCGCGCGTGCATCGACGCCTGGCGAGCGACGCCGTTCGAGGAACCCGTGAGCCTGATGGTCTTGCTGGACACGGCGATGCACGGCGGCCGTGGCGGTGCGGTAGCGGTCGCGCGGTTCGACCGCAGGAGCGAAAGCCTTCGCTACACCGGTATCGGCAATATTTCCGCCGGGCTGCATACGCTGGACGGTTCGCGCGGGCTCGCGTCGCATCCGGGCATCGTGGGCGTGCAGGCGCGTCGGGCGCAGGCGTTCGATTTCCCCGACGTGGCCGGCCGCCTGTTGATCATGCACAGCGACGGTCTGCAGTCGCGCTGGTCCCTGAAGGATTATCCCGGCCTCGGCACTCGCCACCCGGCGGTGATCGCGGCGCTCCTTCACCGGGATTTCTGTCGTGGTCGCGATGATGCGACCGTCCTTGCGATACGACTGGATGCCACGGTATGAGCGATCACGAAGAGATCGAACGCCTGCGCGCCGAAAACGACGCGCTGCGGGCGGAGCTGGAAGAAACCAACCAGGGCGTGCTCGCGTTGTACGCGGAGCTCGACTCCCAGGCCGAACAGTTGCGCCAGGCCTCGGAGCTGAAAAGCCGGTTCCTGTCGTACATGAGCCACGAGTTCCGTACACCGCTCGGTTCCATCCTGAGCATGACGCGTCTGCTGGACGACGAACTCGACGGCCCACTCACGGATGAACAGCATAAGCAGCTGGGCTTCGTCAGCGGTGCGGCGCGCGAGCTCAGCGATATGGTCGACGACCTGCTCGACCTGGCCAAGATCGAGGCTGGCCGGATCACCATCTCGCCGGCATGGTTCGAACTGATGGACCTGTTCACCGCGTTGCGTGGCATGTTCCGTCCTATCGTCGATGCGACGGATGCCGACCTCATCTTCGATGCGCCCGAGGGCATGCCGAAGCTCTATACCGACGACAAGAAGCTGGCTCAGATTCTGCGCAATTTCGTCTCCAACGCACTCAAGTTCACGCCGCGCGGGGAAGTGCGCGTCACGGCGAAAATGGAAGAGGGTAACTTCGTTCGCTTCGCCGTCAGCGATACCGGCATCGGTATCCCCGAAGACCTGCAAGGGATCCTGTTCGAGGACTTCACCCAGATCGACTCGCCGCTGCAGAAGCGCGTTCGCGGCTCCGGTCTCGGCCTGTCGCTGTGTCGTCAGTTCGCCCACCTGCTCGGCGGGGAAGTCGGTCTGGAGAGCACGCCCGGTGTCGGTTCCGTGTTCCACGTCGTGTTGCCGCTGAAGCTGCCGGCGGAGGCGATCGATGCCGCGCAATAACCGTATCCTGATCGTCGACGATAACGCCGCCACGCGCTACGCGATGCGGCGCACCGTCGAACGGCACGGCTACACCGTGCTCGAGGCAGGGACGGGGACCGAAGGTCTCGCGATGATCGCGGGCAACGACATCGCCTGCCTCGTGCTTGACGTGAACCTGCCCGACATGAGCGGTTTCGATATCGTGCGCAAGCTGCGCGATACACCCGAAACGCTGTTGCTTCCCGTCGTGCACGTGTCCGCGGCGTCGATCGAAACGGGCGACATGATCACCGGCCTGGAAAACGGCGCGGATGCGTATCTCGTGCATCCGGTCGACCCCGATGTCCTGCTGGCGACGATCCGCACGCTCGTACGCGTGCGCGACACCGAACTGGCGCTGCGCGAGTCCGAGGCCCGCTTCCGCGAGATATTCACCAGCATCGCCGCGCCCATCGCCGTCGTGGATGCCAGCCTGTCCGTCGTCGAGTCCAACGAGGCGTTCCGTCGCCTCGTCGGTGAGGCCGGCGGAACGGACCAGCTCGATGGCTGCTTCGACGTGGGCCAGGATGAGCTGCTGGCGCAGATGCGCCTGCACGTCGCCGACAAGCATCGCTGGCGCGGCGTGCTGTGCATGAAATCCCGCACGGGCATCCGCGAAACCGAGTGGCGGATGACCCCGCACCGCGACGACACCGGTCTGGTCTTCGTCGACGACGTCACCGAACAGCGCCGGCGCGAGCGCGAGCAGCTCGAACAGATCGACACCGCGACGATGCAGCTGGCGCTGGAGATCGCCGAGCGCGAACGTACCGAGTCACAGCTGGTGCAGGCGCAGAAAATGGACGCGCTGGGCAAGCTCACCGGCGGCATCGCGCATGACTTCAACAATCTGCTGACCAGCATCATCACGGGTATCGACCTGATCAACCGCCAGGTCGAATCCGGCAAGCCGGAAGGCGTGCAACGATTCGCCGACGCCGCACTGGGCTCCGCCCGTCGTGCGGCCGCACTGACGCATCGTCTGCTTGCCTTCGCGCGTCAGCAGCCACTCAACACGCGCTCCACGGACGTCAACGAGCGCATCCTGTCGCTCGAAGACATGTTGCGCCGGACCATCGGTGAGCACGTGACGCTGGACCTGTTCCTCTCATCCACGCCGGTGATCGCCAGCGTGGATGCCAACCAGCTCGAGAACGCGGTGATCAATCTGGTGATCAACGCGCGCGATGCCATGCCCGGCGGAGGCACGGTCCGTGTGTCGACGCGACTCACTCATGTGAGCGGCGACGCCGAGCTGCCCAGCGGCGACTACGTGATGCTGACGGTCTCGGACAACGGGTCGGGTATCGAGCCGTCCATCCTGGATAAGGTCTTCGAACCGTTCTTCACCACCAAGCCGGTGGGGCAGGGTACGGGCCTGGGGCTGTCGATGATTTACGGCTTCGCGCGCCAGTCCGGCGGCCATGCGCGGATCAGCAGCGTCGTCGGGGAAGGCACGGACGTGTTCCTGCTCCTGCCGGTCGGCGAGGGCGAGGTCGTCACGCCGACGCCGCACCGCGGTCCCCTGGCGGGCGGCAACGGCGAGCGCGTCCTGATCGTCGAGGACACCGAGTCGGTGCGCATGATGGCCCTGGAGATCCTTACCGAGGCCGGCTACGTCTGTGTCGCTACGGAAGATACGGGCGAGGCACTGCGCATCCTCCGCGGAGACGACGATATCGACCTTCTGCTGACCGACATCGGCATGCCCGGCATGGACGGGCGGGAGCTCGCCGATGTCGGCCGGGCTTGGCGGCCGACGCTGCCGGTGCTGTTCATGACGGGCTATGCGGAAAGCGCCGCCGAGCGCACGGGTTTTCTCGGTCCCGGCATGGACATGATCACCAAGCCGTTCGAGATCGACGGCCTGCTCGAGCGTGTGCGACACATGCTTGGCTGAAGCGGGGTTCGTTGCCCCGCGTTCGCGCGACGACGACGGTTCGTCGACCGGAGATGCGGATGCTGACTTATTCAGCATCTTTTCTTCAGGAGACCTTCCATGACCGACGACTTTTCCGCGTCACGGCGTCGCATCGTCCAGACCGCGTCACTCGGTGCGGCCGCCGCCGCTTTTGCCGGCCCCACCTTTGCCGCCGTCGGTGCGACGGCTACGGGGGTGGGTGGCACGCGCGGGCTGGTGGACCCCCGCGAGGGTTTTCCGAAACCACCCTTCGCGGCACAGAATCAGCCGTGGCCCGGCCTTGCCGGCAAAATGAATCCCCGGCCCGATCACGGCGAAACCAGCTATAAGGGCAGCGGTCGGCTTGCCGGCCGTAAGGCGCTGATCACAGGCGGCGATTCCGGCATCGGCCGTGCCGTCGCGATCGCGTACGCTCGTGAAGGCGCCGACGTCGCCATCAGTTACCTGCCGGATGAAGAGGCGGATGCGAAGGAAGTCATCGACCTGATCCGCAAGGCGGGACGCAAAGGCGTAGCCCTTCCCGGCGACATCCGTGATGAAAACTGGTGCCAGCAGCTCGTGCAGAAAGCCGTCGATGGCCTCGGTGGCCTGGATATCCTGGTGAATAACGCGGGGCGCCAGCACAGCTTCGACTCCATCCTCGACATCTCCACCGAGTATTTCGACTGGACGATGAAGACCAATCTCTACGCGTTGTTCTGGATCACCAAGGCCGCCGTGCCGCATCTGCCGCCGGGTGCCGCCATCGTCAATACGACCTCGGTCAATGCGTACAGCCCTTCGGCCAACCTGCTCGATTACGCCACCACCAAGGGCGGAATCATGATTTTCACGAAGGCGCTGGCGAAGCAGCTGATCAAGAAGGGCATCCGTGTGAACGGCGTCGCGCCGGGCCCGTTCTGGACGCCGCTGCAGGTGTCCGGTGGCCAGACCGAAGAGAATCTGAAGAAATTCGGTGCGGATACGCCCATGGGTCGTCCCGGCCAGCCTGCCGAAATCGCGCCCATCTACGTGCAGCTCGCATCGTCCGAAGCGAGCTACGAAACCGGGCAGATCGTGGGTGCCTCCGGCGGTGCGGGCAATCCATAAGGCAACTGCCAAAAACGCGGATACCCCCGGACCTTCCGTTCCCCTATCATGCGCCCACGATCGACAGGCGTTTGCAGGGGAAACGGGATGTCGGAAGCAAAAGGTGGCTCGCTGCTCGGCGACCGGCGTTATGCCGCCGAGATGGACGCGCTGCAGCGATTCGGCCGGATGGAAAAAGACGCCCAGCTTGGCGATGCGCAGGCGCAATTTCGTGTGGCCAACGCTTACGTTGAGGGAACGGCGCATGTGACGCCGGACGCGAAGCGCGCGGCGCACTGGTTCCGGCGTGCCGCCGAGCAGGGGCACCAGGAGAGCCAGTGCCGGCTTGCCGCGCATTACGCCGACGGCCTGGGGGTATCGCGTGATCCGTTCGAAGCGGCCGGCTGGTACCGCCGCGCGGCCGAGGCCGGTTTCGCCGACGCCCAGTGCGCGCTGGGGTCCCTGTATGCGCGCGGGCAGGGTGTGAACGTCGACCGGGCGGAATCCCTCCGCTGGTGGGGGCTTGCCGCCGACCAGGGCCATGTCCAGGCCTGTGTGAATCTTGGCGTGTCCCATTACTTTGGCCGCGGCGTACCGCGCGACGCCGAACTCGCCTTTACGTACTACAGCAAGGCGGTCGAACGCGGCCAGCCCGGCGCGGTCGGCTACGCGGATGCGCTGTGCAGCGTCGCCCACATGCTCCGCGACGGCATCGGCGTGGCGCGCGACCCGGTCATGGGTGCACGCCAGTACCGCCGTGCGGCCGAACTGGGCAGCGCCAATGCGCAGTTCGAGCTCGGCAAGATCTACCTCGAGACCAGCGATCTGGACAGCGATCGTGAACAGGCGCGTCTGTGGCTGGGTAAGGCGGCGGAGCAGGGCGACGGTGAGGCAAAGCGTCTGCTCGATGAGCTGATCGCCTCCGACGATCGCCGTACGAGCGCGCAGGACACGGGCGGCGCGCGCCTGGCGTCCGCAGGTTCCCACGATGCGGCGTCGCAGTTCCTGCTCGGCCAGCGACTGGCGGCGGGCGACGGTGTGGCACGCAACGATACGGAAGCGGTGCGCTGGCTGACGCTCGCGGCGGAGCGCGGTCACACGAGCGCGCAGTTCGCGTTGGCCCGCATGGTCGAGGGAGGGCGCGGCGTCGAGCGCAATCCGGACGAGATGGTACGGTTGTACCGGTCGGCGGCGAACGCGGGCCACGCGGATGCCCAGTTCGAGCTCGGGGTACTTCACGAGCACGGCGACGGCGTGCCCGCCAACCTGGCCATCGCCCGGGCGTGGTATCGCAAGGCGGCGGCCCGCGGTCACCTCAAGGCGCTGCGTAAACTGGAAAAACGGCAGTGGTGGCAGTTCTGGTGACCGGCGTCGGGTGAGAGGCCTGGGCGTCTATTTTTCGCGTCCATGACTTCCGGCGCTTCTCCCCGCACCGACACGCGCCCACCATCGGCGGACCGAATCCAGGGTCTCCCCCGCATGCGCACTCCCCTCGTCAGCGCGATCGCCTTCGCGCTCGCCGGTCTCTCCGCCGTCGTCGCGGCCGCCCCAGCCGCCGACACCAGTCATCTCGCCACCACCCAGCTGCCCCGCAGCGTGCGCCCGTCGCACTACGATGTGGCTGTGGTGCCGCATGCCGACAAGCTCGCCTTCGACGGCAAGGTCGCCATCACGGTCGACGTGCTCGAGCCCACCACGTCGATCACGCTCAACGCGGTGGACATGGCGTTCGCCAACGTCACCCTGGCGCCGGTCAAGGGCAAGGTGACGTTCGCCGCGCCGAAGGTCGCCGTCAATGCCGATGCGCAGACCGCGACCTTTACCTTCGATCACGCCGTACCGGCCGGCAGCTATACGCTGTCGATGGATTACACGGGAAAGATCGGTACGCAGCCCAACGGTCTCTTCGCGATCGATTACGACACCCGGACGTCGGGCAAGAAGCGCGCGCTCTACACGCAGTTCGAAAACTCCGATGCCCGTCGCTTCATTCCTTCGTGGGATGAGCCGGCGTACAAGGCCACCTTCACGCTCACGGCCACGGTGCCGTCGGTCGACATGGCGGTCAACAACATGCCGGTCGCCACGAGCAAAGACGTCGGCAACGGCCTGAAGACGGTGACCTTCGCGCAGACGCCGAAAATGTCGACGTACCTGCTGTTCTTCGGAGTGGGCGAGTTCGATCGCGCCACCACGATGAGCGACGGTGTCGAGATCGGTGTGATCACGCAGAAAGGCCTGACCTCGCAGGCGCAGTTCACGCTCGACTCGGCCAAGGCCGTTCTGCACGAATACAACGGGTATTTCGGCGTGCCGTATCCGCTGCCGAAGCTCGACAATATCGCGTCGCCCGGCCAGAGCCAGTTCTTCGGGGCGATGGAGAACTGGGGTGCGATCTACACGTTCGAATACGCGCTGCTGCTCGACCCGTCGATCTCCACGCAGGCCGACAAGGAAGAAGTGTTCAACACCGCCGCTCACGAGATGGCTCACCAGTGGTTCGGCGATCTCGTCACGATGAACTGGTGGGACGACCTGTGGCTCAACGAAGGCTTCGCGTCGTGGATGGCGTCGCGTACCACGGAGCGTCTGCACCCGGAGTGGCACACGAGCCTCGACGCCATTTCGATCCGCGAACAGGCGATGGGTCGCGATGCGATCGCCACCACGCATCCGGTCGTGCAGAAGATCGACACGGTCGAACAGGCCAGCCAGGCCTTCGATTCGATCACGTATTCCAAGGGCGAATCCGTGATTCGCATGCTCGAAGCCTATGTCGGTGCCGACACGTGGCAGAAGGGCGTGCAGTCCTATATCAAGGCACATGCGTACCAGAACACGGTGTCGGATGACCTCTGGAAAGAGATCGACGCCGCGGCCGGCAAGCCGGTCAGCACGATCGCGCATGACTTCACGCTGCAGCCGGGTATTCCGCTCGTGCGTGTCGAGTCCGTATCGTGCGCCGCGGGTTCGACCACGCTCAAACTCTCGCAGGGCGAGTTCACCCGTGACCGGCCCGACAAGAAGCCGCTGCTCTGGCATGTGCCTGTGATCGCGAAGACCGTCGGCGGCGCACCGTCCACGACCTTGCTCGAGAACGGCTCGGGCTCCGTCACGGTCGCCGGCTGCGGTCCGGTGCTGGTCAATGCGGGTCAGACCGCTTACTTCCGTACCTTGTATGCACCGGCGCAGTTCACGGCCCTGAAGGACGCGTTTACGAAGCTGGATCCCATCGACCAGCTGGGCATCACCTCCGATGTGTGGGCGCTCGGCATGGCTGGCCTCCAGCCGGCGTCCGACGTGCTCGACCTGATCAAGGCGACGCCGCTGGATGCCTCGCCCTTCCTCTGGGACGACATCGCCACCGACTTCACCTCGCTGGACAGCTACTTCAAGAACAACGCCAGGGGCCGCGCCGCCCTGCGCAAGTTCGCCAGCGCGCGGCTCTCGCCCAAGCTGGCCCAGGTGGGCTGGGAGGCGAAGGCCGGTGAAGAGGCGCCCGTCGCCAACCTCCGCGCTCACCTGATCGGCAGCCTGGGCAACCTGGGCGATGCGAAGGTGATCGCCGAGGCGCGCCGTCGCTACGAGACGAACGAGATCCCGCCCGAGTTGCGTAAGACCATCCTTGCCGTGGTCGCGACCAACGCGGACGCCGCGACGTGGGACAAGCTGCACGAACAGGCGAAGGCGGAGAAATCCCCCCTGGTCAAAGATCGCCTGTACGGCCTGCTGGCCGACCCCGTCGACGACGCGCTGGCGCAGCGCGCGCTCGACCTCGCCCTCACCGGCGAAGCCGGTCAGACCAACAGCGCGGCACTCATCTCCGGCGTCTCGCGTCGGCATCCGGAACTCGCGTTCGACTTCGCCGTGGCACACAAGGATGCCGTGGACAAGTTCGTCGATTCCACGTCGGCGACGCGTTTCTACCCGATGCTGACCGCTGGCTCGTCCGACCTCGCTTTGGCCGACAGGATCAAGGCGTTCGCGGACAAGAGCATCGCCGCCAGCTCGCGCCGCGACACCGACACGGCGATCGCCAGTGTTCGTTACCGCAATCAGGTCCTGACGCAGCGCATCCCTGCCGTGGAAGCGTGGCTCAAGAAAAACGGTTGATCCTCAGCTGAGGGGCGGACCCGCCGGTCGCGAGACCGGCGGGTTTTTTTGTGTTTCGTATCCGACACGTTTTCGGTTGCTTCAGCCTGCTCTGGTAGAAGGCGACCCTGTTGGCAAAAGAGCGCAACACAAGTCGCACCGGCGGTGCCAGCCTCCTGGACAAGCCTACCGACCGTTTTTAGTCAAGCTCGCATGTGTCGAGATTTAGCCTGACACGCATCGTCCATGTAATCCGAACGCGCGCGCGAATGTGAGCCACGCCCAAAATCCGAAAGAAACTCGAATTTTTCAGAATCCTTCCATATCCCCCGGAGGCACGCCGCCTCTACCGTGCGCCCTCGCCATCACGTCGGGGAAGTCATGTCGCGTCTGGCTTCAATCATCTACCCGGATGGTCGAATGGTTACCTATGCTCGCGATAAGGCGGGAAACGTCACCGGCGTGGACACGCGCGGTATCGATTCGGTCCAGCAATCGGTCGCCAGCACTGTGCGCCACGATTCGCTTGGGAGGCTAACCGCATGGACAGCCGGGTCGCGCACGCTTACTCGCACGTATAACGGACTCGGCGCAGTGACTCTGGCTCGCGATTCGAAGCCCGGCGGGATTGATGTGGCAGTCGACTACACGAATGGCGACGTTGACCAGGTCACCGTGGGGAACGCAGTGGTGTACATCGAGATGGACGACGCATTACGTCTCTCGTCCGCCGGTGGGGCCTTTCTTACCCCCGAGCATCCAGAGGGCGTCATGCACCAGTACGTCTACGAAAAGACGGGGAATCGTACTAAGTGGTGGACCATTCCGTTCACGAATCGCAGCTTTGTATACGCGCCCGATAGTCACCGACTCATCACCGGGAACAAGATTGCGCGTAGCTACGACGCTGTCGGAAATACCACAAAGATCGGTGATCGACAGTTTATCTATGACGCATCCGGGCGAATGAGCCAGGCGCTTGTCAATGGCGTACCGGAAATGAACTATGCCTATAACCCGTTCGGTCAACAGGTCGGTCGTTATGTGGCGGGCGAGATGACTGTGTCACTTCATGACGAAGCAGGGCATTGGATAGGAGATTACGACGGTTCCGGTCGCGCCATTCGGCAGATCGTATGGCTGGATAATCTTCCGGTCGCCGTGCTCGATGGAGGTGCGATTCGGGATATCCAGACCGATCACCTGGGAACGCCTCGGGTCGTGATCGACCGCGCGACGGACAAGGCTGTCTGGACCTGGTCCATTCTTGGTGAGGCCTTCGGGAGCGATGCGCCCAATGAGGATCCTGATAAAGACGGCGCGAAGTACGTTTTCGATATGCGCTTTCCCGGTCAGCGCTATGACGCCGTAACGGGTCTCTTCCAGAATGGTTGGCGCGACTACGATCCTACGAGCGGTCGTTACGTGCAGAGTGATCCGATCGGATTGGGCGGCGGAATTTTGACGTATGGGTATGTAGCTAACAACCCGTTTGGCGCAACAGACATCAATGGGCTCGATATTGCAGTCGCAATTGATCGGGACGCTGTACCCACGTTTTTCGGGAGCGCGGGTCACTCTGCCACTCTCGTTGGTACGGACGCTAAGGGATGGACTTATTATTCTAAGGATGGCGTCGACGGCGCCGGGGTATCCCTGAATGTTCGCCAAGACTACCCGACCATGGCTGATTTCTTGACGACCAATGGCTCCCGATATCGAGAGGGATTTGTTATCTCGGCTAACGCTATTCAGGACTTTGATGCGAAGAGGTGGGCAGATCGCCACATCGGTGACGCATACAGCGGAGCATGGAATAACTGCGCCGACTTCGTGCGTGGAACGTTGCATGCGGGCGGCCTGGACGTATCGAGTCCTTGGCTCGGTATCGATACGCCGAACGGAATTCGGGATCGTATCGATTTCAAAGATGGCGAGGTCTTGTCTAGGCCTCTGAATCCTGCGTGGTATCCCGGCCGCTATTCGAATCCCAAGCTTCTGACCAAATAGTCGAACATCTGATGTGCACATTTGGCGGGGAGCTGTGCGATAAGTCGTCCCTGTCGAGAGATTGAGTACAAGTCGTTTATGGTGAAAAGATTGATCTATTTAAGGGCGGCTTCGTTCTTCGCTTTGTTGTGCTTACTTCATGTAACCATCCAGATCTATGTGCTGAGTGTGCAGATGAGCTGCCTATCATGTTTTCATGGTCGATCAAGTTGGTTCGATGTGGTTCGACTCGTGGCAGGGTTTCCGATTGTTAATGTCGCCGGCGTCCTGAATGTTCCACTCGAGACCATCGCAATCAGGTACGGCGAGCTCTTGGTCTTGATTAACGGCTCCCTATTTAGCTTCATTGCTTATGCCATTTCCTTCGGGACTGCCAAGTTTTTCAGGTCGAAGCGGACGGGGAAATTCCCTTCATCGATTTTGATCGCCTTGGCTGCCTTGGCGTGCCTGTGTGCGCTTTCGGGGCTGATAAAGTCTTCGGGGTCATTAGGTAACGTAGCTGCGATAGCTGTCGTCACCTTCGGGACCGCGTTACTGATCTTCTTCGCAGGGATATGGGGCTTCTTTCGGGCGAAACGGCTCTGGTACCGACGCAGAAATGGACCACCCACACTTTTGTAGAGTAATTAGTCCCACAATCTAGCGTAACCAAGATCGCTGACAGATACGGCGGGCTCCGGAACACTGTGCGGATTTTTTGCGCGGAACGGCTCACGCAGGCGGCGTAGATGTGTCTGTCGCCTTCCCTGCATGCATTACCAGCTTCGTCACGGCTGCGTGTGCTAGTGGTTTCTCGACATTGAGAAAGAAGAAGTCAGCGAGACTGTTTCCTGGCATAAGGGAACAGGATTTGGCTTCTGCACTTGTGATCGCGGCTGTGACGATAGGCCCTGCGGATTCGATCCGAATGCCGAGAGCGTGCTATTGCGGCTTAATGGGCTTCACAAGCAGCGAGCGGCCGCTAGCAAACGCAGGGAAATCAGGCCGCGCAGGCGGCCATCAACGCATCCCGAAAACACGGCGCATCCACCAGCCGTGCCGCCAGCGTTCCCTTGAACGCATCCCCGGTGCCACAGGTCGGCACGCGGTAAAGATCCGCCTGATCGCCATAACGATCGCTGCCGTGCGACACCAGGCAGCTCTTGTCCAGCGACACCACCACGGTGCCCGCGCAAAGGCGCCGGGCGAGGGCGTTGATCGTCGTGTCGTCCATGCCGGTCACCGCACTCGCGGTGATGTCGATCGACAGGAACCGTCCGCAGCACCGCGCGAATTCATGCAGGCTCAGCAGAAGGATATCGGTGCTGGCGAACTCGCGTACCGACAGACCCGGCGGCAGCGGGCCCGGATCGAGAATACGGATGAGCCGGTGCTCGCCCGCGAGGTCCAGCGTCGCGGCAATGGTGTCGATATTGGCTTCGGTCGAAGCCAGGAGGATCTTCGCGCCTTCGAACAGATCCTTCTGCGCCGCGACGAAGGCCATCGACAGATGGTCATTGGCGCCCGACGACAGCGCGGACAAGGTCTGGCCTTTCGCATCGACAATGAGCGCCGTACGCCCGGTGCGCACACCGGTCGTCGACTGCCAGCGCGCATCGACCAGCGGCGGAAGCCCTGAGGGATCGATGACGTCGTCACCAATGGCGGCGATCAGTCCCGTCGACACACCGGCCTGCGAAGCGGCGACCGCCTGGTGAAAGGCCTTACCGCCCGGCCTGCGCTCGAAGCTGTCGGCATAGGCAGGCTCGCCAGCGCGGGGAAGGGCTGGCGTCTGCCAGCGCTCTTCCTCGCTGTAACCGCCGACAACGAGCAAGCGTACCGACGACACGCCTCAGAATCGCTCGAGCACGCCGGCGATGGTCGCCGTCATGAACGTGGCGATGGAACCACCCAGCACGGCGCGCAGGCCGAGACGCGCGAGGTCGCCGCGACGGTTCGGGGCGAGGCCACCGATGCCGCCGATCTGGATGGCGATGGACGAGAAGTTCGCGAAACCGCAGAGCGCGTACGTCGCGATGAGGCGGCTCTCCGGCAGCAGGTCCGGCAGGTGCTTCGCCAGATCCGCATAGGCCACGAATTCGTTGATGACCACCTTCTGACCGATGAAGCTGCCGACCAGCGTCGCGTCCTGCCAGGGCACGCCGATCAGCCAGGCGACTGGGGAGAGCACCCAGCCGAAGATGGTCTCGAGGCTGAGCTTGATCTCGTGGCCGCTGTGAACGGTGAGCCAGGCGTTGAGGCTGTGGTCGCCGCCGACCGTACCGAGCCACTGCACCGGGCCGTTGACCAGGGCGATCAGGGCGATGAAGGCGAGCAGCATGGCGCCGACGTTCATGGCCAGCTTGAGGCCGTCGCCCGCGCCGGTGGCCGCCGCGTCGATGACGTTCGCGGTGGTTTTCTCGACGTCGATCTTGACCGTGCCGCGGGTGAGCGGCTCCTGGGTCTCGGGGACCAGGATCTTGGCCAGCACCATGGTGGCCGGGGCGGCCATTACGCTGGCGGTCAGCAGATGCTTCGCATAGAACATGCGCTGCGCCGGATCGTCGCCGCCGAGCATCGCCACGTAGGCGGCCATGACGGAGCCGGCGATGTGCGCCATGCCGCCGATCATGACGGTCATCAGCTCCGCCTGGGTCATCCGCTCGATGTACGGCTTGATGGTCAGCGGGGCTTCGGTCTGGCCGATGAAGACGCTGGCGCAGACGCTGGTGGTCTCGGCGCCGGACACGCGCATCACCTTGGTGATCACCCAGGCCATGCCCTTGACGATCTGCTGCATCACGCCGATGTGGTACAGGATGCCGGTGAGGGCGGCAAAGAAGACGATGGTGGGCAGCACCTTGACGGCGAAGATCACGCCGAACTTCGAGCTGTCCAGCAGGCTGCCGAAGATGAAGCGCGAGCCGACGTCGACGTAATCCAGCAGATGCACGAAGCCCGTGGCGATCGCGTCGAACACGTCGCGACCCAGCGGCACCTTGAGCACGATGGCGGCGAAGGCGATCTGCAGGGCGACGCCGGTGGCGACCAGCTTCCAGTCGACCACACGCTTGTTATTCGAAAAGCAGAAAGCGATGCCGATGAGCACCGCCAACCCGAACAGGCCAAACAAAACGTGGCCGAACAGACCCAGCATCGCGACTTACCCCTATGAAGGCCGGGGGTAGCCCCGTGACCGCTTGTAAAAACGCGAGGTTACGGGAGGTGGTCTCGTGGGGCAAGGTACAGTGCGAAATTGGGGTGAAGACGGGTAATCTCGGAGGCATGAATCTGTTTCTCACCATCGCGATCGTGCAGATCGTCGCCCTGATCACGCCGGGGCCCGATTTTTTCTTCGTCTCCCAGCTCGCCGCCAGTCGTTCGCGGCGTGAGGCCTTTGCCGGTGTGATCGGCATCGCCCTCGGGGTGGGGGTATGGGCCGCTCTGGCCTTGCTCGGCCTGCAGCTGCTCCTGCACCGGCTGGCGTGGCTGGAACGGGGAATCGCCATTCTCGGCGGCGCTTATCTGTGCTGGATGGGTCTGCAGATGCTGCGCGCGTCGTGGAAGGCGGCCCCCGACGCCGCCGTGCCCGTGGTCGATGTCCGCGGCTCCAGCCCCGGGCGGGCCCTGATGCGCGGCCTGGCGACCAATCTGGCCAACCCCAAGGCGGCCGTGTACTTCGCGTCGATCTTCTCCGCCTTCGTGGGCGATGGCATGAGTGGCGCGGCGCGGTGGGGCCTATGGGCGATGGTGACGGCCGAGACCGTGCTGTGGTTCGGGCTGGTGGCGGCGATCTTCGCGATGCCAGCCATGCGCCGGGCCTACGTGCGGGCCGGCCGCTGGATCGACGGCGGTGCGGGCGCGATCTTCACCGCCTTCGGCCTGCACCTGGTCTGGGCGGGCGTCAGGCGCTGACGACTCAGGACGGACGTTCCAGGTTTTTGGTCACCTGAGCCAGGCTTTCGGCCAGGACTGCCAGATCCGGATGACCGACGCCCTCCAGCGCCGTGCGGGCGAGGTCGGCGATCAGGGCACGAACCCGCTCCGCCATGCGCTTGCCCGCCACGGTCAGCACGATGTTGACCAGCCGACGGTCGGCCTCGTTGCGGTCGCGCCGCAGCAGGCCGCGCTCGATGCAGGCGTCCACGGCATGGGTGACGGTACTGGCGTTGACCCCGCAGGCGCCCGCCAGTTCGGTGGAGATCATGCTGCCGCGCGTGGCCATCAACAGCAGCATGTCGCTCTGTAATGCCGTGATGCCGAACTCGCGCTGGGCGCGCCGGCCCACGGCGTCGCGAAGGCGGGAGCCGGCCAGCATCAGGTGCCGCCCCAGATCCACGGCGGTGGGCGTGTCGTTGCGGCCGCTCATGGGCGGATGGATCGCACGGTCATGATGAAGTGTCCTGCCTTCTGCCCGGCGCAAGGATACTCATGGAATGACGCCATGGATTGACTGAAACCGCATGTGTTTGTCGATTCCGTCCGGCGGCGGCGCGGAGTCAGTCGACGTTCCGGCGCCACGCGCCCGGTGGCATGCCTACCGTCCGGGTGAACACCCGGGTGAAGTGGCTCTGCTCGGCGAAGCCACAGGCCAGAGCGATGTCGGCCAGCGACATGGCGGTCGCCCGGAGCAACTCCCGCGCGCGGTCGATCCGGCGGTCCAGCAGCCAGCGATGGGGCGGCTTGCCCAGGCTCCGGCGGAAGGCGCGCGAAAAATGATTGACCGAAAGCCCGCAGGCGTCGGCGACGGCGGACACCGGGAACGACTGGTCGAGGCGTTCTTCCATGAAGGCGGTGGCGCGTCGTTCCTGCCAGCCGGCCAGGCCGCCGCGCGGGGCGCCGGCTTCGGCTCGCGGGCCGGCGCAGGGCAGAATGGCGCGCAACGCCAGCGCGACATGCGCCAGCAGAGGAGCGTTCGGCGCCTCGGCACGGAGCCCGTCGAACAGTACCTGCGCGAGCGTGCTCACCGCGGGCGGGTGACCGTGGGGTATCGCTCCATCGGTCTGGCGGCGGAACAGGATCGCTCCACCGCTCTCGGTATCGGCGGGGCGGGCGGGGCGGTAGATGAGCAGCAGATCGTCATCCTGCCCGTCGACGGCGTCGATATGGATCTCGGTCAGCTGGTCGCGGTTGCGCAGATCGTCGACGCGTCCGTGTGCCGCCGACGCGCCACGATGTTCGAGGGCAGCCGAACGGCGCACCGGATCCACGATGATCGTGGCGGTACGTGGACGACAGCTGGCGGTGACAGATTCGGCGCGATACATGGCCGATCCCCTTCAATATCGGATGGCCACCCAAGGATTGCGCACGCAAGGACCGCCTCCCTACCCCCATTAGAGGTAGCCCTTCATTTTTCATAAGCGCGCCGGTGATTTTCAGACGCCGTCGACTTCCTTGCGCTTGAGGATGTAGCCCAGTCCGCCCTCGCGGAACCACCGGTAACCGTATGGCTCGAGCAGGATGCGATGGCGGCCGTTCGGGTCCTGCTCGCTGTGATCGTCCGACAGCAGGTTGGTCAGGCGATCGTCCAGCGGGAACACCGCTTCGCACGGCGCGTCCGACAGGTTGTGCAGGAACATCACGCTGTTGCCCCGCCATGTGTAACGGATCATCAGGATCGCGTCGTCATCCAGCGGCATGACCTCGAAGTCACCCCACGACACCTCCAGCACCTCCTTGCGCATGCGGATGACGCGTTCCATCCAGTTGAGCAGGGAGCCGGGGTCACGGCGCTGCTCGGCGACATTGACGTGCGGGTAGCCGAAGGGCCCGTCGCTGATGACCTTGCCGACGGCACGCTTCGCGTCGGTAAACCCGGCAAACCGTTCCGTCGACCATTGCATCGGCGTGCGCGCGCACTCGCGCTCGGGCAACGAAAGATCGTCGCCCATGCCGATCTCGTCGCCGTAGCGGATGACCGGCGTGCCGGGCAGCGTGAGCATCAGCGAGTAAGCGAGCTCAAGCCGGCGACGGTCGTTGCGCAACATCGGCGCCAGGCGCCGGCGGATGCCGCGGTCGTAAAGCTGCATGTCCTTGTCGGGACCGAACTCGGCGAAGACCCGCGCCTGCTGCGCCTTCGTCAACCGGCCCAGATCGAGCTCGTCGTGATTGCGCAGAAACAGCGCCCACTGCGCGGTCGACGGCCGCGGTTTGGTTTTTTCCAGCGCCTTGACCAGGGGGCGCACATCCGCCGCCGCCAGCGCGTAAAACAGATTCTGGTTGACCTGGAAGTTGAACATCATCTGCAGACGGTCGCCGTCGTCGCCGAAATACTCCAGGTCGTCCTTGGGCAGCACGTTGGCTTCGGCAAGGATGATGGCGTCGCCCTGCCGCCACTGCAGCAGTTCGCGGAAGGAACGCAGCATGTCGAACTGCTCCTTCGGCTTCTTGACGTCGGCGCCTTTGGTGGCGATGACGAAGGGCACCGCGTCCATCCGGAAGCCCGACACACCCAGCTGCGTCCAGAAGCCCATGATCTTGAGGATCTCGGCCTGCACATACGGATTGGCGGTGTTGAGGTCGGGCTGGAAATCGTAGAAGCGGTGGAAGTACCACGCCTTCGCGCGCTTGTCATAGGTCCAGGTGCTCTTCTGCACACCCGGGAAGACCATGCCCTCATCCGCGGTGGCCGGCTTCGTCTTCGACCAGACATACCAGTCGCGGTACTTCGACGAGGGATCGCGGCAGGCCTCGCGAAACCACGGGTGTTTGTCCGAGGTGTGGTTGACCACGAGATCGATCAGCACGCGCATGCCGCGTTGCCGCGCCGCATGGGTGAATTCGACGAAGTCGCCCAGCGTGCCGTAGCGCGGATCCACGTTGTAATAGTCGGCGATGTCGTAACCGCCGTCGCGCAACGGCGAGGTCTGGAAGGGCATCAGCCAGACGGCGGTGACGCCCAGCCCCTGCAGGTAATCCAGGCGCCGGCTCAGACCCTGAAAGTCGCCGATGCCGTCGCCGTTGGAGTCCTGGAAACTGCCCACGGACAGGCAGTAGATCACAGCGTTTTTGTACCAGAGGTCGTTGATCATGACGGCACTCGCGGCTTCAGGTTCGCGAGAGCGTACGAGGGGACGTGTGAAGGCGTTTCCTACACAACGGATTGGCGAGGCTCAGCCATCGCCGACAGCCCGCCTGCTGGCGATGCTCCCGCCTCCGGTGGGAGTCCACCCTGTTGGCGAGCTCCGAGGAAACCGCATGCCCGATCGTTCATGGTGGCGCAACGGCGTCATCTACCAGGTCTACCCCCGCTCGTTCGCCGATGCCAACGGCGACGGCATCGGCGATCTCGACGGTCTGCGCGGCAAACTCCCTTATCTTGCCGACCTCGGTATCGATGCCCTCTGGATCTCGCCGATGTACCCCTCGCCCATGGCCGATTTTGGCTATGACGTGAGCGATTACCGCGGCGTGGATCCGCTGTTCGGCGATATCGAACGGATGGATGCGGTCATCGCCGACGCCCATGCGCTGGGCCTGAAGATCATCCTCGACTTCGTGCCCAATCACAGTTCGGACGAGCATCCCTGGTTCCGCGAAAGCCGGCGCTCGCGCGACAGCGCGTTCCGTGACTGGTATCTCTGGCGCGACCCCGCGCCCGATGGCGGTCCACCGAACAACTGGCTGTCGAACTTCGGTGGCAGTGCGTGGACCTTCGATGAAGGCACGGGCCAGTACTACCTGCATCTGTTCCTCGACAAGCAGCCCGATCTCAACTGGCGACACCCCGCGCTGCGCGAGGCCATGTTCGAGTCGATGCGGTTCTGGCTGCGGCGTGGTGTCGACGGCTTCCGGGTCGACGTGCTTTACCACGTGATGAAGGATGCCGAATTCCGCGACAATCCGCTCAATCCGGCCTACCGCGACGGTATCGATTCCGAAGCCAACCGTTTTCTGCCGACCCATATCGCGGACCTGCCCGAGACGATGGACGTGGTCGCGGCGATGCGCGCCGTTGTCGATGAGTTTCCCGACCGCGTACTGATCGGCGAGTTGTACCTTCCGCTGGAACGTATCGTCGCCTACTACGGCGACCGGTTGCAGGGCGCGAATCTGCCCTTCAATTTTCTGCTGATCGGCGCCGCGTGGGACGCGCGCACCATCGGATCGCTGGTGGAGCGCTACGAAGCGGCGCTGCCTCCCGGTGGCTGGCCGAACTGGGTGCTAGGCAACCACGACAAACCGCGGATCGCTTCGCGCGTCGGCGACGCGCAGGCGCGTGTCGCGGCGATGCTCCTTCTGACGCTGCGCGGCACGCCGACGCTCTATTACGGCGACGAGATCGGCATGCGTGACGTTGCCATTCCGCGCGCCGAAGTCCGTGATCCGTTCGAGATCAATGAGCCGGACAAGGGGCTTGGCCGGGACCCGCAGCGAACCCCGATGCGCTGGACGCCGGCACCCGGGGCCGGATTTACCGACGGCACGCCATGGCTTCGACTGGGCGACGACGTCGCAAGCCGCAATGTGGAAACCGAGGCGGCCGATCCCTCGTCGATCTGGTCGCTGTATCGATCGCTGCTGTGGATGCGACGCGCCTCACGCGCACTGAGTATCGGCAGTGTCCGCATTCTCGGTGTCAGCGATCAGGTTCTTGCTTATGAGCGAGTCGATGGCGACGAGCGCATCGTGGTGTGCCTGAACTTCACGGAGGTCCCAGCCGTTCTTCCGGTCGGCGAGCCCGTCGGCCGCGCCGTGCTGTCGACCCATGGCGATATCCGGCAAGGTCCGTTGCGTCCCTCGGAGGGGCGTATCTACCTCTCGTGACCGAAGGGACGCCGCCGCCCGTACGGGCAGCGCGCGTCACATCACCCAGCGAAGGATCGCCGCGACGATGCCTATCAGAGCGGCGACCACGACCACATGTCGCAGGTACGCGCCGCCCGACACGCCGCCGTCGTAACTGGCGTCGTCGAATTCATGCGATGCGTCGTGCGGGTGTCGCACGAAGGGGAGGCGGAAGCGTCGTTTTCGGGCCATGCGGCATCTTAGCCGTTACCGACCCGTGAGGTGTTCTTCAGCTCCTCGAGAATCTCCGGGCCGCGCACGTCGATATGGTCGAGATTATTGACGTAGAAGCGGACGAACGGTTTTT
This sequence comes from Dyella sp. 333MFSha, assembly GCF_900102405.1. Lineage (NCBI taxonomy): Bacteria > Pseudomonadati > Pseudomonadota > Gammaproteobacteria > Lysobacterales > Rhodanobacteraceae > Dyella > Dyella sp. 333MFSha. The sequence goes on along the minus strand of NZ_FNBR01000003.1, from coordinate 259,590 downwards.
CGGCATCCTTCGGCATCCAGGGCTTCGCCCAGACGAAGACCACGCAATAGCCATCGGCTTCGGCGATCAGCTTGTCGAGGCGCGCCCGGAGCAGCTTGCGCACGGGATAGGCGTCGATGTCCTTCGCGGTGAGCGTGATGGTCGGGCGCAGTTCCTGGTCGTCGTGCCGGAAGGGGCGCGAGAAGCGGAGGTAGTACCCGCCTCCCCGGGTGGCCCGCAGCGATGCCGTGCCCCACCAGACCGCACGGGTTCCGGTCAGATCGGCGGCTTTCTGGCGAAAGACGTTGCGGAACAGCGCTTCGTAGGTGGTGGTCTCTCCACCGATCTCCACTTCGGCCTCGGCGAGGTCTTTGTCGCGACGGTGCTCGAGGAATTTCTGGACGAGCGAGGAGAGGCGATAGTAGTGGCTGGGGCGGGGGGTGACGCCGGGGCGTGGGCCACGGGGCGTCGCGCCCGCTGCCGCGGGATCGCCGGCGGGGCTGGCGCCCGCCGGAGCATCGCTGGCGGCGCTGGCTCCTGCACGGGTCGCGGCGCTTTCCGCGTATGGGGCGGTGACGGCAGGGAGGCGGCGGAAATGATCGGCGGGGCGTTCGGCCTCGAAGATGTCGGGGCGTTTTTCTTTTTTCGTCTCGTTCGCCGGGTGGGCGACTTCGCAGGTCGCCGCGTGATCTTCGATGCGACGTGAGCGGAAATAGGGGCGAATGCGCAGGTTCTGTTCGGCTTTGTCGAGGCAGGCGCAGATCAGCTGGGCGGTGCAGGCGTGGCCCACGCAGAAAAAGGTGGGCGCGTCGCCGAGCAGGTCGGCCCAGTAGAGCTCGTAGGCGCGCTCGGCGGTCAGTGGCTCGTGGCGGCTGGGGGTGGTCGCTTCTTCGATCGACACGGTCGTGGTCCGGCGTCCCTGGTTGGGCCCACTTTACCGCGAGGTGGTTCCGCCAGCCTCCTAAAACGCCCCGAACCCGTGCGGTACTTCAAAGCCGAGATCCCGCCGCACACCTCGCAGAAACGCGAGCACCTCCTCATACCTTCCGGAAGCGACCAATGCTTCGGCGGTCTCCCGACCCAGCACACCGATCGGATCCTCGCGATACCACGCGATGCGGGCATCTTCGTCGGGCTCGAGCCGGGCCGCTTCACGCAGCACCTGCCACGCGTGGGACTTGCGCGCGGGGCCCGGCGCGGAGCGGATATCGACAATGCGTGCGTACGACATGCGACTAACCTCGATGCGTTGGCGGGACGTCGCCGATACGCGGCGTAAACGCCAGCGTGCCTACCTTTTCATTCCCGATGCTTTCAAAAGAGGAGATCCACCGTGGCGAAAGTCCTCGTTCTTTATTACTCCACGTACGGTCATGTCGAAAAAATGGCCAATGCCGTGGCCGAAGGCGCCCGTGAAGCCGGTGCCCATGTCGACATCAAGCGCGTGCCGGAAACCGTGCCCGAAGACGTGGCGCGCAACGCCCATTTCAAGCTCGACCAACCCGCGCCCATCGCCCGCGTGGATGAGCTCGAGTCGTACGACGCCATCATCATCGGCACGGGTACCCGGTACGGCCGGATCACCTCGCAGATGGCCGCGTTCCTCGACCAGACCGGCCCGCTCTGGGCACGTGGCGCGCTCAACGGCAAAGTCGGCGGCGCGTTCGCGTCCACGGCGTCCCAGCACGGCGGTCAGGAAACGACCTTGTTCTCGATCATTACGAATCTGTTGCACCTGGGCATGATTCCCGTGGGCCTTCCTTACAGTTTCCAGGGCCAGCTGAAGCTGGACGAGGTGACCGGCGGCAGTCCCTACGGTGCTACGACCCTCGCCGCAAGCGACGGTTCCCGTCAGCCGAGCGAAAACGAACTGGCCGGCGCACGTTTCCAGGGCAAGCACATCGCCGAAGTGGCCGCAAAACTCTTCGGCTGAGGGTCAGGCTTCCTGCCAGCGCGACCGCCGCCAGTGGCTCGGGCTCTGCCCGACCAGGCGGCGGAACAGGTTGCACAGATGCGCCTGGTCGGAGAGACCGCAGGCCAGCGCGATCTGGCTGAGCGGCTCGCGGGTCTGCAGCATCAGGCTCTGCGCCCGTTCGACGCGGCGACGCATGATGTACGCATGCGGCGGATCGCCAAAGGTGTCCTTGAAGGCGCGACAGAAATAACTGCTCGACAGACCGGCGATGCCTGCGAGCTGATCGATGGTGATCGGAAAGCCAAGGTTGTCGTTCACATGGGCGGAGACGCGCCTTGCCTGCCACGGTGCGAGACCCGCACCGACGCGGCGACGAACCACCGGGTCCGGCGGCACGGTCTGAGCGGCCGGGCGGGCCTTCTCCTCACGTTCCAGGAGGGCGGCCACCTGGGCGACGCAGGCACGGGTCGTGGCCAGATCGGTTTCGACAGCGGTCAGGGCCTGCTCGAGCAGGTGGGCGACGGACGGATCGACGGCGCGGAGGCTGGCGGTCCCGGCGAAGGCTTCGGTCTCAAATCGCATCGTAGGCTCCATGTCGAACGTGGCATGGGCCATTCGCCCACCCTGACAGCCTAGGCGCGAAGTGGGGGTCGACAGAATTCTACATTCGGTCGTACGGTCCCATACCAAAGGGTTAACCGATCGACCCGTGCGCTTTCTTGTAGCGGTTGTGCCGTAACGGTCAAAAACCATCACCGGCGTGCAAGACGTCCTGACCCCGTTCGGACACGATCGCGGCCGAATCTGTCTACGTCGCCACGCCAGAACCCGAGCCCATGTCCCTGAACAGGCCTTTGCACAGTCGTGCCTACGCCACCGTCGCGCACCCGCGCAGGGGCGCGGCCGCGCTGCTTGTGGTCGCGGGTGCGGCGCTGGCCCTGTGCGTCTTCCTGGTCGACAGCTTCACTTCGCTGCAGGGGGCCGTCGCAGTCGTTTACCTCGTGGTGGTGCTGATCATGGCCGCCACGGGCAGTCGTCGCGCCATCATCGGCTCGGCGGTGGCCTGCATGCTGCTGACCACGCTGGCTTTCCTGCGTGTGCATGGGGTGCCGACGCTGGAACCGGCCATGCGCTGCGCCGTCAGCCTCGCCGCCATTGCGACCACGGCCGTGCTGGCCCTGCGGAACCGCGAACGCATGGTGACGATCGCGGGACAGGCGCGGCTGATCGAGCTGACCCACGACTCCATCTTCGTTCGCGACATGGACGACGTGATCGTGCTCTGGAACGCGGGCGCGGAACAGCTCTACGGCTGGACCGCGAATGAGGCGCTGGGCCGCCGGGCGAGCGAACTGCTGGCCACCGCGTTCGCCGGCGATCGAGTCAAGGCCGACGCCGCGCTGTTCCGGGACGGCCGCTGGGAGGGCGAACTGATCCAGGAGCATCGCGAGGGCCGCGTGGTCATCGTCTCCGTGCGCTGCGCCCTGCTGCGCGACGAGCGCGGTGCGCCGCGCATGATCCTCGAGGCGGGCACCGACGTGACCGCACGCCGGGCCGCGGATGCGGCGCTGGTGGACAGTGAACGTCGCTACCGGGGCATCTTCGACACCGCCCGCTTTTCGCTCTGGGAGGAGGATTACACGCTGGTGGTGGAGCGTCTCGCGGAACTGCGCGAGCAGGGCGTCGTCGAGCTGGCTTCCTACCTGGAGGCCCATCCGGAATTCATCCGCGAAGCCGCCGGTCTGGTGCGCGTCACCGATATCAACGAGGCGACGCTGCGCATGCTGGGTGCGCATAGCCGCGACCAGCTGATCGGGCCGCTCGACCGGTTTCTGCCCGCCACCGATCGCACGTTCGGCCAGGTCCTGCTCACCGTCCTGGAGGGCAATGGCCTGGCCGAGGGTGAAACGCACATGGTCAACCTCAAGGGCGAGCGCCTGACGGTGCTCTTTGCCCTGAGCATGCCGCTGGGTACATCGCGCTATGACCGTGTCCTGGTCAGCGTCGTGGATATCAGCGACCGCAAGCGCGCGGAGCGGGCGCTGATCTCGATGCAGGCCGAGCTGGCGCAGGCCGCGCGAGTGACGGCGCTGGGTGAGATGAGTGCGTCGATCGCCCACGAGGTGAACCAGCCGCTCGCTGCCATCGTCACACTCGGCGAAGCCGCCCTCCGCTGGCTGCGGCGTCCCGAGCCCGACCTCACCGAAGCCTGCGACGCCATCGAGCGCGTGGTGCATGACGCACGACGCGCCGGTGAAGTGGTGCACCGCGTCCGCAGTCTGGCCAGCAAGGAACCGCGACAGCACGTGCACTTCGATCTCGGCGCGCTGATTAATGAGAGCGCGCGGCTGCTCGAGGGTGAACTGACCCAGCACCACATCGTGCTCGAGGTGGACATCGCGCGCGACGCGCCCATGCCGCGCGGCGATCGCGTGCAGCTGCAGCAGGTTGTGGTGAACCTGATGGGCAACGCCATCCGCGCCATGTCCGCCGTGTACCGGCCACGCGTCCTGCTGATCCGCGGGCGGGCGTCCGCCGAGGGCCTGCTGGTGGAGGTCGAGGACACCGGCACGGGTATTCCCGAGCACATCGCCCCCCACCTGTTCGACGCCTTCGTGACCACGCGCGGTGGCGGCATGGGCATGGGGCTTGCCATTTGCCGCACGACCGTCGAGTCTCATGGCGGGCGCCTGTGGGCGACCAACCGCTCCGAGGGGGGAGCGATTTTCCATTTCACGTTGCCCGTCGCGGTAGCCGAGGAGGTTCGCGCATGACCCGCTTGCCCGTGGCCAACGCCGCGCGGACCCCTATCGTCTGCATCGTCGACGACGATGCCTCGATCCGCGAGGCCTTGTCGTCCCTGTTCCGTTCCGTCGGCCTCACCGTCGCCGCGTTCGGCAGCGCCGCCGATTTCCTGACCCGCGAGAACGCGGATGCGCCGGGCTGCCTGGTGCTCGACGTGCGTCTGCCCGGCGTCAGCGGACTGGACTTCCAGACCCAGCTGCTGGCGATGGAAAATCCGCTGCCGATCGTCTTCATGACCGGCTACGGCGATATCCCGATGTCGGTGCGTGCGATGAAAGCCGGCGCGCTCGACTTCCTGGCCAAGCCGTTCCGCGATCAGGACATGCTGGACGCCGTGACCAACGCGATCAAGCGGGACGCCGCCGGCCGGCGCGATGCCGATGCCCTGCAGACGCTGCGTCAGGCGTACGCGTCGCTGACGCCGCGCGAGCGTGAGGTCATGGGGCACGTGACCACGGGCCTGATGAACAAGCAGGTGGGTGCCTTGCTGGGTCTGTCCGAGATTACGGTGAAGATTCACCGCGGCAACGTGATGCGCAAGATGGCGGCACGATCGCTGGCGGAACTGGTCAAGATGTCCGAAGCGCTGGGTGCACACACCTCCGTATGATTCCCACTGGCTGCGCGCGGGCGCACTGTAGCCAGCGTCACTCAGCGCCCCGGAGGGTTCCAGCTTGGCCGGAAACAGGATCGTCGCGATCGTGGATGACGACGACGCGGTGCGTCTCGCCACCGTGAGTCTGGTCCGCGCGCTGGGGCACGAAGCGCGTGGGTTCGCCTCGGCGGAGGATTTTCTCCGGCCCGGCGGCGACGACGGGGTCGACTGTCTCGTGACCGATGTCCACATGCCCGGCATCGACGGCACCGTGTTGCAGCGTCGTCTCCTGGAGCGGGGCAGGACCTACCCCATCGTCTTCGTATCCGGCTTTCAGGACGACCACGTACGCGACAGCGTCATGGCCGCCGGCGCCTTCTGCTACCTCGGCAAACCCTTCGTCGGCGACACCCTCGTCACCTGTCTCGAAAAAGCTCTGGGCGTGCCGTAGGAGCGCGCCCCGCGCGCGAGGTACTTGCGGTCACAATTGTTACCGGCCTTTGCTACGCTCGGCCCCATGACCCTGACCCTCTTCCTGCTCCTCCTCGTCATCGCCCTCGTGCTGATGCGTTTTCGCCGGCGCCTTAGCGGCCGCGTCTTCATGCTGCTGGCGATCGTGTGGCTGTTCTTCGCCGGCTGCGGGCCTTTGACCGGCATGCTGTTGAGCAACCTGCAGTCCGGTTATGCCCCCGATGTCACCCAGTGGGGCCAGCGCAACGTCATCATCCTGCTCGGTGCCGGGACCGTCCGTAGCGGGGCAGGGGCGATCGAGCCGAGCCTCTACGCCAACGGACGCATCCTGCGCGCCGCCGAGTTGTATCGCGCGTGCAAGGCGACGGGTGCGGACTGCAAGGTCGAGGTCAGCGGCGGCGATGCGATGCACCTGAAACAGGCGGAAGCCGACGTTTATGCGATCAGCCTGGATCGCCTCGGCGTTCCGCGTGCGGATCTCATGCTCGAAGCGCAGAGCATGAACACATTCCAGAACGCCCAGTTCAGTAAGCCCCTGCTGGTGTCCTACGGCGCGGACAAGGTGGTGCTCGTCTCGTCGGCGGTGCACCTGCGTCGGGCGATGCTCTATTTTTCCCATTTCGCCATTCACGGCGAACCGGTCCGTGGCGATTACGTGACCGCCCGCTACGACTGGCTGCCGACGTCGGAAAATCTGTCGTTCGCCGACTTTGCGATCCACGAATACGTCGGGGTCTGGCGTTATAGCCTCTACAACGTCATGGGCTGGAACGCGCCGAAGATTCCTGAAGAAAACGCAACGCCGCCGACGCATACGTAACATCCGGCGCCTTAAGCTGTTTTACCGTCCAGCACGAACCCGTACCTGAAGGAGTTGCCCGTGAAGTCTCGCTATATCCTTGCCGCGCTGCTGGCGACCGCCTCGGTGGTCCCCGTTTCCACGTTCGCCCAGGAAGCCGCTCCGGCGCCCGCGGCCAACCCGGCTTCACAGATCCCGGCTGCCGACAAGCAGGCCATCCAGAACTACGACCTCAACGACGACGTGTTCAACCGCATCGTCAAGGTCTCGCAGGAAGCCAAGGCGCAGGGCATCAAGCCAAAGGACGCGAAGACGGATTTCTCGAAGATCCATTCGCTCGACGATCTGGCCGCCCAGGTGACCAATGCGGATCCGCGGATCGCGCCGCTGATCAAGAAATACGGTTTCACCCCGCGTGAGTTCCTGCTGGCGAACCTCGCCGTCACCAATGCGGCCATCGCCTCCGAAGCCAAGAGCAACCCGCAGATGTCCGCGTATGTCGACCAGAAGAAGGTCAACCAGAAGAACGTGGCTTTCTACGAAGCGCACAAGAGCCAGATCAACGCGCTGATGAACGAAGACGACGCCGGTTCTTCGCAGTAACGGTTGGCTTCGGCCTCGGGGCTGCAACGCCGCTCCGAGGCAAGGGACCGAGGCAAGGGACCGAGGCAAGGGACCGAGGCAAGGGACCGAGGCAAGGGACCGAGGCAAGGGAGCCGTCGGCTGCCATTCTTGTCGCTAGGTCCTCCTCCGGCCTTCGCCTCCGTGCGGAAGCGCTCCAAGAATGGCAGCCGACGACTCCCTCGCAGCGCGACAGTAATTTGCCGGCCGAGCAGAGCGGGTAGAGCAGAGCACTGCGGCGTGGGCGCTGCGGCATCACCTGCAAATCTTGTGAAGTCGTCAATGCATTGCGCTGCTACACGAGGTCCTCTGGTTTGCGCTTGTGCTTTGCATCCACGAAACCTCATGAGTGGGTGGGTGCCGTCGGCTGTCGTGCTCAGAGCGATTCCGCACGTAGGCGAAGGCCGAAGGAGGACTTAGCGAAGAGCAGGGCAGCCGACGGCGCCCCTGCCTCAACGGCCTCGCTCCCAAAAAAAAGGGCGGAGCCAAAGCTCCGCCCTTCATCATTCAAGTTTCAGCTAAATCAGTTCGTGCCGTGCAGCGCGTGCTTCAGATCGCGCATCTGGTCATGGCCGCTCTTCACCGAGACATAAGCCTCGTTGATCAGCGAACGCGTGCCCGCCGTGATTTCGGTGTCCTTCAGGGCGTCTTCGTACTTCGCCTTGATGTGGTCTTCGCCACGCTCGACTTCGTCGACGATCGCGGTGTCGTCCTTCGAGCTCATCTTGGCGCGCAGTTCAACGAACATGCGATGCGCCTTGGCCAGCACGGTGCCGTCGTCTTCCGGCGTGCCGCCGAGCGAACGGACCTGCTGCTGCAGACGCTGCGTCACCTGGCGGCGCTCGGAAGCGCGGGCCTGGAAGGTCGCGGCGTAGCGCGTATTCTCGGCATCCTTCGCGGCTTCGCCGTAGCCCTCGGCGCTATCGATGGTGGTTTCGATGAGGTTGTTGAGAACCTTGATATCGTGGTCGGTGCTGGTCATCGTGTGGGCTCCTTGGGGTGACTCGGGTCGAGTCGTTTCGGGAGCCCAAGCTTCGCGTTCCGGGGGTGCACGGAGTCGTGAAAGTCGCGTCGCATGCATCAACACACGTGGGCTCCGTTCATCTAAGCGTGGCGCATACTTCAGCGCTGTAATGCATCAAGGAAATACTTTCCATGGCATCCAAACGTCGCGCGCTGGTCACCGGCGCTTCCGCTGGCATCGGTGAGGCCTTTGCCCGCGAACTCGCGAAACGCGGACACGATCTGGTCCTGACGGCGCGTCGTGCCGACCGGCTGGAAAAACTCGCTACCGAGCTGCGTGACAGCTACGGCGTCGAGGCGATCGTCGCGCCGCTCGACCTCGCGCGGACGGACGGCCCCGAGGCACTGGTCGCCGCGCTCGAGGCGCAAGGCCTAACGATCGATGTGCTGATCAACAACGCGGGCTATGGCGTCACCGGCTATTTCGAAGAGCAGCCCTGGGCCGCGCATGCCGCGTTTATCCAGGTGCTGATGACCGCACCCACGGAGCTTGCCTGGCGCCTCCTGCCGGGCATGAAAGCGCGTGGCTATGGCCGCATCGTGAATGTCGCCTCATTGGCCGGTCATGTGCCCGGTTCGGCGGGGCATACCCTTTATGCGGCCTCCAAGGCCTACATGATCAAGTTCTCCCAGTCGCTGGCGCTGGAGGGCAAGGGCACCGGCGTGCACACCACGGCCGTCTGTCCCGGCTTCACGTATTCGGAGTTCCACGACGTCACCGGTTCCCGCGAGCTGGTGTCGAAAATACCGTCGTATCTGTGGATGGATGCGGCGACCGTGGCCCGCCAGGGGCTGGATGCCGTTGACTCGGGCACGGCGGTTTACGTGAATGGCTGGGTCAATCGCGTCATCAAGACCCTTTTCAAACTGCTGCCCGACGGCGTGGCCCTCGCCATGGTGGAGCGGCAGGGCAGGCGCTTCCGGGCCGGTCCCCGCGGCCACTGAGGGCCCGCGGCGGCCCAGGCCCATGACCTATGGCATACGCCGGGCGCCCCGGCGGCGGCTAGCCTCGTCCGGTTCGCGGCGCGCCCTGCGCCGTTGTCGCTGTCATGGGGACCCCACATGTCGACCAAACGCAACGCGGCGCTTTCCGGCGCCGTCCTCCTCGGACTGATCGGGGCTTCCGCCTCGGCTCAGACCGTTACCACGGACGATTACAAGCGCGCCGATTCCTTCCTCGGCAACGCAGCAACCCTGTTGGACCACTCGGTCCAGCGCGTCACCTGGATCGATGACGGCCACTTCTGGTATCGCGACCACGACAAGGACGGCGATCAGTTCATTACGGTGGATGCGGCCACGGGTCAGGCCTCACGCGCGTTCGATCGCGACAAGGTGGCGGCGGCGCTGACCACCAGCACCGGCAAGAAGGTCGATGCGGGCAAGCTCCCGGTCAGCGCCTTCACGGTGCGCCCGGACGACGGCCTCGACATTACCTCGCGCGGCAAGAACTACAGCTGCGACAAGGCCATCGGCAAATGCGAGCTGGCGGCGGTCAGGAAAGACGCCAACGGCAAGGCCTACGGCGAAGAGCCGGGCCTGAAGTCGCCGGACGGCAAGTCCGAAGCCTTCATCCGCGACTGGAACCTGTGGACGCGCGATCTGGCCAGCGGTGCCGAGACCCAGCTGACCACCGACGGGATCAAGGACTTCGGTTACGCCACCGACAATGCCGGCTGGAAGCACACCGACGAGGCGATCCTCGTCTGGTCGCCGGACTCGAAGAAGATCGCCACGTTCCAGCAGGACCAGCGCAAAACCGGTGAGATGACCCTGGTCAGCACCAATGTCGGACATCCGAAGGTCGATACCTGGAAATACCCGCTGCCGGGCGACAAGGACGTGACCATGATCGAGCGCGTCGTGATCGACGTGCCGACGAAGAAGGTCGTCCGTTTCAAAATGCCCGCCGATCAGCATCGCTCGACCCTGTGCGACGACGTGTCGTGCAGCCCGGGCGTGTGGGACGACGTGCGCTGGTCCGCCGACGGCAGGAGCATCGCGTTTGTCTCCACCTCGCGCGACCACACGCATGAGTGGTTCCGTGTCGCCAACCCGGAGACCGGCGACGTGCGCACGGTGTTCGAGGAAAAGGCCAAGACGTATTACGAAAGCGGCAACGGCATGGCCAACTGGCAGTACGTGCCCGAGACCGACCAGGTGATCTGGTTCTCCGAGCGGAGCAACTGGGGTCACCTCTACATGTACAGCCTGAAGACGGGCAAGCTCGAGTCGCAGATCACGAAGGGCGACTGGAACGTCACCGAAGTGCTGCGCATCGATCCGAAAACGAAGACGATCTGGTTCCGTGGCGTCGGCCGCGAGAAGGGCGTCGATCCGTACTACCAGCAGTTCTACAAGGTGGGCTTCGACGGCAAGGGCCTTACTCTGCTGACGCCGGAAAACGCCGATCACAGCGTCTCGCTGTCGAAGGACGGCACGTACTTCTTCGACTCGTATTCGACGATCGACACGCCGCCGGTAGCGGTGGTGCGTCGTGCCGACACGGGTGCCACGGTGAAGGAAGTGGCACGCGCGGACATCTCGCGTCTCAAGGCGATCGGCTGGGTGCCACCCACCGCGTTCACGGTGAAGGCACGTGACGGCAAGACCGATCTCTACGGCCAGATGTTCAAGCCATCGAAGTTCGATCCGTCGAAGAAATATCCGCTGATCGTCTACATCTACCCGGGTCCGCAGACCGGATCGGTGCGCACGCGCAGCTTCGCTCCCGCACACGGCGACAACCAGGCGCTGGCTGAACTGGGCTTTGTCGTGGTGGCCGTCGATGGCATGGGTACGCCGTGGCGCTCGAAGGCCTTCCATGACGCTTATTTCCAGAACATCGGCGACAACACGCTGCCGGATCAGGTGCTGGCGGTAAAGCAGCTGGTGCAGAAGTACTCGTGGCTGGACGGCGACCGCGTGGGTATCTGGGGTCACTCCGGCGGCGGAAACGCCACGGCGACCGCGATGTTCCGCTATGGCGACGTGTTCAAGGTCGGTATCTCGGAGTCGGGCAATCACGACAACCGCAACTACGAAGACGACTGGGCCGAGAAGTGGCAGGGTCTTCTGGTCACCGACAAGGACGGCAAGAGCAACTACGACGACCAGGCCAACCAGAAGTGGGTCTCGGGTCTGAAGGGTCACCTGATGATCGCGCACGGTACGTTCGACGATAACGTCCCGCCGTACGAGTCGCTGCTGGTGGTCGATGCGTTGATCAAGGCGAACAAGGATTTCGACCTCGTCATGATCCCGAACGCGCATCATGGTTACGGTGACGCGACGACGTACATGACACGTCGCCGTTGGGATTACTTCGTGCGTTACCTCAAGGGGGAAACGCCGCCGAAGGAATTCCAGCTGACACCGATGCCGCCTCGGGGTGGCTGATTAAAAAGAGGGCCGCCGGAAGGCGGCCCTTTTCGTTGTATTCGCCAGCGGGCCGGCTCCCGGCAAAGCCGGTATGCCCGACGTACGCACTCAGGCAGTCACGGCAGCGAAGCGCATCGCCCCGGCATTCATGCAGTACCGCAGCCCCGTCGGGTCCGGGCCATCGTCGAACACGTGGCCCATGTGGGCATCGCACCGCGCGCACTTCACTTCGATCCGCTCCTCGATCAGGCTGCGGTCGGTTTTCTGAACGATGTTCCGCTTCGAAATCGGCTGCCAGAAACTCGGCCAGCCCGTGCCCGACTCGAACTTCGTCGCCGAGTCGTAGAGCGCCGTGTCGCAGCCGATGCAACGGTAGATGCCGTTGTCATGCCGGTCCCAGTTCTCACCGGTGTAGGCCGGCTCGGTACCCTCGTGCCGGGTGATGTAATACGACTTGCTGCTGAGCTTGGCTTTCCACTGGTCGTCGGTCAGCACCACGCGCGCCTCGACCTTCGCTCCCAGCGGCTTCTTGTCGGCGGCGAATTCGTCGATCGTCACCGTGCCACCCGGGGACGGCGGGGCGTCGGCAGCCATCGCAGGGCGCGTGGCGCGGAAGAGGAAGGGCAGGGAAGCGGATGCCGCGACGGTGGCGGCGAAGACGCCCAGGAAGCGGCGGCGGGCAGGATCGGCGTTGCGCATGGAGCCTCCGGAAAGCAGGGAGGGCGCTCGGTGGCGCCCTCCCTATAAGACCGGCCCTTGCGGGTCTGGCTTACACGATCAGTCGTTGACCCAATGGCACTCGCGGTGGGTTTCGTACTGGGCGTTCTTGTTCTGGTGGTTCTTCTGAACCTGATTGCCGACGTAGCCGCCGGCGACAGCACCACCGACGGTCGCAAGGGTCTTGCCCTTACCGCCACCGACCTGATGGCCGAGCAGGCCGCCAGCCACGGCGCCAACGCCGGTGCCGATCAGGCGATTGTCATCCTTGGACTGGATCTCCTTGGTCTGGACGTCGCGGCAGACCTGATGCTGGCTGCGGCGCGTCTGGGCATCGGCCGGCGGGGCGGAAACGACGGCGCCGGTAGCGACGGCGAACAGGGCGGCGGCGAGTAAATGGGTCTTCATGATCTGTCCTCTCTCTGGGGCTGCGACAGGGATACCTCCGGCCTCGTGATGGGGGGGTCAATCCCGCCCTCCGGAGCCGTTCTGGTGGACATTGCGTATGGCCGCGGTTTAATCGGCGTGCCCCGGGCCTCCGCGACCGCTTCGGTCAGTTCGGCCCCGAGCAACAGGATCAGCGCCGAGTAATAGACCCAGACCAGCAACACGACGACGCTGCCGGCGGGCCCGTACGGGCCGCCCACATTGCTGCGCTCCAGGTAGATACCGATCGCGAACTTGCCGACGACGAAAAGCAGGGCGGTCAGGCTGGCGCCGATGACCGCGTCGCGCCACTCGATGATCGCGTCCGGCAGCACCTTATAGATGGCGCCAAAGATGACGACGAAGACGGCCAGCGAGATCGCCGTCTCCAGCACATGCCACCCCGTGGTGCCGCCACGGACGAAGACCGCGATCATCGCGCTGGCCGAGAATGAGATCACCAGCAGGAAGGCGAGCGACAGCAGCAGGCCGAGCGCGTGCAGCCGGGCCCGCAACCACGTCAGAATCGCATGCGAGGCTTTGCCGGGGCGCGGCTGCAGGCTCCAGACCCGGTTGAGCGCACCCTGCAACTGGGCAAATACGGCCGAAGCGCCGACAAGCGTCACGCCAAGGCCGATCACCCCCGCCATGCTGCCGACATTGGGCCTCTGCTTGGCGTTCTCGATGACGAGCTTCACGGCATCCGAGGCGCGGGAGCCCACCAGACCGGTCAGGCTGTCGATCAGCTGCGCCTGCCACTCGGGGCGCAGTGAGGCGACCACCCAGAGCAACAGCACGAGCAGCGGCGCGAAGGACAACGCGGAGTAGAAGGCGAGGGCGGCGGCCCGCGTCATCAGCTCATCGTCACTGAACCCCTTTATGGTGGTTCGGACCACCCGCCATCCCATCTTCAACCTCGAATCCACGTGCCTGCCTCCCGTTTGTTTCATCGGGCAGCTTCGCGGCAATCGCGCGAAATTGGCGTGGAATGTGGGAATGCTGTGGGCGATGAGGGGTGCGACGTCACCGCTTCGTTGGCTTTTCGCGCGCGGGGCGCGCTCCTACGGCGCGCGGGTGTGCATGGTTGCAATGGCTGCGGGGATGGCTTCAGCGCCGGCGACCTCGATCACCCGGTCGCCCATGGCGAAATCGGCCACCAGCTCGTGGGCCCAGGTGCTGTGATACGGCATGTAGACGCCCCAGCCGCCCAGTGCGACCACCGGGGCGATGTCGGATTTCAGCGAGTTGCCGACCATGGCGAAGCGGTCCGGCGTGAGGCCGAACTCCCGGAACAGGCGCGCGTAGGTTGCCGTGTCCTTCTCCGAGACGATCTCGATCCGGTGGAAGATGTCGGCCAGCCCGCAGCGGGCCACCTTGGCCTCCTGGTGGAAAAGGTCGCCCTTGGTGATCAGCACCACGCGATGGTGGGCGGCCACGGCCTCCACGGCCTCACGGATACCCGGCAGCAGATCGACAGGATGGCTCAGCACGTCCTTGGCCAGCCGCACGATACGGTGGATATCCCGCGCCTCGATCCGGCCATCGGTCAGTTCGATAGCCGACTCGATCATCGAGAGGGCCATGCCCTTGGCGCCGTAGCCGAACAGCGCGATGTTGCCGCGCTCGGTGGCCAGGAGCGACGCGCGCAGGCCATCGGCCGTCAGATCCACGTAACGACCGAGGATGCCTTCGAAGGCCGCCTGTGCGTCGTCGTAGAACTCCTGGCTGCGCCAGAGCGTGTCGTCGCCGTCGAAGCCGACCAGATCGATCATGACCACAGATCCTGTAGGAGCGCGCCTTGCGCGCGATAACCGTAAAGCGGAATCTACAAGGTTGGCGCGAAAGCGGTTCGCGCGCAAGGCGCGCTCCTACAGGGTCCCTATATGTACGAATTCACCGATATTGCCTGTCCCTATTGCGGGGAAACCATTGAGATCGCCGTCGATACGTCGGGCGGCAGCCAGACGTATATCGAGGATTGCCAGGTGTGCTGCCGGCCGATCGTGATGCGGCTGGCGGTCGACGAAGGGGATGACACTTTCGACCTGACCGCTTCGGCGGAAAACGATGGGTGAGGTCGTTCCGTCGGGAGCTGACCCTGCTGGCGATAGCCCGGATACGAAAAGGCCCGGGTTTCCCCAGGCCTTTTCGATCAACCACCGATGAGATCGCTTAGAACGCGACCGACATCTTCAGGCCGAGGATGAACGCGTCATCGTTCTGCTTGCTGCCGCCCGGATCCTTGATGTACTGCAGGTTGGGACGCAGTGCGATCGAGGGAATCGGCGAGTAGCTGTAGAACACTTCGGCAACCTTCTCGTAACCGTCGTTGACGACGGTGTCGGAGCCGGTGATCGAGTTGATCAGACGCTGGTTCTTGGCAGCGTAGCCGCTGGCGTGCGAACCACCGATGGCCGCGCCGATGAAGTCGTTCGGGCGATCGAAGATGCCCTTGTACTCCATGCCGAGCGAGATCTGGTTGTTCGTCGCCGAGGTGGCGTGGTCGGCCGAAGCGATGTTCAGGAACACCGTGGTGCCCTTGCCGCCGGCTTCGCCGTTGACCTGCTGCTGGAAGGTGATCCACGCGCCCTTGCGGGAGTCGTGCTGCAGCGCGCGGCCACCGAACTCGGCGAGCGGCTGATGATCGGTGTTGAGGTACAGGTCGTCACCCTTGGAGGTGTTGTACCAGACGCCGGCGCGGTACGAACCCGGCAGGCCGTTGACCGACGGCTTCCAGCCGAATTCCAGAGGAATCAGCGCGCCGGTGGTGCCGCTCGGGAAGTTCGGCTTCAGACCGTTGTGCGACGCGTAGGAGTCGTCGACATATTTCGGGTTGACCTGATACGCGGCGATCTGCACGAAGGTTTCCTTCGTGGTGTCGAACTTGATGACCGTCGCCCACTGGCTGGTCGGCCAGTTGACCCAGTAATCGCCGACGATGTTACCCGGCTGCGCGCCGCAGAACGTCAGGTTCTGGAAGTCGCACGAGAACTGGTTGATGTCTTCACCGACCGGCAGACGGCCGATCTTCCAGGTCAGGCGGTCGTCGAAGAACTTCTGCACCAGCGAGAAGACCGTCAGGTGCCAGGTCTGGCCACGACCGTAGACTTCCTGGATCAGCTGGTTGTTGCCGATGTTGGCGTCGGCACCGATGTTGCGACCGTTACGGTCGGTAACGACGATGTTGAACGCGGCGCCGTTCCAGCCCCAGAGTTTCTGCAGATCGAACGAAGCGCCCAGCTTCCACTGGTCGGTATAGCGCGTGATGTTCTTGGTGCCGCCGGAGTAGTTGTGCGCGGCTTCGCCACCGTACCCGAGGTCGAACTTGACGCCGGCGTCTTCGAGACGCGTGCGCTCACCGTTCCAGTCGCCGAACAGATATTTGCTGGTCGAGAGGTCGTCGGCATGCGCCGCCGTAGCGCCCAGACCGAGGCATGCGAGAAGCACGCCCGCGATGGGACCCTTTGCGAGTTTGTTGAGCATGTACCCTTCTCCCTGAAAAAATTATGCTTTTACGTTTATGGCTTTTGATTATCTTGGTTGCAATGCACAATGCTCCCCGCGCATTCAACCGCCGCATAATAATGTTTTTGTCAGACTAATGTGTGGGCATCGCGAATTCGGCTCCCGCGCTTTCATCGTGGTTCAGCCAACGCTGTGTAACGGCTTTCTGCCTCGTGTAGAACCGCACCGACTCGGGGCCATGCGCGTGATGATCGCCCATGAGGCTCTTTTTCCAGCCCCCGAAGCTGTGAAAAGCCATCGGTACGGGGATCGGTACATTAATTCCGATCATGCCGACCTGAACGCGATGGGCAAATTCGCGCGCCACCTGTCCATCCCGTGTGAAAATCGCCGTTCCGTTTCCGAATTCGTGATCGTCGACCAGTTTCAGCGCACTGGCGAAATCCGGCACGCGAACCACGCATAGCACCGGCCCGAAAATTTCTTCCTTATAAATGCGCATGGCCGGCGTCACGCGGTCGAACAGCGTGCCGCCGACGAAGAAACCCTGCTCGCAGCCCGCCACCTGATAACCACGTCCGTCGACCACGAGCTCCGCACCAGCCGCTTCGCCGTCGTCGATGTAGCTGGTGATGCGATCGCGATGCACGCCGGTCACGACAGGTCCCATCTCGATGGTCTCGTCCAGACCATTGCCGATGCGCAGGGCCTTCACGCGGGGGGCGAGCTTTGCCACCAGTGCGTCGGCGGTCGCTTCGCCGACAGCGACGGCGACCGAGATCGCCATGCAGCGCTCACCGGCGGCGCCGTAGCCGGCACCCATCAAGGCGTCGGCGGTCTTTTCAAGATCCGCGTCGGGCATGACGATCATGTGGTTCTTGGCGCCGCCCAGAGCCTGCACGCGCTTGCCCTTCGCCGAACCTTGCGCGTAGATGTATTCGGCGATCGGCGTCGAGCCGACGAAGCTGACCGCGCGAACCAGCGGGTGATCGAGCAACGCGTCCACGGCGGTCTTGTCGCCATGGACGACATTGAAGACGCCGTCGGGGAGTCCTGCCTCCTTGAGCAGCCTGGCCAGCTCGACGCCGAGCGACGGATCGCGCTCCGAGGGCTTCAGCACGAAGGTATTGCCGCAGGCGATGGCCATGGGGAACATCCACATGGGCACCATCGCGGGGAAGTTGAACGGCGTGATGCCCGCGCAGACGCCCAGTGCCTGGCGCATGGTCCAGGCGTCGATGCCGTTGGCGATCTGCTCGGTGTACTCGCCCTTGAGCAATTCGGGAATGCCGCAGGCGTATTCGACGACCTCGAGGCCGCGCACGATCTCGCCCTTCGCGTCGGACAGCACCTTCCCGTGCTCCGCGACGATCACGCGCGCCAGGCGATCCATGTCGCGCTCGATCAGGTCCTTGAAGCGGAACATCACGCGCGCGCGCTTGAGTGGCGGTGTTTCCGACCAGGCGGGGAACGCGGCGTGCGCCGCGCGCACCGCGACGTCGATATCGTCGACGGACGCGAGCTCGACCTCGGCGGCGGGCACGCCACGCGCGGGGTCGTACACCGGGGCGGTGCCCGCGGGCGAACCACTGTACGGCTTGCCGGCGATGAAGTGGCCGATGCGGGGGAGGGACTGGGTGGACGGCTGGGCGGACATGCTCTGTTTACTCCGATGGCGGCGCGGTCAGCGCGCGATCATCCATTCGTGGGCGGGATCGTTGCGGAAATGCCATTCACGGCGCGGACCGGCCATGACGTTGAGGTAGTAGCCGCGGTAACCGTGCGGCATCACCACGGGGTGGTAGCCACGCGGCACCATCACCACATCGTGGTTGCCGACGGCCATCGACTCGTCGATGTCGCGCTCGTCGGTGTAGACGCGCTGAAACGCGAAGCCTTGCGGCGGATCGACACGGTGGTAGTAGGTTTCCTCCAGCACGCTTTCTTCAGGCAGTGCGTCCGTGTCGTGCTTGTGCGGCGGATAGCTCGACGAGTGACCGGCGGGCGTCAGCACCTCGACCACGAGCAGCGACTCGGCGTCTTCGGTTTCCGGAAGAATGTCGCAGACGTAGCGGGTGTTCGCGCCCGTACCGCGCGCCGAACGCTTCATCGACGATGGCTCGATCAGGCGCGCGGCGAACTTGCCGGTGGCCGGTGCGGAAGCGAGTGCCAGCTCGGCATCGGTCCGCGCGGTGATCGTGTACACGGATGACGGCGGTGCATACACGGCATGCGGCGAGCGATCGTCGAAGACGCTGTCGCGGCCACCGAGGTCTTCCCACGTGTGGCCGGCCACCGCGATATCGACGCGCCCGACGAGCACCACGAGACACCCCTCGCGGTCGGCGGGCAGCGCGATCTCGACGGTCGAGCCCGCTTCGATACGCCTCGCCTCGAAACCCACGTGATGCCACTGGGCGGTTTCCGGCGTGACTTTGACGATGGCTTCGCCGGTGGGCATCGCCTTGACGAGCAGACTCATGCGACCTCCCCGACCATCTCGCGGTCGAGCAACGAGCGAAGCGTGTCGTAACCCTTCTTCGCGTAACGGTAGCTGGGCGCCACCGTCGGATCCTGCTCCGCCTCGACCACCAGCCAGCCACGGTAACCGTGGGTTTTCAGGCGATCGATGATGGCCGCGAAATCGATCACGCCATCGCCCGGCACGGTGAACGCGCCGTTGAGCACGGACTCCAGGAACGTCCAGTGACGATTGCGCGCCAGGCGAACCACGCCGGGGCGCACGTCCTTGCAGTGCACGTGGCAGATGCGGGAGATATGGCGGTCGAGTACGGCCACCGGATCGCCTCCGCCGAAATACGTGTGCCCGCTGTCGAACAGCAGACCGACTTCATCGCCGGTATGCGCCATCAGCTGGTCGACATCATCCGGGGATTCGACATAGGCGCCCATGTGATGGTGATAGGCCAGACGAACGCCATGGGACAGCGTGAATTTCGCGAACTCGGTGATGTTCTCGCCATAGCGCTTCCAGTCGTCGGCGGTGCGGAAGCGCGGCCGCTTGTACAGGGGCACCGGCTCACCCTGGATGGCATGAGCGACTTCACCGTACACCATGACCTGGCAGCCGTTCTCGGCCAGGAGGCGCAGATGCTTCTCGACGGCAACGATTTCTTCTTTCGCGGAGCGCTCGGCGACACGCCCGGAGTACCAGCCGGACACCACGTCGAGTCCGTAGCCGGCCATCAGGTCACGCAGCTCGACGGGATCCCTGGGAAATTTATTGCCCAGCTCGAAGCCTTCGTAACCGATCGCCTTGCCTTCGGTCAGAGCGGTCGACAAGGGGATCTCGCCGCCGAGCGAGGGAAGGTCGTCGTTGCTCCACGAAATCGGGTTGATGCCGATACGGATGGGATCGTTCTTCATACGGGCGTGTTCCTGGCCTTGCGGCCCACGATGGCGGATTCGTAGCCGCTGCGCGCCTCGCGCACGGCCTCCCGCGTGGAAACTTCGGGGATCGCCACGTCCCACCATACGCCGCCCTCGTCGGTCGTACGCGTGTGGTCGGTGTCGATGCTGATCAGGTAGGTGCGGTCGGCGGCGCGGGCTCGCTCCATGGCGGCTTCGAGGCCGGCGATATCGGCGACGTGTTCCGCGATGGCGCCCAGCGAGCGGGCGTGGGCGGCGAAATCGACCGTCGGTGCACCGTGCTTTCCCTGGACGCAGTTGTCGAACATGTTGTTGAACGGCGCGCCGCCGGTGGCCTGCTGCAGGCGGTTGATGCAGCCGTAGCCGCGATTGTCCAGCAGCACGATGATGAGCTTGGCGTCCAGCATCACCGAGGTGGCGATCTCCGAGTTCATCATCAGGTAGCTGCCGTCGCCGACCATGACGATG
The DNA here is from genome assembly GCF_900102405.1 of Dyella sp. 333MFSha. NCBI lineage: Bacteria > Pseudomonadati > Pseudomonadota > Gammaproteobacteria > Lysobacterales > Rhodanobacteraceae > Dyella > Dyella sp. 333MFSha. Next base: position 239,535 of record NZ_FNBR01000003.1, on the reverse strand, counting down.
ACTTCGCGATCCGGCCTGGCCATCTTGACGCCAAGACCGCCGGCAATCTCGTAGCCCATGCACGAGAACCCGTATTCCATGTGGTAGCCGCCGGGCGTCTCCGTGCGCCACAGTTTCTCGAGCTCGGCGGGCAGCGTCCCGGCGGCGCAGACGACGATGTCGCTACGTGCGGAAAGCGGCGACGAACGCTGCACCGCGCCGATCACTTCGCCGTCGTAGGGCAGACGGCCTTCCGGTGGCTGGCGCGCATCGGTGATGCGGGAAACGATGTCGACCCACTCACGCGCGACGTCCCGGGCGCGCAGCGTCCACGCTTCGGGAGCGGCCCAGTCCTCCAGGCCGAAGCTGAGGTCGTCGAGCACGCGCGCCGCGTCGCCGATCACCTCCAGGCCGTTGCCCTTGAGCGCGTCGAAGGTGTTGACGTTGACCGAGAGGATCGGCACATGAGCGAACAGGGCGTTGGAGCCGGTGGTGAAGTCCTGCAGTCGCGTACCCACGGCGATGATCAGGTCCGCCTCGCGGAGCAGGGCATTCGCGGCGGTGGACCCGCAGACGCCCGCGGGGCCGAGATGCAGGGGATGATTCCAGGGCAGGGCGCCCTTGCCCGCCTGCGTTTCACAGATGGGCACACCGTGCTTATCGGCGAAGGCGAGCAGTTCCGGCGTGGCTTTCGCGTACAACGCGCCGCCGCCAGCGACGATGACCGGGCGCTCGGCCGCCTCGATGGCGTCCAGCGCGTGCATCAGCTCATCGTCGGTCGGCTGCGGGGCGCGGAACACGATCTCGCGCGGTTCGAAGAAGGCAAGCGGCCAGTCATATGCCTCGGCCTGGACGTCCTGAGGTAACGCCAGCGTCACCGGGCCGCACAGCGCGGCGTCGGTCAGCGCACGGATAGCCCGGGGCAGGGCCGTCAGCAGCTGCTCCGGACGCATGATGCGATCGAAGTAGCGGGAGACGGGACGAAAACAATCGTTGACCGACACCGTGCCGTCGGAGAAGTCCTCGAGCTGCTGAAGCACGGGATCCGGCGCACGCGACACGAAAATGTCGCCCGGCAGCAGAAGCACCGGCAGACGATTCACATGGGCCAGCGCCGCCGCGGTCACCAGATTGGTCGCGCCCGGGCCGATCGATGTCGTCACCGCCATCATGCGTCGACGCATATGCGTTTTGGCATACGCGATCGCGGCATGCGCCATGGCCTGCTCATTATGCGCACGGTACGTCGGCAGTTCATCGCGGATGCCATACAGCGCTTCGCCCAGTCCCGCCACGTTGCCATGCCCGAAGATGGCGAACACGCCGCCGAACAACGGCGCCGACTCATCGCTGTCCGCATCGCGCCCGTGCAACGCCGCGAGATACCGTACGAGTGCCTGCGCCGTCGTGAGCCGCACGGTCGCACCGGCGGTGGTGGGAGCCAGCCCGGTTGACGATTCCAGCCTGTTCATGCCGCCGCACCTTCAGTGACTCGCTCCTGCGGCACCCGCCGTCCCTCGCGCCACAACGCGATCATCCGTTCGAACGCCGCGCGCGCCTGGCTCACCAGCGCCTCATCGTCGATCGTCCCGGACAGCCACGCTTTGGCCGGCTCACTGAACAGCGTGCGCCCCACGGCGAAGCCGCGGCAGGTCACACTCCCCAGCGCGTCGGCGAATCCGGCGGCCAGCTGTTCCACCGGCGCATTCAGGCCCAGCAGCAAGACGCCGCGGCAGTGCGGATCGCGTTCGGCGATCAGGGCGTCGATCGCCGCCCACGCCCCCCGCTGCGGCGGGCAAAGCTTCCACCAGTCCGGACGGATGCCGAGGTTGTAGATACGCTTCATGGAGCGCAGCACCAGCTCGTCGCGCTGCGAAGGGTCCTTGCAGCCCGGAGGAATGATTTCCAGGAGCAACTCATGGCCACTGATCTTCGCCGCGTCGTAGAGCGAGCGGATCTGCGTTTCCTGCTCCACGCGATCCATCGGCGTGGCATCCGGATCGAAGGCGACCAGACACTTGATGACGTGCTCCGCCGGCCACGAGATCAGCTGACTGCCGATGGACCGGCCACGCTCCAGTTCCAGCGGGTTGGACCCCGGCACTTCCACGGGGCGGCCGATCCACCAGCCACGCCCGGTCGCGGCGTTCAACGCATCCTGACCGTAGCGGTCGTCGGCGAGCAGGCCGATGTGTCCGTGCAGCTGTCCGGCGCGCTCGGTCGCCGCCACCGCCTCGACCAGCAGCTCTTTCAGCCGTGGCAGGCGTGCTTCGTCACCGCCGGCGGCACGCGTCAGCTCGAAGAAGGGCGTGCGATGGTCGAAAGCGAATACATACAGCTCGTTCCACGCCTTGCGCGGTACGGCCGTGCGATGCAGATGCGAGAGCTCGGCATCCAGGTCCGGGCGACGGATGCCACCGTCGCGCGACAGGAAGGCATCGAGTTCAGCGCGACCGGGCATCGCCGGCGCGCAGGCGTGGCGCGACACCACGATGGCGCCGCAGGCGTTGGCGTAGGCGCACGAGCGCTCGATGGATTCACCATCCAGCCACCCGGTAAGGAAGCCGGAGAGGAAGGCATCGCCGGCGCCGAGCACGTTGAGGACCTCCACCCGCGAGCCCTTGTACGTCGGCGCGTCGTCGATGTCCGAAGGGATGACCCCCTCGATGACGCTGCAGCCGACGGCACCGCGCTTCACGACCAGCGTCGCGGCGCTGATGCCGCGCACCGCGCGGAGTGCCGAGAGCAGGTCCTCGCTGCCACCGGCGATATGGAACTCTTCCTCGGTGCCGACGATCAGGTCGAACCCGGGCAGGCTGGCCTGCAGATGAGCGGTGACATGCTCGGCGGCGACGAACCGGCGCTCGCCTTCGCCGCGTCCTGTCAGGCCCCAGAGGACCGGCCGGTAGTCGATATCGAGCACCGTGCGCACGTCGTGCTTGTGCGCCAGTTCGATCGCGCGGGTGGCGGCGGCATGCACGCCCGGTTGCGACAGGTGTGTGCCGGTGATGGCCAGCGCGCGGCAGCGCGCGATGAACGACTCGTCGATATCGTCGGGCGTCAGCGCCATGTCCGCGCAGTTCTCGCGATAGAACAGCAGCGGGAACGTCTCGCGATCCTTGATGCCGAGAATCGCCAGCGCGGTAAGCCGCTCGTGATCGGTCTTCACCTGGCTGATGTCGCAGCCTTCGGCTTCCAGGGTCTCGGTGAGGAAGCGCCCCATGTGATCGTCGCCGACACGGGCTAGCATCGCCGAGCGCAGCCCGAGCCGGGCCGTTCCGAAAGCGACGTTGGCCGACGACCCACCCAGATACTTGGCGAAGCTGGTGACGTCTTCGAGGCGCGCGCCGATCTGCTGGGCGTAAAGATCCACCGCGAGCCGGCCGAGGCAGGCGACGTCGATGGGACGGGAGGGGGAGCGGGGAAGGAGACTACGCATGGGGGTTATCCGTGTTCAGGCCGCGCGGCCTTCCAGTTCGTCGACCAGGCTCTGGATCTCGGTACCGCCGGCCATCATGTCGAGCACCGCTTCCTTCGTTACGTCGGTTTTGGCGAAGGTGCCCATGGACTGGCCGCGGTTGAGCAGCGTGAAGCTGTCCGCGATGGGGTAGGCATGGTGCACGTTGTGGGTGATGAAGATCACCGAGATGCCGCGCTCGCGGGCTTTGTGGATGAGCTTGAGCACGTTGCACGACTGCTTGACGCCCAGCGCCGCCGTGGGCTCGTCGAGGATAAGTACCTTCGCACCGAAGTGGATGGCGCGGGCGATGGCAAGACACTGCCGTTCGCCGCCGGACATCGTGCCGACCGGCTGGCCGGCGTCGCGTACACGGATGCCCATCTCCGCGAGTTTGTCGCGTGCGGTTTCGTTGGCGTACTGCATGTCGATGACGGGAATCACGCCGAACATCTTCTTGCGCGGCTCACGTCCGGCGAAGAAATTGCGTGCCACACTCATCAGCGGAACGAGAGCCAGGTCCTGGTAGACCGTGGCGATGCCGTCGTCGAGCGCCTCGCGCGGCGAGTTGTACCTCACCGCCTTGCCTTCGACGCGATATTCGCCACTGCTGGGCTGGTGCACGCCGGCGAGTGTCTTGATCAGGGTGGACTTGCCGGCACCGTTATCGCCGAGCAGGCAATGCACCTCGCCGCGTTTCAGGCGAAGGGTCACGCCCTGTAGCGCGATGACGGTACCGAAGAACTTGCTGACGTCGTCGAGTTCGAGAATGTAATCGTCGGCCATGGTGGCGCTCCTCACTTCGTGCTCGCAGCGCGGCTGCGGATGTAGTGGTTGAACAGCACCGCCAGCAGCAACATGCCGCCAAGGAACACGCGGTACCAGTCCGAATCGATGTTGGTATACGAGATGCCGATCTGCACGACACCGAAGATCAGCGCGCCGAAGCAGGCGCCGATCACCGAGCCGAAGCCGCCGGTGAGCAAGGTGCCGCCGATGACGACCGCGATGATGGCTTCGAACTCTTTCTGCAGGCCGCGATCGGCCGCGGCGGAGCCCACGTCGGCCACCTGCAGCACGCCGAACAGGCAGGCGCAGAACGCGGTGAGCACGAACAGGGAGATCTTCACGCGACGCACCGGCACACCGACGTTCTTGGCGGCGTTGGAGTCGCCTCCGACGGTGTAGATCCAGTTGCCGAAGCGCGTGCGGGCCAGGACGAAACCCGCTGCGACACCCATGACGAGCCACCACACCAGCACCTTGGGAATGCCGCCGACGACCGGGTCGCCGCTGGGCAGCTTCTCGATGAGGTTCATGCCGGCCAGACCGGTGAACAACCAGTGCAGGGTGGTGCCCGAAAACAGCGCGTTGATGACCGGGTCTTCGGCGAACTTGTCGCCCACGCCGCTGACGATGGTGCTGTTGGCGAAGCCGGTCGACAGCACCAGGGTCAGGCCGCGAAGGATGAACATGAAAGCCAGGGTGACGATGAAGGACGGCAGCTTCGTGCGGACCACGAGGTAGCCGTTGAGGGCGCCGAGCGCCATGCATCCGGCGAAGGCGAACAGTACCGACGCCCACAGTGGCCAGCCCATGTACATGGGTGGGATGGCGACGAGAACGCCGGCGAAGCCGATCATCGAACCCATCGACAGATCGAATTCGCCGGCGATCATCAGCAGGCAGGCACCTACGGCCAGGATGCCGAGGTAGCCCGCCACCTGGGCCCAGTTGATCACGCCATCGAGCGCGAACATGCCCGATCCGCCGGCGAAGATGCCGAAGAAGACGAAGACGAGCACGGTACCCGCGATCGAGCCCAGTTCGGGCCGGTCGAGCAGGATGCGCCACGGCGAGATCCGCCGTACGCGTTCGTCCGTGGAGGTCGGTGCTTCCGGCGCTGTCGCGCGGTTTTCCTGGATCATGTTGGAAACGCTCTCATTGATGGCGCTCATGGTTCACTCCCCGACGGTCAGCGGTACTGGCCGGCGTACTTCTCGACGGTGGACACGTTGTCCTTCGTGACGAAGGCCGGACCTGAACTGACGCCCGTGGCGGTGTAGACGGGCTTGAGGTCGTACTGCTTCAGGCGGGCCTGGAACTTCGGGTTGGCCTTCAGCGCCTCGATGATCTTGGCCGGGTCCTTCGTGTTCTGGTCGTGCGCGATCACCAGCGCGGCGATGCCCATATAGCCCTGCAGGTAGGGCTGCTGGTCGATCGCGTACTGGATCGTGCCGGACTTGATGCCGTTGATGATGGCGGGCGACAGGTCGAACGTGCCGAAGTCGATCTTGCCGGCCAGGTGCATGTCGTTGACGACCTTGATGGTTGGCTCCGCCGCGTTGGGGCCGAGGGCCAGGATCGCCTGGGTCTTCGGGTTGCTGCGCAGGTAGGCACTGACCTTGCTGGCGACCACGGTCGGGTCCATGCCGCTGTCGATCATCGAGGTCTTGCGCCAGTCCTTCACGCCGATGGCCTCGGCAAAGCCCTGACAACGCTGGAACGAGGCATTGTTGGTGGCGTAATGGTTGACGCAGACGAAGCTGGTGACGCCCTTGGCCTTGGCCCGTTCGCCGGCGGCTTTGCCCGCGTCGTATTCGCCCTGGCCCACGTGCATGATGGCGCCCAGCTTCTTGCTCTCGTCCGGGGTGCCCGAGTTGATCGTGACGATGGGAATGCCCTTCGCGGAGACTTTGGCCGCCGGTGCCTTCAGCACGGCGAAGCTGGCGATATCGAAGGAGACGCCCTTGTAGTTGCGGGCGGCGGCGGACTCGAGCTGGCGGGCCATTTCGGCCAGATCGCCATTGCCCGAGCCGCGGTAGTCGACCTCGACGCCGAAATCCTCACCCGCCTGCTTGATGGAGTTCTTGATGGTGTTCCACCACGAATCCGAGTCGGCGGCGTGGGTGACGAGAACATACCGGTCGCCGGGCGCCGCCTGGGAGGCGGGGGCGGCGAGGCCGAGACCGAGGGCAAGAGCTGCCGCCAACGAGGCGTGGATCAGTTTGGAACGCATATGGCCTCCACAGATGACCGCCGTGCGGTCGGGTGATGGATATCGAACTGCGACGACGGCCGGGCGGCCGCTGTTTTTGCCGAAAGCGGACCGAGCATGGACCTGCTTTTCCACGGTTGCAATTTGCATTGCAGCAAAAAAATAAATGGAAAATCTGTTCCATATCGTGGTTGAATGCCGCCGGTCCCCCGTGGAGCGCCTGATGGCCAAACGCAGCGAAGCCGATGCCCTCATGCAGCGCATCGCCGATGAATTCGAAGCCCTGCCGCGACAGCTGCAGGGTGTCGCCCGTTACCTTGAGGAACATCGCAGTTCCATCATGGTCCAGCGCGTCGGTGAGATCGCCGAAGGCTGTGGCGTGCACGCCTCGGCGGTAGTCCGTTTCGCCCAGCGCTTCGGCTACTCGGGCTTCACCGAGATGCAGGCGGTGTTCCGCAACGCGTTCACCGCGCAGACGGCGCCGCAGCGCAGCTACAAGCAGCGCATCCGCAGCGTCATCAAGGGCGGCACCGGCAGCATGCCGGCGGCGGAGATCGCCTCGCGCTTCATCGACGCCAGCCGCGCCGGTCTCGACGAACTCGCCGCCGGAATCGACGAGGTGCGTTTCCAGAAAGCGGTGGACATGCTTGCCGCCGCGGAGAATATCTACGTGATCGGCGTGCGCCGCTCGTTCGCGATCGCCACATACATTGCCTACGCACTTCAGCACACGCAGAAGCGCGTGCACCTGGTCAACGGGCTGGGTGGCATGTTCCGCGAGCAGTTGCGCAGCATCGGAAAGGGTGATGCACTGATCGCGATCAGCTTTCCACCGTTCGGCAAGGAAACCCTTTACGCCATGCGTGTGGCGCAACAGCACAAGGCCGGCGTGCTCGGTATCACCGAGAGCGATCTCGGTCCGCTGGCGCGTCACTCGGATGTCCTGCTGAAGGTGAAGGAGGGCAGCGCATTTGCTTTCCGCGGTCTCACCAGCACCATGTGTCTGTGTCAGGCGCTGTTCGTCGCGCTGGCCTACAAGCTCGAACTGACTGTCGAAGAAACACTTCCCCGAGGAGAATACGATGATTGAAGTTGCCGTTTTCGGTGCCGGTCGCATCGGCAAGATCCACGCGGGCAACGTCGCCCGCCATCCCGAAGCGCACCTGCGCTATGTGGTCGACGTGCACGCGCCCTCCGCTCAGGAACTCGCCGACAAGCACGGTGCGAAGGTCGCCAGCGTCGACGAAGCGCTGAACGATCCGGCGGTCGGTGCCGTGGTCATCGGCTCCAGCACGGACACGCACTCGGACCTGATTCATCGCGCGGCCGCCGCGGGCAAGGCGATCTTCTGCGAGAAGCCGGTGGACCTCGACGTGGAGCGTGCGCGTTCGTGCCAGGCCGCCGTCGAGAAAGCGGGCGTCACCTGCATGATCGCGTTCCAGCGCCGCTTCGATCCCACGTTTGCGTCGCTGAAGAAGCGCCTCGATGCCGGTGAAGTGGGTACGCCGGAACTGCTGATCGTCACCAGCCGCGATCCGGGCGCGCCGCCGGTCAGCTACATCAAGAGCTCCGGTGGCATCTTCAAGGACATGCTGATCCACGATTTCGACATCTTCCGCTGGATCCTGGCCGACGAGGCCGTGAGCGTGCACGCGATGGGCAGCTGTCTGACCGACCCGGCGATCGAGGAAGCCGGCGATATCGACACCACCGCCGTCACCATCCGGACGAAGAGCGGCAAGCTCTGCCAGATCAACACGTCGCGCCGCGCCGCGTACGGCTACGATCAGCGTTTCGAAGTGCTCGGCAGCAAAGGCATGTTGCAGGCGGGCAATGTCGCGCCCACCCAGGTCGTCTCGCATACGTCGACCAGCATCGCGCACGACCTGCCGGAGCACTTTTTCCTCGAGCGCTATCGCGAAGCCTACGCCGCCGAGATTGCGCACTTCTTCGACGCGCTGGCCGCGGGCACGCCCGTTCGTACCACCATTGCCGATGGCATCAAGTCGCTGGAACTGGCGGAAGCCGCCGCGCGCTCATGGCGCGAAGGCAAGGTCGTCGAGGTGAGCATCTGACGATGGCCAACCTCCGTATCGGTCTGGCCGGCCTCGGTCGCCTGGGTCAGCGCTATGCAGAAAACCTCGCGCGCGCCGTGCCTCGCGCCGAGCTCGCGGCGGTGTGCAGCCCGGTCGAGGCGGAGCGCGCGTGGGCGCGTGACACGCTGGGCGTCGGGACCATCCACACCTCGTATGAGGAGATGTTGGCCGACCCTTCGCTGGACGCCGTCTTCCTCGTCACGCCCACCTCGCTGCACGCAACGCAGATCGAGCAGGCGCTGGACGCCGGCAAGCACGTGTTCTGCGAGAAGCCGCTGTCCCTTGAACTGGAAGACTGCCGCCGGGCCGCCGCCCACGCGGCGAAGGCCGGTAAGCGGGCGATGGTCGGCTTCGTCCGCCGCTTCGACGAAAGCTACCGCCACGCCTTCATGCACATCGAAGGCGGCGGCATCGGTCGACCGTTCCTGGTGTACTCGCAGACGACGGATCTCGCCGATCCAAGCGGCGCCTTCCTGAAGTTCGCCCCGACCAGCGGCGGCATCTTTCTGGATTGCAGCGTGCACGATGTCGATCTGGCTCGCTGGCTGCTGGGCCGGCCGAAGGCGACCAAGGTCTATTCGACCGGTACGGTGGCGATGTATCCGCCGCTGGAGGACATCGGCGACGTGGACAACGGCATCGCCATCGTCGAGTTCGAAGGCGGCCGGATGGCCATGTTCTATGCGTCGCGTACGCAGGCCCATGGGCATGACACGCACACCGACGTGACGGGGACGGCCGGACGGGTCAGCGTCGGGCGTAACCCGCGGGCGGACCGGGTGGAGATTGCGGATGCCAATGGCGTGCGCAATACCGTGGTCCCGTCGTTCTATGAGCGTTTCGCGCCGGCGTTCGTGACTCAGGCGAAGCACTTCGTCGATGCGGTGCTCGACGACACGCCGTTCGACCTGACGATGGACGACGCGGTAGAGGCGACACGGATCGCCGTCGCGTTGCGTGAGTCGCTGCAAAGCGGGCAGCCGGTCCTCCTGTGACCGGCGACCGCCGGCCGCGGGCGTGACCATGAAAAACGCTTCACCCGGCGCCGTGCCGCAGTGCAGCATCGAGGCGCTATAATCGGCCCATCATGTCTCTCCCATCCCTGGTTCCCCAACGCGGGCGGCGTTTCGCCGTGACGGCGCGGATTCTTTCCGCCGTCGTCTTCACCTTCATCTGCTACCTCTGCATCGGCATTCCGCTGGCCGTGCTGCCGGGTTTTGCACACCTGACGCTGGGGTACTCCACGGTTCTCGCCGGTCTGGCGGTCAGCGCGCAGTACCTTGCGACGCTGCTGAGCCGGCCGCATGCGGGACGGATGGCGGATGCGATGGGGCCGAAGCGCACGGTGCTCGCCGGTCTGGTGGTGCTTGCGCTCGCGGGCCTGTTCCTCGCTCTGGCCGCGCTGGTGCCGAAGATTCCCGCGCTGTCGCTGGTGCTGATCTTGCTCAGTCGTCTGGGCCTGGGGTTCGCCGAAAGCTGGGTCGGCACGGGTTCCATTACCTGGGGTATCGGCGGCATCGGCGGCGAGCACACCGCGCGCGTGATCTCGTGGAACGGCATCGCTACCTACGGCGGGATCGCCCTGGGCGCGCCGCTTGGCGTGGTCCTGGCCCGTGACTACGGCTTCATCGCGCTGGGCGTCATCTCCTTCGCGCTCGGTCTGGTGGCTCTCCCCATCGCGCTGGCCAAGGCGGCGGTGGCACCCAGCCACGGCGAGCGCCTGCCTTTCCGGAGCGTGCTCTCGCGGGTCATGCCTTATGGCGCTGGTCTGGCGCTGGGGTCGATCGGCTTCGGCTCGCTGTCGACCTTCGTGGCGCTTTACTACGCCAGCCGGGGCTGGGAGGGCGCCGCAGTGTCGCTGTCGGTCTTCGGCAGCTGCTTCATCGGCGTGCGCCTGGTGTTCGGCAATGCGGTGGATCGCTTCGGCGGCTACCGCGTGGCGATGGTCTCGCTGGCGGTGGAGGCGCTGGGCCTGATGGTGCTGTGGCTGGGCGTGACCCCGCACGCGGCCATGATCGGTGCGGCATTGACCGGCTCGGGCTTCGCCCTGCTGTTCCCGGCGCTGGGCGTGGAGGCGGTCAGCCGCGTCAGCACGCACAACCGGGGCGCGGCGCTCGGTGCGTATTCCGTCTTCCTCGACGTCGCCCTGGGCCTGACCGGTCCGGTCGGTGGTTGGGTCGCAGGCATCTACGATTACCCGGCCATCTTCCTGCTGGCGGGTTTCGCCTCGATCGCGGCGGTGATCCTCTCCGGCTCGCTTTATCTGCGTTTTGGCCGCGATGGGAACGCACGCGGGAAACCGGCCGACGCAAGGGCATAATGAGGGCCTGACCCCTCACGAGTTCCTTCCATGCCCTACGATCGCAGCTGGACCGGCTTCGGCATCATCGGTGCCCTCGAAACCGGCGGTATCGCGCTGCTGGTCGGCTTCATCCTCTATGCGCTGGTCCGGGCGTTCGGCAAGAGCAACGGCTGGAGCCATGGCAAGGATCTGAGCGTCGCGTTCGCCCTGTCGGTGTTGCTCGCCGCCGGGCAGGACCTGTGGGACCTGTTCTACTTCAACTTCGTCCCCATCCAGTCGCCGACCCTGATCCGCCTGAAGCTGGCCGCGGTGCACGATCCCGACAGCATCGGCCTGCGCGTGTCGTTCGAACTGATGGGGGCGCTGATCGGCGTCTGCCTCGGTTGGGCGATTTTCTCCGGCGGCTTCAAACAGCTGATGCACGGCATGAGCAACAGCTGACCGTCGATGTAGGAGCGCGCCCCGCGCGCGATTCAATCCGGCCGTGCGCGCGAGTTCAGCTAGCGCGCATGAGAAAACATCCAGTCCCACAGCTCCGGCGTCGCATACGCCTTTTCCCACGAGCCATGATTCACCCCCGGGAATTCGCTGTACTTCACCTCGGCCTTCCGCGCGAGCAGCGCCGCATTCATCTTGCGCGACTGCTCGGTCGGCACGACGTTATCGTCGCCACCGTGAAAAATCCACACCGGCAGCTTGCCGATCTTCTGTGCGACCCACGCTGACGGATCGGTGCCCGCCGGTACGCCGTGCACGTAAAGGCGCTGGTCTTCGCCTTCCAGCGGCGTGACGCCGCCACAGATGATTGCCGCCGCGGCGAACGTCCCGGGATGATCCACCGCCAGCTGCCATGAGCCGAAGCCGCCCATCGAAAGGCCGGTCAGGTAGAGGTGCTTACGGTCGCCCTGAAACTCGCTGATGCTCTTTTCCAGCGCCGCCATCGCCATGTCGGCATCGGCCTTGTCGGTCCACGCAGTATCGTCCGGGGCCTGGGGCATCACGACCACCGCCGGAAAATCCATGTGCTGTTTCAGCCACGGCGGCAGGCCTTGCGACATCTGCTTCTGGTTGTCGCTGCCGCGCTCGCCGCTGCCATGCAGGAACAGCACGACGGCCGGGTGGGGCTTGATGTCGGCGGGGACGAAGACCTGATAGCGGTAGGTCTTGCCGGCGACGTCGACGCTGCGCTCGACGAACTGCGCGGGCGCGGCGGAGGCGCCGACGGCGGTCATGGCGGTGAGGAAGGCGAGGGTGCGGAGCATGGACTGAATCCCGTCGGGTACCAATGTAGGAGCGCGCCCAGCGCGCGACATGTTCTTGCGTTGTCTCTCAAGGCTCTCGCGAAAAGGTGTCGCGCGCAAGGCGCGCTCCTACAGACGAAGGGACACAGGGCCGTCGGTGGCATGCGTGCCCGTTAGAGCACCGGATCGAACAGCCGGGCGACATGCAGGGCCACCCGCCGCAGGTACGACAGCCGCCGGTAGTCATTGGCGTTGACCTCGTCGGACTTCGCGAAATCCGCTTCCAGCATGGCTTCGACCTCACCCGCGAACGCCTCGTCGACATTCAGCGCCGCAATTTCGAAGTTCAGCCGGAAACTGCGGTTATCCAGGTTCATGCTGCCCACCACCGCCGTGTCCTCGTCGATCAGCATCACCTTCTGATGGACGAAGCCGGGCTGGTAACGAAACATGCGAATGCCGGCGACGATCGCCTCGTGCGCGTACAGCGTGCTCGCCATGAACACCGTGCGGTGATCCGGCCGGCTGGGAATCAGGATGCGCACGTCCACCCCGCGGAACACCGCGAGCCGTAACGCGGCGAATACCGACGGGTCCGGCACGAAGTAAGGCGTGGTGATCCAAACGCGCCGCCGCGCCGCATGAATGACCTGGGTGAAGAACAGCGAGCAGCTCTCCTGCCGGTCCGCGGGCCCGGTCGCCACGATCATCGTCGACGCACGGCCGCACCGCTCCGGCGGCGGCAGCGAGGGAGGGCGTTCCCCGGTGACCCAGTACCAGTCTTCGGCGAACACGCGCTGCAGATCGGCCACGGCGGGCCCCTCGATCTGCATATGCGTGTCGCGCCAGGGCGACAGAGGCGGGTTCGCGCCAAGGTATTCGTCACCCGCGTTGAGCCCGCCGACGAAACCACGCTCGCCATCGACCACGAGCACCTTGCGGTGATTGCGGAAGTTGAGCTGGAAGCGGTTGCGCCAGCGTCGTGTGGCGAAGCGACGGACCTCGACACCGCCCGAGCGCAGCGATTCCACATAGCGGTCGGGCAGGGCATGGCTGCCGATGCCGTCGTAAAGCAGGCAGACCTGCACGCCCGCCGCGGCGCGCTCGAGCAACGCATCGCGCAGGCGACGACCGAGAACGTCGTCGTGGATGATGAAGAACTGCACCAGTACGTAGCGGTCGGCCCGGGCGATGGCGGCGAACATGGCGGTGAAGGCGGCTTCCCCGTCGATATGCAGGGCCAGGGCGTGACCCCCGTGCATCGCGCTGTTGATCATCCGCCCGATCGCGTCGTAGCGGTCGTCGTGTACCGGGACCGACGGCGCGAGCAGGCCGGTGTGGCCCGGATGCGCGGCTTCTTCGTGCAGCATGAAGAAGCGCGCCTGACGCTGGCGATGCAGGTCGACGTAGCCGCCGAAGTGGCTGGCGCCGAGAAACAGATAAGGCACCAGCGTGACGTAGGGAACGAGGACCAGCCCGAGCACCCACGCGAAGGCGCCCTGCGCCGTGCGGGCGTTCATGACCGCGTGCATGGCGGCGAGCACGCCCGCGGCATGCAGGCATAGCGCGGCGATGGCGATGAGCGTGGCGATCATGCGCCGGGGTCTCCACTTTCCAGTTTGCGACAACAGTGTTTGTCGCGGTTGAGTGTTTTTACACGAATGGCTCGCGAGGACAATGGACGTCATCGCTTTCTATCGAGCCCGTCCCATGCATGCCTCTTCGTCCCGCCTGCCTTTGCTGGCACTTGCGGTGGCCGCGTTCGCCATCGGTACCACCGAGTTCGTGATCATGGGCCTGCTGCCCGAAGTCGCCGCCGACCTCAAAGTAGGCATCCCGGCCGCGGGCATGCTGGTCTCCGGGTACGCCCTCGGCGTGGCGGTCGGCGCCCCCCTGTTGGCCGCGCTGACAGCGAAGCTGGAACGCAAACGCGCTCTGCTGCTGTTGATGGGCCTGTTCATCCTCGGCAACCTGCTCTGTGCCATTGCCCCGAATTACGAGGTGCTGATGGGTGCCCGCGTGGTCGCCGCGTTCTGCCACGGCTCGTTCTTCGGTATCGGCGCCATCGTGGCCGCCCACCTCGTGCCAGCCAACCAGCGGTCGCGAGCCATCGCTTTGATGTTCGCCGGCCTGACCCTGGCGAACGTGCTCGGCGTGCCCTTCGGTACCTTTCTGGGCCAGTGGGCGGGCTGGCGCGCGACCTTCTGGGCGGTGACGGTGCTGGGCGTGATCGCGACGATCGCGGTGGCCCGGCTGGTCCCGGCGCTGCCCCACCTCAAGGCGCCGCACATGGCGCGCGAGCTTCGCGTACTGCGCGAACCGCAGGTGTTGATCGCCCTGGCGATGACCGTGCTCGGTTTCGGCGGCGTCTTCACCGTGTTCACCTATATCGCGCCGATCCTGCAACAGGAATCGCACGTGAGCCCGCACTGGACGGGAGCGGTGCTGGTGCTGTTCGGTCTGGGCACGACGATCGGCAACATGCTCGGCGGCCGTCTGGCGGACTGGAAACTGATGCCGTCGCTGATCGGCATCCTCGTGGTGTTGTCGCTGCTGCTGGCGGTGTTCGCCTGGACAATGCATTCGACCGTGGGCGCCATCGTCACCGTGTTCGTCTGGGGGGTCGCCGCGTTCGCCACCGTGGCGCCGCTGCAATCCCGCGTGGTGCATGTGGCGGGCGATGCGCCCAACCTCGCCTCGACGCTCAATATCGCCGCGTTCAACCTCGGTAACGCCGGCGGCGCATGGCTTGGCGGCGCGGTGCTGGCCGCCGGGTTCCCGATGCCGACGGTAAGTCTGGCCGGCGCTGCGGTTACCGTCACGGGGCTGCTTGCTACGATGGTCAGTGTCGCCCTGGAGCGCCGCGCCTCACCGGCGGTGCCCGCAGGCACCTGATACCCGTTCCCAGGAGTAACGCATGAAAGCCGTCGTCTACCGCAAGTCGCTGCCCATCGCCGATACGCAGAGCCTGCTCGATGTGGAACTGCCGGACCCCTCGCCCGGCGCCCGCGACCTGCTGGTCAGGGTCGAGGCCGTCTCGGTCAATCCGGTGGATACCAAGATCCGCCGCAACGTCGACCCCGCCGGTGCCGACAAGGTCCTTGGCTGGGATGTCGCCGGTACGGTGGTGGCGGTCGGCGACGAGGTCACTCGGTTCAAGGTGGGCGACAGCGTCTGGTACGCGGGCGAGCTGGAGCGTCCCGGTGGCAACAGCGCGCTGCACGTGGTCGACGAACGCATCGTCGGCCGCAAGCCGTCGACGTTTTCTATGGCCGAGGCGGCGGCACTTCCGCTCACGGCACTGACCGCGTGGGAGCTGATGTTCGATCACATGGGCATCCCACATGGCACGACGGGCCGCCCCGCGACCCTGCTGGTCGTTGGCGCCGCCGGCGGTGTGGGCTCCATCGCGGTGCAGCTGGCCCGCCGGCTCACCGGCCTGACGGTGATCGGTACCGCATCGCGCCCCGAGACGCGTGCGTGGGTCGAGTCGATGGGTGCGCATCACGTGGTGGACCACTCGAAGCCGCTGGCCGACGAAGTGCGCGCGGTCGCTCCGGAGGGCGTCGACTACGTGCTCAGCCTGACCGCCACCGAGAAGCACTATGCCGCGCTGGTCGACGTGCTGAAGCCGCAGGGCAAACTCGGTCTGATCGACGACCCGGCCGAGGCGATCGACGTACGCCTGATGAAGCGCAAGAGCCTCTCGTTGTACTGGGAGTTCATGTACGCGCGGTCGATGTATCGCACCGACGACATGGCCGAGCAGGGTCGCATCCTCGACGAGGTGGCCAATCTGGTCGACGCGGGCGTCATCCGCACCACCGCGCGGGAGAACCTCGGCACGGTGAATGCGGACAACCTGCGTCGCGCGCACGTCTTGCTCGAGAGCGGCAAGGCGATCGGAAAAATCGTCCTGGAAGGATTCTGACCACCCGGCCACGACAGCCGTGCGCGGGTAGGAGCGCGCCCCGCGCGCGAAAAACCAACAAGGCGGCGACGCAGCACACCCCCCCGTTGCGTACAGGGCACCCCCCCCTGTTGCGCGCAGGGCACCCCACCCTGTCGCGCGCAGGGCGCGCTCCTACATTTAGTCGATTAGCATGGTGGCGACGTTCTGTGCCTGCTTGCGAATTTCCGGGATGGCGGTGGACTCCCACAGCGTCCCACGCAGCATGCTCCCGATGGCGAACAGGTTGGCGCGCGCCTTGCCGTTGCCGTCGAGCAGGTGGCCGTCGGGCACGGCGCGGAGGCCCATGCCCAGCGGATCGGGCTGGACGAGCCCGTCGACCACCAGCTGGCGCACGAGGCGATGCTCCGTGCGCTGGGTGTCGGTGTTCAGGCCGACGGTCTGGATGACCAGATCGTAGGACTCCGTGGATTCGCCACCGCCTGGCAGGGCGCGCACGACATCCAGGTTGCCTTCCTGCGACAACCTCACCGCGCGCATGCGACCGCGGCCGCGCTCGAAACGGCCCTCGGCTTCGAGCTTCGCCACCGACGCGGCCACCTGCGGCGGCATGCGATGGCGTGCACGTTCCCACGCCCAGCGCGCATGACGCAGGAAGCGGGCACGCTCGGCGGCGGGTAGCTCGCGCCACAAACCCTGGGTATGCGGACGCATGCCGTCGACGACCGTGCGCCAGTCTTCCGCGCCGGCCGTGGCTTCGCGCAGGCGGCGCAGCCAGGCGCGGACGTTGGGATCGTCCCGCATGGTTTCGATGAGTTCGGTGCCGTCATCCGTGGGCGCCGACGCGGCGGCCAGGTGCGGCTCGGGCAGCTTGCCGTGGCGCGACAGGGCGGTGAAGTGCGCGTTCGGCCAATGCGCCGACAACTCCAGCAGGACGTCCACCGCGGTCAGGCCGAGGCCGATCACCAGCACGCGCAACGGACGGTCGTCGTCCTGCGCCGCGGCCATGAACGGCCAGGGATCCGTCACGTAACGACCGCTGGCGATCGCGGCGTCTTCCACGCCCGCGAGGGGGCGCGGGGGCAGGGAGCCGATCGCCAGCACCGCCGCGTCCGCGCGCGACGTTTCATCGCCGAAGCCGATGGTGACGCCTTCGGACGAGGGCACCAGTGAGTCGGCTTCGAACGGATGCACGTTGATATCGTGCCCGAACGAGCGGGCATTCATGACCGCCTGCTCGACGCGCGAGCGCAGGAAATCGCCGTACAGCCGGCGCGGCAGGAAGTCCGAGCCTTTCACCTTTGGGTCGAGACCCTGGGCGTACTCGAGAAAACCGCCGGGTTTGCTGACGAACATGCCCATCGACGCCGCGCGGACGTTGAGCAGATGACGCCCGGAGGGCGTGCCGTAGGCGACACCGCGTCCGGCATCCGGCGAGCCGGCATACCAGTCGAGATGCAAGGGCTGGGGCGTACGCCGCTCCAGCAACTCACTTACCAGCGTCGCCGCTGCCGCGCCACCGCCGATGATGGCGACTTTATGAAACATGCTTTTGGTCCTTCGCCCGATGGCTGGGGTGGAGGGCCGTAGACCGTCAGGCCGTCAGGCGTCCCGCGATGATCGATTGCCTCGGTCGTGCGATCCAGTGTCCCGAAGGACCGGGCTGCTCATACGCGAGGTACTGTGCCAGATCGCCACCGTACACGTGAAGCGTGAGCGCCGTGTCATGCCGCGACAAATTGCGGCAGCGATGAGCATGGATGTCCGCCGAGTCGAACCAGGTCGAGTCGCCCGGGCCCAGCCAGGTGCGGCCGATGCTGCGCAGCGAATGCCGGTCCTCGCTCTTTTCAAACGATTCGACCTCGAGTGCGCCCGAGATGGTGGCCTCGAGGCCCCACAGCCCGCCGTGATCGTGCACGGGCGTGGCATATCCGGGCGGCCAGACCATGATCATCACGCTGACCGCCGGCTTCGACCGCTCGGCCAGGATCCACCGCTCGAAGCCCTTCCGGCGTTCGCGCAGCGGGCCGAGCAGATCGGTCAGCGCATTACTGTGTGCGTGGAGCGCACGACCGACTTCCCGCCCCATGGAGGCGAGATCCGGGTGCCCCACATCCGACAGGTCGAACGCGATGTCGCGCAAGGCCCTGACGATGGAAAAACGCTTACCCATGAGCTGGGCCGTCCCAAGAATCGACTGGCGGGAAGTGGAGCATGGCGTCCGTTAAACCCTCGTAACCCCGCGCTTTCGACTGACGCTTTAAACCTTCGATTCCCTACGTGCATCCAAGGCCATGAACCCGCCCACCGGGCGGCCTTCCACGGAGTGCAACGCCATGATCGTCCTGACCTCGCTTGTCGTAATGGCCGCCGGCTTCTGGCTGGTATTCGCCCTCATCGGCGCGGTGCTGAAGCTGGTCTTCGGCATCATCGGCGGCGTTTTCAGCGTGTTCGCCAGTCTGATCGGTGCCGCCATCGGTGGGCTGGCCTTGCTCCTTGTCGCTCCGATGGTCGCCCTGGCCCTGATCCCGGTGCTGTTGCCGGTCGCCGCGCTGGCGCTGATCGTCTGGGCCATCGCACGCGCCACCCGCCGTCGCCCTGACGTGGTGGTGATGCCCGCCTCGCGTTGAGCATGAAGGGGAGCGACGGGCGTCGCTCCCCTCGTCTCGACCTCAGAGATTCCTGAGGTCGAAGCTGATCGGGATGCGCGCCCAGGCCTGAACCTTCTGGCCGTTCTGCTGAGCCGGCTGGAAGCGCCACTTCGCCAGCACCTGATCGCGTGCCGCCTTGTCGAGCACGGGATGGCCGCTGCTGCTCTCGATCACCACGTCCAGCGGCTTACCGCTTTCGTCCACCAGTACGCGCAGGGTCACCGTGCCGTGCATTCGGCCTTGGATAGCGGCGCGCGGGTAGGTCGGCGCGGGCGCCGAGACATAGGCCAGCGTGGCCTCGACGGGCGCCGCCTGGACAGCGGGTGGTGAGACGGGAACGACCTGAACGGGCGCCGGAGGCACCATGGGCGCCGTTCCCTCATCCGTTGGCACCGCCGTCTGCACGGGCGGGCTTTCGACATGCCGGGTCACGGTCGTCACCGGATGGGGCGGTCTGACGGGCAACGGCTTGAGATCGATCGGTGGCGGCGGAACCGGCGTCGGCTCCGTGAGGTGCTCGATGAGACGGATGGGTTCCTGGACGAGGGGCGCCGTGGCGATATCCGCCACCATCGGTCGCATGACGGCGATGAGCGCGGCGGCATTGAGGGCGATCGCCGCGCTCATCGCGACGATGCGGACGGTATCCGGATGCACTCCGGCAAGGACGTGCGGACGAGCGAACGACATGAGCCACCTCCTGCAATGGGGGGAAGGAGCAGCGCGGTCGGGAACACGGCCAGTGGGGACTGGCGGGGATCGTGTTCAGGTCCGATGGCAGATTAGGCAGGCTTCGCGCGAAGTTGCAATAGCGGACGTCTGGATGGCTATACCGGTTAGCGGTGACGCAATCAGTGCGCCACCAGCATGGGCACATCGGACTGCATGAAGAGGTAGCGGGTCGTCCCTCCCAGGACCATCTCCGACAGCCGCGAGCGTCCCCAGGCCCCCATCACGATCAGGTCGGCCTTTTCCGCATGCGCGGTTTCGAGCAGCGCGGGACCCGGCGATGGGCGTGCGCCTTCATCGAGACGGCGCACCTCGGCCTTCACCCCGTGCGTCTCGAGCCAGCCACAGATGTCGGTGTCGGGCAATGCGCAGGTCCCGAGGTCTTCATCGCGACTGCCGTCGATGACGGTCACGCGCGCGGCCTTGCGCAGCAGGGGCAACGACGATCGCACCGCCAGTGCCGATTCGCGACTGCCGCTCCAGGCGATCAGTACGTGCTCCCCCAGCGTTTCCACCGGCGCCGCCTCGGGGACCACCAGCACGCCACGACTGGAACCGAACACCGTGCGCGAGACGATACCGAAACCCACTGGCGCATCGCCACGCATCGTCGAAGAACGCTCCATCACCAGCAGGTCGTAACCCGCCGCCGCGTGCGTAAGCAGGGTGACCGTGTCGCCGTTGCCGACGCGCCAGTTTCCCTTCAGGCCGCGGGCTGCCATGAGCGCCGACCAGTCGCCCGACACCGCTTTTGCATCGGTGGCGCGCTGGCGCACCGCGTCCAGCTGCATCGGTACGGCTTCCGGCACCGTGAAGGCGGCGGCGGGAAGATCGACCACGTGGAGCGCGTCGAGCCGTGAACCGAGTCGTGCCGCCAGACTGAGGGCCGCACGCAGGCCGGCGCCTTGCGGCGGAAGTCGGGCGATATGCACGAGCAGTTCGAGGGTCATGGCCCATGGAACAACGACGGGGGCGGTGCGGTCAATGTCCCAGTTGCGACCTTTTCTCAATAACGCCCCGGATCGGTTACCCTCGGGGTTCGACGTATTCCGGAAAAGCCCATGTCCTTCGACAGCGCAGAGCCGCGCTATCCCCTCGGTGAAGAAGTCGCCAGCAGCGTGATCCACGCGATCGGGCTCGTGCTCAGCATCGCGGGGCTTGCCGTGCTCGTGGCGTTCTCGGCCATGTACGGCGGCACGCGGGCCGTGGTGGCCAGCTCGGTCTTCGGCGGCTCCCTGATTCTGCTTTACGCGGCGTCCACGCTGTATCACGCGATCCCAGGTTCGATGGCGAAGCGCGTCCTGCGCACCTGCGACCACATCGCGATTTTCCTGCTGATCGCCGGCACGTACACCCCGTTTACGTTATTGGCGCTCCCGGGCGCATGGGGCTGGGGGCTGTTGGTGACGATCTGGAGCGTCGCGATCATCGGCAGTCTCGCCGAGCTCGGTCTGCTGAAACGCTATCGGAAGGCGGCCGTCGCGATGTACGTGGCGATGGGCTGGGTGGCCGTGGTGGCGATCGAACCGCTGCGTGCCAATGTGCCGACAGGCGGCCTTCTGCTGCTTCTGGCCGGCGGCCTCTGCTACACCGGCGGCGTGCCGTTCTACATGGCGCGGAAGATGCCGTACCACCATGCGATCTGGCACGTGTTCGTGCTCGCCGGCAGCGTGCTGCACTACCTGGCGATCCTGCTTTATGTGATTCCGGACGCCCCGGGGCATTGAACCGTCCCGGCCGCCGATCTGTAGGAGCGCGCCTCGCGCGCGACACCAAAACATCGCGCAAGGCGCGCTCCTACAGGTAGTTACCGCCTCGCGGCGGTCATTTTTTATCCAATACGGCCGGCACGAACCGCGTACGCACGGCGTCAGCCAGCAGGTCCGGCGGCAACAGCCCCTGCGCGATCAGGAAATCATTGAAGGCCTTGCGGTCGAACTTGTCGCCCAGCTTCGTCTGCGTCTCCGCGCGTAACTGCAGGATGCGCGTATAGCCGTAGAAGTAGGCCGTCGCCTGACCCGGTGAATTGAGCGTGTAACGATCCAGCTCCTGCCGAGCCATCGGTTCGGACAAGCCGACGTCGTGCACGAGAATGTCGTGCGCACGATCGCGCGACACCAGGCCCAGGTTGAGCATCGGATCCAGGAACGCCCGCGCCGCACGCAACAGGCGGAACTGCAGCGCGATGAACTGACCCGCCGGCGGCTCGTACGGCATCATCTCCGCTTCGGAATACAGCGCCCAGCCCTCGACGTTGACGCTGTTGAAGGCGAACATGCTGCGCGTGAGCGACACACCCTGTTCCACCATCGCGGCGAACTGCAGCTCGTGGCCCGGCCGTCCTTCATGCGCGGTGAGCGTCCATGCCGCCGCCTCGAAGGTGAAGTCGTCGTAGGTCTGCGTCGCGTCCCCGTCGGCCGGTGGATTGCCGGTGGTCAGTACGAAGGTGCCGCGCTGGCCGGTGTTGCCGACGAAGGGCGGCGGGTCCATGTGCGGTGCGGGAGTGCGTGCGTTCTCCGCTTCGGAGGCGACGCGCATCGCCATCTGGCGCTTCGGCAATTCGACGATGCGCTGCGTGCGGATGGTGTCTTCGATCTTGCCCAGTACCTCGTGATACACCGGCTCGACCTTGTCCTTCGCCAGCTGCTTTTTCTTCAGCGCTTTCAGTACGTCGCGGTAATCGCCATCGGGAAGACCCTCGGCTTTGGCGACGACGGGCGCCAGCATCTGCAGCGCATACGTGGTCTCCATGAATTCCAGCTGCGCGCGGCCGATCAGGTCACGCGGCGCGATGTCGAGCCCCACCTGCCTGAGGTTGTACGCGTACAGCGGCTCCGGCAGGCGGAAGTCGGTACGCGCGCGGGGCAGCACCGTCTTCTTCACCCAGGCGTTGTACTGCTTCAGCTGCGCGTCGAGCTTGTTCATCGCCTCGTCGCTGCCGGCGACTTTCTTCTCCGCGAACAGCTTGCGGATGCCGTCGACATAGCGCTGCGTGTTGCCCAGCTTCTGTTCGACATCGGCCTTGACCGGGCCGAGCAGGCCCTTTTCGCCGAGGCGCTCCGTCGTGCGTGCTCTGGCCTGGTCGACCAGTGGCGTGCAACCGGCGGCCATGCCGACATAGCACTTCAGCCGTCCCAGCGCGGCCTGATTCTGCTCCGGCGTGCTCTGCGCGTTCAGCAGGGAAAACTCACCGCTGAAGATCATCTGCCCGGCGTCGAACCAGGGCAGCAGGTACTTGTCGTTGAGATCGATACCCTCGATGTTGCCGTCGATCTGCTTGGCCAGGATCTGCAGGTCCTGCCTGACGTTGGGGTCCTTCTCCTCGGCGAGGCGCCCGGCGACCTGCTGGCGCACCTCGACCAGCGCGGCACGCTGGCGCTTGTCGACGTCGGGCCCCAGATCGGCGGTCTTCTCGTCGTAGCCCTTCAGACCGATGTCCGTGGCGGACTCGGGGCTGAAGCGGGCGGTGAGGTCCAGCAGCGGCTGGGCGTCGGCGTTGCTGCGCGCGATCCAGTCCGGCGGCGCGGTCTCGGCGTGAAGGGTGCCGACCGCGAACGTGATCGCGGCCGCTAGGGTCAGTCGTCTGAACATGCGTGTCTCCCCGGTGAAGTCCGGCGAGACTAGCCTTTGCGGGTCGGGGCCGCCAATGTGCCTTTCGGCGGTCAGCTGAAGAGCAGGGCGAGGGCAGCCATGCCGAGCATCAGAAACGACAGCACGGCCTTGGCGATGATGCCCAGCAACATGCCGAACCAGGTGCTGATACCCACATGGGCCGAGCGCAGCACGCTCTTGCCCGACCACAACTCACCCGCCACGGCGCCCAGAAAGGGGCCAAGCAACAAGCCGGGCAGACCGAAGAACATCCCGACGGTCGTGCCGATACCCGCACCCCACAAGGCGCGCGGACTGGCGCCGATCTTCTTCGCACCCAGCGAGGCGGAAACGAAGTCCAGAGCGACCCCCACGGCGCCGACGATGCCGATCGCCACCAGCCAGCCCCCGCCCAGGTGCTGGTAATCGTCCACGGCGGCGGCGAGCCAGATGCCGCCGAAGATCATGGGGATGCCCGGCAGGATCGGCAGCACCGCGCCCGCCACGCCCCCGACGATCAACGCGGCGGCGAGCAGGTAGAGGAACAGATCCATCAGCGGAAAGCCTCTCTGTACTCGGGTTTCAGATAGGCCGAAAACGCGTCGCTGGACACGTCGACCGCCTGTGGCCCCGCCGAATACGGCGCGACCTGATACGGCGGGAAGATGAAGGTCAGCCCGTGCACCTTGTCGTCGGGCCCCGTGAGGAGGGTGAACACGCGGTAGTGATCCTTGTCCGGCGCCGTACCCGCGTCGATCTGCTGGCTGTCCGAAGACAGCGGATCGTCCTGATCGTCCAGCGCGGTCAGCAGCTGCCGCCGGGCCTCGGTGGCGAAGGCGCCCTCCGCCGCGTGCGCATCGTCAAAGAGCTCGCGAATGCCCACGACGCGCCGCTTCCGCAGGTCGTAGGTGAAGCTGTCGACGATGGGCGCGGGGTGAGCGCCGCCGGTGAAGGCGGAGCCGTCGACCTGCACGTTGATGAAGCGATCGGTGCGAGCCGCGACCGCGATGTCCAGGTTGAGGTCCCAGGGCAGCTCTTTCGCCTGCTCGCGGGCACCCGGGGCATCCAGGCTGTCGAGGAAGGCGCGCTTCTGCCGCTCCACGTAGCGCTCGATCGTGGCGCGCAACGGCGCGGCCGACGTGGGCAGCTGGGGAAGTTTCACTTCCATCGTGTAGAGGCCTTCCTGGCTGGATTGGGTATCCTTGTGAGCGGTCGCCCTGGAGGGCGGCGGCGTGTTCCCGGCGTTCGAACGGTCCGCGCCATCCTGGCAGGCGGCGAGTCCGACGGCGACAAAACACAGCGACAGGATGTGTCGCGACAACATTCGGCATTCTCTCCCTGCGAGAATCGTCATCTTAGCGTAGCTGCCGCGCAGCGCAGAGCGCGTCAACGAATCGAAGGAAGGGCGTGCATAGCGCAACGACGGAAACTGTCACCCTGCTCAAGGCCGACGAACTTGGCCGCATCGAGCGCGTGGAGCGCGACGGTGTCGTTCTGATCCGCCGCGACATCGCTGCCGCACGCTGGTGGGCGCGCTGGTTCGCACGCCGCGCCGCCGCGCGCGAGGCGAGGGCGCTGATACGCCTGGACGGTATCGACGGGGTGCCACGGCTGCTCGCGTGGAATGGCCGGATGCTCGAGCGCAGCTACATGGCGGGACAGCCGATGCAGCTGGGTCGACCGCTGGACCCCGCCTATTACACGCAGGCCCTTCGCCTGTTGGCCGTGCTGCACCGTCGCGGCATCGTCCACAACGATCTCGCCAAGGAGCCGAACTGGCTGGTACGCGAGGACGGCACGCCCGGTCTGGTGGATTTCCAGATTGCCTGGACCCGTGGCCGGCGTGGTTCGCTGTTCCGCCTGCTGGCGCGGGAGGACCTGCGCCATCTGCTCAAACACAAGCGAACCTACGCCCCGGACCGCCTGTCAGCGCGACAGCAGGCCATCCTGGCCCAGCCAGCTCCCCATTCACGCCTGTGGCGAGCCACCGGCAAGCGCCTCTACAAACTCATCGCCCGCCGCATCTTCGGCTACTGGGATAACGAAGGCCAGGGCAGAATACGCAAGTAGGAGCGCGCCCCGCGCGCGAAAAGCCAACGCAGCGAAGACGCCGCGCCCCCACTCCTCAAACGCTCCGTTACTTCTCCACAAACGCCCGCTCGATCACGTAATCCCCCGGCTCCCGCGTCCGCGGCGACGCCTGGAAGCCCTCACCATCCAGCAACACGCAGATGTCTTCCAGCATCGAGGGACTACCGCAAAGCATCACGCGGTCTTCGGCCGGATTGATCTGCGGCAGGCCGGTCGTCCGGGCCATCTCACCATCGGCGATCGCGTCGGTGATGCGTCCCCGGTTCCGGAATGCTTCACGGGTCACCGTCGGGTAGTAGATGAGCTTCTCGCGCACCAGGTCGCCCAGGTACTCGTGCTTCGGCAGCTCGTTCTCGATGTAGTCGGAGTAGGCCAGGTCATTGACGTGACGCACGCCGTGGGCCAGCACGACCGTGTCGAAGCGCTCGTAGGTCTCCGGATCGCGGATGATCGACATGAACGGCGCCAGGCCCGTGCCGGTACCCAGCAGGTAGAGACGCTTGCCCGGCTTCAGATCGTTGAGTACCAGCGTGCCGGTGGGCTTGCGGCTCACGATGACCGGATCGCCCGGCTTCAGGTGCTGCAGCCGTGAGGTCAGCGGGCCGTCCTGCACCTTGATGCTGAAGAACTCCAGATGCTCTTCGTAATGCGCGCTGGCGATGGAATAGGCGCGCATCAGCGGGCGCCCGTCCACTTCCAGGCCGATCATCACGAAGTGACCGCTTTCGAAGCGGAAACCCGGGTCCCGCGTGGTGCGGAAGCTGAAAAGGGTGTCGTTCCAGTGATGCACGTCGATCACGTGCTCGGTCGCCAGTGCCACCATGGTGCGTTGAACCTCGGTAAAGACAAGAAGGGACGGAGCCTCCGCGCCGTGCGCGGCAGCCCTTGGGGGTTCTTGGCTGGGGAAGCGGCCCGCCGGGCCGCGCTGCCTCGCGCGACGCGTCGCACCCTACATCGGCTGCGCGCTCATGGACGTAAGGATACGGCATTCCGCCACAGGCCGCTTCGGGCGGGGCCGGGCGCTCGCCTTTAAGCTTCCGCTAAGATGCTCAGTCCGTAGGCGCCCCAAGGAAACCATCGTGACGAAACCCGCCTATGCCCCCGGCCAGGCCTGGACCTACCGGACCCGTCCCGGCGAGGAAGATTCCCGTATAGCGATTCGCAAAATCGACCACGAGCCGGAAGACGGCGAGGTTTTCCATGTTTCCATCCTCGGCGTGAAGCTGCGCAACCATCGCGTACCCGGCGGCCTGCAGCCGGCGATGAACCACGCCGCCGTGTCCCGCGCCACGCTGGACGCCAGTCTGCTGACCACCGACGGTCCCGCCGACGCCGATGAAGGCTGGCGAGACGGCTACGCCGTGTGGCGCCAGGCCTATGACAACGGCGATGCCGGCATCTTCGACCTGCCGGTTCCCGAGATTCTCGGCTACATCGAGATGGTGGTGGCGGCCTCGGGCGAGGCCCGCTGAGAAAAAAAAGAGCGCCCGATCCCCGGACACCGACCGGGGAGGTGCCGGTGTCCGGGAAGGGGCGCAAGAGTTACACAGGGATCTGGGGCGTCCGCTTTCTTAGAAGTCGTAAGTCACGGCAAGACGGCCGTAACGCGGATCCTGCGTGTAGAGCGGTACGCGGTAGATCGTATTGAGCGTGTTGGCCGGGCCCTCGCTTGCCGGATAACGGAACGTCGCCCGCTGCTGGTTGAGGACATTGAACACGTTTGCAGAGAACGCGAGCTTCTGGTCGCCCCACGACGGACGGTAGGTCACGCCGAGGTCGAGCTGGAACGTCCAGGGCAAGCGGCCATGGCTACCCGGGGGAGACGGCTCGCCGTTGCAATAGCGGTAGGAGCTGCCGTAGGACACCGGATCGGTATGCCCCGCGCCGTAGTAGCCCGTGCAAACTTCCGGTGCGCCGGAAATCGCCTGGACGTTGCCCGACAGCTGCCATTCCGGTGCGAACTGCCAGTAGCCATACGCCTTGAAAACGTGGGTATGGTCATTGCCCTGCGGGCCGTTGGCGTTCTCCATGACATAGCGGTTATCCCAGTCGACGCTGCCGGCCGCACCATCCTGGCGCGTGTCGGTACGAGCCTGACCCTCGGTATTGCCGTAGCTGCGTGAGAACACGTAGTCGAACTTGCCGTACCAGACACCGTCGAAGTTGTGTTCGGTGAACAGTTCGAGGCTGTAATAGCGACGCTTCAACGCGGGGAAGCCCATTTCTTCGCGGCTGAGTGGCACCTTGACGGCGTTCCCGCCGGTGTCGATCAGTGTGAAGGTGTTGGAATGACCACCGTTGATCAGGTAGCAGCTGTTCGTCGATGCGATGTCGTAGCCAAGCGCCGCCGCCTTATCCGTGACGAGGCCGACATCGCAGAAATCGTCGATCGCGGAGTTGAGCACGCGCTTGGTCAGCTTGGCACCGTAAACCCAATGGTCGCCGAAGGTTTTATCAAAGCCGAGGATGTACTCATCTTGGTTCTCAGCCTTCAGGCCCTTGCCCGCAACCGTACGGGGATCGGGTGGGATGCCGTACGAATTGTTTGCCGAGACTGGCTGGCTGATCTGCGTCAGGCCCGTCGGCGCACCGGTCGCATCGATTCCGCTGTAGGTGTAGTACTGCTGTGTCGCCGTATAGCCTGCGGCGGCGCCAGTGGCCGGATTCAGAGGAAGGCCAAGGTAGTAACGCCCGGCGTTGCCGAACACCTTGAAGCTGCCATCCCCATTAACGTCCCACGATGCGCCGAGTCGAGGCGCCCACTGCGGCTTCGTTTGCGTGATGAATGCCTGGCCGAACTGGTTGTAGTCGGTGAACTGGTCATTGCGGATGCCCAGCGACAGCAGCACGGTATCGGTGACCTGCCACTTGTCCTCGATGTATTGAGCCCGCTGATCCGAGCGCACATTGACCAGATTGTTTACGACGTTGCGGCTGACGTAGTAGCCGCCCGCCCCGTTGGCATAACCGGCCGTACCCGGTACGAAGTTGATGCCCGGAGCATCGGAAATCGGCTGCGTGGGGTCCGTCTGCTGGCCGTAGTTCCAGGCGTATCCAGGACCCGGGCTAGCCGTGCCGAAGTCGTCTGCCCGCGACTTGACGTTATCGATGCCGACAGCAATCGTGTGGTCACCGAGCGTATAGGTGACATCGAAACGGAAGTTCGTGGCCTTATTGCTACGGCCCGGCTGACTGATGTCATCGACCTGATTATTGCGAATGGCGGTGCCGCCGTTCAGTGCGGGATTCTGGAATTGTGAGCTATCGACCCGGGCCAACGTCGGGTCATAGTCGCCGGGCTGGTCGTAGTTCTTCGAGCGCATCTGACCGTACATGGCACTGAGGGTCAGGTTGTCCGTGATGTAGCTCGTGTACTTGGCGACATACAGGTCGCCGCCGGTCTTCGTGTTATCGACGGGACCGATCTTGCTGGTCCGGTTAAGGTTGGCGTAGTCGTAGTTGTATCGCGTACCCGAACCTTCGCGCTTGTCGGACGCGCCGGTCAGTTCGAGGATGTTGCTATCGGTGATGTTCCAGTCGAGCTTGCTGTACCACCGCGGCGATCTATAGTCGTTGGTCGATGCCGGGGTGTTATTGCCCACGGCGTTCACGTTACGGCGGCCGGACTTTTCAAACTCACCCGCGACGAAGAAGAACAGCTTGTCCTTGATCAGCGGGCCGCCTGCATAAGCGCTGACCGTGGTCGTCCACTGGTCATTCTGGCTCTTTGGCTGATAAAGATTGCCCGCGGGTGCGGTAGCGGGGACGCGCGCATAGTGCAGGTCGTCAGCGCTTGCGCGAGCAAAGGCGGGTTCCCAAAGGACCTGAGCACCGAAGTGCCATTCGTTCGTGCCGCGCTTACCGACCTGGCTGATGACGCCGCCGTCGGAACGCCCGTACTGGGCGCTGTAGCCGCCGGTATAGACCTCCTGCTGGTCGATGGCGCCATAGGGCAACTGCAGGCCGCCCACCGCGTTAAGCGGATCGGTCGTATTGAAGCCGTTGACGTAGTACGCGTTCTCGTTGGCCGCGGCGCCGCCGAAACTGGCGACCGAGCGGCCGGTGTCGCTCGCGAATCCGCCGCCGTTGTTGACCACGCCAGGTGCAAGGCGGGCAATGGCTTCGGCACTGCGACCCAGCGGTAGCTTGGCAAGCTGCTCGGATGTGATCACGGTACGTGAATCGACCGACGTGACGTCGATATTCGGAAGGGCTGTGCCGGTGACCGTGACGCCGCTGAGTGATGTCGCATCGGACGCAGGCGCGGCGCTCGCTGCATTGAACGAGATATCGGTGCTCGCACCCACGCGCAGGCTCACGTCTTTGCGTGTATCGACCGCTGCGCCATCGCGCATGAGGGTCACGGTATACGTGCCGAGTGGAATCTGGTTAACGGCATAACGGCCGCGTGCGTCCACCGGAACTTCGCGCCGGAAGCCGGTGCCGCTCTCGACCACGACGGTCTCATTGGCGCCTGCGGGCACGCTGCCGTTGATGCTACCCGTCGTCGACTGTGCGTAGACGCTCGAAACGCCACCCAGGCAGGTACAGACCGCCAGTGCGAGTGCGCTCCTGCGAGTGAGAAAATGGTTCTTCATGCCTTCCCCGGAAAGTGATGCCATTAATTGACGGCAACACGGGGCCGTAACGACAGGCCCCCGCCTGTCGCTTTGCACGGAGCCGAAAGACCCCTCCCCGCGCTCCATCGCGACACGCCCATTTGCCTCGATCCAAATGGACTTAACGCAAGGTGTACATGAGGCGATTCGGGTTGTCCAGAGCACGCACCGCCCAGGCGGATGGCCGTCCAGCCGTCTAAACGTCTTGCTGCGCCGCAGCAAAATTAAGTGTAACTATGGGTATTTGGGTGCTTTTATGCCGGCGCGACGTCTTGCCGCAAAGGTGCCCAATGGCATATCCGCAAGGGGTGTAAATTTTTTCGAAACGCGGATTTTCAGAGGTCTCAAACCTTCACGCACCGTCTACATTTAGATCGTGGCAAAAGGCGTGCCAAAGGTCGGGCAGGCC
This sequence comes from Dyella sp. 333MFSha, assembly GCF_900102405.1. Lineage (NCBI taxonomy): Bacteria > Pseudomonadati > Pseudomonadota > Gammaproteobacteria > Lysobacterales > Rhodanobacteraceae > Dyella > Dyella sp. 333MFSha. The sequence continues at coordinate 209,462 of NZ_FNBR01000003.1, read as the reverse complement.
AGAGGTGCATCAACGTGCTGCCGTCACCGGCTGTCCACCCCGGGTCGGGAAAAGTCCTGCGTCATGAAGATCGCCACTTTCAACGTCAACGGCATCCGCTCCCGGCTTCCGCACTTGCTGGAGTGGCTCGGGCGCGAGGCGCCGGACATCGTCTGCCTGCAGGAACTCAAGGCGGTGGACAAGGCGTTTCCCGTCGCGGAGATCCATGACGCAGGCTACGGTGCCCTCTGGGCCGGGCAGGCCTCCTGGAATGGCGTGGCCATCCTCGCGAAGGGTGCCGATCCCGTGGAGAGCCGCCGCGGCCTGCCGGGCGACAGAAAGGACCTCCAGAGCCGCTACCTCGAAGCGGCGGCCCATGGCTTTCTCGTCGGTTGCCTTTATCTGCCCAACGGCAATCCGTGGCCAGGTCCGAAGTTCGATTACAAGCTGGCCTGGTTCGAGCGTTTTATCCAGCACGCCGGGCAATTGCTGGATTCCGGTCATCCGGTGGTACTGGCCGGCGATTACAACGTCGTGCCAACGGACGGCGACATCTACGACCCCAAAAACTGGCGACGGGATGCCTTGCTCCAGCCCGAAAGCCGGGATGCTTACGAGCGTCTGCTTGCCCAGGGCTGGACCGACGCCCTGCGCAAGATGCATCCGGACGAAACCATCTACACCTTCTGGGACTACTTCCGGCAGCACTGGCCGCGCAATCGCGGCCTGCGGATCGACCACCTGCTGTTGTCGCCGGATCTTGCGACCCGGCTGAAGAAGTCCGACGTCGACCGATGGGTACGCGATCTGCCGAAGGCCAGCGATCACGCGCCCGTCTGGGTCGAACTGGGCAAGCCGGCCCGGGCAGCGGCGACGAAAAAGACGGCGGCAACAAAGACGGCGACGAAAAAGACCGCTTCTGGAAAGACGGCCACGAAAAAGACCGCTTCTGGAAAGACGGCCACGAAAAAGACCGCCGAAAAAAAGACCGCCGCAAAAAAGACCGTCCTCAGAAAATCCGGGCCGACTGCGTAAGTCCCGACGTAAACGAATTCACCAATATGAATGCGCCACCCGCACTTGCCAGCGGCGCGCAAGATCATAGACTAGGAGGCTATCGGGGGAAGTCGCGGGTTCAGGCTGGCATGAAGATCGACGGCGGTAGCGGTAAACGCGCCGAGCCAGTGATGCTCAGCGAGGTTGCGAAGCGTCTGCGCAATCCGCGCATCGACCGCATCGTGGCCAGCTTCAGCGAGTACCACGTCTCGCTGATGCGCGCGGTGATCCTCGGGTTCGTCGTCGTATGGAGCGCCGCCTGGCTGCATGGCCCGGTGCCCATGGCCACCGAATCGCACCACGTCGTCCCGGTCGCCGTTCTGCTGTTCGTCCTCAGCACCTTCTGGATGCTGTTCGTCCGCGCCGGGGCGCCGCGCGAGACGCCGGTGATCGACGCCATCGGTAACGTCACCAATTTCGTCATCGTGGCCGTGCTGCTCAAGGCCGCGTTCATGCTGGTGATCACGGTGACGGCCGTCCTCCCGTTCCTGTCCGTGGCCGTCGGCGTCAGATACAGCCGCCGCGCGTTCGCCGCCAGCGTAGTGGCCTCGGTCGCGATTCTCGCGGTCGTGGCGCCCGATGGCTATTGGCTCAGTCGTCCCGCCTACGCCTTATACGCCCTGGCCCTGGTCATCGTGTTGCCGGTGATGCTTTACCGGATGATGTACGCCTTGCGCGAAGTGTCCGCCGAGGCGATCGCGTCACGCGAAGCGCAGCATCGTTTCATCTCGATGATGAGTCACGAGATGCGCACTCCCCTGAGTACGGTGATTCATGCGGCGTCCCTGATCGACACCTCGGTGATGTCGGATGACCAGCGCGGCCTGGTCGCGCTTCTGGCGACCAATGCCAACGCCTTGCTGCACCGGGTCAACGCGGTCCTGGACGTGGCATCGTTTGCCGGCGGCAGTTTCAACCTGCGCCATCAGGCATTCGCGTTCGACGAAGTCCTGAGTACGGTCGGCGCGGTGTGTCGTCCTTACGCGGCCGAGAAGCGCGTCACCTTCAGCGTCTCCCGCGACGCCTCGGTGGAGGGCGTCTTCAGTGGCGATCCGGGCCGTATCGAGCAGGTGCTCTCGAACCTGGCGTCCAACGCGGTGAAATTCACGCCGCCTGGCGGCTCGGTGGACGTGCGCATCGAGTTGCATGAAGGCGTCGGCGGCCACGACCCGACCATCGCCTGTACCGTGAGCGACACCGGTATCGGTATCGCCGACGCCGACAAGCAGCGCGTGTTCGATCCCTTTCATCAGCTCAGCGGTGGCGAGAGCCGGCGCCAGGAAGGCGTCGGCCTGGGTCTCTACATCGTCCGGAACGTGTCCGAGCAGATGAGTGGCTCGCTCGAGGTGATGGACAATCCGATGGGCGGCACCATCTTTGTCTGGCGTTTTCCCTTGCGTCGTGCGGCCGCCGGTTCGCGAAGCGTGGCGGAGACACCGCTGGTGGATCTGCTCGACGACCATCGCGGACGCGTCGCCCCGCAGCACTGCCTGGTGGTGGACGACAACGCGGCCAATCGCGAGATCGTCGGTCGCATCCTCGAACGCGCGGGGCATGTGCCGACCTTCAGTGCCAGCGGCGACGAGGCGCTCGCGCGTCTGTCGACCGAGACGTTCGATCTGATCTTCATGGATCTGCACATGCCGGGCAGCTCCGGCTGGGACGTGCTGGGACGGATCGAGGTGGCGCGTCGTACCGAGGCGGTACCGCCCATCGTGATGCTGAGCGCGGACTCCAGTCACGACGCCGTACGCATCGCGTTCAAGGCCGGTGCGCGCGCGTACCTCACCAAGCCGATCGCGGCGCAGCGGCTGCTCGACGTGATCGAATCGATCGCCGACGAGCGTCGTCTCGACGACGCGGCACGCCACTGGCATCCGGCGGTCGGCTTGCCCCAGGGACGGCAGGAGAGCTCGCCGCTCGACGAGATGCGCGCGCTCAGCACGCGCGAAGACTTCAAGGCCTTCGTCGACCTGTGCTCGCGTACGGCGGACGACCACTGCGTTTCGCTTCGCTCCGCGATCCAGTCGCACGATATCGCAGCCGCCTCCGAGGCCATCCATGCATTGCGCAACGTCCTGGGCAATCTGGGGGTACCAGGAGCCGACCACGTCTGCGGCGACATCGCCTTGCTGATCGATGCCGGTGCGGATGTACAGCGCGTCACCGAAGAACTGGATGCGCTCTCCCGGGCCGTCCATCGCTTCGTCGACGTGCAACGGCGTTACGCCGAGGCGGCCGCCAGCGCGTGAACGATCTGGAGGCACTGGCCGAGGACGTCGCCGGGCACGAGCGCTCGATGCCCGGCCTCAAGCCGGACAACGAGGCACGCATCGTGTTTCATCCGGGGCGACCCCGCAGCCGGCTCCCGCTCGCGGTGGTTTATCTGCACGGCTTCACCGCCAGTCAGGCGGAGGGGGATCCCGCGCACCGGGCCATCGCCGAGGCGTGTGGCGCCCATCTGTTCCTCAACCGACTCAGTGACCACGGCAGCGACCTGCCCACGGCGATGGCAGGTGCGTCGGCTGAGCGCTGGCGCGCGGACGCCGATGAGGCCCTGCGCATCGGACTGCGACTCGGTGAACGGGTACTGCTCGTCGGCACTTCGATGGGCGCATCGCTGGCGCTCGACCTTGCGGCGCGACATGCGCCTGAGGTCGCCGGCGTGGTCGCCTGGTCTCCCGGTATCCGCGTTTACGATCCCGAGCAACTTCGCGCCGCGGCTCGGCTGCAGGGAGCGGTGGACGTGCCGGGCGAGCGAACGCCGTTTCAACGGCGCTACTGGTCGTCCGTGATTCACTCCGACGGATACCGCGCCGTCGCCGGACTCTTCCTCGGCACGATGCAGCCGGGACACCTGCGCGATGTCGTCTGCCCGGTCCTGTTCGGCGTGTGGGACGGCGGTGCCGGTGACCATGACACGCTGACGTCGGTCGCCGCCGTGCGCGAGGCGTTCGACTGGCTGGGCTCGCCCGGGTCACGCCGCCGTCTGATCGCCTACGATCACGCGGCACACGTGCTCGCTTCCCCGCAGCGCTCACCTGCGGCGGCCCGGGTGCTGGCCGACGCCGTCGCCTTTGTCCGCGAGGCGGGATTCGCGGGCTGAGCCGTATCACCTCCGGCCGGGCGACGTGGGTACCCCTTAAGAGGTATCGTTGCCACCGGGTCGGAGAGGGGTGATCAGGGGTGGTTTCCGGACGCGCGCTCGCCGCGTGCATATGGCTGTTGCTCGGTGTCCTGGTCGGGTGGTGGCCCACCTCGGACGCCACCGCAAGGGACAGCCGCGACCGTCGTATCGAGCAGTTCTATCACACCGCCTGGACGGTGCGCGAAGGTGCGCCCGGCCAGGTAACGGCGCTGGCGCAGACGGCGGATGGCTACCTGTGGCTGGGCACGCAGACGGGGCTGTACCGGTTCGATGGCGTGCGCTTCGAACGTTATCGCCCCCGCGAAGGCGGTGACTTTCTTGCGTCCAGTGTGGCCTCTTTGTACGCACCGCCGTCGGGCGGGTTGTGGGTGGGCTTCCGTTACGGTGTGGCCAGCTTCATCGATCACGACCGTGCCACGCATTACGCCGCGGGCTCCGGCCTGCCGACCGCGACGATCTACGCCATGGCCAGCACGCCCGATGGGCGGGTCTGGGCGGCGACCTTCAATGGGCTGGTCACGCTGGCGGGCCATCGGTGGCGCGTGGTCGGTCCCGCCATGGGGCTGCCCGGGGTGCGCGCGCGTAACCTCTCGGTCGATCGCGAGGGTCGACTCTGGGTCGCGACGGAGCAGGCGCTGTCGTGGCTGGCGTCGGGCGCTCAGCGTTTCGAGGTCGCCACGCGATCGGTCGGCCGGATCAACCGCATCGCCGAGGCCCCCGACGGCAGCATCTGGGTCGCCGAGGCCGACGATGGCGTACGGCCGGCATGGAACGGCGGACGCGACCCGGCGCTGTCAGGACCGAAGCTGCACATGTCGTCGGCGGGCCTCCTGTTCGATCGCGACGGCGCGCTCTGGGTGCCGACGCTCGGCGAAGGTATCCGTCGCGTTCCGCACATCGACTGGCTCGCCAGCCAGACGATCGAAGCGGACAGCGCGGCGGCCGAGCGTTTCGTTGAACGTAACGGTCTCAGCTCCGATTATTTCAGCGCGGTGATCCAGGATCGCGAGGGCAACATCTGGATGGGCGGGAGCCGCGGCCTCGACCGCTTCCGCCGTGGACGCCTGCTTCCCGCGCCGCTGTCACCCGGCGCCACCGATTTCGCGCTGGTCCCCGCGCCCGGGCATGGGGTCTGGGTAGGTACGAAGAACCGTCCGCTGACGCATGTCGACGCGACGAACGTCACCGGTACGGCGTTCCCGGAAGCGATCACGGCGGCGGCCCGCGACGGCGACGCGACCTGGCTCGGTGGACCGCGCGGTCTGTGGCATATGGTGGATGGCGTGCCGCGGCCGTTCGCATCGCTCCCCGCGGACGATTACACGGGCGTCCAGGCGATCGTCGGCGACGGCCACGGCGGCGCCTGGTTGTCGATCAATCGCCCCGGCATTTACCACTACACGGGCGAGGGCTGGATTCACGACACGCTACCCAGCGTATCCAACGACCCCTCGCCGCTGGTGTTGCTCCGTGACACCCGGCAGCGGTTGTGGATGGGTTTTGCGCGCAACGTGCTCATCGTCCGCGACGGGGGCCGCGACAGGGTGATCGGCGCGGCGGATGGTCTGCAGGTGGGCAACGTCACCGCGCTGCTGGACGACGACGACACCGTATGGGTGGGCGGCGAGCTGGGTATTGCCGCCATTCGCGGCGGCAGCGTGCGCAGCATTCCGACGGCTGGCGAGCCGCTGCGCGGCGTGTCCGGACTGGTGCGCGACCGTCGCGGGGATTTCTGGATGAACGCCGCGCAAGGCGTCGCGCGGATCGCCTCGGCCGACATGCGCCAGGCCCTCGACGAGCCGGGTTACCGTCCGCCGGTCATGCTGTTCGATTCGCTCGATGGATTGCCAGGTACGCCGGCGCAGTTTCGTCCGTTGCCCACCGCGGTAGTGGCCGACGATGGACGGTTGTGGTTCGCGACGACCAGCGGCGTCGTGTCGATCGATCCGTCGGCCATACGGCGCAACCCGGTCGCGCCGTCGGTGATGGTCCGGGAAATTTCCACGGATGCGGGAACCTGGCCGGCCTCGTCCAGCGTCACGCTTCCGGCGAACACCGAGCGGCTGCGCATCGCCTACACCGCGACCAGCCTGTCGATGCCCGAGCGCGTGCGCTTCCGCTATCGGATGGATGGCCTGGATACGCGCTGGCGCGAGGCGGGTACCGATCGCGAAGCCGTGTACACCGATCCGCCGCCGGGTCATTACGTGTTTCGCGTGACCGCGTCCAACGAGGACGGCGTCTGGAACGAGCAGGGCACTTCGATCGCGGTCACCGTGTCGCCGGCGTTCTATCAGACGCTGTGGTTCGCGCTGGTCTGTATCGCCGCCTTGCTCCTCGCCATCTGGATCGCCCTGCTGCTCAGGGGGCGGCGCGTCGCGGCGCTCGTGCGGGGGCGCCTGGACGAACGCCATGCGGAGCGCGAACGCATCGCACGCGAACTGCACGACACGCTGCTGCAGAGCATTCACGGTCTGACCATGCGCTTCCAGGCGATCGCGAATCGCGTCGCGCCGGACGATCCGGTACGCACGGCGATGGAAGGCGCGCTCGACCGCGCGGAGGAAGCGCTCGTCGAAGCGCGTGACCGCGTCCGCGACCTGCGCGCGCACGGCACGGAAGACATGCTACTGAACGACGTTCTGGAAGCGATGGCGCGCTTCTACGCGTCCGATCACACGGTGCCGGTCATCGTCACCGTGCGGCTCGACGTGCTCGATCTGGATCCGCTGGCGCGCGACGAACTGCATGGCATCGCACGCGAAGCCGTGCACAACGCGGTGACGCATGCCAGCGCGAGCCGCATCGACGTCGTTCTCGAAGAAGATGACGGTATGCTGCTCTTTTACGTGCGTGACGACGGCCGCGGCATCGAGGATGCCGTTTCCCGTGACGGCCGTGCGGGTCACTGGGGGCTGCGCGGGATACGCGAGCGCGCGCATGCGATGGGTGGCATCGCCACCATCGCGGCCTGTCTCCAGGGCGGTACCGAAGTGGCCGTGCGCGTGCCGATGGATCGGGCCTTTCCGTCGCGCATGAGCTGGCTGCGTCGGTGGTGGCGCCGTTTTCCGGAGAGACATTATTGAACGAGCGACTGGTGGCCTACCTCGATGAGCTCGATGAACGCACGGACTGGCATCGGCCCGATGCCTTTCTGGTACGAGCCGATGCGGCGGACCGGCTCGACCTCGGGCAGGTCGGTCTGCGCGATGCGACGCTGACTCGTCGGGTGGTGCGTCTCCTCGACGCGCTCGATGCCGTGGATCGTCAGTTGTACGAGTCGCTGCGCGAACGAATCCGCGCGGGTGAAGGCAGGCAGGCGCTCGCGCCCTGGCTCGACGTCGGAATCCCCTCGGGTCAGCATTACGATCCGCTCGACGCGCTCCTGGCCGGCGTGCTGGCCCTGGACGAGCCGCTTCCGGATGCCAGACCGCTGCCGCCCGAGATGGTCTTCTACCAGCCCACACCCGCCCGGCACATCGTCGACGGCCTGGCCAGAGGCGGCATCACGGCCGCGGATGTCGTATTGGATCTGGGTTCGGGACTGGGTCACGTCCCCTTGCTGGCACACATCCTGACGGGCGCGCGATGCATCGGCGTCGAGCGCGACGGGGGCTATGTCGATGTCGCGACGCGTGCGGCGACGTCACTTGGGCTGTCGGGAGTTCGGTTCGTCGAAGGCGATGCACGCGAGGCGGATTTTTCCGGCGTCGACGTCTTCTATCTGTTCACGCCGTTCATCGGCACCGTTCTGCGCGACGTCATCGCCAGGATCGAAGCCGAGGCGGCCCGGCGTGCCGTGCGTGTGGTGGCTCTGGGCCCGTGTACGCGTACGTTCGCGCGGCAGCCCTGGCTGGTCAGCGACGACCCGGACGCTGAGGCAGCGGAGCGGATCGTGCTGTTCCGCTCGGTCTGATCAGCGGATGCGGCCGCCGCCGAAGTGGCCCTGGCCGGCACCGACGGAGATGCTGACGCCGCCGGTGGGATGCTCACAGCTGCCGAAGGCCTGGCTGAGGTTGACCGCCCCGGCCTGGTAGTTGCCGCTGCCGCCATGGCTGGCGCTGACGACGCCGGTGGTGACGCTGCCATGCACCTGGGGCTTGTTGTAGGTGGCGTCGTCGCAGCGCGGCGTGCCATCGTCGGCTTCCACACCGTCCATACGGCCACTGGTGTCGCCGTAGTAGGTACCGGGGGGATCCAGCGGGCGGGACTTCGAGACCGCGATGTTCTCGCCGCCGTTTTTCGGCGCCACCGTGGGAGCCTTGGGATCGGCGGAGACCCTGGCGTCGGCGGCCGGGGCAGGCGCGGGGGCGCTGCTGGCGGGAGCCGGCGTGTAGTCGGCGGGCAAACGCAGGTTCAGCGGCTTCGTAGCGTCCTGCGCCATCGCGGTCGAGGCGGCGAGGAACAGGGTGGCGAGGACGACGATCGGTTTCATGCGCGGCAAACTCCGGGGATTACGCCTTGGATCGCTGAGGGGCCATGCTAGTTCCCGACCCCTTGCAGCTACCTTACTCCGCCATGGCCTCATCGGCGTCCTCAGGCACGCTCTCGCCCAGACGGACCCGCAAGGTCTCGATTTCGCGGCGCAGGTTCCGGTTTTCCGCTTCCAGGTCGGCGATCTGTTCGCGCAAGGCCAGCACGTCGTCACTCGGCTTCTCGCGCGGCTTACGCTTCGACTCGCGCACCCGTTTGGCGGCCTGCTTCAGCTCGGCATCGCCGCCGGTGGCGGCCGCGCGTTGTTCGTCTTCGGGCAGGGTGGCGACCGCCGCGGCGGCGCTGATCGACAGCGTGCCCGACTTGACCGCCGCGACCACCTCCGGCGCGGCCTCCTTGCGGATCTTCTCGATCATGCCGACCTGATTGCTGCTGATCCTTGCCTCGCGGGCGATTTCCTTGCGGCTCTCGTTCGGGTTGACGCGGGCGGGCTTTGCGGCCGCGGGCTGAGCGCCGTCGGTGTCGAAGGGCACCTCGGACCTCTCTTCACCGCCGTTCGCCTCGATACGTGCGCGTCGCTCGGCGAGGATTTCGCGCTTGCGCAGCGCCAGCACGCCGCGCTGAAAATCGGACACGCTGCGCCGGCCCAGGTGCTGCTCGATCATCCACAGGTGCACGTCGTCGATCGACTGAAAGCGCTCGTTCTGCACGGTGTTGAAAGGAATATCGTGCTTGCGGCAGATGCCGTAGCGGTTGTGCCCGTCCACCAGCGTGTCGCCCCAGAGCACGAGCGCGTCGCGGCAACCCTCGGCGAGCAGGCTGCGCTCCAGCGCCTCGTATTCGTCCGCCGACAGCGGGTCGATGTAAGCCTTGAGTTCTTCGTTGACGACGATATGCATGGGGAGGGCAGGGCGGTGACGGCGAGGGGGCGCATTCTAGTGGGTGCGCGGCTTCGCTGCTCGTCCCGTCGTTCACATGCGGAAAGCCGTTGATCCGGTTGACTTTGCTGGAGCGTCCGGCTGCACACGCCGGAGGACGGTCGGAATCCGGCAAAAGGCCGGTTCCGGAACATCGCCTTGACGCTCCCGTTGCCCTGGTCGCAAACTCTCGCACGTCGTGCCGGGGGCTCGCACGACTTTCACTGGAATCATGAATTCGCGCCGGGGGCGCGAGTTTCGTCGCGCTTGTGCCTGCTCACCGGAAGGAGCTTCTCGTGGTCCGCCTCTATCTTTTACCTCGGCATTCTGAGTTCGCTGGAGAGCCCGCATGACTGGATTTGCAAGGAAGTTGGCAGTCGCGCTCGCGCTGTCCCTCGTCAGCGCGCTTGCCAGCGCCAACGAATTGTCCGACCTGCCGTGGAAAGTCGGCCCAACCAAGGTGCAGCTCGGTGCGCAGGCCACGCTCGATGTACCCGACGGCTATGCCTTCCTCGATCCCGTGGGTACCAGGCGCCTGAACGAACTGATGGAAAATCCACCGGACGAGGCGGACACGTACACGCTTGCGCCGACGGATATGAAGTGGACCGCGTTCTTCGACTACGACGATGTCGGCTACGTCAAGGATGACGAGAAACTCGATCCCGACGACATTCTGGCGTCCGTGAAGCAGGGCACCGAGGAGAGCAACAAGGAGCGTCGTTCACGAGGCTGGGAAACGCTCACCCTCGTGGGCTGGCAGAACAAGCCGCAGTACGACACCCAGTTCAAGTCGCTGACCTGGTCGTTCCTCGCGCGCAGCGATAAATCGCACAGCGACGTGGTGAACTACAACGCGCGCATCCTGGGGCGCAGCGGCGTCATGAACGTCGTGCTGGTGTCCGACCCCCAGGTCCTCAACCAGGCGGTGACCGACTTCAAGGGCACGCTCGGTGGCTTCGCATTCGCGCCGGGTCAGTCGTACAGCGATTTCCACACGGGCGACCGCGTCGCCGAATACGGCCTCGCCGCACTGATCACCGGCGGTGTTGCCGCCGTCGCCGCCAAGAAGGGCTTCTTCGCCATCATCGGCACGTTCCTCGCGGCGGCATGGAAGTTCATCCTCATCGGCTTCGCCGCGGTGGGCGGGGCGATCAAGCGTCTGTTCACGCGCAAGAACTCCTGATCGCGATGTTGCCGAACACGGAGTGGCTTTTGCTGGGCGTCGTGGGCATGTATGTCTACGACGCCACGCTGCTGCTCTATCACAACGAAGTGGTGTTCTTCGAGCGCCGCGACGGACGCTGGTCGTTTTCCGTCGGCACTGAGTTCGAACTGGCGGGGCGGCATGTTTACGTGCCGCCCCTTTTCGCACCGACACGTGCGTTGCTCCGTCTGCGCTGGTCGTCGCAGAAGGAGCCTGGCAACCCGGCGCCGCTGCACGGACTGCGAGCGTGGCGAGCCGGAGTGACCGCCACCGCGCTTCCCGTGCTTGTCGTCGCGCTGCTGTTCGCCGCGATGCCCGCGGTACTTGCGGGCAACGTGTACGGCCTGCTCGGCTGGATGATCGCCCTGTACGCAGCGATCGGCGCGGCGGTGTGGCGTGTCTGGCGCATGCGCAGGATCACCGGTCTCGCCGGGAAGACGTTCTCGGGCATGGCGTCCGATGCGCTGCTCTGCGCGCCGTACGCGTTGAACCTCGTTCGTAAACAGGGCGCGCGTGCCGCCGAGCGGTTCGACCTTTTCGCCGTCGCCCATGCGCTGCTGGACGCCGATGAGCGGGGGCGTCTCGGTGATGCCATCCGCACGCGACTGCAACGCCAGCTCGACATCGAAGAGGCGGGCAGTGATCGACACCAGCAGCTTCAGACTTACCTACAACAGATCGAAGGCGCTCTGGCATGAACGTGATGGAGATCGTCGTCGTCGGGATCTGCCTGGCGATCGGCTACAAATTCGTCTCCGCGATGATGGCGACCCCCAGGGACGATACGCCGGATGCGACGGGCACGAAGCCGCCCTTGCAACTCGATACCCGCCGCCCGTGGTACGACGTGCTCGGCGTGTCGCCCGAGGCCACGCGCGCGGAGATCAATGCGGCCTATCAGGCCCTGATCATCCAGTACCACCCGGACAAGTTCACCCAGCACGGCGATGAGATCCGGGAGATCGCACAGAAGCGCGCCAAGGAACTGAACGCGGCTTACTACCTGGGTTGCTCGTTGCGACCGGACTGAAAACGCACCGCGAGCCGGGGTTGAGTCGAGCGCCTGGTTGCGTGGCGTCCGATGCCTGCTTAGGCTATCTTCGGCCGACAGACATCGGATGACTGATAAGGAAGGGGTTAGGTTATGACGCCACGGCAATGGTTCGCGCTGGTTCTTCGCTACCTGGGTGCAAGCAGCATTTTGACGGCCATCAGCTATCTGCTGACCGCCTACAACGTGCATAAGGGGCTCTACGCGGGCGCCGTCTCGGAGCTGGGTTCGATCAACCACACGGTGGTGGACGCTGTTCTGGGACTCGGCTTGCTGATCTGGGCCGATCGTATCTCGGCTTTCTTCGTTCCCGCGCAACGGCCTGCGGAGCCGGTCAAGGCTGAGTCGTGACGCTGGATACGGTGGAGATCAAGGCCTTCGTCCCGGCGAAGGATTTCGAGTTATCGCTGCGTTTTTACCGGGACCTGGGTTTCACCGTTGCATCGTCATCCGACGGCCTTGCGTATCTCCATGCGGGTAACTGCAGCTTTCTTCTGCAAGGCTTCTACGTCGAGGAACATGCCACGAATTTCGTGATGCACTTGCTCGTGGCCGATGTGGACGCGTGGTGGAGTCATGTGCAGGCTCAGGATCTCGTCGGCCGCTACGGCGTCCGGTCAGAGCCGCCCGCGGATCGCCCATGGCGGATGCGAGACTTCACGCTGACCGATCCCAGCGGTGTCCTGTGGCGGATCGCGCAGAACATCGGAAATCCTCTCGGCCACGAGGCCTGATTCGACGATTTTCCTATGGCTGCAATCTGCGTCGCGCGATGGCTTACGGCTGAACCGCCACGAACGAGGGGTGGTGGGCCGTGCCAACGGTTGCTATGACCTTGTTGGTCCGTGCGTCGATAACCGTGACGGTGTCCGAACCGAAGTCGCTGGTGTAGATACGACCCGTGCGGCGGTTGAAAGCGATCGCCGCGGGTGACGTGCCGACGGGTATGGTGCTGGTGACGGTCTTCGTAAAGGGATTGATGACGGATACGGTGTTGTCATCCGCGTTGGCGACATACAGCGGAATGCCGATCGGGCTCGTTGCCACGGCATCGGGGCCTTTACCGGCCTTCAGTACGCCTGTCACCGTATTCTTGAATGTATCGATGACGGATACGACGTTCTCGTTGTAGCTGGCGACGTATACCCGTGCTCCCAGCGGACCAACGACCAGAGAGTCCGGACTTGCCGTTACCGGCATGTTCTCCGTCACCGTGTGAGTGGCGGTGTCGATGACCGACACCGTAAGGTCACCCACGTTGCCGGTGTAGACGCGCGTGCCGCTGGCGTTGGCGCCGATCGTCAGGGGCAGGCTTCCCACGGCCACCGTCGCCGTCGTGGTGTGGGTGGTGGTGTCGACGATTGACACGCTGCTTTCATTCGCGTTGGCAACATACAGCTCCGCGCCGTTGGGGCTGACCGCGAGCGCGTTCGGCGTGTTTCCGACGGGTATGGTTGCGGTCACCGTGTTGGTCGCGGCGTTGATGACGCTTACGCTGTCGCTATTGGCGTTGGCGACGTAAACCGTCGATCCATCCGGGCTGACGGCGAGGCTGATCGGGGCTTTGCCGACGGGAATCGTGGCGGTAACCGTATGGGATGCCGCATCGATCACGGAAACCGTATCCGACGATTGACTGGCGACGTACACGTTGTCGTTGCGGGCGAGTGCGGGAAAGGCCGTGCAGGCCAAGGCGAGGGCAAACAGGCGACGCAGGCCGGTCGAAGCGAATGTCATCGATAAGTCCTTGTAGACGATTACTTTCGGTGATCCCGCGCGGGTGGCGGAACCTTCCCCTTGATGGCCTCCCCGGCCATGCAGGTATCGACGTTAGCCGAGGCGCCGACAAATCGCCATAGGGCGGCTAGGGGGTGCCGTTCCGTCCATGTACGAGAGACGCAGCGTCCGTCCCAGGGCGGTGACGCGTCGAATGAGACGTACGTCTCGTTTGCTTGTAGGGGAACTCCTACACGGCACGTTTGCCGTGCCAATCTTTGCCTTTGCCGCCCCGACAACTTACCATCGCGTCGAAGAACGAAGCGGCCTCAGGGGGCTTTTTTTCGTTCTTCCTAAAGGGGGAGCCACTCACAGGTCAGGCACGTCGCCGACGGCCGTCTTCCCCTTTTGTCTGTCGCTTTGTCAAGACTCAAGGAGAGGTCGTTCGTCATGAAATTCAAATCACTCGTCGCGATGGTTTCGCTCGCTGTGCTCGCTGTATACGCCCCGATCTCGCTCAGCGCGGGCCGTTCGGACGACGCGGTCGAACGCATCGGCACGCCGGCGCCGGACAGCAAGTTCGCCAAGGTCCACGATGGCATGTACTCGAAAGAGATCATGGACCTGATCGGACCGCCGACCGATCAGAAGTCGTACCAGACGGGTAAGGCGTTCATTCCTTTCCATTTCGGCAGCGACAACTACCGCACCGAATTCCACTACAAGGGCGAAGGCGTGCTGACCTTCTCCGGCGGTGGCATGGGTGAGATGGGCTCGCTGAAGCTGATTCGCATCGAAGCGAATCCGGCGGAAAGCGGCTACATCCACTAACAGGGCTTGATCGGCCGCCCGGAGGACGAATGTCTCGTATCGAGCTTGTCCGCCGGGCAGCTTTCGTGTTTCCCGTGGGTTATATCAATCCCTTCAACGCGATGGATCACGGGGTCGATGCGCCCGTTAGCCATATCCTGCTGTGGATGGTGCCGGCTGAGATCGGACTGTTGGGGCTGGCCTGGGCGCTCGATCCGCCGCTAACCGGACCCACCGGCCGCCGCTAAAGCGCGGGGTATCAAACCGTTGCAAATCACGCCGCATGTTCGTCGTCGAATGAACGTCGCGCGTCACGTACCGCCGCATGATTCTTGTCGGCCCACTCGATCAGCTGGCTGATGGGCTCGAATATCGACCTTCCCAAGTCGGTCATGCTGTACTCCACCGCAGGCGGCCGTGTGGGGAACACCTCACGATGTACGTAGCCCTCGCGCTGAAGCTCTTGGAGCGTCTGCGTGAGCATGCGCTGAGAGATGTCGGGTACCAGGCGGCGTAACTCGCCGAACCGGTAGGGCCGCTCGGCAAGCGCTACAAGGAGAAGTGTGCTCCACCGTCCGTTGACGGCGTCCAGGACATCCCTGACCGGGCAGTTATGGATGTTCCCGTCGTTCTTCAGTCGCTCGTGAGTGAGTCGTTCGGTGAGCGTGCCTGTCGTCGACATGGTGGTTACCCTTTTGTGCCTATGTGCCGCGAAACTGCCTCCTTTACGGAAGCGGCTGCTACCTTGATCTTAGAGATGCTCTCAAAAAGAGAGTATCACTCGAAAGGAATAGCGGAACATGTCCGAAACCATCTTCATCACCGGTGCGTCCGGGCACCTGGGCGGCGCGGTGATCAAGCATTTGCTGGCACGCGGCGTGGCAGTTGAACGCATCGTGGCGGGAAGTCGCAACCCGGAGAAGCTGCAGCATCTGACGGAAAGTGGCGTTGCTGTCCAGCGCGCAGACTTTGACGATGCGCAGGGGCTTGTCTCGACCTTCAAGGGTGCCGATACCGTCCTGATTATTTCGACCGATGAATTGACGGCCGACGGGCGCCGGCTCCGACAGCACCGCAACGCGGTAGAGGCAGCTGTCGTCGCGGGTGTTCAGCGCATCGCCTACACCTCGCTGCCGAATCCGACGGCATCTCCGCTGAGCTTCGCACCCGATCACGCCCTGACCGAGCAGGCTATCGCCGAAACGGGATTGCCGTCGCTGGTTTTCCGGAACGGCTGGTATCACGAAAACTTGCTCATGGGACTTCCTTCCGCTTTGCAGAGCGGGCACTGGTATACGGCGTCCGAAGGGGCGAAAACGGCCTATGCCGCGCGCGATGAGATGGCCGAGGCCATCGCGGCCGCCCTTGCCAATCCACCTGCCGGCAGTAAGACCTACACGCTGACGGGATCGGAGGCACTTTCCGTGGATGCGATCGCATCGTTGGTCCGCGATGCCACCGGGCGCCCGCTGGAAGTCGTCAACCTGACCGACGAGCAGCTCGCGCAGCACCTTGCCGGCGCCAACGTGCCGCAAGCGATCGTCAAACTGCTCGTGTCAGTCGAAGCGGCCGCGCGGTCGGGCAGTCTGGCTACGGTTACGGGCGATCTGGAGTTTCTGATCGGTCGACCGGGCAAGTCTCTCGCAGCATTTATCGAAGAAAGTGCGGCGCTGCTGAGCTAAGCGGCGTGCCAGCGCAAGGATCATCGGATGACTCCGACGGGGAGCATCGGCCGAAGCACGAAGGCGTTTGCCCGTCATGTGACATTGGCGGGCAAGCGCACTCCACCTGCGATTGCTAAAATGGCCGTATGCAACGCATTGATCCCTCAGCCTTCCGCCTCACCGTCGCTCCCATGATGGACTGGACGGACCGTCATTGCCGGTACTTCCACCGGCTTTTGTCGCCCCATGCCCGCCTTTACACCGAGATGGTCACCAGCGCGGCCCTGGTGCGCGGCAACCAGCTGCGTCTCCTGGAGCACAGCCACGAAGAGCACCCTGTGGCGCTCCAGCTCGGCGGCAGCGACCCGGTCGAACTGGCGAAGGCGGCGGTCCTCGGCGCGCAGGCGGGGTATGACGAGATCAACCTCAACGTCGGTTGCCCCTCGGATCGGGTCCAGTCCGGCAAGTTCGGGGCGTGCCTCATGCGCGAGCCGGACCTGGTCGGCGAATGCGTCCGGGCCATGGCGGAGGTCGTGGATGTCCCGGTCACCGTCAAATGCCGCATCGGCGTGGACGACCAGGACGAATACGCCGACCTTCAGCGTTTCACCACCACGATGGTCGAGGCTGGCGTCGGCATTCTCGTAGTGCACGCGCGCAAGGCCTGGCTGGAAGGCCTGAGCCCGAAGGAAAACCGGGAAATTCCGCCGCTGGACTACGAGCGGGTCTACCGGCTGAAGCGCGAATTTCCCGACTTGACCATCGTCATCAACGGTGGCATCACCACGGTCGAGGCGGTGCGTGAGCACCTGGCCCATGTGGACGGGGTGATGCTTGGCCGTGCCGCCTACCATGACCCGTTCGTGCTCGCCCGGCTGGGGTCGGACCTCTACGGCACGGCGCTGCCCGACCGGGCCGATGTGCTCGATCGCATGCGTATTTATATAGAGGCCGAGCTGGCCCGCGGCACCCAGCTCAAGCACATCACCCGGCACATCCTCGGGCTGTTCCAGGGGGAGCCGGGCGCGCGTGGGTTCCGTCGCCAGCTGAGCGAGGGATCGCACCTGCCGGGAGCCGACTGGCGGTTGATCGAGTCCGCCATGGCACCGCTGCGGCAAGCTGCATGAGTCCGTGAAGAGCAACTATTTCCTAAACATAACATCCATGTTGTTATGTTTAACATGAATGTTATATAGTGACGCATGGATGTCTCCTTTCATCGCCAATTGGCTGACACCCTTCGATCCAGCCTCGGTGTTGAAGTAGGAATGACGGCATGGTCAGGTGCGGCGTCGCTTCCCGTCGTACTAAGAAAGGAAACGGAATTCGCAGAAGCGAATATCCGCGGGCTCGCGGTCGTCTTCATGCGGTCCGTCGGTGATGACCTTCGTTCCTCTGGTGATGTCCTTTCGCGACTTGCTCGAGTTGCCGAAGCCGCAGGTGCGCCGGTTGTATATGTCGCCAACGTTTTGCCCGCCCACCGCCGTTCGGCGTTAATCGCCCAGGGCGTCCCGTTTGTCGTTCCGGGGCGATATGTGCATCTCCCGGATGTGGGCGTCGACTGGCGAAAACACGCCCGACAAAAACGTGCGGCGGCGGCTCATGCTTCCGGGCGCGGGATGCTGGAGGCTAGCGCGCAGGCGCTCCTCATCGCGGGTCTCCTGAATACACCCGAGAAATCGTTCTCCCCTTACGACAGGGGGCTTGAACTCGGCTACACGCGCATGACGGTCGGGCGGGCCTGTCGTTCCTTGATCGAAGCGGGTTTGTTCGAGCCACAACGGCGGGGTACGTCGCTCTTGCTCACTTCCGTGGGGAGCTCTCGCGACGTATGGTTTCGAGCGATGCCTTTGTTGAAAAGTCCGGTGCGCGCTTCGCTCACTGTAGCGGGTCATGTGTCGTTAGAGTCGTCCCTTCCGTGGTCGGGGGAGTCCGCACTCGCGGAATGGTCGTCGCTGAATCCCCCTCGGATTCCCGTCCGCGCGCTGGGGCCCGCCGAGCAGAAAGAGCTATTCGCGGCGTATCGCGTTACGAACTTCCGTAGCCTGTCTGCACGCCTCAATCACGACGACATAGAGAAGGCCGATGCGTGGAGGCTGGAATCATGGGCCTATCCCGCCACGGCGCGTGCTGCCGGTGGGCGAGCCGATCCGCTCTCTGTATGGTTGAGTCTGCGTGACGCGGCGGTTGATGACCCACGCCTCGAAAGCGCCCTCGAACAACTCATGGAGCGGTTGGATTGGCTATGAAAGGACTCGATGTTTTCAGGGAGCACTTCCGATCATTCGATGACCAGTACGTACTCATCGGCGGGTCCGCGGCCATGCTGGAAATGGCGCAAGTGGGTGAATCTTTCCGGGCAACACACGACCTTGACCTCGTCCTTCTCATAGAAGCGCGGACTGAAGGTTTCGGAGCTGCACTCATGGAGTTCGTTGAACGGGCTGGCTACAAAAGGCGAGAGGTCGGCGGTCGACCGCAGTTCTACCGTTTCAGTGATCCATGTGCAGGCGACGCCCCGGCTATGCTGGAGATCTTCTCCCGCGCGCCGGACGGCCTGGTTCTTCACCACGGTCAGCGTGCCATCCCGGTCACCTTGGGCGGCGATCTCAAAAGTTTGTCCGGGTTGCTCCTCGACGATGCCTACTACAACGTGATTCGGGATGCGGCGCGGACCAAGGAGGGTCTGAGCTGGTTGGATGCCAGGGGGCTGATCGTGCTGAAGGCGAAGGCCTGGCTCGATCTCAGGGAAAGAAGGGCTGCGGATGCGTCCTCCGTCGACTCGAAAAGAGTACGAAAGCACCTTTTCGACGTGCTAGCGCTATCCCAGGTCATCCCGGCAAACGCTTCGATCGATCTGCCCGAATCAATTCTTAAGGACGTGCGGCGGTTCCTGCAGGCGGCCCTGATTGAGCCGCCGACCAGAGATTTCGGCGAACCCCTCGAGGTGATGCTGGCCCGTATCGGCCGACTTTGCGGCCTCCAGGTTGCGTTAGCCTAGGTTTCGTTCAGCTTCAGGCGGGGCGCCCCTCGGCATGATCGGTTGACTACTGCCCGTCGTGCTGCCCGCGCCAGACATGAAAATCACGTTTCGTCCGCTACTTTTCGCCGCGCTCTGCGTCAGTTTGCCCGTGGCCGCCCAGGCGGACCAGTCGCTGACGCTGGAGCAGGCCGTGAGCAAGGTCCAGAAGGACACCGGGGGAAAAGTGCTGTCGGCGGATACGCGACTCGTCGAGCGCGGCCGGATCACCGAATACCGGGTCAAGGTCCTTACGCTGGACGGTCACGTCCGCGTGGTGCCCGTCCGAACCGAAACCGCCAAGCCCCTGGACGCCAGTGCCGGGGACAACAAGGAGAAACATTGATGCGCATCCTGCTCGTTGAGGACGAGGCCCCGCTTCGCGAGACCCTCGCCGCGCGGCTGAAACGTGACGGCTTCGCCGTCGATGCCGCCCAGGACGGCGAAGAGGGCCTGTACCTCGGTCGCGAGGTCCCCTTCGACCTGGCCATCATCGATCTGGGCCTGCCCAAGCTGTCGGGCATGGATCTGGTCAAAGCCCTGCGCGAGCACGGCCAGCGCTATCCCATTCTCATCCTTACGGCGCGTGGCAGCTGGCAGGACAAGGTCGAAGGCCTCAAGCACGGCGCCGACGACTATCTGGTCAAGCCCTTCCACGTCGAGGAACTGCTGGCCCGTATCAATGCGCTGGTGCGTCGTGCGAGCGGCTGGTCCAAGCCGGTCCTCGCCTGCGGCCCGATCAAGCTCGACACCACGGCGCAGACGGTCACCGTCGAAGGCCGTCAGGTCGACCTGACCAGCTACGAATACAAGGTCCTCGAATACCTGATGCTGCACGCGGGTGAGCTGGTCTCCAAGGCCGACCTCACCGAGCACATCTACCAGCAGGATTTCGACCGCGATTCCAACGTGCTGGAGGTCTTCATCGGCCGCCTGCGCCGTAAGCTGGATCCCGAAAGTGCGCTCAAGCCGATCGAGACCGTCCGCGGTCGCGGCTATCGTTTCGCGATTCCGCGTAACGAAGCGGACGAAGACTGAGCGAACCGTGGACGGTGCAGCAAAGTCGCTGCACCGTCCCGAGGTAAGCTGGACGCATGGATAACGCTCCACCGACCAAACGCCGGCCGCTGTCGCTGGCCGCGCGCGCGGCGTTGGCGACGGGCTTCGCGCTGGCCGCCTTCCTGGGCCTGACGGGCCTGGCGCAGAACAAGGCCAACTACGCGTCCGAGCTGTCGGCCATGCACGACCGGCTGCACAACTACGCCATCGCCTATATCACCGGTACCGACATCACCCGCGCCGGAAAGGTCACCACGCCCGACAGTCAGCCCAATCCCGATTTCTCGCGGCCGGGCTCGGGGCTGTACGCGATCATCGTCGGCAACGACGGTTTCCGCTGGGAGTCGTCGTCGGCACTGGGTCGCGATTTCGATTTCGTGCGCATGCTGTCGCCCGGCGAGACGGCGTTCGAGCCGGTAGAAACGCGCAGCGGCAAGCTCTATGTCTTCAGCTACGGCGTGTCGCTGGACAGTACCGATAAACGCAGTGTGCCGCTGACCTTCGCCGTCGCGCAGACGGAAGATCAGTTCGAGCGGCAGGTGGCGACCTACCGTCGGACGCAGTTCCTCTGGCTGGCCATGCTCGGCATGATGCTCATGCTCCTGCAGCTGTTCCTGCTGCGCTGGAGCCTGCTGCCGTTGCGCCGTGTATCGAGCGATCTCGCGCACATCGAGCGCGGCACGCGCGACCACCTCGACGGCCCGTATCCGATGGAACTGACGGTGCTCACCAAGCGTCTCAATGCCTTCATCGACAGCGAGCGCGAGCAGCGTACGCGCTATCGCGACACCCTGGCCGATCTGGCGCACAGCCTGAAAACCCCGCTGGCCGTCGTGCGCTCGCAACTGGAAAACGAAGCCGACGCACGTTCGCTGCGTGGAGACATCCTCGAGCAGGTGCGCAAGATGGACGAGCTGGTCGCTTACCAGCTGTCGCGCGCGGCCACCTCCGGTCGTCGCACCATCGCCTCGGTCGAGCCGATTGCCGGTCATGCGGAAGATCTGGTGCAGAGCCTGGAAAAGGTCTACGCCGCAAAGAACGTGCTGTGCGAGTTCGAGATCGAAGACGGCGTCTCGTTCCCGGGCGAGCAGGGCGACCTGCTGGAGCTGATGGGCAACCTGGTCGAGAACGCCTTCAAGTGGGCCTCGCATCGCGTCCTGCTCACCGCGCGTTCCGTGGCGAAGGTGCGCGGACGCGCGGGTCTCGAACTCATTGTCGAAGACGACGGCCCGGGCATTCCGGACGAAAAGATCGAGAAGATCCTGCAACGTGGTGTGCGCGGCGATGAGCGCGTGCAGGGCCACGGTATCGGGCTGTCGATCGTGCAGGACATCGTCAAGGCGTACCAGGGCGAGCTGCACGTCGATCACTCGGAAGAGCTCGGTGGCGCACGTTTCAGCGTGCGTATTCCGCCCGCCTGAGGATCGTCAGTCCGCGGGCGACGGTCCGTAATAGGCATCTAGCAGGCGCGCCACGTCCGGCTCCGCCTCACGCAGCAAGGCGGGCTGCGAAAAATGCATTTCGCTTGTCACCGCGAAATATTCCTCGGGCGCTTCCGCCGCATAGGGATCGATCGCCGTCTTGCGCCGACGACCCACCGCCTTCGAGAGTCGTTCGAAGCCCTGTTGCATGCTGCCGATCCATTCCCTTCGGTTGATGCCCCCCGGTAGGGGCGGCACGCCATTGGCTGGGCCGGCGAGCATGTCCAGCTTATGCGCCATTTCGTGGATCACCACGTTGACGCCATCCCACGGGGCTTCGAGATCCAGCGCCACGTCGGCCAGCGAAAGGATCATCGGGCCGCGCTCCCACGCTTCGCCGATCAGGGTGTCGTCGCTCTCGGTGATCACGCCCGTGGGTGCGTCATGGTGACTGCGACGGACGTTGAATTCGCCGGGGTAGACCAGGACATTGGTCCAGCCTTTGAAGACCTTCGGGCCGTGCGGCAGGGCAGGGAGGCTGGCCTGCATGGCGATAGCCAGACGCCAGAAATCATCCAGCGAGGCGTCGCCCAGCGCGTGGAATCGCTTGGTGTGGAGAAAAGACGCCGCGAGTTGGCGCAGGTAGTGGGCTCGCGGCGCGTCCAGCGCGTTCGCCAGCGGAACGCGGGTCAGGGCGTGTGCCCAGAGTGTGTCGTCGATGGGCGGGACGGGGGCGCGAAAACGCGCAAGCAACGACTGGAAAACGCTCACACGACGGCCGGAGGATTCTTAGAAGATCGAACCGGGAAGCATGGACTGCCAGGTCGGCCCTGCGCCGTGACCGCTCGAAGAGCCATCATGCATATCGGCGTCGGCCTCGACGGGGGGTGGCATGGGCGCCTGACCCGGGCTGGCCTGCGCGTTATTGACCTGCCTCGCGGTGGTCACGTCGCCGCTGCCGCTGTCGCGGCTGCTCTGGCTGGAACTGGAGCGCGAGGTGGATCCGGCATCGAACGACGACGACACCGACCGGCCCAGCGAAAGCAGGCTGTTGGTCACGCTGACGTCGGAAGCGGCGGCGGTGCCGATGGCACCGACGAGGCACAGACATCCGAAGATGTAGGGTCTGGCGTTCATCGGTATACCCCGTGGGCCCCGGACGTGCCGGGGGACCGACCGATCCTCTCAGATATTTCGAAACGGTGCCAGTGCTGGAGGTGTGTCATCGGGCTCTGCGGCGCCATGCGGGCGAAATCCTCGCGGCTGCCCTAGAATTACCCGATGCCCCGGCTCTCCCTCCCCCTGACACCGGCCGCCTGATGGCCTCACGGCAGCCCATGCTCGCACGCGACCTCCTGGAAGCCCTTGCCGGCGGCGATGCCGTGTCCGGCGCCACTCTGGCCCGTCAGGCCGGTGTGACCCGTGCCGCCGTCTGGAAACAGATCGAGTCGCTACGTCTGAAAGGCGTGCCCGTCGAAGCGAAGGTGGGCGGCGGCTACCGGCTTCCGTGGGCGACCGAACTGCTTGACGGTCAGCGCATCCGCACGGCGCTCGAGCCTGCGCTTTCGTCGCACGTGGGCATGCTCGAGGTGCACTGGGATATCGACTCCACGTCCAGCGAGCTGGCGCGGCGTATTCCTACGCTGGACGACCTGGCTTTCGTCATGGCCGAAGCCCAGTCGGCAGGGCGCGGGCGGCGTGGCCGGACCTGGCTCTCGCCGCCGGGCATGAATCTCTACCTGTCGGTGCTGAAGCGTTTCGACTCGGGGTTCGCGTCGTTGTCGGGCCTCTCGCTGGCCGTGGGTGTCATGCTGATCCGCGCGCTGGACGACCTCGGCGTCCGCACGGCCGGGCTCAAGTGGCCCAACGATGTGCTGGCGGGCCAGGCCAAACTGGCCGGCATCCTGGTGGAGCTGTCCGGCGAGTACTCCGGTCCCTGCGCGGCGATCATCGGCGTCGGTCTCAACATCCGGCTCCCGGACACCCTGCACGAGCGTGCGGGACAACCGATCACCGACTTGGCGGAACTCACTGGCGGCCAGCCGCCGGGACGGAATCGCGTCGCCACGGCGGTCGTGTCCGCGCTTGCGGAGGGGCTGCTCGCCTTCGAGCGACATGGCTTCGCGGCCTTCTCCGACGAATACGCGGCCAACGACCTGTTGCGCGACCAGCCACTGCGCGTCATCGATCCTCGCGGCGAGTACAACGCCACCGGAGAGGGTGTCGACGAGCGCGGTGCCTTGCGTGTGCGTCGTGCCGACGGCCAGTCCGTGACCGTCGATAGTGCGGATGTCTCCGTCCGCAGGAGTGGCGCGTGATTCTTCTGCTCGACCTCGGCAACACGCGACTGAAATTCGCTCTGCTCGATGGCGCCGAATTCAGTCATCGCGGGGCCTTTGGCTGGGATGCGGATATCGCGCACGAACTGGCGACGTTGTGGGCGTCCTGGCCGGCGCCGGTTCGGGTCGTCGGTGCGTCGGTGGTGGATCCCGCCCGTGAGACCGCGGTCGCCGTGGCGGCGCAGAAGGCGTTCGGCCTTTCGCCGGTCTGGGTCCGTACGCCCGCGCAATCCTGCGGCGTCACCAATGCGTATGCCGAACCTCATCGTCTCGGCGTGGATCGCTTCCTCGCCCTGGTCGATGCGCACGCGGCGGGTCGCTCGCCCTGCGTCCTCGCCAGCGTCGGCACGGCCCTGACGCTCGATGCGCTGGATGCCGATGGCAGGCACCTCGGCGGATGGATCGCGCCGGGGCCGCTGCTGATGCAGCAATCCGTACTGGGCGCGACCGTGCAGGTACGCCCGGGTGGCGCAGGTGCGGTACGCGACCTTGCCGATAACACCGCCGATGGCCTGGCATCGGGCTGCTGGCAGGCCTGCGCCGCGTTGGTCGACCGCTTTGTCGAGCGTTCGGCACCCCTGCTTGGCGGCCACCCCACGGTGACCCTCGGTGGCGGCGATGCGGCTGTACTTGCGCCATTGCTCGAGCGCGAGGTGCTGCTCGTGCCCGACACCGTCCTTCGGGGTCTGGCCGTCTGGGCCAAAGCACACACCGAAACCGCCAAGATCGCCTAGAATCCGGACGCCGCCGGTTCTTACAGGGGAACGCGAGCAGGCCCCACCGTAAGCCCAAGGCCACCATGCTGCTGCGTTTGTTCTTCGTCTTGCTGATCGCCCTCAATATCGCGGTAGCCGCGTGGCTGCTGCTGGGCGATACCGGTAAGCACGCGGTGGATCCCACCGACAGCGGCGTGCCCCGACTGAAATTGCTGGCCGAAGTGCCCGCGGCCGCGAGCACGGCGCCCGCGACCGTTGCCGGACGCCCGGGTGCGGCCAGCACGACGACCTCCAGCATGGCGGCACCGGCACCGGCACCGGCACAGGCCCCGGCCCCGGTAGCAGCGCCAACGCCACCCGCGACTGCTGCAAAGAGCACGCCGGGTATGTCGTCGCCCGTGACGCCGGTCTCCGGCAGCTCGGCGACAGCGGCGCTGGCTGCCGCCGCGGCGAAACCGGCACCCACGGCGCCCAGGGCGGCGGTGGATACCGCGCCGACACAGCCCGACGCGCCGACCAGTCCCCGCCGCAGCTACAAATGCCTGGCCATCGGTCCCTTCGCCAATCAGGTCGATCTGCGCACCGCGCGTACCGCCATCGCGCCGCGCACGGTCCGCAGCCGCCAGCGCCAGGAGACGACCAGCGAATCCCGCGGCTGGCGCGTCTTCCTTCCTTCGCAGTCGACACGCGAACTGGCGCTGGCCCAGGCCCGTCGGCTCGAAGCGAAGGGGATCAAGGATTATTTCGTCGTGACGGCCCAGGGGGAGTTGCAGAACTCGGTTGCGCTGGGCCTGTTTCATGATCCCGCCAACGCCCGCAAGCGCCGCGACGAAGTCGTTGCCGCCGGGTTTCCCGCACGGATGAGTGAGCGTACGGAGACGACGCCGGTCTGGTGGCTGGATGTGGTTGTCCCGGATGAAGGCGGCGCAGACCTTCGCCGCAACCTGCGCAATCCGGCGGTGAGTGCTCGACCGACGGGCTGCTTCTGATAAACTTCGCGACTTCGCCGGCATAGCTCAGTTGGTAGAGCAACCGCCTTGTAAGCGGTAGGTCCCCAGTTCGAATCCGGGTGTCGGCACCATCGGATGATCAACCATCCGTCGAGCGCGTCAGTGTTTCCCACCTCGTCATGTCGTCCGCCATCGCCTTGAGCTTGTCGCGGACCAGAGCCAATGCATCGCTGCCGAGCAGGAGATGCGCTGGCGGAGCGGGCAACTCGACAAGCGCGAGCATCGCCTTCGCCGCCTTTGCGGGATCGCCGAGCTGCTTGCCGCTTTTCTCCTGGCGTGCCTGCCTGATCGGATCGAACGTCGCGTCGTAGTCCGGAATGCTGCGCGGTGAACGCTGCATCGACCGGCCCGCCCAGTCGGTACGGAAGCTGCCGGGTGCCACGGCGGTGACATGGACGCCGAAGGGGCTCAGTTCCTTGCCCAGCACTTCGCTGATGCCTTCGAGAGCGAACTTGCTGCCGCAGTAGTAGGCGATGCCCGGCATCGTGATGAAGCCGCCCATCGAGGTGATGTTCACGATGTGGCCGCGGCGACGTTCGCGAAACCGTGGCACGAAGGCCTGCATCACCGCCACGGCACCGAACACGTTGACCTCGAACTGTCGGCGCATCTCTTCGAGCGGCGATTCTTCGAAGATTCCTTCGTGCCCGTAACCGGCGTTGTTGACGAGAACATCGACCGGTCCGAAGCGCGCTTCGGCGTCGGACACGGCGGCAGGAATCGCGTCGATATCGGTGACGTCGAGAAGCATGCCGTGGGCGCGCGTCTCGTCGAGCCCTTCGAACGCGCGGCGCGCCTCGTCGTTGCGCACGGTGCCGATCACGCGATGGCCGGCAGCGAGGGCCTCGCGGGCAAGGGCCTCGCCGAAACCGCTGCTGACACCCGTGATGAAAAAGGTCTTGGTGGACATGAATGGTCTCCTGGTCAGGTACGGGGCCCATGCTAGGCTCGATCCCCCTTGCCTCCCATGGCCTGGGATATTGCGTGCTTGCCTGATCCTATGAGTGGCGATTGCCGGGACAGGCGATAAGGCGGACCATGTCGGCATGGATTCCCACCTCCGACGCCGCATGATCGACCTGCTTCGCGAGCTCGCACCCGCGGAGGGTTACACCCTGACGCCACTGGCCGACGTGCGTCTCCTGCGGTCCGACCGGCCGCTGAGTCGTACGCCCGTGCTCTACGAACCCGGCATCGTCGTGGTGGTGCAGGGGCGCAAGCGGGGGCTGCTCGGTGACGAGGTCTTCGTCTACGACGCCGAGCATTACCTCGTGGTTTCGGTGCCCGTGCCCTTCACGATGGAGACCGATGCGTCCGCCGACGAGCCGTTGCTGGCGATCTACTTTCGCCTCGATCACGGGATGGCGGCCGACCTGTGCATGCGGATCGACGAACGACAGGGATCGTCCACCGCGTCTCCGCGAGGGCTGTATGCCTCGCCGATGGAGGACGCACTCGCGGTATCCGTGCTTCGTCTGCTCGAAGCGTTGGCCAGGCCACCGGAAGCCGACATCCTGGGCCCGGCGCTCGTGCGCGAAATCTACTACCGGATACTGTCCGGTGCGCAGGGCGGGTCGTTGCGCGCCGCGCTGGCGCAGCAAGGCAAGTTCGGCATGGTGGCGAGAGCGATACGGATGATCCACAGCCGCTACCGCGATGCGCTGAGCGTCGATGAACTGGCTGACGAAGCGGCCATGAGCGCGCCGACGTTTCATGCCCACTTCCGCGCGATGACCGGGACGTCGCCCATGCGCTACGTGCAGTCCACACGGCTGCATCAGGCACGTCTGCTCATGCTTCGCGAGCACGCGACAGCAGCGGCGGCGGCAACGGCGGTAGGTTATGAAAGCGCGTCGCAGTTCAGTCGCGAGTTCAAGCGCCTGTTCGGCAGGCCACCGGTCGAAGAGGTCGAGCGCATGAAGCGGAACTTCGCGCTGCCCGCGGCCATGACTCCGTCGCCTTACGTCTCATCGCATTGACCGGAGGCCTGTCGGTCTTCACATGCCCTGACGCGCTGCAACGTGGGTGTTTTAAAGGCCCGTGTAAACTTGCCGGATGCTGAGTACATCCCGATGAGTCCCACCACCCGTTCGGTTGCCCTCGTGGGCGCCCCCACCGATATCGGCGCCGGCCACCGTGGCAGCTCCATGGGCCCCGAGGCCCTGCGCGTCGCCCGTCTGGCCGAGCGCCTGGCCAGGCGCGGCATGCATGTCGTCGATCGCGGCAATCTGGTCGGCCCCCTGAATCCGTGGGAGCCACCGGTGGACGGTTATCGCCACCTCGACGCCGTTGTGGCCTGGAACACCGCGGTACACGACGCGATCCATGCCGCGCTCACCGAAGGGCACCTGCCGATCATGCTCGGCGGTGACCATTGCCTGGCGATCGGCTCGATTTCCGCCGTGGCGCGTCACTGCCGTGACACGGGCAAGAAGCTTCGCGTGCTCTGGCTCGACGCCCACGCGGACTTCAACACCAGCCAGATCACCCCGTCCGGCAACATCCACGGCATGCCCGTGGCCTGCCTGTGCGGCTACGGCCCAGACGTCCTGACCCATATCGGCGGCACGGTGCCGGCCACCTCGCCGGACGTCTTCCGCCAGATCGGCATCCGCTCCGTGGACGAGGGCGAAAAGCGTTTCGTCCACGAGGTGGGCATCGACATCTACGACATGCGTTACATCGACGAGATCGGTATCAAGGCCGCGATGGAAGAGGCCCTGTCGGGCGTCGACGAAGACACCCATCTGCACGTGAGCTTCGACGTCGACTTCCTCGATCCGTCGATCGCCCCCGGGGTAGGCACGACGGTGCGCGGAGGACCCAACTACCGCGAAGCCCAGCTGGTGATGGAGATGATCGCCGACACCGGCCGGGTAGGCTCTCTGGACATCGTCGAACTGAATCCGGCCTTCGACAAGCGCAACCAGACCGCCAAGCTGGCGGTGGACCTGGTGGAATCGCTGTTCGGTAAATCCACCCTGATGCGCTGATCGCGGCGACGCGTCGCAGGCCCGGGTCGCCCCCGGGCCGCCTCGCGGGCTACACTCGGACGGTTATCGTCCGTAGCCCATCAGGTTCCCATGCATACCCGCGTCCTCACCGGCATCACCACCACTGGCACGCCGCATCTCGGCAACTTCGTCGGTGCGATCCGCCCGGCCGTTCTGGCTAGCAAGGATCCGAACGTCGATGCGTTCTACTTCATGGCCGACTATCACGCTCTGATAAAGAGCGACGACGCCGACCGCGTCGAGGCGTCCCGTCTGAAGATCGCCGCGTCGTTCCTGGCCGCGGGTCTGGATCCGGATGTCGCCACGTTCTACCGGCAGTCCGATATTCCTGAGGTTCCGGAGCTGATGTGGCTGCTGACCTGCGTGACGAGCAAGGGTCTGCTCAACCGTGCGCATGCCTATAAGGCCGCCGTGGACCGCAACATCGAGCAGCAGGAAGACGCGGACGCCGGCGTTACGGCGGGTCTCTACATGTACCCCGTGCTGATGGCGGCGGACATCCTCGCGTTCAACGCGAACAAGGTGCCGGTCGGCCGCGATCAGATCCAGCACATCGAAATGGCGCGCGACATCGCGCAGCGCTTCAACCATACCTACGGGCGCGAGTTTTTCGTGATGCCCGAGGCGCACATCGAAGAGCAGGTGGCGACCCTGCCGGGCCTGGATGGTCGCAAGATGTCCAAGAGCTACGACAACACCATTCCGCTGTTCGAGGGCGGCACGAAGGGCATGCGCGAGGCGATCATGAAAATCGTCACCGATTCGCGTGCGCCGGGTGAGCCGAAGGACAGCGCCAACTCCGCACTGTTCACCATCTTCAAGGCGTTCGCCACACCGGCGGAGACGCAGGCCTTCGAAGAAGCCCTGCACGGCGGTATCGGCTGGGGTGAGGCCAAGACGGTGCTGTTCGAGCGCGTCGAGGCCGACGTCGCGCCGATGCGCGCACGTTACGAAGACCTGATGGCCCGACCGGACGACATGGAGGACATCCTTCTTGCCGGTGCGGCCAAGGCACGCGCCATCGCCGGTCCGCTGGTGGAAACGCTGCGCGAGGCGGTCGGCCTGCGTAACGCGCGTCATCGTCGGAAGGTGGCTGACGAGCCGGTCGCCGCGGCTGCGCCGGCCGCCGCGCCGAAAGCGAAGCCGCCGCGTTTCGCCAGCTTCCGGGAGGATGACGGCAGCTTCCGTTTCCGCCTGTTCGGCGCGGACGGCGAAGAGCTGCTGCTGTCACGGTCCTTCGCCGATCCCAAAGCCGCGGGAACGCTGCGCCAGACGCTCGTTACGCTGGGTGGCGCTCAGGCCGCGCTCGAGTCGCAGGGCGACCGTATCGTTCTGCTGGTCGACGGCGCGGTCGTCGCCGAAGGTCAGTCGTATCCGGATGAGGCGGCTCGCGCCGCCCTTGTCCTTCGCCTGCGTACGGCACTCGACGTGCTTGCCGCCGTGACGGCGGACGAAGCGGCGGCTAAAGCCGCGAACAAGGCGGCGGGCTGAGGCATGGTCCGTCCCGGCGACATCGGGCAAGGTGCCTGACGCATGCGCTATCTCGCGCTC
Source organism: Dyella sp. 333MFSha (assembly GCF_900102405.1). Classification (NCBI taxonomy): domain Bacteria; kingdom Pseudomonadati; phylum Pseudomonadota; class Gammaproteobacteria; order Lysobacterales; family Rhodanobacteraceae; genus Dyella; species Dyella sp. 333MFSha. The sequence goes on along the minus strand of NZ_FNBR01000003.1, from coordinate 179,351 downwards.
ATGCTGCTGGCGCCCTGGCTGATCGTCCTGGGATGGGCGTACTGGCGCTATCCGAAGTCGCTGCTGACCAACGGCACGCGGCGTAGCTTCGATGTGCTGGCGTTGATAGCCGCCGTGACCGCGGCGATCCAGTCGGCGTTGATCGCCTTCGACGCCGTGGAGTTGCCTGCGGCCGATCAGTTCGGTCCGAAGAGCGGCGCCATCTGGCAGCAGGTCGTGCCGGCGCTCTGGGCGTACGGAGCGTTCGTCGCCGTGCTGGTCGTGGCGCTCATCGTGCGGCAGCTGGTATGGCGGCGGCGCTGAGGCGCTCGCCGCCATGCGTCCCTCTCACGCCCCGCGTACCTGCGCCGTCAGGCCTTTGAGAAAATTCCGCAGGAACTGATCGCCGCACAGACGAAAATTGCTGTGTTTCGGCTGGCGGAACAGCGCATTGATCTCGCCGCGCGACACGCGGAAACCCACGTTCGCCATCAGCGCCAGAATGTCGTCCTCCTTCAGTTCGAAGGCGACGCGCAGCTTCTTCAGCACGAGGTTGTTGTTGATCCGCGCCTCGACGGGGCGGGGAGGCTGGCTCTCGTCGCGGCCGCGGCGATGAATGATCAGGCCGTCGAGAAAGTGCGCCAGCGCGATGTCCGGCATCTCGACGAAGCCGGGTTCGTCTTCCTTGCGCAGCCAGGGAGCGACCTGTTCGCGGGTGGCATCGAAGCCGGTGAGCTTGAGGATCTCGACCACATGGACCTCGCCGAGGTCGAGCATGTAGCGGATGCTGCGGAGGGTGTCGTTATTGAGCATCGGCCTAGGGTACACCGGCGGATCTGCCGCAGGAACCGAAGCGGATCCACGCACCGTGTCGACGCGTGGATCCGCGGCCGGTCAGAACGCCTTCTCGATGCCCAGCAGGATCGACTGGTTGGCATGCGTGCCCGAGTCGAACAACGCCTGGTATTCCGCGCGCAGCGTCAGCCCGCTGTCGAACTGTGCCTGGACGCCGAGGCCCAGCAACGTGTGGTTGCGTGCGGTATCGCCGACGTTGGCCCGGTAAAGCGGCCCGGCCAGCAGGTCCGCGTAGGACATCTTCGCGTTGCTGGCGCCCTGGAAGTCACGCTGATACTCCACGCGTACACGCGGCACCAGCGTCCCGAAATCGCGTTTCAGGCGGAACTCCGCACGCAGGCCGAGGGCGCCCGTGGAGGTGCGCACCGTCTGTCCGCGGTAGTCGAGGGCATAGGTGGCATCACCACGCTCCGTGTAGCCGTCGAGCTGCGCGCGTGCCACGTCCAGTCGCCCGTAGGGCGTCAGTCGCGTGGTGCCATCGTCGTGCTCGTAGCCGAAGGCCACTGAGGCGAAGGCCTGCCTGCCGTTGCGGCTGCCGGTAACGCGGCCGCCATCCGCCGTGACATAGCGCCGCGCATCGAAGTCCAGCCACTGGTAACCCAAGAGGGTATCGACATACGTGCTGTCGCTCGGCCGAAGGCTCGCGTACAGCGCCATGTTGTAAGCCGTGGTGGTGCTGCGGCTGCCCATCTTGCCGATGTCGCTGGCGTCGTGGCCGTAACCCACGCCGAGCCCCAGGGTGAGCGCGTTGGAGAGGCGTTTGTCCGCTCCCACGCTGACACCCGAGGTGGTGAAGTCGACACCGTTGCTCGCCGCGCCGCGGTCGGTCGCGCCGAAGTTCACGGCACCGCCGGTCCAGAACGACACGTCGTCCGGCGATGCCTGTCCGCCGCTCTGGGTCGGCGCCGGGCGCGCGTCGGATTGCAGGAAGGCGGGCGCGTCGGGATCGTTCATGGACTCGGCCACGCCCTTGCCCGGACGCTCGCTTTGCACGGCATTGCGTCCGCCGCCGGAGCTGAAGCTCAGACCGTTGCTGAAGCGCGACGACGCGGCGCCGTGCAGAGATTCCAGGCGCTGCTGGAAGTTGCTGATCTGGCCGGTCGCCATGCGACGCGTCGCGTCCACCTGCGCACCGAGGATGCCGGTGACTTCCGGATCGCGTGACGGATCCGGCCGCGCAGTCACCGTGATCGTCACCGTGGCCGGCTGCGACACGGCATACGCGTTGGACAGCGTGTAGACGAGCTGCGCCTGCCCGGAGAACGCCGCGGCGGCGGCGAAGTCCAGGCGATAGCCCGCGGCGGTCTTCACGATGGTCGCCGTGCCCGATTGCGCGGGCGAGAGCGACACCACCGCGGCGTCGGTGAACGGGCCACCGCGCGCGGCGCCGGTCAGGTCCACCTGCACGGACTGGCCGGCACCGACCGTGGCGGTCAGCGCCACCGCTACCGGTCGCGGCTGCACCGTCACGGTGACCGTAGCGGGCTGCGAGACGCCGAACACGTTGGTGAGCGTATACGTGAAGCGCTGCGTACCGCTGGTATCCGCCGGGGCGGTGTAGGCGATCGTGGTGCCGTTCACCGTGGCGGTTCCCGCCGCCGGTGGCGTGACGAGGGTCACCGCCGTGAACGGACCGCCGCTGGCGCCCTGAATCGCGTTGACGTTGATCGCCTGACCGGCGACACCCGTCACCGCCTGGTCGGGCACGATGGGCAGGGCACCCGCTTGCACGTTGACCGTCACCGTCGCGGCATTGGAGCGACCGCCCGGACCGACGGCCGTGTAGGTGAAGGTGTCGGTACCGAAGAAGTCGGTCGCCGGTGTGTAGCGCACCGACGTGCCGTCGGCCACGGCGGTGCCGTGAGTCGGCGCCGCGGCAACGGCCACCGACGTGATCACGCCGGTATCGTTTGCCGTCACCGGAATCGTCACCGCCTGGTTGGCGGCCGTGCTGGCCGTATCGGCGACGGCCACGGGCACCGCATCGCCGATGGTGACCGAGTACGCCTGCGTGCCGGCCATGCCATGCGCATCCGCCGCACGCACGGTAAAGCTCACCGCGCCACTGCGCGTCGGCGTACCGGACAGCGCGCCCGCCGGTGAAAGCGCGATGCCCTCGGGCAGCGCGCCGGTGCTCACCGCGAAGGTGTAAGGCGCGGCACCGCCGCTGGCGCTGAGCGAACCGCTATAGGCGGTGCCCACGACACCGCCTGGCAGCGTGGCCGGACTGACGACCACGGTGACGGCCGCGATGGTCAGCGTGTAGTTCCGGCTGAGTGTGGCAGGCGTCAGGCTGCCGTCGGTCACCGTCACGGTGAAGGGGAAGCTGCCGGTCACGGTCGGCGTACCGGACAGCACACCGGACGCCGGATCGAAACTCATGCCCGCCGGCAGCGCACCGGCGAGTGACAGGGTGCGCGGTGCCGAACCGCCGCTGCTGGTAAACGTGATGCTGTTGCTGACGCCGTAGGTGGCCGTCAACGCGGGGCTGGCGGGCGTCAGCACGAGCGGGTCGGCGTCGACGGCCAGCGTCATGTTGACCGTCGCCGTAAACGGGCTGCCGGCGCCGGTGCTGCTGTCGGTCACGTGGATGGCGACGGGGAAGTTGCCGGCCTGTGTCGGCGTCCCGCTGAGCGTGCCGTTGTCCGCAAGGGAAAGCCCGGTCGGCAGGCTGCCGGTCACCGTGTAGTGGTAAGGCGCGGTACCGCCCGTCGTCGAGTACGACGTCGTGTAGGCCTGGCCGACGTGCCCCGTGGGCTGGCTGGTCGGGGTAAGCACCAGCGTCGGTCCGCCGACGGTCACGGTATAGGCGTGCGCACCATCGAAGCCGTTGTCGTCGGTCGCCGTGACGGTGAAGTTGAATGTACCCGCAGCGGTTGGCGTGCCGCTGAGGACGCCGGCCGCGCTCAGGCTCAGCCCGGAGGGCGTGGCACCCGCTGTGACGGCGAACGTGTAGGGTGCCGTGCCGCCCGAAGCGGACACGTTCTGCGAGTAGGCGGCGCCGACGGTCGGGTTGGGCAACGTGGCCGGTGCGACGGTCACGGAGGGCGCGCCCACCGTAAGCGAATACGCATGCGAACCGCTGAATGGTGCGCCCGCGCCGCTGGAACTGTCGGTGGCGCTTACCGTGAAGTTGAAGGTGCCCGCCACCGTCGAGGTGCCTGAGAGCACGCCGGTCGATGAAAGGGTGATACCGCTGGGCAGGGTGCCGCCCGTGACGGCGAACGCATAGGGCGCGGTGCCGCCACTGGCGGTGACCGTGCTGGAGTAAGCCTGGCCGGCCACCGCGTTGGGCAGGTTGGCTGGGGCAATGGCGATCGTCGGCGCCGCCACCGTGATGGTATAGGCGTTGCTGCCGGTGAAGCCGCCGTTGTCGGTGGCCGTGACCGTGAAGTTGAAGGTGCCCGCCGCCGTCGGCGTGCCGCTGAGTGCGCCGCCGCCGGCGAGGGTCATGCCGGCCGGCAGGGCTCCCGCGGTTATCGCGAAGGTATAGGGCGCGGTGCCGCCCGAAGCGCTGATAGTTTGCGAATAGGCGACACCGACCGTCGGGTTCGGCAAGGTGGCCGGAGCGACCGTGATCGTGGGTGCGCTGACGGTGACCGCATAGGTCCGCGTCGTGCTGAAGGGCGCGCCGCTGCCCGTGGAGCTGTCCGTGCTGCTCACGGTGAAGCTGTAGTTGCCGGGCGTCGTCGCGTTGCCGGACACGTTGCCGGTACTGGATACGCTGATGCCGGGCGGCAGCGTGCCGCCGCTGATCGAATAGGTATACGGCGCGGTACCACCGGACGTGCCGAGCGTCTGGCTGTAGGCCGTCCCGATCACGGGATTGGGCAGCGTCGCCGGCGTGATCGCCAGGGTCGGGGCGGACACGCTGAAAGCGATGGCGCGCGACGCGGTGCGGTTGCCGCTGTCGGTCACCGTGAACACCGGGTTGAAGCTGCCGGCCTGGGTCGGCGTGCCAGTGACTACGCCTGCCGAGGAAAGGGTGAGGCCGTTGGGCAGGCTACCGCCGGTCAGGCTCCAGGTGTACGGCGTCGAGCCGCCCGACGCGGCCAGCGACTGGTTGTACCCGGTGCCTACCGTCGCGTCGGGCAGGGTAGTCGTCGTGACGGACGGGCTGGTCTGCTGCACGGTGACGGTGAAGGGGATCACCGAATTATCGTCACTGTCGATAACGGAGAAGCTGTCGGTGGTCGAACCGTCTCCATTGTTCGTGTAGAAGACCTGGCTGGTCGAGTTGTTGTTGTCACTGTTCTGGTTGAGACCGTGTTGTGGCGGACTCTGGTAACCACCGATGCCTGTCGCCGAGCAACTGGTCAGGTCGGTTTTGACAGAGCCGCCTGAAGCGACGGTAATCGATTGCGGCGGACAACCGATAGCGTGCGCGAGTCCACTCAGAACGAGCAGGCACACACCGAACAGCCACGAAGTCGCGCGCAAACGCGTACGAGCCGGCGCGACCGCAGGACGGCCGCCGAAGAATAACGATGTCATGTGAACCCCTGAATCCCGCTGGAGCAGTCGCCTGCGAGCGCATTATGCGCAGCCGTTCGACGCCACCAGTGTGTCTAATCGGCAACGTTGACGTGAACTTGAATCCAACCACTTGTTTGCACTCTTTCCATGGACCACAGTCCATGGACGCAGCCGTCGGCTGACGCGGTAGAACGCAGGGGATATCGGATGAGTAACTATTTCGTCGGGCAGATCATGCTCGCGGGGTTCAGCTTCGCGCCCAGGGGTTTCGCGGCATGCAACGGCCAGTTGATGCCAGTGCAGCAGAACCAGGCGTTGTTCTCGCTGCTTGGCGTGCACTACGGCGGCGACGGCCGCACCACGTTCGGGCTGCCCGACCTGCGCAGTCGTACACCGGTGGGTTCGGGACCTTCGGTCGATCCAAACTGGCAACCGCCGGCGTATGCCGTCGGCTCGACGGCGGGTCTCGAGACCGTGACCTTGCTGCAGAGCCAGATGCCTGCACACACGCATCCCCTGAATGCCACCACCCTAGCCGGCACCGTAAAGCTGCCCACCAATGCGCTCTACGGTGGCTCGGGTGCGGAGAATTTTTATGCCACGCCGGGCCATCCGACGCCGCTGGCGGCTTCGACGATCGGTATGGCGGGCGGCGGTCAGCCGCATCCCAACCTGCAGCCTCTTAGCGCGCTCGGTTTCAACATCGCCATGACCGGCATCTTCCCGTCACGCAGCTGACGCCGAACCAGGAGATCGACCATGTCAGAGTGCTACATCGGCGAGATACGCATGTTCGGATTCAGTCGCGTGCCGGATGGGTGGCTCGCCTGCGACGGCAGCCTGGTCCCGATCAGTGACTACGAGACGCTGTACGTCCTTCTGGGCACCACCTACGGCGGCGACGGGGTCAACACGTTCGGCGTGCCTGATATGCGCGGCCGGATCCCGGTCGGGCAAGGGCAGGGGCCCGGGCTCTCCAGCTACGTGCCAGGGCAGAAAGTCGGCACCGAAACGGTGACACTATCCACGCCTCAGTTGCCCATGCACAACCATACGTGCGTGGCGACCACCGACGCGGGTACCAGCGCCACGCCCGGCTCGGGTGCCGTACTCGGCGGCATCGCGCCCGACACGATGTACACCCCGGACAGTACGGGCCTGACCAGCTACGCGCTGGCGGTGTCCGCCGTCGGCAATCAGGGGGGCTCGCAGCCGCACAACAATCTCATGCCGACCCTGAGCGTGCCGTTCTGCATCGCGTACACCGGCATCTATCCCACTCCTTCCTGATCCCTCGCAGGCGACTACGACATGACCGAACCTTACTTCGGCGAAATACAGGTTTTCGCCTTCGACTTCGCCCCGGTCGACTGGGCATTCTGTAACGGTGCGACGTTGCCGGTGACGCAGTACACGGCGCTGTATTCCTTGCTGGGGATCACTTACGGCGGCAACGGTTCCTCGACCTTCATGTTGCCCAACCTCACCTCGCGTGCGCCCGGGGGCATCGGTGCCGGGCCAGGGCTGACGCCGCGGTCGGCGGGCAATGCGTACGGTGAATTCCAACATGCGCTGACCATGACGGAGATGCCATCGCACGGACACGCTGCGACGATTTATGCACAACGCGATCAGACCAAACGAACCTCGATTCCCTCCGCAGGCAGCGCGCTGGTTACTCCCAGCACGACATCGCCCTTCCTCCCGGGCGCCGTGCCGTCCACGTCGATGTCTCCGCTGGCGATACAGCCGGCCGGTTCCGGGCTGCCGCACGAAAACCGACAGCCGTCCCTTGCGCTGAATTTTTGCATCGCGCTGCAGGGCGTCTATCCGAACTTCAACTGATGCGCCTGCCGGGCTTTCCCGTCGCGGGTCATGCCGATGACAAGCTGGCGGAGTCAGTGGCGGTCGCCGGCCTACGACTGAAGGATTGCGACGAGCGCGACCTTCCTTTCCTGCGCGTGCTGTATCGGCAGACGCGCGACGACGAGCTGGCAGGCACCGGCTGGGCGGAAGCGGAACGCATGGCTTTTTCCGACCAGCAGTTCGGCATGCAGCACATTCACTTCGTCAGTCACTTCCCCCGCGCACGTTTCTTCGTGCTTCAACGTGAGGGTCGTGACATCGGTCGCTACTACCTCGACGTGACCGGGGAGGCGTGGCACGTGGTCGATATCGCACTCGTGTCGGACGCGCGCGGGCAGGGTATCGGCACGGCGCTCTTGCGGGCCACGCGCGCCCTCGCCCCCGCCGTCACGCTGAGCGTGGCCGTGAACAATCCCGCCGCCATGCGGCTCTACGAGCGTCTGGGATTCGTCGACGAAGGCGCGGCCGGCGGCATGCACCGGCGCATGCGCGCTAGTTGAAGACGGCCTGGTAGACGAAGCCGTCGCGATCGCGAGCGACGGGCACGAGAAAGATGCCGAATTCGCCCAGTTGCGGATGGCGCATCGTGTAGGTGCGCTGGGCGAAAAGAATGGCCGCCGTGTTGTGGAACAGCAGCGAGAACGCCTGGCGGAACGAGGACGCCGAAGCCAGCGGCTGCACCTGCATCAGCACGAACGGCGCGTTGCCGTCCCCGGTGTCGACGTCGGCCTCGAAGGTCTCGTTCACATGGCCGGCGAAGTGGTGGATCTCGAAGAACTGCATGGGTGCCCTCCCGGTGACCTGCAAGGCAGGTCGGTTGCGATGGGGGGAGCATCGCGCACATGGTGCGTTCCTACAAACTGCGAGCATCGCGCGCGGGGCGCGCTCCTACACCATCGTGTAAGAGCGCGCCCCGCGCGCGAATGGACCCACAGGATCGCCGCGACTTACTGCGGCAGCCCCAAGTCGTCGATCATCGCCTTGAGGAAGCGCGCCGCTTCGCCGCCGGTGGCGGCGCGGTGGTCGAAGGTCAGCGAGAGCGGCATGCGGCGATGCACTTCGATACCGCCCATCACGGCGACCACATCGTGGCTCAGCTTGCCCGCACCGATGATCGCAACGGTCGGCGGCACCACCACCGGCGTAGCGTAACGGCCGGCAAACATGCCGAAATTGGACAGGCTGATGGTGTAACCGGAGAGTTCCGATGCGGGGATGCTGCGATCCTCGACCGACGAACGCAGGCGCTTGATCGCGGCGCGGACACCGGCACCGTCGAGCACGTCGGCGTTACGCAGCGCGGGCACGAACAGGCCGTCTTCGGTGTCCACGGCGATGCCGATGTCCACGTGCGGATGCAGCGTGCGGGTCAGGTCCTTGCCGTTGAACCAGGCGTTGAGCGCCGGCACGGCCTTGCAGGCCACGACGATGGCGCGGATCAGACGCGCGGTGATGTCCTGCTTGCCGATCCAGGCATGCAGATCGGCATCGTCGACGATCGTGGTCGGGACGACCTGGGCATGCGCATCGGCCATGACGCGTGCCATGTTGCGGCGGACACCCTTGAGCTGTTCCGGCTGGCCCATCGCGTCCTTGCCCGGAGGCGCCGTGCGCACGGCCTTGCCGGCGAGCGACACCGGCGTACGCGAGGGGGCGGGACCCGGCTCGGGCAACGAGGGTGCCAGGTGCTGGGCCGAGGCGGGGCGCGCGGGTGCGGCAGGCTGCGAGCCGGATGCGCCGAGCGCGGCGCCTCCGTTGGCGGCGGCGTTCTTCACGTCGGCCATGGTGATCACGCCACCGGCGCCCGTGGGCGACACGCGGGTGAGGTCGATCTTCATCTTCTTCGCCAGCGCGCGCACGGCCGGTACGGCCTTGACGCCACCGGCGCTCGAGACCTGCTCGGTGTGCACGGCGTTGCCGCTGACCATGGCGCCGACGACGGTGCCTTCGTCTTCGCGCTGTGCCGGGGCCTTGCCATCGGATTCGATCTCGCCACCGTCGTCGGAGGCGACGACCTTGGACGCGTCATCCGGTGCCGGGCTGCCGACGCTCTTCTTCGGGCCGTGGTGGTGACCCGTGGATTCGGCTTCGGCACGCTGGCGGGCGTTCGGATCGATTTCGAAGTCGGCCAGCGACGCGCCGGTTTCGATGATGTCACCCACGCCGCCGTGCAGCTTCTTCACGGTGCCGGAGAAGGGCGACGGCACGTCGACGACGGCCTTCGCGGTTTCCATCGACACCAGCGGGGCGTCGAGCTTGATGGTGTCGCCTTCCTTGACGTGCCACTCGACGACGGTCGCGTCGGGCAGGCCTTCGCCGAGGTCCGGCAGGTAAAAGGTCTTGATGTCGGCCATGTCTATCGTTTCCTCAGGAGGCGGCGAGCGTGCGCTGGGCGGCTTCGACGATGCGTTCGACGCTGGGCAGGTACTTCATTTCCAGGCGGAACAGCGGGATGTGGGTATCGAAGCCGGTGACGCGCTCGACCGGCGCGAGCAGGCTGTACAGGCATTCCTCGGACAGGCGGGCGGCGATTTCCGCGCCGAAACCGGCCGTCTTCGGCGCCTCGTGCACGATCACGCAGCGGCCGGTCCTGCCGACCGACTCGGCGATCGTGTCGAAGTCCAGCGGGGTCAGCGTGGCGACGTCGATGACTTCGGCGCTGATGCCCTGCTGGGCGAGTTCGTCGGCGGCCTCGAGGCATTCCTTGACCTGCGCGCCCCAGGTGACCAGCGTGACGTCGGTGCCGTCGCGCAGCACGAAGCACACGTCGAGCGGCAGCGCTTCGCCGTCATCGGGCACTTCTTCCTTGTACTGGCGATAGATGCGCTTGGGCTCGAAGAAGATCACCGGATCCGGATCGCGGATGGCGGCGAGCAGCAGGCCGTAGGCACGCGCCGGGGACGACGGCATGACCACGCGCAGGCCCGGGATGTTGGTGAACAGGTGCTCGTTGGCCTCGGAGTGATGCTCCGGCGCACGAATGCCGCCGCCCCAGGGGGCGCGCCACACGGCCGGCACGGTCATGCGACCGCGGGTGCGGTTGCGCATGCGCGCGGCGTGGCAGGCGATGTGCTCCATCATCGGGTAGATGAAGCCTTCGAACTGCGCCTCGGCGACCGGCTTCATGCCCTGCACGGCCAGGCCGATGGTCAGGCCGGCGATGGTGCCTTCATCCAGCGGCGTGTCGATGACGCGCTCTTCGCCGAACTGTTCCTGCAGGCCCTGGGTGGCGCGGAACACGCCGCCGTTGACGCCGACGTCCTCACCGAGCACCACGACGCTTTCGTCGTTGCGCATTTCGTAGGCGAGCGCCTGGGTCACTGCTTCGATCAGAGTGATTTGTGCCATGGGAAGAGATCCTTACGACTTGCGATCGAGGGAAGCGACGTAGTCACGCTGCGCTTCGAGGTCGGCCGGGACTTCGGCGTACAGGTAGTCGAACATCGCCGTGGCCGGCTGGTTCTTCGTCTCCAGGTACGCGTTGACCTCGTTGTCCATCCAGTCATCGCACTCGGCCTTCCAGGCCTCTTCCTTCGCGTCGTCCCACTTGCCCTTGGCTTCGAGCCACTTGCGCAGGCGCGGCACGGGGTCGCGCTCCCAGGCGTCCTTCACTTCCTGCTCGCCGCGGTAGCGACGGGCGTCGTCGGCGGTGGTGTGGTCGCCGAGGCGGTAGGTCACCGCTTCGATCACGCTGCCACCCTGGCCGGAACGGGCGCGCTCGAGCGCGTCTTCCATCGCCTTGCGTACTGCGATGATGTCGTTGCCGTCCACCTGGATGCAGAACAGGCCGGCCGCGATTCCCTTCTGGGCCAGCGTGCCGGAACCGCTCTGGATGCGGCGCGGGACCGAGATGGCCCACTGGTTGTTCACGATGACGGCGACCAGCGGCAGGTTCTGCGCACCGGTGACGTTGATCGCGCCGTAGAAGTCGCCCTTGGACGAACCGCCGTCACCGATCGTGCAGACCGCCACGCGCGGTTCCTTGCGGATCTTGAAGGCGAGCGCCGAACCGGCGGCATGCAGGCACTGCGTACCGATCGGCACGCACCAGGCGAAGTCGTGCGCGGGGGCATCGGCGAAGTCGTTGCCACGCTCGTCGCCACCCCAGTAGGTGTAGACCTCGCGCGGCTTGACGCCGCGATACAGCTGCGCGCCGTATTCGCGGTAGGACACCGCGAGGGAGTCTTCGCGGCGCATGGCGCTGCCGATACCGACGTGCGCGGCCTCGTGACCGAGGCACGACGCGTAGGTACCGAGCTTGCCGGTGCGCTGCAGCGCGATCGACTTGGCGTCGAAGACGCGTGTGGAGACCATCAGCTTGTAGAGCTCGACCATATGGTCGAGATCCTTTGCGAATTCAGGGAGTTCCTTACCGGTTTCCTTGCCATCCTGGTCAAGGTACTGCAGGTATTCGATTTCGAACTTGGCGGCGACGGACACGACTCGCTCCCAGGGGAAGGTTAGAAACGACACGCACGAGTGGGGAAGCGGACGGCCCATCCAGCGGGGCACGAGCGGCTTTTCGATCATTGCGAGCCGGACTAGATATCAGGGGTATTATCACCCGGCAAGGCACGGCGCAGCATGAGACCGGCCGTCGCAGCCCCGGAATGGCGGCGCGGCGCGGGTTTCAGGGCTTCCAAACCCCTTTTTGCGAATCGACTCACCCATGACCAATCCTCAGCGCGACCTCGAACCGGGCATCCGCACCGACCTCGACGGGCGCCTCACGTATGGCGACTACCTGCGACTGGACAAGGTGCTGTCCGCGCAGGAGCCCCGCAGCAACCCGCCCCAGCACGACGAGATGCTCTTCATCATCCAGCACCAGACCTCGGAGCTCTGGCTGAAACTGCTGATCCACGAGCTGGACGCGGCGCTGGTGCATCTCCGCGTGGACGACGTCGACCGCGCGTTGAAGATCCTTGCCCGTGTCAAACATATCCAGCACCAGCTCTACGAGCAGTGGGGCGTGCTCGAGACACTGACCCCCACGGAGTATCTGCAGTTCCGCGACGTGCTCGGTCCGTCCTCGGGATTCCAGTCGCTGCAGTACCGCATCGTCGAATTCGTGCTGGGCAACAAACACGCCGACATGCTGCGCGTGTTCGAGCACGATCCGCTTGCCCACGAGCGCCTCAGGGCCACTTTCGAAGCACCTGGGCTTTACGACGAATACCTGCGGTTCCTCGCACGCCGCGGCCACGCGGTGCCGTCGAGCGTGCTGCAACGCGATACCAGCCAGCCGTGGCAGCGCGAACCCGCCTTGCTGCCGGTCTTCAAGCGCATCTACGAAAACACCGCCAGCCACTGGCCTGAGTACCATCTCAGTGAGCAGCTGGTGGATATCGAGGAATCGTTCCAGCTCTGGCGCTTCCGTCACATGAAAACCGTGGAGCGCATCATCGGCTTCCGCACCGGCACCGGTGGTTCCTCCGGCGTGGCTTTCCTGCGCAAGGCGCTCGAGCAGAGCTTCTTCCCCGAGCTGATCGAAGTACGCACCATTCTGGACACCTGACATTTGACGTTACCGCCCGGTCCAGCTAAACACCCTTGATCGATCGACCGATCCATCGCCAAGGGAAGCCATGACACCGACCGCCCCAAGCCAGACACGGCCCGTGCCCGACTATCCGCAGACCCTGGGGCATCCGCGCCCCTTGTGGATGCTGTTCATGACCGAGTTCTGGGAGCGCTTCGCTTTCTACGGCATGCGTTGGGCGCTGACGCTGTACATCGTGGCCGAATTCTTCAAGGGCGATGCATCGGGGCAGGGCTACGCCAGCCGCACCTACGGCGCGTACCTCGCGCTGGTCTACGCGTCGGCCATCTTCGGCGGCTGGGTCGCCGACCGCATCCTCGGTTACCAGCGCTCGATCCTCGTCGGCGCCGCCGTGATGGGCGCGGGCCTGTTCATGGTGATGGTGCCGAACCAGCAGGTGTTCCTCGCCGGTCTGGCCACGGTGATCGTGGGCAACGGTCTGTTCAAACCGAACATTTCTTCGCTGGTCGGCCAGATCTACCCGCAGGGCGATGACCGCCGCGATCGCGGCTTCACCATCTTCTACATGGGCATCAACATGGGCGGCTTCCTCGCCCCGCTGATCACCGGCTGGATCGCCTCGGTGATGAGCAACACGCCGTTGCAGGACAACTACCGCGCCGTCTTCGCCTCCACCGGCGTCGGCATGGTGATCTGCTTCATCTGGTTCCTCATCGGCAAGAAACAGCTCAAGGGCGTCGGCGTGCCGCCGCCGGAGCGCCACGAGGGCAAGAGCCTGATCGCCGTGATCGTCGGCATCCTCGTCGCCATTCCGCTGGTCTACCTGCTGATGGCCAAGGCGGGTGCGATCTTCATCGCGTGGCTGCTCGGCGTGCTCTTCATCGGCGTGGCCGCGATGCTGGTCGTCGAGGCCGTCCGGCACGACCGCATCCAGATCCACCGCGTCATCGCCATGCTGCTGCTGTTCGCCTTCAACGTGCTGTTCTGGATGTTCTTCGAACAGGCCGGCAGCTCATTCAACTTCCTCGCGCAGAACATCGTCGACCGCCACATGTTTGGCGGCTGGGAATTTCCCACCGGCTGGTTCCAGTCGGTGAACTCGGCGGCGATCCTGGTCTTTGCGCCCATCGTGGCGCTGGCCTGGGGCTGGTCGGCACGGCACCGCAAGGAACCGTCGATCCCGCGCAAGTTCGGCCTCGGCCTCATGTTCAACGCACTGGGTTTCCTGGTGCTGATGTACGCGCTGAGCGCGCTCGTCGGCACGGACAACCTGATCCCGTTCTGGCCGCTGGCGCTGTGCTACGTCATGCAGACCATCGGCGAGCTGTGCCTGTCACCGATCGGTCTGTCGATGGTGACCAAGCTGGCGCCGCTGCGCGTGGTCGGCCTGGCGATGGGTGGGTGGTTCCTGTCCACGGCGATCGGCAACAACCTGTCCGGCCTGCTGGCGGGTCATATCAGCGGCGAAACAGGGATGACCGTGGGGTCCGCCCTAAGCGGGTTCACCTTCAGCTTCGAGCTGTTGATCGGCGCGGGCATCGTGTTGTTCGTGATCGCACCGCTGATCAACCGGTTGATGCACGGGGTGAAATGACGCGGCGCCTCGTTTCACGACGCCTCGTGTCACTGTAGGAGCGCGCCTTGCGCGCGATTCGGTAATGCCGCCACCTCGCATCACCCATCGCGCGCGGGGCGCGCTCCTACATAAGCGGTCGCGGTGTGGTTTTACCGCGCCGTGTCGAGAAGCTTGTCCAGAATGCTGTTGAGCTGGGCCCTCTCGCCCTCGTCCAGCTTCGCGAGCAACTCCCGCTCATGCGCCCGCGCCATCGGCGCGACCTCGTCATGAATCGCCCATCCGGCCTCGGACAGCTGCAGCACCGACCGGCGCTTGTCCCCGTCATGGGTGCCCCGATCCACGCGCCCCTTCTCGACCAGTCGCGCCACGGCCCGGCTCACCGCGACCTTGTCCATGGCCGTCCGCTCGACCACCTCCCGCGCCGAAATCTCGGGGAACCGGGCCAGGATCGTCATCACGCGCCATTCGGTCATGCTGAGCTGGAACCGGTCCTCGTACTCCGCGGCGATCGACTGGCTCACCGTGTTCGACAGGATCGACAGGCGGTAGGGCAGGAAGTGCTCCAGTTCCAGCGGGGCATGGGCGGGCACGGGTTCAAAGGTCATTGCTGCGCTGGTCCTTGCAAATGGTTACAAGTGAAACTATAAGGTGCGAGTCGACGGCGTAAGCCGTGCCCAAGCCAGGAGTATCGCCCATGAGCGCCCAGCCCAATATCGGTATGGAAGTCACCACCTTCGAAAACCCGCAGGGTGTCGATGGCTTCGAGTTCGTCGAGTTCGCCGCGCCCGACAGCGCGCTGCTGCACACGCTGTTTCCGAAGCTTGGCTTCACGGCCGTGGCGAAGCACAAGACCAAGGCTATCACCCTGTATCGCCAGGGCGACTGCAATTTCCTGGTCAACGAAGAGCCGAACTCCTTCGCGTCCGATTTCGCAGCCGCGCACGGTCCGAGCGCCTGCGGCTTCGCGATCCGTTTCAACCGTCCGGCGACCGACGTGCAGGCCACCGCGCTGTCGAATGGCGCTGAGAAGATCGCGGACAAAGCCGACACGCTGGCGTTGAATGTCCCGACGATCCAGGGCATCGGTGGCTGCGCGCTGTATCTCATCGACACCTATGGCGCCAAGGGCGATGTGTTCGATTCGGAGTTCGAGTGGATTCCGGGCGTCGACCGGCACCCGAAGGGTTTCGGCCTCACCTTCATCGATCATCTGACCCACAACCTGCACTTCGGCAACATGCAGAAGTGGTCGGATTACTACGAGCGCCTGTTCAACTTCCGCGAAATCCGCTATTTCGACATCAAGGGCGCCAAGACCGGCCTGGTGTCGAAGGCGATGACCGCGCCGGATGGCATGGTCCGTATCCCGCTCAACGAGTCGTCGGACGAAAAGTCGCAGATCAACGAATACATCCGCGAATACAACGGCGAAGGCATCCAGCACATCGCGCTGTTCACCGATAACATCTATGAGTCGGTGGAAGCGATGCGTGCGCAGGACGTTGCCTTCCTCGAGACGCCGGACACGTATTACGAAGTGATCGACATCCGCGTGCCCGACCACGGTGAAGACATCCCGCGCCTGCAGAAGAACAAGCTGCTGATCGACGCCGACGACGAGACCAAGAAGAAGCTGCTGCTGCAGATCTTCACCCAGAACAACATCGGGCCGATTTTTTTCGAGATCATCCAGCGCAAGGGCAACGAAGGCTTCGGCAACGGCAACTTCAAGGCGCTGTTCGAGTCCATCGAGCGCGACCAGATGCGTCGCGGCGTACTCTAAGATTACCGTCGACACGTAGGAGCGCGCCTCGCGCGCGACAGGACCCCGATGAGCCACATCGAAGACACCCGCGCCTACCAGACCGGCTTCGGCAACGAGTTCGCCACCGAAGCGGTCGCCGGCGTGTTGCCGACCGGACAGAACTCGCCGCAACAGGTCGCTCAAGGCCTGTACGCCGAGCAGTTGTCCGGCAGCGCGTTCACCGCGCCGCGTCACCGCAACCGGCGCAGCTGGCTGTACCGGATCCGTCCCGCTGCGCAGCACTCACCGTTCTCGGCGCTGGGCCACGAGACCTTCCATAACCGTTTCCAGGAAGCGCCGGCCACACCCAACCAGATGCGTTGGGATCCGTTGCCGATGCCGTCCACCCCGACGGATTTCCTCGACGGTCTGGTCACCATGGGTGGCAACGGCGGCGCGGAAGAGCAGGCGGGTATCGGCATCCACCTTTACTGCGCCAATCGCTCGATGGAAGGGCGTTACTTCTACGATGCCGATGGCGAGCTGCTGATCGTGCCGCAACAGGGCCGGTTGCGCATTCGCACCGAGCTGGGCGTGCTCGACGTCGCCCCGCTCGAGATCGCGGTGGTCCCGCGTGGCGTGCGTTTCCTGGTCGAGCTGCCGGACGGCGAAGCGCGTGGCTATGTCGCCGAGAACTTCGGGGCGCAGCTGCACCTTCCCGACCTCGGTCCGATCGGCGCGAACGGACTTGCCCACCCGCGTGACTTCCTCACGCCGGTGGCGTCCTACGAAGATCTCGACGGTGATTTCGCACTGATCGCGAAGTTTCAGGGCGCGCTGTGGTCGGCCACCATCGACCACTCGCCGCTCGACGTGGTCGCGTGGCATGGCAACTACGCGCCCTACAAATACGACTTGCGCCGCTTCAACACGATCGGCTCGATCGCGGTGGATCACCCGGATCCGTCGATCTTCACGGTGCTGACCTCGGCCAGCGACACGCCGGGCACGGCGAACATGGATTTCGTGATCTTTCCGCCGCGCTGGCTGGTGGCCGAGCACACGTTCCGTCCGCCGTACTTCCATCGCAACGTGGCCAGCGAGTTCATGGGCCTGATCGATGGCGCGTACGACGCGAAGGCCGGTGGTTTCGTGCCGGGTGGTTCGAGCCTGCACAACTGCATGAGCGGCCACGGCCCGGATGCGGCGAGTTTCGAGAAGGCCTCCAACGCCGATGTCTCGCGCCCCGACCACATCACGGGCACGATGGCCTTCATGTTCGAGACCCGCAAGGTCATCCGCCCCACCCGCCAGGCGCTGGCATCCAAAGCGCTGCAGGGCGACTATTACGAATGCTGGCGCGGTCTGAAGAAACACTTCACGCCGCCGACGGTCTGATCGCAAAGGACATCCATGAAACTCGCTTCTCTGAAGGAAGGCGGCCGTGACGGCACGCTGGTCGTCGTCAGTCGTGACCTCACCCGCGCCGTGAAAGCGGCGGGCATCGCGCCGACGTTGCAGGCCGCGCTCGACGACTGGAGTGCCATCGCGCCGCGTCTCAATGCCTTGTCGGAAGATCTCAACGAGGGCGGGGCGACCGGTGCTTTCGATCTCGATGTGACGAAGCTCGCCGCGCCGCTGCCTCGTGCCTATGAGTTCGTCGACGGCAGTGCCTATCTGCCTCACGTCGAGCGCGTCCGCCGTGCCCGTGGCGCGGAAGTGCCGGCCTCGTTCTACACCGACCCGCTGATGTATCAGGCGACCAGCGCCGGCTTTCTTGGGCCCCGCGATCCGGTCGTCGTGCCCAGCGAGGACTTCGGCATCGACCTTGAGGCCGAAGTGCTGGTCGTCACCGATGACGTGCCGATGGGCGTGACCCCTGAGCAGGCCGCCGGTCACATCCAGCTGGTTGGCCTGGTCAACGACGTCTCGCTTCGCGGGCTGATTCCCGGCGAACTCGCCAAGGGTTTCGGTTTCCTGCAGTCCAAGCCGCGCTCGGCGCTGTCACCGGTCTTTGTTACGCCCGACGAGCTGGGCGACGTGTGGAAAGACGAGAAGCTGCACCTGCCGATGCGGACGTGGATCAACGGCCAGTGGTTCGGTGAGGCCGAGTGCGGTGTCGATATGCAGTTCGACTTCTCGCAGCTCGTTGCTCATGTGGCAAAGACGCGCCCGTTGACCGCGGGCACGCTGGTGGGCTCGGGCACGATTGCGAATGAGGATACGGGCAAGGGGGCTTCGTGCCTCGCCGAGCAGCGTACGGTTGAGACATTGCGTGACGGTAAGCCGACGACGCCGTTTCTTTCCTTCGGCGATACCGTGAAGATCGACATCACGGATGAGAAGGGTGTGAGCATTTTCGGCTCGATCGAACAGCGCATTCAAAAAAACTGACGGCCCCGCATCCGGGCGACTCATGCGTGCGTATCTATTGGTACCCCAATCACGGGGACAGAGGATCCGCCATGAAAAGTCGCATGCTTGCTCGCACGCTTCACGTCGCGTTTGCCCTCACGGCCGCTTGCGGCGTGATCAATGTTGCTTTCGCCGACGACGCCATGGGGGCGCAGAAGACGGTCATGGTCGGTGGCGCCGCGATGTATCCGACGAAGAACATCGTCCAGAACGCCGTCAACTCGAAAGACCACACCACGCTGGTTGCTGCCGTGAAGGCTGCCGGGCTCGTCGATACGCTGTCGGGACCGGGTCCCTTCACTGTGTTCGCCCCAACCAACGAAGCGTTCAATGCGCTACCGGCCGGTACGGTCGATACGTTGGTCAAGCCCGAGAACAAGGAGACGCTGACCAAGATTCTTACCTATCACGTGGTATCGGGTCGCTACACCGCGTCCGACCTTATGGCATTGATTGCCAAGGGTAATGGCAAGGCGAGCCTGACCACGGTTCAGGGCGAGCCGCTGACGGTGATGCAGTCTGGCAAGACACTTGAAGTGACCGACGCCAAGGGCGGTGTTGCGCACGTGACCATTGGCGACGTGCTGCAATCGAACGGCGTGATCCACGTTGTCGACAAGGTTCTGATGCCGTAAGTCAGGTATGAAAAAGCCCCGCACGTTTCCGTGCGGGGCTTACTTTTTTAGAGCATCGCGCGCGGAGCGCGCTTCTACAGAAAGGCCCCTCCGCTCACCGCCGGCACGCTGGTCGGCTCAGGCACCATCGCCAACGAACACACCGGTAAGGGCGCGTCCTGCCTGGCCGAGCAGTGCACGGTCGAAACCTTGCGCGACGGTAAGCGGGCGACGCCGTTCCTGTCCTCTGGCGATACGGTGAAAATCGAGGTCACCGACAAGCGTGGCGTATCGATCTTCAGTTCGATCGAGCAAGTGGTCCAGAAAGCATAATCGCTCGATCACTCGCTGTGCGCGAAGGAAGTACTGTTCCCTGATGACAGGAGAGCATGCCTAGCTCAGAGACAGGGAATTCCTACAGAAGAAGCAAGCTTTGCGCGGTACCGTGTGCCGATCCTTTCATTGGATCAAGTCATGAAGACGGTGTGCTGGATCGTCGGATGTGCCGCGTTCGCACTGGTCATTGTGTTTTGCGGACCGACAAGGCCGGAGGACGGCGAGCGTGATGATGCGATCGCCGACGCCCTCTCGCTTACCAGTAAACGCGTCGACGGAGAGCCGCGCGCTTACGACCCGCCTCCGCAGCAAAGGGATGAGCTTGCTCATGCTCTGTCTTTGAGACCCGGCGAAAGTGGAATTCGAGCAACGAGGGGCCGCGGTGTTCGGTGTTACCACAATTGTCCGCCGCCGGTAGGTAGCGTGACCGCGTCGCCTCAGGTCGTGAGCGTGCCGGTCGGCGCCCTCGGCAATGTGACTGTTCACTGGCGATGGGATCAATCTTCCACGCAGGAGGTTAGCCAGCACGGCTGTCTCTGGGTGAGTGTAGGCAAGGAGAGCGAGGCGCATCTCGTGGATTGCGGTGCTCCGGGCCGTAATCACGAAACAAGCGTGCGTTGGGTCGGAATGGACACCTACGTTTTTCGCGTCGCACCGGGCAATCCAAAAGGACCGTTCACCAAGCCACTTGCGGGACTGTTCCAGCTTGCGCAGACGCTTGTCATAGGCGTATCCCAACGCTACGAATGAAAAAGCCCCGCACGTTGCCGTGCGGGGCTTCTCTTTAAATGCATCGCGCGCAAGGCGCGCTCCTACAGGGGGAGCGCGCTTGCGCGGGTGCTTTTATTTCGCGGCCATCAGGGCCTTGGTCATATCGAGCATGCGGTTCGAGAAGCCCCACTCGTTGTCGTACCACGAGAGGACCTTGACCAGGGTGCCTTCCATCACGCGCGTCTGCGTCGAATCGTAAATGGACGAGTGCGGGTTGTGGTTGAAGTCGATCGACACCAGGGGCGCGGTGTTGACGGCCAGGATGCCCTTCAGGGCGCCGTTGGCGGCTTCGTTGATGGCGGCGTCGATCTCTTCCTTGGTCGTCGCGCGGGCGGCGGTGAAGGTGAGGTCGACCACGGACACGTTGATCGTCGGCACGCGCATGGCGAAACCGTCGAGCTTGCCGTTGAGCTCCGGCAGGACCAGGCCGACCGCGGCGGCGGCGCCGGTCTTGGTCGGAATCTGGCTGTGGGTGGCGCTACGGGCGCGGCGCAGGTCCGAGTGGTAGACGTCGGTCAGCACCTGGTCGTTGGTGTACGCGTGGATCGTGGTCATCAGGCCGTGCACGATGCCGATCTTCGAGTGCAGCACCTTGGCCAGCGGCGCGAGGCAGTTGGTGGTGCAGGACGCGTTGGAGATGACTTCGAGCTTCGAGGTGAGCTTGTCGTCGTTGACGCCCATGACGAAGGTGCCGTCCACGTCCTTGTCGCCCGGGGCCGAGATGATGACCTTCTTGGCGCCGCCGGCGATATGGGCGCTGGCCTTGGCCTTGGAGGTGAAGAAGCCGGTGGACTCCAGCACCACGTCCACGCCGTGCTCGCCCCAGGGGAGCTTGGCCGGGTCGCGCTCGGCAAAGACCTTGATGCGGTCGCCGTTGACGATCAGGTCGCCGTTGTCGACCGAGACCTCGCCCGGGAAACGGCCGTGAGCCGTGTCGTACTGGGTGAGGTGGGCGTTGGTTTCCGCGTTGCCGAGATCGTTGATCGCGACGATCTGGATGTCCTGGCCGTTCTTCTTCGACTCATAGAGCGAGCGCAGGATGTTGCGACCGATGCGACCGTAACCGTTGATGGCGACCTTGATGGTCATGTGCAGCCTCCGGGTGGGATTTGCTAACGAGGTAAGGGCAGGTGCGTAAACCTCCATGGTAGCGGAACGTCGCAGGGGCCTGCTTGCTGCACCGCCGCGATCTGTCATCCGAGTCTCAGTCCGGCTGTGGCACACTTGCCCGTTCGCCCCGTCCGGAATCGTTTACAGGCTCATGAACGCCGTTCTCAAGCGCCGCACCATTGCCGCCCTGCTGGCCCTCGCCGTACCCGCCTTCGCCACCACCGTTCAGGCCTGGGGCGACATCGGCCACCGTATCGTCGCCGAGCTGGCCTTCCGCCAGCTGGACCCCTCGGCCAAAGCCGAAGTGGAGCGCCTGCTCAAGGCCGACGGGGACGATTCCCTGCCCGACGTCGCCAGCTGGCCGGACCGCCTGCGCGACAACCCGGAGACGAAGGAGCTGGGTAAGGCCACCGGCCCCCTGCATTACATGGACTTCGTCGACGGTAAGTGCCACTACGTGCCCGCCCGGCAGTGCGCCGGTGGCAAGTGCGTGGTGGGCGGCCTCGAGAAGTACGTCGCCATCCTGGGCGACCGCCACAAGTCCAACGCCGAGCGGGCCGAAGCTCTGAAGTTCGTGGTCCACTTCGTGGGCGACGTGCACCAGCCGCTGCATGCCGGCAACCGCGACGACAAGGGCGGCAACGACTACCAGGTCCAGTTCGACGGCAAGGGCACCAACCTGCACAGCGTGTGGGACTCGAAAATGCTCTACACCCGCGACCTCAAGTGGCAGGCCTACGCCGACCGCCTGGCCGCCGAAGGCCCGGTCACGCTCCCGAAGCCCCAGGCGCCGCTGGATAACCCGTACGCCCAGTGGGCCGAGGAATCCTGCGAGATCGTGGCGAAGGACGGCTTCTATCCGGACTCGCACAAGGTCGACGACGCCTACGTCGCCAGAAACCTCCCGGTCGCCGAGACCCGCCTGCGTGAAGCGGGCAAGCGTCTCGCCGACCTGCTCAACAAGACGCTGGACTGATCCGCGCCCCGAATTCGCATTCGAAGACAAGGTAGACACAGATGACCGATATCCAGGTTCGCCGTACCAAGATCGTCGCCACCCTCGGACCCGCCACCGACGTGCCGGGCATGCTTGAGAAAATTCTGGAGGAGGGCGTGGATATCGTTCGCCTCAACCTCTCGCATGGCGTGCCTGACGACCACCGCGCCCGCGCCAACGCCGTGCGCGCCGCCGCGCTGAAGGTCGGTCGCGAAGTCGGCATCCTGGCCGATCTGCAGGGTCCGAAGATCCGCATCGAGAAGTTCGCCGACGGTCCGATCGACCTGATGGCCGGTGACAACTTCACCCTCGACTGCCGTCCGGACGCACCGGCCGGCACCCAGACCCACGTGGGCGTCAGCTACTACGACCTGCCCAAGGACGTCGTCCCGGGCGACGTGCTGCTGCTGGACGACGGCCTCATCGCGCTGTCGGTGCTGGAAATTTCGGGTACCGAAATCCGCACCCGCGTCATCATCGGTGGCCGCCTGTCGGCGCGTAAGGGTCTCAACCGCCAGGGCGGTGGCCTCAGCGTGTCCGCGCTGTCCGACAAGGACCGTAACGACATCAAGCTGGCCGCCGAGATGGGCGCCGACTTTCTCGCCGTCTCCTTCGTCCGTTGCGCCGAAGACCTGCACGAAGCCCGCCGCCTGATCCGCGAGGCCGGTGGCGACGCCGCCATCGTTTCCAAGATCGAGCGCGCCGACGCCATCCCCGTGCTCGGCGAAATCATCGACGCGTCCGACGTCGTCATGGTCGCCCGTGGCGATCTGGGCGTGGAAATCGGTGACGCCGAGCTCCCGGGCCTGCAGAAGAAGATCATTCGCGAGTCCGTGCAGCGCAACCGCTCGGTGATTACCGCGACCCAGATGCTGCAGTCGATGGTCCGCGCGCCGATTCCGACCCGCGCTGAAGTGCTCGACGTGGCCAACGCCGTGATCGACGGCACCGACGCCGTCATGCTTTCGGAAGAGACCGCGGCCGGTGCGCACCCGGACAAGGCCGTGGCCGCCATGCGCCGCATCTGCCTCGGCGCCGAGCGTCAGTTCGAGCCGCGCGGCGACCTGCGGCCGGACGTGCAGTCGCTCGACCGCAGCGACCAGGCCATCGCGCTCGCCGCCATGTCGCTGGCCGCTCAGGTCGGCGTGCGCGCCATCGTGGCGCTGACCGAGTCGGGAGCCACGGCCCAGTGGCTGTCGCGCTATCGCTTCGCGGTGCCCATCTATGCGATGTCGCCGTCCGACATGGCCCGCCGCCGCATGCTGATGCTCCGCGACGTGCAGCCGGTCGACTTCGCCCAGGGCAACCTCGATCCGGCGCACACCGCGCGCGCCGCGCTCCAGCACCTGTTCTCGCTGGGCAAGCTGACCAAGGGCGATCGCGTCATCCTGACCCACGGTGACCACATCGGCCGTGGCGGCGGTACCAACACCCTGAAGTTGCTGGTGATCGGCGATGACGGTATCGCGGACAGCCTGCGCGACCTGTAAGACCGCGTGGGGGCGCGCCTTGCGCGCGCCCCCACGTCAGGGTGTGATTTCACACGCATCGCAAACGCCCACAGGGTTAAACTCAACGCCCTGGTAAACCACCGAGGGCGTCATGATCCGCATTTCTTCCCGCACCGGCGCCATCGCCGCCGCCGTCCTCCTCCTTGCCGCGGGCTCCGCGCAGGCGCAGAACCTCCGCCGTGTCGCCCCCGAGCGTCTGACCGGCTACTGGTACCTCACCAACAAGTCCGTCAGCCCGGACGTGCCGAACACCGGCAAGAACCTCAATCAGCCGACCTGCGTCGCCGTCAGCTACATGATCGGCTCGGACGGTCGCACCCAGAACGCGAAGATCGAGAAAGTGGTCCCCGCCGGCGATCTCGGTCAGGTCGGCGTGAGCATCGTCAACCAGCTGGTCTACGTGAAGGGCAACCAGAACGGCACCGCCGTTCCCGTGCAGACCTACTACGTCACGGGCTTCAACCTGCCCGAGGACCCCGCCGCCAAGACGGCCCTCCTCGATAAGTGCAAACTGCCCGGTTACGACCAGACCACTTGATCGCATCGCACAACATGATTCGCGGGGTAGCCGTTTATACTCCGTCGGCTTTGCATACCACTAAATCCATGGAGTCCTCATGAGCATCGAAAACCTCGAAGAAATCGCGCAGGCGATGGTCGCCACCGGCAAGGGCATCATTGCCGTCGACGAGTCGACCAACACCATCCGGAAGCGTTTCGAAGCCGCCGGCGTCGAGAACACCGAGGAAAACCGTCGGGCCTACCGCGAGCTGCTCCTCACCGCACCGGGCCTGGGCGACCACATCTCCGGCGCGATCCTCTTCGACGAGACCATCCGTCAGAAGACCGGCGACGGCACCCCGCTCGTGGACGCCATGAAGAAGGCCGGCATCATCCCGGGCATCAAGGTGGACAAGGGCCCGGTGCCGCTGGCCGGCTTCCCGGGCGACGTCGTGACCGAAGGCCTCGACGGCCTGCGCGACCGTCTCAAGGAATATGCCCAGCTCGGCGCCCAGTTCGCCAAGTGGCGCGCGGTGATCAACATCACCGAGGACAACCCGAGCTCGACCGCCATCGAGGCCAATATGCACGCGCTGGCCCGCTACGCCGCGCTCTGCCAGGAAGCCGGCCTGGTGCCGATGGTCGAGCCCGAAGTCGTCATGGACAGCGCGGACAGCACGCACGACATCGACGTCAGCTACGACGTGCACGAGGCCGTCCTGCGCAGCCTGTTCAACGCGCTGTACGAGCAGAACGTCATGCTCGAGGGCACGATCCTCAAGGTCAGCATGGTCATCGCCGGCAAGCATTCGCCGGAACAGGCCTCGCCCGAGGAAGTCGCCGAAGCCACCGTCCGCGTGCTGAAGGCCACCGTGCCTGCGTCGCTGCCGGGCATCGTGTTCCTGTCCGGCGGCCAGTCCGACGCGCAGGCGACCGAGCACCTGGACCTGATCAACAAGCTGGGCCCGCATCCGTGGCCGGTCAGCTTCTCCTACGGTCGCGCCCTCGTCGCCGAGGCGCTGAACGTCTGGTCGAAGGATCTGAAGGGCAACGTCGCCAAGGCCCAGGCCGTGGTGCACGAGCGCGCCAAGGAAAACGGCGAGGCTGCGCTCGGGCAGTGGAAGAAGCGCTGAGCCTTGACTGCTTCGGAACATGAAAAAGGCGCCGGGTAACCGGCGCCTTTTTTTATTTCCCGTTTCGCGGCGTGCTTAGAAGCGATATTCCGCCGACACCGACGTCATGTTGGTCGACAGATCCAGACCGTCCTTCTTGGCATCGTAGTGGTCGTAGTTGATGCCCATGCTCCAGTTCCTGTTGAAGTCATAGCCTACGCCCGCACCCGCATACCAGCTGGTCTTGTCCAGATCGTGGCGGTTGATGTCGTCGTTGCTGGTGCCGTGGCCCTTCCACGAGTAGATACCGGCACGGCCACTGATGTACCACTTCGGATCAATATTGAAGTGGCCATTCACGCCGGCGGTCCAGCCGTGCAGCTCGGACTTGCGACGATCAACGACGCGATCGCTGTTGAAGACATTCTTAGCGTGGATGTTGCCCAGGTCGTTGTAACCGGCCTCGACGCCCAGGGCAGCCCACGGGCTCACTGCCCAGCGGTAGCCGCCGTTGACCGCGTAACCGGTGTCGTGGCCGTCATAACGGCCCTTGTCCACGGAGGTGCGACCGACGTTGCCGTTGACGAACCAGCCAGCGCCGTTGGCGTCTTGCGCAAAGGCCGGAGCCGCAACGGAACCGGCGGCGACGAGGGCGAGCGCGATGAGGGTCTTCTTCATGGTGGATCTCTCCTGCTTTTCTTCTTGTTCGCTGCGACGGCCATGGGGGAATGCCACCGACAACGGCGCGGGGCCGGGGTGCCTCGCGTGAAAAATTAGATAAGGCCAGGCCTTCGAGATTCAATACCGGTCAGTGCAGTATTAATAAAAATTTAAGCCGCGACGGGGTGGCGTCGCGGCTTAAAGGTTTGAGCGTAAAACGTTGTTACGTGGCGAACGTGTCGCTTAGAAGCGGTATTCACCCGCCAGCGAGACGATACCGGTCGAGCGCTTGATGCCGCGCGAGATTTCGCCGGTAGCGTTGTTCTTGACCTTGCCCGCGTCAGCGTGGAAGTAGTCGTAGTTGGCGCCAACGCTGAAGTGCTCGTTGATATCCCAACCGGTGCCGACACCGCCGTACCAGCTGCCACGGTCGGCCTTGCCGCCGTTGGAGAAGCCGAGATCCTGGCTAACGCTGTTGTTGTAGTTCTGGTTGTTGTCGTTGGCGCGGAAGTAGCCGCCATGCGCGCTGAGGTACCAGCCCTGAACCAGGTTGACCTTACCGTTCACACCGACCATCCAGCCGCGCAGCGCGTTGCGCGTGCCCTTCTGATCGACGTCCTGGCCGTTCTCGAAGACGTTCTTGACGCGGTAGTTGCCGAGATCGGCATAGCCGGCTTCAAGGCCGAGGCCGAGATCCGGGCCGACCTTCCAGCGATAGCCGCCGAGCAGACCGTAGCCGGTGCGACGATCCTTGTTTCCCTTGAGGAAATTGAAACCGCCGTTGTTGCCGTCACCGAAGCCGCCATTGTCGCTGCCGTTGGTGCGGCCGACCTGGGCGCCGATGAACCAGTTGCCGCTACCGACGGCCTGGCTGGGCTGATAGTTGCCGGTCACTGCCGGGTTGGAATCCTGTGCGAAGGCCGGAATGGCCGCAAACGAGGCGCAAGAGACTGCAAGGGCAAGGGCTGCCTTTTTCATGGGACTGTTCCTCTTATTTTCGGGGCGGCCAACACTCAGGGGGAAGGGGGAGTGATGCTGGCCTTGTACGATTAGAGGCCCTCGTACCTGAAGAGATTCAAAAAGCAGAACTAAAAGATTAAGGCTTGGTTAACTTCCCTGCCGCGGCATGAACATCCACGACAAGCTCATGCCGGATGCGCGACAATCGTGGTTTTTCCGCAGCCTGCTAACTGGAGAATGCCGATGACGACACGCCGCGAACGCGCAAACGCGATCCGCGCCCTGGCCATGGATGGTGTCCAAGCCGCCAATTCCGGTCATCCGGGCATGCCCATGGGCATGGCCGACATCGCCGAGGTTCTGTGGGGAGATTTCCTTCATCACAACCCGACGAACCCGCACTGGCCCAATCGCGACCGCTTCGTTCTGTCGAACGGTCACGGCTCGATGCTCCAGTACGCCCTGCTGCACCTGACGGGCTATGACCTCGGCATCGAAGACCTCAAGCACTTCCGCCAACTGGGCTATCGCACGGCCGGCCACCCTGAGTACCACCACACCCCGGGCGTCGAGACCACCACCGGCCCACTCGGCCAGGGTCTGGCTAACGCGGTCGGTTTCGCGATCGCCGAGGAAGTCCTCGCCGCGCGCTTCAACCGCCCCGGCCATGACATCGTCGACCACCACACCTTCGTGTTCGTCGGTGACGGCTGCCTGATGGAAGGCATCTCGCACGAAGTGTCATCGCTCGCCGGTACGCTCAAGCTCGGCAAGCTTGTCGCGATCTACGACGACAACGGCATCTCGATCGACGGCGAAGTCCACGACTGGTTCACCGACAACACGGCCGAGCGCTTCCGCGCCTACGGCTGGAACGTCGTGGTCGGTGACGACGACAAGCCGGTCGACGGCCACGACGGCGACGCCATCAAGAAAGCCATCGCCTCGGCCACCAGCCAGAGCGAAAAGCCCTCGTTGATCATCTGCAAGACGATCATCGGCTTCGGTTCGCCGAACAAGGAAGGCAAGGAATCCTCGCACGGTGCCGCTCTGGGTGCGGACGAAATCAAACTCACGCGCGAGCGCCTGGGCTGGAACTACGGTCCGTTCGAAATCCCGCAGGCTGTCTACGATTCGTGGTCGGCAAAGGAAAAGGGCGCACAGAGCGAGCAGGCCTGGAACGAAAAGTTCGACGCGTATGCGAAGGCTTTCCCGGAACTCGCCGCCGAGTTCAAGCGTCGCACCTCGGGCGAGCTGCCGGGCAACTGGAAGAAGGATTCCGACGCTTATATCGCCAAGCTGCAGGCCGAAGGTCCGGTCGTGGCTTCGCGCAAGGCATCGCAGATGGCGCTCGATGCGTTCGGTCCGCTGCTTCCCGAGCTGATCGGTGGCTCCGCGGATCTGGCTCCGTCGAATCTCACCATCTGGAAGGGTTCCAAGAACATCGCCGACGGCGGTGCCGAAGGCAACTACATCCACTATGGCGTGCGCGAGTTCGGCATGTCGGCGATCTCCAACGGCATCGCGCTGCACGGTGGCTTCGTGCCGTACGACGCCACGTTCCTGGTCTTCTCCGACTACGCCCGCAACGCGGTGCGCATGTCCTGCCTGATCCCGGCTCACGCGATCCACGTATACACGCATGACTCGATCGGTCTGGGCGAAGACGGTCCGACCCATCAGCCGGTGGAACACCTCGGTTCGCTGCGCCTGATCCCGAACAACCGCGTGTGGCGCCCGGCCGATGCTGTCGAGTCGGCCGTGTCCTGGCAGAAGGCGATCGAGCGCACGGGCAACCCGTCGTGCCTGATCTTCTCGCGTCAGAACCTCAAGCATAATCCGCGCACGGAAGAGCAGGTCGCCAACATCGCCAAGGGCGGCTACGTCCTCTGGGAATCGGCCGAGAAGTTCAAGGCGATCATCATCGCCACGGGCTCCGAAGTCGGTATGGCCGTCGAAGCCGCACAGGCACTCGGCGACCAGGGCATCCCGGTCCGCGTCGTCTCCATGCCCTGCACCGAGGAATTCGACGCGCAGCCGGCCGAATACCGCGAAGGCGTCCTGCCGTCGTGGTGCCGCGCCCGCGTGGCGGTGGAAGCCGCCAGCGTCGATTTCTGGAGCAAGTACGTCGGCCTCGACGGCACGGCGGTCGGCATGACGACCTTCGGCGCTTCGGGCCCGATCGACAAGCTGTATGAGCACTTCGGCATCACGACCACGGCTGTGGTCGATGCGGTCAAGAGTGTCGTCAAGTAAGTCGCGTTCTTGTCTGTAAAGCTGGCGACCCAGGGGCCCGGGTCCGGTATCGCACCGGACCCGGGCCCGTTCGTTTGAGGAGGCCCTAGAGTAAACATGACTATGAAGATTGCTGTTGTCGGCACAGGTTATGTCGGACTGTCGAATGGCGTTCTGCTTTCGAAGATCGCCGAAGTCGTCGCGCTGGATATCGTCGAGAGCAAGGTGAAGATGCTCAACGAGCGCCGCTCGCCGATCGTGGACGCCGAACTGGTCTCGGCTCTGGCCAGTGACGGACTGAATTTCCGTGCAACCCTGGATCCACGGGACGCCTACGAAAATGCCTCGTTCGTCATCATCGCGACACCGACCGACTACGACCCCCAGACCAACTATTTCAATACCGGCTCCATCGAGACGGTGATCGGGCAGATCCTGGAGATCAACCCGAAGGCGACGATGATCATCAAGTCGACCATTCCGGTGGGCTATACGCGCAAGCTGCGCGAACGTTTCGGCGTCGAGAACATCATCTTCTCGCCGGAGTTCCTGCGCGAAGGCAAGGCGTTGTACGACAACCTGCACCCATCGCGAATCATCGTGGGGGATCACTCGCCGGAGGCGAAGGCCTTTGCCGAGCTGCTGCAGCGTGGCGCGGAGAAAAAGGATATCCCCGTCCTCTTTACCGATTCGACCGAGGCTGAGGCGATCAAGCTGTTCGCCAACACCTACCTCGCCATGCGCGTTTCGTACTTCAACGAACTCGATACGTATGCCGTGACGCACGGCCTGGACAGCCGACACATCATTGAAGGCATCTGCCTGGATCCTCGCATTGGCGCCGGCTATAACAATCCATCGTTCGGCTATGGCGGCTACTGCCTGCCCAAGGATACCAAGCAGCTGCTGGCGAACTATCAGAGCGTGCCGCAGACACTGATCAAGGCCATTGTCGAGTCGAACACGACGCGTAAGGACTTTATCGCTGACGATATTCTGCGGCGCAGGCCGAAGGTGGTGGGTATCTATCGCCTGATCATGAAGAGCGGATCGGATAATTTCCGCTCGTCGAGCATCCAGGG
Source organism: Dyella sp. 333MFSha (assembly GCF_900102405.1). NCBI lineage: Bacteria > Pseudomonadati > Pseudomonadota > Gammaproteobacteria > Lysobacterales > Rhodanobacteraceae > Dyella > Dyella sp. 333MFSha. The sequence continues at coordinate 149,048 of NZ_FNBR01000003.1, read as the reverse complement.
CATCATGAAACGCATCAAGGCCAAAGGCGTGGAAGTCATCGTCTATGAGCCCGTACTCGAGTCGAAAGAGTTTTTCCATTCCCGAGTCGTCAACGATTTGCCGAAGTTCAAGAAGGAAGCTGATGTGATCATCAGTAACCGGATGGCTGAGGCGCTTTCCGATGTTGCGGACAAGGTTTATACGCGCGATTTGTTTGGCGATAACTGAGTTCGGGGACCGGGCGCTTTCGCGCCCTGTGATCCTGTCGTCCGCTTCTCGGGCACTCCACGCCAGCTTCGCGTGGTACATGCCGATGGTCTGGTGCTGTGTGAGGATCTCGCGACGCCCACACTGCCCCGCCGGACCTGCGTGGACGCCAGTGTGGACAGGCAGGTTAGGGCGAAGGGCGTACCAAATTCGATATTCGTGAGGCGGAGACCCTGTAACGACGCTCCAGGTCGTCGGCGATGGCTCTCATTGAAGCGGCGTTTGTCTGGCGTGGCGCTTAATTCTAGGTGATCTGAACACGCCTGCTTTCAGCGTCCACTCCTAGAACGATTAGTGCACGCCGCCTATGCCGCCGCTGAAGGCGCCGAACGAGCCGAAAGAACTGTCGCTCATCGTCGGTGGCTGATCGGCTCGCTTGATGGGATCGCTCTGATTGCCGGGAACAGCGCCGGTAATATTCCCTGTGGCGGCGAGCGCGGTGATCACCGCAGTCGTGACCCAGCGCGTCGTTGCGCTGTAGCGGGGCCGATTGGCGAAAGCCGTACCGATGGCCTCATGATACGGCGAAGGATACGAGGACGATGAAGTCGGTTTCGCGACCAGTAGCGATGGTGAAGGTACGAATACCACCTGCGTTGCGGGGGGTGTGAGGTTGAGGCTCGGGCCGGCTACTGATGTGCTCTCAGAAGCCATGCCGACCGCGGGACCAGCCGAGGCGACGAGCATGATGAGCAGATAGTTCGACAAACGCATGATTCTTCCTTGGACGCGGGGCCGTTATGCGGAAGATAGTTCAGCCGGGTCGATAGCGAAAGTGCCCATGCTCAGTGGAGGGGTGTGAGCAGGTTCGCCAATCGATCCGGCGTGCCCCCAATCCGCTGGAGGTGGGGATAGCGCAATGGCCCTGTCGGCTGGATCTTAACGCTGGATTTTGCGTCGTTGGCGCTCAGGCCGAGGGTCAGACGCTGAGGCGCGGCAACGGTCAGAAGAGAGCGCAGGGCGTCTGCCGAGTAAGGTCTTCCATCCACACTTTCCACCCGCATGCCAGGTGCCACGCCGGCATCGAAAGCCGGCCCATCCCACGCGACACTTCGGATCATTCCGTCCTTGCCCAGAGTCATGCCGACCGCACTCGAGAAATCCTGTACGTCGCTGTCTGCTTCACTCGCCTTGGCGTAGTAAGTGGGGTTGCCATCGAAGACCAGCCGATAACCCTCCCGCTCGATGCCGTCGAGTGTGTCGGCTGGGTCGTGGGTGTCGAGCCGTTTCCGCAGAAACGTCGCCCAGTCGTTGGGCGCGACGCGGCGCAAAGCGGTGCACACGTCGTCGAAGGTATAGGTTTTTGTCACTGTGTCGCCTACCGCACCGCCAGCAAAGAACTCGCGGGCAAAGTCGTCGATACTTTTCGCGTCGTGAGTGCGTTCACGAATCTCTGCGTCAACAGCCAGCCACAAAAAGACGCCTTCCCCGTAATAGTCTTCGCGTCGCTGCCAGTCGCGCCACGACGTTGATTGGCCCCCGGCCGTGATTATCGCGTCGTTGGTACTGTCCTGCAGCGACTTCCAGGTGCGTCCCTTCTGAGCGAGCACTTGCGCCGCGCCCACCGCGAGAGCATCCAGCGTTTCCTGTTTCGTCCGCAGTCCGGATCGCGCCGCCAGCACGCGCCCCCAGAACTCGGTCTGGCCTTCGTAGACCCAGAGCAGACTCCCCCGTACGGGCGTGTTGAAGTCAGCTGTCCAAAGATCGGCAGGCTGGCGATAACGCCCGTTCCACGAATGGACGAACTCATGCGCCAGCAGATCGGCATTGATGAGGTCGCGCTCGTCGCCGGCAAAAAAGTCGGGCGGCAAGGTGTCGGTGCTGGACTGTGCCTGCTCGCTGCCGCCGGGGCCGGGTAGCGCGTCGTCCAGCGCCAGCAGGAAATCGTAGTGTCGGTAATGCCGCGTCGGGAACACCTTGCCTGCCTGCTGCACCATCGCCCGAAGCGCGTCGAGATGGGCTGGTTTGATGGCGATCCTGCGCTCGTCATTGGCAAACACATTCAGGGTGACCGGCGCTTCGCCTTTGCGCGCTAGCGCATAACGCCCGACGTGGCGCGACGCGTAGACGGGCGAGTCGACCAGTGTCTCCAGTGAGTTGGTGCGAAACCGTGTTGCATCGCCCGGGCTGCTCTCCAGCGCCGTGGCGGAGGCGAAGCCATTTGGCAAGGTAACTCGTGCACTTACAGGGATATTGCGCGTGAACCACCCTGCCGGGTAAAGCACAACGTTTTGCCAGGGTACCGTGACCGTGGACGCTGTCATGACAACGGCGCCCTGGCGAAGACTGAAGGGCGACAGGTACTGGAACGACACGTCGAGCGCTTTCGCGTCGGCCGGAACGTCCACATGGAAGGCGAACATGTTGACAGTATCGCGTTCCCATTTCAGGGGCCGGCCGTTCGATACGACGGTCAAGCCTGTGAGGCCCGCTACCGACGCCGTGGGGGCATGGCTTGCGGTTTCCCATTGCGGGTACAGGAGGACCATGGGTCCCGCTGCCTGTACCGGGATCGACTCCCGGACGCGGTAGATGCGCTGGCTCAGGTTGGAGGCGTCGACATCCAGCGTTATCTGCCCGTTGAAAGGCACATCGCGTGCGACAGGAATCGGCGGGGGGAGCGGTACCGGCTGTGGGCCGTCGGAAGCTGCGCTGGCTTGAGCGAAGACGAGGGACAGAATGACGGCGGAAGCAACGACGCGCATGCGGTGCGATACCTTGGCGGAAGGGAGTGGTGCCAGCTGGGTGTCCCCACGATAAGCGCATCGTCGCGGGGCACCCAGTGACCATCGGCATGGCCGCCCGGTCGTCCATTCAGGCCTCAGCCGGGAACGGTGGCACCCACCAGTGTTGCGATTTCAGCCGGTGTTTCAACCACCTTCCAGGCCCCGGCCTTATCCAGTTCCTCGCGATCGCCGAAGCCCCAGAGGACGCCGATGCCACGAACACCGTTGGCGACCGCGCCGTCGATGTCGAAGTGGCGATCGCCGATCATGATCACGTCGTCCACGATGTGCCCGAAGTCCGCGATCGCCGCGGCGATCATCTCGGCTTTCTCGCTCTTCGACGTCGACGGATCGGGCGCATAGAGCGCATCGAACGCATCGCCGAAGGGCAGGTGGGCGATGATCGGCTCCGCATGCGGACGCACCTTGCTGGTGACGACCGCCAGCTTGTGGCCGGCGCCCGCCAGCGCGGAGATCAGGTCGGCGATGCCCGGGTACACGGTGTGCTCGGACCAGCCGACATCGTGGAAGCGCTGCGAGTAAGCCGCGACGGCTTGCTCGACGCGTTCGCTGTCACCATTCAGGAGCTCACCGAAGCTGACCCGAAGTGGTGGACCGATCCATGAGCGCAGCACGGTGTCGTCAGGCACGTCCGCGCCGACGGTCGCCAGCGAATGGCGAACGCCGGCGAAGATGCCGATCTCCGAGTTGATGAGGGTGCCGTCCAGGTCGAAGAGAATCAGCATTACTTCGAATCCGCACGAGCCTTGAGCGCGGCCACGGCCGGCAGCTCCTTGCCTTCGAGGAATTCGAGGAAGGCGCCGCCACCCGTCGAGATGTACGACACGCCGTCTTCGATACCGTACTTGTCGACGGCCGCCAGGGTGTCGCCGCCACCGGCGATCGAGAAGGCCTTCGACGAAGCGATGGCACGCGCCAGCGTTTCCGTGCCCTTGCCGAACGCATCGAACTCGAACACGCCGACCGGGCCATTCCAGACGACCGTACCGGCCTTGGCGATCAGATCCGCATAGCGCTTCGCAGTATCCGGGCCGATATCGAGGATCATCTCGTCGTCGGCGACCTGATCCACCGCCTTGACCGTGGCCTTCGCCGTAGCCGAGAACTCGGTGGCGACCACCACGTCGGTCGGCACTGGCACGTCGGCGCCACGTGCCCTGGCATCCGCCATGATCTTTTTCGCGGTGTCGAGCAGGTCCGCTTCGACCAGCGACTTGCCGACCTTGTGGCCGGAGGCGAGGATGAACGTGTTGGCGATGCCGCCGCCGACGATCAGCTGCTCGACGCGACCGACGAGGTTCTGCAGCAACTCGAGCTTGGTCGACACCTTGGATCCGGCGACGATGGCGAGCAGCGGCTTCTGCGGGTTTTCCAGCGCCTTGCCCAGCGCATCCAGTTCCTTCGCCAGCAGCGGACCCGCGGCGGCGACGGGAGCGAAACGGATCACGCCGTGCGTGGAGGCCTGCGCGCGGTGCGCGGTGCCGAAGGCATCCATGACGAAGATGTCGCACAGGGCGGCGTACTTCTTCGACAGGGCCTCATCGTCCTTGCCTTCGCCGACATTCATGCGGCAGTTCTCGAGTACGACCACCTCGCCATCGGCCACGTCGACGCCGTCGAGATAGTCGCGTACCAGGCGTACGTCTTTGCCGAGCTTTTCGCCGAGCCACTCAGCCACCGGCTTCAGCGAGGAAGCTTCGTCGAATTCGCCTTCCTTCGGCCGGCCAAGGTGCGAGATCACCATCACCTTCGCGCCAGCGTCGCGCGCGGCGACGATGGTGGGCAGGGAGGCATCGAGGCGCTGGGTGGACGTGATCTTGCCGTTCTCGACAGGCACGTTCAGATCTTCACGGATCAGGACTCGCTTGCCTTTGAGGTCGAGGTCTTGCATGCGGATGACGGGCACGGTGAGGCTCCAGCTAGGGGAAGGAGAATTCGCCATTGTCCGCGTCCTTGATGGGGTGGCGCAAATCCGTGTCGCCAGCAGGGCTGGCTGTTACAGGTCGCCAGCGGGGCTGGCTCCTACAGGTCTGCCGTAGCCCTGTAGGAGCCAGCCCCGCTGGCGACCCGCGCGGCAGCGCGGCAAGGCTTGCCCCGGTCCCAGCGCTAGAATCGGGAATTCCCCGCCAAGGAAGCCCCTCATGTCCCTCACCCTTTACACGTATTGGCGCTCCAGCGCCGCCTACCGCGTCCGCATCGCCCTCAACCTCAAAGGCCTGGACTACGAAGCGCGCCCCGTGCATCTGGTCAACGAGGGCGGCGAACATCTGAAGGCCGACTACCGCGAAGTCTCCCCGCAGGCCCAGCTACCCACGCTGGTCGACGGCGACCGCGTCATTCGCCAGTCGATGGCGATCCTGGAATACCTCGACGAGACCCGGCCGGATCGGGCCCTGATGCCCGCGGATGCGCAGGGCAGGGCGAAAGTCCGCGAGCTGATGCAGGCGGTGGGCACGGATATCCACCCGCTGGGCAATCTGCGGGTCCTGAAAGCGATCGAGACGGAATTCGGGGCCGATCAGGCGGCGAAAGAGGGGTGGTCGCGGCGCTGGATCCAGCACGGTTTCGACGGCATCGAGGCCCTGCTCGCCGAGGGTGCGGCCGGAACGTTCAGCTATGGCGATACGCCGACGCTGGCCGATTGCTGTCTCGTCCCGCAGTTCTACAACGCGTTGCGCTGGGGGGTGGATCTGGCGCCGTATCCGACGATCCGGCGAGTAGTGGAGGCATGCCAGGCGCTCGAGGCGTTCCAGCGGGCGGCGCCAGAAGTTCAGCCAGACGCTCCAGCCTGACCTCAGAACCGTGTAGGAGCGCGCCCCGCGCGCGAAAAGCCAACGAAGCGAAGAGGCGGTAACTCTGCAACCCCCGCCCTGCCGCTGTCGCGCGCGGGGCGCGCTCCTACATTAGTGGGTGGTGTCAGACCCCGATTCCGTAGGGATCGCTGGAAGCAAACTCATTGCCCGTCGCACCTTCCGACAGACGAATCTTCAGTGCCAGGCCATCGCGCGAATCCGCCTTGTTCAGGCACTCCTCGAGCGTGATCTTGCCGTCCTTGTACAGGCGGTAGAGCGACTGGTCGAAGGTCTGCATGCCTTCCTGCAGGCTGCGGTCCATGGCGTCCTTCACCTCGTGGATCTGGCCGCGGCGGATCATGTCGCGGATCAGCGGGGTGTTGAGCAGCACCTCGGTCGCCGGCATGCGGCGGCCGTCCTTGCCGATCACCAGGCGCTGGCTGATCACCGCGCGCAGGTTGAGGGCCAGGTTCATCAGCACGTTCTTGTGCGCCGACTCGCCGAAGAAGTTGAGGATGCGCTCCAGGGTCTGGTCGGCGTTGTTCGAGTGCAGGGTGGCCAGGCACAGGTGACCGGTCTCGGAGAACGAGATGGCGGCCTCCATCGTCTCGGTGTCGCGGATCTCACCGATCATGATGACGTCCGGGGCCTCGCGCATCGCGTTCTTCAGCGCCTCGTGATAGCTGTGGGTATCCAGTCCCACCTCACGCTGGTTGACGATGGACCGCTTGTGCCGGTGCAGGTACTCGATCGGGTCCTCGATGGTGAGGATATGGCCCGAGCTGTTGCTGTTGCGGTGGTCGAGCATGGCCGCCAGGGTGGTGGACTTGCCCGAGCCGGTAGCGCCCACGACCAGGATCAGGCCGCGTGGCTCCATGATCAGATCGCGGAAAATCGTCGGCAGCTGCAGCTCTTCCAGCGAGGGGATCTCGCTCTTGATGGCACGGATGACCATGCCGATCTCGCCGCGCTGCTTGAACACGTTGATACGGAAGCGGCCGGCCTCCTTCACGGCCAGGGCCATGTTCAGCTCGAGATCGCGCTCGAACTGCGGTACCTGACCCTCGTCCATGAGCGAATAGGCGATCTTCTTGACCATGCCGCTCGGCAGGCCGGTATTTCCCAACGGGTACAGCTTGCCTTCCACCTTGATGTTCACAGGGGCGCCGGTCGTCAGGAACATATCCGACGCGCCCTTGTCCACCATCAGCTTAAGGAAATAACCGATATCCACCTAAACCCCCGGACGTTCATTACAATCGAGTCGAGGTCATAGCCTGACCGTTATATATATCGACAATATCTCGCAAACCTGTACGAGGAACGAGTGATGGTGCACAACTTGCCGTCGAAAGCCCTTTCCAAGGGCCGCCGGCTCATTGCTCAGGCCGCCCTGGGCCTTGGTATCGCTACGCTCGCCGGCTGTGCCAGCGCCCCCCCACCCGACGGCTCGATGAACCAGGCACTGGCCCAGCTGCAGGCTGCCAGAGACGCCGGAGCGGCCGATTATGCGCCGGTCGATCTCGATTATGCGCAGGCAAAATTCCGTCAGGCGCAGGCCGCGATGGCCAGCCGCAAGTACGACGAGGCGGCGGTGCTCGCCGACGAGTCGCGTGCCGACAGCGAACTGGCCCGGGCCAAGGCCCGTCTGGGAGCCGCCCGCGCCCAGAACACCGCCAAGAGCCAGGAAAACTCCCGCATGCGCGTCGAGATGATCGACAACCATGCCAACGACACGGTGCCCATCCCGACCAACGTGCAGGAAACCGAATCGGTCCTGCCCGAGCCGACGGACAGCACGCAGCCGCCGGTCGGTGGTCAGACCCAGCCCCTGAATGACAATTCGGGCAACCAGATCCAGCCGTCCACCAACCAGGGAGGCCAGTGATGAAGCGTTCGACCCTCCTTACCTCCGCGCTGGCCCTTGCGCTTGCCACGGGCAGTGTCATGGCCGCCACGGACGACCTGGACATCCGCCGTCTCAATTCGAGCCTGGACCAGCTGTCGTCGGACCCCGTGTTGGGCAATTACGCCCAGGCTGAACAGGCTCGCGCCCGCGAAGCGATCAGCCAGATGGCCCAGTTCCGTCCCAAGGACAAGGAGCACGGCCATTTGCTGTATGTCGCCGAGCGCCGGGTGGACATCGCCAAGGCGATGGCCCAGTACCAGGATGCCCAGGCCAAGAGCGCCCAGCTGGACCGCGAGCATGACGCCATCCTGCTGGAGGCCAGTCGGCTCGACGCCGAGATGGCCCGTCGCCAGCTCGAGCAGCAGCGTGCCCAGAACCAGATGATCCAGGAAGAGGCCGCCCGGCTTCAGCAGCAGGGCGTCGACTACGCCCAGGCGCTGGAGCAGGCCAAGGCTGAAGGCGACAAGGCCAAACAGGTCGCCGCGGCACAGGCCAAGGTGGCTAACGCCGCCAAGAAGCAGGCCGCGCTGGCCGAGGCTGCCGCGCGCGCCATGCGCGATATGAACTCGTCCGACGGTGGGGCGCCAGCCTCCACGCCTGCACCGAAAAAGAGCAAGAAAACCGACGGCAACTGAGAAATATCGCTCTTGCAGGCGTATGGCTAGCGGAGTAGCTTCGGTCTCCCGGCACCCGAAAATTCAGGGTGCCGGTCCTGCCGGAGCATGCGAAGAACTAGCCCGCATGGCTCCCCTCACGACCGGCCCGCGCATCGGGCCGATCCCACCGCGAGGAGTTTGCAATGTTCGAAAACCAGCAGCGTGACGACGTCGAGAAGTTCATCCACGCCAGTGCGGAAACCCGTCGTCTCTTCTATCGCCACCAGGAACTCGATACCAAGTTGCATGACGCCAATATCGGCTGTCTGCCTATCGACGACGCAAGCCTTGTGGGCCTCAAGAGGGAAAAGCTGCAGGCGAAGGAAAAGCTCCAACGAATGTGGGATAGCTGGCAACAGTCGCCACACTGACCACCCATAATCAGTTCATTAATTGACCGACGGGCGCCGAAAGGTGCCCGTTTTGCATCTGTAGGAGCGCGCCCCGCGCGCGACCCCGCCTACCCCCTTTCGCCTCCGCCAATCAGCCGGGCATCCGTTCACGGGCACACCCTTTATGATGTGCGCCCATAGGGCGAGGTCGCAGGGGCCGCGCCGTTCCAGACGATTGGAGTTTCAATGAGTGTTCATGACAGCGTCCTCGACCTGATCGGTCATACCCCGATGGTGCGCGCCCAGCGCCTGGACGCGGGCCCGTGCGAGCTCTTTCTCAAGCTCGAGAGCGCCAACCCGGGCGGATCCGTCAAGGACCGTATCGGCATGTCGATGATCGAAGGCGCCGAGCGCGCCGGCAAGATCAAGCCGGGCGACACCCTCGTGGAAGGTACCGCCGGTAATACTGGTCTCGGCCTGGCGCTGGTCGCCCAACAGAAGGGCTACCGGCTCGTGCTGGTCGTGCCGGACAAGATGAGCCGGGAAAAGATCTTCAACCTCAAGGCGATGGGTGCGGAAGTGGTGCTGACCCGTTCGGATGTCGCCAAGGGACATCCGGAGTACTACCAGGACATGGCGGAGCGCATCGCGCGCGAAACCCCGGGTGCGTACTTCATCAACCAGTTCGGCAACCCGGACAACCCGCTCGCGCACGTGCAGACGACGGGGCCGGAAATCCTCGCGCAGATGGACGGCAAGGTCGACGCCATCGTGGTTGGCTGTGGCTCGTCCGGCACCATGAGCGGCCTGACCGCCTACCTGAAAGAGCACTCGCCGAACACGCGGATCATCCTCGCGGATCCGGTGGGCTCGATCCTCGCCGAGTACATCAACGAGGGTACCCTCTCGGAGAAGTCCGGCAGCTGGATGGTCGAAGGCATCGGTGAAGATTTCCTGCCATCGATCAGCGACTTCTCGCTCGTCGAGAAGGCATTCGCCATCACCGACAAGGAAAGCTTCCTGGCCGCGCGCGAACTGCTGGCGAAGGAGGGTGTCCTCGGCGGCTCCTCCACCGGCACGCTGCTCGCCGCCGCGCTGAAATACTGCCGCGAACAGACCACGCCCAAGCGCGTGGTCACGCTGGTCTGCGATACCGGCAACAAATACCTGTCGAAGATGTACAACGACTACTGGATGCTGGACAACGGCTTCCTGGAACGCGAGCGCTACAACGACCTGCGCGATCTGATCCTGCGTCCGTATGCCCAGCGCGATACGGTCGTGATCAAGCCGGACGACATGCTCGTGACCGCCTATAACCGCATGAAGCTCTACGACGTCTCGCAGCTTCCCGTGATGGAAGGCGACCGTATTGTCGGCATCCTCGACGAATCGGACGTGCTGCTTCACGTGCATGCCGACGAGGCGAAGTTCCGCGACCCCGTGTCCACCGCGATGATCGCTTCGCCGGAAATGCTCCAGGTCCGGGAGCCGATCGAGGCACTCTTGCCCGTGTTCGAGAAGGGTCACGTGGCCATCGTCGTCGACGGCGACCAGTTCCTCGGTCTGATCACCCGGATCGACCTGCTCAATTACCTGCGCCGCAAAGTTAACTGATAAGGATTCTGAACCATGTGTGGAATCGTCGCCGCTGTCGCCCAGCGTGATATCGCACCCATTCTGATCGCGGGCCTCAAAGCCCTCGAGTATCGCGGCTACGATTCCGCGGGCATGGCCATCGCGGACGCCGGCGAGATTCGCCGGGTGCGTGCGAAGGGCAAGGTTCGCGAGATGGAAGCGCTGTACGACGCCGATCCCGTCCCGGGCGGCACCGGTATCGCGCATACCCGCTGGGCCACGCACGGCGTGCCCAGCGAAAAGAACGCGCATCCGCACGTACAGGGCCGGATCGCCATCGTGCACAACGGCATCATCGAGAACTACGCGTCGCTGCGTGAGGGTCTGAAAGCGAAGGGTCGTACCTTCCACTCCGAGACCGACACGGAAGTGATGGGCGCGGTCATCGACGAGCACGTGCAGGCGGGTAAGCCGCTGCGCGAAGCGGTTACCGCCGCCGTGCGCGAACTCGAAGGTGCGTACGCCATCGCGGTGATGAGTCTGGACGAGCCCGAGCGTATCGTCGGTGCCCGTCGCGGCTGCCCGCTGCTGGTCGGCATCGGCATCGGCGAGCACTTCCTCGGGTCGGACGCGCAGGCGCTGATCAAGGTCACCAACCGCATGATGTACCTCGAGGAAGACGACGTCGTCGAGATCACCCGTGAAACCGTCGAGGTGTTCGATCTCGACGGCAAGCGTGTCGACCGTACCGCGCACGAGAGCGAGATCAGTGCCGACTCGGTCGAGCGCGGCGAATACCGCCACTACATGCAGAAGGAGATCTTCGAGCAGCCGCGTGCCGTGGCCGACACCCTCGAAGGGCGCATCGGTCCGCACGGCGTGTTGCCCAATATCTTCGGCATCGACGCCGATCCGATCCTCGACAAGACGCGCGCCATCCATATCGTGGCCTGCGGTACGAGCTACCACGCCGGTATGGTCGCCAAGTACTGGATCGAGGAATTCGCCCGGATCCCGGTCGTCGTCGAAGTGGCCAGCGAATACCGCTACCGCGATGTGGTCGTGCCCGAGAACACGCTGTTCGTCGCCGTCTCCCAGTCGGGCGAAACCGCCGATACCCTGGCGGCCATGCGCGAGTCGCGTCGTCGCGGTTACCTGGCGACGTTCGCCATCTGCAATGTGCCCGAGTCGTCCGTCGTGCGCGAGTCCGATCTGCGTCTAATGACACGAGCGGGCCCGGAGATCGGCGTCGCCTCGACCAAGGCCTTTACCACGCAGCTGACCGCATTCGCCCTGCTGGCGCTGGATCTCGGTCGTCGTCGTGGACTCGACAACGCGAAGTACCTCGAGCACTGCAAGGAGTTGCAGTCGCTGCCGCGCTATATCGAGAACGCGCTGAAGAGCGAAGCGGAGATCATCACGGTCGCCGATCACTTCGTCGCGAAACAGCATGCGCTGTTCCTCGGTCGCGGCGCACAGTTTCCCGTGGCGCTCGAAGGCTCGCTCAAGCTAAAGGAAATCTCGTACATCCACGCGGAGGCTTATCCGGCGGGTGAGCTGAAGCACGGCCCGCTGGCGCTGGTCGACGAGAATATGCCGATCGTGGCCGTAGCCCCGAATGGCCCGCTGCTGGACAAGCTGAAGTCCAACCTTCAGGAAGTTCGTGCACGCGGCGGCGAGCTGATCGTTTTCGCCGACGAGCGTGCGGAGCTGGACGAGGATTCGCAGGAGAACATCGCGACGGTGCGCGTCGACGGCGGTGGCGATCTGATCGCGCCGGCTGTGTTTACGATTCCGATGCAGCTGCTTGCGTACCACGTGGCCGTGATGCGCGGGACGGATGTGGACCAGCCGCGTAACCTGGCCAAGTCGGTGACCGTGGAATGAGTGACGCGCCGTTGATTCATGCGACCGCTGACGTCCAGGCGCTGAAGATCGGTGCCCGGACCCGCGTTTGGCAGTTCGTCGTGATCCTGCCGCATGCAGAGATCGGCGAGGACTGCAACATCTGCTCGCATTGCTTCATTGAGAACGACGTGGTCGTGGGTGACCGGGTCACAGTGAAGAGTGGCGTGCAGTTGTGGGACGGCGTTCGGCTGGAGGACGATGTTTTCGTCGGGCCGAATGTCACTTTTACCAATGATCGTATGCCGCGGTCGCGGGTGCGGCCGGATGCTTTCCCGCAGGCACGCGTGCGGCGAGGAGCTTCAATTGGGGGTGGGGCAACCATCCTGCCAGGCATTGAGATTGGCGAGCGGGCGATGGTGGGTGCTGGTGCCGTGGTGACGCGTGACGTAGCGCCGGGGGCTATCGTCGTCGGCTCGCCGGCGAGGGTGATCGGCCACGTCGTGGAAGATCACTTAGCCTGATCGTTGGCCCCCACGGCAATCGATGCGATCATCGGTGCCTACGCTTATTGCGATCTACCACCTTGGACTCCATGAAGACAGCACTGATCACTGGTATCTCCGGACAAGATGGCGCCTATCTGGCTGAGCTGCTGCTCGCCAAGGGCTACCGCGTCTACGGCACCTACCGGCGCACCAGTTCGGTCAATTTCTGGCGTATTGAAGAACTGGGTATCCAGAATCACCCGAACCTCCAGCTGGTCGAGTTCGACCTGACCGACGGCGGCTCCGCGATCCGTCTGCTTCAGCAGACCGGTGCCACGGAGGTGTACAACCTGGCAGCTCAGAGCTACGTGGGTGTTTCGTTCGATCAACCCGCCACCACGGCGGCGATCACAGGCATCGGTGCGTTGCACATGCTGGAAGCCATTCGCATCATCAACCCGAAGATCCGCTTCTATCAGGCGTCGACGTCGGAGATGTTCGGCAAGGTGCAGGCCGTACCTCAACGCGAGGACACGCCGTTTTACCCGCGCAGTCCTTACGGCGTGGCCAAGCTTTACGCGCACTGGATGACGGTGAACTACCGCGAGTCGTACGGCATTTTTGGTTCCAGCGGCATCCTGTTCAACCACGAGTCGCCGTTGCGCGGGCGTGAGTTCGTGACGCGCAAGATCACCGACGCCGTCGCGAAGATCAAACTCGGCAAGTTGGATGTCCTGGAACTGGGTAACCTCGATGCCCAGCGCGATTGGGGCTTCGCGAAAGAATACGTCGAGGGCATGTGGCGCATGCTGCAGGCCGACGAACCGGACACCTTCGTGCTCTCCACCAATCGCACGGTGACGGTGCGTGACTTCGTCACCCTGGCATTCACGGCCGTCGGTATCCAGATCGACTGGAGCGGCAAGGACGAGGGCGAGACGGGCACCTGTCATGCGACGGGAAAGACGCTGGTTCGGGTCAATCCGAAGTTCTACCGTCCGGCGGAGGTCGACATGCTGATCGGTGATGCCGGCAAGGCATTCGATAAGCTTGGCTGGAAGGCCGAGACGACCCTCGAGGATCTGTGTCGCATGATGGTTGAGGCCGACCTGCGTCGGAACGAACGTGACGCCTCGTACTGACCTCCAGCCGTTCCGGGTACTGGTCACCGGTCATGCCGGCTTCACCGGCCGCTACGTAACGGCGGCCCTGACCCAGACCGGGCATGAAGTCGTGGCCCTGACTGAGGCGCCGGACCAGCTTTCATCGTCACCTGTCGATCTGCTGGATCGTGCCGGTGTCGAGAACGCCGTTGCACTCGCTCGCCCGGACGCCGTGATCCACCTGGCGGCGATCGCCTTTGTCGCGCACGGTGATGTCGATGCGATCTATCGCACGAACGTGGTCGGTACGCGTCATCTGCTTGAGGCGTTGGCGTACTTACCGGAACGACCTCGCTCGGTTCTGCTGGCCAGTAGTGCGAATGTGTATGGCAACAATCCGGTCGAGTTGCTCGACGAATCCGTAGAGCCTGCGCCGGCCAATGACTATGCGGTCAGCAAGCTCGCTATGGAATACATGGCGAAACTCTGGACGAACCGACTGCCTATCGTCCTGGCGCGACCATTCAATTACACGGGTGTGGGCCAGTCGGAAAATTTCCTCCTTCCCAAAATCGTCGATCACTTCCGGCGCGGTGAGCGACTGATCGAGCTAGGCAATATCGACGTCGCGCGCGATTTCCAGGACGTCCGCTTCGTCGCCGACGCGTACGTCCGATTGCTTTCCGCGAACGCGGCAGGACGGACCGTGAATCTGTGCTCCGGCGTGTCGGTCTCGCTGCTGGAGGTCATCGCCATGATGCAGGAACTGGCCGGTTACGAGATCGAAGTGAAGGTCAATCCCGCCTTCGTACGCGGGAATGAAGTGGCTCGGCTGACCGGGGACAACCGTTTGTTGCGTGAACTGATTGGCTCGCTCGGCATTATCCCTCTGCGCTCGACGCTGGAGTGGATGCTCAACGACGGTCGCGCCCCCGCCTAATTCCCGATTCCTTGAGGCCAGCGGCGTCCTCGGTGAAAATGGGGCTCGATCCTTCCCGGACATGCCTCATGAAGTGCTTCAAAGCCTACGACATTCGCGGTCGGGTTCCCGACGAGCTGAATGAGGACGTCGCCTACCGGGTTGGCCGCGCGTTCGCCCGGACCGTGGGCCCCGGACAGGTTGTGGTCGGTTACGACATCCGGCTGGACAGCCCGACGCTTGCCGCCGCCGTTGTTCGTGGCCTGAACGACGAGGGGCGCGACGCGATCGATATCGGCTTGTGTGGCACGGAAGAGGTCTACTTCCAGACCTTTCATCGCAACGTCGCCGGCGGGATCATGGTGACGGCGAGCCATAATCCGATCGACTACAACGGGATGAAGCTGGTTCGCGAGGGTGCTCGTCCCATCAGCGGCGACACGGGCCTGCGCGATATCGAGCGGATGGTCGAGGAAAACACGTTCGGCGAGGGTGCCACATCTCGCGGTGCCGTGGTTCATGACCACGATAAGTCCGCATACATCGCTCATTTGCTCGGCTATATCGACGCGGCGGCGTTGTCACCGTTGAAGATCGTCGTGAATGCGGGTAACGGTGGCGCGGGAGGCATCATCGACTTGCTCGATGCGCACCTGCCTTTTGAGTTCATCCGGGTGAACCACGAACCGGACGGCACGTTCCCGAACGGCATTCCCAATCCTCTGCTTCCGGAAAATCGCGAAGCGACGGCGCACGCGGTGGTGACTCATGGGGCGGATTTCGGTATCGCGTGGGACGGCGACTTTGATCGATGCTTCCTGTTCGACGCCAACGGCACCTTTATCGAGGGCTATTACATCGTCGGGTTGCTCGCGGCGCAGCTGCTGGAAAAACATCCGGGTGCAAAGATCATCCACGACCCCCGCTTGACCTGGAACACCATCGACATGGTGAAGCAAGCAGGGGGCGTGCCGATCGAGAGCAAGACGGGCCATGCCTTCATCAAGGAGCGTATGCGCGCCGAGGATGCGATCTACGGCGGTGAGATGAGTGCCCATCACTATTTTCGCGAGTTCGCCTATTGCGACTCGGGGATGATTCCGTGGTTGCTCGTCGCGGAGCGGGTGTCCCGGAGTGGCGTCAGTCTCGCCCAGATGTTGGCAAAACGCATGGCGGCCTATCCCTGCAGCGGCGAGATCAACTTTGTTGTCGCGAATGCCCCCGAGACGGTCGCGCGCGTCATGGCGTTCTATGACGACATGCAGCCGGCCATCGATCGCGTGGATGGCATCAGCGCCGACTTCGGCGACTGGCGGTTCAATCTGCGGTCGTCGAACACCGAGCCGTTGCTCCGTCTGAACGTCGAGGCGCGTGGCGACGCTGCACTTATGCGGTCGCGCACCGCGGAAATTTCGTCGTTGATCGGGCAATGAAAAAGGGGCCTCGCGGCCCCCCTTTCTTTACTTCGATTGAGACGGTATCAGGCGCGACCGTAAACGTCGTCGAACCTGACGATATCGTCTTCGCCCAGATAGGCGCCCGACTGTACTTCGATCAACTCAACCGGAACTTTGCCGGGGTTGCGCAGACGGTGGCGGCTGCCCAGTGGCAGATAGGTACTCTGGTTCTCCGCCAGTAGGAATACCTTATCGTCGCACGTTACTTCCGCAACGCCCTTGACCACGATCCAGTGCTCGGCACGGTGGTGGTGCATCTGCAGGCTGAGCGCGGCACCGGGCTTGACCACAATGCGTTTGACCTGAAAACGGTCGCCCGACTCCAGTGAGTCGTAGCTTCCCCAGGGGCGACGCACCACGCGGTGAAGATCATGCTCGCTGCGACCGGCAGCCTTCAGTTGCTCGACGATCTTCTTCACGTCCTGGGAAGCATCCCGGCGCGCGACGAGCGTCGCATCCGGTGTCGTCACCACCACGACGTCCTCAAGCCCGATCGTCGCTACCAGATGGCGATCATGCGACCGAATGAGCGATCCCTTCGTGTCGAGCGCAATGACGTCGCCTTCGAAGTGATTGCCGTGAGCATCTTTATCGGCGGCCATCCATAAGGCGTCCCATGAGCCGATATCGCTCCACCCACAGCCGACCGGCACGACGGCCGCTCGTGCGGTCTTTTCCATGACGGCATAGTCGATGGAATCGCTGGGGGCGGCGGCGAATGCCTCTGTATCCAGGCGAATGAAGTCGAGGTCGGTGTTGGCCCTGGCGAAGGCGGCCTTCGCTGCGTCGAGCATGGCGGGAGCGTGCTGCTGCAACTCGTCGAGATAGCGCGACGCCTGAAACAGGAACATGCCCGAGTTCCAGTCGTATTCTCCGCTGGCCAGATAGCCCTCGGCCACTTCGAGCTTTGGCTTCTCGACGAACTCGGCAACGCGGAAGGTATCGCCTTCGAGTCCGTCGCCACGACGGATGTAGCCGAAGCCGGTTTCCGCGCGGTCCGGCCGGATCCCGAAGGTTACCAGCCAGCCCTGTTCGGCAAGGGATCGTGCACGAGCCACCGAGTTGGTGAAGGCATCGGTGTCACCGATCAGGTGGTCGGCGGGCAGGACCAGGATAAGAGCGTCCGGATCGCGTTCGATGGCCTGGAGGGCGCCGACCGCGATCGCGGGCGCCGTGTTGCGGGCCACGGGCTCGAGCAGGATGTTTGCATCGACGATGCGCAGTTCCTGCAGCTGCTCCGCAGCGAGGAAACGCTGCTCGTCGCTGGCGACCACAATCGGGGCGGCCGCATCGGGGAGCGCAGCCGCACGCAGGAGTGTCTGTTGAAACAGCGTTTCCTTGCCTGCCAGCGATAAGAACTGCTTGGGCAGGTTACGGCGCGAGATCGGCCACAGGCGCGTGCCGCTACCACCGCTGAGGATAAGAGGAATCAACATGCTTGCCTCACTGGTTCGAAAGCTGATCGAGCGTCGCGTTAAGCCCATCGTGCCAGTCGGCCAGGGGATATCCGAAGGTGGTGGCGAAACTGGCGTTGTCCAGCACCGAGTAGGCCGGGCGTTTCGCAGGCGTAGGGAACTCGCTGCTGGGGATCGCGTGAACGGTTGGCCGTTTCGCGAGCAGGCCCCTGGCAGCGGCGCCTTCGAAAATGGCGTCGGCGAACCCGTGCCATGTGGTCTGGCCCGACGCGGTCAAGTGGTACGTGCCCGTCAACGCCCTGCGCCCGGTCTCCGATGCCGCCAGATACCGGTCGATGGCGGCCAGCGTGCCCTCGACGATCAGCGTGGTCGTCGTCGGCGTGCCGCTCTGGTCGGCGACAACCCGCAGTTCGTCCCGGTCCGCGCCAAGTCGGAGCATGGTGCGGAGGAAATTGTTACCCACGGCCGAGTAGACCCACGCCGTACGCAGGATGAGGTGAGCCGCGTCGCTGTTACGGAGTGCCTCCTCACCGGCAAGCTTGCTCCGGCCATAGGCGCCCTGCGGACCCGTTGTCGCATTCGGCGCGTAAGGTGTCGACGCGTCGCCGGCGAACACGTAATCGGTCGAATAGTGGACGACCAGAGCGCCCTGACGAGCGGCCCAGCGACCGATGACGCCGAGCGCTTCACCGTTGACGCGCGTCGCATTGGCTTCGTCGCTCTCCGCTTTGTCCACTGCCGTATAGGCGGCGGCATTGACGACGATATCAGGGCGTTCCGCATCGAGCAGAGCTTCGAGTGCGCTAAGGTCACCCAGGTCACCCACGACACCGCGAGCCGCGGCGACGGTCAGTACGCCGTCACGCGAGGCGGCGGCGAGCTCGCCGCGCTTCGCGAGGCCGCCCTGACTCAGGAAGGTCTGGCCAAGCTGGCCGTTGGCGCCGAGCAACAGGATCTTCACGGCCGGAACTCCGGCAGGCGGTCCTCGGCGATATCCGCCAGCAACGGCGCCTTCCTGTCCTTGTCGGAAAGGAGCGGCTCCGAGATCGGCCAGTCCACGCCAATGGCGGGATCGTCCCAGCGGACGCCGCCGTCGGCTTGCGCGTTATAAAGGTCGGTGCACTGGTAGGAGAAGGTGGCGTGCTCGGAAACGACGCAAAAGCCGTGCGCGAAGCCCTCCGGGATCCAGAATTGCCGATGGTTCTCCGCCGTGAGCATGACGCCGGCCCACTTGCCGAACGTGGGCGAGCCGCGACGGATGTCGACGGCCACGTCATAGACTTCGCCCTCGAGCACGCTGACCAGCTTGCCCTGGGGATGCGGCGACTGATAGTGAAGCCCACGCAGAACGCCACGAGCGGAGCGCGATACGTTCGACTGGACAAAGGTCACATCTATGCCGGAATCGAGAAACTTGGCACGGTTGAAGCTCTCATAAAAGAATCCGCGCGAATCTCCGAAAACCTGCGGCTCGATAATGATGCACCCCGGCAAGGCCGTTTCGACGATTTTCATCCGACGTAGCCTTGCTTGATCAGGTTCTGGAGATACTGGCCGTAGCCGGTCTTGGCGAGGGGCTCGGCGAGCCTGAGCAGTTGCTCGGCGTCGATCCACTTGTTGACGTAGGCGATCTCTTCCGGGCAGCAGACCTTGAGGCCCTGGCGGTTTTCGATCGTCTGGATGTATTCGCCAGCTTCCATCAACGACTCATGCGTGCCCGTGTCCAGCCACGCATAGCCACGGCCGAGCTGCTCGAGGTGCAGCGACTGGTCGTCGAGGTAGCAACGATTGAGGTCGGTGATCTCCAGCTCGCCGCGCGGCGACGGCTTGAGATTGGCCGCGTAGTCGACCGCCCGGTTGTCGTAGAAATACAGACCCGTGACGGCATAGCTCGACTTGGGCTTGACAGGCTTCTCTTCCAGCCCAATGACCTTGCCGTTCGCATCGAATTCGGCCACGCCATAGCGTTCCGGGTCCTTCACGAAGTAGCCGAACACGGTGGCACCGCTTTCGCGGGAGGCCGCACGCTTCATACGCTCGGTCAGGCCGACACCGTAGAAGATGTTGTCGCCCAGGACCAGGCAGCTCGGATCGTTGCCGATGAAGTCCTTGCCGATGATGAACGCCTGGGCGAGGCCATCCGGGGAGGGCTGCACGGCGTAGGTGATGTTGATGCCCCACTGGCTTCCGTCGCCTAGCAAGCGCTGGAAGAGCTCCTGCTCGTGTGGCGTGTTGATCACCAGAATGTCCCTGATGCCGGCCAGCATCAGGGTTGCTAGCGGGTAGTAGATCATTGGCTTGTCGTACACGGGCAACAGCTGTTTACTGACGGCCTTGGTGATCGGATAAAGCCGCGTGCCGGAGCCCCCAGCGAGAATGATGCCCTTCGTCGTCATGAGCCAAGTCGCTCCAGCTGATAGCTGCCGTCGAGGATGCCCTGGACCCATGGTTTGTTATCCAGATACCACTGTACCGTGGCACGGATGCCCGATTCGAAAGTGTGTGACGGGGTCCAGCCCAGTTCTTTCTTCAGCTTGCTAGCGTCGATGGCGTAGCGCCGGTCGTGGCCCGGGCGGTCCCGAACAAAGGTAATGAGGCCCTCGTGCGGCTTGCCGTCGGCCAGCGGGACGACCTCGTCGAGCATCGCGCAGATAGTTTTGACGACTACGATATTGGCACGCTCGGAGTTGCCGCCGACGTTATACGTTTCACCGATGCGGCCGGCGTCGAGGACGCGGCGGATCGCACTGCAGTGGTCTTCGACGTAGAGCCAGTCGCGGACGTTGAGGCCATCGCCGTAGACAGGCAGGGCCTCACCGGCAAGCGCTTTCTGGATGACGAGCGGAATGAGCTTCTCGGGGAACTGGTACGGACCGTAGTTGTTGGAGCAGTTGGTTGTTAGGACAGGGAGGCCATACGTATGGTGAAACGCGCGCACTAGATGGTCGGATGCAGCCTTAGAAGCAGAATAAGGTGAGTTTGGCGCGTAAGATGTTGTTTCTGTGAAGAAACCTTCTTCCCCCAAGGACCCGTAAACTTCGTCCGTTGACACGTGTAGGAAACGAAATGCCGCTTGAGCGGCTTCGTCGAGGCCGCGCCAGTAGTCGCGGGTGGCTTCCAGAAGGCCCAGTGTGCCGACCACATTGGTTTCAATAAACTGGGCAGGGCCGTCAATAGAGCGGTCGACGTGGCTTTCGGCGGCAAAATTGACCACAGCGTATGGGCGGTGCTCCGCCAAAAGCGAAGTAACAAGCGCTCGGTCGCCGATGTCGCCCTGAACAAACAAATGCGACGGGCTGTTCGCAACTGACTCTAGCGTCCGAAGATTGCCCGCATACGTCAGTTTGTCGAGATTTATGACCTTGAATCCGTCCTCGACAGCCTTGAGAACGAAATTCGCGCCGATAAAGCCAGCGCCGCCGGTGACGAGCAGGGTATCCATGAGTCCTCGCAGGTACGCAGGTAAATCGTTATTGTGTCACGGATTGGCGGCCGTCTGCGGCTGCTCCGGGTCGCAGCTGAACGGTGTTCATGCCCCGTATCGGCGGCGTTCAAGCTAGGCCGAGTCGCGGTGTATGATACGAAGTTGTCTAATGCCGTGCGGGAAAGACCGGCGCGGAGTTGTATTGCTTCCCAGAACGGTGATTTCTCGATGGCAAAGTCCAGCAGCCGGCTAGATCTGGCGACCCGCGTCATCCATGCCGGCCAGTCGCCGGACCCCACGACCGGCGCTGTCATGATGCCGATTTATGCCACCTCGACCTACGCACAGTCGAGCCCTGGCGAGCATTCGGGATTCGAGTACTCAAGGACCCAGAATCCGACTCGCTTCGCTTACGAGCGTTGTATCGCGGACCTCGAGAGTGGGCACGCCGGATTTGCCTTTGCTTCCGGCATGGCCGCCACCGCGACACTTCTGGAGTTACTGGATAGCGGCTCGCACGTTATTGCGATGGACGACCTCTATGGCGGGACCTACCGATTATTTGAGCGGGTGCGCTCGCGCACTGCTGCCCTTTCGACTTCCTATGTTGACTTGAATGACATGGAGGCGATGCGTTCGGCATTGAGGGTTAACACCCGCATGATTTGGGTGGAAACTCCCACTAATCCAATGCTGAAATTGGTGGATATTGCGGCCGTAGCTGCCTTTGCCAAAGCGCATGACCTCATTCTAGTGGTAGACAACACCTTTGCCTCGCCCATTCTTCAGCGTCCGATCGAGCTAGGTGCAGATTTCGTTATGCACTCGGCCACCAAATACCTTAACGGGCATTCCGACATGGTGGGAGGTATTGCAGTGGCTCGAGACGCTGCATGGGCGGAAAAACTTGCTTTTCTACAGAATTCCGCCGGTGCGGTGCAGGGGCCCTTTGACAGCTTTCTCGCATTGCGAGGCTTAAAGACTTTGGCGCTGCGGATGAAAGCGCATTGCGCGAATGCGTTGACGCTGGCGCAATGGCTGGAAACTCATCAGTCGATCGAGAAAGTCATTTACCCAGGGCTACAGTCGCATCCACAGCACGACTTAGCCAGCCGCCAAATGGACGGATTCGGCGGGATCCTATCAATCGTTATCAAGGGCGGGTTTGAGGCGGCGAAGCGATTCTGCGAGCGTACTGAGATATTTACGCTTGCCGAATCCCTCGGCGGTGTCGAAAGTCTCATCAATCACCCGGGAGTCATGACCCACGCATCGATTCCGCTAGAGCGCCGCAGCCAATTAGGTATCACTGACGGGCTTGTACGGCTCAGCGTTGGTATCGAGGACGTCAATGATTTGAAGGCTGATTTGAACCAGGCGTTGAGCATCTCGCGATGAGCATGGTCGACGGGCGTGGGCCCTTTCGTGACTTCCTCGGTAATCGATTGCTGGTGAAGCGATTGGCAGCTCGCGATATTCGCGGGCGTTATCAAGGCTCCATTTTCGGAGCGTTGTGGTCGTTTGCGACGCCTTTGCTGCTATTGAGTGCTTACTGGTTCCTCCTTGGTGTGGTACTCCAGGCCCGCTTTGGCACTGCACCCCAGATCGCGTATCCGGTGATCCTGTTTTCGGGGCTTATTGTCCATTTGTTTTGCGCCGAGGTGATCGGTCGTTCCGCAGGTTTGATTTTTGAGCACGCAACGTACGTAAAAAAAGTCGTCTTCCCGTTGACTGTCCTGCCATGGATGTCGATGGCCACGGCGGTATTTCACCTCGTCGTCAACCTGTCAATCCTTTTCATAGGCCAACTGCTAATCGTGGGCCATATTCCTCCGACATGGCCACTGGTGTTTGTTGTGCTTCTCCCGCTTGTGCCTCTTCTGCTAGGCCTGAGCTGGTTGTTGTCTGCTCTCTGTGTCTACTTGCGCGACATCCAACAGGTTATTCCGCTCGTCCTCACGATGATGATGTTTCTCAGTCCGATCTTCTTTCCTATGGAGATGGTTCCTGCGTCGCTGAGAGGGTACATGTATCTCAATCCCACTACGGCCATTATCTTGCAGGTACGTGCGGTAACCATTCTTGGGCAGGCGCCCGATCTCACGATTCTATGCATCTACTGCACGATATCATTGGCCGTGATGGGTGCGGGCTATTGGTTTTTCGCTCGCACGCGTAGGGGGTTTGCCGATGTCCTCTGATGAGATGGTGGTATCGGTAAGACAGGCGACTAAGAGTTTTCTTCTCTATGACAAGCCGTCGCATCGGCTGTGGCAGATGCTTTTTCGCGGCCGCCGCCGTTTCTATCGCGAGCATCTCGTACTTGACGCTCTTAGTTTCGATGTGCCAAGGGGCCAGACGCTCGGGCTGGTGGGGCGAAATGGCGCCGGAAAGTCGACACTGCTTAGTATCCTTTGCGGCACGCTGGCGACAACGTCTGGCGACGTCGATGTTAGGGGCAGGGTAGCAGCCTTGCTGGAGCTGGGTGCCGGATTTAATCCCGAGCTTACAGGGCGAGAAAATATCGACCTTTGTGCGCAGATTTACGGACTCGATGAGGAGCAGATCGAAAGCCGTCGCCCGGCGATCATCGCGTTTGCTGACATAGGTGAATACATCGATCGGCCAGTCAAGACCTATTCCAGCGGGATGTTTACGAGACTTGGTTTCTCTGTGGTCGCGCACGTCGACGCGGATATCCTAATCGTAGACGAAGCCTTGGCTGTCGGGGACGCTTACTTCGTACAGAAGTGCATGCGTTTCCTGCGCGAATTTCGTGCGACTGGTGGCACCTTGATTTTTGTAAGTCACGACATGGGTGCAGTGACAGCGCTTTGCGATCGCGTGATCTGGTTGAAGGGCGGCCAAATCGTCATGGACGACACGCCAAAGGAAGTCGCGGCCTCGTATCTCTCAGACTTGTATCAGAAAGATGGGGGCGGGGCCGTCGATCGCGTTGTGGGTGTCGGTAAATCCGCGCCGCTCAGAACTCAGGCCGCAGTGAGCTACACGGCGCAGGAAGTGGATGGCAGGGCGGTCTGGCTCAATGCAACGCCTTTGCGCAACGACCTTAAGATATTTCCGTTTGCTCACAAGCACGATTTTGGAACGGGTTCCGCGACTTTCCAATCGGGTGGCTTGTTCGATTTGGACGGTCATCGTCTGTCTTGGGTCGTGGGTGGCGAATTGGTTAGGCTTCAGCTGCGCGTTGTTGCACACGCAGCAATTCGGTCACTTCTGCTCGGCTTTGTCGTCAAGGACAAGCAGGGGCAGCCATTGTTCGGTGAAAATACTCACCTGAGCTACCTGGATCGTCCGGTCGAGTTGGCTGATGGCGAAGCGTGCGAAGCGGCATTTACGTTCCGCATGCCAGTATTGCCTACTGGTGACTACGCGGTCAGCGTGGCGGTCAGTGATGGAACACAGGAAGACCACGTCATGCACCAATGGATCCATGATGCGATTATTCTTTCTAGCCGCTCGACCAGCGTATCGACCGGTCTCTTAGGAATACCCATGCTGGATATCACACTGGATCCCGTGAGATAGGTGACACATGGCTCGCGTGCGGCTGCGGGACGAAATTTGTCGAAGGGGAGAGCTACCTGGTCGGGTCGGCACCCTCATGAAGTGGAGATTTAGAGATGGCCAGTGATTCGCTTCCGAAACTCGGACGGTTGCGTGTGCAAGCAGTGCTTTACGGAAACGAACCGGAAGCTATCATTAAAACGGTAGAGCACCTCGACAGAGCGGCCGAGCTTGCTATTGCTGCCGGCGCGTTTGGTCAGGTGACCCTCGTATATGGGGATTCTTCGCCATCAGATGAACTGCGCGCGTCGGTCGAGGATGCAAAGAGACGTGCAGTAACGTTGGCCGATGTCGAATATCACCATTTCGGCGCCAATCGTGGCTCGGCAGGCGGCCATAACGCACTACTTGATACCGGGCAAACGGATTTTAGTATCCTGATGAATCCGGACATTCTTTTTGCGCCGACAGCACTGATGGAGCTGGCCCGTCCGTTTGCCGACCCCGCGGTGGGCATGACGGAACCGAAACAGCTCCCTTTCGAGCATCCCAAGGACTATAGCCTCGCAACGGGCGAAACCGTCTGGGCGTCGGGGGCGTGCACACTCGTGCGCCGGAGTTTGCTTACGGAACTAAATGGTTACGACGCGGCTACCTTCTTCCTATATTGCGATGACGTTGACCTTTCCTGGCGAGCGCGACTTAAGGGATATAAGCTAATTTATTGCCCAGAAGCGGCGGTCTTTCACGATAAGCGACTTAGCTCGACTGGTGAATGGGTGGCCGGATGGGCAGAAAAATATTACTCGGCAGAAGCCGGGTTGCTGCTCGCCTATAAGTATTCGCGCGATGACCTCGTGGAAAAAATTTCTAGCCATTTTGCGAATAGCGGCGATGAGGTCTGGCTAAGCGCTCTTGATGGGTTCAATGCCCGCGAGAGGGAGGGGCGGCTTCCTGAGCGGCTTGACCCTAATCACAAGGTCGCGGTGTTTCGCGACGGTTTCTACGCGCGACACAGGTTTATCTGATCATGGACACATACGATAACGCCTTTGCTCCGACGAACCTTTATGGCCACGTCGTAGAGCTTCTGTCGCGATTTCAAATCTCTCCGGGCAGCTTCGTCGTCGATGTCGGCTGTGGATATGGGCGAATCGCCGAGGTTCTTCGTGACCGTTTCGACGTTTCCTATATCGGCCTCGATGCAGATCTCGATGCGCTAGCCTCGTTGCGAGAGCGTGGCTTCTCAGTGGTGCAAACGACCGCGGGCCAAGACGATGTCCAGGAGCGGATCACATCGGCACTCCCTGCTGACGCCGTGATTGGGGCCGTTATCGCCCTCGATTTCTTGGAGCACCTGCTCGACCCGGCAGCCATGTTGCAAAGTTTGTCGGCTGTCGCACGGCCATTCAACGCCCCGCTGGTGGTTTCGATCCCTAATACGGCTCACCGCGATGTCGGAGTCAAGCTGGCACTGGGCCATTTCGACTACACCCAGAGCGGCCTTCTTGATCGGACTCATATCCAGTTCTTCACTGGGCGGCGTGTCGAGCAGATGATGCAGCGTCATGGGTGGCACGAGGTGCACCGGCATGATTTCATCATGCGTGAGAGTGACCAGCACTTTCCGCAGGCACTGCCCGGGGTAGCGCAGGGTACGCCGTTGGGCGATTTTTTCTCGACGTTGCGCGATCGTGCAGACGAGTTTGGCTACACGAATCAGTTCGTGCGCGCGTATCTTCCCGGGCCGTTGGCACGCGCTGAGTCGGTCGCCGTAAAGTCGCCGTTCCTCTCCGTTGTGATTCGCACAACAGGAACGCGCGTCGGTACGCTCCGCGAAGGCTTATTGTGCCTGTCTGCTCAGAGCGATGACGACTTCGAAGTCGTCATCGTTGGGCACAATCTCAAAGTAGATGCTCAGACAAACATTGAGCGCCTGATAGAGCAACTCCACGAATCGTTCCGCAGGCGCGTTCGGTTGGTCTTGGTGCAGGGTGGTGGTCGAGCTGTCCCGCTGAACACGGGCTTCCGTGAGGCGCTCGGTGAGTACGTCGCCGCCTTCGACGACGATGACCTGCTGTTTGGGGGCTGGGTACAGAACTTTAAGGATCTTGCCGCTAAGTCTCCCGGTACTCTGTTGCGCCAAGGCACCGTTGCTCAAGACTGGGACCGAATTCATTCCCGTGGTGGCGCGCTAACGGCACGCGCTATGGGGGGTATGCGTTCCATCTACCCCAAGACGTTCGACTACATCGCGCACTTAGTCGAGAATCGTACGCCGCTTCACTCGATAGCTTTCCCGCGTGCGCTCTTTTCCCACATGGGATTTGAGTTTGATGAAGGGCATAGCACGGTAGAAGATTGGGACCTGATTGTGCGGACGGCGCCGTTATGTGGCGTAAGTTGCACGCCGGAAATTGGATGTATCTACCGACACTGGGTAGGCGGCGATAGTTCTTATACGGCGCATAGCCAGTTCGAGTGGAGCAGCAACTACGTAAAAACGCTAAAGAAGCTTAATGACGAGCCGCTCCTTCTGCCGCGAGGATCGACTGAACGCCTTCGCAAGATGTACGTAGAACTTGACCGGCTTCGCGGCGGTGTGGATGTCGAGACCGAAAGCCAGCTGCTAGTTGTTGCTCCTGAAGTTGATGATGGGGCGCGGCTGGATGCGCTCCGTGATAGATATCACGAACTCGTTACCTCGAAGTCGTGGCAGATAACGGGCAGCGCTCGGGCGCTCGCGCGCATTTTGCGTCGCCGTCCATGGGTTCGCGAGCCTAAGGTTTGGCTGATGTCTGAGAGTCAGCTGGATACTCAGATCCGTCTGATCCTACATTCGCCCTGGTGGCGATGGACGCGTATCCTTCGAGGTGTGCGACGTTGACCGAGTTGGCTTGTCGACGCGCTCCGGGCTGACGAAGCCGCTGGCCACGGCGTTTACTCTTCGGACCCGGTCAATATGCAGAAAAGTATCGTCGGGACAATCAAAGCTATTGTCCCACTGTTAGTCCTTGTACTCGCTAATATCATAACGTTTGGCGACCAATACGCTGGGACTGCGACATTTCCCTGGGATTTCCTCGGTGGATATCACGCGCAATCGGTTGGGTGGTTCCTCGGGGGTGGCGTAACTTCGCCTCCGACATGGTTTCCATGGACCAGCATGGGATTCCCGGCATTCCTTGCGATCCAATCGGGCGCTTGGTATCTCCCTCTCGTGCTGCTCAGCGCGTTCGGGGTAACTTATTCGATTTACGTCGCGACGGTCGTGCAGGTTCTCCACGTGCTTTTCGGGGCACTCGGCGCTTATGCGCTCGTGCGACGCCTGGGGGTCGGCAGGGCAGTTAGCCTCGCGGCAGCACTTGCTTTCCACTTCAGCGCAGCCTTTTACTCAAACCAAGAGCACGTAGATATAGTGCGCGCCGTGGCGTGGCTGCCATGGATTCTGTTTGTACTCCATCCGCATGGCTTCCGATTTCGTTGGGGAGCGGTTATCGCGGCTGTTGTCTTGTCGCAGATGCTAACGTCGGGATACCCGGGAAATTTAGTCTCAACTGTCTACGGCTGTGGTTTCTGGGTGCTTCTGCTTGCTTCAGGCGAGGGCAAGGGGCGTGCAATTTACTTGATTTCCGTGGCGACTTCGGTCGTTGCAGGCACCTTGATGGCCATGCCAAAGTGGCTTCCACTAATACTCAATGGCTCTGCTGGGTTGAGCATTGAGCATTTGCCACCGTCACCGTTCAACATCACGCACTTTTTGACGTTGGTGATGCCTTACACGTTGGATCGCCTTCCAGGCGATCTCACAATGCGAAGTTTGTGGATCCCTTTAGGTGTAATTTGGGGTATCGCCTTCGCCGACTATCGTAGCCGTGTCTTCTGGCTCGGAGCAGGGCTGGTCATGCTGGGTGTTGTAATGGGCATGGGTGTCCGCGCCTCCGAACATCTGAGCCATTTGATGCCCGGCATGCTCGTAAGCAGATTCCCGCTCTCAGATTGGAGGCCGCTGATCGACGTCGGCTTCATTATTTCGGGATGCGTCGGATGGAACCGTTTTGTTTCGCGTGGCTGCTCTGCGCGGGCCGTGGCCTTGCGCTCGTTAGTGGCGTCCGGCGTAGTTACCGTTATCTTGGTTTGCGCTAGCCTCGCGGGATACCCAGTCGACTCATTAATTCGCCCCCTGATTGCCGTATGGGTTCTTGCGTCTTTTTCAGTTGGAGCGCAATGGGTACCTGGATTGGCCAGTGGGCACGATCGGTACATGAGTGCTGTGAAGATCCTGCTGATTGTGATCGTCGGCGTGGAGGGCTATTGGTATCAGACGGATCAGACTGCCGCTTGGCGGTCCCCGTGGACTCGCGAAGACGAGCGCGTCATCGTGGGAGGATACCTTTCGGACTACCTGAATTCGCGACCCTCACAGGGCCAGATACCGACACGACGACCAGCCCGCTTCGTCCTCGGTGCGACAGCTGAGGCTGCATTACCGCAGCGAAACTCTCTTCTGTACAACCGGTGCTGGTACGCAGCTTCGTACTGCGTTTTCAGCTACGACAATATGCGGATGTCCGTTCCCCACCGTAACTTCATTGCGGCACTGGAGCGTGCAGGTGGCGACGCGTTGCTGCATTTTGTTTCTAACCCGCAACAGCTCGCCGTAATACCGCAAGCTGGATCGGATCAAGCGCCCGATCCGGCCGGGTCTGACGCTGCAGTCATTGGCGACGCGTCCGGCGTAAGCGTCGCATTCCTGCAGTACGCCCCTGATAGCGTTCTCTACCGAGTCAGTGCGGTGCGTGACACCACGTTGGTTGAAAATGAACTCTGGTGGCCCGGTTGGCGAATGGAAGCTTGTAACACGCAGGGGTGCCAGTCTAGCGTTGCAACGAAGCCTACGTCGCAGTCACTACGCTCGTGGAAGGTGAAGGCCGGAGATTGGACCGTGCGCTTGCGTTACGCCGGACCTTCCTACCTGCCAGGGTACCTGTGTCTCGGCGTCGGGTTGTTACTGGCGCTCCTTGGCGGGGTGTACGCTAGGGGGTGGCACGCGGCTACGGATCGGCTCGTCGATCATCTCCGAAAACGAAGCGCGAAAGTGTAAAGGTCAGGGGTATGCTCAGGACGATGGCGATCAGGGGCGCGATCTCTTTGGGTAGATGCAGCTTTTCGATCCACATCCAAACCACGGCCATGCTGAATAAATATTGGGCGAGATAGACGAATGGAAACATGATTACGGAACGCCAGCCGCGATGTGTTTGGAACACGAACGTTCGGTTTATCGCAAACGCGAGAACGATTCCGAATACGTATGCGACGGTATATGCCGCCCTATACCCCATTGCCTGAAGCCCTGCCAGGTAGACTCCGTAGGTGGCGGCCGTGTTCACGCCGCCGGAGATAAGGAAGCGCAGTAGCCTAGATTTGGCTACGACATGTTTGATGCGTAAAAGACGTTTCGATGACATGGTTGACAGCGGACTCTACGTCACTGCGATTCCGCGCTATCCCGCCATTTTTTGAAACCGATTCCTTGCCAAGGCATCCCTCTGTCGAACGACTCAGGCCATGGATATACCGCGGTGCCGTCAGCGCGTGATTTGATATCGTGAATTGAGGCAACGGTTTTGGCCGGGTTGCCAGCGACGACAGTCTCCGGTTCTACATCCTTGCGAACCATCGATGACGCGCCTACAAGCGAATTTCGACCAACGGTTACGCCTGGCAGGATGACTGACATCGTTGCGATCACCGCGAATTCCTCGACGGTGACTCCCAGGAGTGTTTCAGAGGGCGGGTGGGGATCATTCGTTAAAACCACATATGGAAAAATCCATACGTAATCCTTTACGGTGCTCTTGTGTCCTACATGAACGTTGCTGTGAAAGCGCACGTAATTGCCAATTTCGCAATGCCCTTGGATGTCGGAGAGCGTGCCGATCCGAACATGATGTCCGATCGAGGCACCTTCTCTGATGGTCACACGGTGGCCGCACTCAAATCCAGCGCCTAGCTCGGACCCCGCATAAAGAATTGTGCCAGAGCGGATGAGTGACCCTTCCCCAATCGTGAGTACCGGATTTCGATAAGACTCAACATCGCTGTAAATAGCAACATTTGGCTCGCCCAAGATGCAGTGCGCCCCGATCACTGTTCCAGCTCCGATCACCACGTTGTCATACACAATGGTATGGGCGCCGACAGTGACGCCGTCACCCAGGCGAACATTGTCCCCGATGACAGCCGTCGGGTGAATTCCAAATACGTTCTTCATAGTCAAGCCTCATGAGCCCCGTTCAGAGTGAGAGCGCGGAACTCAGGATAAGAGCGGATGTATTCTGCGCTGTCATAGAAATGAGAAGCGAAGACAAGCAAGACGGCATCGGGTGAATACTTGTACTGCACTCCCCAAGTCAGCGGCGGAAGATAGAGCCCGACCGAAGGATCGTCCAGCAGGAACTCCTGGCGTTCGCGGCCGTCGTCCGCGAGCACGCTGCAGTGGCCTTGTGCACAGATCAGAAATTGTTTGCACTCACGATGTGCGTGCTCTCCGCGGATCTCTGCATTCGGCACGCCAAAGACCATGAAATAACGCTTTGGCTCGAAGGGAACCGTTCTTCCAAATTCGCCCACCGTGAGATTGCCCCGAAGATCAAGAATTTTCGGGAAGCGATGCAAGGTAACGCCCGAGACCTTGGTGTCGGCTACCGACGGGCCTTGGGTGCTTGCGCCAGAAGCATGTGCCGCGGGTGCATCGTCTGCAGAGACGATGTAGCCAACGATCTGTGCCGGATTGCCGGCCACAATGGCATGCGGAGGCACGTCGCGGATGATTACCGCACCTGCCTGAATTCGCGCTCCTGCGGCTACGTGCACCGACTCGGAAAGCACAGCCCCGGCTTGGACGTGAACCCCGGCCTCGAGAATAAGCCGGTCATGCGTTGCTCCTGTCGTTCCGTGCAACACGCAGCCGGCCGCGATGCGACAACCTTCAGCGATAGTGCTGTTGAGGATTATCGATCCCTCACCGACGACAACATCGGCTTGCAGTTGAACACCTGGGCCGATGACGGCCCCTGCAGAAACATGGCACCCTATACCGATGATGGCGGTTGAATCAATGCTCGCATGTGGACTGATCACAGTCGCCTCCTTGACTTAAATGCAACAACACTTTGAATGGCTTTGAGCAAAGCCTGGATCAGCCGTGCTTGCCAGGAAAATCCAGGCGCAGGGAGATAATGCTGAGCGGGCGCTGTTTGGTGTTCTCGTAAGCGCGCCACGCATAGTTTCCAACGATCCCGATACCAAAGGTATTTAGCGCCCCGAAAAAAAGTATCGCGAGCATGGATCCGGCGTATC
Organism: Dyella sp. 333MFSha; assembly: GCF_900102405.1. NCBI lineage: Bacteria > Pseudomonadati > Pseudomonadota > Gammaproteobacteria > Lysobacterales > Rhodanobacteraceae > Dyella > Dyella sp. 333MFSha. Next base: position 117,243 of record NZ_FNBR01000003.1, on the reverse strand, counting down.
CAGGTACTTCGTACGCTCCGATTAATCGCGCGGCGAGTACGAGTGCTCCGAGGAGGAAGGCCACGCCCATCCCAAATAGCCCTGCTGTCATCAGCAGGCGCACGGGAAGATCGGAGAAGGAAAATACACTATCAAGTAGATAGGTCACCTTCTTCTTCAGCGTCCAGGCGCTCTTGCCATGCTCTCGCTCAAGACGTGTGTACCCAACGAAAGCACGGCGTCCGCCCATCCAGAACAACAGGCCGAGCAAGCTTCCGTTTGCTTCAGTCATTGCCACGAGTCGGTCTCTGAAACGCTCAGTCAGTGCGAAGACATCTACGCCACCAGGAGGGACGTCGCTTTGCACGAATCGACGATAAATCGACCAAAAAATTGCCGAAAAGAACTTCGACATTCCCGGATCCTCCCTGCCCAGGCGTTGGCCGAAAACGACGTCGAATTGTCCACCGCTTAGCTTCGCAAAAAATTCCTTCATGAGCGCAGGGGGCTCCTGCAGGTCGGCTGCCATAACCCCAATGTAATCGCCGGTTGCCTCAGAAAGTCCACAACGAATGGCTGCGAACGCGCCAAAGTTGCGTGACAGGAGGACTAGGCGTGCCTGGAATGTCGCAGTACTCAAGCCTTCTTCCAGCAAAGTGAAGCTAGCATCCGGACTTCCGTCTACGACGAAAATGACCTCCAAAGGCGCGTCAAGCGTCGCGGAAAGCGCATTCAGTGCATGAAGCAACGCAGCGACCGACCCCTCGTTCTTGTAGACGGGGATGACGATGGAGTAGCGAGCCTTCACCACTGGTTGCAAGCCTCAATGACCCGCGAAACTTCGTCGTCTGAGAGTTCCGGAAAGCACGGGAGCGTCATGACAGATGCGCAGCATGCTTCCGTGATTGGAAGCGAAATGGAAGCAAACCGATCGCCAAACAAAGGCTGTCGATAATCTGGCAAAGGGTAATGAACTTCGCTGCTCACACTGGCCTTGGAAAGGTGTTCTTGCAAGTCCGAACGATGCTCTGTACGGATTACATATAGGTGCGCCACGAAGTCGGTCCCGCTTGTCGGCGGAACACAAACTCGTTCATTGTGGATCTCGCGCGAATATCGATTTGCGATTTCTCGACGACGCGTATTCCATCCATCTAACAGCGGTAACATTACGCGCAAAAAAGCAGCCTGAATTTCATCGAGTCGGCTATTACGCCCACCCCGCAGCTCATTTCGATATTTTGCGGCCCAGCCGTACTGTCGCAACTTCCGGAGTGTATTCGCTGTTAGCGGATCATTGGTCACCACGGCGCCGCCGTCGCCAAGCGCACCAAGGTTTTTAGTTGGGTAGAAGCTGAAGCTGGCAGCGTTACCGAAACTTCCTGCCTTTCGGCCGGAAGCATCGCGCGCACCATGTGCCTGTGCGCAATCTTCAAATACGGCAAATCCGTACTTCGCTGACAGGGCCATGATGGCCTCCATGTCTGCAAGCTTGCCGTAGAGGTGCGTAACAATCACAGCATCCAGACCACCCTTGGACGCTACGGCCTCGATTGCGCGGGGATCGATCGTAAACGTGACCGGATCGACGTCTATAAATACGGGCGTAGCTTCACATGCGAGGACCGCAGTCGTTCCGTACATTGCGGCATTTGCGACGACGGCAACGGTCTTGCCTCTGTCGATACCTAAGCTGCGCAGGCCCAGTTCAAGTGCTTCCGTGCCATTTGCGACGGTGATGCAATCGGCCACGCCGCACCACTCTGCGAATTCCTTTTCGAACGCCTTTACGTTCGGACCCAATACGTAGTGGCCGCTGCGAATTACGGCAGCTGCAGCCTCGCTGAGTTTTTCAGCGAGCGGGCTGATGTGGCGGTCCAAGGCGTTAACAGGAACAGGGATTGTCATGGGTGTCCATTGTGTCGATTGGAGCTATGTCGGTTATTGGCCAACACATGAAGATGTGTGCTATCAGCTGATCGCGCTTTCCAGCTCTGGAAGAATCTTGAAGAGATCTCCCACAAGCCCGATGTCCGCAATCTCGAAGATCGGCGCTTCGCCGTCCTTGTTGATGGCGACGATCGTACCTGCGTCCTTGATCCCCGTCAGATGCTGGATGGCGCCTGAGATACCAATGGCGATGTAAAGCTCCGGAGCGATAATCTTGCCGGTCTGGCCGACCTGCATCTCATTCGGGACATAGCCGGCGTCGACCGCCGCACGCGACGCACCAACGCCCGCACCGATCTTGTCGGCGAACTTATAGATGATGTCGAAGTTTTCCTTCGAACCCACGCCGCGTCCGCCCGAAACGACCTTCGGTGCGCCCTGGAGGTCGGGACGGTCGCTCTTGCCCTGCTGCAGGTTCACGAAGCGGGTGTGTGAGGGAAGGGCCGCATCGATCGTCAGGGCCTCAACGGGAGCCGAGCCGTTGGAGGCGGCAGCAGGCCACGATGCCGTGCGGATCGTGGCGACGACAGTCGAGGCCGCGTCCACTTCGACGGTGACGATGGCGTTGCCGGCGTAGATCGGGCGCTTGAAGCTGTGCGGGCCTTCCACAGTCATGACGTCGCTGACCTGCGAGACGCCCAGCAGAGCCGCCACGCGGGGGGCGAGGTCCTTACCGAAGGTGGTCGAGGGGACGAACACATGGCTGTAGCCTGCCGCCGCCTTGGCAATCTGCGGAGCCAGGATGGCTGCGAGGGCATGGGCGTTTTCAGAGCGGGCGACCGTCAGTACTTTGCTGACACCGTCGATCTTCGCGGCTTCCGCGGCGATGGCATCCGGAGCGTCGGACAGGACGATGACGTCGATGGCTTCCGGCTTGACGGCCGAGGCGGCGCTGACCGCACGTGCAGTGGCACCGTTGAGCTTGCCGTCGAGGTGTTCAGCGATAACGAGGATCTTGGACATATCGATTCTCCGGTCGGCTGCTTTACAGCAGGCCCTTCTGCTTGAGGGCCGCGACGAGCTCGGCGGCGTCCTTCACCATCACGCCCTTGCTGCGCTTGGGCGGGGCGGCATAGTGAGTGGTCTTGATGTGGTCTGCTGCGTCGACGCCCAGGGATCCCAGTTCGATCACATCGATCGGCTTGGACTTGGCCTTCATGATGTCCGGCAGCTTGATGAAGCGCGGTTCGTTGAGACGCAGGTCCGTCGTGATCACGGCGGGCAGGTCGGCTTCGATCGTCTCGAGGCCGGCATCGACCTCGCGGGTGACCGTGGCCTTTCCGTCAGCGATCTCAACCTTGCCAGCGAAGGTGGCCTGCGGGCGGTCCCACAGGGCTGCCAGCATCTGGCCGGTCTGATTGGCATCGTCGTCGATGGCCTGCTTGCCCAGGATCACCAGACCCGGCTGTTCCTTTTCGATCAGCTTCAGGAAGGTACGGGCGGCGGTAAGCGGGGACACCGCGTCCGAGGTCTGCACGTGGATCGCCCGGTTGGCGCCCATGGCCAGGCCGTTACGCAGGTGGGCAGTCAGGTCGGCCGGGCCGATGCCGACGACGATGACTTCCTCGGCTACGCCCTTCTCGCGAAGGCGCAGGGCCTCTTCCAGGGCGATGTCGTCGAAGGGGTTGGCGGAGAGCTTCACGCCATCGGTGACGACGCCGGTGCCGTCGGGCTTAACCTGAATGCGGACGTTGTAGTCCACGACGCGCTTGTAGCCGACCAGAATCTTCATTCACGGAGCCTCAATGTCAGTGCCCCCCGTTTCTGGCGAGGCGTCATGCAATTAGCAGGAGATTGTAGCTGCCCTCCGCATGGAATTGCGTAGGCGGAGGCGGCGCTCGGAAGCCGGCTCAGGAAATCTGAGATGATTCGGCATACACCCAGAGGATCCGCGACTCTACATGGCTTCCCTCCCTTATCGAGCGCCCGCAATAAAAATTAGCGTGGTTGCCTGCACTTACAACGGCGAAGCGTATATCGCAGAGCAGCTCAGCACCATTCTCGCCCAAAGTCGCATACCTGATGAGATTGTGATCTCTGACGATGCGTCAGGAGATGGTACATGGGGGCTTCTGGAATCCTTTGCTGCGAATGCACGGACCCGGGGAATCGACGTCAGCCTGGTTCGTCGGCACGAACGCCTTGGCTACGTTCGGAATTTTTCCGAAGCACTCACTCTCGCGAATGGGGATGTGATTTTTCTCTGCGACCAGGATGATGCTTGGCACCCCGATAAGGTCGATACCATGCTTGCCGCGTTCGAAGGCGAGCCGGAGACGATGTTCGTTCACTCGGACGCGCGGCTCGTTGATGCACACGGTTCGGATCTGGGTAACGGACTTTTCGAGGCGCTGGAGGTGACGGAGAGTGAGCGTTCCAGTGTTGCCGGTGGAAAATCCTTTTCGGTGTATCTGCGGCGCAATTTGGCGACTGGAGCCGCGTCGGCGTTTCGACGCGAACTACTGGATGTCGCGCTCCCATTGCCGACGGCCTGGGTGCATGATGCCTGGTTAGCTACGCTGGCTGCTGCCACCGGGCAGATTGTGATCCTGGATGATCCCCTAATCGACTACAGGCAACATGCCGCGAACCAGATCGGTATGTCACCGCGCAGGACCGGTCAGCGTCTTGCCGACATGTTTCGTTCGAGTGGGCGGTTGATTCACGATGATGTCGTTCGTCTCGACATCCTGATGGAGCGCCTGAGACAGGCGCGCGTCAGCACAGAACACATTCGTCTTGCCGGTTCAATGCGCGACCACCTCCAGGTGAGACTTTCCTTGGGTGACCGTCCAAGATGGTGCCGCTTGCCGACAATTGCACGCGAATGGTCCACCGGCCGCTACACCCGCTTCGGCACCGGTATCCGCTCCGCCCTGCGCGATCTCCTGAGAGTCGGCTGATGTCCGCCACCACCCCCCACATCGCCATCCTCCTGGCCACCTACAACGGCGCCCACCACCTCCCCGAACAACTCGACTCCATCATCGCCCAGACCCACACCGACTGGACGATCCACGTCTCCGATGACGGCTCCACCGACGACACGCTGGCCATCCTGCTGACCTATCGCGAACGCCTCGGCGCCGACCGCATGGTTCTGTGGCAAGGCCCGCGCGCTGGCTACTCGCGTAATTTCATGTCGATGCTTCACCGCGAAGGCATCGATGGCGACTACCTGGCCTTCAGCGACCAGGACGACATCTGGGATACGGACAAGCTCGAAAAAGCGCTCGCCGCGATCGTCGCGGCAGGGCAGGAGCAGGCGGCTCTCTACGGCGGCAGGTCCCGCCTCGTCGATGAGGCGGGCAAGCCCTTCGGCATGTCGCCGCTGTTCGCCCGGCGTCCATCCTTCGCCAATGCGCTGGTACAGAGTCTGGCCGGTGGCAACACCATGCTGATCAACCGGCGTGCCCGTGCGCTCATGTGCCGCGCGCCGGAGACAGCGAAGGTCGTCTCGCACGACTGGTGGGCGTATCTGGTCGTCTCAGGCGCGGGTGGCCTGGTCGTCTACGACCGCGAGCCGACCATCGGCTATCGCCAGCACGCCGAAAACATCATCGGTTCCAACGCGGGCTTCGGCGCACGGCTGCGCCGCATGGCCGACATGGTCGGTGGCCGCCATCGCGAGTGGAACGACTTCAATGTCGAACTGCTGGCAGGAATGCGCGACGATCTCAGCGATGAGAATCGCCAGCGCTTCGATCGCTTCGTCGCCGGTCGGTCGGGTTGGCTGTTGCCACGCGCGTGGAACTTCGCCCGTGCGGGGCTCTATCGCCAGACCGCCATCGGCAACGCGGGCCTCGTGCTGGCCGCGTTGCTCGGTCGCCTCTGATCGTCAGAGGTTCTGATAATTCGGCCCGGACCCGCCCTCAGGCGTCACCCAGGTAATGATCTGATACGGGTCCTTGATATCGCACGTCTTGCAATGCACGCAGTTCGCCGAATTGATCTGCAGCCGCCTGCCGCCCTCATCCTGCACCATCTCGTAAACGCCCGCCGGGCAGAATTTCTCGCACGGATTCCCATACTCAGTCGTGCACCGGTCGATGCAGATCGAAGTGTCGGCCACCTTCAGGTGCACCGGCTGGTCCTCATCGTGCTCGGTCGCGGCGAAGTACACGCTGGCGAGCCGGTCTCGCGGTGCCAGTGTGCGGTCGACGTAGTCCTTCTTCGGGGTCTCGTACTGGCCGAGCTTGCCCAGCGACGACCAGTCCGCGTGGTTCTTCAGCGTCCACGGCGAGCGGCCGCCGGTCACGGTTTCCCACGCGGCGTTGATCAGGCCGAACCACAGACCCTTGTTGAAGCCCGGGCGGATGTTGCGCACCTTCTTCAGTTCGGCGACGACCGCCGAGTCACGCAACGCCGCATCCCAGCCGGCGGGCGAGAGCTGCGATGCCACGAGGTGCTCCGCGGCCAGCATGCCCGAGGCGATCGCCTGATGCGTGCCCTTGATCTTGGGCACGTTGACCAGACCGGCGGAGTCGCCGATGAGGATCGCGCCCGGCATCTCCACCTTCGGCAGGGACTGCGCGCCACCTTCGACGATGGCGCGTGCGCCGGCGGAGACGATCGTGCCGCCCTCGAGCAGGCTCTTTACGTTCGGGTGGTGCTTGAACTGCTGGAACGCCTCGAACGGCGAGAATTTGGGATCGGGATAATCGAGGCCGACGACAAAGCCGATGGCCACGCGGTCGTTGTCGAGGTGATAGAGGAAGCTGCCGCCGTAGGTGTCGTTGGCGAGCGGCCAGCCGGCGGTGTGCACCACCTTGCCGGCTTCGCCGCGGCCGGGCTGCAGCTGCCAGAGCTCCTTGATGCCGATGCCGTAGGTCTGCGGGTCGCTGTCCTTATCGAGGTCGAAGTGTCTGATCAGCGTCTTGCTGATGTGTCCGCGACAGCCTTCGGCCAGCACCGTGACCTTCGCGCGGATGTCGATGCCTTCGGTATAGCCGGGTTTGTGCGTGCCATCGCGTGCCACGCCCATGTCGCCGATGCGCACGCCGTTCACCGCCCCGCTCTCGTCGAACAGCGCTTCGGCGGCCGCATAGCCGGGAAAGACGTCGACGCCCAGCGCTTCCGCCTGAGGCGCCAGCCACGCGCAGAGTGCGCCGAGGCTGACGATGACGTTGCCGTGGTTGTTCATCTGCGGCGGCGTCACCGGCAGCTTGCTGCCCGAGGCGTGGTCGCGCAGCAGCCAGAACTCGTCCTTCGTCACCGGCACGCAGACCGGCGGCGGCGCCTTGCGCCATTCCGGTAGCAGGCGGTCGAGGGGCGCCGTCTCGATCACCGCGCCGGAGAGAATCTGCGCGCCGATCGTGGATGCCTTCTCGATCACGCAGACGGTGATTTCCGGGTTGAGTTGTTTCGTACGCATCGCGAACGCGAGACCGGCGGGGCCGGCCCCGACGACGACGAGGTCGTATTCCATGGTTTCGCGTTCGCTCATGGCTGGCTCACTCAAACTCGGCTGGCTGGGGAGGGTTGACCTGGCATTGTCCGTTTTCGCCGCCAGAGGGGCAAATGGGGCGTTTCAAACACGTTCGCGTCATTAAGCCTTGCATCACTTTCACATATCGCGTTCATAATCGCCCCAAGCGCAAGGAGAGTTCATGAATACGATGCCGCCGGTCGCCGATAACGACATGCGCCGCGCCACGCTACTGCAGATTCTGCACTGGCTGGCTATTGGAAGGGTCCAGCCCCAGGCCCTGTCCGACGTTTACCAGGACGCGATCGAGCGTCTGAACCCGCGTCTGAATGCTTTTTCCGATTACAGCGTTTCCCTGATCCAGGAGCAGTCGCTGGCCGCCGACCGGCGTCGCCGGGACGGTGTGATCGGCCGCCTCGACGGCATGCCGATCGCGATCAAGGACAATTTCGACGTCGCCGGCGTGCCGACGCGCGCGGGTATGCGGCGCCGCACCGTCGTACCGGAGGAGGATGCGCATGTCGTGGCGCGCCTGCGTGCCTCAGGCGCGGTGCTGCTTGGCAAGACCAATATGGATGAAGGTGCGCTCGGCCTTACCACCAACAACCCGTTTCATGGCGCGACGCACAATCCGCACCGGCTCGGTTACACGGCGGGCGGTTCGTCCGGCGGTGCGGCCGCGGCGGTGGCCTCCGGCATGGCCGTGGCCGCCATCGGCTCGGACAGCCTCGGTTCGATCCGCGTTCCTGCGAGCTATTGCGGCATCTACGCCCTCAAGCCGACACACGGCGAAATTTCCGCGCGTGGCCTGGTGCCGGCCGCGCGGCGGCTCGATGCGGTGGGCCTGCTGGCGCGCGGCGTCGACGACCTCACGGTCCTGCTGCAGACGCTCGCCGGCTATGACGCGGACGATCCGCGCTCGCGCCGCCGTCGTGTCGCGTTCTCGCCGCCGGACTGGGAGCCGGGCAACCTGCGTGCCGGTTTCCTGCCCGATCTGGCGGCGGTAGGTGTCGAGCGCGACGTGATCGACGTGTTCGAAGCCGCGCTGGCGCGCCTGCAGGGCGAGCTCGGTGAACGTCGCAGTGTCGACTTCTCCGACTGGGATTTCGCGAAGACGCGTCGTGCCGGCCTGCTGCTGATGGAAGCGGAGATGATCAACACCTTCGCCGCCGAGCTGGCCGACGAGGCCTACCCGGTCTCGAACGCTTTCCGCGACATGGTCGGTTTTGCGACGAAGAAATCCGCCGCTGAATACGCGGCGGCCGATCTTGTCCTGGACGCGGCGACGCTCAAGATGCGTCGTCTGTTCGCCCAGGTCGACGTTCTGGTGCTTCCGACCACGCCGCAGGGCGCGTTCCCGCTGGACGGCCCGGTCCCGGCGTCGCAGGCGGATCTGTGCGGTTTCGCCAGCCTGGCCGGTTGTCCGGCTGTCAGTATCCCCATGGGTACGTTGCCCAACGGCCTGCCCATCGGTATGCAGCTGATCGGCGCGCGCGGTTCCGACCTGCGTCTGCTCGAACTGGCCGCTGTCTGCGCATCGTCGCTGGATGCCGAGCCCGCGTATCCGGTGGAGCCCGCCTGATCCCGGACTGGCAGCGTATCGATCTGCCCGGTGCCGACGTGACGTTTGCGCCGGCCTGGCTGACGCGCGAGGAAGCCGACGCGCTGCTCGATGAGCTGCGTGACCGGCTGCCCTGGGAGGTTCACCGTATCCGCATGTTCGGTCGGGTCGTGGACTCGCCGCGACTCAGTGCCTGGATCGGCGACGAAACGGCGACGTACCGCTATTCGGGCACGCGCTTCGCGCCGCGGCCCTGGACGCCGACGTTACTCGCGTTGCGCGATCGCGTGGCGGCAGCGTGCGATGCGTCGTTCAACAGCGTGCTGGCGAATCTCTATCGCGATGGTTCCGACCGCATGGGCTGGCACAGCGACGACGAGCCGGAGCTTGGCGTGGCACCGGTGATCGCCTCGGTCAGTCTGGGAGCGGAGCGTACGTTTCGTTTCCGGGCGAAGGCAGGGGGCGAGCCTGTCGCCATCGCCCTGCCGCATGGCAGCCTGTTACGGATGGGCGGAGAGACCCAGCGGCTCTATAAGCACGAGCTGCCGGTCAGGAAGCGGGTCGCGGAGGCTCGGCTCAATCTGACCTTTCGTGACATTGGCGAGCGTCGCCAGCCGGGTTAGCGATGCTCCTGTTCCTGGGACGCCAACGTCCAGCTCACCACATCCCGCGACACCTTATCCATCGCCCGCCCGAACGCCTCGACCACCTGCGGCACTTCCTTCCCACTGACCGGCTCGTGCACCTCGAACCGTCGCGACGCGACGATCTGGTGCTTTCGCGTACTGGCGAGAATCGCATCGAAGCGAATCACCACTTCCGGCGCGCCACCGACATACTCCGTCTGAAACGCGGCTAGCGACCCGCCCAGCTCGACGTCCGCGCCGAGATTGCTGTCATCGGTACTGATGGCTGAAACACGCCCGCTGTCTCGGAACGCATCCGCGAAGCGATCGCGCACCAGGTGCGGCACGCTGTCCGCCCAGCGCGCGCCCGCGTACACCGTAATGGTGTTCGCTTCGGGCACCACCGCGATGCGCGCATTGTCCAGCGCGCGCGGTGCATTGGGTGAGGCGATACGTAGCGACCAGCTGACTGGCGTCGCCGCCGAGGCGGCGGGTCGTGCGCCCGGCGCCGCCGGTAACGTATAGATACGTGGCGTTTCCGCCTTCGGCAGGATCGAGCAACCGGCCAGCAGGGCGATGAGCAGTGGAGCGGCGAAGCGGGCACGGCTCATGGTGTGAACTCCTTGGTCTTCTCGCGGCCGAACAGGTAGCCGCTGGGGTTTTCGTCGAGACGGCGGGTGATCGAGCGCAGCGAACCCAGCGTGTCGCGCAGCTCACGCAATGCCGGAGCGAGGTCGCCCAGACTGGCGGCGCCGCCATTGATCGCGTCGGCGTTGTCATTGAGCAGGCGGTCGACCGAGGCCATCGAATGCTCCAGTGACGCCATCGCCCGCTGCGCGCTCTCCAGCGTCGCCTTGCCCTGGCCTTCGACCAGACCGTTGGCGTTGTGCACCAGCGTGCGGCTCTCGGCGAGGGTGGCGCTCGCTTCCTGCGTCGTCGTATTCAGCTGCCTGATGAGCGAGCGGATGTCCTCACGCTCGTCGGCGATGACCGCGGTGGTCTTGTCCAGATGATCCAGCGTGCGCTCGATGCGCTGCACGTTGTCCTTGGACAGCAGATCCTTGGCCTGCGCGGCGGCCTGACTGATATTGGTGATCAGGTCCTCGCCGCCGGCGAGGAGTCGCGCGAGCGGGGACGGGTCGGCCATGATGACCGGCACTTCGCCGTCATGACCCACCAGCAGCGGGCTGCCGGGCGAACCGCCGGAAAGCTGGATGATGGCCACACCGGTCACACCCGTGACGGCCAGCTTGGCGTGCGTGTCCTTGCGCAACGGTGTGTCGCCGGTCAGGCGGACACGGGCCAGCACGCGGCGCGGGTCTTCAGGATCCAGACGCAGCTGCGTGACATCGCCGAGGCGGATGCCGTTGTACTGCACCGCGCCGCCCTTCGACAGGCCGGTGACCGCCTCATTGAATACGATGTCGTAATAGTTCCACTCCTGATCGGAGTGAGCCTTGGCCAGCCAGACCCCGAAGGCCAGGCCGAACAGGACGACGAGGACCGCGAACAGTCCTATCAAGACGTGGTGGGCACGTGTTTCCATGACTCAGTCCTTGCCTCGGTGGGCGGCGAGGGTGGCCGCGCGACCGCGCGGTCCGTTGAAATAGGCCTGGACCCAGGCGTCGTCGGTGCGGGCGACCTCATCGATCGGCGCCGCGGCGAGCACGCGCCGCTGCGACAACACGGCGACGCGGTCGCAGGTGGAATACAAGGTGTCCAGGTCGTGGGTGACCAGAAAAACGGTGAGACCCAGCGCGTCGCGCAGGGTGACGAGGAGGCTGTCGAACGCCGCCGCGCTGATCGGGTCGAGTCCCGCGGTCGGCTCGTCGAGAAACAGGATCTCGGGATCCAGCGCCAGCGCGCGGGCCAGTGCCGCGCGCTTGATCATGCCGCCCGACAGTTGCGAGGGATACTTACGCCCCGCATCCACCGGCAGTCCGGACAAGGCCAGCTTGACGCCCGCCAGCCGCTGCGCGTCCAGGCGGTCGAGACCGGCGTGTTCGACGAGCGGGAGCGCGACGTTCTCGGCGACGGTCAGCGACGAGAACAGCGCGCCACTCTGGAACAGCACGCCGAAGCGACGCTCCACGAGCGACCGTTTTTCCGCCGGCAGCGAGAGCAGGTCTTCCCCGAAGACCCGCACTTCACCGGCAACCGGTCGAACGAGCCCGACGATGGTCCGCAGCAGGACCGACTTGCCGGTACCCGATCCGCCGACGACGCCGATGATCTCGCCCCGATAGACATCGAGGTCGAGGTTCTCGTGCACGGTCTGCGCGCCGAAGCGATTGACCAGCCCACGTACTTCGATGACGGTCTCGCGCGCGCTCACCAGCCCATCTCCATATAGAAGAGGGCGGCGAGGGCATCGAGCAGGATCACCACGAAGATGGACTGCACCACCGCCGAGGTGGTGTGTTCGCCGACGGACTGCGCACTGCCCGATACCTTGAAGCCTTCCATGCAGCCGATCACCCCGATCATGAAAGCGAAGACGGGCGCCTTGGCGATGCCGACCAGAAACTGGGTCAGCGAGATGTCGGCCTGGAACATCGACAGGAACATCGACGGCGACATCTTCAGGACCGCCATGCAGACCACGCCGCCACCGACGATGCCGGCGATCATGGCGATGAAGGTGAGCAGGGGCAGGGCGATCAGCAGAGCGAGCACGCGGGGCAGAACGAGCAGTTCGACCGGGTCCAGGCCCAGCGTCCGGATGGCATCGATCTCTTCCCGCGCCTTCATCGAACCGATCTGCGCGGTGAAGGCGCTGGCGGTCCGGCCGGCGAGCAGGATCGAGGTCAGCAGGACGCCGAACTCGCGCAGGAAGGCGAAGCCGATCAGATCGACGGTGAAGATGCTGGCGCCGTAGCTGGCCAGCGCGGTCGAGCCGAGGAAGGCGACCACCGCACCGACCATGAAGGAGAGCAGCGCCAGGATCGGTACCGCGTCCAGACCGGTCTGCTCGATGTGCGACACCAGTGAGGTGACCCGCCAGCGCTTCGGTTGCCAGACCGTGGCGAGAAATCCCTGCAGGGTGATCCCGATGAAAGCCAGCAGCTTCGCGGTCTGTTTCCAGAAACCTTCGAGCGACCTGCCGATCCGCTCCAGTGCTTCGACGAAGCCGGCGTCGCGCTTGCGCTTCACGCCCTTGCAGTAGGCGTCGATGGCATCGCCCACGGTCTTCAGCAGCGCGCGCCGCGCAGCGGGCAGGTCCTCATGCTGGGCCAGTTGCTGGGTGCGGGCACTGCCGAGCAGTTCGGCGATGACGAAGGCGCCGGAGGTGTCCATCGCCCCGAGTCGCGCGATGTCGACGGCGACGTCCGCCCCGATCGATCCGGCCAGTTCGTTGGCGCGACGCTGCAGGGCGGGATAGTGGGCGAGCGTCCAGTCGTCCGAGATCGACAGCCGTTCGCCCGCCGCGTCGCGGGTCAGGGTGGCGGAGCCGGGGGCGGGTGCCGTCGTCATGGAAGGAAGGCTACCTTAGTCCGGACGTGTTGCGCTGCGATTGGCCTTATCTGTCGTCGGACCGGATAATGCGGGGCTGTATCCCACCGCCATCCCCCGCAAGGTACTCCGATGACCGAAAAGACCGAACTCAACGCCACCCACCGTGAACTCGGTGCCCGCATGGTCGACTTCGGCGGCTGGGACATGCCGATCGCCTACGGCTCGCAGATCGAAGAACACCACGCCGTCCGCAAGGACGCCGGCATGTTCGACGTGTCGCACATGACGGTCGTCGACCTGACCGGCGAAAAGGTCCGTCCCTTCCTTCGCAAGCTGGTCGCCAACAATGTCGACAAGCTGGCCAAATCGGGCAAGGCGCTCTACACCTGCATGCTCGACGAGAACGGCGGTGTCATCGACGACCTCATCGTCTACTTTCTGCGCGAGGATTTTTTCCGTCTGGTCGTCAATGCGGCGACGCGCGTCAAGGATCTCGCATGGATCACGAAGCAGGCGGCGGCCTTCGACGTCACCGTCCGTGAGCGCCCCGAGTTCGGCATGATCGCGGTGCAGGGTCCGAACGCCCGACAGAAGCTGATCGGACTGCTGCCCGAGGACGTCCGCGAGAAGGCGACGAAGCTGGGCAAGTTCGCCGCCATCGAGGTCGAAGGTCCCAACGGCATGCCGTTGTTCCTCGCCCGCACCGGTTACACGGGTGAAGACGGCTTCGAAGTCGTCGTACCGAACAGCCGCGTCGTCGAGCTGTGGAATCTGCTGCGCGAGGCGGGCGTCGCCCCGGCGGGTCTGGGTGCGCGCGACACCCTGCGCCTCGAAGCGGGCATGAATCTCTACGGCCAGGACATGGACGAGACGGTCACGCCGTGGGAAGCCGCGCTGGCCTGGACGATCTCGCTCGACGAAGGCCGCGACTTCATCGGCCGTGCCGCATTGGAGTCGCAGAAGGCTGACGGAGTGACGCGCGTCATGGTCGGTCTGGTGATGGACGAGAAGGGCGTGCTCCGTCACGGCCAGAAAGTTCTCACGGCTATCGGCGACGGCGAGATTCTTTCCGGCGGTTTCGCGCCGACGCTCGGCAAGTCGGTCGCCTTCGCCCGTATTCCGGTGGGCGAGCATGGCGACGTGCGCGTGGACATCCGCGGCCGTGAGATCCCGGTGCGCGTGGTCAGGTTCCCGTTCGTCCGTGACGGTCAGCCCATGCCCGGCATCGCCGACTGACGTACACACATATATATATGTCAGCGTGCGGACGCCGCGCCCGGCTCCAGTGACAGGACGGCGTTGCCCGCTGCGCCGTTCTGCAGCAGATATTTGCGCTGCGGCTGGATGACGTAGAAGGTATCCAGATGCGCGACGTCCTCGCCGGACGTGCGGTCATAGATGTGCAGCGTGACGTAGCCGCCGGTGAAGCGGCGCCAGTCCACCAACGGATAGGACCTGTCATACCAGGTCCGGTCCCGCTTGACCCAGGGCAGGGGATGGACTTCGGTCCGCGGCTTGCCGTCTTCACCGGTCCCGGAGACCACGATGAAAATCGACGTCTCACCGAACGCATCGGGACGCTTGTCGTCGCGAAGCAGAAGGCGCCGCAGCATCGTGGTGGCTTCCGGGGTGGGCGAATGACCGGTCGTCACGGCACGCGCGGTCGACGGTACGCTCGCGACCACGGTCAGCAGGAAAAGAAGAAACGTCGTGCGTAGTGGCAGGTGCATCGTTTTGCTCCATGGCAAGAGAGGCCGGGGTGGCGTGCCACCCCGGCCTTCCCGTCAACGCTGGCGGACCTCGTAGGGCGCCAGGACCATTTTCACTTCGCCGCGGGCGCCGATCAGCGGAGCGTTCTTGCTGCCGTAATCGTGTCCACGTTCCAGCACGTAGAAGGAATCGATGTAGTCCGTGCTGTTTTCGAACCACGAACTCTCCATCGCGCCGAGTATCTTCTGGCCGATCCGGGAGATGCCCGCCACGATGAGCGCGGGTGGGGCCGCCGGCGACACGACCAGCGCGGTGTCGCCCACCGCCTCCGTCAGGGCCGACGCCAGCTTCTGGAAGTTGACGTTGCCGTCGTCTTCAAAGAACTGCACGTTGACGTAGTTGGTGCCGAACTGTGTCCAGTTGATCAGGTCCTGTCTCGGCGTGTACCAGCGCTTGTCGTGGTCGAGCCAGGGCATGTCCTGGGTGACAACGACGGGTTTACCGGCGGCATCGACGCCGGACACGACAGCAAACACCTCGGCATCGCCCTGAATGTTGGGCTCGTGATCCTTCTCCAGATAGATTTCCTTGAGGATGGTCAGCAACTCGCCCTTCGTTTCGCCAGCGTCAGCCCGGGCGAAGGTCGTCAGTCGACGACCTGACGAAGCGCCACGCACCGCCTCATTGAGTACGGCCATGCCTGCCTGCACAGCGGCGGTACCGTCGGTTTCCACCAGGAGCATCGGGATGTCGGGCGCCTGGTCGACCGCGAAGCTGTGTCGCTTACCGTCGGGATCGAACGCGACGACCTGTTTCTTGCCGGTCGAACCGTCGCTGGTCACGGCGGCGGTCCAGAAGCCGCGAAGACTCGTGGGTCGCGGATGTGCGCCCAGACCGTGGACACGCACGCTGGCGATATGGCCGAGCTTGCCGTCGAGGCCGCGGAGGTGAACAGTCTGTCGGTCGAGGTCGAGCATGTCGTCCACGACGTCCTGCTTGCCATCGGCGACCGCGGTCTGGGCGTAGTCGTTGAGAATTTCCGCCAACGGGGCCTTGCCGTTACCCAGATGGTCACGGATGGCGGTATCGAGGGCGGGCTGGTGGAGGATCGAGGCGAGGTCGCGTGCCAGCGCGACGCGCGCGTCGCCGGGGGAGGAAACGTCCGTCGCCATCAGCGACGGCGAGAGCGCGACGGCGATGAGGGCTGCGAGGCAGGTCATCCTGGTTTTCCGTGTCATAAGGTTCTCCATGGGGAATGGGGCGGGCGACGTCGGAGGTCGCCTTCGTGGTTCAGCTCGATTTGCCGAGCTGGCTGTCAGCGTATGCCCGTGTGTTCGCTCGCGCTGCGAGCGAAGCCTTAGGTTCACGTAGGGGAGTTCGTAGCCCGAGGGCAGGCGAACGCCCGCAGCCGCGCATGGCGCCCGCGTTTCTCCCAGACGCTTTCGCGAAACGCGCGGACCGGCGACAATTGGCCGTCGCACCAACGCACCCCCCGTCCCGAGACAACGAGGAACACCCCATGAGCGAAATCCCCGGCGATCTGAAATTTGCAAAAACCCACGAGTGGGTCCGCGTCGAACAGGACGGCACGGTCACCGTTGGCATCTCCGACCACGCGCAGAGTGCACTGGGCGATCTGGTCTACGTCGAGTTGCCGGAAGTGGGCAGCAGCGTGCAGGCCGGTCACGGCACGGCGGTCGTCGAGTCGGTCAAGGCCGCCTCCGATATCTACGCGCCGGTGTCGGGCGAAGTGATCGAGGTGAACACGGTACTTTCCGACAAGCCGGAAACGATCAACGAAGATGCGTACGAGGGTGGCTGGATCTTCAAACTGAAGATCGAAGACAAGAGCGAACTCGACGAGCTGATGACCGCCGACGAGTACGCCGAGCACGCCGAGCACGACGACCACTGATCGACTCGCTGACGCTTCACCCCGATGCCGGTCGTCTTCGACCGGCATTTTTTTGTCCGGGAGGGGTCTTCGGCGAAAATTTTTTTTCGCCTCAGTCGTGTTCCGTTCATCCCCGAAATTCGCCTCCCGATGGATGGTGACAGGAGCGACGACGTGCGCTGTCGCGGTGCGATGCGATTGCGGCGTTTTTTTTGAACGAACAAAAAAACGCCTTTATTTAAGGTGTTTTTTGAACCGCATAAGAGATGCGGTGTGTTTTGAATGGAAGTCCATTAGTGCCTTGCTAATGCCGAAGGTGCGTCGGGGATAAACCCGGTGGACTTCCCGATCGTCCGGTATGTGTCCGCAACGTCTTCAATTTAGAGCCAAAATTTATTGACAGCGGAAATGTTCAGGAATAGCTTTTGCGTCAATTGACGGGGAACCCGGAAATGGAAACAGGAAAATTCGTCAGGCCGTATGTGGAGCATGGTTCGAAAGCGGGTGCGGTACGCAAGATCACCGTCTCGATTCCGCTGCACATTCTCCGCCTGCTATCCGATGAACGTACTCGCCGCCAGGTGAACAATTTGAGGCACGCTACGAACAGCGACCTGCTGGTCGAAGCGTTCCTCCACGCTTTTACTGGGCAACCACTGCCAACTGATGAGGAGCTGAAGAGAACTATGGCCACTGCCAAGAAAGCCACTGCCAAGAAGTCCGCCGCCAAGAAAGCGACGAAGAAGTCCACCGTAAAGAAGACGGCCGCGCGCAAGTCGCCGGCGAAGAAGGCTTCGACCCGTAAGGTCGCGGTCAAGAAGGCTGCGACCCGCAAGTCGCCGGCCAAGAAGGCCACCGCCAAGAAGGCTGCGGTCAAGAAGGTCGCCCGCAAGGCGTCCACCCGTAAGGTCGCTGCCAAGAAGGCAGTCAAGAAGGCTTCCGTAAAGAAGGCCTCCGTCAAGAAGACCGCTCGCAAGGCTGCTCCGCGTAAGGCTGCCGCCCCGCGTAAGGCTGCCTCGAAGAAGGTCGCCACGGCGAAGGTCGTTCGCGCGACTAAGACCGCCAGGGCACCCCGGGCCGCCAAGGCCAAGTAAGCGTTACCTTCCAATAAGAAAGTACGTTTCCGAATTATCTCCCCGCGGTGCCCAGCGCGGGGAGACACTTCGAAACCTTGACCCCGGCTTGCCGGGGTTATTCATTGATGGGGTTCGCAGAATACCTACCCCGGAAAACCTCCTAGGGCGTCGCGCTGGATTCACGCGGCCATTACGGTTACCTTGTCGCCACATCGCGCTGCGGGGGACGGGGGGTCCACCGCGTCAAGCCATCAGGGGGCGCGCGCCTTGCGGAGTCGTACGACCGCCATGGATAACCGTCCACCCTTTATCGATCGCCGCCAGCGTGGCGCGGTCAGTCCCGTGACGCTCGCCGTCATCGTCATCGTCGTCGCGCTCGCCGTTGCGGCCTGGTTCCTGATCGTCAAGCCTTACCGCGACGCCCGCGCCGCGGAGACGCCCGCGCCGGTAGCGGTGCAGAAGGCTGCCGCGGCCGGCGTGGCCCCGCCGGCCAACGTCGATGCACTCAGCGTCGACCAGCTGCTGGCCGAAGCGCGTACCGCCATGAACGAGCAGCGCCTCGTCGCTCCGGCGGGCAACAATGCCTTCGAGTTCTATATGAAGGTGCTGCAGAAGCAGCCCGGCAATCCGGTCGCCGCCGATGCGCTGCGCGAGACGTTCTCCTACGGCTCCGCCGCGACGGAGCAGACGATCAACCAGCGCGACTTCAATGAAGCGCAGCGCGAGATCGACCTGCTCGCCAAGGCCGACCCCGAGAACTACACCCTGACCATCCTGCGTTCGAAGCTCGACGCACAGCGCAAGACGCTGGACCGCGAGCAGCAGCAGGCGGTGGATGCGCAGAAGGCTCAGCAGGTCGCGCAGCAGAATGCCGCCGCCACCCAGCGTCAGCAGGCCGAACAGGCCGCCGCGGCCATCGAGGCGCAGCGCGCCCAGGCCGCACGCGAGCAGGCGGCTCGTGTCGCTCAGGCGCAGCAGGCGGTGCCCGTCGCCGCACCCGTCGCACGACCGGCCGCCGCGCCGGCTGCCTCGGAGGGCGGGGCCATCAGCGATGCCGTCCTTATCCGTCAGGTCAACCCGCGCTATCCGACCGCCGCGATGCGCGCGAACCAGGAAGGCTGGGTCGACGTCGAGCTGACCGTCGGTCCCGACGGTCGCGTTGCGAACGTCAATGTGGTCGACGCTCAGCCGAAGCATATCTTCGACCGCTCCGCGATCGATGCCGTCAGCCGCTGGGAGTACAAGGCCGCCACGCGCAACGGCGAGCCGATGACCGTCACCCTGCGCCGCCGCCTGCAGTTCAACCTCGGCCGGTAAATCATCACCAGCCGCACCAAAAAGAAACGGCCCATCGGGGCCGTTTCTTTTTTGGCTATCGGTCGTATGAAACCGTCACGGCCGCCATAGCCCGGAGGCCTGAACCTCATTCACTCCGGCTTCTTCTTTTTCTTAGAAGCCTTCGCCGGTGCCGTCTTCTTCACGGGCGCCGCCTTGCCTTTCGCTTTGGTTTTCGTGGCGGGTGCCGCCTTGGCCACCGGTGCCGCACGCACGCTCCCTTCGACACCCGCCCAGTCGACGTGGTTGAGCCCGAGCAGGCTGTCGAACACCATCGGCATCAGACCCGCCGGGACCGGACCCGCGCCGTTCCACATGGTCACGACACCGGCGTGATACTTGGGAAAGAAGCCGATCATCGTGCGATAGCCCGAGACCGCGCCCGCATGGAAGATCAGGTCTTCATTGGCGTACTTGAATACGCGCCAGCCCAGCGCGTAGTGCGCGTCGGTGACGCGCGCGCGTCGCCAGGGCAGCGAGTGGACTTCCGACGGCGTGTCGACCTCGGGCGCGTGCAGGACATCCAGCGACGGCGTGGGCAGGACGTCCGGACGTCCACCCATCTGGGCCATCAGCCACTGCTCCATGTCGCGCAGGCTGGCGTTGACGCCGGCGGCGGGGGCGACACGGTAGTAACTGTCGTTGGGCTCGTAGGGAATCCAGTTGTGCGGACCGCCGCGATGCGGGCGCGCCCAGCTCTTGCTGGCTTCGAGCGCGTCCCGGCCGTAGCTGGCGGTGGTCATGCCCAGCGGGGCGAAGATGCGACGTTCGACCTGCCGAAAGAAATAATCGCCGGTGGTGGCGTAGATCACGTCGCCGATCATGCTGAAGGCGACGTTCTGATAGCCGTAGCACGCGCCCACCTTGCAGGAGAGGTCCACCTCGTCCAGCTTGCGGACGAGCTCCTCGTAGGGGGCGTCGGCCTCGAGCATGTTGTCGTACGTGTTGCGCGGCAGACCGAGGCGCTGACCGAGGATGTCGCGCACGGTCGCCTGCTGCGCCGCTTCCATGTCCTTGAGCTTGAAATACGGAATGGTGTCGATCAGCTTGGTGTCCCAGCTGAGGAAACCTTCACGGACCAGCACGGCAGTGACGCCCGTGGCGAAGGCCTTCGACAGCGACGCCAGGCGGAACACGGTTTCCGGGGTGGCGGCTTCCTTCGTCTTCGCGTTGGCGTAGCCGATGGCGCGCTCGTACACGACCTTGTCGTCGACGATCACGGCGGTGACGATCGCGGGGGCGGCGTCGCGGGCTTCGGCCGCGTCCATCCAGCGGTTGTAGTTCTCGATCGTTTCCTTCACGCGCTCCGCAGGCAGCTTTTCCGACGTAGGGTCGACATGAACGACCGGGGGTTTCTGCGGCGGCTTCTGCGGTGTCGGAGCGGCGAGGGCGAAGGGGGCGGTGGCGGCGCAGGCGAGCGCACAGGCCAGCAGGGAGGCGGATCGAAACGACATGCTATTCTCGCGAAAGCGAGGCGTGACGGACACGCCGAAGGGAGGGAAACGTCATGGGATGGATCGTTTTTCTGATCATCGTCGCTGTCATTGTCGTGTACTTCATCGCTGTCTACAACGGACGGGCGGCTTCACGAAAACGGCGACCCGGTTCCCCTTCACGATCCGGTCTTCCCGGCGAGCCATGCTAGGCTTCTCGCGCATCCCGCCGACCCCGGACCCACCGTGAACGAACGTCGACCCTTCGCCAGGGACGAGGCGAGGACCCTCACGCTCTCCGTCATCGCCTTCTTCTTCGTGATGACGTCGTACTACGTGCTCCGTCCGGTGCGCGATCAGCTCGCGGGAGCGGCCGGATCGCAGTCGTTGCCGCAGTTCTACGCGATCGTCTTCGTGGTGATGCTGGCGCTGACACCGGTCTTCGGCTGGCTGGTCTCGCGATTTCCGCGCAAGCTGGTGATCGGCAGCAGCTATGTGTTCTTTGCCGCCTCGATGCTCGCGTTCATCCCGGCTTTCGTCGCCCAGGACCGCATCGGTGCGGTGGCGCTGGGGCGGATATTCTTCGTCTGGGTCAGTGTGTTCAATCTCTTCGTCGTGTCGCTCTTCTGGAGTTTCATGGCGGATGTCTACCGCAGCCAGCAGGCGCGGCTGATGTTCCCGTTCATCGCGGCAGGCGGCATGGCGGGCGCGCTGCTTGGTCCCTTGCTGACGCGGCTGCTCGTCCAGCGCCTCGGGGTGCCCGCGATGCTCGTCGTCTCCGCGGCGTTCCTGCTGCTGGCGCTGGGTGCGCTGCTCGCGCTCTCGGCACGGCGTGACCTGAACGATGAAAGCGAAGGCGCGCCGGTCGGCGGATCGATCCTGCAAGGCGCGAAGGCGGCGTTCTCGCAGCCGTTCCTGCGGTACATGCTCGTGCTGATGCTGCTTGGGGACGGCATCGCCACGATGGGCTACACGTTGATGGCGGATTACACCAAGGGGCACTTCGCCGACAACGCGGCACGCACGGCCTTCTATGCCGATCTCGATCTGTGGACCAACTGCTTCGGTGCGTTGCTGCAGCTGACGCTCACCCCGCTGATCATGCGCGGGCTGGGCGTGGTCTGGGCCATGGTTCTGCCGGCGCTGGTCAATATGGTGCTGCTGCTCGGCCTGTCGGTGCTCGGACTGATCGACCTGCATGTCTTCGGCTGGACGGTGCCGGTGATCGCGATCGTGCTGGTCGGCTCGCGCGGCATGACCTACGGCATGACCAAGCCGGCGTCCGACGCCCTGTACACCCGCACGCCGCGCGAAGTGCGCTACAAGGGCAAGAACTTTATCGAGACCGCTGTCTGGCGCTTCGGCGACCTGGTGGTGACGTCGGGCCTTGTCGCCATACGTGGCGCGGGTGTGGGCATCACGGCGATCGGCCTGACCGCCGCGGGTCTCGCCTGCGTGGCGGCCGAGATGGGCCGGCGTGCGGCGAAATCGCCCGACCTGCTGCCCGAGCAACGCGACGATGGGACCCGGTCTAGCTCGTGATGTAGCTCTCGAGCTGGTTGATGGTCTCGCGCTGTTCGGAGATCACGGCCTTGACCAGATCGCCGATGGACACGACGCCGACGATGCTCGTGCCGTCGAGGACGGGCAGATGGCGAAGCCGTCCGTCGGTACACAGCCGCATGCATTCATCCACCGTGGCGTCGCTGGCGACCGTGATGACGCTGGCCGTCATGATCTCAGCCACCGGCGTGTCGCGTGACGACCGGTCCTTCAGGATGACCTTGCGCGCATAGTCGCGCTCGGAAACGATGCCGACCAGTTCACTGCCTTTGATGACCACCAGCGCGCCGACGTTCTTATCCGCCATTTGCCGGATCGCCTCGTAGACCGAGGCATCGGGCGCCACGGCGTAGACGGCTTTGCCCTTGCCTTCCAGGAGATGCTTGACCTGCTGCATGCTCGACTCTCCGCTGCCGCGCGGCGTGCCGCCGCGAGGAGATCAGTCTACGCCGGGTGCGCGCGGGCGAGGGTAAGGATCAGGTGAAGAGGGCGCGCCGCGCCGCGACTCGACGTAATAGATCGGCCGTCGCTTGGATTCCGCGTAGGTGCGGCCGATGTACTCGCCGATAACGCCCAGCGCCAGCAGCTGGGCGCCGCCCAGGAACAGGATCACGACCAGCAGCGTGGGGTAGCCGCGGACGGGGTCGCCCCAGATGCATACCTTGAGCAGCACCCATACGCCGTAGAGAAAGGCCAGGCCCGCGGCGGACACCCCGAGCCAGGTGGCGATACGCAGGGGTGCCGTGGAGAACGAGGTGATGCCCTCGACGGCGAGGTTGCCCAGGCGCCAGTAATTCCACTTGGTCGTACCGGCGTGGCGCGCGTCGCGGTGATACACCACGGAGGTCTGCCGGTAGCCGATCCACGCGAAGAGTCCCTTCATGAATCGCTGGCGCTCGCGCAGGCCGTGCAGTGCCTCGACCGCGCGGCGCGAGAGCAGGCGGAAGTCCCCCGTGTCGCGCGGAAGCGGTGTGTCGGCCACCCGCTCCATGACGCGATAGAACGCCGCCGAGGTGAACTTCTTGAAGCGCGTCTCGCCGTCGCGCTCGCCGCGGGTCGCGTAGACGACGTCGAAGCCTTCGCGCCAGCGGGCGATGAGGGTGGGGATCAACTCGGGGGGATCCTGCAGGTCCGCATCGATCACGACGACCGCGTCGGCGTCCGCGGCATCGAGACCGGCCGTCATCGCGGCCTCCTTGCCGAAGTTGCGCGACAAGCGCAGGGCGACGACGCGGGCATCCGCCTGGGCGATGCGCTCGATCAGCGACCAGGTCTCGTCGCGGCTGCCGTCGTCGACGTAGATCACCCGCGCATCCGCGTCGAGCCCGTCGAGCACCGCGGCGATACGCGCGTGGAAGTCGTCGATGACCTGCGCTTCGTTATATGCCGGGACGACGATGGCCAGTGAATACGTCATGGTGGCGCTCAGCGTACGCGACCGGCGACGGGGGCCGGGCGAGTGAGATAGGCCGGGCCGCCGAGCTGGCTCATCTGCTGCGAGATCCACGCCGCGCGACGCTGGACGTAAGCGCTGGGCGCCTCGACGTGGAAGCGGCGGGGATTGGGCAGGACGGCCGCAAGCCGGGCTGCCTGCGGCACACCCAGGCGATCGGGCGTGGTGTGAAAGAAGGTGTCGCTTGCGGCGCCCACACCGTAGATGCCGTCACCGAGCTCCACGATGTTCATGTACACCTCGAGGATGCGCTGCTTCGGCCACAAGGCCTCGATGAGCACGGTGAAATAGGCCTCGGCGCCCTTGCGCACGAAACTGCGGCCGTTCCACAGAAACAGGTTCTTGGCGACCTGCTGGCTGATCGTGCTGGCCCCGCGCAGGCGCTTGCCCTCGTCGGCCGCATCGATCGCGTCCTGGATGGCATCGACGTCGAAGCCGTGGTGATAGGGGAATTTCTGGTCTTCGCCAGCGACCATGGCCAGGCCCACCTGGGGCGATACGCGCTCCCATGGCACCCAGTGGTGACGATAGGTGAAACCGGTCTCTCCGGTGACCAGCGCGGCCACCCGGCGCTCCATGATCATCGCGCTGGTCCACGGCGGCACGAAGCGCAGCACGAACACCACCAGGACCGACAGTGCGACCCACGAGACGATGAGCAGGCCGGCGAGATGGACGATGCGGCGGGGCAGCGAGCGGGGCGTCGGGCTCATGAGGGCACGCGAAAGGAGGATGGCGCAGTATAAGGGGCCTGTGCCCATGCAGGCTTGTCGCCGGGCCGACCCATCCCCATCTCCCGTCGGATCACCAGGAGGCCACCGTGACCGATTCGATCGTCGATACCCTTGCGTCCGAGGACGTGCTGCACCGCTTCCTGCTCGAGAAGGCGGGTGTGCGCGGCGTACTCGTGCGGCTCGGCGCCAGCTGGCAGGACATCGCCTCCCGCGTCGATTACTCCGCGGAGCTTCGCGACACGCTGGGGCAGGCCGTCGCGGCATCCGCGCTGCTGACCGGCAACGTCAAATTCGAAGGCTCGCTGTCCCTGGAGTTCAAGAGTCAGGGCGCGCTGCGCCTCCTCTTCGCGGAATGCACCGACAAGGGCCGCCTGCGCGGGCTGGCGCGATTCGACGAGGGCGACATGCCGGTGACGGACGGCAAGCTCGATCTGAGCGAGCTGCCCGACGCCGCGCTCGCCATCACCATCGGCCAGATCGACCGCGGTCGCTACCAGGGCCTGGTCGACCTCGACACGTCGTCGCTCGCCGAGGCGCTGGAAAACTACTTCCTGCGGTCGGAGCAGCTGCCCGCGCGCATTCTTCTGGCGGCAGATGGCGTACACGCGGTTGGCCTCATCCTGCAACCGGTAGCGGGAGAGGGCGGACACAGCGCCGCTGAACAGGACGACGACGCCTGGGAGCGTGTCGGTCACCTGACGGCCACGCTGAGCGCCAGCGAGATGCTGTCGACGCGCCCGGAGGAGCTGCTGTTCCGGCTCTATCACGAGGAAACCGTTCGCCTGTACGAGCCAAAGCCGCTCGCGTTTGGCTGCACGTGTTCACAGGAGCGCGTGGAAGGCATGTTACGCGCGCTGGGGCGCGACGAGGTCGAGGCGACCCTCGAGGATCGCGACGGCGAGATCGAGGTGATCTGCGAGTTCTGCGCCACGCGGTATGTGTTCGATCGCGTGGATGCCGAGCGTCTGCTCACGCAGGCCGAGACCCCTCCCGCCCCCTCGACGCTGCAGTAAACCGCGCTCAGGCATCCAGCGACAGTGGCGCTCCCAGCCACTTGCTCGCTGGCTGTGGCTGCGCGAACAGAAACCCCTGACCGAACCGGCAGCCGATGCGCTGCAGCACCCGCATCTGCGATTCGGTTTCGATGCCCTCGGCGATCACCTGCATGCGCAGCGAGTCCGCCAGCGCCTGGATGGCCCGGACGACCGCCGTGCTATGCGCCTGATCGTCTTCCGCCGGAAGCTCGATGACAAACGAACGGTCGATCTTCAGCGTCTCGATCGGATACTGATGCAGATAGCTCAGTGACGAGTACCCGGTACCGAAGTCATCCAGCGCGATGCCGACACCGTGCTCGCGCAGGTGCTCGAGAATGCGTTTGACCTGCGCGGGATTCTCCAGCAGCGCGCGCTCGGTCACCTCGACGCGAATGCAGCGCGCGGGTACGCCGTGCTGCGCGAACAGGTCCAGCAACCGCTGGTCGAGATCGGCCGAGCGGAAATGACTGCCCGACACGTTGATGCTGATGAAGCCCTCGTCGCGCGTGAGCGCACGGGCCTGTCGCGCCACCTGCTCGAAGATCTGCCAGTCGATGGCTTCCGAACAACCGGTGTCCTCGGCAACCGCGAGGAATTCGCCGGGCGGCAGCAAGCCGCGCTCGGGATGGCGCCAGCGCAGCAGCGCCTCGTAGCCGACGACGCGCAAGGTAGCCAGTTCGACGATCGGCTGGAAGAACGGCACGAATTCATTGCGGGTGATCGCCCGCCGAAGGTCGCCCTCGAGCTCGAGCAGTGAAAGCGCTTCACGGCGCAGGCGATCATCGAAGACGGCGGCGCGATGGCGTCCCTCGTCCTTCGCGCGATACATGGCCGAGTCGGCGTCGCGCAGCAGTTCTTCCGGTCGCGTGTATTCGGGCGTCGGCAGCGCGATACCGATGGATGCAGAGGTGAAGATCTCCTTCGCGCCCAGCCGGAAGGGCGTCTGCAACTGCGCGATGATGCGCTCCGCGATGTGCGTGGCCGCCTGCGGATCGGTGATGCCCTCGACCAGCACGGCGAACTCGTCGCCGCCCAGGCGCGCGACGACGTCGCGCGTCTTCAGGCAGGCACGCACGCGCCCGCCGACCTGAAAGAGGAGATCGTCGCCGACCAGGTGCCCGACCGAGTCGTTGATCACCTTGAAGCGGTCGAGGTCGATGAACAGCACGGCGAACAGTTCGCCCGGGTTCTCGCGGTAATGGTTGAGCGCCTGCTCGAGTCGCTGCAGGAGCAGCGTGCGGTTGGGCAGGCCGGTAAGCGAGTCGTGCAGGGTTTCGTATTTGAGCCGGCGTTCGACGCGTTCGCGCTCGGCGATCTGCTCGCGCAGGTCGCGGTTGGCCAGCGCCAGGGCACGGGTACGCTCGGTGACGCGTCGCTCGAGGCTGGCGTAAGCCTGCTTCAGCGATTCGGTCGTGTACTTGCGCTGCAGCGCGTTGGCGATGTGGTAGCTGACGAAGGTCAGCAATTCCTGGTCGCGCGCGCTGTACGTGTGTTCGGGCGAATAGCTCTGCACCGCGAGCACGCCCATCGACTTTTCGTTCCAGATCAGCGGAACGCCCAGCCAGTGCAGTGAGCGCGCGCCGCTGGTGGACAGGACCTGGTCGCGATTGAGGCGGTCGATCTCGTCGCGATCGGCCAGCAGCGCCTTGCCGTTACGCAGCACGAATTCGGTGAGGCCACGCCCCAGCTCGCGCGGCTCGCGCACGCCGTCGAGTTCGTCGACGGAGTAGGGGAAGGTCAGCTTGTTCTGATCCTCCGAGAGCAGCGCGATATAGAAGTTGCGCGCGTAGAGCAGGCCGCCGATGACGCGATGCACGGCGGCGTAGAAGTTCTCGATACTGTCCGACGTATTGGCCAGCTCGGCGATACGGAACAGCGCCGCCTGCAGGCGTTCGCCGCGCTGGCGCTGCAGGACCTGCTGACGAAGCACACGGTTCGCCTCGCGCAGGGCGGCGGTTCGCGTGGTCACGCGTCGCTCGAGTTCCTCGTGCGCCTGGCGCCGTTCGAGCGCCGTCTGCACGTGCTGCGCGACATAGGTGAGGAGTTCGCGGTCGTTTTCGGTGTAGCGCGTGTCGTCGCGATAACTCTGCACGACCAGCGCACCCACCACGTCGTCACCGCGCTTCATCGGTACGCCGAGCCAGTCGTCACTGGGCGGGCCGATCGCCACGCGCGGACCCGGGAGGCTCTTTTCCAGCTCGGAGCTGGCGCCCATCATCGAACGCCCGCTCTGCAGTACGTGCCAGGTCAGCGAATTCTCGATCGCGTCGATCAGACGGATGCCTTCGGGATCCGGCATGTCGTCGTCGACCGTATCGACGAAATACGGAAAGCGTACGGTCCGGTTTTGCGCGTCGTAGAGGACGATGAAGAAGTTCTCGGCATACATGAGGCTGCCCACGATGCTGTGCAGCGCACTCATCATGTCCTTCATGTTGTGCTCGGCACCCGCCTGCTCGGCAATGGCGTAGAGCGCGCGCTGCAGCCGTTCAGCCTGCGCGAGGCGTGAGATCGCCTCGTAAAGATTGGCGGTCTCCGCAAGCTGGCGCAGTCGGGCCGAGGCAAGCCTGCCCAGCCAGGACACCATGTCGGTCCAGGCGGAAGCGTCCCGGTCGTCGGTGCCGAAGCCCAGCGTGCGACCGGACTGCGGGTCGACAGCGAGGTCCAGCGTGGTGCCGGCCGCCATCGGCGCATCGTCGACACGTAGCCATGCGACCCGGGCATCGGGCAGCAAACAGCGCGCGAACGCCTCGCACTCGTCGCGGACCCCATCGGCATCGGCCGCTCTCAGCAGGCGCTCGACGGCGTCATGCAGCGGCTCGACCTCCCCGGTGCCGGGCGTTTGCGATGTCGGGCTTTGGGATGGAGCTATGGTCATCGCCTGACGAAGATTCCGGTCGTGGTCGGGCCAGTCTATATGCGTTAACGCAGCCGTGCGAAGGCCCTCGCAGGTTGCTGAACCCGTTGCGCCCCACGCGCCCCGGTTCCTCCCGTCGTACTAAACGGCAGGTAATCTTTTTCCTGAACCTCGACCCTCCCGGGGTGTTAGTAAAAAGTAAAACGGGGTATAGTCGGGTCGTT
This sequence comes from Dyella sp. 333MFSha, assembly GCF_900102405.1. NCBI lineage: Bacteria > Pseudomonadati > Pseudomonadota > Gammaproteobacteria > Lysobacterales > Rhodanobacteraceae > Dyella > Dyella sp. 333MFSha. The sequence goes on along the minus strand of NZ_FNBR01000003.1, from coordinate 88,927 downwards.
CTCGCCGGGCTGAAGGCGAGGGCACGGGGAGGAAACCTTCAGCCGCTTACGACCAGACCCGACATGCGCCGATCCTTACTCACGTTGCTACTTCTGATGCCGCTCGCCGCGGCAGGTCAGAGTGCGCCGGTGGGTCCGGACGCCACGGCGTCCCGTCTGCTGGCCAAGCAGCCCGACGCCTACGCGCAGACGAGCCAGGGTTCCTTGCCGCTGTGGCGCGCGCCCGATGGCCGGATGCTCGCCATCCAGGTTGACGATCGCGCCGATCCCAGCAAGCCGCTGGCCCTCCACGCGGTCGATGCCGGCCCGTTCCTGTCCAGTGGCCTGCAGTACGATCTCGGCCCGCGCCTCCAGGCCCATGCCAGTGTCAGCGGACAGGGCTGGGCCAACTCGGCCGAATCCTGCGCCGCCGCGGCGCCGGGTGGCCTCGACAACCGTTGCTACACGCCGGGCGCGCCGCCGCGCATCGTCGGCAGCGAAGTCGGCGCGACCTACCGTGGTACGGGTTACAGCCTCGGTCTGGGGGTTGGCTCGAGCCGTCCGACGGGTGGTGGCGCGGCGCTCCCGCGCGTGCTGCCGGGCCTGTCGACCGCATCGGGCCTTCCCATCAGCGCCCTTTCGTCCAGCACCGAGCTCAATGCCCATGGCAGGGTCGATCTCGGTGCGCGCAGCGGTATAGACGTCGGCGCCAGCGTCGGCCGCATCCGCCTGCTGCCGGGCAATCTGCTGGGCATCGGCTCGGTCGACCAGAAAGCGCTGAGCTTCGGCGTCGATCGCGGCTCCGTGTCGGGCGCCATCACCGGCCGCACCATGCAGCCGGAAGCCAACATCGTGAATGGCCTGAACCCGGATCGCCGCTGGAGCGCGGTGGACCTCGGCGTCACCTTCCGCCTGCCATGGCGTGGCGAGCTCTCGGTCGGTGCACAGAACGTCTGGTCCTCGGGCAACGCCCCCGCGACCCCGGCGGGTCCCGAGCCTGACTCCTCGCGAACACCTTACGTCCAGTACCACCAGGACCTCTGAACGAACCCGCCGCAAGGCGGGTTCTTCGTTTATGGCGCTGCGGATGGCAGCCCATCCGGTGGACGCCGGCCCTGCTGACGATCCCGCGGCGGCTGGCCGGCTTGGCGGCAATGGCTGGGCTCGGCTTGCGCCATCGCGTTTGGCTTTGTCGCGGCGTGTCGTGTCGTGTTGGAGAGCCGGCGGGGGTGACCCTCGCGGCCACGCCTGCGGCGACCCCTCAAGGAAGGGCCGCTATCGCGGCCGTATGCTTATTGCGCTACGGGCGGGGTCGGGCTTCGCCTGGGGGTTTTCGAGTCGGCTGTCCCTGCCTCCCCGAAAACGGCCGGTCATCCCTGACCGGCCCCGCCTGCGCGGCCTTGTCCAGTCGAAGCCCTCGCCTGCGGCTACCGGCCTCGAGGGTCACCCCCGCCGTCTCTTTGGTGTACTGAGGTGGGTTGGTGGTCGAGCGGGGTGTGGCTTCTTCGCTTCGTTGGCTTTTCGCGCGCAGGGCGCGCTCCTACAGGCCGCCATGTATCCCCCCATTGCGGTCGCCGTGCGGTAGGAGCGAACCCTGTTCGCGAACCCTCAGCCTTACTAAGGCGAACGAGGCCATGCACCCCAGGCAAGCGAGCGTTCCCAGCCAACGAAGCGAACCGCCGCTCGACCCCACGCTGCCTCAGTCCCCGAAAGAGCCGGCGGGTGCCACCCTCGCGTCCGGTAGCCGCAGGCGAGGGCTCCGACTGGAAGAGGCCCGCAGGGGGCCGGTCAGGGATGACCGGCCGTTTTCGGGGAGGCAGGGACAGCCGACTCGAAAACCCCCCGTCGGAGCCCGACCCGGCCGAAGGCCATTGAAATACGGCCGCGGAGCGGCCCTTCCCTGAGGGATCGCCGCAGGCGTGGACGCGAGGGTGGCATCCGCCGGCTCTTCAACGCGACACCGCACGCCGCGACAAAGCCAAAGGCGATGGCGAAGCCGAGCCGAAAAAACAACTCCGTCCTTCACCCATCGAAGCGCCTCAGCGCCCCTGGCCCCTCAATCGCACGTCGCCGCTGAACGACTCGACGTGAATGAAACCGTTGCCACCGCCCAGGGTGGTCTTCAGCTCCTTACCCGGACCATCGTCACCCTTGGACGGGCTGCCGAAGTCGCTGCGGATCTCGCCGCTGAAGGTCGAGGCCTCGAGCTTTGCCGAGGTGTCGGTCGGCAGCTGCAGCTGGACATCGCCGCTCATCGAGTCGACGTTGATCTTGCCGTCGCGTGCCGGGCCACCGGTGACCTGGGTGTCCCCGGAGACCGTGCTGAAGCTCGCTTCCTTCCATGGACCGCCACCGATCGTCATGCGGCCGGAGACCGTCTGGGCCTCGACGCGCTCCGTGACCTGAGGTGCCGTGATGTCGCCGGAGACGGTCTGCAGTTCGGCCTTGTCCGAACGACCGGCGAGGTCGATCGTGCCGCTCACGGTCTGCATGCTGACGTTGGGTGAGCGCAGGTTGGCGCGAATGCGACCGCTCACGGAGTTGATGTCGATCTTGCCGCCGTCGAGGCCGTCGACACTGACGGGGGCGCTCACGACATTGATATCGACGGACACGCCGCGCGGCACGCGCACGTTGAGTACCGTGGGCTGCATGCGGGTGTCGTTGCCCCAGCTGAACCAGTTGCCTTTCTTCTCGTCGCCATCGACATGAATGTCGACGTTCTGGTCGTTGCCTTCGATCTCGAGCGGACGGGCGCCGTCGCCGAGCGTGCCGGAGACCTGCACCTGGTTCTTGTCCCAGGCGGTCACGGTGACTTCGCCCTTGACGTTGTCGATGCTTACCTTCGCGGTCGGACGGATGTCTTTCGACAGGTTGATCGGTGTCGAGGCGAATGCCTGACCGATCGAGAGCGCCAGCAGCAGGGGAGTGAGGTAGAGCGTTTTCATAGCGGTTTGTCCTGGCTGTTCGCGTTAGCCGGCTTGCTTTTCAAAATTGCGCAGACGATCGCGCTGGCGTTCGGTGCGTAGCAGCAGGCGCTGCAGCGCGGGTGAGTCGGGGGAGTCCTTCATGGCCTGAGTGAGCTCCATGTGGGCGGCGTCGAGTTCGACCGCCGCGCCGGACAGGCGCGGATCGGCCGGCTTCCAGGCCTGCGTCGTGCTGGCCATGCCATCGCTGCCGGTGGGCCTGGCCAGATGAAGGCCGACGCCGCCGCTCAGGACCGCGACACCGGCGATGGCGGCGGCCATTAGCCAGGGCTGTGCGCGACGCCGGCGCGGCTGAGCGATCGCAGGCGCTTCGCCGAGGCGGGCGTCGATATCGGCCCACAGGTCGCGATGCGGCGTGACCGGGCGGTTGAGCGAGCGCATCTGGCGCAGATAGTCGAGTTCGTTCATGGCGTCTCTCCCAGTGCACGGCGGAGGAGCCCGCGCGCACGGTGTAACTGTGCTTTTGAAGACCCCACCGCCATGCCCAGCTCGATGGAGATCTCTTCGTGTTTCCAGCCTTCCACGTCGTGCAGTACGAGGACCGCGCGGGCTCGCGGTGGCAGTGCCGCGATGGCCTTTTCCAGCTCGTCGCGCTCGATGGCGCGGACGGGATTGTCGGTGGACGTGATGTCCGGCAGATGTTCGTCGTCCATGATGGTGACGGGGTCGGCGTTGCGGGCGCGTATGGACATGAGTGCGACGTTCACGGCCAGACGGTAGACCCACGTGCCGAAGGCGCTTTCGAAGCGGAAGCTTTCCAGCTTCTGCCAGGCGCGGACGAAGGCCTCCTGGGTCAGGTCTTCCGCACGGGCGTGATCGAAGGCGGCCAGGCGCAGTACCGCGCCGTAGACCCGGTCGGCGTGCCGACGGTAAAGCGTCTCGAAAGCCTTGCGGTCGCCACCGATCGCCGCGCGCACGACGTCGTCATCGGTCGATGCGACGGGCAGCTCAGGCTGCATGAAGGACGTGGCGGCGAGGCATAGGGCATTCATCTTGCCAGCTTGGATGCGGGCAAGGGGAAAACGGTTTAACAGGGGGCGGCCACGCCGCCACCGTTGGAGCGCGCCCTGCGCGCGAAGGGCATGCCGTAGTCAGGCCGCGTCGGGGGCGGCCTTCGCGCGCGAGGCGCGCTCCTACAGGGCGCTGGCTCTAGGCTACATGGGTTTCCCGGGTCTCCATGGCTTTCTGCAAAGCCTCGCTGACGCGTACCCGCTCAGCTTTCAACCGCGCCGGCATCCGTTCGCCAAACCCATCGAGATAAAGGTCGATCGCCCTGAGTTCTTCGGACCAGCCCTCGAGATCGACGTGGAGCAGGTCGTCGAGCGTCGCGGGCGCAACGGTCAGTCCATTCGTATTGAGCTCGCCCTTCGCGGGAACCACCCCGATCGGCGTCTCGACACCCTCGGCCTTGCCGGCGACCCGCTGAATCATCCAGTCCAGTACCCGCAGGTTCTCGCCATAACCGGGCCACATGAAACGCCCTTCGCCATCCTTGCGGAACCAGTTGACGTGGAAGATCCGCGGGAGTTTCGCGCCCGGCTTGTCGAACGACAGCCAGTGCGCGAAGTAATCGGCGAAGTTGTAGCCGCAGAACGGCTTCATCGCCATGGAGTCCCGACGAAGCACGCCGACCGCACCGGTCGCCGCCGCCGTGGTTTCCGACCCCATCGCCGCGCCAATCAGTACGCCGTGCGCCCAGTCTTTCGCTTCGAAGACCAGCGGCACCAGCGAGGGGCGACGTCCGCCGAAGACGATGGCCGAGATGGGGACGCCTGCCGCGTCTTCCGACTCCGGCGCCCAGCTCGGGCACTGCCTGGCGCTGACGGTGAAGCGCGAGTTGGGATGCGCGGCAGGGCCATTGGCATGATCGAACGCGCGGCCTTGCCAGTCGGTCACCGGCTCGCCGTCGCCGAGGCCTTCCCACCACGGCCGGTTGTCGGCGGTCAGCGCGACATTGGTGAAGATCGCATCGTGTCCCAGGGTCTCCAGCGCGGTCGGGTTCGTACCCGCGCTCGTGCCCGGTGCGACACCGAAATACCCCGCCTCGGGATTGATCGCCCAGAGGCGCCCATCGGCACCCGGCGTCATCCAGCAGATGTCGTCGCCCACGGTCCAGACCTTCCAGCCCGCCTTCCGGTAACCCTCGGCCGGAATCAGCATGGCCAGGTTGGTCTTGCCGCAGGCGGATGGGAACGCCGCGGCGATGTAGTGCTTCTCACCCTGCGGGTTCTCGATGCCGACGATAAGCATGTGCTCGGCGAGCCAGCCTTCCTGACGTGCCTGATAGCTGGCGATGCGCAGGGCGTGGCATTTCTTGCCGAGCAGCGCATTGCCGCCGTAACCGGAGCCGATCGACTTGATCGACAGCTCCTCGGGGAAATGCATGATGAAGCGGCGTTCCGGGTCCAGGTCGCCCGTCGAATGGAGTCCTTTGACGAAGCGACCTTCGCGCTCGATCCGCGCCAGGGCAGGGGCGCCCATGCGCGTCATGATCCGCATGTTGGCGACGACGTACGGGCTGTCGGTGATCTCCACGCCGCAGCGGGACAGCGGCGAGTCGATCGGTCCCATGCAATAGGGAATTACATACATGACGCGCCCGCGCATGGCGCCGGCGAACAGGGCGTCGATCTTCGCGTGCGCGTCCGCAGGCGCCATCCAGTGATTGTTCGGACCGGCATCGTCCTGCTTCGGCGTGCAGACGAAGGTCAGGTGTTCGACGCGCGCGACGTCGGACGGATGCGAGCGATGCAGATAGCTGCGCGGGTTGGTCGCCTCGTTCAACGGCACGAGATCGCCGCTGGCAAGCATCGTCTGGATGAGGTCGGCGTATTCGCCTTCCGAGCCGTCACACCAGCGAACGGAGGCGGGGTCGGTCAGCCTTGCGACCTCGTCCACCCATCGGTTCAATGCTTCAAGAGAACTGCCGTTCGAACGCATCCGTTGTGGTCTCCAGGTAAAAGTCCCTGAAGACAGTAGTTTGCGCTTCGTGGTATTGGCAAGGCACGGCGCAACAAATCGAGCCGTACCCCTGTAGGAGCGCGCATCGCGCGCGACCCTCTCGCCTCAGTCGTTCACATGCGCCGGCGTCAACGTCGCAATCATGTGCTCGACATACGCATCGAACTCCTCATGACTCAGGCGCGGCAGACCCAGCGTGAAGTTGAGCTGCAGGAACCCGACATAGGCGGCATACGTCAGCCGTGCACGGTGCAGCGCCACCACGGGATCCAGGCCCGCTTCCTGATACAGCCGCGTGAGGAACTCCATACGCCGCTGCGACACGCGCGACATCACCGGCACCACCTGCGGATGATCCAGCGCTTTGAGCAGGGCCGCGTAGACGCGATGCGGCTGCATCTCGTGGGCCACGCGGCGAAAGAGCTCCGGAAAGCGCTTCAGCGGGTCAGGGATGCGCTCGATCTCGGCCAGCACCTCGCGTTCGCCGTACTCTTCCCAACGCTCCAGCGCGGCCTGAAGCAGGGCTTCGCGCGTGCGGAAGTGCCAGTAGAAGCTGCCCTTGGTCACGCCGAGCCGGCGCGCGAGCGCCTCGACGGCGAGGGCGCCGACGCCTTGCTCGGCGATAAGGGCCAGGGCGCCGTCTTCCCAGTCTTCGGCGGAGAGGCGGACTCGTTCGTTCTTGGCACCGTCGTTCATCGGCGCATGGTAGCGGAGCCGTCGCCGTTTGCAATCCGTGCCCTTCGGTGCATGCTGCATAAGACCTTGACTTGGCTGTTATTGCATGACCGTACGCGGGCGTATTGACGCACCCGTCGACCCGCTACATACTCCGCCGTATGGTTGCCGATCCCGTCCACATCAGTTCCGCCAAGGCGAGTCTCGTCTCGATCGACGGGATCGTGCTCGCGACCGAGCGCTGGCCGGGTGAACGCTCGCCGGGGCTGCTGTTCGCTCACGGCTTCGGGCAGACCCGGCACGCCTGGACCGGCGCGGCACGTACGCTGGCGGCGCAGGGCTTCGATGCGACCACCTTCGACGCCCGGGGTCACGGTGAGAGCGAGCGTGTCCCGCGAGGCGAATACCACATGGAGCAGTTCGTCGGCGACCTGCTTGCGGTGGCCGGCGTGGCGACCTCGCCGGACGGCCGGCCTCCCGTCCTGGTCGGGGCCTCGATGGGTGGTCTGCTCGGCCTGATCGCGGCGGGCGAGTCCGGCGGGGCGTCGCCGTTTTCGGCGCTGGTCCTCGTCGACATCACGCCGCGTTGGGAAACCGCCGGGGTCGAACGTATTCTCGGCTTCATGCGTGCGCACCCTGACGGTTTCGCGAATTACGACGAGGCGGCCTCGGCCATCGAGGCGTACCTGCCGCAGCGCCGCGAGCGCAAGACGGAGTCGCAGCTGAAGCCGCTGCTGCGGCCGGGTGGTGACGGACGCCTGCGCTGGCACTGGGATCCGGCTCTGCTCGACGGCGTGGTGGCCGAAAGCGAGCGCTACCAGCCGCGGCTTTTCGAGGCCGCCGCCAACGTCGACGTCCCCGTGCTGCTGCTTTCCGGTACGCGCAGTGACGTCGTCTCCAGCCACACCGTGGAAGAATTCCTTCGCCTCGTGCCGCATGCGCGCCACGTGGCACTGCATGATGCGACCCATATGGTCGCCGGCGACGCAAACGACGCGTTCACCCGCGAGATCGCGCGCTTCATGCTCGAGCTTTGATCCACCGTTTCACGCATTGTCTATCCGCTGTTTCCACTGTTCGACTGTAACGAGGTGATTCCGATGTCTGCGATCCTGGTTGTGCTGGCGGCGCTCATCGCCTCCGGTGCCTGCGCTTACCACCGCACGTCCCTGAAGACGTGGGCCATCGCCACGGGTGTCACCATCGTCGTCGTCGGCTTGCTTGCCGGCGCGCCGGTGACCACCGTCGTGCTGCTCATCCTGCTGGCGCTCATCGCCGCACCGCTGCTGATGGTGGATTTCCGCCGCAAGAAGATCAGCGCACCGCTGCTGTCGATGTTCGCCAAGGTGACGCCGAAGCTGTCCGATACCGAACAGACCGCGCTCGAAGCCGGCACCGTCGGTTTCGAGGGCCAGCTGTTCTCCGGCAAGCCGGAATGGTCGGAACTGCTCCGCCAGCCGAAGCCGGAACTCTCGACCGAAGAGCAGGCCTTCCTCGACGGCCCCGTCGAAGAACTCTGCAGCATGATCGACGACTGGCAGATCACCCACGAACTGGCCGACCTGCCGCCGAACGTCTGGGAGTTCATCAAGAAGAACAAGTTCTTCGGCATGATCATTCCCAAGAGCTATGGCGGCCTCGGCTTCTCCGCGCTGGCTCACTCGGCCGTGCTGCAGAAGCTGTCCAGCATGTCGCAGACCGTCGCCTCCACCGTGGCCGTTCCCAATTCGCTCGGACCGGGCGAGCTGCTGATGCACTACGGCAGCGACGAGCAGAAAAACCATTACCTGCCGCGTCTGGCCGACGGCCGTGAAATCCCGTGCTTCGCGTTGACCGGCCCGTACGCAGGTTCGGACGCCACGTCGATTCCGGATTTCGGCATCGTCACCAAGGGCATGTGGAACGGCGAAGAAACTGTCGGCATCCGTCTCACCTTCGACAAGCGTTACATCACGCTGGCGCCGGTCGCGACCATCGTCGGTCTGGCCTTCCGCATGTACGACCCGGACAAGCTGCTGGGTGAGAAGGAAGACCTCGGCATCACGCTGGCGCTGCTGCCGCGCGAAACCCCGGGGCTGGAAATCGGCCGTCGCCATTTCCCGCTCAACACTCCGTTCCAGAACGGTCCGGTGCACGGCAAGGACATGTTCGTGCCGCTGTCCGTCCTCATCGGCGGTCCGCACATGGCCGGCCAGGGCTGGCGCATGCTGGTCGAGTGCCTGTCGGTGGGTCGCGCCATCTCCCTGCCGTCCAACGCCACGGGCGCGTCGCGCATGGCGGTCTCGGCGACGGGCTCCTATGCCCGTATGCGCAAGCAGTTCGGCCTCGCCATCGGCCGTTTCGAAGGTGTGGAGGAAGCACTTGCCCGTATCGGCGGCCTGACCTACGCCATGCAGGCGCTGTCGCGTGCCACGGCCGCCGCGGTCGACCGCGGTGAGAAGCCGGCCGTACCGTCGGCGATCGCGAAGTATCACGCCACGGAATGGTGCCGCCAGATCGCATCCGACGCGATGGACGTGCACGGCGGCAAGGGCGTCATCCTCGGTCCGAAGAACTATATGGGTCGCGGCTGGCAGTCGGTGCCCATCGCCATCACGGTGGAGGGCGCGAACATCATGACGCGCAGCCTGATGATCTTCGGTCAGGGTGCCATCCGCTGCCATCCTTATGTCCTGAAGGAAATGCAGGCCCTCGGTATCGCGGACTATCGCGAGCGTCTGAAGACCTTCGACAAGGCGCTGTTCGGTCACATCGGTTTCGGCTTCTCCAACGCGATCCGCAGCTTCGTGCTGGGCATCACCGCGGCGAAGATCGGCGACACCGCGGGCGATGCGTACACCCGTCGTTACTACCGCAAGCTCAACCGTTACTCCGCCGCGCTGGCACTCTGCGCGGACGTCGCCATGGGCGTGCTGGGTGGAAAGCTTAAGTTCAAGGAAAAGCTGTCGGCCCGTCTGGGTGACGTGCTTTCGTACCTCTACATCGCCAGCGCGATGCTCAAGCGCTACGAAGACACGGGCCGTCCGGAAGCGGATCGTCCGCTGCTGGCGTGGGCGTTCCACCAGTGCGTGTGGAACATGCAGATGGCGCTGGACGGCGTGATCCGCAACTTCCCGGTCCGCCCGGTAGCCTGGCTCCTGCGTGCGCTGGTGTTCCCGTTCGGTCGTCGCGAAGTGCCGCCGTCGGATCGCCTCGGCCGTCGCGTCGCCGCGCTGATCACGGCGCCCAGCGAAGCCCGCGATCGTCTGACCACGTGGAGCTACCTGACGCCAACGCAAAACAACACGGTCGGTCGCATGAATGCGCTGCTGCCGGACGTCATCGCCGCCGAGCCGGTGGAGCGCAAGTTCGTCAAGGCGCTCAAGGGTGGTCAGCTGAAGGCACACACGTACAACGAGCAGCTTGCCGAAGCCGAGAAGCTGGGCGCCATCAACGCCGCGGAGCGCGACCTGCTGCAGCGTGTGCGTGACGGTGTCGCCGAGTTCATCTCGGTCGATGACTTCGACAGCGAAGAGCTGCGCGCGAACGTGGTGCGCAATGCGGAAGCGATGAAGAAGGTGCGCGCGGCATAAGTCGTTCGTATCGCTTCACGGAAAAGGCCGCGAGCGATCGCGGCTTTTTTTTTCTTCTGGTGCGGGGCTCGGCTTCGCCCTCGCATTCGCTTCAAAGCCTCGCCTTAGGGCAGGGGCGTCGCCGGCTGCCATTTCTGTCGCTAAGTCCTCCTACGGCCTTCGCCTTCGTGCGGAAGCGCTCCAGAAACGGCAGCCGGCGACGCCCCTCCTACCGTTGAGGCAAACCGGCTCATGTAGGAGCCGGCCCCGCTGGCGATTCACTCCGCCGCGAGTTGTCGCACGCCAAAACGCAACGCGTGCCACCGTCGCTCGCACGATGAACCTCATTGGCCCGTCTGGACGCCGGGGGGTCTTCAACCGTGTCTGCGAACGATCTCTTCGTGCTCGCCCTTCAATTTGATGCCACGTTCGAGGGGAGTCGTCGGCTGCCGTGCCTGGAGCGCTTCCGCACGAAGGCGAAGGCCGTAGGAGGACGTAGCGACAGGCATGGCAGCCGGCGACTCCCTTGCCTCAGCGCGCAAGGACGAAAGCGATGGCGCAGCCGAGCCCTGCGATCGACCAGACTGAGGTGCATTGGGTCGCGAGCAGGCTCGCTCCTACAGTACAGCGGTAATCCTAGCTTTCGGCGCAGCCGTCCTGCAGCGCTTCGACTTCCTGCAGCCGCGCTTCGACATCGTCGCGGGTGTGCGCACGGAACAGGCGCGGCGCCGCACGCCGGAGCGCACGGCAGTCCAGCTGCGTCAGCCGGTCGCGAACCTGCAGCAACTGTCCCGGGTGCATGCTGAACTCCTCCAGCCCCATCGCCAGCAACAACGCGGTGAACTGCGTGTCTCCCGCGATCTCGCCGCACAGGCTTACCGGTTTTTTCGCGCGGCGGGCGCTGGCGATGACATGCGCGATGAGGCGCAGGAACGCTGGCTGGAGCGGATCGTAGATGCCGTCGAGCGCGTCGTTGTTGCGATCGGCGGCCAGCACGTACTGGGCCAGATCGTTGGTGCCGATCGCGAGGAAGTCGGCCTTCTCGAGGATCGATGTGACGCCGATAGCGGCGGCGGGTACTTCGATCATGGCGCCGATGTCGAGGCGCTCAGGCAATTCCTGACCGGCGCGGGCGAGGTCTTCGCGTGCCTTCTTGATCAGCCGTCGCACCTCGGTCATCTCACCGAGGTGGGTGATCATCGGTACCAGGATGCGCACGGGGCCGTAACAGGCGGCACGCAGAATGGCGCGCAGCTGCACGCTGAAGATGTCGGGATAGCGCAGCGACAGACGGACGCCGCGTACGCCGAGTGCCGGGTTGTCTTCGCCGCGGATCGCGAGTCCGGCGGAGTCGGCCTTGTCCGCACCGAGGTCGAGCGTGCGGATGGTGACCGGGAGGCCACCCATGCCGAGGACGACGTCGCGATAGGCGACGAACTGCTCTTCTTCCGAAGGCAGGCCGCGCTGGCGCAGGAACAAAAATTCCGAACGGTACAGGCCGACGCCGTCGGCGCCGCGCGAGCGGGCGAGGGTGATATCGCCGGCAAGCTCCGCGTTGGCATACAGGCGGACGTGAGCACCGTCGCGGGTCAGCGTCGGCGCTGTGGCCAGCGCGGCGAGGCGACGGCCCTCCGCGGCGGCCTGGCGCTGCCACTGGCGGTAACGGGCGAGGTCCTGGGCGGTGGGATGAACGATGACTTCGCCGTGTTCGGCGTCGATCAGTACGAGGTCGTCGTCGTTGATCGTCGCCAGCGCGTCCTTCGTGCCCACCAGCATGGGCAGGTTGAAGCTGCGCGCGAGAATCGCGCTGTGCGAGTAGATGCTGCCGGCGCTGGCGATGACGCCGAGCATGCCCTGTCCCGCCATGCTGGCCATATCCGCCGGAGCGACGGTATCGCTGACGACGATCTCGCCCACGCGGGCGGCCAGTTTGCGTTCTTCGCGGCTGGACTGTTGGAGCAGGGCGGACATGACCCGGCCGATCACCTGGTCGATGTCCTCGCCGCGGCTCTTCAGGTAGGGGTCGTTCATGGCGTCGAACACCGCCGCGAGACGATCGCGCTGCATCTTGAGCGCGGCACTCGCGGTGTAGTGACCGACGGCGACGAGTTCGTCCAGGCCGCGCAGTAGTTCCTCGTCATCGAGCAGCAGACTGTGCGCGTCGATGAAATCGCCGACTTCGCGGGCCAGCGCGCCGTGCAGCTTGCCACGCAGCTCACGCAACTCCGTGCGGGCGGTATCGATCGCCTTGTGCAGGCGCTCGATCTCGGGAGCGATTTCGTTGTCCTCGAGCATCCGCGTGTCGACGGCGTAGATGCTCGGCTGGACCAGACGCGCGCGACCGAGGGCCATGCCCCGGGCGGCTTGCGTGCCGGTCAGCACGTATCTCATGGGGGGCTCGTCCTGTGCGGCGGCATCATCGTTCAGGCACCCTCGTCGAATTTGCGATCGAACAGATCGACCACGGCGTTGAGCGCGGCTTCTTCATCTTCACCCTCGGCGCGCACGACGAGCGAGGTGCCCATGCCCGCGGCCAGCATCATGACGCCCATGATGCTCTGCGCGTTGACTTCACGCCCCTTGCTGATCAGCCATACCGTCGACTTGAACCCCGCCACCAGCTGTACGAGCTTGGCTGAAGCACGAGCGTGAAGGCCCAGCCGGTTGGATACCACGATGTCCCGTTCAAGCATGGTCGATGAAGATCCCTCCGCGACCGCCAGCGGCCGCGATGTCGGCCAGTTCGGTCAGCGATTTTTCCGAATAGTTGAGGACACGAAGCAGCATCGGCAGGTTGAGGCCGGATACGCAACGCAGGTGGACGCCCAGCTCGGCCAGCGAGAGGCCGATATTGCACGGGGTGGCGCCGTAAAGGTCGGCGAGCACCAGCACGCCGTCACCGTGGTCGAGGTCGCGCGCATGCTTCGCGGTCAGCGTCCGCATGACGTCCGGATCCGAACTGGGTGGAACCTCGACGGCATCGACTTCGAGTGGCAGCTTGGGCATGACGTGGCGGGCCGCCGAAATCAGCGCCTTGCCGACGGCTTCGTGGGTCATGAGGAGGACGCCGACGCTCATCGCCCGGTTTCTCGTACTGGCATGGGCTGGGTCATGGCTCACTCTAGCTCGCGATGAAAGGTAAGTACGTTGCCGCGTTCCGAGCGGAAATGCTGGGCCAGCTTCTCGACCAGATAGACCGAGCGGTGACGTCCGCCCGTGCAGCCGATCGAGACCGTGACATAGCTACGATCCTCGCCCTCGAAGCGCGGCAACCAGGTGTCGAGCCAGCGGGCGACGTCCGCATAGTACTCGCCCACGAGCGGATTCGCGTCGAGGAACTCGCGTACGGGGAGGTCCCGGCCCGAGAACGGGCGCAGGCGGGGGTCCCAGTGGGGGTTGGGCAGGCAGCGGGCGTCGAAGACGAAATCGGCGTCGGAGGGCAAACCACGGCGGTAGGCGAACGACTCGAAGAGCAGTGTCGTGCCGTCCGAGGCGGCGGCGTATCCCGTGGCGAACAGCCGTCGCAGCTGATGGACGTTGAGGTCGCTGGAGTCGATGACTTTTTCCGCGATCGAGACCAGGGGCCGCAGCAAGCGGCGCTCTTCGGCGATGGAATCGGCCAGCGAGAGTTTTTCCGCCGCCAGCGGGTGACGGCGGCGGGTCTCGGAGTAGCGCTTGATCAGGACGTCGTCGCGGCTGTCCAGGAAGATCAGATGGACGTGGACGCCCGCCGTGGAAAGCTCGGAAAGCACGTGAGGCATGCGCGAGAGGTCGATGCGCCGGTTGCGCACGTCGACGCCCACGGCGATGCGACGGCGCGGTCCGTGCTCGCCCTGGCTGACGGCGGCGACGAGCTGGGGAATCAGCTCGGCGGGCATGTTGTCGACGCAGTAAAACTCGAGGTCTTCCAGCGCACGCAGGGCGACCGTCTTGCCGCCGCCGGACATACCGGTAAGGACGACCAGATGGATGGCGCCAGGTTCGACGATGGGGCTCATGGTTTGCTCGGTCACGTCGGTCACCACGGCGGCAGGCGGCGCATCTGGTGCGCCTGCCGGTCGATGAAGGTTTGTGCGGGATCGATGCCCTTGCTCTTGAGCACGTGATTGCGCACGGCCGCCTCCACCAGCACCGCGAGGTTACGGCCGGGAGCGACGGGAATGGTGATCTTGGGCACGTCCACATCCAGCACGTTACGCCGGCTGACGTCGCCGGTAAGGCGGGTCATCGCGTCGATGTCTTCACCGGAGGTCAACGGCTTGAGGTGCACGACCAGACGCAGGTATTTCGATGGCTTGACCGCCGTGTGGCCGAACATCTCGCGGATGTTGAGCACACCCAGGCCGCGCACCTCGAGGAGGTCCTGCAGCAGCTCGGGGCAGGCGCCGTCTATGACGTCTGGCGCGATGAGGGTGAATTCGGTCGCGTCGTCGGCGACCAGGCGGTGGCCGCGACTGATGAGTTCCAGCGCCAGCTCGCTTTTGCCGGAGCCCGGGTCGCCGGTGATCAGCACGCCGATGGAAAACACCTCGAGGAAGACGCCATGAAGCGTGACCCGGGGTGCGAGCGTCCGCGCCAGGTGGTACTGCAGATACGTGAGCAGCTCGTGGCCGCGCTTGGTGCTCTGCCACAGCGGTGTGTCGGTTTCTTCCGCGACTTCACGCAGGTCGGAGGGGATCGACTGATCTTTCGTGACGATCAGCGCGGCCGGCTGGTAGGCGGCGATCTTGTGGATGACCTCCCAGCGCTGGCGCGATTCGAGGCCGTCGAGGTAGTTGAGCTCCTCCGTGCCGATGATCTGCACCTTGTTCGGGTAGATCACGTTGAGGTAGCCGACCAGCGAAGGACGGCGGCTCTGCTTGGCATTGGGCTCGAGCACGCGGGCCTCGCCGCGCATGCCGGCGGCCCAGCGAAGCGCCATACGTTCGTAGACGCCGTCGAAGAGTTGTCTGGCGGTGAGCCGATCCACGCGTGTGATCCCTTTAGATGGCGAAGCCGGCGTGAGGGCGCCGGCTGGGGCTATTGTGCCATCAACACGCGGGAGGAGGCCCGGCGGCGCGCGCGAGCGGCCGCCGGGCGCTCGCGTCAGTCGGTGCTGGCAACGCGCGCGTCGCGGCCTTCGGCGTTATGGTGATCCTTCAGCTTCTCTTTGTGCTTGCGAAGCTGGTCGGCGAGTTTGCCGATCATGGCGTCGATGGCGGAATAAAGGGTGTCGCCCTTGTTGTCGTCTTCCAGGCGGGCCACGCCTTCGCCATGGAGCCGGGTGCCGGCACAGTGCAGGGTGCCTCCGGCCTTGTGCTCGTTCTTGTCGACGGAAAGGACCACGTCGAGGGCTTTGATATTGTCGAAAAGGCGTTCGAAGCGGCCGATTTGCTGTTCCACGCGCTCGCGCAGAGCGGGGGTGATATGGACGTGCTGGCCGCTGATCTGGATTTGCATGACGCCTCCTTCTTGCTGAGGGTGTCGCCTTATGGCGACGAGATCGGAACGGCGGGGTTGCCGCTCCTCAAGCCTGAACTGATGAGACCGTGGACCTCCGCCGGGGTTCCCCCCGATGTTTCTCAACCTGCGCGAACGCGTTCGCTGGAGCTGGGAATTCGCATCGCTTCACGGTACTTGGCGACCGTACGGCGTGCGACCTGAATTCCGCGTCGATGGAGCTCCTCGGCGAGGGCCTGGTCGGACAAGGGGCGGCGTGCGTCCTCGCCCGTGATGAGCTTGCGCAACATGGCCTGGATGGCGGTGGCGGATGCGCTGCCGCCGTCTTCCGTCGCCACGCCACTGGAAAAGAAATGCTTGAGTTCGAAGGTGCCGCGCGGCGTGTGCATGTATTTCCGGGTGGTGACCCGTGAAATCGTCGATTCGTGCATGCCGACTTCTTCGGCGACCTCACGCAACACCAGCGGATGCATGGCCTCGGGGCCGTAATCGAGGAAGGCGCTCTGGCGGCGGACGATGACTTCCGCGACCTTGGTCAGGGTTTCGGCGCGCGACTGCAGACTCTTCAGCAACCAGCGGGCTTCCTGCAGCTGGCCCTTCATCCAGGTGGCGTCGTCGCCGCGCGCGCGGGCGATGAGGTTGCAGTAATGCTGGTTGAGCCCCAGCCGGGGCTGCGCGTCGGCGTTGAGGCTGACCGTCCAGCGACCCGCTTCCCGCCGTGCGTACACATCGGGCGCGACGTATTCGACGGGCGTGGCATCCAGCGCGGCGCCCGGGCGCGGATCGAGGCTGCGGATCAGCGCCGCGGCGCTGGCCACCTCGTTCTCGGCGGCCTTGAGCCGACGGGCGATCTTGACGCTGTCGTTTCGCGCGAGGAGCTCCAGCTCTTCAAGGACGATACGGATCGCCAGGTCGCGGAACGGTGTTTCGGTCGAAAACTGCGAGAGCTGGCAGAGCAGACAGTCGCGCAGATCGAGGCTGGCGATGCCGGTGGGATCGAATCGCTGCACGCGCTGGCGTACCGCTTCGATCTCCCCGGCACTGGCCCGCAGTTCGGCGGGCAGCGCGACTTCCACCGCCTCGACCCCGTCGCGCAGGTACCCGTCCTCGTCCAGCGCGTGGATGATCGCGGTGGCGATCGCGTGGTCGCGTGGGGAGAACTGGGAAAGATTGAGCTGCCACTCCAGGTGCTGCTGGAGGCTTTCCGGCGCGGCATTCTGCGGCTCGAAACCGTCTTCGTCACCACCGTTCGAACGCGATGGGGCGCCAGCGTAGTCACCCGCCTCGCCGTGGAAGCGATCGTCATCCCACTCCGGGGCGAGTTCTTCGGACGGGGTGGCGGTGGACTCGTCCTCCTTCGAGGACTTGGCCGGGAGCTCCTGGCGGGACGGGAACTCCGCGTCGAAACCGTTCTCGTCCGCGGCGTCGCCGTCGGCATCCGCGTCGGATTCCGCATCTTCGGCAAACTCGAGCAGCGGGTTGCTCTCCGCGATCTGGCGGAGTTCCGCTTCGAGCTCCAGCTGCGACAGCTGGAGCAGACGAATGGCCTGCTGTAGCTGCGGGGTCAGCGTGAGCTGCTGATGCAGGCGAAACTGAAGTCCGGGTTTCATGCCTTCGATGCGTGAGGTGTCGAATCCATCCTAACCCCTTGCGGCCTCCACAAACCAGCGGTCCGGCCGGCTAGCACCTCTGGCCGAATCTGCGCGTCGGCGCAGATGGCCGGTGACGCGCTCTAGATGCGGAATTCACGACCCAGATACACCTCGCGCACCTTCTCATCGGCGAGGATGTGCTGAGGCGTACCGCGCGAGAGGACCTCACCGTCGTTGAGGATGTACGCGCGGTCGCAGATGCCGAGCGTTTCGCGGACGTTGTGATCGGTGATCAGCACGCCGATGCCGCGTTCCTTGAGGTGTCGCACGATGCGCTGGATCTCGCCCACGGAAATGGGATCGACGCCGGCGAACGGCTCATCGAGCAGCATGTAGCGCGGGCGTGCCGCCAGCGCCCGGGCGATTTCGACGCGACGACGCTCGCCGCCGGACAGGCTGATGCCCTTCTGATCGGCGATGTGCGCGATCTTCAGTTCGTCGAGCAGGCTGTCGAGTTCGTCGTCGCGCTGCTTCTGCGTCATGCCGTCGCGCAGTTCGAGCACCGCCATGATGTTGTCCGACACGCTGAGGCGGCGGAAGACCGAGGCTTCCTGCGGCAGATATCCGATGCCGAGCTTGGCGCGCGCGTGCATGGGCAGGCCGGTGATGTCCTGCTGATCGAGCTTGATCACGCCCGCGTCGGCCTGGATCAGCCCGACCACCATGTAGAAGCAGGTCGTCTTGCCGGCGCCGTTGGGGCCGAGAAGGCCGACGACCTCACCTTCGCGGATGGAGAAGGCGAAGTCACGGACTACCTTGCGTGCGCGGAAGCGCTTCTGCAGGCCTTGGGCTGAAAGCATCGGGTCAGGGCTTCCTGGCAGGTGCGGCCGCGGCCGCCGGAGTGGGGCAGGCGCCGGCCGCCTTGGCGGGTGCGCCCGGCGTGGTGCTCTTCGGCTGGAAGGTCATGTGTACGGGTGCGGGACCGTTGCTTTCGCCCGTCATCGTGCTGTTCTGGGTGTTGTAGGTGAGCTTGTCGCCATCGGCACTGCCCTTCGCCGGCTGGTTGACATGGGCACCGCCGGTCAGCACGGCAAAGTCCTTGTCGATCTTGTAGTCGATGTTGGAAGCCTTGCCGTCCATCGGCTGGTCGCAATCGTCCAGCTGATGGATGGTGGCGGGGCTGCCGTCGACGACCACCCGGTTGAGCTGGCTGTCGGCGTCGAAATAACCCGTCGCCTTGCTGCCGGTGATCTTCAGGGTGCCCTGGGTCAGGACGACGCTTCCCGTCCAGATCACCTTGCCGTTGGGCTGCTGGGAGCCATCGAACGACTTGGAGACGACGTCGGCCGGCTGGTTGCGATCGGACTGCTTGGCGGCGGCCGGCAGGCTGGCCACGAGCGCCAGGCCAAGCAGCGCAAGCAGCGCGTTAGCGCTTGGGCGGCAGATACGTGGTGTGGACTGCATCGAGAAGCTCCAGGTGCTTGGTATCGAGATTGGCGCGCATGCCAACGCCGTTCATTGTAGAGGTTCCCTGGACGATACGGGCCGCCTCGGCGGTCTCCAGGTAGTTCCGCTTGGGCCACGCGGTGACCTCGGAGGTGTCGATGCTGGCCGGCGGCGTCTGCGCGAAGGCGACGCGGTCCATGTGCACCTTGCCCTGCAGCTTCAGCATGCTGCCGTCCTTGTTGACCCAGCCGTACTGCGAATGCCCCTTCCACGGCGGCACGTCGACTTCCTTGGTCGAGGGCAGCACGAAGTCGGGCGCATTGATGTACAGCGAATCGTCACCCTCGCGGCGCTCCAGATGTGGCGCGATGAGCGTGAAGGCCAGCTTGCCCTGTTCGTTGTAGGAGTCGAGGTCGAAGTTGGTCAGGACGTAGCCCGAGCGCGGCGGACCGACGAAGTCCTGCAGCTTCTTCTCCGGGGCGACCCAGTAATAGAGCAGTACGCTGGCGCCCAGTGCGACCAGGAGCATGCCGGCGATACCGCCGGTACTGCGGTCCTTGAGCAGGTTGAAGGCGCTCACAGCCAGCGGTCCCGTTCGGCTTCGGCCTTGCCCTGGGCGGCGAGGATCATGTCGGCGACCTCGCGGGCGGCGCCATAGCCACCGGACAGCCGGGTGCGCCAATGGGCGCGCTCGGCCACCCAGGGGTGGGCGTTGGCCACGGCCACGGCCAGGCCGGCGATGCCCATGGCCGGCAGGTCCGGCAGGTCGTCGCCGACAAAGGCGGCCTGGTCCGGCGTCAGGCGGAGGGCGTCGAGCAGGGCGTTGAGGCAGGCCCGTTTGTCCTTCTGACCCTGATAGACGTGGGGAATGCCCAGTTCTTCGGCGCGCAGCGACACCGGGTGACTGATCCGGGCCGTGATGATGGCGACCTTGACGCCGTTTTCCTGAAGACGTTTCAGGCCCAGACCGTCATGCACGTGGAAAACCTTGGTCTCGCGGCCGTCCTCGGCGTACCACAGGCGGCCGTCCGTCAGGGTGCCATCCACGTCGAAGACGACGACGCGAACGCGGGCCGCGCGTTCGGCGATATCGGCGGGGATGTCGGTGTAGTGGGTGTAGGCCATGGGTTTCGATATGGGGACGAAAAGGGCGCGCGCGAGGCGCGCCGGGACCGGGTCGTCAGACGACGCGGGCGCGGAGCAGGTCGTGGATGTTGAGCGCGCCGACCACCTGGCCGGAGGGGTCGGTGACCAGCAGCGCGTTGATCTGGTGTTTTTCCATAAGCTGGGCGGCTTCGACGGCCAGCTTGTCCGAGCCGATGGTCTTGGGCCCGCGGGTCATCAGCTGGCCGACGGTGGCGTTGCGCAGATCGACATCGTCGTCGTCGAGGGCGCGACGAAGATCGCCGTCGGTAAAGACGCCCAGCAGACGTCCTTCGTTATCCACCACGGCGGTCATGCCCAGGTGCTTGCGGGTCATCTCGACGAGCGCTTCGCTGACGGAGGCTTCCACGCCGACGCGCGGCACGTCGTCACCCGTATGCATGACATCGGCGATATGCAGCAGCAGGCGGCGCCCGAGGCTGCCGGCCGGATGCGAGCGGGCGAAGTCGTCCGAGGTGAAACCACGGGCCTCGAGGAGTGCGACGGCGAGCGCGTCCCCCATGACCAGCGCCGCGGTCGTGCTGGAGGTCGGCGCCAGTCCGTGCGGGCAGGCCTCCGACGGCACGTTGGCGTCGATATTGACCTCCGCCTGACGAGCCAGCGAGGACTTCGGGTTGCCGGTGATCGCGATCAGCGGGATGCCCTGGCGTTTCACCGCCGGCAGAATGAAGAGGAGTTCGTCCGTCTCGCCGGAGTAGGAGATACCGAGCAGGATGTCGTCCGGCTGGATCATGCCGAGATCGCCGTGGCTGGCCTCGCCCGGATGCACGAAGAAGGACGGCGTGCCCGTGGAGGCCAGTGTCGCGGCGATCTTGCGGGCGACATGGCCCGACTTGCCCATGCCGGAGACGACCACGCGTCCCTTGCAGGTCAGAATCATCTGACAGGCCCGGACGAAGGTGGCGTCGATCTTCGACTCCAGGGCACGGATAGCCGCGGCCTCGGTGACGATCACGGTGCGCGCGCTACGGACGATGGTATCGGCATTCACGACGGGATGATCGGCAGGCGGGGCGGTGCGGGCGTTCATGCGGCCTCGGAGGTCCGGGTGGTGGCTTCTGACCCGGGATGTCCATTTCTGCGACACCGGATTTCCATTACCATTACATATTCTCATTTTATCGTCGCTGCCATCGACCGGTGGTTCAGGGTCCGTTTCGGAACCCTCACGGCTGCGGCGACCCCCTCATCGGAGACTCCATGGACGCTGCGCGCATCCAGGCATTGATCGAAGCCGGCCTGCCCGGCGCCCTGGTGGACGTTCGCGGCGACGACGGCGTTCATTTCGAAGCCGACGTCATCTCGGAACAGTTCGCCGGCAAGTTGCCGCTCGCCCGTCACCGTCTCGTCTACGCGACGCTGGGCGACCTCATGGGCGGTGCGATTCACGCTCTGGGCCTCAAGACCCTTACCCCCGACGAAGCCGCCGGCCGCCGCTGATCCAGCGCGCCGCCCGGCTTTCCCGGTTCGTTCCCCTTCTCAAGGCACTCCCTTTCCATGGCCAAGATCCTGATCAGCGGCGGCCAGCCGCTCAACGGTGAGGTGAGCATCTCCGGCGCGAAAAACGCCGTGCTCCCCATCCTCGCCTCCTGCCTGCTCGCCGACGAACCGGTCAGCATCGGCAATGTGCCGCACCTGCACGACGTCACCACGTTCATCGAATTGCTCGGCCGGATGGGCGTGCGCGTCGTCCTCGACGACCGCATGAAGATGCACATCGACCCGCGTCCCGAAAATTCCTGCGTGGCCCCATACGATCTGGTCCGCACCATGCGTGCGTCGATCCTCGTGCTCGGGCCGCTGGTGGCGCGCCATGGCAAGGCCGAGGTTTCGCTGCCCGGCGGCTGCGCCATCGGCTCGCGTCCGGTCGATCAGCACATCCGTGGCCTGCAGGCGCTGGGCGCCGAGATCACGGTCGAAAACGGCTTCATCAAGGCAAAGGCCGGTCGCCTCAAGGGCGCGCGCATCGTCATGGATATGGTCACCGTCACCGGTACCGAGAACATCCTGATGGCCGCCACCCTGGCGTCGGGCACGACGGTCATCGAGAACGCCGCGCAGGAGCCCGAAGTGGTCGACCTGGCCCACTGCCTGATGGCGATGGGCGCGAAGATCGACGGCGTCGGCACGTCGACGCTGATCGTCGAAGGCGTCGAGCGCCTGCACGGCGCGCATTATGAAGTGCTGCCCGACCGTATCGAGACCGGCACCTTCCTGGTCGGCGCGGCGATGACGGGTGGCAAGGTCCGCGCCCGTGGCGCGCGCGCCGACACCATGGATGCCGTTCTGCAGAAGCTCGAGGAATCCGGCGCACACATCAGCACTGGTCCGGACTGGATCGAGCTGGACATGCAGGGACGTCGTCCGAAGGCCGTCAATCTGGTCACCGCGCCGTATCCGGCGTTTCCGACCGACATGCAGGCGCAGTTCACCGCGCTCAACTGCGTCGCCGAGGGCGTGGGTGTCATCACCGAAACGGTTTTCGAGAACCGCTTCATGCACGCGCTCGAACTGCAGCGTCTGGGTGCCGACATCCGTCTCGAAGGCAACACGGCGATCATCACCGGCGTGCCGAAGATGACCGGCGCACCGATCATGGCCACCGACCTGCGTGCCTCGGCCTGCCTCGTGCTGGCCGGCCTGGTCGCCGAAGGCGATACCACGGTCGACCGCGTCTACCACATCGATCGTGGTTACGAGAATATCGAAGAGAAGCTCGGCGTCCTCGGCGCGCACATCCGCCGCCTGCCCGGCTGATCCAGCTGTCCGCCGCCTGCCCGGCTGATCCAGCTCGTTGTAGGAGCGCGCCCTGCGCGCGACAGGTGCCCGCGAAGAGCGTCGCGCGCAGGGCGCGCTCCTACAGTTGAGGTTTATTTACCCTCGAACTTCACCAGCTCGAGGGTCAGATCCCCGCCATCTTTCTGCGCCAGCTTTACCGGCACCGGATACTTCGCCGGCGCGTACCACGCGTTGAAGCCGCGGTCCGCATCGGTGCGATCCACCCGGACGGTATCGAACGAGCCGGCCGGAACCGTGATCTTCTCCTTGCCGGACACCTTGAACTGCTGGTTCTCGACGGCCTGTTTCACTGCCACGGGAAAGGCCGCTTCCTGCTTGCCGTCCCGCAGCGCGACACCCAGTGCCAGCGGCAGGGTGTTGCGGTCGATCATGCCCGGCACGGCGGCGTAGCTGAAGCTCTTGCTGTTGTCCTGGACCTGCACGGTCGCCCCCTGAACCTTGATGTCGCGCGTCTTCTGCTTGAACGACGCATCCATCTGGTAGTGGTAGCTGACCGCCTGCGGGACCTGGCCCGCCCACGCGAAGCGCGAGGTTTCGGTGGCATTGGCGCCGAGGGCCGCGGCCAGGCCGGCGGTGCCCTTGCTGGCGTTGGTGTACTCGAACTGGCCGTTGCCGGCCGACTTCAGCACGATGGTGGCTTCACCGAGCGGGCTGCCGCCCTGAAGGACGTTGTAGGTAGCCGTGAACGACTGCGGCACGGCCGCGGCGAACGCGGCGGCGGGCAGGGCGAGGGCCAGCGCGAAGCCGGCGCGGAGGATTGAGGTCTTCATGACACCCGATTCTAGCCGCGGTGGCTGAATGCGGGGCGACGGGGTGGCGAGCTGGGGATAGTCCGAGTGTCTGGAGAGCTCGCGCGCGGGGCGCGCTTCTACAGGTCGGTGAGGCGTAGGGGGCTCGTGAGCGGCAGACCATCGAAAATCGCGCCGCCCTCCCAGCGCAGTCGCCCGGACGCGATCGCCGCGACCACGGCCGGCAGCAGCTTGTGTTCTTCGACGAGCAGGCGCTCCGCCAGCGATATCTCCGTATCGCCCGGCAACACAGGGATGCGTGCCTGCGCCACGACGGGCCCGCCATCCAGCTCCGCGGTGACGAAATGCACGCTTGCCCCATGCTCCGCGTCGCCCGCCTCGAGGCACTGCCGGTGCGTATGCAGTCCACGGTATTTCGGGAGCAGTGAAGGGTGGACGTTGATCGCCCGACCTTCCCAGGCGGCGACCACGTCGGCGTCGACGATGCGCATATAGCCGGCCAGCACCAGCAGATCGGCGCCGCTGGCGGCGACGTGGCCGAACAGTGCCCGGTCGAAGTCGACACGCGTCGCGAAGTCGCGGGGATGGAGCGAGACGGTGGGAATGCCGGCCTCGGTCGCGACAGCGAGCGCTCCGGCCCTGGCCTTGTCGCTGCCGACCAGCACGAATTCGACAGGCAGCCGCGCCGCGATCAGCGCGGCGAGATTACTGCCGCGCCCGGACGCGAGCGCGGCGACGCGCAGGGGCCGATCCACGAATGATCTCAGGCGATGTGGACGCGCTCGTCGCCGCTGGCGGCGACGACCGAGCCGATGGTCCACGTGTTCAGGCCGTGGCCGGCCAGCACGGCTTTCGCCGCGTCGACCTGGTCCTGAGCCAGCAGCACCGTGAAGCCGATGCCGCAGTTGAACGTGCGCCACATTTCGTCGCGGGTGACGTTGCCTTCGCGCTGCAGCCACTGGAACACGGGCGGCATTTCCCACGACGACGCGTCGATCGACACGCCGAGGCCGTCGGGTACGACGCGGATGATGTTTTCCTTCAGGCCGCCACCGGTGATGTGTGCCATGCCATGCACGGGCACCTTGGCGATCAGCTCGAGGATCGGCTTGACGTAGATGGTGGTGGGCGCCATCAGCGCGTCGACCAGTCTGACGCCACCGATGTCGCTGTCCAGCGGCGAACCGGCGCGCTCGAGGATGCGGCGGATCAGCGAGTACCCATTGGAATGGGGGCCGGACGAGGCGACACCGAGAATGACGTCGCCGGCGACGATCGACGAGCCGTCGTTCATTGCGGCCTTTTCGACCGCGCCGACCGTGAAGCCGGCCAGGTCGTACTCGCCCGGCGGGTACATGTCCGGCATTTCGGCGGTTTCACCGCCGATCAGCGCGCAGCCGGCGAGTTCGCAGCCGCGGGCGATGCCGCCGACGACGGACGCCGCGGTGTCGACGTCGAGCTTGCCGGTGGCGAAATAATCCAGAAAGAACAACGGTTCCGCGCCCTGTACCAGCACGTCGTTGACGCACATGCCGACCAGATCGATGCCGATCGTATCGTGGCGATCCAGCTGGTGAGCGAGCTTGAGCTTGGTGCCCACGCCATCGGTACCCGAGACCAGGACCGGCTCCTTGTAACGCCCGGAAAGGTCGAACAGGCCGCCGAAGCCGCCCAGTCCGCCCATGACTTCGGGGCGGAAAGTCCGCTTGACCATCGGCTTGATGCGCTCGACGAGCGCGTTGCCGGCATCGATGTCGACGCCTGCGTCGCGGTAGGTGAGGGAGCCCTGGTCGGAGGACATAAGCGGTTCCGGCGCGAATTGGAAACCCGGAATGATAGCAGCAAGCGGGCGCCCGGCCTTGCCCTGCACGCGCTTTGGATGGACGGCATGCCAAGGTTTGGGCAGACTTCCCGTCTTCACAAAGCGACGCCATACCATGCGCCCAGCCCGTCTCATCGTCTTCCTGACGCTCCTCGTGGCGACCTGCCTCGGCTCCGCCGTGGCGCAGACCTCCATTTATACGGTCACCGTGCCGGTCGCCGACACCAGCGCCGCCGTGCGCGATCAGGCCTTCGCCAACGGCCTGACTCAGGTGCTGTCGCGGGCTTCCAACGGGGCGGACCCCCGGGGCAAGCCTGGCTACGCGGACGCGATGAAGCAGCCGGGCGGCATGGTTCAGCAGTACAAGTACGCTCGCACCGGCGGCGCCAATGGTGCGCCACTGAGTCTGGACATCGTCTTCGACCCGGGCGCCATCCGCCGCATCCTCGCGGTCGGCGACTCGGCGGTGGCGGCGCCCAAGGCGCCGGTCCTGGTCGTTGCCCGCGACGCCAGCGGCAAGCTGCTCGGTCAGCAGGACCTGGTCCCGCTGGCGCAGATGGCCGACACGCGTGGCTATCAGATCGTCGTCCCGCGCGCCGACGCCGTGCCCGACGCCAAGGCGCTGGCCAGTGGCGACCCCGCCGCGGTCGCCACGACGGCGCGCCAGTACAACACCGGCGTCGTGCTGGTCGGCAGCATCGGCGACGACCAGACCGACTGGACCCTGGTCTCGGCCGGCAAGACGACGAGCTGGAAGGACAGCGGTGAGGCGCGCGCCGCACTGTTGAGCAACGGCGCCAACGCGATGGCCGACAAGCTGGACCGCCAGTTCGCATCGACGCAGGGCGGCAGCTCGTCCGGCAAGGTCTGGGTGTCGGGTCTGCATTCGGCCTCCGATTACGCGGGCCTGTTGGCGACCTTCCAGAACGATCCGTCGATCAAGAGCGTGGCGCCGATTTCCGCGACGGCCGACGGCGTGCTGTTCAACATCAGCGCCGGTGCGCCACTGGCCCGCCTCGTGGCGGGCTACGCGTCCGCCGGCCATGTGCTGGTCGCCGACGCGCACGCCGGTGCCGACCTTGCCGTTCGCTGGGTCCCCTGACCCGATGACCCACGACACTTCCCGCCGCTGGCAGATGCTGGCGATCTCGGCGGTCATCATTTTCGTGATCTGGCTGCTGGCGCCGGTGCTCATGCCGTTCGCCATCGCCGCGATGCTGGCTTACCTGGGCGATCCGCTTGCCGACCGCCTCCAGCGCCTCGGTATGGGGCGTTCGTGGGCGGTCAGCATCGTCTTCACCGTCATCTCGCTGGTGTTCGTCGGCGTCCTGCTCCTGCTGGTGCCGCTGATCGAGCACCAGTTCGAGAATCTGTCCGAGAACCTGCCCCGCTACGTGGACTGGGTGCGCACCACCGCGCTGCCGTGGATCCAGGTGCGCCTGCACCTGGACGCCAACGTCTTCGACACCGATCGCCTCCTGGCGACGGTACGGGAGCACATCGGGTCGGTCGGCAGCATCGCCGCCAAGGCGATGACCAAGATCACGCAGTCGGGCATGGGCATCGTCACCTGGCTGACCAATGTCGTGCTGATTCCGGTCGTGGCGTTCTACCTGCTGCGCGACTGGGACACGATGATCGCGCACATCCAGCGCCTGCTGCCGCGCTCCATCGAGCCGACGGTCGTTCGTCTGGCGCGCGAGTCGGATCAGGTGCTCGGTGCGTTCGTCCGCGGCCAGTTGCTGGTCATGCTGGCGCTTGGCGTTTTCTACGGCCTGGGCCTGACCCTCGTCGGCATCTCGATCGGTCCCCTGATCGGCATGGTCGCCGGCCTGCTCAGCTTCGTGCCGTACCTGGGTTTCATGATCGGCTTCGTCGCGGCCCTGATCGCGGCGCTGGTCCAGTACGGGGACTGGACGCACGTGATCCTGGTCGGCGTCGTCTTCACCATCGGACAGTTGCTCGAGGGCTATGTCCTGGTGCCGCGTCTGGTCGGTGGCAAGATCGGCCTGCATCCGGTCGCGGTGATCTTCGCCGTGCTGGCGGGCGGTCACCTGTTCGGTTTCCTCGGCGTGCTGCTGGCGCTGCCGGCGGCCTCCGTCGTCGTCGTGTTGCTCCGCTATGTCTTCGCCCGTTACCGCGAGAGCGACCTCTACAAGGAGCCGGCCGCGCACAAGCCGGCGGCTCAGAAGCTCGATGTGGATGTGGCGGTCGACGTAAAGGTCAAGCCGCGCCCGGATAACCCGATCCTGCCTCGCGATCCCGGTCCATGAGCACTCAGCTTCCCCTCGCGCTGCGCTGGCCCAGGCGCCAGCGGTTCGAGCACTTCCACGCCGGCGAGAACGCCGCGGCGGTCGACGCCGTGCACGCCGCGGCCGTGGATGCATCGGCGCCGTGGGTCTTCATGGCCGGTCCGCTGGGAAGCGGCCGTACGCATCTTCTGATCGCCGCCTGCCAGGCGGCGATCGATTCCGGGCGTACGGCGCAATACCTGCCGCTGGCGGGCTTGCGCGGGTCGCGTGCGGACGCCATTCGCGGCATGGCCGGCAGCGACGTGCTGGCGATCGATGACATCGACTCGATCGCTGGCGAGGCGGACGCGGAGCACGCGCTGTTCGATACGTTCAACCGGTACCGCGCGGAGGGCGCGACGCTGTTGTTCTCGGCACTGGGTGCGCCCGTGTCGCTCGACATCGCGCTGCCGGATCTCCGTTCGCGACTGGGCTCGCTGACCCAGGCTCTGCTGAAGCCACTGGGCGACATGGAGCGCCGGGTCGTGCTGCGCGAGCAGGCGGGGGCTCGCGGCATCGAGCTGGACGACATCGTCCTGGACTGGTTGTTCGCGCATCATGCGCGCGACCTGGGTACCTTACTCGATCTGCTCGATACCCTGGATCGCGCGTCACTCGCCGCACAGCGACGCGTGACGGTGCCGTTCCTGCGTAACCTTCTGAAGAACGACTAGACGTCGATCTCGCGGATCAACTCGCGTTTCGCCGGATCGTTGTCGCGAACGCCGTACACCCTCAGCTTCATCGACTCCGGCCAGTGCTCCACGATGAGATAGGTACGCTGCGATGCCGATCCGCTGAGAAACACGGGAGGCGCGCCAAAGCCGCCGCTGTAATAGCCCATGCGCCCGTGGTAATGACCCGCAAACACCGCGGCGACACGATGGGTCGCCAGCATCGCCTGTAAGGGCGTGGGCGCGCGAAACCCGGTCGCGAATTCGTCGGGCTTGTGCACGTGCACCAGCAGGAAGTCGTAAGCACCCGGCGTGCTCCATCTTGGGAGGTGTTGCGTAAGCCATGGCGTGCTCGGTGTCACCTCGTAGCGATAGCTCGCCGACCCGGCCCCCCAGTTGATCGTTGCGGCATAGTCCGGCGAATTGTTGAGTTGCAGGTTGAGCACCTGCTCCCAGCCGTCCGGCGTGAACGCGTACGACCAGCTCCCTTGCTTGCGTAGACCCGTGAACAGGCCGCCCGCGAACGCCGCGTAGTCGAAATCGGTCACGCGTCCTTTCTGTCGGTGGCGATGAACGTGCTGCGCGAGATTGTCGAGGGCGTCGATCGCGCAGTGCGTCAGAGCCGAGCACACGAAGTTGGTGAGGTTGTTCTGATAATCGTGGTTGCCGAGCCCATAGTAGACTTCGTCGCCCAGCACACCGAGAAGGTCGTGGATCTTCTCCTGCTCACCTGGAGCGGCCTGGGACGTCAGGTCGCCGTTGACGATCACCGGAATGTGCTGCCCCGGATAGTTGCGCCGGAAAGCCGCGATGCTTTCGTACTGTTCGCGTATGAGCGCCTCGGCGAGTGCCTTGTCGGCGAGGTCGGAGTGTTCGCCGGCATCGGTGGCCGGTGTCCAGGGGTACTGTGGATCCGAGGTGATCACCATGATTCGTGGTGTTTCCGCGTAAGCGCCACTGCTGGTGAAGGCCAGGCATAGCGCGGCTGCCTGCAAAGGCACACGCGTGAGAAGGTTGCGCATGGAGGCCGTGGTAATGGCGAGCGCGGCCGCGATGCGGCCAGGGAGTATGGTTTGCACGGTACGTTTCCTTGTGCGTCGTGGGCGGCTGCGAACGTCCCGTTCGCGACGACAAGGTAAGACGGTGGAGTCTGAGCGTCTGTCAGGCTTGGTGAAGCAGCGGCGAGGGGAAGGCCTCGCCGCTTGTAGGGTTTCGCCGCGTCGGGCGTTAAACCCCGAGCAGGCGCGCGGTAGCGTTAGCCTTGATCACGTCGGTCATGGCGGCAGCCACCTTGTGGTTGCCAGCGATGATGTTGCCGCTCTCCGGGAGGCCTTCCTTGCCGCCGAAGTCGCCGTAGACGCCACCGGCCTCGCGCACGAGCAGAGCACCCGCGGCGATGTCCCATACGTTGAGCGACGGCTCGAAGAAGCCATCCAGACGGCCCGCGGCGACGTAGGCCAGATCCAGCGCGGCCGAGCCCATCCGGCGGATGTCTTCGGCTTCCTTGAGGAGTTCGCCGGTCATGGCCAGCTGCGCCTCGAGATGGTTGCGCGCGCGGTAGGGATACCCCGTGGCGAGCAGCGAACCGGCGAGACCTTCGCGCTTGCCGACACGGATGCGGCGGTCGTTGAGGTAGGCGCCGTCGCCCTTGCTCGCGGTGAACAGCTCATCGCGCAGCGGATCGAAGACCACGCCGTAGACCGGCTCGCCCTTTTCCACCAGCGCGATGGACACGCAGAAGTGGGGGATGCCACGCAGGTAATTGTGGGTGCCGTCGAGCGGATCGATGACCCAGACAAGCGGCCCCTTGCCGATCTGCCCCGACTCCTCGCCGAGAATGGCGTGAGTGGGGTAGGCGCGGCGAAGTTCCTTCACGATCTCGGCTTCGGCGAGGCGGTCGACCTCGGACGCGAAGTCCATCCGTTGCTTTTCGACGACCGCGAGGCCCTCGATGCGATTCATGTAACGCAGGATGATGTTTCCTGCGGAGCGCGCGGCGCGCGCCGCGACGTTGACGGCGGGTCTTGGCATGGGGATCGACTTGTCAAAAGAACGGGAGATCGCGGTCGGGCCGCGTCGGTCGGTGAGTTTAACACCGGCTCGCCCTATGCCCAAGTCGTTGCCGTTGTAGACTTTCCGGTCCTCCATCCAGCACGCCCGTCGCCCATGGCCCTCTCCGAGCTCCACGACCGCCTCCGTTTCGTCCTTGTCCGCACCTCGCACTCGGGCAATATCGGCTCGGCCGCGCGCGCCATGCGCACCATGGGTTTCGACCGCCTGACCCTGGTCGCCCCCCACCGGTTCCCCGATCCGGAAGCCACGGCCCTGGCCGCGGGTGCCGACGACGTGCTCGGCCAGGCCGCGATCCATGACGATCTGGTGGCCGGCCTGGCCGGCGCCACCTTTTCGCTGGGCCTGTCGGCTCGGCGCCGCGGGGTCAATCTTCCGGAACTGGATCCTCGCGAAGGCGCCGCCCAGGCGATCGCCGCCGCCCGCCGCGGCGAGCAGGTGGCCCTGGTGTTCGGCAACGAGCGCACGGGACTGGAGAATGACGAGCTCGCCCGCTGCCACGCGATGGTCCGCATTCCCAGTGTCGACGACTTCAGTTCGCTGAATCTGTCGCAGGCGGTGCAGGTGGTCGCTTATGAACTGCGCACGGCCCTGCTCGCCGACGAACAGCCGGTCGTGGCGCAGGCCGAGCCCGATCCGGACGAGATTCCCGCCGACGCCGAGCAGCTCGAGCGGTTCTTCACGCACCTGGGAGAGATGCTCGACGATATCGAGTTCCACAAGGGGCGTTCCCCGACCACGATCATGCTGAAACTGCGCAAGCTGTTCCTGCGCGCCCGTCCCGAGTTGCGGGAGCTGCGCATTCTTCACGGGATTCTGGCCGACGCGCAGCGCATGGCCGGTATCGCGCACAAGCGCGACGGCTAAAACAGGTCGCCTTGCGGGGCTCGTCAGCGGTCATGGCGCGTCGACGACGGACTCTTCGCTGCCTGCCGTGCTGACCAGCACCTTGTCGATCCTCGCCCCATCCATGTCGACGACTTCGAAGCGGTTGCCCTGCCAGGTGAATGACTCGCCGGCGTGCGGGATGCGCCCGAACTGGGTGGTGATCATGCCCGCCACGGTGCGGAAATCGTGCTCTTCCTCGTTGGGCAGCCGGTCGATCTGCAGCAGGTCGCGCAGGTCGTCGGCGGGCAGGCCGCCGTCGATCAGCCAGCTGCCGTCGTCACGCCGAACGATCGGGCCCTCGTGCTCGGTGTCGTCCGCGGCGGGCGCGGTGGCGCCGACCACGGCCGTCAGCAGATCGTTGAGGGTCACCATGCCTTCGATGTCGCCGTACTCGTCCACTGCCAGTGCCAGCTCCGTGTCCGCATCGCGGAAGGCTTCGAGCAGGTCCAGTGCGCGGGCGGTGCCCGGGACGAAGAGCGGCCGGGCGATATGGGCGAACAGGTCGAAGTCGCCGCGCTCGAACGAGCCGATCAGTGTCTTCACTTCGACCGTGCCCACGACATCGGTTTCGTCGTTCCGGTAGACCGGGTAGCGCGAAAACTGCGACTCGCGCAGGACCTCGAGGTTCTCCTCCCGGGGCGCCGCGATGTCGAGCCAGGCGATCTTCATGCGCGGGGTCATGACCGAGCCCACCGTACGGTCGCCCAGGCGCAGAACGCGGTTGACCATGTTGCGTTCGTCGCTGTCGAGGATGCCCTGCTCGGCGCTCTCGGCGACCAACAGACGGATTTCCTCTTCGGTCGCCGCCGAGTGGCCGCCGGCCCGGTTCAGTCGCAGCACGTGCAGGATGCCGCTCGACAGGTGGTTGAGCAGCCAGACCATCGGCAGTGTGATCCGCGAGATCACCAGCATGGGGACCGCGATCTGGCAGGCGATGCGCTCGGGAGCGGTGAGCGCCGCGCGCTTGGGCACCAGTTCGCCGATGACGATCTGGACCAGCGACATATAGATGAAGCCGAGCAGCCAGCCGGCCGCGCGAGCGTAAGGCTCCAGCCAGCCCGGGCCACCGCCGTGCAGGAGCGCGGTGAAGTGCTCGCCCAGCTGATCGCCTGCGATCGCGCCTGTGACGAGGATGATCAGGGTCATGCCGACCTGCACCGTGGACAGGAAGCGCTCCGGCGATTCAGCCAGTTGCAGCGCCACCCGGGCGCGGCGGCTTTCCCGGGCCATGGCCTTGAGCCGGCTTTTACGCGAAGCGACGACCGACATCTCCGACAAGGCGAAGAACGCATTGGCCAGGGAGAGGACGAGGACGAGCAGAAGTTCGGTGGGCATCGGCGCTTATATAGCAGACCGGACTGTGGAGGACACCGGTTGAGGCAGACAGAGCGGTACGGCGGGGCAAACCGCAGCACTCGCCGTCGCCCTCCGGTAACATTAGCGTCACAAACCCCCCCCAGTTCCCCCCAGGCGACGCCATGTTTTCTCTTCAGACGATCTTCGGTAAGGGCGACAAGTTCTACGGTCTGCTCGAAGCCAGTGCGGAAGCCGCGCGTGAAAGCGCCCGCGCGATGCACGAACTGGTCACCAAGACCGACCGCACGCCGGTCATGGCCGCTTTCAGCACGGCGCGCGCCCGCGAGAAGGCCCTGCACGGGCAGATCGGCGAGGAACTGGTCAACACCTTCGTCACCGCGCTGGACCGGGAAGACATCGAGGCGCTCAACTCGGCGCTGTACAAGATTCCCAAGACCATCGAGAAGTTCGCCGAACGCTACGTCATCGTCGCCGAACGCCTCCATGGCATCGACTTCGCTCAGCGCGCCGCCCTGCTCGAGCGCTCGGCCGAGGTGGTCGTCCAGATGATCGGGCAACTGCGTCATGGCCTGAAGATCGACCCGGTTAAGAAGCTTCGCGACCAGCTCCAGGCGCTGGAATCCGAGGCCGACCGCCTGCTGCTGGATCCCTACCGCACGCTGTACGCCGAAGGCTCGGATCCGCTCAAGGCGATCCTCGCCAAGGACCTGTTCGAGCTGGTGGAAAAAGCGGTCGACAAGTGCCGCGACGTCGGCAACGTCGTCTACTCCATCGTGCTCAAGAACTCCTGACGGCGGCCGCCCCATGAGCATGGTTATCGCGGTCGTCCTGATCGCCCTCGCGTTCACCTACATCAATGGCTTCCACGACACGGCGAACTCCATCGCCACCGTGGTGGCGACCAAGGTGCTGACGCCCGGCCAGGCCGTGCTGCTGGCGGCCGTCACCAACCTCGCAGGCGCCCTGTGGGGCACGGCCGTGGCGGCGACGATCGCCTCGGGCCTGGTGGACACCGGCGTGGTCGACGTCGGTTCGCACCTGTTGATCAGCGCGCTGCTGGGCGCGACCATCTGGAACCTCATCACCTGGTGGCTCGGCCTGCCGTCCAGTTCGAGTCACGCGCTGGTTGGCGGACTGTGCGGCGCCGCGCTGGCCGCTTCCGACGGCAACCTTCACTCGATCATCTGGTGGCAGGGTGGGGAGCACTGGTGGCTGGGCAAGGGCGTGGTACCCAAGGTCATCGTGCCGATGATCGTGTCGCCCTTCCTCGGCTTCGTCATTGGCTTCCTGCTGATGGGCGCCCTCTATGCGTTGCTTGGGTTCTTCTCCCGCCAGAAGGGGCCTCTGCATCGTTTTGGTCGCACTCCGTTCGTGAACAGCTTCTTCGGCAAGGCGCAGATCCTCTCGGCCAGCGCCATGGGTCTGTCCCACGGTATGAACGACGCCCAGAAGAGCATGGGCATCATCGCCCTGGCCCTGGCCGGTGCCACGGCGGCGGGGCAGTTCGATCATCTGCCGGCGCTGTTGCACTTCCTGCGTATTCCGCACGATCCGGCGGCGCCCGGCGGCTTTCCGATCCCGGTCTGGGTGAAGGTGGTCTGCGCGCTGACGATGGCGGGCGGCACCGCCGGCGGTGGCTGGCGCATCATCAAGACGCTGGGCCACAAGATGGTCAAGCTGCACCCGATCAATGGTTTCGCCGCCGAAGGCAGTTCGGCGGCGGTCATTCTCACGGCGTCGATGCTGGGCGTGCCGGTCTCCACGACGCACAACGTGTCCGCCTCGATCATGGGCGTGGGCGCGGCCAAGCGGTTCAACGCCATCCGCTGGTCGGTCGTCGAGCGGATGGTATGGGCGTGGATCCTGACGTTGCCGATCACGGCGGCGCTGGGGTACGCCCTGGTGAAGCTCGGCCGCTTGTTTTTCTGATTCGCGTGCCGGACTGATCGCCCGCAGGGCGCCCTCTTACAGGGCGTCCGCCTCGCCGTTCACCACCTGCTCGAGCTGGTCGCCCGTGGCGCCCAGTTCCTCGACGATCCGCGCCAGCTCGCGCTCGTCCAGGTAGTCGTAGGGACGGTTCTCGCAGAGGTGCAGGTAGGGCGATCCGTCGAGATCCGCCTCCGCCAGATAGCCCGTGCGCTGCTCCCAGTTGAAGCGAAGGCAGCGGCGCGCATCGACGCCCGAGAGTGGTCCGATCGGCGTGGACAGCCGCAGGAAGCGCTGGCCCTCGGCGTCTTCCAGTTCGGCCAGATAGATGCCCTGATGCCTGCCATCGGGCAGCTCCAGGTCGAAGCTGATCAGGTATGGCTCGTTGTGGCGGAGCTTGTGGATGCCGCCGACATGGGAGCGAATCGCTTCGAAGTGCCGCATGGTCGCCTTGTGAATCTGTCCGGGGACCACCGATGGTACGCTCAACGCCTCTTCCGAACATGCACGAAACGACCATGGCCGATGAACTCGACGACGACGAGGCCCGCGCCCTCCGGGCGACGCGGATCATCGAAACGGTCGCCGCCATCCCGCGTGGGAGGGTCGCCAGTTATGGCGCGATCGCGGCTCGCGCCGGGTATCCCGGACGCGCCAGACTGATCGGCCGGGTGCTCGGCGATGCGCCCGACCGGATGAAGCTACCCTGGCACCGCGTGCTTCGCGCGGACGGCCGCATCGGGATACCCGTGGGAACGGGGGGTTATCGCGAGCAGTGCCGGCTGCTCAAGGCCGAGGGCGTCACGGTGAAGGACGGCCGCGTCCCCATGAGCGCGTTCGGCCTGGACCACGACCTCGACCGTGCGATCTGGGGCGGCTGAGCGCGATCACCGGTAGCTGACCTCGACCAGTTCCCAGGTTTCCCCCGAGCGGCGTTGCATCGCGTAGTCCAGAAGGTCGGCGTGCAGGGACGTCAGCGCGGACATCTCGCGCAGGACGCGGACGGTTGCGGTGGCGGCGCGGTCCGGTGGACAGTCGGGGCGTTCCGCGCGCATCCCGCATGTTCGTTCGACGACGCGGCCTTCGAAGCGGATACCGCCTTGCTGCGCCCGGGCCGGGAGGGCGCTGGCGAACAGGCTGACCGCGACGGCGGCGGAAAGGGCTATGGCAGTGTTCATATGGCGCTCCCCCTCGGGCGATGTGGCTTCATTAGGTGCCCGTCCGCTACCCGGGGACATCACCTTCTTCCGTTAACGGCGTGGGCCTACCGAGGCTTGAGGCGCAGGTAAAGGCCGATCCGGCACGTCCGTTTGTTAGCATGTGCGGATGCAGTCCCAGGCCCTAGATCTCCTTCACTCCGTTTTCGGTTACCCCGAGTTCCGCGGCCAGCAGCAGGCCATCGTCGAGGAGGTCGCCGGCGGGGCCGACGCCCTCGTCCTGATGCCCACCGGCGGCGGCAAGTCGCTGTGCTTCCAGATTCCGGCACTGATGCGGTATGGCACAGGCATCGTGGTGTCACCGCTGATCGCGCTGATGCAGGACCAGGTCGACGCGCTGACCGAAGCCGGCGTCAAGGCGCGCTATCTCAATTCCAGTCTCGACGCCGCCACCCAGCGCGAGATCGAGGAGCTCCTGCTCGCCGGCGAACTCGACATGCTGTATGTCGCGCCCGAGCGGCTGCTCACGGGCCGCTTCCTCGGCCTGCTGGATCGCATTCCCATTGCCTTGTTCGCTATCGACGAGGCCCATTGCGTCTCGCAGTGGGGACACGATTTTCGTCCCGAATACCGCGAACTCGCGATCCTGCACGAGCGCTTTCCGGAAGTACCGCGCATCGCGCTCACCGCGACGGCCGACGAGCGCACCCGCGAAGAAATCGTCGAGCGCCTCGGCCTGCACCAGGCGCGCCGTTTCGTTTCCAGTTTCGACCGGCCGAACATCCGCTATCGCGTGGCACCACGGCAGAACGCACGGCGCCAGTTGCTCGATTTTCTCGACGCCCATCGTGGCGAAGCCGGTGTCATCTATTGCCTCAGCCGCCGCAAGGTCGATGAGACCGCCGCCTGGCTGGCCGAAGCGGGCGTGGACGCGCTTCCGTATCACGCCGGTCTGGATGGCGAAGTACGCCAGCGCCACCAGCAGCGCTTCCTGCGCGAAGACGGCATCGTCATGGTCGCCACCGTCGCGTTCGGCATGGGCATCGACAAGCCGGACGTCCGCTTCGTCGCCCACCTCGATCTGCCGCGCAGCATGGAAGGCTACTACCAGGAGACCGGCCGTGCCGGTCGTGACGGCCTGCCGGCGGAAGCCTGGATGATTTACGGCCTGGGCGATGTCGTGACCATGAGTCAGATGATTTCCCAGTCGGACTCGGGCGACGACCGCAAGCGGGTGGAGCGCCTCAAGCTCGACTCGCTGCTCGGTTATGCCGAGGCCACACGCTGCCGTCGCCAGCTTCTGCTGGAGGCGTTCGCCGAGGTGTATCCCGAGCCCTGTGGCAACTGCGACAACTGCCTGGTGCCGCCCAGGACCTGGGATGCCACGACCGCGGCGCAGAAGGCGATGTCATGCATCTATCGCAGCGGTCAGCGTTATGGCGCCGGCCATCTGATCGAGATCCTGCGCGGCGAGGCGGGTGAGCGGGTACGCGATCTCGGTCACGACACGCTGAGCGTGTTCGGTATCGGCGCGGACATGGATGCAACGCAGTGGCGCTCGGTGTTCCGCCAGCTGCTGGCTGCGGGCCTGGTCGAAGCGGATCCCGAAGGCTTCGGTACGCTGCGTTTGTCGAAGGAAAGCGGACCGGTCCTGAAAAGCGAGCGCAAGGTGTGGCTGCGCGAGGACGCACGGCCGTCGAAAGGCAAGCGCAACTCGCGTCCGTCGCCTGCCGTCGCCGGCGGCTCCCTGGGCATCGAAGAGATCGAGATGCCGTTGTGGAACGAACTGCGTCGCGTCCGCGCGGAACTGGCAAAGGCGCATGGGGTGCCTGCATACGTCATTTTCCATGATGCGACTTTGCTGGCGATGTTGCGGGCGCTGCCGGAAAACGAGGACGAACTGGGGTCGATCAGTGGTGTCGGCGAGAACAAGCTGAAGCGTTACGGGAAGGATTTTCTGGCGGTGTTGAATGGCCCCGGCTGACCCGTAGGAGCGCGCCCCGCGCGCGAAAAGCCAACAACGCGATGACGCGGCACCACCCATCGCGCGCAAGGCGCGCTCCTACCTGCGCGGGTGCGATTGAGATTATCCTCAAGTCCTCGCCGCGATTGAAAAAAATGGCCGGAAACGCTTGCGTGCGCGCCGCGCGATCCCCAACTCTATGGGGATTGCCCGACATCGATACGTTCGTCTGACCGACGTGACGAGACGAGGGTGCATGCCCAGGAGATGCCCATGCACGACGCCACGCCACTCATCGCCACCATCGTCGGTGGCCTCGTACTCGCCTTCATCTTTGGCGCCATCGCGCATCGATTGCGACTTCCGGTCCTGGCCGGTTACCTCGTCGCCGGTGTGGTCGCCGGGCCGTTCACCCCGGGCTATGTGGCCGACGCGGGCATCGCTCAGGAGCTCGCCGACCTCGGCGTGATTCTGCTGATGTTCGGCGTGGGTCTGCACTTCTCGCTCAAAGACCTGCTCGCGGTAAAGGCGATTTCCATCCCCGGCGCCGCGGTGCAGATGGGCGTGGCGACCGGTCTTGGCATGCTGCTTGGCTGGGGTCTTGGCTGGCCGGTGGCGCAGGGCTTCGTCTTCGGTCTCGCGCTTTCCGTCGCCAGTACGGTGGTGCTGCTCCGTGCGATGGAAGAACGTCGCCTGCTCGACAGCGATCGCGGACGTATCGCCGTCGGCTGGCTGATCGTCGAAGACCTGGCCATGGTGCTGGCGCTGGTCCTGCTGCCCGCCATCGGTGGCTTCCTCGGGGCGGAGCAGGGCGATCACCCGCCGAGCATGATGGCGCTGGCCGAGACCGTGGCCTGGACCATCGGCAAGGTCATCGTGTTCGTGGCGCTGATGCTGATCGTCGGGAAGCGCGTGATCCCATGGACGTTGCAGGCGGTCTCCGGCACCGGCTCGCGTGAACTCTTCCGTCTGGCCGTTCTCGCCATCGCCCTCGGTATCGCCTTCGGCGCGGCGCACCTGTTCGACGTCTCCTTCGAACTCGGCGCTTTCTTCGCCGGCATGATGATGGGCGAGTCCAAGCTCTCGCAGCAGGCCGCGGAAGAAACACTGCCGTTGCGCGACGCTTTCGCGGTGCTGTTCTTCGTCTCCATCGGCATGCTGTTCAACCCGCATATCCTCGTCGAGCAGCCGTGGATCGTCCTGGCCGCCTGCCTGATCATCATCATCGGCAAGTCGGTCGCCGCGTTCGCCATCGTTCGTGCATTCGGTCGTCCGAAGAAGACCGCGCTGACCATCGCGACCAGTCTCGCCCAGATCGGCGAGTTCTCTTTCATCCTGGCGGGGCTGGGCGTCTCCCTGCATCTGCTCAGCGAGGAGGCGCGAGACATTCTGCTCGCCGCGGCCATCGTCTCGATCCTGGTCAATCCGCTGCTGTTCGGTGCGCTCGACAGGTGGATCGCGCGGCATGACCGCGATGCGCCGGACGAGCACACCGATCCATCGCTGGCGGGTCACACCGTGCTGGTCGGGTTTGGCCGGGTAGGTCGCCGCGTGTTCGCCGAGTTGCAGGCCACGGGTACGCGTACGCTCGTGATCGAGACCGACGAAGACGCCGTGCGCGAACTGCGCGAGCAGCACGGTGCCGAGATCGTCATCGGCAATGCGGCTGCCGCGCTCGTGCTGGCCGAGGCCAACCTTGCCGGCGCACGATCCCTGATCGTGGCGGTATCGGACCCCTTCGAAGGGGGGCAGGTGGTACGTGCGGCGCGTGCGTTGCGCCCCGACCTGCCGATCGTCGCGCGTGCCCATTCGCAAGAATGTGTGGCTCACATGGATGGCATGGGTGCCACGCAGGTCATCTATGGCGAACAGGAAGTGGCCCACAGCATGTTCAACGCGTCGCTCCCGCAGCGGGCGCCATCGGGGCACTGAAACCGGCCCCGGATACGTCGTTCTAACGCGTGGCTGGCTACCGTAAAAGGGACTACCCGCTGGCGACGAGGACACGATGGCATCCCGGATCGAAGACTACGCGATGCTCGGCAACTGCCGCAGCGCGGCGCTGGTGGCGAAGGACGGATCGATCGACTGGCTGTGTTTGCCACGTTTCGACTCCGCCGCCTGCTTCGCCGCCTTGCTGGGTAACGAGAACAACGGGCGCTGGCGTATCGCTCCCGCCGACCCGGATGCCACGGTCCGGCGCGGCTACGTCGACGGCTCCCTGATCCTCGAAACGGAATGGCGCACGGCCACCGGTGTCGCCCGCGTGATCGACTTCATGCCGTTCGCCGGCGACCAGGTCGGGGTGACCCGCATCGTCGAGGGCGTCGAAGGCCGGGTCGACTTCGAGGCCGTGCTGACCATTCGCTTCGACTATGGCAACGCCATGCCGTGGGTGACGCGGGTTGACGAGCGGACCGTGACGGCGGTCGCCGGGCCGGACATGCTGGTCGTCCGCAGTCCCGTCTCGGTCGAAGGGGAAGGGATGCACAGCGTGGCCCGCTTCGCCGTGTCCATGGGTGATTCCATTCCCTTCGTGATGGCCTGGGGCCCGTCGCATTTGTCCCCTCCCGAAGCGATCGATCCTTACGACGCGCTGGAGAAGTCGCTGGCCTTCTGGGAAGACTGGTCGGGGCGCTGCAATGGCGCCGGCGAGTGGAGCGAGATCGTCCGCCGCTCGCTGGTCGTCCTCAAAGGCCTGAGCTATCTCCCCACGGGCGGCATCGTGGCCGCGCCCACGACGTCGCTGCCGGAACAATTCGGCGGCGAGCGTAACTGGGATTACCGGTTCTGCTGGGCCCGCGACGCCACCTTCGTCCTCTCCGCGCTGGTGAACGCGGGCTACCACGATGAAGCCAGTGCCTGGCGGGACTGGGTGCGACGCGCGGTGGCCGGGTCGCCGGACCAGCTCCAGGTGCTTTACGGGATCGCCGGTGAGCGCCGCCTCGAGGAATACGAACTCGACTGGCTGGACGGTTACGAAGGCGCAAAGCCGGTACGCGTGGGCAACGCGGCTTCGAACCAGTTTCAGCTCGATATCTTCGGTGAGCTGGTGGGTGCGTTCTCGCACGCGGTGAAGCACGGCGTCGCGATGCAGCCCGAGGCCGACGAGGTGCAGAACGTCTTCCTCGAGCATCTCGCCAGCATCTGGCGCCACCCCGACGAAGGCATCTGGGAAATCCGCGGCGAGCCGCGCCACTTCGTCCATTCGAAGGTGATGGCATGGCTGGCCTTCCAGCGGGCTTCCGAACAGGACCGCGAAGGCCGTGACCCGGCATTTTCGCAGCGATGGCGCACCATCGCCGATGAGGTCAAGGCCGACATCCTCGCCAAAGGCGTGGATCCCGAGCGCGGTTGCTTCGTGCAGTCGTATGGCTCCAGAGAACTCGATGCCAGCCTGCTGATCGTCACCCTCACCGATTTCCTGCCGCGTGACGATCCCCGGATCGTCGCGACGGTGCGGGCCATCGAAGAGGATCTGCTGGTCGATGGGTTCGTACGCCGCTACGACACACGCAGCGGCGTCGACGGGCTGCCGCCGGGCGAGGGCGAGTTCCTGCCGTGCAGTTTCTGGCTGGTGGAAAACTATGTCCTGCTGGGGCGCCTGGACGAGGCGCGCGAGCTTTTCGTGCGCCTGATCGGCCTCACGAACGACCTCGGACTGCTCGCGGAGGAGTACGATCCACGGTCGAAACGGCTGTTGGGCAATTTCCCACAAGCCTTTTCGCACGTTGCGTTGATTAATGCCGCCTTTAGCCTGGCGCATGGTTACAGCGCGACCGCCGACATCCACGCCACCCCCGAAGCCCAACATCCCCAAGGAGTCCGTGCATGAGCCCCGCCCCCACGAAGCGCGTTACCTCGCGCGCTCACCCGGCCGACCCGTGTACCGTCGTGATTTTCGGCGCCGCCGGTGATCTCACCAGCCGCCTCGTCGTTCCCGCGCTCTACAACATGCGCCGCACCGGACTGCTGTCCGACAACTTCTCGATCATCGGCTTCAACCACGGCAAGATGACCGACAACGCCTGGCGCAAGAGCCTGCACACGTCGCTCGAGAAGTACGTCAGCAATGGCGGCGGCAAGCTCGACGAAGACGCCTGGGGCTGGCTGAGCTCTCAGATGACCTACCACGCGGGCGACTTCGACGATCTGTCGGCGTTCCAGAGCCTGGCGGTCAAGCTGCGCGACGCCGAGAAGCGTCGCGGCACCCAGGGCAACGTGCTGTTCTACCTCGCCACGCCCGAGCGCTTCTTCGGCGACGTGATCGAACAGCTGCGGAACGCCGGCCTCGTGGACGACGGCGGTGCCGACGGCGAGTTCTGGCGCCGCGTCATCATCGAAAAGCCATTCGGTCACGATCTCGCCTCGGCGCACGCGCTGAACGAGCGCATCCTCAAGGTGCTGCGCGAAGACCAGATCTATCGCATCGACCACTTCCTCGGCAAGGAGACGGTGCAGAACATCATGGCGTTCCGTTTCGCCAACGGCCTGTTCGAGCCGATCTGGAACCGCGACCGCATCGACCACGTGCAGATCACCGTGGCCGAGACGGTAGGTGTCGAGCGTCGTGGCTCGTTCTACGAGCAGACCGGTGCGCTGCGAGACATGGTGCCCAATCATCTGTTCCAGCTGCTGGCGATGGTCGCGATGGAACCGCCGACCTCTTTCGACGCGGAAGCCGTGCGTACGCGCAAGGCGGAAACCATCGAAGCCATCCGTCCGATCCAGCCGGAAGACGCCGTCCGCGGCCAGTACGGTCCGGGCGCGGTGAACAACGAACTGGCCACGTCGTACCGTGATGAGCCCAATGTCGCACCGGACTCGGTCACCGAGACCTTCGTCGCCATGAAGCTGTCGATCGACACCTGGCGCTGGTCGGGCGTGCCGTTCTATCTGCGCACCGGCAAGCACATGGGTCGTCGCACGACGGAAATCGCCATCCGCTTCAAGTCCGCGCCGTTCGCCCCGTTCCGTGGCACGGGCATGGATGCATTCGGTCCCGACTGGCTCGTACTGCAGATTCAGCCGGATGAAGGCATCTCGCTGCAGTTCGACGTCAAGCGTCCCGGCCCGCGCGTGGAACTCGCGCCGGTGCGGATGGACTTCAAGTACGCGGACTGGTTCCGCGCCGAGCCGAACGTGGGCTACGAAACGCTGCTGTATGACTGCATGACCGGTGACGCCACGCTGTTCCAGCGCGCCGACATGGTCGAAGCCTGCTGGCGCGCGGTGCAGCCGATTCTCGACGACTGGGCGCAGCGCACGCCGGCGGACTTCCCGAACTATGCGTCGGGCAGCGCGGGTCCGGCCTCGTCGGACACGCTCCTGGCCATGGGCGGTCGCTCCTGGCGTCCGCTGAATTCGGCGGCTGAGCTCAACGCGCGTCGTACGGCCAAGCCGAAGTCGGATGTGTTGCCTTCGTCGACGAAGTCGGCGGAAGGTCGCGCCACGAAGAAGCGTGCGGCGGCGAAGAAGTCGTTGCGTGCGACGTCGGTGAAGAAGACGGCGCCTGCGCGCAAATCGGCGGCGGTGGCAAAGGCGCCGGCGAAGAAGACCGTCTCCGCGCGCAAGGTCGCGGTCAAAAAGGCGACGGCGAAAAAAGCGCCCGCAAAGCGGGTGGTCGCCGCGCGTAAGGCGTCGCCCACCAGGGCGGCGGCTGCGAAGCGACCACGTAAGCAGTAAGCGAACGTCATCACGAGCCCCGGTCAATCCGGGGCTTTTTTTTGCTCAGTCGTGCTTGTCGTGATCGTGGTGCGCAGGCGGCGCGTGATCTTCGTGCCGGGGTTGCGGATGCTGCGCGGCTTGCTGCTGGTGCTGCTGAGGCGCGGGACGCTCACGCGGTGGTTCGCTGCGTTGCTGCGGCAGAGGCTCACGCTGCGGCTGCGCCTCACGCTGCGGCTGCGCTTCACGCTGCGGCCGCGGCTCCCGCTCGACCTGCGGTTCCCGCTGAGCCTGCGGGCGGGCTTCCTGCTGGAACGCCGGTTCCGGACGCCTCGGCTGCTCGATGCGAGGTGTCGGGGCCGGTCGCGACGCTTCCGCGGAGTGTTGGAACGCAGCGGGTCGTGGCGCTTCGGCGGGTTGCGCATGACGGTCGCCGAAGGGTTGCGGACGGGCGCCGACGGCATGCACGTTGGCGACGCGAGGGTCTTCGTGCTGCATGGCGTGAATGGGCGGCTGTTGCTCAGGCCGGGCGACAGCCTGCGGCGCTGACGCGCCCTGCCGCGCCTGCGGCGGCAGCGCCGGTCGTTCGTTCGCGGCGGTCGGATGCGCCATGGCGGCCGTGAAGTTCGGGCGCTGCATGTGGTCGAAGTCGGGACGCTGCAGCGCTC
The DNA here is from genome assembly GCF_900102405.1 of Dyella sp. 333MFSha. NCBI lineage: Bacteria > Pseudomonadati > Pseudomonadota > Gammaproteobacteria > Lysobacterales > Rhodanobacteraceae > Dyella > Dyella sp. 333MFSha. Next base: position 45,145 of record NZ_FNBR01000003.1, on the reverse strand, counting down.
GCTGCTGGGCCTGGGGTGGCGCGTTGTGAATCGCGACGTTGTCGTTGTCGTGGCGGTTGTCGATGTTCACCGAACGATTGACGTAGGTGTTGTTGACCGTGCGGTTGATCGTGGTGCGATTCACGACGTAGGGGTGGTTGTCGTAGACCACGGCGGGACGACCGCGATAGTCGCCCCGCGGCCCACGTCCCCACGCGGTGTTCCACTCGTTCCAGCCGCCGTGCGGACGGTCGTAATGATCGTGCGAGGCGAACAGCTGCCCCACCAGGATGCCCGCGCCGAAGGACACCAGTCCGGCGGTCACGACCTCGCCACGCGTGGCGGGCGCTTCGTACCAGTGCGTGCGGTATACGCGGGAGTACACCGGTTCGCCATAAACCACGTCGGGGTCGTACTGCGGCACGTAGACCACATCGGATTGCGCCTGCTCGATGACGATCGTGCGGGCGGGCGCGGGAACGATCGAGGCCACGCTCGCACCTTCGTCGACAGGCGGCGCCTCGTCGACCTGGACGACCTGCTGCGACGAACTCTTCAGAGAACCATGCGACCGTGCGCGGTCGCGCATCACCTGGATCGCATTCAGGACGTCGGTCGGCTCGTTGGCGTAAGCATCGCCGAGCGCCGCGGTCCAGTCGCGGTTGTTCGCCAGTTGATCGAGAACGGCGGGGAAGGCCACGAGGGACTTCACGCTTGGATCCCAGGGCTGAGCGTCGGCGGCGTCGATGAGCGCTCCGCCGTTGAGGTTGCGATTGCTGTCCAGGAAACCGCGAGCGGCATCGACCTGATCGGGATGCGTCGAGCCGGCGAGTGTGAGTGCGACCAACTTGTCGGGGAACAGGGCGATGGGCGACACCAGCGCGTAAAGCTGGTCGGCCGTGGGACGCGCATAGCCGGGATCGGCCGTCGCCTGAGCGGCGCTGGCTGGCGCCGCCGGCGCGCTGGCAGCGGCGGGCGCCTCGTCCGGTGGTGTGCGGTTGCATGCGCCGAGCGCGGCGACCAGCGAGGCGGAAAGCAGGGTGGTGCGGACGAGGTGCAGACTCACGCGCTTCATGGGAGGTCCTTGCAGAAAATCGGGGGGCCGATGTGTCGCCAGCAGATTCGGTCCGGAAGGGTGACTGGTCGCTGTCTGTTGCCGGTTCGATGCGCGGTTGCGAGGAACCCGTTCATGCGCCCGTCGGTCTTCGCGAGAAACTGCGGGTTTGACCGGTGTTTTCCGCAAAGTCGCGCGCTTGAATCGTCCAAATTCGCGGCCCCGCGATCCTGCCGACGTGTGAAATCCGTCGCATTTCTGGTTGCAGTGCAGCAAAGCGACGGCATCGCGCCGCCCCCGCGCGCCGCCGGACGTCCGGTCCGATAAAAACCGCGTCACAGCGCCGTTTCTCGTGATCGCGACCCGGGCTCAGGAGCGCATGGATCGATCCAAATGGCTCTTGAGATATACCGCAGTGCAGTATTTTCATTATTCCGCTAAACGCTTTCAAGACAATGACTTGGGCTCATTTGTATGACTTTAGATCGAGTTAAAAAAGCGGTTGACAACGTTGTCAGCGGCCCCTAAAAATCCGCTCGGTAATACCGTTGCAATCGCGATATGAGCGCGATCAGCGCAGGGCCGGAAGGCGGCGCATCGGCGACAGGGCGCAGGGCAGAAAGAAATCCGGCGATACGCATGACGATCAACGCGGGCAATAGCCCGCGCGGTGTCGTGCGTCTCGCGAAAACACCAGGCATTCCTCAGGAGAACGATGTGAACCCCCGCATCAGCGTACTTTCCATGGCTATCCTCGCCGGCCTCTTGGCCACCGGCAACGCGATCGCACAGGACGCGGCTTCCCCCGCCCCGGCCGCCAGCACGACGAAGAAGACCGATGCCGCCAAGCCGGCCGACCCGAACGCCAACCCGCAGGACGCCGCTAACCTGGGCGCCGTGACGGTCACCGGCATTCGCGCCAGCCTGCAGAAGTCGCTCGACCTGAAACGCAACGCCGACTCCATCGTCGACGCCATCTCGGCCGAAGACGTGGGCAAGTTCCCGGACACCAACGTGGCCGAATCGCTCTCGCATCTGCCCGGTATCAGCGTCGACCGCAACTTCGGCGAAGGCGACAAGGTCAGCATCCTGGGTACCGATCCGGCGCTCAACCGCCTGCTGCTCAACGGCCAGACCGTCGCCTCGACCAACTGGACGTCCGATCCGAACAATCCCGACAGCCGCTCGTTCAACTACAGCCTGCTGACCTCGGAAATCATCGGTAATGCGCAGGTCTACAAGACGCCGCAGGCGAACATCGACGAGGGCTCGATCGGCGGTACCGTCATCGTCAACACGCGTCGTCCGCTGGATCTCAAGGCCAACACGCTGACCGGTACCGTGAGCTACGGTTACAACGATCGCGCGGACAAGGGCAAGCCGAACGCGTCGGTGCTTTACAGCTGGAAGAACCAGGACAACACCTTCGGCGTGCTCGGCTCCATCATGCACTCCGACAAGATCATCGACCGCCAGGGCACCGAAGTCTTCGGCTACCAGCGCGTCAACGATCCGACCGATACCAACCCGGATCACCAGTTCAATCCGGCCGTGGTCCCGCCGAACCAGCAGGGCGTCTACCCGACCGCCGTCAACACGGCGTGGTTCCAGCAGCGCCGCAAGCGCGACGGTGTGTCGACCGGTCTGCAGTGGAAGCCGAACGACGCGTTCGAGCTGAACTTCACCGGCCTCTACGTCACCGAGAAGTTCAACAACTTCAACCAGAGCCATTACGGCGAGTGGTCCGGTTCGGCGGCCAATGCGACCGCACTCGGTTTCCAGAACGGTGTCGCGACCACGGGTAGCTACGACGCCAACACGTCGACCTATCTGGACGGTTACGAGCGCGATTCGACGGTGAACACCGGTGTGGCCAACCTTCGCGCCGACTGGTTCGGTGACGGCTGGACGGCGTCGAGCCAGGTCGGTTACACCGGCTCCACCGGCGGTTCGGATGGCATCTGGAACATGCAGTTCCAGAACTTCGGCGGCTTCAATTACGCGCTCGACGGCGAGCATCCGCAGATCAACTACAACAGCCCGGACAACCCGTCCGCCGCGCTCGCTCACGGTGCCGGTTACAGCTACGCGCCGAGCTACGATCGCGAACGTTACTTCCAGTTCGACTTCTCGCACGACGTCGCCTGGGGTCCGCTGAACCAGATCTCGGTCGGCATCAAGGCGACCAATCATCTGGATGGTCAGGACGCATACACGGCCAATATTCCGGCCACGGCTTACGCCGGTACCAGCCTCGCCGACCTTGCCAACGGCGGCACGCCGGGCGGCTACCTCGACGGGCTCGACTCGGCCGGCAACATGGGCAACTGGACCACGATCGATCCGGGCCTGATGAAGGCCTATGTGTCGAGTCTGGTCACGAACACGTCGCTCGACCCGAAAGCCACCTACAGCATCGCCGAGCAGAACCGCGCGTTCTACGTGCAGGGCGACTTCGCCGGCGACGGTTATCGCGGCAACATCGGTGCGCGCTACTTCCGCACACGTGACACGGTGGACGGTTACAACAGCATCGGTAACGGCAATTACGCCGCCGTGAACAAGCGCAGCGCGTACCACGACTGGCTGCCGTCGTTCAACATCGCGTTCGACGCCGCCGAAGACGTGACGCTGCGTTTCGCCGCGGCCAAGGCCATCGCGCGTCCGCGCTATCAGCAGATGACCCCGTACGTGGCACTGGACGACCGTACCCTGACCGGCTCCGCAGGCAACATCGACCTCAAGCCGTACAAGTCGACCAACTACGACGCCTCGGCCGAGTGGTACTTCTCGGAAAACAGCGTGCTGTCCGCTGAGCTGTTCTACCGTCGCATCTCGGGCTACATCCTCAACACCAACGTCGCCCAGACGCAGTACAACCTGACCGAGCAGCACGACGACGTGTACCAGATGCAGGTGCCGACCAATGCCGGCGTGGCCAAGGTCAAGGGTGCCTCGCTGACCTACCAGCAGAACTTCGCGTATGGCTTCGGCATGCTGGCGAACTACACCTACTCAGACGCGGACACCAGCAACGACTTTCCGCTGCCGTACAACTCGAAGAACTCGTTCAACCTGTCGCCGTTCTTCGAGCAGGGTCCGTGGAGCGCGCGCCTGACCTATAGCTGGCGTTCGTCGTACTTCACGTCGATCGCCCAGCTCCAGTCGCAGCAGATCACGGGCATCTTCCGTGAACTGGACGCGACGGTGGGTTATCAGCTAAATGACCATATCCGCCTTTCGCTCGACGCCACCAACCTGCTGGACGAGACGTATATGGTCTACAACAACACGCCGGCCCAGCCGCTCAACGCGTACAAGAACGGCCGCACCTACATGGTGACGATGGGCTTCAAGCTGTGACGCCCCGCGCGTCGCTGGCACTGGCGGCCTGGCTAGTCGTCGGCGCCGCCGGCGCGGCCACGCCGACGGAGAGAGACCTCTCCGTCGGCTGGCAATTCCGTCTGTCCCATACCGCCACGCCGGCGGGAGCCAACCCTGCTGGCGAACCCTCAGCCCAGCTGAAACGACTTAGGCAATGCACGTCATCGTGCGAGCGGCTGGATGAGTGGCAACCCGCCACCGTCCCCGGCGCGATCCAGACCGACCTGCTCGCCCGGAAGAACATCCCCGACCCGTTCTGGCGCGACAACGAGGCCAGCCTCCAATGGATCGGCCTCTCCGACTGGGACTACCAGCTCAGCTTCGACGTCGACGCGGCCACGCTCAGGCGCGGTCACGTCGATCTCGTTTTCGACGGCCTCGACACCTTCGCCGAGGTCAGCCTCAACGGTAAGAAGCTGCTCTCGGCGGACAACATGTTCCGCCGCTGGCGCCTGCCGGTAAAGAACACCCTGCACGCGGGAAGCAATACGCTCACCGTGCACCTGCAGTCCCCCATCGCACGCGTGCAGCCGTGGCTGCTGAAGCAGCCGTATGCGTTGCCGGGCGAATTCGATTCGTCCTTCGGCGATGAGCCGAAGGGTAAGCAGACCTCCAACTACGTCCGCAAAGCCAACTACCAGTACGGCTGGGACTGGGGTCCGCGTTACGTCACGCTCGGTATCTGGCGCCCCGTGCGCCTGGAAAGCTGGGATGACCTCCGCGTCGCCGACTTCCATATCGCTCAGACCGAGGTCGAAGCGGACGTGGCCAGGTTGGACGCGCAACTCGACGTGCGTGCCGACAAGGCGGGCGCGGTCACCCTCAAGGTCGAGTGGACCGGGCCGGACGGCAAGACCGGTAGCGAACAGCGTGAGGTCGCCCTGAAGGCCGGCGAGAACCACGTCGGGGTGCCGCTGAGCATCGACCATCCGCAACGCTGGTGGCCGGTCGGCTACGGCGAACCGAATCTCTACCGGTTCCACGCCAGCGTCGACTCCGGCGGATCGACGGTTGCCGGGGCCGATCGCGAAACCGGCCTGCGCAAGGTCGAGCTGCGTCGCGACAAGGACCAGTGGGGCAGGGGCTTCGCGTTTGTCGTCAACGGCGTGCCGATCTTCGCCAAGGGCGCCAACCTGATTCCATACGATGCGTTCCCTTCGCGCGTCTCCAGCGAGCGGCTGGAAGCCATCCTTCGATCCGCGAAGGACGCCAACATGAACATGTTGCGCCTGTGGGGCGGCGGCACCTACCAGGACGACGCGTTCTACGCGGCGGCTGACCGTCTGGGTGTGATGATCTGGCAGGACTTCATGTTCGGCGGCGCGGTGACGCCGTACGACGATGCGTTCCGCGAGAGCACCCGCATCGAAGCCGAGGAGCAGGTCACGCGCCTGCGCGATCACCCCTCGATCGTACTCTGGGCCGGTAACAACGAAGTGCAGACGGGCTGGGAGGAATGGCCCGATCGCATCGACTTCCAGAAATTCGTCAACGCCGATGAAGTGAAGAAGGTCGAAGACGGCATGCGTACGATCTTCGACAAGACGCTGCGCAAGGTCGTGTCGGATCTGTCGCCGCAGGTGCCGTACTGGGCCAGCTCGCCGAGCACGGACTTCGACGGTCCGGCCAATGTCGAGACCGACGGCGACATGCATTACTGGAAAGTGTGGTCGGGTTCTGAGCCTATCTCGCACTACCTCGACATCACGCCGCGCTTCCAGTCCGAATACGGTCTGCAGTCCTTCCCGGTGATGGCCACGATCAAGGCCTTCGCCCAGCCGGAGGACATGCAGCCGGAGTCGAAGGTGATGCGCGCGCACCAGAAGTTCGCCAACGGCGACGGCAACCAGCGTCTGTTGCTGTACATCCGCCAGGAGTACGGCGAACCGAAGGATTTCCCGTCGTTCGTCTACCTCAGTCAGGTCATGCAGGCCGAAGGGATCGAACTGGCCGCCGAGCACCTGCGCAGCGCCCGCCCGCGCAACATGGGTACGTTGTACTGGCAGTTGAACGATGTGTGGCCGGGCGCGTCCTGGGCCAGCGTCGACTACTTCAACCGCTGGAAGGCGCTGCAGTTCCACGCGAAGCGTTTCTATGCGCCGGTGGATGTCGTGCCGCTGCGTCGTGATGGTAAGACGGATGTCTTCGCCGTGTCCGACCGCACGAGCGACTTCGACGCCGTCCTGCGCACTCGTGTCTACGACATGGGCGGCAAGCTGCTGCGGGAGACCCGTATTCCTGTGCACGCGACGGCGCTGTCCAGCACCCGGGCGGCGACCGTGGACGATGCGACGCTGCTCAAGGGCGCCGATCCGCGCAAGACGGTCGCCGCCTTCGATCTGCTGGAGGATGGCAAGCCCGCGGCGCATCACCTCCTGTATTTCGGCGCCGCCCGGACGCTGGCATTGCCCACGCCGGAGCTGACCACGTCACTGCATGATGGCGCACACGGCCTGGTGCTGACGGTGAGCGCGAAACGTCTCGCCCGCGCGGTCTGGGTCGATACGGGCGATATCGACGTCCGTCTTTCGCAGAACGCGTTCGACCTGTTGCCCGGTGAAAGCATCGACATCGAGGTCGATGGCAGCACCGATACCGAAGCCCTTCGCCGGGCGATTACCGTTCGCTCGCTCGTCGATGCCCTGAAGGAGACCACGCCGTGAATCCCTCCCGTCGCAATGTGATGAAATGGCTTTCGCTCGCACCGGGCGTCGCGATGATGGGGGGCATGAGCATGGGCGCCGCCGCTGCGTCGCGCTTCACCAGTCAGCGTCCACCGGTGGGCAAGCGCAAGTTCACCAGTGATGCGGTGGAACACCTCATCGCCGCGACGAAGAAGAAAATCGCCGATCCCGAGCTCGCCTGGATCTTCGAGAACTGCTTCCCGAACACGCTGGACACCACGGTCGAGCTCGGCCGCCTGGACGGCTACGAAGATACCTTCGTGGTGACCGGCGATATCGACGCCATGTGGCTGCGTGACTCGTCCGCGCAGGTCTGGCCTTATCTTCCGCTGACCCCGAAAGACGAGGGGCTGCGCAAGCTGTTTCGTGGCCTGATCCGCCGCCAGGCACGCTGCATACTCATCGACCCCTATGCCAACGCGTTCCTGCCCGATACCAAGGGCAAGAGCAAGATGGACTGGGCGCAGGCCGACATCACCGACATGCGTCCCGGCGTGGCCGAGCGCAAATGGGAGATCGATTCGCTCTGCTACCCCGTACGCCTCGCACATGGCTACTGGCAGACCACGGGCGACCGCGAGCCGTTCGACGAGTCGTGGCGCGCCGCCACACGCAGTATCGTGACGACCTTCCGCGAACAGCAGCGCAAGGACGGTCACGGCCCGTACCAGTTTCAGCGCCCGTCGCCAAAGCCGACCGAGAGCCAGTTCCTCGATGGCTACGGTCAGCCGACGCGTCCGGTCGGCATGATCCACGCCATGTTCCGCCCTTCGGACGATGCGACGGTCTATCCGTTCAATATCCCCGGCAACCTGTTCGCGGTGGTGACGCTGCGTCGCCTTGCACAGATGCACGGCACGTTGTTCGGTGACCAGGCGTTCGCCAGCGAGGCCAATGCGCTGGCCGACGAGGTCGAGGCGGCAGTCGAAAAGTACGGCGTGATGCACGACGGCCAGGACGATTTCTGGGCCTACGAAGTCGACGGCTATGGTAACCAGTTGTTCATGGACGACGCCAACGTGCCCAGCCTGCTCGCGCTGCCGTACCTGGAGAGCGCGAAGCATGATGCTCGCTATGCACGCACGCGTCAGCACGTCTGGAGCACGGCCAATCCGTATTTCTTCAAGGGCACGGCCGGTGAAGGTATCGGCGGTCCGCATGAAGGTCTGCGTATGATCTGGCCGATGTCGATCATGATGAAGGCTTTCACGACGGATGACGCGGCTGAAATCCGCCAGTGCCTGCACTGGCTCAGGACCACGCATAACGGCAGTGGCTTCATGCACGAAGCCTTCGATCAGGATGACCCGAAGAAGTTCACGCGAGCCTGGTTCGCCTGGGCCAACACCCTTTTCGGTGAGCTGATCGTTCATCTCGCCGACAAGCACCCCGACACCCTGCGTCGCGTCTGACGCGACATCCGAGCTGGAGCGATTTATGGTCAACCGTCGACGTTTTCTGCAAGGGATGGCTGCCTTCACCGCCATCGGTCAGCTAGGCTCCCTCACCGCGCTGGCCGGTGGCGTACAAGAAAGCCTGAAAGCGCCATCATCCGGCGGCGGCACCGTCGGTGACAGCGTCTTGCGTTACGTCGACGTCTTCGTCGGCACGGGCGGTCACGGTCACACCTATCCCGGTGCGACCCGACCGTTCGGCATGGTCCAGCTGAGCCCGGACACCTACAACGCGCAGTGGGATGGTTCGTCCGGTTACCACCAGGGCGACGGCTCGATCATGGGCTTCTCGCACACCCACCTGAGCGGTACCGGTGCGGCCGACATGCTCGATTTCCTGGTCATGCCCTCGATGGGCCCCGTGCTGCTGCAGCCTGGCGACCGCGATTTCGACGGCGTCAATTACGTGTCGCGCTTCGATGCGAAGAAGCAGGGCGACGGTAAGCCCGAGAAGGGCTATCGCAGTGGCGTAAAGGGTTACCGCTCGCACTACACCGGCGAGCAGGCCCACCCGGGTTACTACCGCGCCAAGCTCACCCGCTTCGACATCCTCGCCGAACTGACCGCGACGCTGCGCGCCGGCATCCATCGTTATACGTTCGGCAAGGAAGGCGACGCGCACATTCTGTTCGATCTGGCGCATGGCTACGGCGATGCGATGGACAAGCCCGCCAACGTGACCGATGCCGAGCTGACCCTGGTCGGTAACGACACGCTGGTCGGCGGTCGTCGCGTATGGCAATGGGCCTCCGGCCGGGTGATCTACTTCGCGATGAAGCTGTCGCGTCCCGCCGCCAGCGTCACGTTGTACGACGAGGACAAGGCGCTGCCCAAGGGGTCGACGACGGCGAAGGGCAATCACCTCAAGGCCGCGTTGCACTTCGACAAGGCCTCATCCGAGCCCCTGCTGGTCAAGGTCGGTATCTCCGGCGTGGACATCGACGGCGCGATGCGCAACCTGGACAACGAGATTCCCGGCTGGGACTTCGACGGTGTTCGCGCGTCGGCCGAGGCCGAGTGGATCCAGGAACTGTCGAAGATCCGCATCGAATCGTCGTCGGACAAGATCAAGCGGACGTTCTACAGCTCGCTGTATCACACGATGCTGGCGCCCACGGTTTTCAGCGACTTCGACGGGCGCTATCGTGGCATGGACAAGGCCGTGCACACGTTGCCTGAGGGGCGGCACAACTACAGCACGTACTCACTGTGGGATACCTATCGGGCCGAGCACCCCTTGTTCACGCTCTACCAGTCCGATCGCGTACCCGACCTGGTCGACGGTCTGGTCCGTCTCGCGGTGGAAAGCCCCAGTGGCGCGCCGGTCTGGCCGCTGCAGGGGATCGAGACGGTCTGCATGATCGGTTATCACTCCGCCGTGGTCGTAGCGGAGGCGCAGGCCAAGGGCTTCAAGGGTATCGATTATGCCAAGGCCTGGCCGGTGTTCCAGCGTCGTGCCATGCAGGACGATTACTTCGGCCTGACGTACTACCGCAAGCTCGGCTTCATTCCCAGCGACAAGGAAGGCGAGGCCGCCAGCAAGACGCTCGAGTACGCGTACGACGACTGGGCGGTAGCGCACATGGCCGACGCTCTGGGTCACGCCGACGAGGCGAAGCTGCTGCGCAAGCGCTCGCAGAATTACGTCAACGTGTTCGACAAGGACATGCAGTTTGTTCGTCCGCGTGCGGAAGACGGCTCATGGCTGCAGCCGTTCGATCCCATCGCCATCGGGCATTCGAAGCGCTGGCGCGATTTCACCGAGTCCAATGCCTGGCAGGCTACGTTCCTCAATCAGCACGATCTGTACAACTACATGCGGCTGTTCGGTGGTGAGCAGGCGTTCGAGGCCAAGCTCGACGGTTTGTTCAATGCCGATCCCACGCTGCCGGAAAACGCGCCGCCGGATATCGCCGGCATGGTGGGCCAGTACGCCTTTGGCAACGAACCGGGGCATCACATGCCCTACCTGTACGCTTACACCGGTGCGCACCACAAGACCCAGGCGCGCGTGCGCATGCTGCTCGAGACCATGTACCTGCCGGAGCCCGATGGCCTTCCGGGCAACGAAGACTGTGGCCAGATGAGCGCGTGGTACATCATGAGCTCGATGGGTCTGTATGCCGTGGATCCCGTCAGCACCCACTACGTTTTCGGCAGCCCGCTGCTCGATCGTGCGGAAGTTCAGGTGGGTGCGGGCCGCACACTGGTGATCGAGGCGAAAGACAACGGACCCGGGCGCCCGTATATCCAGTCGGTGTCGTGGAACGGAAAGCCGTGGACGAAGAGCTGGATCGCCCACAAGGACCTGGAGGCGGGTGGCACGCTGAGCTTCGTGATGGGGGACAAACCCAATGTCGAATTCGGCAAGGCGCTGGCGGACCGCCCGCCATCCTTCGGTAGCGCCCCCAGCGCGTAAGGCTTTCGACCCTGCAACGCTGCGTCGCCCGCCATCCGAGCCCATTCACGGCGGCTAGACCCCGGTAACGACACTCTCCTCGCGCCGGAAGGGCCGGCGGGGGAGGGTTTTCAGACATGTCTTACGCCGGGCGTATGTATCTTCGACTGTTCATGCCGAGCCTTCTGGCCTTCGGTACGGGATCGTTGGCCGCTGGCGTGACCCGGGCCGCCCAGCAGACGCCGGGCGATTTTGGACTGGTGTCTCTTTATTCCAATCTGCCCGCCTGGCTCTTCGCCGGCGGTCTTTTCGTGGCCGTCGGCTCGGCTGCCATCCAGTTGCTGAGGCTGCGCCTCTGGGACCGCGGTGTCATCGCGGGTTGCTACGTGTGCGGCTGCCTGCTGGCGTCTCCGCGGGCGGCGCGCCGCGGGCTCGGGACGACGCGCGAATGCATGGGTTGCGGCAAGGTGCACGGCACCAACCATCGGCTGCTGCCGACCGTGGTGCCGCTGGCGGTGGCGGTGAAAGACAGCGCCAGCGCGCCCGTCAGGAGCGTACGTTCGTTACCGTGATGCGGTGACCCACCCGCTCCAGCAGCGCGCGAAGCGCTTCGGCGTCCTCGACACGGGTGTCGTCCTCTAGGGACAGCCATAGCGTGTCGCCGGAAAGGCCATGCACTTTCTCATTAAATTCGACCTCGATGGCTAGCTTGCCACCGGGCTGGACGACCGATACCCGGAAATTACGTGACTGCACGCGCTGGTTACCCCTGGTGAACTGGCTGTCTGTGTGTCCGGTGCATTTTAGCGGGCCCGGCGAGGAAAATGCTGTCCGCGTACGGTGACGCGTGACCCACAACACGTTCACCCGCCCACGACGGCGCCTCCTTGTAAATCCATGGCACGAGGAGAAGCCCTATGCTGCAACTGAATCCGCCGCTGCCCATGAATACGCCGAAAGGCGAGGGATTTGCCCATTTCCTGCTCGACTATGGCCCGGAGTCTGATCTGTACTGGACGGTGTTCATCACGGCCACGGGTGAGATCTGGACATTCGCCAATCGCGAAGTCCGCGCTTCCAAGAACATCACACTGGGGCGCACCTCGCCATCCGTACCGCGTCAGGCCCCGCCGCGTCGCCAGGCGGAGGGCCGGGAACCGGGCGTGCTCCCCTTCGCCGTGGCTGACGCTCCGGTCTGACGCCCTCGTCCGCACGGCATAGATCGTGTGGCGATCTGTGCCCCGGTCGATACCGATGTCACATTGGACCTGCAGGGTGCGCCACTCCGGCGCGGTGCCCGACAGGGGGCGTGATGCAAACGGATCAACGGTTGCCTGCCATCGTGATGGGGCGTGGCCCCACCGCACTGGGCATTCTGCGCAGCCTTCATCTGGCCGGCATCCCTGCCTATGTCGCGTGTCCGCCGGACGACATCGTCACGCGATCGCGCTATTTCAGGGCGTTACCCGGCTGTCGGGGCTGGGACGGTAGTCCGGGGCCGCAAGCCATCGAGGCACTGGCGGCACTGCCGCTGGCCCGGGCCGTGATCATCCCGGGTGCCGACGATGCCGCGCTGTGGCTCGCCGATCTTCCGCACAGCGTGCTCGGCTGGCGTTTCCTTGCAAGCACCGCGCGACGTGATGCGCAGGCCCTGCTTCAGGACAAGTCACTGTTTGCCGGCTATCTGGCGGCGATCCATGTGCCACATCCGCGCACCTTCCGTCTGGCCGACGCAGCGGACGTGGAGGCGATTCCGTTCGAAACCCTGGACAGGGTCTTCCTCAAGCCGGTCAATTCGCAGAAATTCAGTGATGTCACGGGCGTCAAAGGCGTCTGGGTGCAAGGACGGAGCGCATTGCGTGACGCCTGGGCCCGGTTCCACGCGCAGGGGTTTCGCGTCATGGCGCAGGAGTACGTTCCCGGCCCACCCAGCGAACATTTCTTCATTGACGGGTTTCGTGACGGGCAGGGCGCGTATACCGGGCTCTTCGCCCGTCGTCGCCGCCGGATGTCGCCTCCGGACTTCGGCAACAGTTCGTGCTCTGAGGCCGTGCCGCTCGCGATCGTGCCGGACGCGGTGCGCAGCACCTGTCGCGTCCTCGATGGACTGGACTACCGGGGCATCTTCAGCGCGGAGTTCAAGCGCGATGCGCGCGACGGCGCGTTCCGCCTGATCGAGGTGAATACGCGCGCCTGGACCTATGTGGAGTTCGCGGCGCGCAGCGGCGTCAACGTCTGCGAAATGGCCTGGCAAGACGCGCAGGGCCTGCCGGTGAAACGCGCGACGCGTGCCTATCGCGACGGCATCGCCTGCGTGGACCTGTATCACGATATCGCCAGCATTTGTTCTACCCCGGCGGCCAGGCATCCGGGCTGGATCCGCCTGCTGATGGAGTGGGTCGGTGCTGATCTGCACGTGTTCCGCCGCGACGATCCATGGCCTGCATGGCATTTCATCCGCGGCCTGCTGCGTAAACGGTTCGGTTTGTCAGTCGGCCCTGCCGAGCGGGGCGGCGACATCTTCGAGGGACCGTCGCTCGGCGGCGATGCCAAGTAACCACGCGGCTGCCGCCCCGATCAGCATCAGCGAAGCACCTAGCGCGTAGCCCCAGCCGATGGACATGCGCTCGCCACTGCCGATGAGGCGGCCGAACAGCCACGGGCCGGCGACGCCGCCGAGTGCCGTGCCGAAGGCGTAGAACAGGGCGATGGCCAGGGCGCGCAACTCCAGTGGGAAGCTCTCGCTGACGGTGAGGTAGGCCGAGCTGGCGGCCGCGGAGGCGAAGAAAAACACGATGCTCCAGGCGATCGTCTGCGTTCGCGCGTCGAGGTGGCCGTGCACGAAGAGCCAGGCGGTGACGAACAGCAGCAGTCCGGACAGTGCATAGGTCGCGACGATCATCGTCCGCCGGCCCAGCGTGTCGAACAGCCGCCCGAGCAGAAGCGGGCCGAGGAAATTGCCGGCGGCGAATGGGAGCAGATAGAGACCGACATCCGCATCGGCCACTCCGTAGAAGCGGCCGAGCACAAGCGCATAGGTGAAGAAGATCGCGTTGTAGAAAAACGCCTGCGTGGCCATCAGTACCAGGCCCAGGACGGTCCGCTTCGGGTAGACACGGAACAGTGTACGGGCGACATCGGCGAGGGTCAGTCCGCGCGGACGCAGGCGCAGTCGTGGCAGCGGTTCGGAAGGGGGCGAGACGCCGAGGCGCTTCTCGATGGCGGCGACGACGGCCTCGGCCTCCTCGATGCGACCGTGAAGCATCAGCCAGCGCGGGCTCTCCGGAATCCAGTGCCGCAGGAAAAGAATGCCCAGGCCCAGTACGGCGCCCAGCCCGAAGGTCAGTCGCCAGCCGATCTCGGCGGATACCCAGCCCATGTCGAGCAGGCCTACGGCGGCGAGCGCGCCCAGTGCGGCGCCGATCCAGAAGCTGCCATTGATGACCAGATCCGTGTGACCACGATAGCGTGCGGGAATCAGTTCCTGAATGGCCGAGTTGATGGCAGCGTACTCGCCGCCGATGCCCGCGCCGGTCAGTGCGCGGAAGATCACGAAGGTGAGAAAGTCCGGCGAGAAAGCCGTGGCGGCCGTGGCCGTCAGATACAGGCCCAGCGTCACCGTGAACAGCTTCTTCCGCCCGAGTCGGTCGGTAAGCCACCCGAAGAAAAGCGCGCCCAGCACGGCACCGACGAGGTAAAGACTGCCCGCCAGACCGACCTGACCATCGGTAAGGTGGAGGACGGGGCTGGATTTGAGCGCACCGGCGATGGAGCCGGTGATGGTCACCTCGAGCCCGTCGAGCACCCAGGTGATCCCGAGGCCCACGGCCACCAGGGTATGAAAGCGCCCCCAGCGCAGCCGGTCGAGCCGCGCGGGGACATCGGTCTCGACGATACCGTCGGGGAGCGTGGCCTTGGGATTCATGCGCCGACCGTACGAGGCATGAAGTGGTCATACCGTCAGCGCGGCACGCGGTACCCGCCGGGCCTGCCGTGCGGCGACAGGGTCAGCTGCCACAACTGGTCGCGACGGCTGCGGAAGACACCCGCGGAGCAGCCCAGGTAGAAATTCCACATCCGGCGGAAGCGCTCGTCGTAACGTGAGGCCAGTCGTGGCCAGGCCGCATCCACGTTGGCGCGCCATGCCATCAGCGTGCGGTCGTAGTCCGCGCCGAAGTTATGCCAGTCCTCCACGACGAAAAGCCCCTCGAGCGCGCCAGCCACCTGGCTCATCGAGGGAATCAGCGAATTGGGAAAGATGTACTTGTCGATCCATGGGTCCGGCCGTCCCGGCGCGCCGTTACTGCCGATGGTGTGCAGCAGAACGAGGCCATCCTTGCGCAGGCAGCGTCGGGCCACTTCGAACCATGTGCGGTAGTTCTTGCCGCCGACGTGCTCGAACATGCCGACCGAGAGGATCGCGTCGAATGGCTCGTCGAGTTCACGGTAGTCCCGCAGGCGGATCTCCACGGGCAGGCCCCGGCATAGCTCGCGGGCGTAGGCGGCCTGCTCCTGTGAAACGGTCACGCCTACACCGCTGACGCCATAGCGCTCGGCGGCGAACTTCAGTGCCTCGCCCCAGCCGCAGCCGATGTCGAGGATGCGCTGGCCGGGTCGCAGGGCCAGCTTTCGGCATATCAGGTCGAGCTTGGCTTCCTGCGCGTCATCCAGATTGTCGGCGTGTGCCCAATAGGCACACGAATAGACCATGCGTTTGCCAAGCATCGCCTCGAAGAGGTCGTTACCCAGGTCGTAATGACGTCGTCCGACGTCCCAGGCGTGCGCGCCGCGCTGGCGGTTGATCAGCCGCGCCTTGAGATGCGCCATCAGCGTGTCCAGCGTGAGCACCGACTCGTCGAGGTGCGACGACAACACGCGGGCGAAAAAAGCGGGCAGATCGCCGACATCCCACCAGCCATCCATATAGGCCTCGCCAAAACCGAGCGTACCGTGGGCGAAGACACGCGCGTAGGTCCGCTCGTCGTGAATCACCAGGTCGGTCGGGCGTTGTCCGCCGAGCGTGATGCCGGCTTTTTGCAGGAGGATCTGTGCACGTGCCTTGAGGGAAGAAACATCGTGAGCCATCGATGGAACTCCTTTGGATCCTCGTCAAACGTGGCGAAGCACTCCGCGGGCAATCGTCAGCCCGGCAACCGTCATTCCGATCGAACCTATGAGGTGCAGTGCGACATGCGCGGCGAACCAGGCGTATTGCTGCCGCAGCAGCAACCCGGTGGATTCCGCCGAGAACGTCGAGAACGTGGTGAGCCCGCCGAGAAAGCCGGTGGCGATGAGCAGACGTAGTTCAACCGGCAACGTCTGGAAGTGGTCGAACACGCCGAGCGTGACGCCCATCAGCAGGCCGCCGGCCAGATTGGCGCAAAGCGTCCCGAGCGGGATGTTGGGAACGAGGGCATTGAGCGCCACGGCCAGCCACCAGCGCAGCAGGCTGCCCACGGCGCCGCCGATCCCCACAGCAAGAAATCCGCTATAGCCCATGTGACCCTCGATGCGATGTGGCGGTTCGATTATGGGGCTTTGCGGTGAGCCGGGCGAGGGGATCGAAGCCTTGCCGCTATACTGATCGTTCCCCTGAACGCCATGGCCGCTCCCATGACCTCCGCGACGCGCGACCCGAGGCGCTACCTGCCGTTTCTGCTGGCCGCTCTGTCGATGATCGGGCCGTTCTCGATCGATGCGATCTTTCCGGGCTTCCCGGACATCGGCCGCGACTTCGGGGTGGGCGCCGTCGCTCTCCAGCAGTTGCTGAGCGTCTACCTGCTGGCATATGCGGTCATGAGTCTGTTCCACGGCGCGTTGTCGGACGCCTATGGCCGTAAGCCCGTGATCGTCATCGCGATGGCTGTCTACACCGTGGCGTCCGTCGGTGCGGCCCTGGCGCCGAGCTTCAGCTTCCTGCTGGGTTGCCGCATCCTGCAGGGTCTTTGCGGCGGCGCCGGCATCGTCGTGGGTCGGGCCGTCGTGCGTGACACCATGCACGGCGAAGAAGCCCAGCGCATGATGTCCAAGGTGATGATGATCTTCGGCGTGGCGCCGGCCATCGCGCCTATCGTCGGCGCGTGGCTGCTGGGCATCGATGGCTGGCGCGGCATCTTCTGGGCGCTGACCGGCTTCACGACGTTGCTGACCCTGGGCGTCTCGTATTTCCTGGTCGAGTCGCATCCGCCTGCGCATCGCACGGTATTTCGTCCGCGACCGCTGTTGCGCGGCTATAGGGCGATCCTCAGCGACCTGCCGTTCTGGCCACTGGCGATCGCGGCGTCGGTCAATTTCTCCGGTTTGTTTCTCTATATCGCGTCGGCGCCGCATCTGATTCGCGACCTGCTGGGTCTGGGCGCGAGCGGGTTTCCGTGGCTGTTCGTGCCGGTGGTCAGCGGTATGGTCGCCGGTGCCTTCATTTCAGGCCGGGTGGCGGGAAGGGCCAGTGCGGCCCGCACGGTGTCCTGGGGCTATGCGTCGATGCTGTCGTCGTGCGCGTTCAATCTGATCCTGGCGGTGACGCTGGATCACCCACGGGTGCCGTGGTCGACGCTGCCGCTGGCTCTGTATGGGTGCGGGGTCCAGTTGGCCTTCCCGACGCTGACGTTGTTGTTGCTGGACCGTTTTCCGGAGCAGCGCGGCGGCGTGTCATCGGTCCAGGCGTTCGGCAGTCTGATCCTCACGGCTCTCGTGGCCGGCGTGCTTTCGCCGGCGCTGTCCGACAACATGCTGACTCTTGCCATCGGCGCCACAACGATCTGCCTGATCGGTCTCGCGGCGTGGCTGTGGTACGTGTCGCTGGAGCGCCGCCGCCTGGCGCGTGCGAAGGCCGGGGCGGCGTCGGGCGTGGTTTCGCAGATCGAGCGCAACGAACCGGGTTGAGTATCGGTCCGGCGGCAAGATAGGGGGGGGTAGCACTTTCAGCCTCGTGCCGCGTCCAGCACATTCGCGACTTCCGCATGGCCTGTGGACCTCAACAATGCGGCGACGACGGCGAAAGCCGAGCCCAGGATCATCGCGAGGCCGGCGAGAGCCATCAGCGCCAGCTGAAGCTTCGTCGGGACCGTTGACAGTGTCTGGTGGATGGATGAAAAGTTGGCATCCATTTTCTGGTAGACAGCGGCGAAACCCGCGTCCATTTTCTGGTCGACGGCAGCGAAGCCCGCGTCCATTTTCTGGTAGACGGCAGCGAACTGCTGATCGACAGCAGCGAAGCCCGCATCCATTTTCTGGTAGACGGCAGCGAACTTCTGATCGACAGCAGCGAAGCGCGCATCCATTTTCTGGTAGACGGCAGCGAACTTCTGATCGACAGCAGCGAAGCCCGCATCCATTTTTTGGCAGATGGATCGGAATCCCGCGTCGCTGGAGTGTTCGATGACGGTGAGTCTCTTATCCATTGAATGTAGCTGGTCCTTGATGGCGCGCGTGTCGCCCCGGATCTCATCCAGGTCGCGGCGAATGAACTGGCTGTCGGTTTCCAGACGGTCGATTCTTTTTACGATATCGCCACCGTAAGACGACGTAGCGGTGCCGACGCCGCCCGTGTTGCCGCGAGCGGGGGGATTCTCCCGTGGACCAGGGATGACATACTTCATCGTTTTTCTCCATTGCCGACAGGCTCACGCACCTCGACGCCCACGGATGTCTCCGCGGCAACGTCGGGCGATGCCTGATCCAAGGCTAAGGGAGCCGATCCGTCTTTAGAATCGGATAAATCTGAAAAAAACGCCTGGTTTGTGCAAGTCAGCCGACAGGCAGTCCGCGTTCACGAAGAAACGCGCGCGCCTCAGGCGCGTCCTGCTCGAACCAGGCTCGCGTGGAGCCCAGACGATAGGTGTAACCCCAGCGGTCCATGTCTTCCATGATGCGTGCACTGCCTACCGAGGGAAGGTGTCCGCCGAGCACGATCTGCAGGTAGCAGGTGGCATCCTCCTCCTCGATGGAATCCGTCGCATCGGTGTGAACGAGCGCACGCTTGTCCTCCGGCAGCACGATGAGGTGGCAGGCTTCGTGGAGCAGGGAGTGGACCGGGGTGTCGGTGCGCGCGTAGACCGTCGTGCCGATGATGCCGGCTTCGGTGTCGCCCCAGTAACTGCCCGGTATGGTTTCGCCAGTGGAGACCTCGACGAGGCTGAGGCCGAAACCTTTGAGCAGCTGCCGCGGTTCGTCGAAACCGATGTCGCCGACGCGGAGAACCGCGTCGGCGGGATCGGCCGGACTCATATCGCGGACTTGCCGTCCGGCAAGGCGACGGAGAGTTCGAGTACTTCGTGGCCGCTGTCACGTTCGAGCGTCACGTTGACTGCCTCGACGTCGACGTTGACGTACTTGCGGATCACTTCGAGCAGCTCGTTACGCAGCAGCGGCAGGTAGTCGGGACCGCCGCGCGTCGAGCGCTCCTGGGCGACGATGATGCGCAGACGCTCTTTGGCGACGCCGGCGCTCGGTTCGGGTTTACGCTTCAGGAAATCGAGGATACCCATGCTCAGCCTCCGAACACGCGCTTGAGGAAGCCCTTCTTGACCGGCTCGAGGAAGCGAAGCGGACGCTCTTCGCCCAGAATGCGCGCGACGGTGTCCTTATAGGCCGCACCGGCGTTCGAGTTGTCATCCAGGATGACCGGCACGCCCGCGTTGGACGCGGCGAGTACGTTCTCCGATTCCGGGATGACACCGACGACGTTGATCCCGAGGATTTCCTCGACGTCCTTGACGCTGAGCATCTCGCCGGCCTCGACCCGGTTCGGGTTGTAGCGCGTGAGCAGGAGGTGCTGTTTGATCGGTGCCTCGCCCTTTTCCGCACGACGGGTCTTGCTCGAAAGCAGGCCGAGAATGCGGTCGGAGTCGCGGACCGAGGAGACTTCCGGATTGACGACGACGACCGCATGGTCGGCGAAGTACATCGCCAGGTGCGCGCCCTTTTCGATGCCGGCGGGGGAGTCGCAGACGACGAAGTCGAAGTTTTCCTTCGTAAGTTCGTCGAGGACCTTTTCCACGCCTTCCTGGGTCAGGGCGTCCTTGTCGCGCGTCTGCGAGGCGGCGAGCACGAAGAGGTTTTCGTGGCGCTTGTCCTTGATCAGCGACTGCTTGAGCGTGGCTTCGCCGTGCACGACATTGACGAAGTCGTAAACCACGCGCCGCTCGCAGCCCATGATCAGGTCGAGATTGCGCAAGCCGACGTCGAAGTCGATGACGGCGACTTTCTTGCCCTGCATGGCGAGGCCGGTGGCGAGGGAGGCGCTGGTGGTGGTCTTGCCGACTCCGCCCTTGCCGGAGGTGACGACGATAATTTCTGTCAAGAGATGTCTCCGAGTGTTGCTGCGACGGACGGCATCAGAGCCGTGCGACCATGAGTTTTCCACTGTCGAGCCAGCACTGGACGGCCTGGCCCTCGAATTCTTTGGGCATGTCTTCAAACACGCGGTAGTGACCGGCGATAGCCACCAGCTCGGCACGGAAATCCGAGCAGAAGATGCGTGCCGACTCGTCGCCCTGTGCCCCGGCCATGGCACGGCCGCGCAGGCTGCCGTAGACATGGATGGAACCATCGGCGATGACTTCCGCGCCATTGGCGACGGCAGCCATGACCACGAGATCGCGGTCGCGGGCGTATATCTGCTGGCCGGAGCGCACGGCGCTGCCGATGTGGTGCTGGGCTGTCGTGGCGCCGCCGGCGTCTTCGTCGTTATCCAGCGGAGCGCGGGCCGGTTCGGCGCGGCCCGGTGCGGGCGGCGCGACCTGCACGGCGGCATCGCCCGACGCGGGTTCGTACTGGGCACGGAACTTGGCGATAAGCGGGAGATTCATGCGCTCGGCGAGCGCTTCGGTCTCCGCCGTCCCATAAGCAATGCCGACGGGCAGCATGCCCGCGCTGCGGATGGCTTCGAGCAGCGCGTCGACCATGCCGTCGTCCGGCAGCTTCGGCAGGTGTGAGAGGTCGAGGACCACGGCGGCGCGGTTGAACATCTGCGGCGCGGAGCGGACGCGGCGTTCGAGTTCTTCGACCAGCGCGGCGGCATCGACGCGGCGCAGGCGCACGCAGGCGATACCGACCTGGCCGAAGCGGAGGTCGCAGGCGGCTTCGAGGGATTCGGCGCGGGCGTTCATGCGCGCACCCCTGCGTCATCCGCCGGGCGTTTCCGCTCACCCAGCCATGCGACGGCGGGCAGGCCGTCCTGCTCGAGGTACCGCTCGCGCACGAACGGGAAACTGGGCAGTTCACGGGCGAGCAGGCTCACCTTCGGGCCGGTCTCTCCCATTTTTTGCTGACCGACTTCCTGGAAGCCCATGGTGCCGTGGAACAGCACGGTCTGGTCGTCGCGGGGTTCAAGGAAGACTTCGCAGGTCAAAAGCGGCACACGTACCTCGGCATAACTTTGTACATCGCAGTAGAAAATGCGGCCCAGACCATGTCCGCGCGATTCGGATGCGATCACGATGCGATCGATATACACGAAGCTTTCGTAATGGGCCTGGAACCAGCGGAAATTGGGGCTGGTGTAGTCGGCGTCCTGGCGCATGGCGATCAGGAAGCCGAGGATGCGGCCGTCCTGTTCGGCCACGCGAAAGTAATGCGCGATGTCGTACAGGTAGCGCAGGCGGGAGATGTCCGTGGCGAGAATGCCGGTGCCTGCCTCGTTATTGAGTGCGAGCACGGCATCCAGGTCGTGCTCGCGCACGTCGCGGATGGCAAGGGCCATTCGTTGCTCCGCTTGAGTGTTCTTGGAAAGCGACCCCCAGGCCGCCGAATGCGCGGCATTATGGCATGCCCGTGACTCGCCGGGGAGCGCGACGCGGATGTAAAACCGTTGTAAAGCCAACGCTTGCCGCCCGCCGGAGCGTGACTTCTATCAGGTGGTGGGCGGCGCGCAAGGCCCTATGATGAGGCCATGTCCAAGCTTCAGTTCAATCACGTCCGGCTGCTGCGGTACGCCACCTATCTGGCCTACCTCTGCGCGGGCCTCCCGTTGTCGATCCAGCGCGCCGGTAACCAGCCAGGCCAGATCGGCGACATGGCCTTGCTGGCCTGGATCGCGTGTTACCTCGTCTTCGGCGTCGTCTACTGGCTCCTGACCCGCCAGCTGGGCTCGCGCGTGGACGGTTTCACGCGTGTCGCCGTCCTGCTGATCCTGACCGGCACCGCGCTCGCCGTGGGCGGGCTGAGCAAGAGCGGCGTCAGTGCGCTCCTGCTGGTGATCGTCGCCGCCGTGGTTCCCTGGATCATCAGCCTGCCCCTGGCGATGGCCTGGATGGTGCTGGCGCACGTCGCCCTGATACCCCTGTTCTATGCCGCGGTCGGCTGGTCGCTGGTCGCCTCGGTGATGCAGGCGGTCCTTTATTTCGGATTCTCGGCCCTGATGTTCATCGCCTCGCTGATCGCCAGCCAGCAGGCGGACGAGCGCGAGGAACTGCGTCATCTGAACGCGGAACTGCGCGCGACCCGCGCGCTGCTGGCTGAGTCGACCCGCATCGCCGAGCGCATGCGCATCGCGCGCGACCTGCACGATCTGGTCGGTCACCACCTCACGGCGCTCAGCCTGAATCTCGAGGTCGCGAGTCATCTCACCAACGACACGGCCCGCGAACATGTGCTGAAGGCGCAGAAAACCGCCAAGCAGCTGTTGGCGGACGTGCGCGAGGTGGTCAGCGAGTTGCGTCAGGACGACGCCATCGATCTCACCCAGGCCCTGCGCAGTCTCACGGAAGGCGTGCCTGGGCTGGCCGTGCACCTGAGCGTCCCGCCGCGTTTCGGCGTGGAGGATCCGCGTCGGGCGCAGATGCTGTTGCGTTGCGCCCAGGAGATCCTCACCAATACGGTCCGTCACGCCAACGCTCGCAATCTCTGGCTGACCTTCCGTCATACCGGGCCGGACGAACTCTGTCTGGACGCGCGCGACGACGGTCGTGGCAGTACCCAGTTCCACCCGGGCAACGGCCTGAACGGCATGCGCGAACGTCTCGCCGAGTTCGGCGGGACGGTCACCTTCGGGGGCGGGATGCAGGGCGGATTCGCCCTGACCGCCCGCCTGCCACTGGGTGAGGAGCCCACGCTGGCCCACGCCCCGGCTCGTCACACGCTGGAGGTCACGGATGACGCCGAGGCCCTCCCGCGTGCCACACTTTCCGTTCCTTCCGAGGACCACCCATGATTTCCGTCTGCCTCGTTGACGATCAGAACCTGGTGCGCCAGGGCATCCGCTCCTTGCTGGACCTCGCCGGCGATATCCGCGTCGTGGCGGAATGCGCCGACGGCGCCCAGGCGGTGCAGACGATCCCCCAGGTACGGCCGGACGTGGTCCTGCTCGATCTGCGCATGCCCAACATGAGCGGCCTGGAGGTCCTGCAGACCCTGGGCGGTCGCAATGAACTCCCGCCGACGATCATCCTGACTACCTTTGACGACGACCAGCTGGTGTTGTCCGGCCTGAAAGCCGGTGCCCGTGGGTATCTGTTGAAAGACGTGTCGCTCGATCAGCTCGTCGAGGCCGTACGCACCGTTTCCGCCGGCGGTTCGCTGGTGGCGCCCATGGTCACCCAGCGCCTGCTGGCCGGCGTCGGTCGCATCCAGAACCAGTTTTCCAGCCTGGAGCAGCCGGATCCGCTGACCGAACGCGAGACCGAGATCCTGCGGCTGCTGTCGGGCGGCTACAGCAACAAGGAAATCGCCAATTCCCTGCGCGTCGCCGAGGGGACGGTGAAAAACCATGTGTCCAACATCCTTTCCAAACTGGGCGTGCGGGACCGCACGCGCGCCGTCTTGAAGGCGCTGGAACTCGGGATCGTCTGAGCCCGGCTCGACCGGGCGGCATCGTCCGGGAGCTTCCGGCCGAAAATCCGCTTGTGCAGGCTTGCGAAAAAGGGCAGGGGACCCAATGGCGTTCCCTGTCGTGAGCAGCTACCATCGGCTCTTTCGGCGCTGGCGAACCCCAAGCCACGGCCGATTCTTCAGGGGTGACCATGCGGCGTCCATGGCCGTGTGCGGAGCCTGTTCGTAAGACGTTCGGAGAACCGTGGAATGACGCGTCTGTTAGAATTTATCGTTGCCCTCGTCATCGTCGCCGTATTGGGCGTCGTTGTCGGGCTGGCTATGCCCTCGGCCGGACACGTCGAGCGCGAAATGCTGATCAGCAAGGACTTGCGCCAGGTTTACGACGTTTTTAGCAACTTCCGTCGTTTCCCTGACTACACCGTCCTTCGCTCCTTCGATCCCAAGGTCCAGTTCGAGCTTTCGGGCAAGGCCTACGGTCCGGGTGCCAAGATTGCCTGGAAGGCCGACGACAAGAAGGTCGGTGACGGCTCGCTCGAGATCGCCTCGATCGACCCGGATTTCTCCAAGATCTCCGATGCCGGCAAGGGCACCATTGTCTGGAACGTGGACAACGCCTGGCGCGGTAGCGACAAGAAGTTCACCATCAACCTCGAGCGTACCGGCCGCAGCCAGAAGCTCGTCAAGGTCAAGTGGGCTTACGACGTCGACTACGGCTTCAACCTGGTCAACCGCTTCTCCAACCTCTATATCCACGGCGATCCGGACGCGCTGATTCAGTTCAGCCTGTCCAACCTTCAGAACCTGATGGCTGCGATCCCGAACATCGACTACAGCAAGATGGTTCCGGCCATCGCCGACCAGCCGGCCAAGCCGATCCTCTTCGTGTCGACCACGGCTCCGCGCACCCTCGACGACGTCGATACCGCGTCGGACAAGGCCTGGGGCGAACTTCAGGCCGCGGCGAAGAAGCTGGGCGTGAACATCGTCAGCCCGCGCATCACCTTCACCACGAACTGGGGCGACCAGAACTATACGTTCGACGTCGCCGCCGAGATCGACGCCACCACGCTGAAGATCAATGGTCAGGACGTCGAACTGACGGCCGCCCAGCGTCCTTCGCTCGACGCCGCCGCTCCGGCTGCCGCCTCGACGGCCGCCGCTCCGGCCGCTGCCGATTCGGCCGCGCCGGGTAGCAAGGACAAGCTCGGCCGCGTGATCGTCGACGGCAACGTCAAGGCTGTTCTCGCCTTCGGTGGCAAGGCGCTCAAGGCGGAGTGGAACGGCACCGGTGCCGGCCTGCCGCAGACGCGTCAGATGCTCGAAGCCTACTCGCAGACCCATGGTTACAAGTTCGACGACGTCACCTTCCGTCCCTACGACATCCAGGTGAAGGCGCCGACCAACAACCACGGTACGATCGAGGGTTACGACGAGCAGAAGTTCGAGATCTACCTGCCGCTGCAGGGCGACAACATTCCGGAGCAGACTCCGGAACAGGAAGCCGGCCTGAAGCAGCCGGGCCTGGAAGAATCGGCTCCGGCCGGCTCGTCCTCCGCCCCCGCTCCGGCGGGTACCGCTGCGGCTCCGGCCGAAGCGGGCACCGCGCCGACGATGGCCCAGTAAGCCTCGTAAGCCATGCGACACGAAGAGCCCCGGTAACCCCGGGGCTTTTTTATGCGTTAATTGTCGTCAATGATCGAGACCGACCGACTGACCCGTTGCTATGGCCCGCTGATCGCGGTGGATGCCCTTTCCCTGCGTGCCGAACCGGGCCAGGTGCTGGGGCTGCTCGGCCCCAATGGCGCCGGGAAGTCCACGGCCATGCGCATGATCGCGGGGTTCCTCACTCCGACGTCCGGCACCGCCCGCGTCTGTGGCCACGACGTCCGCAAGGAGCCCCTGTCGGCCAAGCGCGCCCTGGGCTACCTGCCGGAGGGTGCGCCCAGCTATGGCGAGATGACGGTCCGTGAGTTCCTTACGTTCATCGTCAGGGTTCGTGGCCTGGACCGCGACATCGCGTATCGGCGCTTCGATGAGGTCGTCGCCCGTCTCGAACTGGAAGACGTGCTGGAGCAGACCATCGGTACCCTGTCCAAGGGCCTGCGTCGCCGGGTCGGCCTCGCGCAGGCGATCCTGCACGATCCTCCGGTACTGATGCTCGACGAACCGACGGACGGCCTGGATCCCAACCAGAAGCATTCCGTGCGCATGCTCATCGATGCCATGGCGCGGGAGCGCACCATCCTGATTTCCACGCATCTGCTCGAAGAGGTGCACGCTTTGTGCAATCGCGTCGCGATCATCGCCAACGGCAAGCTCCTCGCCGACGCGACACCGGCCGAGCTGGAGGCGCGCTCGCGGTATCACGGTGCCGTTTCCTTCAGCGCGCAGGGCAGTGCGGTGTCCCGCGAGATGCTTGCGCGCATTCCGGGCGTGTCGATGGTGGAAGTGGATCCGCTGGATGGGCGGGTCACCGTGTTCCCGAAACCGGGGCAGCCGATCCTCGACGAGGTGCAGGCGCTCCTTCGCACGCAGAATCTGCGGGTTTCGGAGATTCAGCTGGAGCAGGGAAGGCTGGACGAAGTCTTCCGGCAGATCACGACGCAGCCGCGCGGAGGTCACGCATGAGCGCTGTCACCGCCATCGCGCGCCGCGAGTTGTGGGGCTATTTCGTCACGCCGGTGGCCTACGTCTTCATGGTCATCTTCCTCGTGCTGGCCGGTACGCTGACGTTTTACAGCGGCGATTTCTACGATCGCGGGCTGGCCGACCTGCAGCCTTTCTTCGACATGCATCCCTGGCTGTACCTCGTGCTGGTGCCCGCCGTGACCATGTCGATGTGGGCCGAGGAGCGGGCGTCCGGTACGCTCGAACTGCTGTTCTCGCTGCCGGTCTCGATTTCGCAGGCCGTGCTGGGCAAGTTCCTGGCCGCCTGGGCCTTCATCGGCATTTGTCTGGTCCTGACCTTTCCGATCTGGATCACGGTGAATTACCTCGGCGATCCCGACAACGGGGTGATCCTCGCCGGCTACGTCGGCAGCTGGCTGATGGCCGGCGCGTTCATCGCGATCGGGGCGTGCATGTCCACCGCTACCCGGAGCCAGATCATCGCGTTCATCCTGACCGCGTCGGTGTGCTTCCTCCTGCTCCTGGTCGGACAGCCCCAGGTGCTCGATTTTTTCCAGGACTCGGTGCCGCCGAAGCTGATCGGCGCCATGGGGCAGCTGAGCATGGCGCGACACGCCAACGCCATCGCCCGCGGCGTACTCGATCTGCGCGACCTGGTGTACTTCTTCGCCACCATCGTCGCCTGGCTCGGCGCGAGTGTCGTGGTGCTCGACCTGAAGAGGACGCGCTGAGATGGCCCGTCGCTTCAGGATCACCCGTTCGTTGCGCCTGCGCGCGGCACTGGTGGCGATCGCCGTGCTTTTCCTTGCGGCGGTGGCGATCAGCTCGATGTCGTTGCGCACGGCACGCGTCGACCTCACGGCCGACCGTATCTACACCCTGACGCCGGGCACGCTGCAGATCGTCGATGCCCTGCGCAAGCCGCTGACCGTCACGCTGTATTTCTCCGACCACGCCACGCGCGATCTTCCGCAGTTGCGCAGCTACGAGCAGCGTGTGCAGGAGATGCTGCGAGAGATCGCGGTTCGCGCCCATGGCCGGGTAAGGTTCCGCGTCATCGACCCGGTGCCTTATTCCGATGATGAAGACGCTGCCGAAGGCTACGGGTTGACGCCTGCCACCGGTGGCAGCAATGGCGAGCGCGTGTTCTTCGGCCTCGTCGGCATGGACGGCTCGGGCGAAGTGCCGCCCCAGGCGATCCCGTTCTTCGACCCCGCGCGAGAATCGTTCGTCGAATACGACATCGCCAAACTGCTCTATGAGCTTGGCATGCCGCAAAAGCCGAAACTCGGGGTGGTGAGCTCGCTGCCGGTGGAAGGCAATCCGGTGATCGGCGAAGCGCCGTGGACACTGTTCCATCAGCTGGACCAGATCGCCGACGTCACGACGATCGATCCTGAGGGACTCACCCACATCGATCCGTCGATCAAGGTGTTGCTGCTGGTTCATCCCAAGCGCCTGTCGGACGACGCGCAGTATGCGATCGACCAGTACGTGCTGCGCGGCGGACACCTTGTCGTTTTCGTCGATCCCGATTCGGAAATGGACAGCGCGCCCCTGATCGATCCGCGGGGCACGGTGGACGATCACGATTCCGATCTGCATCGTCTGTTCGAGGCCTGGGGCGTGGTCTTCGACCCGACTCAGGTCGTGCTGGACCGGTCGCATGCGCTGACGATCGACCTCAACGGCAACAATATCGGCCATCCGGCGATGCTCGGCCTGGGGACCCAGGACCTCAACCACGACGATGTGGTGACGGCAAGCCTGCAGCGCGTGAATTTCTCGACGGCGGGTCACTTCGAGCTATCGCAGGACACGAAGGCGCGATTGATTCCGCTCGTGCAGACGTCCGACGAAGCGGCCGTGGTCGCCGCGCAGCGCGTGCGCGATGCCGCGAACGATCCGACGACGCTGATGGAAAACTACGAGCCCAGTCACGAGCGCTATGTCCTGGCTGCGCGGCTGCGCGACACCTTCCACACGGCGTTCCCCGAGCGTACGGGGAAGGGGCACCTCGATCAGGCGGCCGGTCCCGGCGAAATCGTGCTCGTCGCCGACACCGACCTGCTTTCGGATCGCTTGTGGATCGACGTGCAGCCGTTGCTCGGGCAGCAGCAGCTGACGCCGTTTGCCAATAACGGCGACTTCGTCTCGAACATCGTCGACAACCTTGGCGGGTCCACCGCCTTGCTGTCCATTCGTGGACGGGTCAATGCGCAGCGGCCGTTCACCCGGGTCCGCGCGCTGCAGGCCGCGGCGGACCGCAAGTTCCTGACCAAGAAACGCGAGCTGGAGAACGAGCTCTACGATACCCAGCGGCGTCTGGCCGAGCTTCAGCCCAGCAAGGGCGGAAGCGGCGGCACGGCCACGGCGGAGCAGCGGCGCGAGGTCGAGCAGTATCTTCAGCGCAAGCTCGCGATCGGCAAGGAACTGCGCGACGTGCAGCACCAGCTCAACGCCGAGATCGACGCGCTGGGCCTGCGCCTGAAGTTCATCAACATCGTGCTCGTCCCGGGGCTGGTTGCGCTCATCGGCCTGATCTACGGCTGGCGCCGTACCCGTCGCGGTCGCCGCGCGGCCTGACGGTGGCCGCCGGCGCGCTGAAGTGGATCGTTCCCTGGGAGTTCTCCTGGGTCTTCGTGATCGTGTTCGTCGCGACGGCGCTGCTGTATGCGGCGGGGTGCCGGCGACTGCGGGTGTCGATGGCGCGCAAGGCGGCGTTCTGGCTCGGTATGGCGATGATCTACGTCGCGCTGCATACCTACTTCGACTACTTCGCGGAGCACGAGTTTTTCATGCACCGCATCCAGCAAGTGCTTCTCCATCATCTGGCGCCCTTGCTGATCATCGCCTCCTATCCGGGAACGGTGCTGCGGGCCGGCCTTCCGCCGGCGTGGCGCATCCGGCTGCGTCGCGCCGGGCGTTCGCCGGTATCGCGCGCACTGTCGGCGATACTGCTGCACCCGGCGGTCGTCACACTGCTTTTCGTCGCGCTCATCGTCGTCTGGCTGATTCCCGACATGCAGACGCTCGCCATGCTGGACTGGCGCATCTACCGCGCGATGAACTGGTCGATGGTGCTGTCGGGGCTGGCCTACTGGTGGCTGGTGCTCGACCACCGGCCGAAGCCACCCGGCCGCATGTCACCCGGATGGCGCGTGTTGTCGCCCGGAATCACGATGACGCCGCAGATCGTCGCCGGCGCCATCGTCACCTTCTCGAAGACCGATCTCTATCCGATCTTCGAGATCTGCGGTCGTGCCTTCACGCTCAACGTCCTGACGGGCCAGCTGATCGGAGGAGTGATCATGTGGGTGCCCGCGGCGATGATCGAATCCGCGGGCGGCCTGCTCGCGATGCGGCAGTGGCTGCGCCTCTCGCGCGCCGGGCGCCTGCCACGACGGGCGCCCGTGCGTCGCGTGGCGGCGCGTCAGTAGACCTTCGCCACCTTTTCCGCCTTGGCGGTGACCTTGTCCTTCTTCGGCTTGCCCTTCAGCGGCGGCAACTCGATTTCCTCGTTGGGCACGAGCTGATCGGGGATCTGGTCGAGCAGATGGCGGATCAGGTTGAGCCGCCCGGTTTTCTGATCGTTGAAGTCGGCCACGAACCAGGGCGCATCGGCCGTGTGCGTGTGCTGGATCATGGCGTCACGCAGGTCGCCCGTTTCGGCGTATTTCTCCCGTCCCTTGAGGTCGACAGGTGACAGCTTCCAGCGTTTCAACGGATCTTCCGCGCGCTCGGCGAAGCGTTCCTCCTGCTCCTGCTGATCCACGGAAAGCCAGTACTTGAGCAGGATGATGCCGTCGTCGGTCAGCAGTTTCTCGAACGCCGGGCAGGCTTTCATGAAAGCGTCGTACTGCTCGTCGGTGCAGAAGCCCATCACCGGCTCGACGACGGCGCGGTTGTACCAGCTGCGGTCGAACAGGACCAGCTCGCCCGCCGATGGCAGGTGTGCCACGTAGCGCTGGAAGTACCACTGGGTCTGCTCGTCCTGCGACGGCTTGCCCAGGGCGACGACGCGCGCGGCGCGGGTATCGAGCTTGTCGGTGATGGCCTTGATGGTGCCGCCCTTGCCGGCGGCATCGCGGCCTTCGAAGAGGACGACCATGCGTTTGCCGGTGCGGCGCAGCCATCGGGTCAGGCCGATCAGTTCGATCTGCAGGGCTTCGAGGTCGTGTTCGTAGGCTTTCTTCTTTTTCTTGCCCATCGGTTCGTTCCACGCGGGGAGGGTGACCGATTGTGGGGCAGAAAATGTCATCCCGCCGTCAGACTTTGCAACTCGTCGGCTTGCGCCTCGCGGGTCAGCGTGTCGACCAGCTCGTCCATATCGCCCTGCAGTACCTCGGTGAGCCGGTACAGCGTGAGGTTGATGCGGTGATCGGTGATCCGTCCCTGCGGGAAGTTATAGGTGCGGATGCGCTGGCTGCGATCGCCCGAGCCGACCTGCAGGCGGCGGGATTCGGCCTGCGCGGCACTCTGCTTGCTCCGCTCCGCGTCCAGAAGGCGGGCCTTGAGCAGGCTCATCGCCCGGGCGCGGTTCTTGTGCTGGCTGCGCTCGTCCTGGCATTCGACCACCGTCCCCGTCGGCAGATGGGTGATGCGGATGGCCGAGTCCGTCTTGTTCACATGCTGGCCACCGGCACCGGAGGCCCGGAAGGTGTCGACCTTGAGGTCGCCGTCGCGGATTTCGATCTCGTCGATATCGTCCTGCTCGGGCAGGATCGCCACGGTCGCCGCCGAGGTGTGGATACGGCCCTGCGACTCGGTTTCGGGCACACGCTGCACGCGGTGGGTACCCGATTCGAACTTCAGCTTCGAGTAGGCGCCGCGGCCCTCGATACGGGCGACGATTTCCTTGTACCCGCCATGCTCTCCGTCGTTCGCGCTGAGGATCTCGACGTGCCAGCGCTGTCGCTCCGCATAGCGGGCGTACATGCGGAAAAGGTCACCGGCGAAGATCGCCGCCTCGTCGCCACCGGTGCCGGCGCGTACTTCGAGAAAGAGATTGCCCTCGTCACGCGGGTCCTTCGGCAGCAGGAGGATCTGCAGCTCGCCATCCAGCTCGGTCAGGCGGCCCTCGATCCGCTCGATATCGTCCGCGGCCATGTCGCGCATCTCGGGATCGTCGAGCATGGCGCGGGTCTCGGCCAGCTCGCGCTGGGCCTCGTCGTGCTCCCGCAGGGACAGGGCGACAGGCTCGAGCTGGGCGTATTCCCTTGAAAGATCGCGAAAGCGCTGGTTGTCGGCGAGGGCGTCCGGCTGCGCGAGCAGGCGGCCGACTTCCTCGTGACGTTCGGCGAGGGCTTCGAGTTTGCGGCGGATCGAGGGAGTCATCAAAGGCACGACAGAGGGCTATAGCCCGACATCATGCGGAAACGTCGTCGTCCGGGTCCAGTCCATACAGCCGGCCGGCGGCGTGAAGCAGGTCCAGATCGCCTGAAAGGGCGGCATCGCGCAGGCGTGCGCTGGGTGCGTGCAGCAGCTTGTTGGTCAGGGTATTGGCCAGGAACGCGAGGGCTTCTTCCGCGGGACGTCCTCTGGCCAGCATGGCCTGCGCCTTGGCCAGCACTTCGTCGCGCTGCGTCTCGGCCGCGAGGCGCATGTCCACGGCAGGGTTGCGCAGGGTGAGTGCGCGGCGCCAGGACATGTAGCGTTCGACCTGGAGGTCGATGATGGCGTCGGCTTCGCGGGCCGCCATTTCGCGGGACCGGCGGTTCTCGTCGATGACCTGCTTCAGGTCGTCGATGCCGTAGAGGTACACGTCGTCGAGCTGCGCCACCTCCGCCTCGATATCGCGTGGCACGGCGATATCGACCATGAACATCGGACGGCGGCGGCGGGCGGCGATGGCATCGGTAACCATTGCCTTCGTCACCACCGGCAGCCGCGAGGCCGTCGAGGTGATCACGATGTCGGCCTCGGCGAGGTGGCGGGGCAGGTCGGCCAGGGAGATGGCATAGCCGCTGTAGCGGCTGGCGAGTTCCTGGGCGTTCTCGAGGGTGCGATTGGCCACGATCAGCCGGCGCACCTTCTTGTCGGTCAGATGGCGCGCCGCCAGTTCGATCGTCTCGCCCGCGCCGATCAGCAGGACGCAGGCCTGACGCAGATCCGTGAAGACCTGTTCGGCCAGGCGCACCGCCGTGTAGGCGACCGAGACCGTGTGTGCACCGATACGGGTGTCCGTCCGGACCCGCTTGGCCACTGCGAAGGTGTGCTGGAGCAGGCGTTCCATCGGGGCGCGCAGCGACTGGGCCGTGCGCGCATGCTGGTAGGCGTCCTTGACCTGGCCGAGGATCTGCGGCTCGCCCAGCACCATGGAGTCGAGTCCGGTCGCCACCCGGAACATGTGGCGCACCGCGTCGTGTTCGTCATGGCGGTAGAGGAACTCGTCCAGCCGTTGCGGGGTCAGACGATGCTGTCGGGACAGCCACTGGCCGGGCACGCCCTCGAAACCCTCGGTCACGCTGCAATACAGCTCGGTGCGGTTGCAGGTGGAGAGGATCATCGCCTCTTCGACGCCGGGTTGCCGGACAAGCTCATCGAGCGCCTCCGGCGTCGCCGTGGCGTCGAATGCCACCTGCTCGCGCAGGCTGACCGGCGCGGTGAGGTGATTGAGCCCGAGGGCGATGAGTGGCATGACGGGCTGGAGTCGGCTTCGGTGGCGTCGGCTAAGCTAAGGGCGCATTGTGCGCTCACAAGGGCCGGGCTTATTGCATCGGCTATCGGACGAAATCGGAGAGTAGTGTGCTGAGCGGTCGGTCCAAGTTCAAGCGAGTGCGTCAATATGTGGTCGTCGGTGCCCTCGCGGCCCTGTCCGGTTGCGCCACGGCGCCGCGGACCGCGCCCCAGGCCGTACGCACGGGTGTCCAGCCCCTCGACCGGCTTCAGGTGGCGATTCTGCCCCCCGAACGCGACCTCCAGGCGCAACTGATGGCGGGCGACTTCGCCCTTGCCGCCAACGATCTCAAGGCGGCATCGGACGCTTACGGCCGCGCGGCCCAGTTGGGCGACGACCCCCGTGTGGCCGCCCGGGCGACCGAGCTGGCCCTGGCCGTGCATGACCAGGACGCCGCCGCGAAAGCGCTGGATCGCTGGGCCAGGCTCGGCGCGAAGCCGCTCGAGCTTGCCGAATCCCGCGCGCGGATGGCTCTGGATCGCGGCGATACCGCCGAGGCGCAGCGCCAGATGGAGATCATGGTCGGCACCGGCGACCCCGATGCCTGGCGTGAGTTCGGTCGGACCCTGGTCACCGCCCGGGACGCCGCCCAGGCCGGGCAGCTGCTCGAGCGCATCGCCACGCCGCAGCGGCTTCCCAACGATTCCACCGCCTGGCTGGCCATGGCCGAACTGGGGGAAAGCCTGGGTCGGCATGACTACGCGAAAACGATCGGAGAGGGCGCGCAGGCCCGTTTCCACGACGCCACCACGTACGGCTGGGCGGCGCAGCAGAAATTCCGCGCGGGCGACAAGGAAGGCGCGAAGCGGCTGTTCGCCAAGGCGGTCGCCAGGGATCCGAAAAACACGCATCTCCGCCTCGCGTATGCCACGTTGCTGGCGCAGGGCGATGACGAGAAGGCGGCCGCCCGCGTGCTGGCCACCGGAAGCCAGGACGTCGACACTTACCTTATGCGGATGACCCTCGCCGCGCGTGCCAGCGACAAGGCGGCCGAGGGCAAGCTCTATGACGAGATCCGCCGGCAACCGGATGACGTTCAGGCCGATAACGCCTTCACCCTCGGACAGCTGGCCGAACTGCTCGGCAAGCAGGAAGACGCCCTGGACTGGTATGCCGCGGTCGGCGACGACGATCCGCGGATCTTCGATGCATCCGTGCGCAGCGCCGTGATCCTGCACCTGCAGGGCAAGGACGACGACGCGCACGAGATCGTGGCGGAGCTGCAGACCCAGTACGCCGACCGCCCCGATCAGCTGCGCAAGGCCTTCGCGCTCGACGGCGAGCTGTACATGGATGCGCGTCGGTTCGACGCGGCGGTCAATGCCTATGACAAGGCCTTGCAGGTCAAGGCCGATGACACCGACATGCTGTATTCGCGCGGGCTCGCCAACGCCGAGGCCGGCAAGATCGATCAGGCCGTGGCCGACTTTCGCAAGGTCCTCGAGCTGAAGCCCGGCGACATCGAGGCGAGCAATGCGCTGGGTTACACCCTCGCCGACAACGACCGCGATCTGCCGGAAGCCCAGAATCTGATCCAGGCCGCCCGTGCCGCGCGACCCGACGATCCGTCCGTGGCCGACTCGTGGGGCTGGCTGAAATACCGGCAAGGGCAGCTGGACCAGGCCGAGACCACCCTGCGTGGCGCCTGGACACAGCACAAGGACGGCGACATCGGCGTGCACCTCGCCGAAGTCCTGTGGACACGGGGCGAGCACGATGAGGCACGTAAGGTGCTCAACGAAGTGCGCCGCCTCGACCCGAAAAACGCGGCGCTGCGGAAGACCGAACAAAAGCTGCGTCCCTAGGCCGCGTCCGCCCCGATCGCGCGCATGGCGCGCTCCTGCAGAAGATCCCGTATTCATGCGCCAGACCGCCAGAACGCTCCTTGCCGCACTGCCCCTGTTGCTCCTTACCGCCTGCGCGACCACTCGCGCTCCCGTGCGCAACGTGGGCGACGCCGCCACGCTGGGCATGCAGGAGCAGCGCGAACGCAGCCTCGCCGATACCGACCACTGGACGCTCCAGGGTAAGTTGTCGGTTTCCGACGGTAAGGACAGCAACTCCGGCAGCCTCACATGGCGGCAGGACGGTGAGCGCTACGAGTTCACGGTGCGTGGGCCGATCACCGGCCGTACGTTCCGCCTGACCGGTGGCCCCGACGGTGCCGATCTCGAAGGCCTCGACGGCGGTACCCGCCATGGCGCCGACGCCGAGTCGCTCATGGCGAGCACGGTGGGCTGGCAGATCCCTCTGGGCGAACTGAAGCGCTGGGCCCTGGGGCTGCGCGCCGATACGGGGCCAGCCGAGATCACGTTTGGCGCCGACCGCTTGCCCTCACGTCTCATCCAGGACGGCTGGACCGTCGACTACAAGACGTGGGATGCCACGCGCCAGCCGGCCATGCCCGCCCGCGTCTTCGCCGAGAAGGCACCGTACAAGGTGCGCCTGGCGATCGAGGACTGGTCCTTCGCGAAATAGGTGGCCGCTATACTCGGCGCCCCGTGCACATCCGGCTCCCGCGATGAACTTTGAGATCACCCGCGCCGTCGCGGATCACGCCGAGCGGCTGTGCGACATCGAGCGTGCCGCCGTGGCGTTGTTCCGTGGACATCCGGCGTGGCCGTCGTATTCGTCCATGGCCTTGCCGCGCGAGATCGTCCACGAACTGATCTCCCGGGGGCGTGTCTGGGTCGCCACGGTGGATGACGAGGTCGTCGGTTTCGTCTGCCTCGAGACCGATGGGCGCCCGGATGCGATCGGCATCGCTGAAATCGACGTGCTTCCCGCTTTCGGTGGCCAGGGCATCGGTGCGGCGCTGCTGGAGCGTGCCTGTCAGTGGGCGCGCGAGGCCGGCTTCCGTCGCGTCGACCTGGGCACGCTGGCCGACGTGCCGTGGAATGCGCCTTTCTACGCGAAGCATGGCTTCGTGGTGGTCGACAAGCACGCGCCCGGCTTCGCCCGGGCACTGGAACGCGACCGCGAAAACGGTTTCCCCGACCACCTGCGCGTGTTCATGAGTCGCGACCTGGCCCCGCTGGCGCCGGGCGACTGGACCGTCTGGCCGGCCCCGGCCAAGCTCAATCTTTTTCTGCGGATCGTCGGCCGCCTCGACAACGGTTACCACGCCTTGCAGACGGTTTTCCGCCTGCTGGACTGGGGCGACGAGGTTCGCCTGCGCGTGCGCCACGATGGAAGGATCGCGCGTCCGACCCCGGTGGCGGGTGTCCCGGAGGATGCCGATCTGACGGTTCGCGCGGCGCGCCTCCTGGCCGCCGAGACCGGCACCGCCCTGGGCGCCGACATCGAGGTGTTCAAGCGGATACCCATGGGCGGCGGTCTCGGCGGGGGCAGCTCCGATGCCGCCACCGTCCTGGTGGGCCTGAACGCCTTGTGGAAAACGGGCCTGGATGAAGATGCCCTGGCGGCCCTGGCGGTCCGCCTCGGTGCCGACGTGCCGGTCTTCGTCAGGGGCCGCTCCGCCTGGGCCGAGGGCGTGGGCGAGCAGCTGACGCCGATCCGTCTGCCCCGCCGCTGGTACGTCGTCGTCGATCCCCGCGAGCACGTGCCCACCGCGGCACTTTTTGCCGCGCCCGAATTGACACGTCATGCCCCTCAGGCGACAATTTCGGCCTTTGTTTCCGGGGATTCCGCGGAGAACGCCTTCGAGCCTGTGGTTCGCGCGCGTCACCCGCGGGTGGCGGCGGCACTGGACTGGCTGGGCGGCTTCGGTCGCGCGCGGCTTTCCGGCAGCGGCGGTTGCATTTTTCTCGAAACAAGAACCCACGAGGCGGCGCTCGGCATCGCCTCACGCTGTCCCGCGGGCTTCGTCGCCCACGTGGCGGTGGGCATCGATCCTTCCCCGCTGCTGGTGACGCGGGACCGGATCGACGCTGCTCAAGGACACATGTCGTAAGGACGGGAAGGGCCGCGGGCTGCGGCAAAGCCAAGGTGGGCCGGATGGCTCGCCGGAACGAATTGTTGGGGCGTCGCCAAGCTGGTTAAGGCACGGGATTTTGATTCCCGCATGCGCAGGTTCGAATCCTGCCGCCCCAGCCACCTCACGGTGGCACATAGCCGATACCCACCCATCTCACGCCAGGAGTTCCTCCGTGGACACGTCCACCCCGATGTTGTTTACCGGCAATGCGCACCGTGCGCTCGCCGACGATGTCGCCGCGCGGCTCGGCATCCCGCTCGGCAAGGCCCTCATCGGCCGGTTCAGCGATGGCGAAGCGCAGATCGAGATCGAAGAAAACGTCCGTAAGCAGGAGGTCTTCGTCATTCAGCCGACGGGTGCCCCCAGTGCGGAGAATCTGTTCGACCTGCTGGTCATGATCGACGCGCTCAAGCGCGCATCGGCCGGCAGCGTCACCGCGGTCATGCCGTATTTCGGCTATGCCCGCCAGGATCGTCGCCCGCGCTCGTCGCGCGTGCCGATCACGGCCAAGCTGGCCGCCAAGATGATCGCGACCGCCGGCGCCGACCGCGTGCTGACGATCGACCTGCATGCCGACCAGATCCAGGGCTTCTTCGATATTCCGGTCGACAACGTGTACGCCTCGCCGGTACTGCTGGCGGACATCTGGCGTCATCACAGCATGGACGACCTGATCGTGGTCAGCCCCGACGTCGGTGGCGTGGTGCGCGCTCGCGCGCTCGCCAAGCGCCTGGACGACGCCGATCTCGCGATCATCGACAAGCGCCGGCCCAAGGCGAACGTGGCCACGGTCATGAACATCATCGGCGACGTCGAAGGCAAGACCTGCATTCTGGTCGACGACATCGTCGATACCGCCGGCACCCTGTGCGCCGCCGCGGCCGCGCTGAAGGAAAAGGGCGCCCGCAAGGTCGTCGCCTACTGCGTCCATCCGGTGCTGTCGGGCGCCGCGATCACCAACATCGAAGGCTCCTCGCTCGACCAGCTGGTGGTCACCAATACGCTGCCGTTGCGCGACAACGCCCGTAACTGTGCGAAAATCCGTCAGTTGTCGGTCGCGGAACTGCTCGCGGAGACCATCCGCCGGATCGCCTTCGGTGAATCGGTCAGTTCGCTATATATCGACTAAGTATCTGATTTTTCGGGCTTCCCTGGTCGCGGGGAAGCCCTTTACCACCGCCGTGAGGCGGTTTACTTGAGGCAACACCATGGCTACCAATCATCAGCTCACCGCCACGAGCCGCAAGATCGAAGGGAAGGGTGCGAGCCGCCGCCTTCGTACCGCGGGTTACGTGCCGGCTATCGTCTACGGCGCCAACGAGGCTCCGCAGGCTATCCAGGTTCTCCACAACGACGTGCTGCTCGGCTCGCGCTTCGAGTCGTTCTACTCCTCGGTCATCGACCTCACGGTCGACGGCAAGAAGCAGAAGGTTCTGATCAAGGACTGGCAGAAGCACCCGTTCCGTCAGCTCATGCTGCACATGGACTTCCTGCGCGTTAACGAGAACGAGGCCGTCAAGGTCGCCGTGCCCATCCACTTCCTCAACCAGGAAAAGTCGCCGGCTGGCAAGACCTCGGGTCTGGTCATCTCGCACAACCTGACGGAAGTCGTGGTTTCGTGCCTGCCGAAGCACCTGCCGGAGTTCATCGAACTCGACCTGGCCACGCTCGACGCCGGCTCGATCATCCACCTGTCCGACCTCAAGCTGCCGGCCAACGTGGAAATCCCGGAACTGGCCCTGGGCAAGGAACACGACGTCGCCGTCGTGACCGTCGCCTCGATCCAGGAAGAAGTCGATCCGGAAGCGCCGGCCGCTGAAGGCGACGCTTCGACCGAAGACAAGAAGTAATCGGCGGCGGTCCGCGCGCTCCGGCGCCGCGGGCCGCACCCGCTTCGGTCTATGGCGACACTTCGTCTTATCGTCGGCCTCGGTAACCCCGGGGCCGAATACGTCAGGACCCGGCACAATGCCGGGTTCTGGTGTGTCGACGCCCTGGCCATGGACCAGGGGGAGCGTTGGACCTTCGACGGCAAGCTGCATGGCGAGACCTGCAAGCTGCGTATCGGTGGCGAGACCGTCTGGCTGCTCAAGCCCGCGACATTCATGAACAAGAGTGGCATCGCCGTCGCGTCAGCGCTGCGCTACTACAAGATCGCGCCGGAAGAGTGCCTCGTCGCCCACGACGAACTGGACCTCCCGCCCGGCACCGTCCGCATGAAGTTCGATGGTGGCCACGGCGGCCAGAACGGCTTGCGTGACATCGTGGCCCATCTCGGGCACGGCAAGTTTCACCGTCTGCGGGTCGGCATCGGCCACCCGGGGCACAAGGACAAGGTCACCCCGTGGGTGCTCGGTCGCCCCAACGCGGCCGACGAGGACGCCATCATGCACGGCATCGGGCGCGCGTTCGACGTGCTGCCGCTGGCGCTGGATGGCAAGTTCGAAGAGGCGATGAAGCGCCTGCACACGGTCGCCTGACCGCACCAATCACCTTTACCGGACCAAGATCGCCATGGGCATCAAATGCGGCATCGTCGGCCTGCCTAACGTCGGCAAGTCCACCCTTTTCAATGCGCTGACCAAGGCGGGCATCGCCGCCGCCAACTTCCCGTTCTGCACGATCGAGCCGAACACCGGCATCGTCCCCGTGCCCGACCTGCGCCTGACCGCGCTGGCCGGCATCGTGAAGCCGCAGCGCGTCATTCCCACCACCATGGAATTCGTCGACATCGCCGGTCTCGTGGCGGGCGCGTCGAAGGGCGAGGGTCTGGGCAACAAGTTCCTCGCGCACATCCGCGAGACCGACGCCATCGCGCACGTCGTGCGTTGCTTTGAAGACGGCAACGTCATTCATGTGGCGAACAAGGTGGACCCGATCGCCGATATCGAGACCATCGATACCGAGCTGGCGCTGGCCGATCTGGAGGCCGTGCTGAAGGCGCTCGACCGCGCCACGCGTTCGGCCAAGGCCAACGACAAGGACGCGATCGCGAAGAAACCGGTGCTGGAGAAGCTCCGTGTCGCGCTCGATCAGGGCAAGTCGGCCCGTGCGGCTGGCCTCGATGCCGAGGAGAAAGCCCTCGTCCGCGACATGTTCCTGATCACGATGAAGCCGCTGATGTACATCGCCAACGTGGCGGAAGACGGCTTCGAGAACAATCCGCACCTCGACGCCGTGCGTGCGCGTGCCGTGGAAGAGGGTGCCGAGGTCGTGCCCATCTGCGCCGCCATCGAAGAAGAGCTCTCCCAGCTCGACGACGCCGATCGCGACGAGTTCCTGAAGGACCTCGGCCTCGAAGAGCCGGGCCTCAACCGCGTCATCCGCGCAGGCTACACGCTGCTTGGCCTGCAGACATATTTCACCGCCGGCGAGAAGGAAGTCCGTGCCTGGCAGGTCCGCGCCGGGTCCACCGCGCCGCAGGCGGCCGGTGTCATCCATACCGACTTCGAGCGCGGTTTCATCCGTGCCGAGACGGTGGGCTATGACGACTTCATCAAGTTCAACGGCGAGCAGGGCGCGAAGGAAGCAGGGCGTCTGCGTCTGGAAGGCAAGGATTACCTGGTGAAGGAAGGCGACATTCTGCACTTCCGCTTCAACGTCTGATACTGGTGGGCCATCGGTAAAGAAAGAAAGGCCTCGCTCGCGCGAGGCCTTTTTTTTGCGCCGCGCAATTCAATCGCTTGCAATTCAATATCCACGACCCTACATTCCGGGGCATGAGCAAGAAATCGCTGCCTGAAGGCGTAGAAGCCCCGCGTACCCTCGACGGGCAGCTGTGCTTCTCGCTGTATTCCGCGAATCTCGCGATGGGGAAGCTCTACCGCCAGCTACTGGCAAAGCTGGACCTTACCTACCCGCAATACCTTGTCATGCTCGTGCTGTGGGAGCGCGACGGCATCACCGTGTCGGAGCTGGGCGACCGGCTGTTTCTCGACTCGGCCACGCTCACCCCGCTGCTGAAGCGATTGCAGGCAGCGGGCCACGTGGTGCGCACGCGCGGTACGCGCGATGAGCGGCAGGTCCTCGTCACGCTCACCGACGAAGGCAGGGCGTTGCGCGAGAAAACCGGGCATGTTCCCGTCGACGTGTTCTGCGCGACCGGTTGCGAGATCGATGAACTCGTCGGTCTGAAGGCGCAGCTGGAAACGCTGCGCGCCAGCCTGATCGATACCGCGAAGAGCGGCTAACGGACCTCAGCCGGTGATCTGCCGCTGCATGTGATCCAGGTACTGATCCAGCTCGGCCACGCTGGCGAATACTTCCGCGACCGGCACCGCTTTCACGATCTCGAAAACCTTCTTCACCTGCGGTTGCGGGTTGAGCAGCAGCGTGCGGCCGGCACGATCCTGCATCTGTTTGCGTAGCTGCGCGAGGCTGCGCAGGCCGGCGCTGCTGATGTAATCGAGGGCGGACAGATCGATGATGAGCGTGCCCCCGTTGTCCACGAGCGGGGTGATATCGCGCAGTGCGTCGTCGAATTCGCCAAAGGTCGCCGCATCGAGGCGGCCTTCCAGCCACACGGTGCTGCGGTCGGTGGTCGGGGATTCACTGCGAACGATCAGGGTCATGGGGCAGGCTCGTCGGACAGGGATGGATCGAAGCGGATGACGACACGGTTGCCGTGTTCGTCGCGTGCATAGTGGAAATCGCTGGCGATGCTGCGTGCAAGATGCAAGCCGAGTCCGCCGATGTCGCGCAGGGCGATATCGCCAGGGAGTTCCGGCGGTTCCGGTTCCAGCGGATCGAAGGGCATGGCATCGTCGCGCAGCTCGAGTCGGACCATGTCGTTGCCGATGTCCAGCTGAATCTCGATGCTGCCGTCGCGCCCGTCGGGATAGCCATGACGGACCGTATTCACCAGCAGCTCTTCGAGCACGAGGCGGACGTCCGTGCGACAGGCGGGATCGACGTCGCCGCGTTCGAGCGCGCTCCCGGCGCGGTCGAGGGCAAGAAACACGTCCTCGAGACGATTAGGAATGCGCAACCGCATCGAGGCGGACTCCTTTCACCCCGGCGTCGTGCCAGGTCAGCGCGAGCAGTGCGATGTCGTCGTAAGCGGGGGCGCCCTCGACATAAGCGTCGACGTCGTTCAGAACGCCGGTGACGAGCGCCTCCGGTGTCGCGCCTTCGCCGATGCGCGAGACGCTGTCGAGCAAGGCATCCGCGCCATAAAGGCGCTGATTGCCTGCGTGCGCTTCGCTGACGCCATCGGTGTACATGATTACGGTGTCGCCCCCCAGCAGTGTCATCACCCGCACAGGGTAGCGCGCTTCGCGATCGAGGCCGAGGGCGGGGCCGGTTTCGACGTCGACGAGGATGGCGCTTCCGCCGGCGTGCAGTACGGGCTGTTCGTGCCCGGCGCTGGCCATGCTGAGCATCCCGGTTTCGGTCTCCACGACACCGCACAGGAGGGTGACGAACATGCAGGTGTCGTTGCCCTTGCACAGCTCACGGTTGAGCGCGGCGAGGATGTCGCTCGGCGACCGTGCGTGCGTGGCGATGGTGCGCGCGAGAGTGATCGTCCGCGCCATGAACAGGGCGGCCGGCACGCCCTTGTCGGAGACGTCGCCGACCATGACGCAGACGTGCTTCGCGCCGAGCGCGAAATACGTGTACAGATCGCCGCCCACCGCACTGGCCGGGCGCAGCGCGGCAAACAGCTCGATACGACCGTCCGCGGCGAGCCAGCGCGGTTCCGGGATGAGGGCAAGCTGGATCTGGCGGGCGATCTCCAGCTCGCTGGCGATACGCTCCTGCTCACGGGCGGTGCGCTTCGCGGTATCGATATGGCCCGCGAGCTGATGCCGCATATGGTCGAAGGCCCGGGTGAGGCGACCTACCTCGTCGTTCCGCCGGACGTCGGGCAGGGCGAAATCCAGGTCGCCTCGCGCCACGTTTTCCGCGCGCTCGGCGAGGACGCCCAGTGGGGCCATCAGGCGGCGTGTGACGATGAGTGCGATGAGAGAGACGCCGGCGAGCGCCAGCAATCCCAGCAGGATGTCCACCATGTAGGTGCGCCGGAGGTCGGCCAGCACGGCGCGCTCAGGCATGCTCAGTCCGAAGATCCAGCCGGTCCCACGAATCGGTACGTAGTAGACCCAGACGGGCTCGCTCACGCGCGCGCCCATCTCGGGCGTCAGCCGTACCGGGTTCTTTCCCGTCGCCATGGCCTCCCTCAGAGGGCGGCTGGCCCGGCTGCCGATGTACGACGTCCAGTCATGCGCGAGGAAGATGCCGTCGCTGTCGGCCACGAACGCGGAAGCGTGTTCAGGCTTGCCAAGCTGGCTGAGGAGTCGCTGGAGCCAGTCGAGGCTGATGGTCGCGTCGGCGACGCCGGTGACCGGGATGCGGCTCGTGCCCGGTATCGCGACCGAATAGCCCACCAGGGTCTCGGGACGACCGGCCATCCGGAATGGCGCTTGCCAACAGCCGCTGTCGCAGTTCAGGCCTTGCACGAACCAGTCGGATGTCCAGTAGGGCTCCGCGTCCGTCCTCCGGCTGCCGGCGGTCAGCTTGCCGTCGGGATCGCGACGTACCACCGGGGCGTCCTGATCGCGTACCGCCGCGCTGTCCCGCGGCACGAAGGCGGCGCTGATGTCGACGATTTCCGGATTGGCGGCGAGCGCGTCGCGAATGAGCGAGGGTGCCTGGTCGCGACGATCGTGGAGCAGGGCGGCGACGGTGCGCCCGATCGTGGCGACGCCATCGATGCGCCCCTGGATGCGGACGGCGGCGGACTGGACGACGGCGGCCGCTTCGCGCTGGGTCTGGGCAAGCGTCTGCTCGCGGGTGTGGGATAGCAGCAGGCCGCCCGTCACGACCATGATGATCGCCGACCCCAAAAGCATTGCCAGGGCGAGTCGCGAGGCGACGCTGCGAAGGACCATGGGGCGCTCCCGGGGACGATGGCTTCGAATCTATGCCGCGCGGGGCGGTCCGACAAGCCGCCCAGCGGCCATAATGTGACTTTTCCCCAGCAAGGTAGCGGCATGTCCGGCACCCAGCGAGAAGTCGAATTCCGTTTCCTGGCCCAACCGACCGATGTGAACTTCGGCGGCAAAGTCCACGGCGGCATGGTCATGAAGTGGCTCGATCAGGCAGGGTACGCCTGTGCGGTGGGCTGGAGTGGCGCCTATTGCGTGACCGTCTCGGTCAGTGGCATCCAGTTCCTTGCACCGATTCTCATCGGCGACCTCGTGACCGTCCGCGCCCGTCTGATCCATACCGGCACGTCGAGCATGCACCTCGCGGTGGACGTTCTCGCACGGGACCTCCGTAGCGGCGAACAGCGTCTGGCCACCAGTTGTGTGATGGTCTTCGTGGCCATGGACAAGGCGGACGGCGGCAAGCCGACCCCGGTTCCGCCCTGGAAGCCGGTGGAAGAGAGGGATCTGCGCCTGCAGGAGTACGCCCTCAAGCTGATGGAAATGTCGCGTGCGATGGAGCCACTGGTGCTCGCCACGCGCGAGGCCTGACAAAACGCTTCCCAAGGGCGATCCGCCTCGTTACACTGCGCGGCTCGCTCACCGACAACCCGTATCGGTGGGCTGTCCGGGCGTCGGCAAACGGTCAAGGCATGTGTATTTTACGTGCGGAAGTTATTGACAGTTTCCGGGGCGCTCGCGACAATAGGCGTTCTATGTTGGAGGAATACCCAAGCGGCCAACGGGGGCA
Source organism: Dyella sp. 333MFSha (assembly GCF_900102405.1). NCBI lineage: Bacteria > Pseudomonadati > Pseudomonadota > Gammaproteobacteria > Lysobacterales > Rhodanobacteraceae > Dyella > Dyella sp. 333MFSha. The sequence continues at coordinate 500 of NZ_FNBR01000003.1, read as the reverse complement.
GACTGTAAATCTGCTGGCTTACGCCTTCGGTGGTTCGAATCCACCTTCCTCCACCAAACGAGTTCCGCGCAGTGCGGGAGTAGTTCAATGGTAGAACTTCAGCCTTCCAAGCTGATTGTGCGGGTTCGATTCCCGTCTCCCGCTCCATTGATCTTACGCGCGCTGCGTTTCGTGCTCATGTAGCTCAGTCGGTAGAGCACTTCCTTGGTAAGGAAGAGGTCGCTGGTTCGATTCCAGTCATGAGCACCATCTTCGTCGCCCGCGGCGGTTCCTTTTTTACTATCTCATTGGCTCCAGCGGAGTTTAGCGCTCATGGCAAAGGGTAAGTTCGAACGTAAGAAGCCGCACGTCAACGTCGGCACCATCGGTCACGTCGATCACGGCAAGACCACGCTCACGGCTGCCCTGACCAAGATCGGCGCCGAGCGTTTCGGTGGCGAGTTCAAGGACTACGGTTCGATCGATGCGGCGCCGGAAGAGAAGGCACGCGGCATCACGAT